>CAWVKS010000010.1:0-311924 GCA_963930055.1 uncultured Bacillota bacterium | reverse complement strand
ACACTAGATCGCGTTACACGCCGGTTTGGCTTTTCTCCCAGTCCCGCGCATGGCAGGGTACCGGGGCCGTATACGCCGCTGCAGGACGAGCCCCAGGACGCGGGCGATATTTGCACCGCTGTGGGCGCGAACACGAAAACTGTGCCCGTGCCGCAAATACAGTCCATGAAGGCGTATATCCTGAAACACCACAGGCAGATGATCTTTGACGCGCTGAACGAGAGCATCTGGGCAGGGGCGCTGGAAATGCCCGCGGATGTGGACGGCGGGGAGATCGTGCTTTCCGCTGCCAACTGCACGTTTGGGGCGATGAACTTCTGGCGATACGACAAATACACCGCCCTGGCGGAGGTCATCGTATACCCCGAGATCTGCACGGACAGCGGCTGTGTTCCCTGTCCGCTGTATGTCGAATTATGGATCGACATGGAGTCAGGGATGGAATTCTGGACCGCCGCGTGCGGGTACCTGCGGGACATGCCGGAACGGCGGCACTGGCGGCTGAGCGACTACATGATCCCCATCCTCCGCAAGGAAGAGATCGAAGAGGGCGCGGAGGAGTTTTTGCGCGCCTTCTGCCCGAACGCCGCGACAGACCGGCGCGAGCAAGACCCCTTTGTACTCGCAAAACGCATGGGGCTGAACGTCGAGCGCCTGCCGCTGTATGGGCGCCCGCACACGCTCAGCATGCTGTTCTTCTGCCCGGAAACGGTGATGGTGCAGGAATTCCCAGCCACATCGGAGGACGATCCTCCCTCTCCGTATCCTATGACGCTGCCCGGGAACACCATCCTCATCAATACCAGGGCGGTCCACCGGGACTTCTGCCAATTGGAGATCTACCACGAGTGCATCCACTACGACTGGCACTTCATGTTCTACCGTCTCCAGCACATGCACAACAACGATGTGAGCGCGCTCAGGGCAAGGCAGACCGTGGTCACGGACAGCAGGGGCAGCAGGAACCCCCTGCGGTGGCTCGAATGGCAGGCAAATCGCGGCAGCTTTGGGCTGATGATGCCGCTGTCCATGATGCGCGACCTGGTGCGGGAAGAGGAAGCCAGCCTGGACGGCTCTGACCTACATTGGGGGAAGCGCTACGACAGGATCGCGCGCGGGATCGCCCGGGATCACGATCTGCCCAAGTTCCGCGTCCGGGCGCGGCTGATCCAGATGGGCCACATTGAGGCAAAGGGTGCGCTCAACTATGTAGACGGGGCCTATATCGAACCATTCGCGTTCGAGCGCAGCCGGGGGAACGGCAATTACACCTTCGCCCTGTCCCGCAGGGAACTCTTTGACGAGTATTGCTCAAACCCCGACTTCAGGAAGCTGCTGGACAGCGGGCGCTATGTTTTTGCCGACGGGCATGTCTGCCTGAACGACGAACGCTATGTCAGGGCTGCCGCAAACGGGCTGCGGCTCACCGCCTGGGCCAACGCGCACGTGGATCAATGTTGCCTGCGCTTTGTCAGCGTCTACGAACCCTGCGGGCTTTCGGACTATCGCTTCAGCTGCCTCAACAGCGACGAGGAGTATAACCGCCACTACATCGCCTTTGCTGAGGAGGACGACGCGCTTTCAGCCCGGGAGAAACTGGAGCACATGACCCGCGTCCTCGACGCCTTGCCCGATGCCTTCCCGCAGGCCCTGTCGTTCCTGATGGAGCAGACGGGAGTCACCGAGGAGGCGCTCGAGGAGCGCTCCGGCATCTCCGTAAGCACGATCTCGCGTCTGCGCCGGAAGGAACGCGCCAATTACAGCCTGGACCAAGTCGTAGCGCTCTGCGTCGCGCTGCGGCTGCCGCCGTGGCTCTCGGGTGAACTGCTGGCAAGGGCAGGGTTGATGCTGCGACGCACGAAGCAGCACCGGGCATATCGCCTGATCCTCGACTGTATGTTCATGGACTCTCTGGATACCGTGCAAAATTTCCTCAAGGCTTCCGGCTGCGAGCCGCTGAAACTCAAGGCCACCTGACCTTCCGCAAACTGTGCGCTATTGAACGGCGCACCTAAAAATATTTTGATGGGCACGTCATTTGATGGCGTGCTTTTTTTATTGCCACTGCGGTTTTTTTCTCTTTCCGTGCGGTTCAACGGCCAGTAAAAAGCCCCATTTTCACGTCATTTGATGCCATGGTGTTTTTGCGCGCGCCAAGGTATCCTTATGCGCAGAAACAAGCTCCGCCACCCGCAGCCGCTGATCACGGCATGCTTTTCATCTGTGGGAGCGGGGTGACAACACACGCAACGGCTGGATGAAAAGCGCCGCTGCAGACAACGCGAACGGAGATCGTCGCATCGTCTGCCAGCCATTTTGCTGCGCCATTCAGCCTGATCTTTCTCCGTTCGGCGTCACCGAAAGGAGAAAGGCCTGTGAAACAGCGTTATCTCAAAGCCGGCCACAAACAGATCCCCGTCACCGAAGATGTCTATCTGGCAGCCGCCCGCTGGAAAGAAAACGAACGCTATCGCGCCCGACGGGACGGCAGGTGCGGCCAGCCTAACTACAGGCGCTGCTCCGGGGATTGCGGCATGTGTCCCTGGCAACAAGAGGGTTTTCGCATGTTGTCCTTCGCCAAAGCCTTCGGCGATGATTTTGCCATGGAGCCGCCAGAGCCGTCCAGTCCCGGGATAGAGGAAATTGTCGCCGGCAAGCTGCTGCTGGAAAAATTGTATCGCGCGTTGGACGACCTCATCCCGGACGGCGCACGAGTGTTCCAAATGCGGGCGCACAAATACACCGAGCGCGAGATCGCCCGGGCGCTGGGCGTCAAGGCGCAATCGACCCTCAACAGCCGGATCCAAAAAATGGACGCCTTTATCCGCGCCCATCGGAAGGAGTTGGAAGATCTGCTGAACTGACGCGATCTTAGTGGGAATCACATCCGCTTTCGTTCAAATAGCAGCGCTTCTTTCCAAAGAAAATGCAGGCGCAACTGGTCGCACAGGAAGGAGGGTAGCAAATGGAGCAAGCACGAGCCGCCTGCCAGCGCAACGCGGAAGTGATCGCCATCCTCATGGAGATCGCTGATGTGGCACGACGCCTGGCAGACAAACTGGCAGATCTGGACAAAGAGGATGACTGTGAAGGGGGTAAAGCCTATGAGCAGGATGGCCGACCTGGATGCCGCCATTGCCGAGCTGCGCAAATGCGGCGAAGCCATTATCAGTGTTTCTGACGCGTTGAGGACCTCATTCAGCACGGAAACAGAGCAGCCCGCCCCGCAGCCCCTGCCGACCATCGACCAGGTGCGCGCGCTGCTGGCGGAGAAGAGCGGCGAGGGCAAGACCAAAGAGGTCAAGGCGCTACTCAACAAGTACGACGCGGGGAAGCTCTCCGGCGTAAAACCGGAAGACTATCCCGCCCTCATGGAGGAGGCAAGATCGCTGTAATGCCAGAGATCCACGCAAGATTCTCCCCCTCGGCGGCCAACCGCCGTATCCACTGCCCGCCCTCGCTGCTGCTGGAAGAACAGTTCGAGGAAGGCGAGAGCGTCTATGCCGCCGAGGGCACCGCCGGTCATGCGTTGGCGGAGCACCACATCCGCAAGTACCTCGGCCAGCAGACCATTCGCCCAACTTCCGAGTTCTATACGGATGAATTGCTGGCGGCGGTGGATGAGTACGTTTCCTTCGTTACCGGCGAGATCGAGGACTCGCGCCGCTGCTGCGCCTCGCCCATCCTGCTGGTAGAGCAGCGCGTAGATGTTTCCGCGTATGTGGAGGGCTGCTTCGGCACCGCCGACATGGTCATCATCACGGACAAGATCGTACACATCATCGACCTGAAGCTGGGCAAGGGCGTCGAGGTACACGCCGAGGAAAACCCGCAGCTCATGATCTACGGCCTCGGCGTCCTGCACATGGCCGAAGCGCTCTACGACATCGAGACTGTGCGCCTGACCATCTTCCAGCCGCGCCTGAACAATTCTTCCACGTGGGACGTCTCCCCGGACTACTTGAAGAAGTGGGGCGAGGAAATATTGCGGCCCACGGGGGCAAAGGCGCTGATCGGCGCGGGCGAGTTCGCCGCCGGGACGTGGTGCCGCTTCTGCAAAGCGCGCAACCAGTGCCGGGCGAGAGCCGAGCATTTCCTCGAGATGGCGAAGCTGGAGCTCCGGCAGCCCGCGCTGCTCACCGACGAGGAAGTTGCCGGGGTCATTGCCCGCGCTGACGAGTTGTCGAAATGGGCGGCGGACGTGTACGCCTACGCGCAGGATCAGGCCATCGCCCACGGCAAGCGCTGGCCGGGCTACAAGGTGGTCGAAGGGCGAAGCGCCCGGAGATACACGTCCGAGGAGGACGTCGCCCGGGCCGCCGCAGCCGCCGGGTACACGGACATCTACAAAAAGTCCCTGCTGGGCGTGAGCGAGATGGAGCGGCTCATGGGCAAGGAGCGCTTCAGCGCCATCCTCGGAAAGTTCGTCTACAAGCCCCAGGGCAAGTTCACCCTCGTCCCCGACTCCGACCGGCGCGAAGCCGTTTCCTTTGACACCGCAAAAGACGATTTTCAGGAGGTTTGAACCATGAGTATGAATCCCAACAAAGTCATCATCCCCTGCCGCTTTTCCTACCTGCACTGCTGGGAGCCAGACTCTGTCAACGGCGGCGATCCCCGCTATAGCGTCTCGGCCATCATCCCCAAGAGCGACACCCGGGCCGTGGAGAAGATCCGGGCGGCCATAGAGAATGCCAAGAAGGAATCCCTCTCCAAATGGGGTGGCAAGATCCCCCCGAACCTGAAGCTGCCCCTGCGCGACGGCGACATCGAGCGCCCGGACGACGAAGCCTACGCGGACAGCTGGTTCCTCAACGCCAACAGCCGTCAGGCCCCGCAAGTGGTGGACAGGAAGGTGCAGCCCATCCTCGACCAGAGCGAAGTGTACTCCGGCTGCTACGGGCAGATCTCGGTGACGTTCTACGGCTTCAACACCAACGGCAACCGCGGCATCGCGGCGGGGCTGGGCAACATCCAGAAACTCCGCGACGGCGAGCCGCTGGGCGGCAAGGCCAACGCCGCGGAGGAATTTGAGACTTACGACGATGACGACTTCCTCTCCTGACCGGCCAAGGGGCGGCGGTGAAACGCTGCCGCCCCGATCAAAAACACCAACGCCAGAAAAAACATCAGCAAGGAGGTGGCTCCAATGCCCATCCTCGGCATCGACATTGAGACATACAGCGAAGTCGACCTGCCCAAATGCGGGGTATACGCCTACGCGGAACATCCCAGCTTTGAGATCCTCCTCTTCGCCTATGCCTTCGATGATGAGGAAACACAGGTCGTAGACCTCAAGGGCGGCGAACGGCTCCCGCCCCGCGTATTGGATGCGCTCACCGACCCGGCCATCACCAAGACGGCCTTCAACGCGGCGTTCGAGCGTACCTGCATCGGTCGCTATCTCGGGAAATTTCTGGACGCGGCACAATGGCAGTGTACCGCCGTGCAGTCGGCGATGCTGGCGCTGCCGCTGTCGCTGGAGGGCGTGGGCGAGGTGCTGGGCATCGAGCGCAAAAAGCTCAAAGAGGGCGGCGACCTCGTGCGCTACTTCTCGTTGCCCTGCAAGCCCACCAAGGCCAACGGCCAGCGCACGCGCAACCTGCCGGAACACGCCCCGGAGAAGTGGCGGCGGTTCAAGGAATACTGCGTGCGCGACGTGGAGGCTGAGCGGGAGATACGGGCAAAGCTGCAGGGCTATCCCATCCCCGCGAAGGAACAGGAACTGTACCGCTTGGATCAGGAGATCAACGACCGGGGCATCATGGTCGATCCTGTGCTGGTGGCGCGCGCCATCGAGTGCGACGGGCAGTACCGGGAAAAGACCACGAAGCGCGCCTACGAACTGACCGGGCTTGCCAACCCCAACAGCCCCGCGCAGCTCAAGGAATGGCTGGAGGGACAGGGCACGGAGGTCGATACGCTCGACAAAAAGGCGGTACGCGCGCTCCTTCCCGGCGCGGAGGGCGATGTGCTGGAGGTGCTGAGACTGCGCCTGCTCATGGCGAAAACGAGCGTGAAGAAATACGAGGCCATCCGCCGCTCGGTGTGCGCGGACGGGCGCGTCCACGGGCTGCTGCAATTCTACGGAGCCAACCGCACCGGGCGCTGGGCCGGCAGGCTCGTCCAGATACAAAATCTACCTCAAAATCACATCCCTGATCTGGCCCTCGCCCGCGATCTGGTGAAGGCCGGGCGTTATGCGGATATCGAGGCGCTGTACGAGTCCACGCCCAACGTGCTATCGGAACTGATCCGCACGGCCTTCGTTCCCCGCCCGGGCTGCCGCTTCATCGTCGCGGACTTCAGCGCCATCGAAGCGCGCGTCATCGCCTGGCTCGCGGGCGAGCAGTGGCGGCTGCAGGTGTTCCGGCAGGGCGGGGACATCTACTGTGCCAGCGCTTCGAAGATGTTCCATGTGCCCGTCGAGAAGCACGGCCAGAACAGCCACCTGCGGCAAAAGGGGAAGATCGCCGAACTCGCCCTCGGCTACGGCGGCGCGGTCGGCGCGCTGACGGCCATGGGCGCGCTGGACATGGGGCTCGCGGAAGAGGAACTGCCGCCGCTGGTACGCCAGTGGCGCGAGGCCAACCCGCACATCATCCGCCTCTGGGCACAGGTGGAGAACGCCGCCATGACCGCTGTAAGGGAAAAGGCCCGCGTGCGCCTGGGCCGGCTCACTTTCCACTGCCGCTCCGGGATGCTGTTTATCACCCTGCCCTCGGGCAGGAAGCTCTGCTACGTCAAGCCCCGCATCCAGACAAACCGCTTCGGCGGCGACGGCCTGACCTACGAGGGCGTCGGGGAGAGCAAAAAGTGGACGCGCATCGAGACGTTCGGCGGCAAACTCACGGAGAATATCGTGCAGGCGACCGCCCGCGACCTGCTGGCCGAAGCCATGCTGCGCCTGCGCGACGCCGGCTTCGAGATCGTCATGCACGTCCACGACGAAGCCGTGCTGGAAGTGCCCATCGGCCATTCGGGCGTTGAAGAAGTGTGCGCGCTCATGGCCGAAGCCCCGGCGTGGGCGGACGGGCTGCCCCTGCGCGCGGACGGCTATGAATGTGAATTCTACAAAAAGGATTGAGGAGAAAACCCATGAAGATCAGCAGATTCAACCACGAGGGCTATCATGACCCTACGCCGTATCTGGCGTTTCAAAACATCCCCGACCCGGCGAAGGAAGCAGAGAAGGAAAAACAGCGCCGCGACCGGCTCGCCCGCTACCGCCCCATCGTCTACATCTGCTCGCCCTACGCGGGCGACGTCAAGGCCAATGTCCTGAACACCCGGCGCTACTGCCGCTTCGCGGTGCAGAAGGACTGCATCCCCATCGCCTCACACCTGTTCTTCCCACAATTCATGGACGACAATGACGCAAAGCAGCGCGACCTCGGCCTCTACATGGCCACGGTGCTGCTCACGAAGTGTTCCGAGGTGTGGGTGTTCGGCCGGCGCATCAGCAGCGGCATGGCGGCGGAGATCTACAAGGCCGAGACGCGCGGGATGCCCATCCGCTACTTTACCGAGGAAATGGAGGAGGTCCGCCATGGATGAGGTGCTTTCGGCCCTGGGCTGTGTCCCCGTCCGGGAGTGCAGTTACGCCGAGTGGCTGGAGACCGGCATGGCGCTGAAGGACGCGGGCTATGCGTGCGAGGTGTGGGACGATTGGTCGCGGGACGATCCCCGCTACGTCCCCGGCGACTGCGAACGCCGCTGGGCTGGCTTCCGGGGCGCGCCCCGCCCTGTCACCGTGCGCAGCATACTCGCTTTGGCCCGCAGGCACGGCTGGTTTTCCGCCGCCGCGGATTTTGCGGATGATACGGATGCCACGCCCGCCGGGATGCTCGCTCGCTATATCGAAACGCTCTATCAGCCGGAGGAGACCGTGGGCTTTGCCACACAGGTGAAGGCGGACAGCCACGGCCGGTACAAGCCCGTCAACACCAACCTCTCCCTGAAGGCGGCGGATTTCATCGAACGCCTGGAACAGTGCGGCAGCATCGAGGAGGTCATCGGCCCCTACCGCCCGGAGTGCGGCGCGTGGATACGGATGAACCCCCTGGACGGCAAGGGGCAGGCGGACAAAAACGTCGTCGCCTTCCGCTATGTACTCATCGAGTCCGACACGCTGCCCAAGGAGGAACAGGAGCGCTTTTACCGAAAGTACGAGCTGCCCATCGCCTGCCTCGTAGACTCCGCCGGCAAGAGCGTCCATGCCGTGGTACACATCGACGCGCCCGGCGAACAGGAGTACCGGAAGCGCGTCAACTACCTGTTCCGCTTCCTGGAGGCGCGCGGCTTCCCGGTGGACAACGCCAACAAGAATCCCTCGCGGCTGAGCCGGATGCCGGGCGCGGTGCGGGGCGGCGCAATGCAGACGCTGCTGGCGACGAACATCGGCAGGCGTTCGTGGGGCGAGTGGCTGGAGTACGCCGAGGAACTGGCGCTTTTGCCGGAGCCGGTCACGCTGAGCGACGTGAAGGAGCCGCCCGAAAAGCCGCCGGAGCTGATCGCCGGCGTGCTGCGGCGCGGGCACAAGGCGCTGATCGCCGGGCCGAGCAAGGCGGCCAAGAGTTTCCTGCTCATCGAGCTGGCGATCTCCATCGCCGAGGGCAGGCCGTGGCTGGGTTTCCCCTGCCGGCAGGGGAAGGTGCTGTACATGAACCTCGAGATCGACCCGGCGAGCTGCATCGGGCGTTTCCTCGCCATCTACAGGGCGATGGGCATTGAAGGCCGGCACGACGAAAACATCGTCATCTGGAACCTGCGCGGGCACGCGCTGCCGCTGGACAGGCTCGCGCCGCTGCTCATCCGGCGGATGAAGGGCGAGGCGTTCTCGGCGGTGATCATCGACCCGATCTATAAGGTGATCACGGGCGATGAGAACAATGCCAGCGACATGGGCGCATTCTGCAACCTCTTTGACAAGATCTGCACGGAGATGGGCGCGTCGGCGATCTACTGCCATCATCACTCGAAGGGCACGCAGGGGTGGAAGAAGGCCATGGACCGGGCCTCGGGCAGCGGGGTGTTCTCGCGCGACCCGGACGCGATCCTCGACATCATCGAACTGAAGCGGCCATTGGTCCGGCAGACGGAGGTGGACGGGGACGGCGGCGAGACGGTGATCATCGAGGAGGACTTCGATTCCCCACGCACGGCGTGGCGTATGGAGGCGTCGCTGCGGGAATTCCCGCCCATCCGCCCCATCAGCTTTTTCTTCGACTACCCGCTGCACACGCTGGACACGAAGGGCGAGCTGAGCGGGTACATGGCCGACGGCAGCCCGCTGTCCAACCTGGCGCTGAGTTCGAGGCGCACGACGCCGGAGATCCGCCGCCAGCGGCTCGACGACGCTTTCAGGGCCGCGCCGAAGGGGGAGCCGGTGACGGTGCGGAAACTTGCCGAGCTTGCCGAGGTGTCCTACGAGACCATGCGCAGGTATGTGCGGGAGTTTTCTCAGGACTATGTCGTGGCCAACGGCGTGGTGCAGGAACGCGCGCTTCTGAGCGATACCATTTCCCCAAATACGCAGAAAGGTACACATACATAATGGATGATTTCCCCTTTATCGTTGAAAGACTGTCATCACACACACAAAGGGAAGGCGCCCTTTGAGGACGTGCATACACACACAAAGGCATTATATAGAAATATGTGTGTGTGGTGGCAGAGGCTGTCAAGGAGTGAGCAAAGTAGGTAAGGGGTAAAACCCCCCTTACCAACTTGGCTCCACTCCATGACTTGACCGCGGATGGTCTGAGAGATCGAGGAGGTGTACAAATGCGGGAATCACGGATCGAGCGGAGGCTGTCATCGGCGGTAAAAACACAGGGCGGCCTCTGCCTGAAATTTATCTCCCCCGGCTGGGACGGCGCGCCTGACCGGCTGACGCTCCTGCCCCGGGGCCGCATGGCCTTTGTGGAGCTGAAAGCGCCGGGGAAGACGCTGCGTCCCTTGCAGCGCCGGCGCAGGGAGCAGCTCGAGCGGCTGGGGTTCAGGGTATTCGTCGTAGACGGTGTGGAGCAGATCGGAGGTGCGCTGGATGAAATACGCAGCGGGAACGGAGGTGATGCCAAATGAAGTTCATACCCCATGACTATCAGGAATACGCTACGAGGTTCGTCCTGGAGCACCCCTACTGCGGCCTGATCCTGGATATGGGCTTAGGTTGAGCAAGAGCGTCATCACGCTGACGGCGCTGTGGGAGTTGCTGCTGGACAGCTTCGATATCGCACGTGTGCTGGTCATTGCGCCCAAGCGCGTGGCGGAGGATACCTGGCCCGCCGAGATCGCCAAGTGGGATCATCTCAAGGGGCTGACCTGTTCGCTGGTGTTGGGCACTGAGAAACAGCGGCGGGCGGCTCTGGGCAAAAAGGCGATGCTGTACATCATCAACCGGGAGAACGTGGCGTGGCTGGTGGAGAATCATCGCTGGGACTTCGACGCGCTGGTGATCGACGAACTGTCCTCGTTCAAAAGCAGCAAGGCGCAGAGGTTCCGGGCGCTGAAGAAGGTACGCCCCCTGTGCAGGCGGGTCATCGGCCTTACGGGGACGCCCGCGCCGAACACGCTCATCGACCTGTGGCCGCAGATCTATCTGCTCGATATGGGCAAGCGCCTCGGGCGATTCGTCACCCACTTCCGCGAGCAATACTTCCTGCCTGACAAGCGCAGCGCCCAGCAGGTGTTCACCTACAAGCCGCGCCCCGGCGCGGAAGCGGAAATTTACCGGCGCATCGGGGACATCTGCGTGTCCATGAAGGCCGCCGACCATCTGCGGATGCCGGAACTGGTCAGCAGCCGCGTGGAGGTGTGTCTGAGCGCAAAGGAGCAAAAGCTGTACGATACGCTGAAGCGGGAACTGGTGCTGAAGCTGGACAGCGGCGAGGTGGACGCGGCCAATGCCGCGGCGCTGTCGGGGAAGTTGCTGCAGCTGGCGGGCGGAGCGGTGTATGGGGAGGACAAACAGGTACTCCGCTTCCACGAGCGCAAGCTCGACGCGCTGGAAGACCTGATCGAAGCGGCCAACGGCAAGCCGCTGCTGGTGGCCTACTGGTACAGGCACGACCTTCAGCGCATCCGGGAGCGCTTCGACGCCCGCCCCATCGCCACGGCGCGGGACATCGCCGACTGGAACGCGGGGAAGATCGCCGTGGGGCTGATCCACCCGGCCTCGGCGGGCCATGGCCTCAACCTGCAGGAGGGCGGCTCGACGCTCATCTGGTTCACGCCGACGTGGTCCCTGGAACTGTATCAGCAGACGAACGCGCGGCTATGGCGGCAGGGGCAGAGAAGCCAGACGGTGGTCATCCGCCACATCATTGCCAGAGGCACGCACGACGAGGACGTGATGCGGGCGCTGGAGCGCAAGGACATGGGACAGGCCGCGCTGATCCGCGCGGTCAGGGCACAGATCGGAGGTGCAAGATGAGCGGGCGTGTGGAAAAACTCCTGAAGGCGTACCCGGAGATGATCCAGAAGCGGGACTGCATCGCCTACCAGCTGGCGCATTTCAAGGGCCTGTCGGCAGAGGATGTGATCGACAGCATGATGACGCCCAAGGTCGACGGCGAGCGCGTCAAGAGCAGCCGTCTGTCGGACAAGACTGCGCAGATCGCGCTGGAATACCGCGACCGGCAGGCGCGGTTCAACCGCGAGTGGTACGAATGGCTGGAGAAGCAGTGGCAGCTTTTGAACGATGAGATCGTGTTCCTCGAGTCAGCGATCCGTGCTTTGCCGGAAAGATACTCGGTCGTGATCCATGACCTGTTTATCGAGCAGATGACGTGGGACGCGCTTCAAGCCAAACACCATATTGGCCGGGCAACGCTCAGCTCCTATCGCCGGAAGGGGCTTCAGGCACTCGAACGGTTGTATGCCGACCACCAGGCGGCGGAAACCACTTTCATGTTGAGCTGAACCCGAACTACATCCGAACCAAGTCCGAATTGTTTTTGTCCACAGCTTATGCTATAATTACAATCGCCAAAGAAAGACAGAGCGAGGAGCGATCCCCGCTCTTTTGTTATGCCTAAGAGGAGTGAGCGAATGCTATTCACCAGCGAACAGGTCTCAGCCGGGCACCCGGACAAGATCTGTGACCAGATCGCCGACGCCATCGTCACCGACTGCCTCCGCCACGACCGCGACAGCCGCGTCGCCGTGGAGTGTATGATCAAGGACTGCATGATCTTCATCGCCGGCGAGATCACTTCCACACATGCGCCCGATTATGAGGTCCTGTGCCGTGAAGTGCTCAGGCGCGTTGGCGACCCCGATCCCGAAGCCTATGTCGTCAACTCGCTGGTCACCTGCCAGAGCCGTGACATCGCCATGGGCGTGGACCGAGGCGGCGCTGGCGACCAGGGACTTGTGTTTGGGTATGCCACCAACGAAACCCCTGAAATGCTGCCGCTGCCCTTCGCTGTGGCCACCCGCGCGCTGGGGCTGCTGCGCGACCGCCATTCGCCGCTGCTGCTTCCTGACGCCAAGAGCCAGGTCACCTTCGACTACTGCGGCCGGCGCATCCACACCTTTCTCATCAGCACCCAGCATCACGCCCATGCCGGGCAGCGGGAGATCTACGAACTCGTGCGCTCCGTCATGGACGATGTGGCGGACGCTTATGGCCTGAATCATGATTTCCGTGCGCTGGTCAACCCCACGGGCCGCTTCGTGCGCGGCGGCAGCTACGCCGACACCGGCGTGACCGGCAGGAAGATCGTCGCCGATACCTATGGCGGCGTATGCCGCAGCGGGGGCGGGGCGCTCTCCGGCAAGGATCCCACCAAGGTGGACCGCTCCGCCGCGTACATGGCGCGGAAGATCGCCTGCGATATCGTGCGGGAACGGTTGGCGCTGCGCTGCGAGGTGCAGCTGGCCTACGCCATTGGGATGGCCGCGCCCATTTCTGTTTCCGCGCAGTTTTTCGGCACCAACCGCGAGCCGCCGCATGTGATCCTCCGGCACATCAACAGCCGCTACGACCTCACGCCCGGCGGGATCATTGAAGGCCTTGGCCTGAAGGATGTGGACTACAACCGCGTCTCCGCCTACGGGCACTTCGGGAAGGCGGGCCTGCCGTGGGAGGCGTAAGGCTCACCCCGGCGCAGGAGCGGACGATCCGCGAGGCGCGCGCCAGGGGCGCAGGCTACCGGGCCATCGCCGCCGCTGTGGGACTGGAACGCGATACCGTGCGATACTTCTGCAAGCGGCACGGGCTGGATGGAGATCAGAGGGCTGCAGGCAATGACGCGCAGGAAAACACGCCCTGCTGCCCTGCCTGCGGCAAGCCCATCGCCCAGCCCCCGCGAGGCCGGCGCAGAAGATTCTGCAGCGACGCCTGCCGCCGCGCGTGGTGGGCAAAACACCCCGAGGCGTTTCATCACGGCGATGCGGCGACCTATTTCAGGACCTGCGCCTGCTGCGGAAAGACATTTCAGGCGTATGGAAACGGCCATCGCCGGTATTGCTCGCACGCCTGCTATATTTCAGACCGCTTCCACAAGGCAGGAGCGGACGGGCGTACAGTTATCCAACCGTTATCTTGACATTCGGCCTCATATGAGCGATGTATAGCATAGCTCATAGGCAAAGGAGGCAGTCCCATGAGGATACAGACCCCGAGAGAGTCCCGGCGCGAGATCGTCGGGCGCATTTCCGAACGTCTGGGCCTACCCGCGCGCTACGAAGGCGCGCCGGGCTTCGCCTACACCATCGGCGAGATCACCGTCGAGCGCGACGGCGACATTGTGTCCGGCAACGACGCGCTGCTGGAAAGCCTGAAGCCGATGCTCGTCGAGCAGGGCTGGCTGGAAGCGGGACCCGTCGATGAACAGGCCGCGCGGGCGGAAAATGATTTAGAAGCCGATGGCCCCGACGCAAGTCCCGAGCGCATGGACATCGTCTCGCCGCTGCGGGATTGGACGGTGACGGAGCGGATCAGTCTTTTGCGAACGCTCTATGGCCGGCAATGCCTGCTCAACCGCATGATGCAGGGCGAGACGCTCTGCATCGAGGAAACCTTCGTCACAGCCATGACCGACGATCCGCCTGCGAGCGTCGCCGATTTTGAAGCGCGCGTGCGGGATGGGATCAAGGCCGGCGCTGTCCGCGGCGTCGCCTTCGAGGATGGGAAATTCATCTTCAGCACGCCCTGCCTCCCGGAGGAAGCCGCGCGCTGGACCGCTTACTGCGAGCTGCTGGACGGCGTCCTGCGAAGCGCGAAGGCGGCAAAGCGCGTGTCCATCACGCCGCATGTTGACCCGGAGAGCGAAAAGTACCGCGCCAACAGCTGGCTGGTGCGCATGGGCTTTGCCAGGGCTGCACACAAGGAGCTGAGGCATACGCTGACGGCCCACCTCAACGGCTACGCTGCATTCAAAAGCACGGCAGGGATGCAGGCACATCGGGAAAAGTATGCTGCCATACGCAGGCGACAGCGCGAGGCAGCCCGGACGAAAGACGAAATCGAGAGCAGGGAGGCATCCGAATGACAGGGCACAGCCAGAGGATACTGGACGATTTGAAAGCGCGGCAGCAGGCGGGCGAGTACATGGCGTGCCCCCGTTGCGGAATGGACGTCATGAAAACGCCTGTGCATACCAACGCCCTGAGCCGCGCGGCGGACATCTATATTTGCGACGCCTGCGGCTCCACCGAGGCGATGCTGGCCTACATGCATCAGTCATCTCCGCTCTCCGGCTGGGCGGCCTTCCGTCCCAAACGCCTGCCTAGCGACCTCCATGCGCGTCCCGCCGGCGAAGCGCTACCTGAGATCGTGGGCAGGCAGATGGCTGAACTGACGCGCATTTACAGGCTCTGCCGCGACGACCCGGACAACGCCGAGTGGTACCGCCTCGAGGCATTTGAAAGCTGCCCCGGCCTCACCGAACTGTGGCCGCAGCCCTTTCAGGTGAACTACCGCGCCGGCGACGGCACGGTGGTGGTCCGCCTCAAAACCGACGAGGCCGGGAACATCCAGATGGCGGCGAACGTCATCGACAAATAGGCCGCCATCGATCCCAAAGCATCGGGCAAAGCGCCCGGTGCTTTTTCTCTTGCCCTGTCGCGCCCACGCTGCCGCCACGTGCCGCTGGGGCGCGAAGCCCAACCGGGAGCCGCGCCTGATCCAAAAGCCCGACACGCGGCCACGTGCAGCGACATTGCGCAACGAGAAAAGCCGCCCGCAGGCGGCGATCCTCGATTTGCGAACTGCGGCTTTGCGCTGCGGCCGCGTCAGTAGACCTGATGCGCGGGCAACTCGATCTGCGGGATGTCTTCCGCATCGGTGCGATCCTCGTCGAGGATGACGATCTCCGTATTGGGGTCGTCGCTGTAGACCTCGGAGACGATCCCTCTCCAGACCTTGATGACGATGTTGTGCATGTGTAAACCTCCATTCTTGATTTGGAACCTTGCGGAAGTTATTTGCCGGATCGTGTTCCTCTGCGCATCTTTGCCCTGTGCCGGGCGCGCGCCAGCGCCGGCTCCAGCACTCCGGCGATCTCTTCCGTCAGCCCGAGCTCGTGGTAGGCGCGCTCGATGCCGCCGTAGTATTCCCGCGTGGGCGGATGCTCGTGGATATCTGCCATCAGGTAGATCATACCTTGCATCTCTGAGCCGTCATCCATGCGTACCGGCCACTCTTCCTTGATGTAGTAGCGGGGATAGCCTTCGTAGTAGTCAAGGGAGCGTTCATCCCTGTCGGAGATCTCCCACACGACGACCGGCACACGATCCGATTCCTGAGCAGTGCGTTCCACGGTGGCGTGCAGGTAGAATTCCAGCCGTGCGAAGTCGAGATGCCCCGTGCCCACGAGCCTTGCGTCAGGGCAACGGAATGCCATTTGCCGGCGGACCATGTTCGAACCATAGGCGATGTACTTCATAGCGATTCCTCCGTTCGTAGATTTGGAAGCTGTGCGGCTCCCGCGACGCTCCCGATTTGAGAGCGTTTCGGCCTGTGCCAAGGGCCATCGTCAGGCGGGCGTGTCCGGTCAGGTGCGCTCAGGCAGGCAGATTTAGAAGCCCTTCGGGATAGGCGCGATCCGTGCCCCGGTGGGCGGCGACCAGCGAGCGCGCGTATTTGCGCAACTCAGGCATGGCCCGGCGGATGCGCGCTTTGCCATCGAGTTTGGTCAGAAGGATGTGAATAAGGTAGTCGTACAGCCCGTCGTCGAACCAGTCGAGGATGTCCATGAGGGTTTCGATGTTCATGTGCTTCATGCTGCATTCTTCCCTTCTCCATTTCAAAGCGCCTTTGCGCATGCTATTTATCACTCTTTCGGGGCGAAATAGCAACCCGACCGATGCACCAGGGTTGCTGCGGACGTTCTTGTTCATATCCACCCGGCGGGCGTGATTCAAAAGCTGTGCCCGCGGGCTCGGGCATATCGCAGATGCCGGCCGGGAATGCGGAAAAGGCGTGCGGCTTTGCCGAAGGGGTAGTCCTCGACCTCGATGGCGTACCAGCCGGGCTTGCGATTTGCAAGCTGTGCGGCCAGCTCCTTGAATGCTTTCAGGTCGACCTGTTCTGGGTGAGCAGGGTCGAATAAATCGATATCCATACTGTCCCAGTAATCGTCGTAGATTCGAGCGAGTGTGCGCCCGTCCCGGTAGGTGCTCAGCTTGATTTCAAAGCGTACTTTTTTCACGGCGTGTACCTCCTTGCTGTATTCAGGGACCATGCGGCTTCCCGCGACGCTCCCCCGCAGGGAAGCGTTTCGGCCTGTGCCGGAGGCCATCGTCAGGCGGGGTCATGGCAGTTGTGTCAGTCGACGTCATCGTCCTCGTCATCGTCGTATTCCTCTTGAAAGTCCTCCCATCCAATGCCGCCGTAGGTGTATCCGCCGTCGTGCTTGAGGTATACCGGCGTGTCGTCAGAGTAGTCTGACAGCGCGTCGATGAGGTCGCGCACCGTCAGGGTGTGGTTGACCTGCTCGGGAGTGTATCCGGTGCGGTTGGCGGCGATGAAAAGTTTCATGGTATGTTCCTCCTTGATTTGAAAGATGGTGTGCGGCTTCCCGCGACGCTCCCGATTTGGGAACGTTTCGGCCCGGGGCCGCCGGGCCATCGTCAGGCGGGCTGTGTCAGGATGCCTGCCGCCAGGCAGCGTTGCCGGGCAGGTACTTGAGCAGGTGTGTGCGTGCGGTCTTGAATTCGTCTCCAATGAAGCCCAGGCGCAAGAGCCAGCAGCGGAAAGTGTATTTCGGGTTGTCGGTGACGTGGCGGTGTGGGCTGGCCGCGCTCGATTTGAGAGCCTGGTAGGAGATGGCCATACACAGCTGTATGTATGCCTTGACCTTGCCCGCGTGGAGGGTGGAATTGAACGCCCGGAATTCGATGGTTCCTTTCTGGAACACGCTGTGCAGATTCAAAAGATGATAGCGCGTCGGGTCGTAGTGCTCATTTGCGTGTTCTTGCCAATCCCAGTCGTCATACCAGATCCGCGCAAACTCCTCGAAGGTCGTGGGCTTCCGTCGATTCAGAAGCCACAGGAATCTTTGGTCGAGCGTTTTGCACCAGTCGTTCCGTCGTTCGGGCGAGATGAGCAGCGCCTGTGTCAGCAGGTCCTCCTTGGCGTTGACGATGTTCACCAGATTTCGGAGCGTCCTGGGCGTGTGCTCACCCCGCCCGATGTGGACGTGAATTCCACAGCTGCTGTGCGCCTTGGCGCCAGCGCGGCGCAATTTGCGAACGAGTTCCTGCACCGTCTCGATGTCCCCCCAGCGACACACGGGGCTGACGAATTCTGTGCATTCCTCATAGGGCCCGTCGATGCTGCTGTCAGAGACGAGCTTCCAATAGCGTCCCTGCGAGTCGGCGACGCGCCAGGTGTCATAGGTTCCACCGACGTACTCGGCGCGGGTTCCAAAGTGTTCCGCGACGACCCCGGCGGCTCTCGCGCGCGAGATGTGATTCATCTCGATCTCGATGCCGAAGGTCTGGTCTTTCATGGCAGAGTCCTCCTGAAAAAGCGATCCGCCACTTTTCAGCGGCGGATCGTGTGGTTCCTTGCGTCGGCGAGAGCGACCAGGCTGTCAGCGGCTGCACAGACTTTCTTCGCGATGTCCGTGAGCCGGATGTGCGCCCGGAATATCTCCGGATCGTTTTCGGCCTTTTCCGGGTCGAGCAGGTCGGTGAGGGACTCGGCCGCACGGGCCACCTCGCGGCAGCGCCAGCAGGCGAGGTCAACGTACTCCCACGCGGACGGCGTGGGGCTGGCCTTGACCAGCTGTGCGGCCCCGGTCGCGGCGTCGATGGCGGCGCGGGCGTGTTTTTCCACCTTGCCGGCGGTGTAGACGGCGGGGTTCATCATGGGTAGACACCTCCTGTGTTTCTTTGCGGGCTTTCCGCGACGCGCGGGGCGTTTCGGCTGGGGGCCACCCAGCCTCATCAGGCGGAGAGGTCGTGTGGGCAAAGCGGGGGTGGGCGCGGCATGGTTCGTTCATCCTTTCGTTCTTTTCTTTCCCTTTCGGGCTTTCCGCCGGGCGCCCGGCGAAAAGGGTCGGTCGTAGTGGGCACCCAGAGAGCCCTCTCGAGCGGGCAGGCTGGGGCGGGTCGCCGGGGTTCGCGCGCCGCGCTGGTGTGCGCGGGGGCGGGGGCCGGTCGCGGTCGGGAGGCTGGTCGGGGGCCGGTCGGGGGCCGGTCGGGGGCCGGTCGGGGGCCGGTCGGGGGGCTTTCGCGGGGGCCGGTTTGCCGCCCGCGGCGCGGGGGCTTTTTCCCCCGGCGCAGGCTCATCTTCGCTCTTTTTGGGCGGAATTGCAAGATAAGAAACACGGTAGTTTCAGCGTTGTTTTTGATACGTCGGGGCCGGGCAAAAGGCCCTACGCGCATGAGTAGTAGCGCTTTTTCGCTGGCGGCCCCCGCGCGCCCCCTGGCGGCCCCAGCGCGCCCCAGGCGGCCCCCCCCGCGCCCCGGCCGCCCCCCCTCCGCGCGCCCCGCCGGCCCCCCCCCCGCGCGCCCCGGCGGTCCCTCGCGCGCCCCGGCGGCCCCCGCGCCCCCGGCGGCCCCCGCGCCCCCGGCCGCCCCCTCCGCGCGCCCCGGCGCCCCCCGCGCCCCGGCCGGCTCCCGCGCCCCGGCCCGCCGCCCCGGGGGAGGGGGTGGTCGGATTCTTTCACCCCGCAGCTGGAGACCGCCGCGCCCTCTCGCGCGAATTTTCGCAAAATTGCCGACCGGGGGTATCTGCCCCAAAAATGAAAAATCCCGCCTTATCAGGCGGGGCAATGATCAGTCCTCAGTCAAAAAGCGCCTGCCCATGCGGGCAGACGTTGGGGCGTTCAGGTATACTTTCTCATGACGCGGAGATAGTCCTTTTTTGCATTAAAAATCGCCAATACGTCGACGACCCTCTGCGTTTCATCGATACAGTAGAAGATCAGATAATCCTTATGCACGATGTATCGGAAATCCAGGCTGCGCAGGACGTGATCCTTCGGTATAGCTCCACTCTGGGGAAAATCCACCAGTCGTTTACATTGCTCACGCAATTCCATGACGAAGCGCTTTGCTGTCTCGTTGTCCATGGAATGTTCCGCGATGTAGAAAGCGATCTCTCGAAGATCCTGCTTTGCTGTTTCGGTGATCCTGACATGATAGTTCATGGACGCACCTCATCCAATTCTCCGAGAATATCGTCAAAGGCAGCATCCATTGTCTGAGCCCTACCGAGCTTAACATCATCCATTGCCTGTGCAAGATGCGCGTATATCGCAAGGCGGGCTTCCAACTCTTGGATGTATTGCTGCTGATCAACAAATTCCTCGTGGGAGACAACGACCGTATCCTCTTTGCCATTCACGGTGATCGCAACGGGGTTGTTTCTGGCTAACTTGGAGATCTGGCTGTAGTTAGTTCGCAGTTCTTTGGACGGTCGAATCGAAATGCTGGAATACATGAAAACACCTCCTTGTGTGGTCATATCGTAGCACAATTTGACTACTTTGTCAAGACGGCGGAGGGTTTCACCTCCTGAGGCAAATGCAAAGGGAGAACCAATACTTCAACGCACGGAAAGGGGTTTGCAATGAACACTGAAATGAATCTGCAGAGGATCAGCATTAACCGCCTCAAGCCCGCAAAATACAATCCCCGCAAAGATCTCAAGCCCGGCGATCCTGCCTATGAAAAGATCCGGCGCAGCCTGCATGACTTCGGCTATGTCGATCCCGTGATCTGGAACGAGGTCACGGGCAACATCGTCGGCGGGCATCAGCGCTACAAGGTGCTGGTCAGCGAGGGCGCGACAGAGATCGACTGCGTGGTCGTGCATATCGAGGACCCGCAGGATGAGAAGGCGCTCAACATTGCCCTCAACAAGGCGGTGGGCGAATGGGAGCCGGTGGCGCTGGCTGACCTGCTGGCCGACCTGCAGTCCTCGGGCTATGACCTCGGTGCGACCGGCTTCGACGCCGCCGAAGTGGACGACTTATTCTCTAAGGTACATGACAAGGATGTGTCCGACGATGACTGCGACATCGACCCGGAGGAGATCGTGCCTTTCGTGGAGCCGGGTGATATCTGGACGCTGGGCCGCCACCGCATGGTCTGCGGCGACGCGACCAACGCGGGCGATGTCGCTCTGCTCATGGACGGCCTTAAGGCCAACCTCATCGTCACCGACCCGCCCTATAACGTCGCCTACCAGAGCGCAGACGGTAAGTCCATCCAGAACGACAGCATGGGTGACGCGGCGTTCTATGAATTCCTGCTGGCGGCCTTCCGCAATATGGCTGCGCATCTGGCTGAAGGCGGCAGCGCTTACATCTTCCACGCCGACACGGAAGGGCTGAACTTCCGCCGCGCGTTCAAGGAGGCGGGCTTCCACATCAGCGGCGTGTGCATCTGGGTGAAGAACAGCCTCGTGCTGGGGCGCTCGCCCTACCAGTGGCAGCATGAGCCGGTGCTGTTTGGCTGGCTGCCCAACGGCAAGCACAAGTGGTTTGCCGACCGAAAGCAGTCCACCATCTGGAACTTCGACAAGCCGAAGAAGTCCGCCCAGCACCCGACGATGAAGCCCATTCCGCTGCTGGCCTATCCCATCAAGAACAGCTCTGCGCCCAACGGCGTGGTCATGGACCTGTTCGGCGGCAGCGGCTCCACGCTCATCGCCTGCGAGCAGACCGACCGCATCTGCCGCACGATGGAGCTTGACCCCAAATATGCCAGCGTCATCGTTGAGAGGTTTTATCAGGAATATCCTGCGCAGAAAATCGTTGTTCAGCGTTCAGGACAAAGTCTGGAATATGCAGATCTCCGTCAGGCGATTGCGTAAGCCCTTGCCGCTTGAAGATGTCACGCATCTCTTTAACCATAGCGTGAGGCTCTTCGCAATACTTTGTCCAGTAGGATATGAAAGTGAATACGCTGCACAGCGAGCGACATTTTTCAATATCTACGTAAGACCGGCAGCTGATTTTCAGCATCCGTGCAAAAGTCTCTTGACTCAAATTGTGCTTCGTCCGATATCGCTTAAACGCATTACCAAAATACCTGATCAAGTCGCTCCTGATTCGCTGCTTTAGGATATTTTTCATTGCATGCACCTCCGATATGTATAGTATAGTTGCGTGTCTTTCATTTGAAAATGAGGCATACAACCGAATTTCTTTGAAAGGAGGGCATAAACAAAGCGCCCAGATCATTGGACGCTTTGTGATCGTCAGCACAGGCTCGCGTATGCCTGACAGGCTGCGGCCAAGTACTTGCTGCCTTCGCAGGTCCCGGCGAGCAATTTCAGGTTTTCACGATCCTCCGCGTCGGCGCTGCGTACAAATAGTCGGAGCATATTCGCGGAAAAGCCGCCTGGATTGGCGGTATAGGCCTGATTGTTGTCGAAGTTTGGCGCGAGGCGGAGAACATCGCCGGTCTTTGAGGAACGGATCACACCGAAATTGCGCATGTGCCGGTCTGTGTTCATGAAGAATGCGTCCGCCGCAAGGATGCGCTTCCAATCCCGGCGGAAAGCGTCACCGAGGGACGTCAGGTTCGCCATGATGACGTCGTCATCGTCGCTGGTGTCCTCGAACATAAAGCGGAACGAGTCGTAGGGTTCGAAGAACTCGCCCTTGCCAACAAAGTTTTTGGAACGCACACGCGTGCGATAGGCGCCGATATACTCGTATACAGCCGCGGCCCAGCCGATCCGGCGCAATGCTTTGCTGATCTCAACTTCACTTCGCGTGGCGTTGGAGGACTGGAGCTTGTAGAGCCACCAGCCGTCCTTTTCATGCTTCCATGTTTTTGTGAAGCTCCCGTCTGTGGAAACGTTGGGGGTGACGGGATGCGCCTGGCGAATGGACGTGTCGCTGGAAAGCAGTATATAGGCACTGAAGGCCTCTTGATCCTCGGGCGAACAGAGCTGGTCGCGCGGGATGAACTCGTCGTCCGGGAAGCAGGTGAATGTGTCAGAGATGCTGAACATGTTCGTCCGCAGCGCGAGGGTCAGTTTGTCCCGACTGCCAAGAAGCTGTTTGACCATGTTGCGATGCTGGAACACATTCAGGTCAATGGAGCGTGTGTCCAGCCACAGCATGAACGCCTCCGCGCCGCAGGAGCGGATCTGCATGGGCAGTAGCGCAGGCATAGTAGGGCGGTATTCCCGGATGAGGCCGTTCGCATAGACGAAGTTCGCGCAGGCCACATCATCGTTATAGAGGGTATAGCTTTGCATGTAAATATCCCTCCCGCTTGTTCACAGCTAGTATAGCATACTTTCGGGGGATTATCCAGTATCCCAAAGAGAGGAAAAAAGGCAGAAGGAGGTACGCGCCCATGGCTGCACGAGGCAGGAAGCCCAAGCCCACGGCACTGAAAGTGCTGGAGGGCAACCCGGGCAAACGTCCGCTCAACGACCACGAACCCATCCCGCCGAAGGGAGAACTGAAGTGCCCGTCGTGGCTCCTGCCCGAGGCCAAAAAGGAATGGAAGCGCCTGGCGTCCTCACTGGAAGCGATGGGCGTTTTGACCATGGCCGACCTCACCGCCTTCGCGGGCTACTGTCAGGCGTATGCCCGCTGGAAGGAAGCCGAGGAGTTCATCACCCAGCACGGCAGCATCTTCAAGACCCCCTCCGGCTATGTGCAGCAGGTGCCGCAGGTCAGCATCGCCCAGCAGAACCTCAAGATCATGCAGTCGTTCTGTTCGGATTTCGGTCTTACCCCCGCTACCCGCGCGCGCATCATCGCCGGCGGCAGCGGCACGGAGGACGTCTCGGAAGACCCCATGGAAAAGCTGCTGAAGGGAGGCTGGCAGGATGACCGATGAGAAAAAGGCCCGCCGGGTGATCGACTTCATCCAGTGTCTTAAACACACCAAGGGCGAATTTCACGGCAAGCCCTTCAAATTGTTGCCATGGCAGGAGAGAATCATCCGGGATGTGTTCGGCACCGTGCGCGAGGACGACCCTACCATGCGCCAGTACACCACGGCATACATCGAAATACCGAAGAAGCAAGGGAAGTCTGAGCTGGGCGCAGCCATCGCGCTCAACATGCTGGTCAATGACGATGAATGGAAGGCAGAGGTCTACTCATGCGCCTCCGACCGCCAACAGGCGGCCATCGTATTCGACGTGGCCGTGGACATGGTCAAACAGTCCCCGGCGCTCATGAAGCGCATCAAGATCATCCCCTCCATGAAGCGCATGGTCTACCAGCCCACGGGCAGCATCTATCAGGTGCTGTCCAGCGAGGTGGCGACCAAACACGGCCTCAATGTGTCCGCCTGTATCTTCGACGAGCTGCACACCCAGCCCACGCGCGCCCTCTACGACGTCATGACGCAGGGCAGCGGCGACGCGAGAAAACAGCCGCTGTGGTTTTTGCTCACCACAGCGGGCACTGACCGCAACTCCATCTGCTGGGAAGTGCATCAGAAGGCGCTGGACATCCTTGAAGGGCGAAAGATCGACCCGCGATTCTATCCCGTGATCTTCGGACTTCCTGATGACGCCGACTGGCAGGATGAGAAGAACTGGTATAAAGCCAACCCATCGCTGGGGCACACCATCACCATCGACAAGGTGCGCGACGCCTACCGCAAAGCGCTGGAGACGCCCGCCGACGAAAACATGTTCCGGCAACTGCGTTTGAACCAATGGGTGAAACAGTCCGTGCGCTGGATGCCTATGGACAAGTGGGACGAGTGCGGCGGCGTGGTCGAGCCCTACGAGCTGGAGGGGAAAGCCTGCTATGCCGGCCTCGACCTTTCCTCGACGAGCGACCTGACCACGTTGGTGCTGGTATTCCCGCCCGAGGACGGTGACGGCGTATACACCGTGCTGCCGTTCTTCTGGCTGCCGGAGGACACGCTGGATCTGCGCGTGCGGCGCGACCACGTCATGTACGACGTGTGGAAGAAGCAGGGCTTCATCCAGACCACGGAGGGCAACGTCGTCCACTACGGATTCATCGAGCAGTTTATCTGTCAACTGGGCGAGCGCTACAACATCCGCGAGATCGCCTACGACCGCTGGAACGCGACGATGATGGTGCAGGCGCTGGAGGACGACGGCTTCACCATGATCCCCTTCGGACAGGGCTTCAAGGACATGTCCCCGCCGACCAAGGAATTGATGCGGCTGGTGCTGGAGCGGCACATCAACCACGGCGGGCACCCGGTGCTGCGGTGGAACATGGACAACGCCTTCGTGCGGACCGACCCGGCGGGCAATCTGAAGATCGACAAGGAAAAGTCCACGGAGAAGGTGGACGGGGCGGTGGCGCTGGTCATGGCACTGGACCGCGCCATGAAAAACCAGGGCGGCGGCAGCGTCTACGATGAACGCGGGCTGCTGTTCATCTGAGTCTCTACTTAATAAAATGGAGGGCTGCCGTCATGCCGAGAAGTCCCAAGCGACCCTGCCGCTATCCGGGCTGCCCCAACCTGTGCGAGAGCGGAACATACTGCCCGGAGCACAGCGCCGGGTCGCCAGACCGTTTGCGTGGCAGCGCCACCGAACGCGGCTATGACGCCAAATGGCGCAGGGCAAGGAAGCGCTTCCTGCGGAGTCATCCCCTGTGCGCAAACTGCCTGTCGCAAGGGGTCCTCACGCCGGCCACGGTCGTGGACCACATCGTCCCGCACCGTGGTGATCATCGGCTCTTCTGGGATGAACAAAATTGGCAGCCGTTATGCAAGGCGTGCCACGACCGAAAAACCGGAAGCGGACTGTAATTGGAGGTATTCATGACAAACCCTTTCACGCGCCTGTTCCGCGCGCGGGATAAGCCCGGCAGACGTGCTTCGCCGAAGGACGCCGTCTCCGCCGCGCCGACGTTTTACTTTGGCAGCAGCATATCGGGCAAAAGCGTCACCGCGCGCTCTGCCATACAGCTTTCCACCGTCTACGCCTGCGTGCGCGTCATCGCCGAGACTGTGGCCAGCCTGCCCCTCAATGTGTTTGAAGCTACCGACAAAGGCGGCGTCAAGGCACTGGAGCATCCGCTGCAAAGACTGCTCCACGACGAACCCAACCCGGAGATGACCTCCTTCATCTGGCGGGAAACGATGCTTTCCCACCTGCTCTTGTGGGGCAACTCGTACTGCCAGATCCTCCGCACCGGGCGCAACGGCATCGTCGGCCTGTACCCGTTGCTGCCCGACCACATGGAGGTCGACCGCGACAGCAGGGGCAAGCTGACCTATACCTATACCACCAGCGAGGGCCGCATGGTGCGCCTCGACCCTACGGACGTCCTGCACATCCCCGGCCTCGGCTTTGACGGCGTCATGGGATACAGCCCCATCGCGCTGGAGAAGAGTGCGGTCGGGCTGAGTATCGCCGCCGAAGAATACGGCTCGAAGTTTTTCGGCAATGGCGCGATGCCCTCCGGCGTGCTGACGCACCCCAATACGGTCAAAGATCCCAAGCGCCTGCGGGAGAGCTGGAACGCGGCCTATGGCGGTTCCGCCAATTCGGGCAAGGTGGCCATCCTCGAAGAGTCCATGACCTTTACGCCCATCAGCATTCCCAACGACGCGGCGCAGTTCCTCGAAACGCGCAAATTTCAGGTCACGGAGATCTGCCGCATCTTTCGCGTGCCGCCGCACATGATCGGCGACCTCGAACGGGCGACGTTCTCGAATATCGAATCGCAGAACATCTCTTTTGCCGTCCATACCATCCGCCCATGGCTGGTGCGCATCGAGCAGGCCATGGACCGCGCGCTCTTCCCGGAGACGGAGAAGGGCCGTTTTTATGTGCGCTTCAACCTGGACGGCCTGATGCGCGGCGACTACAAATCCAGGATGGAGGGCTACGCCATCGCGCGGCAGAACGGCTGGATGTCCGCCAATGACATCCGTGAGTTGGAAAACCTCAACCCGCTGACCGACGGGGAGGGCGGAAACCTGTACCTCGTCAACGGCAACATGATCCCCATCACCATGACAGCGGCTGGCACAGGAAAGGAGGGGGCTGATGCGCAGGCCATTGACGCTGGGAAGCCTGTTTGACGGCATCGGCGGCTTCCCCCTCGCCGGGAAGCTGGCGGGGATGCGCCCCGTGTGGGCGTCGGAGATCGAGCCGTTCCCCATCCGGGTGACGGAGAAACGGCTCCCCGGGATGAAACACTATGGAAATATCTTCTCCCTGCGCGGCGCGGGGCTGGAACCCGTGGACGTTGTCACCTTCGGCTCCCCCTGTCAGGACCTGTCCATCGCGGGGAAGCGCGAAGGGCTCGGCGGCGGGCGTTCCAGCCTGTTCTTTGAGGCCGTGCGCATCATACGGGAGATGAGGGAGGCGACGGATGGAAAATACCCAAGGTGGGCTGTCTGGGAAAACGTGCCGGGCGCGCTGTCCTCTCACGATGGGGAGGATTTCCGGCAAGTCCTCGAAAGCCTTATCCGCATCAAAGACCCCGGGGCAGATGTTCCTCTGCCTGCGCCAAGGCGCTGGCTGCCCGCCGGCGAGATCATGGGCGACGGTCATTCTCTCGCCTGGCGCGTCCTCGACGCCGCGCAGGGTTGGGGCGTCGCACAAAGACGGAAACGTGTATTTGCTGTCCTCGATCTTGATGGAGGACGTGCCGGACAGGTACTCTTTGAGTCCGAAGGCGTGTCAGGGTATACTCCGCCGGGCTGCGAAGCGCGGCAAGGAGCTGCCGGAGGTACTGAAAGCCGCGTTGGAGCAGCAGGCTTCCGCGATGAAAACAGTGCCTCCAGCCGGGGGATAGGTTTTCAGGAAGAAAGGGCGCCCACGCTGCGCAATGGAAAGCCGCCGGGCGTCACTGTGCCGCGGCCGCCCCTGACCCTGAAGATCCGTTCGGGCTGCGAGGGCGGGGGCAAGGGCGCGCTGGTCCAGAAAGACCTGTCGGCGACGCTGGGCTGCCACAACGACCAGACGCTGTTCGCGCCAAAAGCCTTTGGCATAGGCTCCGCGACGAGCAAGGGGATGCTCTCCCCAAACCCGAAGAGCGGGTTTTACGAGGCCTCGACCAGCCGGACGCTCGACCGCGGCGGCGGCAACGCCTGCTGCAACCAGGGCGGCATGGTGGTCGTGGAGACGAGGGCTCCCGCCTATTGCGTCACCGCCTGCTCATACATGCAGATAGACCGGGAAGTCGCTTCCCCCATCATGGCGCGGGACTGGAAAGACCCGCCGGTCATCGGCCAAGGATCCCCGTCATACTGTCTCGACCGCGCCTGCTTCACATCCGGGGAGAACGCGCAGTACCGCATGAACGTGGTGGAAGAAGTCTCCGCCACGCTGGTGGCCGAAGGGCCGGGCGCGGTGTCCGCCCCGCAGGGCGGGTACATCGTGCGCCGCCTGACGCCCGGCGAATGCTGCCGGCTGCAGGGCTTCCCGGATGGCTGGTGCGAACAGCTGGGCGACCCTTCGCCATCCGAAGCGGAAATTCGGCGCTGGGCGGCGATATTCGAAGAATACCGGCAGGCGTCGGAGGCGTCAGCGAAACGGAAGAAGGAAGCGCAACTCATTAAATGGCTCAAAGACCCGGGCTCGGATACGGCGCAGTACAAGGCATACGGCAACAGCGTGGCTGTGCCGTGTGTCTTTTTTGTGCTCGCCGGCATCGCCTGGGCGGAAGAAATGGAGGTGGGAAGCCTTGCGGACGGTAGAACTTAACGGCTACATCGACGAAGAGGCGTGGTTCGGCGACGAGGTCACGCCGGAGTCCCTGCATGCGCTGCTGTATCCCGAGGGCGCGGACGCACAGGAGGACCTGCGCATCATCCTCAACAGCTATGGCGGCTCCTGCAACGCGGCGGTGCGCATGTTCGACGACCTGCGCGCCTACCCGGGCAACGTCCACATCATCGTCTCCGGCACCGCGGCTTCGGCGGCGACAGTGCTGGCGACAGCGGCGGACCGTCTGGAAATGACGCCCGGCTCGCTGTGGATGATCCACGACCCGTCGGTGGCCGCGTGGGGCAACGAGCGGGACCTTGAGGAAGCGATACGCCTGCTCAGGGCGTGCAAGGAAAGCATCCTCAACGTCTACGGCCAGCGCTGCCGCAGGCCCCGCGGGGAGATCAGCGCCATGATGCGCGATACGACATGGATGGACGCGGGCGCCGCGCTGCGCGACGGGTTCATCGACGGCATCGTGGACATGGGCAGCGGCGCGGTCAACACCGCCCCCTGCCACGAAACGAGCCTCGCGGAGGCCAAGGCAAAGGTGGCGGCATGGCTGGAGCGCACGCGCCCATTGCAGATGCGCAAAAGCCCGGAGGCACAGCCTGCGGCCACTGTGAAAGAAACCCCTATAGCGGAGATACAGCAGGTTGCCGGACAGGAACAGGCGGACAAGGCGCCGGCTGCTCATGCGCCCGGCGTCCCCGCCGCCCAGCTCAGGCGGCGGCTGGAGCTGATCACACCGACCCAACGATGATACAGGAGGGAAATCTTATGAACAAGATCCTTGCGATGCGCGAAAAGCGCGGGGAGGTCTGGGACAAGGCAAAGGCCTTCCTCAACGAACATCAGGATGAGAACGGTATGCTCTCGCCGGAGGATGCGGCGCAGTACGAACGCATGGAACAGGAAGTGGTCGACCTCGGCCACGCCATCGAGCGCGAGGAGCGCGCCGCCCAGATGGAGCGGGAACTGAACGCTCCGACGATGGCGCCGCTGGCCTCCCGGCCGGAGGCCCGCCCCGACTCCCGCACCGGCCGCGGCTCGAACGAGTACAAGGCCGCTTTCTGGACCGCCATGCGCAACCGCGGCGGCCATCTTTCCGTCCAGAATGCTTTGCAGATCGGCACGGACAGCGAGGGCGGCTACCTCGTGCCCGATGAATACGAACACACGCTGGTGGACGCGCTGCGTGAGGAGAACCGCCTGCGCGGTCTGTGCAAGATCATCCGCACGTCCTCCGGCGACCGCAAGATCCCGCTGGTAGCTTCCCACGGCACAGCGAGCTGGGTCGAGGAGGAAGGCGCCATCCCCGAATCCGACGACGCCTTTGGGCAGATCACCATCGGCGCGCACAAAATCGCGTCCATGATCAAGGTTTCGGACGAACTGCTGCAGGACAGCGTGTTCGATATTGAAAACTACATCGCCACCGAGTTCGCCCGCCGCGTGGGCGACGCCGAGGAAGCGGCGTTCATCAGCGGCGACGGCTCCGGCAAGCCCTACGGCATGCTGCATTCCACCAATGGAGCGGCGGCGGGCGTCACGGCGGCCAGCGCCACGGCCATTACCGCGGACGAGCTGCTCGACCTCATCTATTCCCTGAAGGCCCCCTACCGCAAGCGCGCGGTGTTCCTCACGCACGATTCGACTATTAAGGCGATCCGCAAGCTCAAGGACGGCAACGGCCAGTTTTTGTGGCAGGCGGGGCTGAAGGAAGGCGAGCCGGACATGCTGCTGGGCTACCGTCTGGTGACCTCCACGCACATGCCCGTGATCGCCGCGGCCGCGAAACCCATCGTCTTCGGCGACCTGACCAGCTACTGGATCGCGGACCGCGAAGGCGTTCCATGCAGAGGCTCAACGAACTGTACGCGGCAACGGGCCAGGTCGGCTTCCGCGTGACGCAGCGTGTGGATGGCCGCCTGGTGCAAACCGAAGGCATCAAGTGCCTGGCCATGAAGAGCGCTTAAGGAGGGGACCGCATGACAAACTGTATCACCAGAAACTACCATGCCCACGGCGGCAGCGAGTGGGTCATCGGCGGGAAGCTCACCTTCCTGCCCGGCGCGACGGTCGAGGGCGCGGAGGGGTTGTTTGACCTGCCCTCCGCCCCGACGCCGGCAAGCCCGACGATCCCCTACATCGCCGACAGCGAGGCCACGACCGTCGCCGCACTGAAGGATAACTTCAACGCCCTGCTCGCGGCCTGCGCACTGCCGGCCTCATGGCTGCCGCCCCCGAAGGCGAAGACGCCTGACCATGGCCGTCACGGTAGACGAAGTCAAGGCGCACCTGCGCATCCAGCACGATGAGGAAGATGGGTTCATCCTGTCCCTCATCGCGCAGGCGCAGGCCGCGGCGGAGGATTTCTGCCGCGTGGAGTTCGCGGAGGACGCCCCGCAGCCCGTGCGCCTTGCCATACTGCTGTTTGTTGGCTTCTACTACGAAAACCGCGACGTGCCAGACCATCAGACCTACGCCACCATGCGCGAGGCGTTTGAGAACCTGCTCTATCCCTACCGCGACTCTGAGAAAATGTTCTGAAAAGGTGGTGAGGACGCTTGCGCGGCTACAAAAACTTCGAGTCCGACCCGCATCCCGGCGATCTTCGCCACCTCGTGGAGATCGGGTATACCGAGAACAGCATCAATGCAAACGGCTACCCCGAACCCAAAGATGTGGTCGTCAGCAAGGTCTGGGCCGCCTGTACCGACGCCGGGAACCAGCACTACCGTGCCGCCGACGTGATGAACACCGAGCAGGTCATCAACTTCACCATCCGCTACCGGGACGACATCAAGCCCGGCATGTGGGTGCGCTTCCGGGGTGAGAAGTGGGACATCTCCACGCTGGGCGAGTATTCGTTCAAGCGCACCTATCTCGGCCTGAAGGCGTCGCTGTCGAAGGGGGTGAGCGGTTAATGCGTCAGGTGCAGGAAGCGCTCAAGGACATCGGCATCCCCGTCATGGCGGGCGTCTGGCGCGCGACTTCGCCAAATCAGAACCCGCCCGTGCAGTATGTCGTGTATTCCACGACCACCACCGAGGCGTCACATCAGGACGATTGCGTCACATCCTACCGCACCTTCATATACCTCAACCTTTGGAGCGACATCGACCCGACAGACATGGCGAATCGTATCCGTACAGCCATGTACAGCTACGGCTTTGCCATGGTGGAAGAGTCGGACAAGGGATACAACCAGCCCGCCTATGACACCGCCACCACGCAGTTCACCGTGCAGTGGACGTGGTGCTGGCGGGAGGAGGTGAAGCCGCTTGCCCCTGGAGATGCAGGGCTTTGACGACCTGGAAAACGACCTGATGAACATGGCCGCCGCGTTGGAGTTCGGCTCCGGCGTCGACCGCGCGCTGCAGGCAGGCGCAAAGCCCATCGAGGAACAGATGTTGCACAACGCTTCCACCGACCCAAAGATCATCACCGGGCGCGCTCCACGATTCCATCCATACCGGCAAAGTCAAGCGCCGCCGTGCCGGGGGCAAGGCCATCACCATCGGCGTGCATCATGCCGAGAAGGGCGCGTACTACGCAAATCCACTGGAATACGGCCACGGCGGGCCTGCCCCCGCGCCCGCGCATCCCTTCGTCGCCCCGCCTTCGACACCCGTTCCGAGGACGCCTATGACGAGATCCGCCGCGTCCTCAAGGATGAATTGCTAAAATGAACCAGACAACGATCAAAGGAGGCCAATCATGCCCGCACCCACCGCGTCCCCGACCGTATCTTCCACGGTCGGCCTGAAGAACATGGTCATCGCCCCGCTCACCGAGGACACCGAAGAAGGTACCACCTACGGTACTCTACAGGCCGTCGCCGGGGCGATCGAGGCCACCATCACCCCCGAGAGCGCCGACCCCGACGTCCAGTACGCCGATGATCACGAGTTCGACACACTCTATCCCGACCCCGAGGTCACTTTCTCCACCTCCATGGCGGACATCCCGCTCGCCATCCAGGAGATGATCTTCGGCAACGCCATCGACGACAACGGCGTGCTCGTGCGCACCTCCACGGACAAGCCGCCCTACTTCGCCGTGGGCTTCATGTCCGAAAAGGCGAACCACAAATTCCGCTACGTCTGGCTGTACAAGGTGCGCGCCAAGCCCATGACCGAGACGTACAAGACCAAGGAAGGCCAGACCATCACCCGTCAGACCGGCTCCGTCGAGTGGACGGCCATCAAGCGCACCTCCGATGGACGCTATCAGGCCGTGGCCGACGAGGGCGAGAACGGCTTTGATGCCACCAAGGCCGCCACCTTAACACGCGATCTAGTGTAACCCACGTTCACGCCGGAGGAGGACGGGCCGTAAATTTCCTTATATTCACATGACCATGATGAGAGGTCGTTCATCGTTTGTGTGGACGGCCTCTTTGCCTGAAAAGAAGGAGGACACGCCATGATCACCTGCACACTGGGCGAAAAGAAATACACTGTGGACTACATCACCGGGCGCGCGCTGCGCGAGATGGAACCCGCCGCGAAGATGTACGCGAAGATCGTCGCCGTGGCCAATGCCGCGGCCAAAGGTGAAACCGTGCCGGAGGAACAGCAGTTCACCATCCCCGAGGCCATGGACGTGATGATCCGCTGGTTCTGCCTGCTGTTCGGCGACCAGTTCACCGTGGATGATGTACTCGACCACTACCCCGTAGACCGGCTCATGCACGACGTGGCGCTGGCGCTTCTTGCCGTGCAGACGCAGACCACCGGCATCCTCAACGATTTCCCTACGACCCCGGCAGTGACGCAGGCGGAGAAGACCCCGGCCTGACGCTGCCGGAGTTCATCTATTCCACCTACAACTCGCTGCTCGAGAGCGGCTGGCGCATGGACGAGATCGACCGCATGGACATGCCCGGCTTCTTCCGCGTCCGGGCGTGGAAGGCGTCGCGGGAGGCCAAACAAAAAGGGCCCCGTCGGCGTTATATTGACGAGGTCTGGAAGAATATGCGGCCCGGGGCGTGACGCTACAGGTATTCGAACATGCCCACAACGGCGTCGGAGATGTCCATGATGTCAAAGTAGTGCGTGGCGGACAGCTTGGAAAAACGTCGGGCGGTGAGGTCCAGATAGCGGACCTGCTCGCACAGCACATAGCCATCCACTTCCGTCTCCCGCAGCTGGATATGCAGCGGGCCGGGAGCGGCTTTTTTCAGGATCGGGCAGACGATGGCCCTCCCGCTCTGGTTGAAGTAATCGTTGCTCACCACGATGACGGGGTGCTGGATGCCTTCGACCTTCAAAAGGTCGCCCTGTTCAATGGAAGCCATTACCACACCTCGTTTCCCATCGGCTCGCCCCAGTCGTATTCCCCGGAGAGGTTGAGTTTCCCGTCGAACGCGGCGGCACGCTGCTGCAATGTGCGGTGCTGGAACTGCTTGCTCAGCACGATCTTGCCGTCGATGACCTCCGCGGTCAGCACATCGTTGGGCTTGATGCCCGCCGAAGCGAGAAATTCCCGGGAAAAACGGATCCCCTGGCTGTTCCCCCACGGTTTGATGGATACCTGCATGAACATCCCTCCCACGTTGGTTTATACAAAGTATAAACTGTTTTGCCCGTTTTGTCAAGCGCTGATCCGCAAATATAAAGGCAGGTGAACCCCTTTTGAGCGAAACGCTCCGTGACCTGGTCGTATCGCTGTCGCTCAACAGCGACAACTTTGCCCGCAACATCCGCTCCGTGCAGAAGCAGATCCAGGAGGCGCAGTCCGCATTCAAGCTGGCCAGCGCGGGCGTGCAGGACTTTGAAAAGACGGCTGCCGGCCTCTCTACCAAGCTGGACACGCTCAAGCGCACCATGTCCCTGCAAAAGGACGCCGTCGGCCAGTATGAGCGCGCGCTCCAGCAGGCCAGCGACAAGCTGCAGGAATGCTACGCCCGGCAGGGCGAATACGCCAGGCGGCTTGAAGAGGCAAAGGGCCGGCAGGCACAGCTCAAACAGGAAGTCACCGGCGCGGCGCGCACCTACCGCCAATACAGCGACGCGCTGGGCGAGACGGACTCCGCCACCATCGCGGCCAAAAGCAATCTTGATCTCGTCAAGGAAGAATACCGCCAGCAGACGGCTGAGGTCAAGAAGCTGGAAGGCCAGCAGGTTTCCCTGCAGAAGAGTACGCAGAATGCTGCCGACGCTTTTTCCTCCGCCCAGACGAAGCTGAACGGCGCCCGCGCCGCTGTCAAACAGACCGCCTCGGAGATCACCGCCTGCGACAAGGCGCTGCGCCTGGCGCAGACCAGCTGGGACGCGGCCGGGCGTACTATAGAATCGGGCAATGCCGCCATTACCAGCTTCGGAAAGCAGATCTCCGTTGCGGAGAGCCGCTTCAAACTGGCCACGGCGGGCATCAAGGACGTCGATACCAGCGTTTCCGGCCTCACCGCCCGGATGACCCTGCTCAACGACAAGCTGGAGATCCAGCAGCAGTCGCTGACACAGTATGAGAACGTGCTGCGCGGGGCAAAGGAACAACTGCGCGCCGCGCAGCAGGCCAACGACCCCGAGAAGACGCAACAGGCGTCGGACGCCGTACTCGACGCGGAGGCCGCGCTCAACCGCGCCAGGGCCGCCATCGCCGGCACGCGCGCGGAGATCGAAAAGACCAACAAGCAGCTGGCCACGGCGCGTTCCTCGTGGACGCAGGCAGGGAAAGACTTCGAGGCCTTCGGCAAAAAGGTCTCCGCCAGCGCTAAGCTCTATGAGGGCGCGGGCCGCGCGCTCACCACCGCCGTCTCCACGCCCGTCCTTGCCATGGGCACGGCGGCGATCAAAGCGTCGCTGGACTTCGAGTCCTCGTTCACCAGCGTGCGCAAGACCGTGGACGCCACGGAAGCGGAGTTCGACGCCCTGGCTTCGGCGACCAAAACGATGTCCACACAGGTGGCTGCCTCGACGACGGAGATCAACGAGACCATGGCCATCGCCGGGCAGCTGGGCATCCAGAACGACTATCTGGTGGACTTCACCCGCACTATGATCGACCTGGGCAACTCCACCAACATCGTCGCCGAGGACGCCGCCTCCACGCTGGCGAAGTTTGCCAACATCACCAGCATGGACCAGGCGCAGTTCGGCAATCTGGGCGCGACGCTGGTGGACCTGGGCAACAACTTCGCCACCACCGAGGCCGACATCATGAACATGTCGCTGCGTCTTGCCGCGGCGGGCGACCAGGTCGGCCTGAGCGAAGCGCAGATATTGGGCTTCGCGGCGGCGCTGTCGTCGGTGGGCGTGCGCGCGGAGATGGGCGGCTCAGCGTTTTCCAAGGCGCTGATCAACATGGAAGTGGCCGCAGCCACGGGCGGGCAGGCGTTGGAGGATTTCGCCCGCGTGTCGGGCATGACGGCGGAGCAGTTCAAGGCGCTGTGGGACAGCGACCCCGCCGCGGCGTTCCAGGCGTTCATCGTAGGATTGGCACAGATGGACGAGGAGGGCATCTCCGCCATCGCCACCCTGCAGGAAATCGGCGTCGCGGAGATCCGCCTGCGCGACACATTACTGCGCGCCGTCAATGCCAACGGGCTGTTCTCCAAGGCGCAGGAGATGGCCAATATCGCGTGGGACGAGAACACCGCGCTCACCGAAGAGGCCAACAAGCGCTACGCGACCACGGAATCGAGGCTCACCAACCTCAAAAACACCGCCGTACTGTTTGCCCAGCAAATCGGGGACGACCTCAACCCGACGATACAGGAACTCATCGACGGCGCGAATGACCTGCTGGCGGGCTTCCTCGAAATGGACGAGGCACAGCGCCAGCAGATCGTGAAGATGGCGGCCTATGCCGCTGCCGCCGGGCCGGTGCTGCTGGTGCTGGGCAAGGCCACCAAGGGCATCGGCACATTGTCCACCGGCATCGGCAAGTTTGCCACCGCCGTGGGCAAGGCAGGCGGCGGCTGGAAGGGGTTCTTTTCGACGCTGTCCAAATCGCCTACGGTGTGGCTGGCCATTGCCGCCGCGACGGTGACGGCGACCGTCGCCTTTGCCGATTACATATCCGGCGCAAAGCAGGCGCGGGAAGCGTTGGAAGCCATGAACGAGATGGCGGAGGACTGGAAAAACACCGCCGCGGAAACGTTCTACGGCAGCAGCGAAGGATTGTCGTTCTTCGGTATGAGCGAGGGCGATTTTTCCCGACAGGCGCAGAGCGCGCAGGACTGGCTGGATGGGCTGCTCAAAGTCTGGACAGACGGAGAAAAGGAAACGGACGAGATCGTGGCCTCGTGGACGGAATCCTTTAAGGCCCTCACCGCCAGCACAAGGGAAGAGCTCTCCAACCTCAAAGACACGGCGGATGAAAGCGGTTATTCCGGCGTGTCCGAACAACTCGCCAAGGACATCGAAACGTTGGATTCTTTGGATTCGGAGATCGAATCTCTGCTCAAGAAGCGGCAGAACGGTTATTTCTCGGAATCTGACCGCATCCGGCTGCAGGAGCTTATTGACACCCGCGAGGCCCTTGAGATCAAGTACAACCTCACGCCTGCCGACACGGACGGCTTCGAATCCATTTCTCAAAAAGTCGAAGCGGAAGTCGCTCGCGCGCAGGCGCGTGGACAGAGCGGCGCGGACGTGTCTGTCTACGAAAACGCGGTCAAGGCCGCTGCAGAGGGCATGGCTGCCGTCAACACGGAACTGGATGCGCAGTACGACAAAGAATACGCTGTCATCCAGCTCATTGAGGACAGCGCTGAGCGGCAGAGCGCATTGGACGCGCTCAATACCCGCTACAATGAGGACCGCCTCGCCGCCGCGCGGGAGTATGCGCAGACGCTTGCTGGCGTGGTCATGCCTGTGTGGGAGCAGGAAGATATTCGGCAGGCCAACCAGCAGGTAGATACGCTGCTGACCAAACTGCGCGAGTACAGCATGGCTGGCGAGGGCGAAAAGCCCGCCATCCTCCAAGACCTCGCCGACCTTTCAGCGGAGATGGATGAAGGCGCGCTTGCTGAATACCTCGGCCTGCTCACGCAGATCCAGTCCCTGTTGGACAGCGGTATGAGCGAGTCGGAGATACAGGCCATGTTCCCGGACATCGACGTTTCCGGCCTCATGGATCAGTTTGCGGGCGTGGCGGACTACATCGACCTCATTAAGACCGACCTCCCCGGACTCTATTCGATGTTCAATGAATCGCTGCCGGAGGAAGTGCTCAAGATCGCCACCGACCTCGACATGACCGGCGCGCAGGCCCGGTGGAACGAGTTCGCATCCAACCCCGGCGCGATCACCACCGAGGCCATCATTACCGGCTATGAAACCGCAGAAACCGCCGCCCATCAGCAGGTGTTGGTGACCGGCTTCATTGACAAGTACACGGAAATTCCCGAAGGCGCAAGCACGGCGGAATTGACCCCGGAGGGCATCATCGCCTATGTGACCGCCTATGCCGAGGCCACCAACGGCGCGGACGTGTCGGGCCTTACCCCGGAGAACGTCACCGCGATGGTGGCGGCGTATGAGGAACTCGCTTCCGGCGCGGACGTCTCCGCACTCAAGCCTGACGAAATCACCGCCTACATCTCCAATTATATGGAAGCAAACGGCGTGGACACCTCGGGCTTGACCCCGGATGGCTTGACCGCTTTTGTGCTGGCGTATCAGGAGGTCACTGGCGGCGCACTGACCACGGCGCTCACCCCTGACGGCATCACGGCGATGGTCGCCCGCTACATGGAGGCCGAGGGCGTAGACCTGTCCGCCCTGACGCCGGATCAGGTGGAAGCTGTCGTCACCGCCTACGCCGAGGCGACAGGCTGTGACAAATCCCAGCTTCTGACCTCCTTCACGGCCTACATTACGGCCTATCAGGAGGCGGAAGGCGTTTCCGTGCCGCAGCCCAAAACCCGCGTGGTCATTACCGGCTACGACTACCTTGCTTACAATGAACTCAACCAGAACCCTGACCTTGAACTGGAAGTCCCCGTGCGGCTGGGCGAACTGGATGAAGGGGAGTTTGAGGAAAAACTATCCGCCGGTCAGGTAAAATACTGGCAGAATGGCGTGGAAGTGCCCGTGGACATGGTGCCAGAGAACGCGATCACGCCCGATACGGTGGCGACGCTGGACGCGGACGGCGCGCTCCATGTGCTTGTCACCCCGGAGATCACCGGCACAAAGGAAGCTGTGGACGCCATCCGGCCGCTGGTCGATGAGGTGGACCAGCTGGGCGTCACCACGGCAGGGCTCGCCATTGGCCTTTTGCCGGCCACGACCATGGACCAGGTCAATGGTATCCTCGACCGGCTGGAATCCTACAACAGGACGAAGGACTTGGGCAGCTGGGACAAATTCTGGGCTGGCTTCGGCGGCGAGACGACCGACCTTTCCCAGATAGAAAGCGTATTGAAGCTCAACTTTGACGCGGAGAGCGTCGCACAGCTGTCCGCCTACGTGGGCGAACTGGTCGCCGCCATCCAGCAGGGCGGGGAGATCAGCGAGGAGGACATTGCCAACCTGCAGGCCATCTCTGACATGCTCAATGGCCTGGACACTTATGGTATCGGCACGCACATCACAGAGGGCGTTGCGCAGGGCATGACCGAGGCGGGCTGGTCGAGCGACGCGGAAACCGTCGCCGCCAACCTCGAAGCTGCGCTTAACAGCGCTCTCGGCATCCAATCGCCGTCCACGCGCATGAAGCCGACCGGCAGCAACGTGGCCGCAGGCGTCGGCGCGGGCATGGGCGAATACGATTTCACCGGCGAAGCGTCCTCGCTGGCCGGGCGTATCAGCGGCGCTGTGTCCGCCGCCATGCCTGCGTCGCTGCTTCGTCCTGCCGGACTGAACGCCATGCGCGGCCTGACGGCGGGTATCAACGCCGGGCGCAGCGGCGTCATTGCCGCCATGCGCTCCGCCGCGCGCGCTGCCGTGAACGCGGCCAAGTCGGAACTTAAAATCAAATCGCCGTCACAGGTGTTCGAGGAAGAAGTCGGCGCAATGGCGATGAAGGGCCTCGGGCAGGGCGTGCTCAAGGAAAGCAGGGAGCAGGCGCGGGTCATCCGCAACGCCGCGCGCTACCTGACGGGCGAGGCGAAGGCCGGGAGCATCATGACCACGAGCAACGACAACCGGCGCACCTACAACCAGCAGAGCAGCATTTCCTTTGCAGGCAGCAATTTCTACATCAACGACCGGCAGGACGCCTACGCGCTGGCGGTGGAGATCGCCAGCCTGACCCGCCGCCAGCAGCGCGGCAGGGGGCTGCGCATGGCGTGATGGGAGGTTTGATCACGATGGATCACGCGCACTATGCGATCAATGTCACTGGCGGCGAATTGCCCGATGCGGAGCTTGCCGCCTATCTGGAACGCGGCAAGCAGAAATACGGCAAACAGCTGCTTGGGCTGGACGTCCATCTGGACGGCGAATATGTGGAATTGACCTACCATCTGCGCCGCATCCCCTTCGACCGCGTCCGGCGCATCACCGGCTATCTGGTGGGCACGCTCGACCGCTTCAACGACGGCAAGCGCGCTGAGGAACGCGACCGCGTCAAGCATAGCATAGGAGGCAGCGATGAACGACTGGTTTGAATGGAACGGCGTCCGCTGCACGCAGTATGGCATTCATGTCTCCGAGCTGCCGCCGCCGACCATCCCCTCCGAGCGCGCGACGTACACCAATGTCCCCGGCAGGCCGGGCAGTTTGACGACGCTGGAGGACGAGGACGTCTACGAGGACGTGGTACTCACCGCACAGTGCTTTCTTTCCGATCCTACAAAGATCCCCGCCATCGCCGCGTGGCTCAAGGGCAGCGGCAAGGTCGCCTTCGCCCACCGGCAGGGCGGGTTTTACTACGCCCGCATCGCCAACCAGATTTCTTTTGAGAAGATACTGCGCGGGAATCCCCACAGGAGTTTTGCCGTCAATTTCCGCTGCAAGCCGTTTTGGTATCAGGCGAATGTGCCGGTGGAGACATTGACCGCTTCGACCAGTACAATCAACAATCCCGGCAGCGTGTATTCCGAGCCGGTCATCACAGTATACGGCACAGGCGACATCACGCTCATGGTGGGAACAGTCATCGTGGAACTGGAAGGTATTACCGGCAGCATCACGCTGGACTCGGAATTGCAGGAAGCCTATTCCGGCACGACAAGCATGAACAGCGCCATGAGCGGGGAGTTTCCCATCCTCAAGCCCGGCATGAACGCGATCAGCTGGACGGGCGAGGTGACGAAGGTCGAAGTGAAGCCAAACTGGAGGTATCTGGTATGATCTACGTCTACACGCCGGACTGCACGGATTTTTCCGGCAACGGCATTGGCCCGGTGTCGCCCTTATCCTGCACCGTCACGGAAACATTGAACGGCGAGTGGGAGCTGACGCTTACGCATCCATTGGACGACGCGGGCAAGTGGCGGCGGCTCGTCGAGGGCTGCATCCTGCGCGCGCCCGTGCCCGCCGCCATGACGCCCGGCATTACCATGATTACGCAGGCCATGCCTGAGGTCAGTCGCGAGATATGGAAGGTCAGGACGAACGGTTCCCGTCTCATGCTCCGCTCCGGCACCGGCACGCGGTACAAGATCATTGGGAAGTACAAGAATGGGACGGAAGTGGTATTGCTCGAAAAGACCACTTCCTCGTGGTACAAAATGCTCGCCCCGGACGGTAAGCAGGGTTACATGTCCACCGACTGGCTACAATATGTGCGCACCGAGGTCACGCCCGGTCAGGGCGAGGCGGTCAATGAAGTCGTAGAACCGCGTCAGCTGCGCGACCAGCCCTTCCGCATCTACCGCGTCGTGCCGGAACTCGACAGGATCACCGTATATGCCCGCCATGTGTTTTATGATCTCATGGACAACATGATCCGTAAATATGAGCCGTCTGCCACGACCACTGGGGCAAATGTGGCGCAGGGCATCGCCAGCGGCTGTCTTTCCGAGCATGACTGTACGTTCTATTCCGACCTCGACAGCACTGCCGAAGAGGTGAAATTCGAGAACATCAACCCCGTGGACGCCATCCTCGGCGACGGTGGCCTCGTGGAAAAGTACGGCGGCGAGCTGGCGCGGGACTGGTTTGATGTGTTTCTCGTCAAGCGCGTGGGCAGCGATACCAACGTGCAGATCCGGCAGGGCAAGAACCTGCTGGGCGTCTCCTATGACGTAGACCTCACCGATGTGGTCACGCGCATCATGCCCACCGGCGAGGATAAGGACGGCAACATCCTCTACCTGCCCGAGGTCTACATCGACAGCCCCAATATCGGCAACTACCCGCACCCGAAATGGATCCATCTGGCTGTCAGCGAGGCAAAGGAAGTCACCGAGGGAGACGAGCGAAAGAGCAGAGAGCAATGCTACGCAGAGATGCGCAACGCGGTGCAGGCGGAATATGATAAGGGCTGCGACCTACCCGCGGTGACGCTCAAGGTGGATTTTATCAACTGCGCAGAAACGGTGGAGTATCAGGCGTATAAGCCCTTGCAGAACATTTTCCTCGGCGACAGCGTGCGCGTAATTGCTCCGCGCATCGGCGTAGAACAGAGAGCAATGCTACGCAGAGATGCGCAACGCGGTGCAGGCGGAATATGATAAGGGCTGCGACCTACCCGCGGTGACGCTCAAGGTGGATTTTATCAACTGCGCAGAAACGGTGGAGTATCAGGCGTATAAGCCCTTGCAGAACATTTTCCTCGGCGACAGCGTGCGCGTAATTGCTCCGCGCATCGGCGTAGAAGTGTCCATGCGCATGACGCAGTACACCTACGATTGCCTGCAGCGCAAGTACACCGCCATGACGCTGGGCACGGTGGCCGATACCCTCGAAGGGAACACCATCTCCGCACGGCAACTTCCCAGCGGCATCATCACCGGCTCGAAGCTGGCCATCAACTCCGTGGGCATCGGAGCGCTGCAAAGCGGCTCGGTCGGCTCTCTGCAGATCCAGATGGCGGCGATTCAGACCGCGCACATCGAGACGGCGGCCATCACTTCGGCGCTCATTGCAGAAGCGGCCATCCAGACGGCGCACATTGGCGACGCGCAGATCACTGCCGCGCAAATTGCCGACGCCACCATCACGGCGGCGCAGATCGCGCGGGCGACCATTACGGCGGCGTGCATCGCCGACGCGACGATCACCGAGGCGCAGATCAAGGACGCCTCCATCACCGCTGCCAAGATCGCGTTGGCGACCATTACATCCGCGCAGATCGCGGAAGCAGCCATCGGTACGGCGCAAATTGCCGACCTTGCCGTGACCGCTGCCAAAATCGCCAACGCGACCATCACCTCGGCCAAGATCGCGGAGGCGGCAATTCAATCTGCACACATTCAGGATGCTGCCATTACCAGGGCGAAAATCGCGCTGCTGGCTGTGGATGAAGCGCAGATCGCCGACCTTGCCGTGGGCACAGCCAAAATCAAGAATGCCTCCATTAGCACAGCCAAGATACAAGACCTCGCCGTGACTGCCGCCAAAATTGCCAATGCCACCATCACGAACGCGCAAATTGCTAACGCCACCATCGGCACGGCGCAAATCGCGCTGGGCGCAATCACCACGGCGTTGATCCAGCAGGGTGCGGTTGGGACGGCGCAAATCGCGGATGGCTCGATTACAGATGCCAAAATAGTGGCGCTCTCCGCCAACCGCATCACCACCGGCACCTTGTCCGTTGAGCGGCTTATCATCGTGGGCAGCGAGCAGTCTCTTGTTTTTGCCATCAATGAGGCCAGCGGTACGCCGCAACTCTCACAGAATACCATTGACGGCGGATCGCTGACGCAAAGGAGCATCACCGCAGACCGCATTGTGGCCGGAGCAATCACGGCCAACGAGATCGCCGCCGCGACCATTCTGGCGAATAATATTTCTGCGGGAGCCATTACCACGGAAAAGATCGCAGCAGAAGCCATTGATGCAAGCAAAATTAAGGCCGGTGTCATCACAACGAGTCATGTTGCTTCCAACTTCGGCGAAACGCTCGACCTGTCCAGCAACACTTCCATCCGCAACACCATCACGCAGAATGTGGACGAGGCCATCGCGGACATCGAAATCGGCGGCGTAAATCTCATCCGTGACAGTGAGACGTACACGCTGGTGGCCGACAGTGCAGACAGCTACTGGATCGCTACGGATGAGTTGGAACCGGGCATGACTTATACGCTCTCCGTTCGGGAAGTCGCTCTTTCTGCAGGGCAGACGCCGGGCGTGACGTGGAAAGTGGTCAATCGTACAGACGGCACGGTGCATGTGTCCGGGCTACTGGACTTTACCTATGGCAAGCAATCAGTGACATTCTCGCTCCCGGAGACTGAGGGCAACTGGGCGTTGTTCCTCTATGCGGGTATGAGCGGCGCGACTACCGGCGTCACCGTAATCTTCCGCAAGATAAAACTCGAAGAAGGCAGCGTGGCGACGTCATGGAGCGCTGCCCCGGAGGAAACCTCCGAAACACTGGGCCAGCTGACCGAGGCGGTGGAAGGACTGGACGGCGGCCTCGATGAGCGCGTGCAGAGCGTAATTGACGCGCTGGGGCTTTCCGAGCAGTTTGCCAGCACGGAGGCGTTCCTCGCGGCGCTGGCAGACATTGAACTGATACGCAGCGAGCTTTCTCAAACAAATTCTGATCTTACCTTGACCTTCAATCGTCTCGCCTCAGCCGAGAACGGCATTGCTCAGATGTTCTCGTATTTCCAGTTCGGCGAGGAAGATGGCGCGCCCTATTTGGATATGGGAAGCTCGGAATCAAGTGTGAAAATGAGGCTAACCAATACGCGCCTGTCGTTTGTGCAGGCGGGCACCGAACTGGCCTATTTCTCGGACAACAAATTGTACGTTACAAGGCTTGAAGCCGTGGAGCAGATTTCCATCGGCACCAGCGTCAATGGGTTTCTGGACATGGTCACGACGCCGACAGGTGTTGGCTTCAAATGGCGCGCGTAAGGAGGTGGCGCTATGGCAACTTTTTCCGTAACAGCCAATGAGCTGAAATACGCATCAGGGTCATCGTGGTCGAGCGGCAAAGCCCGACAGGGCGTCTATTCCGGCACGCGATACGAGGGCGCGATCAACCTCGCAGGCTTGTCGGGACTGGATTTCTCGAACATCGCCGTCTCACAGATACAGATGCGCGTGACCTTCGGGCCTGCGGGTGGCGATTCGACGAAGTATCTGACCTTTTACAAGGCCACGAAGAACAGCATATCCGGCAGCATCGCCTCCATGCGCGGCGACTCCATTGGTTCCATCACCGTCACGGAGGCGTATAACCGCACGGTCACGCTGACGTTCAGCGCCAGCAGCAATGCCGGTCTGTTCAACACTCTCCAAGACTACTTCGCGGCAGGGAGCCGCGTCCTGCTCATTTATGTGCCGCGAACGCGAGGCACATACAGTGGCGGCTACTGCTATGATTATCTTTCCGTCACCGCCCTGACCATGACGCTGACGTTCGAGTACCTGCAAAGTACCGGCTCGATGGCGACGACCAGTGTTGCGGCGGGCAGCGCGGCGAGACTCAACATTACGGCTTACAATTCCAGCTACACGCACAAGGTGACGTGGAAATTCGGCTCGTACACAGCGACGCAGAGCATTGCCGCCGGTACTGCTTACGCATCGTACACGATCCCGCTCTCATGGCTTGCCGCCATCCCCAACGCCACTTCGGGTGCTGCCACGGTGCTGCTCGAGACGCTCGATACAAGCGGGACTTCCCTCGGCTCATATAGCTACGGATTCACGATTACCGTGCCTTCGTCCGTGGTGCCTTCCATTTCCAGCGTGACCGCCTCGCCGGTCAACGACAATTCTGTCATCAGCGGCTGGGGCATTTACGTTTACGGGAAAAGCAAGGCCAAGTTGTCCATCAACAGCGCTACTGGGGCGTATGGCTCGACGATCAAAAGCTACTCCATTACCACGACCCCAAACGTAGGCAGTTCTTCCGCATCCAGTTTCACCACAGACTATCTCTACGCCACCAGCGCTGTGATCGTCACCGCCAAGGTAACGGACTCCCGAGGCAGAACGGCGACCAAAACCACCACGTTTTCGGTATATCACTATGCCGCGCCATACTTCTCGGCTGTTGAGAGTTACCGCTGCAACAGCGCCGGAACCCGCGATGATGTCAATGGCACCTACGCCCGCATCAAGGCTACATTTGGCAGATCGGCCCTTAGTGGCAGCAACGCCGTCTCCTGTCGCCTGACAATGAAGCAAGTCGGAGGGAGCTACTCTACATCCGCTACGCTCACCAGCGGTACAGCGGCCATCATCGGCGCTGGCAGCCTTGCGGTAGATGCCAGTTATGATGTTGTCCTCACGTTGACGGATACGGTTGGCACAGTATCGACATACAGCCTCACCATCCCATCAGCCGCTTATGTGATGCATGTAAAAAAGGGCGGCAAGGCCGTGGGATTCGGCACGGCGGCGGGGGCGGACAACACTGTGACCTTCGGATGGCCAGTGAAACTCAATACCGCGCTGGAAGTCTCGCAGGGCGGAACAGGAGCCAAGAGCGCCTCCAGCGCCTGCGCAAACATCGGCGCGGTGAAGAAGAGCGGCGATACCATGACCGGCAATCTCTCGATCCAGAGCAGCCTGTACCCATCGTTATATCTGTTGCCTACGTATGACAACACGAAGAACCGCATCGTGTTTGAGGGCAGCTATGCCGGGGCGGCCTCTTTCTCGGCATGGGCCGATAGCACCGGCAACAACCGTCGGATGCTGGAGGTGCGCAACGCCTCTTATGAAGCCGGCCTCGACAACGCCCTGCTTTTGCGCGATGTGGTCAACGGCACATATTACGCATTCCGCATTTTCCACGCAGGCATGTCCACGCCGGTACCCGTCGCCAACGGCGGCACCGGAGCAACAACAGCTGCGGCTGCGCGCAGGAACCTGGGGATCACATATACGGCCAATGAACTCGATACCGGGGATAAATGGATCGACGGGAAGGCCATCTACCAGAAGATACTGACGGTCGGCGCGAAAAAGGCGAACGACCAATCGGTGGCGACCGGTGTGACTGGCCTTTATCAGATGCTGGACATGCGCGGGATGCTGTATGCCTCGACGAGCTACAGTGGGTTTGCGTTCGTGGTTCCCGCCCCTAAAACGCAGAACGTGAACTATCAGATCGGCCTTGAATACAACAAGGCGAGCAATGCGGTGATCATCGCCACGACGTCGCGGACATACGCAAGCGGGTTCATTGTCATCAAGTACACCAAATCGTGAATATTGGCGGGCACAGGCCGTTCCCGCCACATCGGCAAACAGCCATCTTTCCGCAGGAAGGTGGTTTTTTGATACCAATCTGAGGAGGTTTTGTTATGAGGGACTTTTCCATTGACCTGATCTGGGCGAAGATCCAGGGGGCGATCACGGTCATCGGCGGCTGGCTGGGGTATTTCCTCGGCGGCATGGACGGGTTAATGATCGCATTGGTGATCTTCGTCATCCTCGACTACGTGACCGGCATCATGTGCGCCATCGCCGACAAGAAGTTGTCCAGCGCCGTGGGCTTCAGGGGCATCTGCCGCAAAGTGCTGATTTTCCTGTTGGTGGGCGTCGCACACATCGTAGACCTGCACGTAGTAGGCTCCGGCAGCGCGCTGCGCGGGGCCGTGGTATGCTTCTACCTTTCCAACGAAGGCGTGTCCATGTTGGAAAACGCAGCGCACCTCGGCCTGCCTATCCCTGAAAAGCTCAAGGTCATTTTGGAACAATTGCATGATCGGGAATCGCCCGCTACGCCCGATGATACCACCGACAACACCAACGACGGCCAGTGAGCCGAAAAAGGAGGAGACCATTATGTCCGAACGCATCGACACCCCGCTTACCAACGAACACTTCGCAGTCTTCTGCCTGTCCATGCTCGGTCAGCCGTACTGGTACGGCACCGCGCTGCACAAGTGTTCCGAGAGCCTGCGCGCGAGCAAGGCGCGACAGTACCCGTCGCACTACGGCTCCAGCCGCACCAGCCGGTACAGGGATGACATTGCAAAGAAGAAGGTCTGCGCCGACTGCATGGGCGGAGCGAAAGGGTACGCATGGACGTCGGGCGGACAGGGCGTACTGGAGGCCATTGGCAACGACAAGACCTTCGAGAAAAAGTCCGGCTCCAACGGCTGCCCGGACAAATCCTCGAACAGCATGTTCTCGTGGGCGAAGTCGCAAGGTATGGACTGGGGCACCATTGACACGCTGCCGGACATCGTCGGCCTCGCCGTGCGCTTCGATGGGCATGTCGGCTACACCGTGGGTGGTGGTTATGCCGTCGAATGGCGCGGCTTTGCCTACGGCTGTGTGAAGACGAAGATCAAGGGACGCGGCTGGACGCACTGGTACAAGCTGCCGTTCATCGACTACAACGACGCTGCTTCCTCGGTGCCGGAGAAGGAGATCGCGCTTGGCTCCCGCCTGCTCAAGAAGGGTACGGAGGGCAGCGACGTCAAAGCGCTGCAGGAGGCGCTGCTGAAACTGGGCTACGAGCTCCCCGACTACGGCGCGGACGGCGAGTTTGGCTCGGAGACAAAAGAAGCCCTTATGGATTTCCAAAAAGACGAGGGCTTGGAGGTAGACGGCGAGTACGGCGAAAAGAGCCACGCTGCCCTCATGGACGCCCTCTCCGACGAGGAAGCCGGGAATGAAGATGGTGACGACGAGACCGATACGCCCGCAGAGTCGGAGGAGCCGAAGCCGCTGGGCGTAACGGTGGCCATTACCGGCGGCAGCGTCTACGTCCGCGTGGGCAACGGCACAAATTACCGCATCATCACCGCCGTCAAGGCGGGCATGACCTTTGACCACGTCGCCACCGCCCGCAACGGCTGGCACGCCATCGTCATCAACGGTCAGGTCGGCTGGGTGTCCGGGAAGTATTCGAAGGTGGTCTGATGAAGTCCGAGCGTTTTGAACGCGAACTGCGCTACCAGACGATGCTCTCCCTCTGTCGCTCGCTTTTGAAGTCTGGCATCCTTTCGAAGGCGGACTTTGACGAAGTGGAGCGCTGCCTGCGCGCAAAATATCAGCCCATTTTTACCGCTGCCTGACCGCAACATGGCCTCTTCCCACCCGGGAAGGGGCCGCTTTTTTCTACCCACGGGATCGGAGATTTATCTTGCTATAAGTAGGTAGCAGAGCGAATATGGCGGTGAAGGAGGAGCTGTCATGGAAAAGGTCATACGAAAAATGGAAGCGGGAATCCCTTCTTTGCCCTGGCGCAAACGCGTGGCTGCCTATGCGCGCGTGTCCAGCGGCAAGGATGCGATGCTCCACTCCCTGTCCGCGCAGGTCAGCTACTACAGCGAACACATCCAGAGCCACCCCGAATGGGAATATGCCGGCGTGTATGTGGACGAAGCGCTGACCGGCACGAAGGATAACCGGGAAGGCTTTCAGCGCCTGCTGGCGGACTGCCGGGCAGGGAAGGTCGACATGGTACTCACGAAGAGCATCAGCCGCTTTGCGCGCAACACGGTCACGCTGCTGGAAACCGTGCGCGAGTTGAAAACGCTGGGCGCGGACGTCTACTTCGAAGAGCAGAACATCCACTCCCTGAGCGGCGACGGCGAACTGATGCTGACCATCCTCGCGTCGTATGCGCAGGAAGAGAGCCGCTCGGTGTCCGAAAACTGCAAGTGGCGCATACGGCAGAAGTTTCAGCAGGGAATTCCTGTGACTACGCCGCTGACGGGGTATCGCATCTGCAAGGGCGAGTTTACGCCTGTTCCCGAAGAAGCTGCGCTTGTGAAAATGATCTTTTGCGATTACGCCGATGGGCTCGGCCGCAACGCCATCCAGCGTAAGCTCGCCGCCCTGGGCGCTCGCAGCTGCTTTGGTGGCGAATGGACGGACGCCCACCTGCGCGAATTGCTCCGAAATGAGAAATACACTGGCGATGTACTGATGCAGAAGTATTTCCGTCCTGACCATCTTGCGAAAAAGGACGTGGCGAACGAGGGCCAGCTTGACCGGTATTTTGTGGAAAACCATCATGCGCCGCTTATCGACCGGACAACGTTTGACGTTGTTCAGCGGCGCATGAACATTCAGCATGAAAAGTATGCCGGTTTGGGCGGACACAGGAGCGTTTTCAGCGGCATGATCCGCTGCCTGCAATGCGGGAAATCCTACAAGCGCAAGACAACGCACGGGAAAGCCGCATGGCAGTGTACAACATACCTTACGCTTGGTAAAAGCTACTGCCACACCAAACAGATTCCCGAGGACATTCTCATGGCTGCCACAGCTTCGGTGCTTGGAACGACAGAATTTGATGAAGAAAACTTCCGCAGCCAGATCGAGCGCATCGAGGTGCCCTCATTTAACCATCTGGTCTATATCTTCAAGGATGGGCGGCGAGAGGAGCACGTCTGGCAGGATAAATCGCGCCGCTGCAGCTGGACAGATGAGATGAAGAAAAAGGCCGCGGAATATGCCAGAAAGGGGAACCAAAAATGAGCGAAGCCAGAGCGACAGCCCCACGGGTGACGGTGCTGCCCGCGACGCGCAACCGCTTCACCACCGCGCCCATTGCCTCTGTGCAGAAGCGCCGGGTGGCAGCATACGCCCGCGTCTCGACGGACAGCGACGAACAGCTCACCAGCTATGAGGCACAGGTGGACTACTACACCCATTATATCAAGGAAAGGCCCGATTGGGCGTTCGCCGGAATGTATGCCGACGAGGGCATCTCCGGCACGAACACCAGGCGGCGCGAAGGCTTCAACCAGATGATTGCCGATGCGCTGGCGGGAAAGATAGACCTCATCGTCACGAAGTCTGTCTCCCGCTTCGCCCGCAACACTGTGGACAGCCTGACCACCGTGCGCAAGCTCAAGGAAAAGGGCGTCGAGGTATACTTCCAGAAGGAGAACATCTACACGCTGGACTCCAAGGGCGAACTGCTCATTACAATCATGTCCAGTCTTGCGCAGGAAGAGAGCCGCAGCATCTCGGAAAACGTCACATGGGGCCGGAGGAAGCGCTTTGCCGACGGCAAGGTTTCCATGCCCTACAAGCACTTCCTCGGCTACCGCAAGGGCGAAAATGGCGAGCCGGAGATCGTGCCAGAAGAAGCCGAAATCGTGCGGCGCATTTACCGCCTGTTTCTCGAAGGGCAGACGCCTTATGGCGTCAAGCGCGTGTTGGAAGAAGAGCATATCCCCACGCCGGCCGGGAAGGAAACATGGCAGACGGCGACCATCCTGAGCATCCTCACGAACGAAAAGTACAAGGGCGACGCACTCTTGCAAAAGACCTTCTGCACGGACTTCCTCACGAAAAAGATGAAGGTCAACGAGGGCGAGGTGCCGCAGTATTACGTCGAAAACAGCCATCCAGCCATCATCGAGCCGGAAGTGTTCGATATGGTACAAGATGAACTTGCACGGCGCAAGCAGACCGGCCGTTCGCATCACGGCACAAGCTGCTTTGCAGGAAAGCTCGTCTGCGGCTGCTGCGGCGGGCTTTATGGCAGCAAGGTGTGGCATTCCACGGACAAATACCGCCGCGTCGTCTGGCAATGCAACGGGAAATTCAAGGGAAAGGAAAAGTGCGATACGCCGCACCTGACCGAAGAAGCTATCCAGCGGAAATTCCTCGCGGCGTTCAATGCGCTGCTGGCAGACAGGGATTTCATCCTCGAGGACACGAAAGAACTGATGACGCGCTTGACGGATACGTCTCGCCTCGAGGAAGAAGCCGCCCGCCTACATAATGAGATGGCAGGTATTTCGCAGAGCGTCCGAGCGCTCATCGACCGCAATGCAAGAAGCGGCGTTGAACAGGGTGAGTATGAACGCGAATATCAGGGGATGACGGAGCGATTCGCGGAACTGGAAAAGAGGCTGAAAGGCACAGAGGCAGAGTGCGACAGGCGCAGGATACAGCGCAGCGCCATGGGAAACTTCCTGAAAGCACTGAAAACCACCCAAGCGCCCATCGCCGATTTCACGCCACAACTCTGGAACGCGCTGGTGGAAAAGGCCACCGTAAACGCTGACGGCAGCATGGTCTTCACCTTCAGGAACGGCGTGGAGATCAGGCAAAAGCCTTAAAACAAACGATTTGGCGAAATTCCGAAACAATTCCGCGAAAATACATTTCGCCAAATCGTATCGACACAATTTGGCGAAATGCTCAGGCGGGGTAAAATCGACCAGCGCAGACAGCTACTTTCGCCGTCTGCGCCGGATTTTTGATACAGCGAAGCGCTGCCCGAATCATACGATTCCGCGAAATCCCCCGAGAAACCCCTTGCCACAGGCGCTTTCCGCCCCGATGGGGTAAAAAAACTCCCTACCAGCTTTGTATCAAAAACTGGTAGGGATGGTGGCACCTCCATGGGGACTCGAACCCCAGTTTTCGCCGTGAGAGGGCGACGTCTTAACCGCTTGACCATGGAGGCTTATGGCAGCCGAACTAGGATTCGAACCTAGAATGAACGAGTCAGAGTCGTTAGTGTTACCGTTACACCATTCGGCTATCTGCGAACCAGGCGCAGTGCGCGCCGGTCAACGAATGATATTATAGCGAATCCGGGAACGGTTGTCAAGCCCTTGGCGGCAACTTTTTTGCGGTTTTCCATTTTTTTACGCGAAATGGGGGCGATCTTGGCTTTGAAATTAAATGTTGGTAAATGGCGGAAAGGGGATTGAAAATAGCGTCTTTTCGATATAAAATTATAGTAACTGAGGGTTCGTACAATCCAGCATGAGAGAGGCGATTTGCATGAAAGCGGTGAACATCAAACTGAGCCTGGCCGAGAACGTCAAGACGTTCGTCAACATCGCGAACCGTTATCCCTACGATATCGATCTGCGCGTCGGGCGGCATGTGGTGGACGGCAAGTCCATTCTGGGTATCTTCAGTTTGGATCTCTCCAAGCCTATTACGTTGGAAGTGTATGCCGACAACTGCGAGGATCTGATGGAGGAGATCAAGCCTTTCATCATCGGCTAAAAGCCGCGCATCGCTTTAAGACGGCCGTCGGGCCCCGGGGAGTTTGTCCTGGCGCCCGACGGCTGTTTTCCTTCGCGCGGCGGAAGGCGCAGCGCCTTGACCGTCCACGTTTGTGAATGGACGCGGCGTGCGCCCCTCGTCGCGGCGCCGCTTCATCAAGCCCCCTCCCCCGCTTCCCCCTCGCGCTGCCCGCTGTTGCCCTGGCGCGGGGCAGGCCGCGCAATGACGTGTCTTTGCAAATTTTACATTTTCCGCGCTTGTCAGGGGCGGGGAAATGTGGTATAATCAGCTTTGTGACATCGGGCGGTCCGCTGCCGCAAGTCGGTCATGAACGCCCTGGAGAGGAAGGAGGCCCCAGCAATGAATGAGATCATCCGTTCCATCGAGAGCGCCCAGCTCCGAACTGACATCCCCGAATTTCGCGTCGGCGATACCGTGCGCGTGTTCGTGAAGGTCGTCGAAGGTTCCCGCGAGCGTCTGCAGGCGTTTGAGGGCGTGGTCATCGCCCGCCGCAACGGCTCTGTGCGCGAGACGTTCACCGTCCGCCGCACGTCCTACGGCGTGGGCGTGGAGCGCACGTTCCCCCTGCATTCCCCCCGCCTGGATCGCATCATGGTGATCCGCCGCGGCAAGGTCCGTCGCGCGAAGCTGTACTATCTGCGTGAGCGCAGCGGCAAGGCTGCCAAGGTCAAGGAAAGGTAATTCCCAAAGGGAGCCGCGCAAGCGGCTCTTTTTGTATCCTGCATTTTGGAGGAGATTATGGCCACGATCAACTGGTATCCCGGCCACATGGCCAAATCGCGGCGCATGCTCTTGGAGCAGCTGCGCGCCGTGGACGCGGTGGTGGAACTGGTGGACGCGCGCGCGCCGCTTTCCAGCGCCAACCCCGACCTGCGGGGCCTGACGCGCGGCAAGGCGCGGCTGCTGGTGCTCAACAAGGCCGACCTGGCCGACGACGCCGTGACCTCCCGCTGGCTGGAATCCTACCGCGCGAAGAATATCATGGCCATGCGCTTCAATTCCAACGGCGGGCGCGTCAGGGAGATGCTGGAGCGCATCGCCCGCGCCACGCAGCCGGCCGTGGAGCGCGCCGCCGCGCGCGGTGTGAAAAAGACGGTGCGGCTGATGGTGGTCGGCATCCCCAACGTAGGCAAGAGCACGTTTATCAACCGCCTGAACGGCTCGGCGGTGGCCAAGGCCTCCGACCGCCCCGGCGTCACCCGCGCCAAGCAGTGGGTAAAGCTGGGGCCGTATCTGGAGATGCTCGACACCCCCGGCATGCTGCCGCCGCGCCTGGACGACCAGAAACGCGCGCAGAACCTGGCTTTTTTGGGCTCCGTGCGCGACCAGATCCTCGACACGCAGGAATTGGCGGGGGCGCTGTTGCGCCGCCTGCTGGAGCTGAAGCCGGACTTGGCCCGCGCGCGCTTCAAATTGGCGGAAGCGGCGCTGAACGAAGAAGGCGAAGCGCTGCCGCTTTCCGACCCGTCGCTTCCCGACGAAGCGCTTTTGGAGGCCGCCTGCAGGGGGCGCGGCTGGCTTTTGTCCGGCGGGCGCTTTGACATGGAGCGCGGCGCGGCGCTGGTGCTGGATGAGTTCCGCGCCGGCAAGGTCGGAAAGATCTCGCTGGAAAGCCCGGAGGTGTAGCATGCGCGAATCGGCGGAAGCAAAGCTTTTGCGGCTGACGGAGATCGAGGAAGGGCTGTGGGCGCAGGGATCGCGCGTTGCCGGCATCGACGAGGTGGGCCGCGGGCCGCTGGCCGGGCCGGTGGTGACGGCCTGCGTCTGCATTCCCAAGGACAAGCTGGTGCCGGGCGTGGACGATTCCAAGAAGCTCTCGGAAAAGCGCCGCGAGGCCCTCTATCCCCTGCTTTTGCAGGCGGCGGACTACGCGCGCACGGCGTTTGTGCCGCCCGAGGTCATCGACGGGGTGAACATATTAAACGCCACGAAGATGGCCATGGAACAATGCGCGGCGGATTTTGACGGCCTGTTCCTCGTGGACGCGGTGACGGGGCTGCATTTGCCCGGGGAAGTCCGTTCCATTGTGCACGGCGACGCGCTCAGCTACATGATCGGCGCGGCGAGCATCGTGGCCAAGGTGGAGCGCGACCGCTACATGGTGGAATTGGACGCGCAGTATCCCCAGTACGGGTTCGCCCGCAACAAGGGCTACGGCACTGCCGAGCATATCGCGGCGCTGAAGGCCTACGGCCCCTGCCCGGCGCACCGGCGCTCGTTTATCGGCAAAATACTTGGAGGCGGCGTGTGAACGCGCGGGCCGTGGGCGCCCGGGCGGAGGACGCCGCCTGCGCCTATCTCCGGGAAAAGGGCTACGAGATACTCGACCGCAACCTGCGCCTCGGGCACGGGGAGCTGGACATCGTCGCCCGGCGGGACGGCGTGACGGCGTTCGTGGAGGTCAAATACCGCCGGGACAGCCGCTTCGGCACGCCCGCAGAGGCGGTCACGCCCCTGAAAATGCGCCGCATCGTCAGCGCCGCCAGTTGCTACGCGGCGGAACACGGCCTGCTGGAAACGCCGCTGCGCTTCGACGTCGTTGAACTTTCGGCTGGAAATATCCGTCATATAGAGGGCGCGTTCGACGAAAGCGGCTGTGTTTGAGAATTTGCCACGCTTTCGCCGCCTTTGCGGGCAGGAATCCCGCGTGCGTCCGGGGAAAGAATATACGATAACGCTTTTTCAGGAGCTTTGCATATGCGCAGACTGTTGCCGATCCTTCTTTTGCTGCTGTTTCTTCTTCCGTCCCCGGCGCTGGCCGAGGGCGAAAACCTGCTGGTCAACGGCTCCGTGGACGACGTGAGCGCCGCGGGCTTCCCAACCGGCTGGGAGCAGGACATGTGGTTCACCGGCGCGGACGTTTCCGCGCTCTCGGTGGAGGGCGGCGGCGTGGAGGGCAGCTGCCTGCGCGTGGAGAACATGGGCGCAAACGACGCGCGCTGGGCGCAGGTGGTCGAGGTTGAACCAGACACGCTTTACCGCTTCAGCGCCATGGTGCGCGCCGAGGGCGTGGGCGCGGGCGGCTACGGCGCAAACCTCTCCATCGGCGGCGTCAACGTCTATTCGGAAATGCTCTACGACACGGACGGCGACTGGGTAGAACTGACGCTGACCGGGCGCACCGGCCCGGACCAGACGCAGATGGCGGTATTCGCCCGCATTGGCGGCTATGGCGACGACAACCTCAATACAGGCGTCGCCTGGTTCGACGACCTTTCGCTGGTGAAGGTCGGCGACGGGGAAGCGGGCGACACGGTCTATAATTTCTACGCGGAGGCGGACGACGGCAGCGATTGGGGCTCTGCGACAGCGGCCGAGGATGAGCCGCCGCGCTACACCGAGACGCTGCTTCTGGGCATGTTCGGCTACGTGCTGGTGGTCGTTGCGTTCGCACGCAAGGCGCGCTCGCCGCTGGCGGTGGGGAAAAAGCGCCTGCCGTGGGCGTTGGGCGGCGTTTTGCTGGCCGCGTTCATACTGCGCCTGGCCGTGGCGGCGAAGATCCGCGGCTATAACACGGACATTGCCTGCTTCGAGGCCTGGTCGGAGCGCATGGCCACCGTCGGGCCGCTGGGCTTCTACGCCGAAGGCTATTTCTGCGACTATCCGCCGGGATACATGCTGTTGCTGGCGCCGGTGGCGCTTTTGCGCAGCCTTTTCGGCATCGCCTACGATTCCATGGCGCACATCGTGCTTTTGAAGATGCTGCCCATGCTCTGCGACCTCCTTGGGGCGATGCTGGTCTACCGTTTCAGCGAAAAGCGGCTGGGCAACCGCGCGGCGCTGCTTCTGTGCGCCTTCTACGCCTTCAACCCCGCGGTGCTGGTGGATTCCGCCGCCTGGGGGCAGATCGACTCGGTATTGACGCTTCTCCTGGTCGTATGCGCGCTGCGCATGGCGGAGGGCGGCTATATCTCCTCGCTGGCGGCGTTCGCGCTTGCCGTGCTGGTCAAGCCGCAGGCGCTGCTCTTTGCCCCGGTGGGGCTGACGGCGCTCATCGTGCGCGTTGCCGGGCGCTTCCGCGACACTGCCGTTGAAAAGCGGCGGGCGACGCGCGAAGCCTGGATGGCGCTGGCCGGCATCGCCGTGGCGCTCATCATCCTCTGGGGCGTGGCGCTGCCCTTCAGCGCCCAAAGCGGGCTCTCGCCCATCGAATGGCTGTGGGAGAAGCTCTTTGGCGCGACGCAGGGTTACCGCTATATGACGGTGAACACGCTCAACCTCTACGTCATCCTCGCGCAGAACTGGAAGCGGCTGGAGGAGGCGGGCGCGTGGCCTTACGTCGCCTGGGCGCTGTTCGTCCTTTCCTATCTTTATGCCATCTTCCTGCAGGCGCTTTCCAAGGACGGGCGCAAGGTGTTCCTGTCCGGCGCGGTGCTCATCGTGCTGGTATGCACGTTTGGGCCGATGATGCACGAGCGCTATATCTACCCGGCGGCCATCCTGCTGCTGCTTGCCTACGCGGATTGCCGCGACCGGCGGCTTTTGTGGTCGGCGCTCGTGCTCACGGCGACGCTGTTTATGAACGAGGCGCTGGTCTTGCAGGGCGGCATGACCGAACTCAATTACGGCCACCTCGACGCTTCGGAGAATTGGCTGAACGTCTCCCTGTCTGTCGTCAATGTCGCAAACGCGCTGTTCCTTGCCTGGACGGCGCTGGACATCTGCCGCCCCTCGGGCCGCGTCTATCCCCTGCCCCGCCCGTGCAAGCGCCCCGCCGCCAGGCCGGAAAAGGGCTATAAGATGGGACTGCGCCGCCTCGACGTGCTTTTGATGGCGGCGGTGACGGCGGTGTACGCAGTGGTGGCGTTTGTAAACCTCGGCGACACCAGCGCCCCGCAGACGGAGTGGGTGTCCACGACGCCGGGCGAGGAAGTCATTTTTGACCTCGGGGAGGAGCGCACGTTCATCTTCACCTATTACGGCGGCATCAGTTCCACCAACTTTGACGTCAGCTTTTCCAACGACGGCGAGATGTGGACGGAGCCAGTGACGGCGCTCTACGACCAGGGGCAGATCTTCCGCTGGCTGTGGCTTTACGAAAGCGGCGCGACCACCACCGCGCGCTACGCGCGCATCACCGTCAACGCCTCCACCGCCAGCCCGACCAGCGCGCTCGCGCCGCTCAGGCTGCGCGAGGTGGGCTTCCTGGACGAAAACGGCGAGCCGTTGCCGGTGGTCTCGGTGACGAGCAGTTTGCCGGAAACTTCCGCGCAAAGCGCGGGCTTTGACGAAAACGGCGTCTGGGCAGAGGGCTCTGGCTTCACCTTTACCGACGCGGAGGGGAATGCCGACGCCGCGCCTTCCCCCGCCGACCCGCAGCTGCTCATCGACGAGCAGGACGTGGTGCCCGCCTACCCCTCCTACCTCAACTCCACCTACTTCGACGAGATCTACCACGCGCGCACGGCGTACGAGCAGATCCACTACAACGAGTTCGACAGCGCCTATGAATGGACGCATCCGCCGCTGGGCAAGACGCTGATGATGATCGGCATCGAACTGTTCGGCATGACGCCGTTCGGCTGGCGCTTCATGGGCGCGCTGATGGGCGTTCTCATGCTGCCGGTGATGTACCTGCTGGTCAAGCAGCTCACCAAACGCACGGACCTTTCCTGTATCGCCATGTTTTTGCTGGCGGTGGACGCCATGCACTTTACGCAGACGCGCATTGCCACCATCGACAGCTATGTGGTGCTGTTTATCATGGTGATGTACCTGTTCATGTTCCGTTACAGCCAGATGCGCTGGCGGCGGGACGGCTTTGCCCGCTCGCTGGTCCCGCTGGGGCTGTCCGGACTGTTCATGGGCATCGCCTGGGCAACGAAGTGGGTCGGCATCTACGGTTCCGCCGGGCTGGTGGTCATCTTCTTCTGGACGCTGTGGAAGAACGTGCGCGAGGAAACGCGGCGCGTGAAGGCGCGGCGGAACGCGCGCAGGATGCGCCTGCCCCGTCGCGCGCGGCGGGCGGGCAGCCGTGCGCTTGCCGCGAAATCGATCACGCTCGTGTGGCGCGCGCGGCCGCTGGCGGTGCGTTTCGGCGCGCCCATGCCTCGCCGGAAGGACAAGGCGGCAAAGCACGGCCTGGCCTGCTGTTCGCCGCGGCCGCTGGGCGTGGCGCTGTTTGCCTGCCTGTGGGCCGGCATGCTGCTGGCGCTTGTTTCCGGCGCGGCCATCGTGCTGGACGTTTCCGGGCTGCTGGCGCTGTCCACGTCGCTGATGGGGCGCGCGCTGCGGCTGCTGGCGCGCTTCTGGGCCGCGGGGCTCATCGTGGGCGTGATCGCCGCCGGCGTTTCGCTGGCGCTTTTGTGGCGCGTTGAGCGCAGTTACCTCAGGCGCGCAGGCGCGCTCTCGGCCTTCTGCGTGGCGATGTTCATCATCGTGCCGCTGCTGATCTACTACTTCTCCTACTTCTGGCAGCTGCGCGTGAGCGGGGACTTCTCCATTTCCCGCGTGGTCAACCTGCAAGCGAGCATCTTCAACTACCACGCCGGGCTTGGCGGGGACACGCACGCTTTCCGTTCCGAATGGTACGAGTGGCCGGTGATCGCCTGGCCGATGTGGTACTACTCCGGCACGGCCTACATGCCGGCGGGGATGATCTCCTCGATCTCCTGCATGGGCAACCCGGCGGTGTTCTGGTTCGGGCTTGCAGCCATCCTCTACGTGGCCGTGCGCTGCGCCTGGGAAAAGCGCGCCTCGCGCGCCTTCCTGCTGGTGCTGGTGGGCTTTTTGTCCCAGTATCTGCCCTGGGTGCTGGTGCCACGCTCGACGTTCATCTACCACTACTTCGCCAGCGTGCCCTTCATCATCATGGCCTCCGTGCTGCTGCTGGGGCGGGTGCGGCGACGCTCGCGGGACGGCTTCATCGCCGCCGGCGTGGTGCTTTGCTTTGCGGCGCTGCTTTTGTTCATCGCCTTCTATCCCCTGGAGAGCGGCATGCCGGTATCGCGCGCATACGCTTCCCTGCTGCGCTGGTTCAACTGGGTGAATTTCTAAAGAGGGGGAACTGCCATGCTCGCCTCGATCCTGAGCCTTGGCCTGTTGGGCATCGAAGGGTTCGTGGTCACGACCGAAGTCAACCTCGCGCCGGGCATGCCCGCCTTCGACGTGGTGGGCCTGCCGGACGCAGCGGTGAAGGAATCCCGCGAGCGCGTGCGCGCGGCGCTGCGCAACTGCGGCTACGCCTTCCCCAACGGGAGGCTGATCGTCAACCTGGCGCCCGCCGACCAGAAAAAGGAGGGGCCGGCCTTCGACCTGCCCATCGCCCTGGGCGTGCTCGCCTGCGCCGGGGAGATCGCCCCGGAGGCGCTGGGCGAAACCGCCGTATTGGGCGAACTTTCGCTGGAAGGCGCGGTGCGCGGCGTGCGCGGCGCGCTGCCGATGGTGATTTCGGCGCTGGAGGCGGGCGTAAAGCGCGTGATGCTGCCAATGGCAAACCTCAACGAGGTGCGCTGCGTGGAGGGCATTGAGATCCTCGGCGTTTCCCACCTCAAGGAGGCCGTGGCGCACTTTGCGGGCCAATCCCCCATCGCGCCCATCGAGCCGGTCCAATATGCCGAACTGCTCTCGCGGCGCGAGCACAGCGTGGATTTTTGCCACGTGCGCGGGCAGAAGTCCGCCAAGCGCGCGCTGGAGATCGCCGCCGCCGGCGGACACAACGTATTGATGATCGGCCCGCCCGGCTCAGGCAAGACGCTGATGGCGCGGTGTTTGCCGACCATCCTTCCCGACATGACCTTCCAGGAGGCGCTGGAGGTGACGCGCATACACTCCGTGGCCGGCAGTGTGCCGGAGACGGGGCTGCTCACCGAGCGCCCCTTCCGCTCGCCGCATCACACCGCCTCGCACGCGGCGCTGGTGGGCGGCGGCGCGAACGCCCTGCCGGGCGAGATCTCCAAGGCGCACAACGGCGTGCTGTTTCTTGACGAACTGCCGGAGTACCGCCGCGACGTGCTGGAAGCGCTGCGCCAGCCTTTGGAGGACGGCTTTGTCACCGTGGCGCGCGTGAGCGCGCAGGCCACTTATCCAGCGCAATTTACCCTGGTCTGTTCGATGAACCCCTGCCCCTGCGGCAACCTCGGCAGCCGCACGCAGCCCTGCCGCTGTTCGCCGGTGCAGATACGGCGCTACCTGAACCGCATCTCCGGGCCGCTGCTCGACCGCATCGACATGCACATCGAGGTGGAGTCCATCCCCGCCGAGCGGCTTTCCGGGCCGTCGGACGAGGAGCCTTCCGCCGCCATCCGCGCGCGCGTGGAGGCTGCCCGCGCCCGGCAGCGGGAGCGGTACGAAAACTATCCGGGCGAGGTACGCATCAACGCCAATCTCAACGCGCGCACGCTCGACCGCGCCTGCCCGATGACGGACAAGGCGCGCGCCCTGCTGGAACTGTCCAGCGAAAAACTGAACTTCTCCAACCGCGCCTATACGCGCATCCTCAAGGTGGCGCGCACCATCGCCGACCTCGCGGAGGAGGACGTCATCGGCGAAGAACACGTTTCCGAGGCCGTGCAGTACCGCACGCTCGACCGCAAGTACTGGGGGTAGGCATGGAATACAGCGTCATGGAACAATACTGGATCTGGCTTTCCAGCGTGGACGGCATCGGGCCGAAGCGCTTTTACCGCCTGCTGAGCCAGTACGGCGACGCGCGCGGCGTGTGGGACAACGTGGGCGACGAGGGCATGCGCTTCCTCGGCGCAAAGGCGCTCAAAAGCCTGCGCGCAGCGCGCACGGAGGAAGCTTTCTTCCGCCTCTTTGCCGCCATGGAGCGTTGCGGCATGCGCGCGGTGACGCGCATCTCCGCGGGCTACCCGGAGGCGCTGAACGCGATCCACGACCCGCCGGCGACGCTGTACGTGCGCGGCGAAGCCCCGCTTGCGTCCGAGCGCATGTTTGCCATCGTCGGCTCGCGACGCGCCACGCGCGACGGCAATCGCGCCGCCCGGGAATTCGCCGCGGCGCTGGCGCGCGAGGACGTCTGTGTGGTCAGCGGGCTGGCGCGCGGCGTGGACACATGCGCCCACGAAGGCGCCCTGGAGGGCGGCGGCGCGACCATCGCCGTGCTTGGCAGCGGCGCGGACATCATCTATCCCCCGGAGAACGAGGAACTGGCCGCGCGCATCCTCGAAAAGGGCGGCGCCATCGTATCCGAATACGCGCCGGGCACGCGGCCTTCGCAGGGCACCTTCCCCGCCCGCAACCGCATCATCAGCGGCCTGTGCAGCGGCATGCTGCTGGTGGAGGGCTCGCAGACCTCCGGGGCGATGATCACCGCCAACCTCGCCGCCGAGCAGGGCCGCGATGTGTTCGCCGTGCCCGGCTCCATCTACGCGCCCCTGAGCGCTGCGCCCAACCGCCTGATCTACGACGGCGCGAACCCGGCGCTGTCGGCTTGGGACATACTCGAACACTACCGCTGGGCTTCCCGCCCCGCGCAAAACGCCCGCCCCGGGCGCGCCCCCGAGCTGGACGAGGAGGAGCGGCCCTTGTACGAAGCGCTGCTGGAACAGGAGCTTTCCTTTGACGAATTGTCAGCGTTAAGTAAATTTCCCGCGTCAAAACTCAATTCGCTCTTGACAAGCCTCGAACTTCGGGGCATAATCGTAAAAGCGCCGGGTGGCATCTATCGGGCGTATCAATAGTAGGTTTTTTCATGGAGGCTTGCATGGCAACAAAACTGGTGATCGTGGAATCCCCGGCCAAGGCAAAGACCATTGCCAAATTCCTCGGCCGTGGCTATAAAGTGGAGGCTTCGCAGGGGCATGTGCGCGACCTTCCCAAATCGCAGATCGGCGTTTCCCCGGAAAACGACTTCGAGCCGAAGTACATCACCATCCGCGGGCGCGGCGACATACTCAACCGCATCCGCAAGGAGGCGCGTTCGGCCTCGAAGGTCTATCTCGCCACCGACCCGGACCGCGAGGGAGAGGCCATTTCCTGGCATCTGGCCAATGTGCTGGGCATCGACGAGCATTCGCCCTGCCGCATTGAGTTCAACGAGGTGACGATGAAGGCCGTCAAGGCCGCCGTCAAGAGCCCGCGCGGCATCGACATAGACCGCGTCAACGCCCAGCAGGCGCGGCGCGTGCTCGACCGCCTGGTGGGGTACAAGATCAGCCCCATTCTCTGGGCGAAGGTGAAAAAGGGTCTCTCCGCCGGGCGCGTGCAATCCGTGGCGGCGAAGATGATCTGCGACCGCGAAAATGAAATCGACACCTTCCTGCCCGAGGAGTACTACAACATCGCCGGCCGCTTCACGGTAAACGGCGCGGAATTGACCGCGCGCTTCTACGGCGAAAAGGGCGAAAAAATGGACGTGCGCACCCGAGAGGAGTGCGACGCGCTGCTTAAGCGCGCCCGCGAGGGGGCATACAATGTGCGTTCCATCAAAAAGAGCGAGCGCCGCAAGCTGCCCGCCGCGCCCTTTACCACCTCCAATTTGCAGCAGGAGGCTTCGCGCAAGCTCAACTTCAACACCGGCAAGACCATGCAGGTCGCCCAGCAGCTCTACGAGGGCGTGGAGCTGGAAGGCGAGGGCCTACAGGGCCTTGTGACCTATATCCGCACGGACTCCACGCGCATCTCCGACGAAGCGCTCTTATCTGTGCGCGAAATGATCAAAAACACCTACGGCGAGCCCTTCCTGCCCGCCGAGCCCAACATCTACAAGAGCCGCAAGACCGCGCAGGACGCCCACGAGGCCATCCGCCCCACGGACATCTCCCGCCGGCCGGAGGACGTCAAGGCGTCGCTCACGCGCGACCAGTTCCGCCTCTACCGGCTCATCTACGACCGCTTCGTCTCCAGCCAGATGACCCCCGCGGTGTTTGACACGCTTTCGGCGGACATCGCCGGCGAGAACGGCCTTACCTTCCACCTCGCCGGGCAGAAGATGAAGTTTGCCGGCTTCACCGTGGTCTATGAGGAAGTGCTCGACGACGCCGTAGAGGAAAAGGACATCTCCCTGCCCGACCTTGAGGAGGGCATGGCCGCCTCGCTCGTGGACGTGACCGGCGAACAGCGCTTCACCCAGCCGCCGCCCCGCTACACGGAGGCTTCGCTGGTGCGCACGCTGGAGGAAAGGGGCATCGGCCGGCCGTCCACCTACGCGCCGACCATCTCCACGATCATCACCCGCGGCTATGTGGCGCGCGAGAACAAGCGCCTCATCCCCACGGAGCTTGGCAAGATCGTCAACGACCTGATGTGCAAGAACTTCCCGGACATCGTCAACATACAGTTCACCGCCGACATGGAGGAAAAGCTCGACGATGTGGAAAAGGGCCAGGTGGATTGGCACGCCGTTGTGCGCGATTTCTACGGGCCGTTTGAGCAGGACCTGGAAAAGGCTGAGGCCAGCATCGAAAAGGTCTCCATCGAGGACCAGGTGTCCGACATACCCTGCGAAAAGTGCGGGGCGATGATGGTCTACAAGATGAGCCGCTACGGCAAGTTCCTCGCCTGCCCCAACTTCCCCGCCTGCCGCCATACGCTGGCGCTACCCAAGAGCATCGGCGTGGCCTGCCCGCAGTGCGGCGCGCAGCTTCTGGAGCGCATCAGCCGCAAGGGGCGCAAGTTCTACGGCTGCGAGCGCTACCCGGAGTGCGACTTCGTCTCCTGGGATCGCCCGGTGAACGACAAGTGCCCGGTATGCGGCTCGCGCATGGTCTACAAGCGCGGCCCGAAGAACACGCATTACCATGTGTGCGTCAACGAAAGCTGCCGCCATCGCGTGGAGGTCGAAGCTGAGAATGACGAATAGCGTCACCGTGATTGGCGCGGGGCTGGCCGGCTGCGAGGCTGCCTGGCAGCTGGCGCGGCGTGGGGTCGCCGTGCGGCTCGTGGACATGAAGCCGAAGAAGTTCTCCCCCGCCCACCACATGGAGGGGTTCGCCGAGCTGGTGTGCTCCAATTCGCTGAAGGCGGAGCATTTGACCAACGCCTCGGGCCTTTTGAAGGCGGAGATGCGTCTGCTCGATTCGCTGACGCTGCGCGCCGCGGACGAAGCGCGCGTGCCCGCCGGCGGGGCGCTGGCCGTAGACCGGGAGGCGTTTTCCGCGTATATCACCCGGGCGCTGATGGAGCATCCCCTGGTGACGTTTGAGACGGCGCTGGCAGACGCGCTCCCCGACGCGCCCTGCATCGTCGCCACCGGCCCGCTCACCGACCCGGCGCTGACAAAAGCGCTTTCGGCGCTGCCGGGGCTGCGGGAGCTGCACTTTTTCGACGCCGCCGCGCCCATCGTCGCCGCCGAGTCCATCGACATGGACAAGGTATTTCGCGCCTCGCGCTATGAAAAGGGCGCGGATTACCTGAATTGCCCGATGACGGAGGAGGAGTACAACGCCTTTTACGACGCCCTCGTGGGCGCGGAGCTGGCCGAGATACACGATTTTGAAAAGAAGCTGGTGTTCGAGGGCTGTCTGGCGGTGGAGATCCTCGCCTCGCGCGGGCGGCAGACGCTGGCCTTCGGCCCGCTCAAGCCCGTGGGGCTTGTAGACCCGCATACGGGAAAAATACCCTACGCCGTGGTGCAGCTGCGGCAGGAGAACGAGCAGGGCACGCTCTACGGCCTCGTCGGCTTCCAGACGCGGCTCAAGTGGGGCGAACAGAAGCGCGTGTTTTCGATGATCCCGGGGCTTGAACACGCCGAATTTGTCCGCTACGGGGTCATGCACCGCAATACCTTCCTGCGCTCGCCGGACATACTTTCCCGCAACTTCGCACTCTCCGGCCAGCCGCTTTTCCGCTTTGCCGGGCAGCTGACCGGCGTGGAGGGATACATGGAATCCGCCGCCAGCGGCATGGTGGCCGCCGTCGGCCTTAGCAAGGCCCTGCGCGGCGAGGAGGAGCCGGACTTTGGCGGACAGACCGTATTGGGGGCGCTGGAGCGCCATGTGCGCACGCCGTCCGCCGACTTCCAGCCCATGAACGCCAACTTTGGCATACTCGACGCGCTGCCCACGCGCGTCAAAGGCAAGCGCGACCGCTACGCCAAGCTCTCCGAGCGCGCGCTGGAAACGCTTGGCAAGATCATCGACCGATACGAATTGAGGAGTTGACTATGGCAGAATCCATCTTTCGCGGCACCACCATCTGCGCCGTGCGCAAAAACGGCGAATGCGCCATGGCCGGCGACGGGCAGGTGACCATGGGCCAGCAGACCGTGATGAAGGCGCACGCCCACAAGGTGCGCCGCATCTACAACGGCAAGGTCGTGGTCGGCTTTGCCGGTTCCGTGGCCGACGCCTTCGCGCTGTCGGAAAAATTCGAGGAAAAGCTGACGCAGTTCTCCGGCAACCTGCCCCGCGCCGCCGTGGAGCTGGCGCAGGACTGGCGCATGGACAAGGCCATGCGCAAACTGGAGGCCATGCTTCTATGCGCCGACAGGGACAACCTTCTGCTGGTCAGCGGCACGGGCGAGGTCATCGAGCCGGACGACGGCGTATTGACCATCGGCTCGGGCGGCAACTACGCGCTGGCCGCGGCGCGGGCGCTTTTGCAGAACACCGACCTGCCCGCCCGCGAGATCGCCGAGCGCGCCCTGAAGATCGCCGCGGACATCTGCATCTTTACCAATGGCAACATCATCGTCGAGACCGTATAAAGGAGAACTGACATGATCCAGCTTACACCGCGCGAGATCGTCCGCGAGCTCGACCGCTACATCATCGGCCAGGACGAGGCCAAGCGCGCCGTGGCCGTGGCCCTGCGCAACCGCTACCGCCGCGCCCAGCTGCCGCCGGAGATCCGCGAGGAAGTCACCCCCAAGAACATACTCATGGTCGGCCCCACGGGCGTGGGCAAGACCGAGATCGCCCGCCGCCTGGCCAAATTGGTGGACGCGCCCTTCGTCAAGGTCGAGGCCACCAAGTTTACGGAAGTCGGCTATGTGGGCCGCGACGTGGAATCCATCGTCCGCGACCTTCTGGAGGCCTCTATCCGCCTGGTCAAGGAGCAGCACACCGCCCGCGTGCACCAGCGCGCCGAAAAGAACGCCGAGGAGCGGCTGGCCGACCTCATCGTAAAACCCATCAAGAAAAAGACCAATCCCCTGGACATACTGCTGGGCAACAAGCCCCGGGAGCCGGAGCTGGCGCCGGAGGAGAAGGAAAAGCTCACCACCCGCCGCTCGGACGTGCTGGAAAAGCTCCGAAACGGCGAGATGGAACACGTCATGGTCGAGGTGGAGGTCGAGGAGACCGCCCCGCGCGGCGAGATCCCCGGCACCGACATGAACATGAACGACATGCTCGGCTCCATCCTTCCCAAGCGCACGAAGATCCGCAAGGTGGAAGTGCGCGAGGCGCGGCGCATACTCATCGCCGAGGAGGAGCAGAACCTCATCGACATGGACAGCGTCTATTCCGAGGCCATCGAGCGCGCCGAACAGCACGGCATCGTCTTTCTCGACGAGATCGACAAGGTGGCCGGCCGCGGCGCGGGCAACGGCGGCCCGGACGTGTCGCGCGAAGGCGTGCAGCGGGATATCCTCCCCATCGTCGAAGGCTCGACCGTCAACACCAAGTACGGCCCCGTGCGCACCGACCACATGCTCTTCATCGCCGCGGGCGCGTTCCACGTCTCCAAGGTGACGGACCTGATCCCCGAATTGCAGGGCCGCTTCCCCGTGCGCGTGGACTTAAAGCCGCTGACGCGCGAGGACTACAAGCGCATACTCACCCAGCCGGAGAACGCGCTCATCCGCCAGTATCAGATGCTGCTCAAGGTGGACAATGTGTCGCTCACCTTCGACGACAGCGCCCTGGACGCCATCGCCGACTACGCATGGCAGGCCAACGAGACCGCCGAGAACATCGGCGCGCGGCGGCTGCACACGCTGCTTGAGAAAATACTCAACGACATCGCCTTCAACGCCGGCGGCGGCGACGCCCCGGAAGTGGAGGTCAAGGTGGACGCCGAGTACGTGCGCGGCCAGCTCTCGGACGATATGCAGTCCAAGGACGTGAAAAAGTACATCCTCTAAGCCATGCCGGGGTGCGGGAACGCGCCCCGGTTTTGTGCTTTATGCGCAAATTTTTTTGAATTTGCATGCTTTGCCCCCATACCGGGAAGGATATTGCATAGATATACTATGTATTCTTCTTCGATGGGGGTATTTGCATGAAAGCGATCATCATGGCGGGCGGCGAGGGGTCGAGGCTGCGGCCCTTGACCTGCGACTGTCCCAAGCCCATGATGCGGCTGCTCGACCGGCCGGTGATGGAATACGCGCTGAAACTGCTCAAGAAGCACGGCGTGCGCGAGGCGGCGGTGACGCTGGGGTATCTGCCGGACGCCATCGTGGACTTTTTTGGCGACGGCGGCGACTGGGGGCTTTCCCTGTGCTACTACACCGAGCGCGCGCCTCTGGGCACGGCGGGCGGCGTGCGGCAGGCGGCGGACTTTCTCGACGAGACCTTTTGCGTGCTCTCCGGCGACGGCGTGACCGACCTCGACCTCTCCGCCGCCCTCGCCTTCCACCGCGAACACGGGGCGCTGGCGACAATGGTGCTCACGCGCGTGCCCGACCCCATGGAATACGGTCTGGTCATCCCCGCCGCCGACGGGCGCGTGCGCGCCTTCGTGGAAAAGCCCGGGCCGGGCGAGGCCATTTCCGATACGGTGAACACCGGCATCTACATCCTTGAGCCGGACATCTTCGCCCATATCCCCGAGGGCAGGCCCTGCGACTTCGGCGGCGAGCTGTTCCCCCGGCTTGTCCGCGAAGGGCAGGCCGTCTATGGCTGCGTGCTGGAGGGGTACTGGTGCGACATAGGCGACGTGGACGCTTACCTGCGCGCGCATGCCGACCTTTTGGAGGGAAAACTGAAGCTGGACGCGCCCGTCGGCGTGCAGAAAGGCGCGCTGGTGGACGGGGACGCGCATGTGGAGCAGCCCTGCTACGTCGGCGCGGGGGCGCGCGTGGGGCGCGGCGCGGTCGTGGGCAAATACGCCGTGGTCGGCGCGGGCGCGGTCGTGGAGGCGCATGCCAGCGTCAAGCGCTCCGTGCTCTGGCCGGGGGCGCGCGTGGGGCGCGAGGCGCAGGCGCGCGGCTGCGTGCTGGCCGGGCACGCGTTGCTGGATGCGCAGGCGCAGGCGTTCGAGGGATGCGCGCTGGGCACGGGCGCGCAGGCGCTGGCGCGCGCGCAGCTTTTGCCCGGCGTCAAGGTATGGCCGTACAAGGCCGTCTGCGAGGGCGAACGGCTGGAGAGCAACCGCGTCTGGGGCGCGGGCACGGAACGCGGCTTCCACGGCGACAGCCTGCCGCTTTCTGACCCTGCGCAGGCCACGCGCGCGGCGCAGGCTCTGGCCGCCTGCCTGCGGCCCGGCGAGTTTTTGCTGGCAAGGACGCGCTCGGCGGTGTCGCTGGCGCTGTTCCATGCCTGCGCCGCGGGGCTGATGTCCCAGGGCGTACAGGTGGTGGACGCGGGCGTATGCACCGTGCCGCAACTGCGCTATGCGCTGCGCGCGCTGGGCGCGGATGGGGCGGCGCTGGTGGGCAGCGATCAGCTCTTCCCCCTCACGGGCGCGGGCGCGCCCCTGGAGCGCGGGAAGCGCCGCGCGCTCAACGCACTGTTGCTGCGGCAGGACTTCTCCGGGCCGTTTGCCGGCATCACCCGGCCGATGCTCAGCGCCGGGCGCACGGAGCTGGGCTATGTGGCGGCGCTCGCCCGCGCCTTTGACGCCAACCCGGAAGGCGCCCCGCCGCTGGCGGCGTTCGCCGAGGACGCGCACCTGCTCAACCTGGCGGAGAAGGCCTTCCAGCGCGCCGGGCTGCGCGCCCGCTGCGAATGGGAGGAAGAGATGATGGAGCTGGAGGGCGACGAAGTGGGCGTATGGCTGGACGCGGACGGCGAACATGCCGCCTTCTCCGGCGCGGATGGGACGCTCTCCGAGGCTGAGAACCAGCTTCTGCTCGTCTGGACGGCGCTGGAGGACGGCGAGCGTTCGCTCCTGTTGCCGGCGGGCTTTACGCGCGCCGCCGAAACGCTCTGCGCGCGCTACGAGGGCGCGGAGGCGCGCTTTGCCGCCGTGGAACGCGGGCGCTGGCTGGACGCGCTCGCCCGCGAGCGGCCAGGGCAATTCCTGCTCTTCAGCGACGGGCTGCATTTCGCCCTGCGCGCGCTTGCGGCGCTCGTCCGCGCCGGGCTGACGTTGAGCCGGTGGCGGGAACAGATGCCGCGCGTGCACCGCGTCAGCCGCACGGTGGAGATGACGGGCGACGAGCGCGGCCGCGCGCTGCGCGCGCTCTCCGAGGCCGAGCAGGACGCCGAATTGGGCGGCGGCATCCGCCTGCGCCGCGACAGAGGCTGGGCGTGGGTCTGCCCGGATGAAAAACGCTCCCTGTGCCGCATCGTCGCCGAGAGCGCGGACGCGGAGTTCGCCGGGGAATTGTGCGACTTCTGCGAAAAGGCGCTGCGCGAGCACATCGAACATCCCGCGCCGGGCAAAAACGGATGACTGCGGATCTTCCCGACAAAAACGCCCCCGGACAGCCGCTCGGCTTTCGGGGGCGTTTGGTCACAGGGACAGCAGTTTATGAAGGTCGCCGCTTGTGAGCGCCTCGAGGTTTTGAAAGATCTTCTCCGCCGGCCAGTCCCACCAGCGCAGGGCGAGCAGGCGGCGGATGGCGGCCTCGTCAAAGCGCATCTTTGCCACTTTGCAGGGGTTGCCCACGGCTACGGCGTAGGCGGGGATATTTCCCGCGACCACCGCGCCCGCGCCGATGATGGCCCCGTCGCCCACGCGCGCGCCGGGCAGGAAGGTGACGCGCTCGCCCACCCACACGTCGTTGCCGAGCACGGTATCTCCCTTATAGGGCAGGTCCTCGAGGCGCGGCGTGCTTTTTTCCCAGCCGCCGCCCATGATGTTGAAGGGGTAGGTGGTGGCCGAACACATGCGGTGGTTGGCGCCGTTCATGATAAACGTCACGCCCCGGGCGATGGCGCAGAACTTGCCGATGACGAGCTTGTCGCCAAGGAACTCGTAATGATGGGTGACGTGTTCCTCAAAGTGTTCCGAGTCCACGGGGTCGTCGTAATAGGTGTAGTCGCCGACGACGATGTTGGGGCGCGTGACGGTATTTTTGATGAAGCAGACGCTGGGAACCGCGGGGTTGGGGTGGACGGCATTGGGGTCGGGGCCAAACATCACTGCCCCTCCCCCGCTTCCGCGGCCTTCCAGTAGAGCAGATTGTCCTCGCAGAAATAACTGACGCGGCCCGCGTCCATCAACCAGGTGAGGAACGCGCGCACGGTCGCGCCCAGCAGCGTGTGCTGGCCGAAGGTCATCTGCAGATCGTAGCGGTCGAAGATGGCCTTGAGGAGCGCCTCAAAGGTCATGGGCGCGCGCAACAGCTCGACGATGCAGTCGCCCGTCTCATAGACCCAGCGGCGGTTGCTCCCAACGACGGCGGCGGCGTCCTCAAAGGGCGCGACGTGGGCGGGGATGAAGGACTTGCCTTGCAGGCCGGCGACCGTGTCGAGCGTCCCCAGAAACTTCTCCACGTCGTAGAGGTAGGTCAGTTTATACTTATCAAACGTATGTTCGCTGGCTACGGCGTCGCCGAGGAACCAGATGTCGTCTGGCGTACAGACGCCGAGCTGGGCAAAGGCGTGGCCGTCCAGGCGGACAAGGCGCATGCCCCCGGGCAGGGGCGCGGACTCGGCCGGCTCGTAGCGGGCGCTCTGCGCCAGGAAAAACTTCGTGCGCAGCGGCTTGGGCGGGTGCGCGCCGAAGAGCAGGGCGGTGTTGATCTCCGGGAAGTCGCCCGGCGCGGTCGGCGCGGTCAGGTAGAGACGGCAATTCGTGCGCTGCTGCAAAAGCGCCGCGCCGCCGGTGTGGTCGGCGTGATAGTGGGTAACGATGGCGGCCTCGAGGCGCAAGCCAAGGCCATCGAGTATCTTGAGGACTTTCTTGGCCGCGTCCTTGTCGCTGCCGGAGTCGATGAGCCACGCCGTCCCGCCGTCGCGGTAAATGCCCACGCGGCTGGGGCAGTCCATGAAAAACGTGTTTTCCCCCACTTGGACACACTCGTACATAGATCTTCCCTCGCAGAGATGTTTTTTTCATTATACACCCTCCCTGTTAAGGAATTGCTTTTCGCGGCGCGTTGGTGTATACTGATAGGGAGGTGATCGCAATGATCCTTTGGAAAGACAGAAAGCGTATACTCGGCATGCCGATAACCTTCACCATCTACTCGCTTTCCGAGGACCGGCTGTTTATCAAGACCGGCCTTTTCAACCTGCGCACGGAGGAGATCATACTCTACCGCATCCGCGACATCAGCCTGCGCCGCTCGTTTGGGCAGCGCATCTTCGGCGTGGGCACGGTGCATATCTGCTCCTCGGACCACACCTGCCCGGAGCTGGACGTGAAGAACGTCCGCCATTCGGAAAAGGTCAAGGAGATGATCCACGAGCAGGTGGAGAAGATGAAGCTGGAGCGCCGCGTGCGCGTCAACGAGCTGATCGACGGCAGCGACTTAAACGACCCGGACAACAATTTCGACGAGGAGCTCGACACTGCCGCCGACGAGGGCATGGACGACGGTCACGGGGAATAGCATGCGCGCTTCTTCCTACATACGCAGGCGCGGCTATGTGGCGCGCGCCTGCGCTGTTTTGTTGCTGGTTTCCATACTGGCGCTGTTTGCCTGCCTGTGCGCAGGCAGCGCGCCCTACGCTTTCCGCGACGTGTGGGAGGCGCTGTTTTCGCGCCTTGGCGGGGGCGGGACGGACGCGACGGCGGGACTGGTCATCTGGGGCATCCGCCTGCCTCGCTCGCTGCTTGCCTATGTGGTGGGCGCGGCGCTGGCCGTGTCCGGGGCGCTGATGCAAGGCGTGTTCCGCAACCCCATGGCCGAGCCGGGGCTGTTGGGCGTCTCCTCCGGGGCGGCGCTGGGCGCGGCGGCGGCCATGTTGCTGGGCTTGCAGGCGTCTTTGCTGGGTTTTTCCGCCGTTTCCCTGTGCGCCTTTGCCGGCGGGGCGCTGGCGGTTTTGCTGGTGATGGGCATCGCCGGCCTGGGGCGCGGCGGGCTGACGACGCTGCTTTTGTGCGGCGTGGCGGTCAGTTCCTTCCTCTCGGCGCTGCTCTCGGGACTTTTGTCCGTCAACCATGAGGCGCTGGAAAGCGTCTATATGTGGACGCTGGGGAGCTTTGCCTCGGCCAGCTACGGCGACGTGGCGCTGGTAGCGGCGGTACTGCTCGTCGCCCTGACCGGCTCCATGGCGCTCGCGCGCGACCTTAACGCCGTCAGCGCCGGGGGCGACGCGCGCATGTTGGGCGTGGACGCGCCCAGTGTGCGGCTGATGGCGCTGCTGCTCTCGACGCTTTTGACGGCCACGGCGGTCTCCGTAAGCGGCGTGATCGGCTTTGTGGGGCTGACCGCCCCGCACGCGGTGCGGCGGCTGACGGGGGCGGACCACCGCTCGCTTTTGCCGCTCTCGGCGCTGGCGGGCGGGCTGTTTTTGATGCTGGCGGACGCGCTTTCGCGCTCTTTGTTCGCGCCGGCGGAGCTTCCTGTGGGCGTGACGACTTCGCTGTTCGGCGGCCCGTTTTTCCTCGTACTCATCCGCCGTTACCGGGGAGGGCGCACATGATGCTCACCGTGCAAAACATCGAATTTGGCTATCCGGGGCGCGACAGGACGCTCACCGGCGTATCGCTGGAAGCGCGCGGCGGCGAAGTGCTGGGCCTTTTGGGGCCGAACGGCTCGGGCAAGAGCACGCTCATCCGCCTGATGTGCGGGGCGCTCAGGCCGCAGGCGGGCGATGTGCTGCTCAATAACGCGCCCGTGCATGCCTTGCGCCCCCGGGCATTGGCGCGCGCGCTTTCGCTGGTGCCGCAGTCCGCGACGCCGCCGGAGGGATTCACGGCGCTGGACGTGGTCCTGATGGGGCGGCACGCCTACATCCCCCGCCTCGGACGCGAGAGCGGCAGGGATATTGAGATCGCCCGGGAAGCCATGCGGCGCACCGGCGTGGAGGCGCACTCCGAGCGCGAGGCGCGCTCGCTGTCCGGCGGCGAATGGCAGCGGGTGCTCATCGCCCGGGCGCTGGCGCAGGAAGCGGGCGTGCTGCTGTTGGATGAGCCGGTGGCCAACCTGGACATACGCTATCAGTTGGAGATCTTGCGGCTTTTGCGGACGCTGGCCGGGGAGGGGCGCGCCGTGGTGCTGGTGATGCACGACATCGACCTGGCCGCGCGCTTTTGCGACCGTCTGGCGGTGCTCAGCCGCGGCCGCCTGCGCGCGGACGGCGCGCCCGCGGATGTGCTCACGCCGGCGCTGCTTTCCGAAGTCTACGGCGTATCCGGCGCGGTGAAGCGCGATCCCTACCCCCGCTTCGTGCCGGATTAACCGAAGTTTCGCTTGCCTTTCCGGGGAAAAGGGGCTATAATGTCAGACAGATAAGCGCGATGACGGAAAAAGCCGCATCCGCCGCGTCCCAAGAGAGCGCGCCCAAGGCTGCGAGGCGCGCGGCGCGGGGTTGAGGGCTCCGGCTTCCCGAGCGCGCGGGAGAACGCTTCGCGTTTGCGAGGAAATCCCGCCGTTTCGCCCGCGTTAGGGGCGCTGAGCACAAAGCACGGTGGTACCGCGAACTGACCTTCGCCCATGCAAGGGGCGGAGGGATTTTTTTGGAGGGAAGCACATGGGCAAGAAAAACGACAAGCAGGAATTTGTGGCGCACATCACGCCCCGCAGTGAGGACTTTTCCCAGTGGTATACCGATGTCATCCTCAAGACCGACCTGGTGGACTACGCGCCCGTGCGCGGCTGCATGGTCATCAAGCCCTACGGCTACGCGCTGTGGGAGCGCATGCAGGCGGAGCTGGACAAGCGCTTCAAGGCCACGGGGCACCAGAACGTGGCCATGCCGATGCTCATCCCCGAGAGCCTGCTGCTCAAGGAAGCCGAGCACGTCGAGGGCTTCGCGCCGGAGGTCGCCTGGGTGACGCAGGGCGGCAACGAGGTGCTGCCCGAGCGCCTGGCCATCCGCCCGACCTCGGAGACGCTTTTCTGCACCATGTACGCCAAGTGGGTGCAGTCCTGGCGCGATCTGCCGATGAAGTACAACCAGTGGTGCTCGGTGATGCGCTGGGAAAAGACCACGCGGCCGTTTTTGCGCACCAGCGAATTTTGGTGGCAGGAGGGACACACCATCCACGCAACGCCCGAAGAAGCGCAGGAAGAGACGCTTCAGATGCTGGAGGTGTACCGCGACTTTGCCGAGAACGTGCTCGCCCTGCCGGTGCTGACCGGGCGCAAGACCGACAAGGAAAAGTTCGCCGGCGCGCGCGCCACGTATTCCATGGAGGCGATGATGCAGGACGGCAAGGCGTTGCAGGCCGGCACCACGCACAACTTTGGCACCAATTTCTCCGAGGCCTACGGCATACAGTTCCTGTCCAAAGAGGGCAAGCTGGAGTACGCCCATGAGACGAGCTGGGGCACTTCCACGCGCCTTATCGGCGCCATCGTCATGACCCATGGCGACGAGCGCGGCCTGAAACTGCCGCCGCGCGTGGCGCCCATCCAGGTGGTCATCCTCCCCATCGCCATGCACAAGGAGGGCGTGCTGGAGCGCGCCCGCGCCCTCAAGGCCGAGTTGGAGGCCGCCGGGCTGCGCGTGGAACTGGACGACCGCGACACCTATTCCGCCGGCTGGAAGTTCAACGAGTGGGAGATGAAGGGCGTGCCCGTGCGCCTGGAGCTCGGCCCGCGCGACATCGAAAACGGCGTGGCCATGTCCATGCGCCGCGACACGCTGGAGAAAAAGCCGCTGGAGCTTGACGGCATCGCCGATACCGTCAAGGCGCTGCTTGACGACATCCACACCACCATGTTCGAGCAGGCGCGCGCCTTCCGCGACGCCCACATCTACACCGCCACCACGCTGGAAGAGCTGGAAAAGGGCGTGCAGAACGGCTTTGTCAAGGCCGCGTGGTGCGGCTGCCGCGAATGCGAGGACAAGGTCAAGGAGCTTTACAACGCCTCCACGCGCAACATGCCCTTCGACCAGAGCGGCATGCCCTCCGACAAGTGCGTCGTCTGCGGCAAGCCCGCTGAAAAACTCATCTACTTCGCCAAGGCGTATTAAAAGGCGCGGCCGCCGCGCAGTGCATTTCCGCGCGGCGGCCATTTGCAAAAACATCGTCCGCTTTCCACTGGATCGTGAAAGCGGACGATGCTTTTTCTGGGGATCAGGCCCCTTTGCGGGCGCGCAGCTCTTCCCTGCGGCGGTGAGCGGCGGCGAGCATGTTTTCCGCGTGGCCGAGGGCGCTGGGGGAATCCTCCGCGCCGCCGATGAGGCGGGCGATCTCCTGCGCGCGGCCATCTTCGTCGAGGGCGCGCACGGTGGAGCCGGTACGCTCCCCCACCTGCGTCTTTTCCACCACGAAGTGGCGGTCGGCGAGGGCGGCGATCTGCGGAAGGTGGGTGACGCACAGCACCTGCCGCTTGCCGGCGATCATCGCCATCTTCTCGCCCACGGCCTGCGCCATGCGGCCGGAAACGCCGGTGTCGATCTCGTCAAAGACCATCGCGCCCACGCCGTATTCGTCAGCGGAGACGGCCTTGAGCGCCAGCATCACGCGGGAGATCTCGCCGCCGGAGGCAATGGCGTTCAGCGGCTTGAGCGGTTCGCCGGGGTTCGGAGAAATGCGCATTTCCACGCGGTCGCCGCCGGTGGCGGTGATCTTTTCCGGCTCCACGGCGATCTCAAAGCGCGTCTTGCCCATGCCAAGGTCGGCAAGGTGCCTGAGGATGCCGGCGGTGAGCTTTTCGGCAAGCGCCCGGCGCGCCTCGGTGAGCGCGGCGCAGTCCTCGCGCAGGGCGGCGTCCATGGCCTTGAGCTCCTTTTTCCATTGGGAAACGCTGGCCTCGCCGCCGGAGAGCGCCGCTTTTCGCGCCTTCAGCTCTTCGCCGTAGGCGATGACGTCAGCAAGGTCGGGGCCGTAGCGGCCTTCAAGGCGGTGGATGAGGTCGAGCCGGGCATTGACCTTTTCCAGCGCCCGCGGGTCGCTCTCCACGCCCTCCAGGGCGTCGCGCAGCTCGTAGCCCGCGTCCTGCGCGGCGATGAACGCCTCGCGCAGGCGGGCGGCAAGTGTGGAAAAGCGCGCGTCGAGGGGGGCGATCCTTTCCAGCGCGGCGGCGGCGCGGCTCAAAAGCTCCTGCGCGCTGCCCGCGCCCTCGTAAGTGAGCTGATATGCCTCGGAAAGCGAAGCGCGGATGTGTTCGGCGTTTTCGAGGATGGCGGCGCGGCTTTCCAGCTCCTCCTCCTCGCCGGGGCGGAGTTTCGCCGCCGTGATCTCGGCAAGGCGGCGCTCCGTTTCCTCGAGCTCGCGCTCGCGCCCCTGCGCGTCCTTGAGCGCGGCCTTGATCTTGCCGGCCAGCTGCATGCGGGCGCGGTAGGCCGCGCCGACGGCGTTCACGCGCGCGATATGCTCCCCGCCGCCATAGGCGTCGAGGAAGCCGAGGTGTTTTTCCGGGTCGAGAAGCGCCTGATGTTCGTGCTGCCCGTGGATGTCCATGAGCAGGGAAGTGAGCCCTTTGAGCGCGGCAAGGGGCACCACCATGCCCGCCACGCGGCAGACGCTGCGGCCATTGGCGCCCAGTTCGCGGGAGACGGCGAGCAGGCCGTCCTCGCAGGGCGCGCCGAGCCCCGCAGCCATCTCCTGGGCGCGGGGGCAGTCGGAGACGTCAAAGAGCGCCTGTACAGACGCCCTTTCCGCGCCGGTGCGCACATATTCCCGCCCGGCGCGCGCGCCAAGCGCCAGCGACAGGCTGTCCACGACGATGGACTTGCCCGCGCCGGTCTCGCCGGTAAGCACGTTAAAGCCCTGGGCAAACTCGATGGTGAGCTGCTCGATCAGGGCAATGTTGCGGATGGAGATCTCCAGAAGCACGGCTGCGCCTCGCTATCGTTTGATGAGCGCGTGGAAGCGGCTGACGACGGTTTCGACCGCCTCCTCCGAGCGCGCGATGACCAGTATGGTGTTGTCCCCGGCGATGGTGCCCAGGAGCTCCGGCCACTTCAGGGAATCGATGGCCTCGGCCGCCGCCTGGGCGCTGGCGGAGATGGTCTTGATGACGATGAGGTTGACGGCGCTCTCGATGGACATGACCGATTCCGCCAGTATGCGGATAAAGCGCTCGCTCATCCCTTTTTCGGCACGCTCCGCAGTGGCATACTTATAGCCGCCGTTTTCCGAAAGCACCTTTAAAAGCCGCAGCTCCTTGATGTCGCGCGAGACCGTTGCCTGCGTGACCTTTACGCCGCGGGCATTTAGCTCCGCGGCCAGTTCCTCCTGCGTTTCGATGTCCTTTTTATCAATGATGTCCAGTATCAGATCGTGGCGTACGCTTTTCATCCCGGAGCCTCCTGGTGTTTTTTGAGGTTCAATGCGTCCACTGCGAAAGTTTTTTGCGCAGCAGCCCGAAATAGTCGCGCTCCCGCAGGCGCACGAAGCGCGCTGTGCGCATGCTCTTGACGATGGTGATCTGCGAGCGCTCCTCGGACAGCTCCAAGGTGCGCCGGCCGTCGAGAACGGCGTGGGTGGCGGAGGCGTCGCCCAGCACGCGCACGCTGATGCGGTCGCCGGCAGAGGCCACGAAGGGCCGCGCGCTCATCGTATGCGGGCAGACCGGCGTGAGCACGAAGCAATCCAGCCCCGGCGAGACGATCGGCCCGCCGGCGGAAAGCGAATAGGCTGTCGATCCCGTGGCGCTGGCGACGATGAGGCCGTCGCCGGAGATGCGGTCCAAGAGCGTGCCGTTCACCATCAGTTCCACAGACAGTATACCCACCGAGCGGCCGCGGCGCATGATGCAGATCTCGTTGAGGGCGAACATGCTCTGGGCGTTTTCCCCCTCGATCTCCATGATCATGCGGTTCTCCATCGTTCCCGCGCCGGCAAAGAGGCGCTCAAAATCTTCCTCGAGGTCGTCCGGCTCCACTTCGGAGAGAAAGCCGACGCGCCCGAGGTCAATGCCGAGCATGGGTATATCGTTGGGGATGGCGACGTCCAGCGCCGATAAAAGCGTGCCATCGCCGCCGAGCACGCAGAGCAGGTCGCAATCGGCAAAGCTCGTCGCAGACTCGCGTCGGAACGCCGAGGCCAGGCTGGCATCCAGGCGCAGCGCCACGTCGTGCCCCTCGAGCACGTTGATGACCCTCCGGGCGACGGGCAGGCCCGCCGACTTCTTCGGGTTCCACATGACGCCCACGGTACGGATGTCCACGCTGACCACTCCCCATTTCTACATACTATGGTATACAAAATCGCGGCGGGAAACAAGGGCTAACCGGGCATTTTAATAAATTTGTCATATGCGCGGCGGATTGTGTCGGAAATCGCATCTTTATGCAACGGTTCTGCCGCCGCTTCGCCGGGGACGATGTAGAGAAGGAACTCCATGTTCCCCTCCGGGCCGCGGATGGGGGAAAAATCCAGCCCCGCGCACTTCCAGCCCAGCGTGGGCACGAAGGCCGTGACCCTTTCCAGCACGCTGCGGTGCACGCGCTCGTCGCGCACCACGCCCTTCTCCCCCACATCTTCGCGCGCGGCCTCGAACTGCGGCTTGACAAGCGCCACGAAGCGCCGGTTTTCGCCCTCGAGCACGGAAAGCGCCGCGGGCAGGACCACCTCCAGGGAGATGAAGGACACGTCCGTAGCGCCGAAGGAGGGGCGCTGCGGGAAATCCTCCGGGCGCAAAAAGCGGGCGTTGACGCGCTCCATGACCGTCACGCGCGGGTCGGCGCGCAGGCGGTAGTCCAGAAGGTTGTAGCCCACGTCCACGGCGTAGACATGCCCCGCGCCGGCGCGCAGAAGCACGTCCGTAAAACCGCCCGTGGAAGCGCCCACGTCCACGCAGGTTTCCCCCGACACGTCGATGGCAAAGGCCTCCAGCGCCTTTTTCAGCTTGTGCGCGCCGCGGCTGACGTACGGGTCGAGCGCGCCGCGCACGCGCATTGCCTCTTTTTCCGAAACCATCTCGCCGGGGCTTTTCAGTTTCCGCTCGCCGGCAAAGGCGCGGCCTTCCATGATGAGGGCGCGGGCCAGGGCGAGGCTTTCCAGGTTGAGATCTTCATACAGGCGCTCGTCGGCGCGGCGCTTTTTCATCGCCCCAGCCTCCTGAGCACGCTCGCGGCCAGCCCCTGGGCGTCGAGCCCGCAGGCGTGGAGCTGGCTTGCGACGGAGGCATGCTCGATGAAGCGGTCGGGCACGCAGAGCGTCAGCGCCCCATGCCCGGGCGCGTTCTTTGCCAGCCAGGCCAGCACGCGCTCGCCCAGGCCGCCGGAGAGGACGTTTTCCTCCACCGTGACCCAAAGCGGCGCATGCAGGGAAGCGCGCAGCATATCCTCATCCATGGGCTTGACAAAGCGCGCGTCCACCACGCCGGCGCGCACGCCATGGTGCATCAGCTCTATGCAGGCGTTCATCGCCGCCTGCACCATGCGGCCGGAGGCGAGGAACATCACGTCCTCGCCCTGGCTCAAAAGCTCCCACTCGCCCACGCGCAGCGGCTTGTGCGCCTCCAGGCGCGCGCCCAGGTCCTCGCCGTCCTTGGGGTAGCGGATGGCCATGGGGCCGTCGTATTCGGCGGAGAGGCGGATGAGGCGCTTTAAGTCGCGCACATCGCGCGGCGCGGCCACCACCATATTGGGCAGCATGGAAAGATAGCCCAGGTCGAACACGCCCTGGTGCGTGACGCCGTCCGCCCCCACGAGGCCGGCGCGGTCGATGAGGAACGTCACCGGCAGCGCGTTGATGCACACGTCCGTGGCGATCTGGTCAAAGGCGCGCTGCAGGAAGGTGGAATAGATGGCCACATAGGGCTTCATGCCCGAGGCGGCCATGCCCGCCGCCATGGTGACGGCGTGTTCCTCGGCGATGCCCACATCGTAAAAGCGCTTGGGGTAAGCCTTGCCAAAGGCCTCCATGCCGGTGCCCGCGGGCATGGCGGCGGTGACGGCGCAGATGCGTATGTCGTTCTCCGCCAGCGCCATAAGCTCCGCGGCGGCCACACGGCCGCAGGCGGCGCGCCCATCGCCGCGCTGCCGGCCCGTCTCCACCAAAAACGGCGCCACGCCGTGGTAGGTATCCGGGTGCGACTCGGCGGGCACATAGCCCTTGCCCTTGGTGGTGACGACGTGGATGATCTGCGGTTCCTTTTCCTCCTTGGCTCGGCGGAGGATGCGGATGAGCGTCTTTAAGTCATGGCCGTCCACGGGGCCGATGTAGCGGAAGCCCAGGGCGTCGAAAAACTTGCCGTCCACAAACGGCGTCTTGATCCAATCCCGGAATTTTTCCACGAAGCGGAACATGGGCGCGCCCACGCCGGGGATGCGTTCCAGCCCGCGGCGCACGCCGCGCTTGAAGGCGCGATAGGTGCGGGACTGGCGCAGGCCGGTGAGATACCGGGAGAGCGCGCCGACGTTGCGGGAGATGGACATCTCGTTGTCGTTGAGGATGACGATCATGCGCGTGGCGGTCTGGCCGGCGTCGTTGAGCGCCTCGTAACACATGCCGCCAGTGAGCGCGCCATCGCCCACCACGGCCACCACCTGGTGGCCGTCGCCCATCACGTCGCGCGTGCGCGCCATGCCCAGCGCCGCCGAAATGGCCGTGGAGGCATGGCCGGCGGTGAAGGCGTCAAAATCGCTCTCTGCGGCGCGGGGGAAGCCGCTGACGCCGCCTTCCTCGCGCAGGGAATCGCGCATGCCCCGCAGGCGCCCGGTGAGCATCTTGTGGGCATAGCACTGATGGCCGACATCGAACACCAGTTTGTCATCCGGGCAGTCAAAGACATAGTGCAGCGCCAGCGTCAGCTCCACCGCCCCCAGATTGGAGGCAAGGTGCCCGCCGTGCCGCGACACCGTGCCGATGATCTCCCCGCGCATCTCCGCGGCCAGCGCCGTCAGTTCGCGCAGGGAGAGCTTTTTTATGTCCGATGGACTGTGTATTTCCTCCAGCAACTTTCGTACCCCTTACTTTGTGCGGTCCACCATGGAATCCACCAGTTCGCGGAAGAACGTCGCCCGTGTGCCGAAGAGCTCCAACGCCTCGAGGGCGGCCCTGTGCTCGCCCTCCACGCGCGCGCGCGTCTTTTCCACGCCGTAGACCGATATGCAGGTCAGTTTACCGCTTTTTTCGTCCTTGCCCAATGTCTTGCCGACCTCGGCGGCGTCGCCGACGACATCGAGCAGGTCGTCCGTTGCCTGGAAGAGCAGGCCGAAGGCGGAAGCGTAGCGCGAAAGCGCCGCGAGTTCCATCTCGGACGCGCCGCACAGACGGCAGGCGGCGCGCAGCGGGTAGATGAACATGCAGGCCGTCTTGCCACGCTGTATGTCCTCGATCCTCTGCTCGCGCTTTTCCTCGGGCACGCCGTTTTTTTCGCTGTCCAAATCAAGGCACTGGCCGAGCACCATGCCCTTCACGCCGGAGCCGCGGGCGATCTCTGCAATGGCTTCCAGGCAGGGGCGGGCGCGGCCCGCGTCTTTCAGGGAAGCGGAAAGCATCGTCTCAAAGGCGTAGTTGAGCAGGCCGTCGCCGGCGAGAATGGCCTGCCCCACGCCGTAAACCACGTGGTTGGTGGGGCGGCCGCGCCGCAGCGTGTCGTCGTCCATACCGGGCAGGTCGTCGTGGATGAGCGAATAGGTGTGGATCATTTCCACGGCGCAGGCAAAGTCCATCGCTTCGGGCGCGCCGCCGAGCATGTCCGCGGCCGCCAGGAGCATTGAAGGGCGCAGGCGCTTGCCGCCGGCCATGGCGCTGTAACGCATGGCGTCGTTTACCACGGCGCCGCCGCCGGGCAGGAGCTGTTCAAGGCGCGCCTCCACGCGCGCCGCGTATTCTTTGAGCGTCGTCATTCCTCTTCCCCCTCCAGCGGCTCTTCGCCGTCCTCTGTCAGTACGCGGATGCGCTTGTCGCCCTCTTCCATCAGCTTTTCCAGCCGCTTTTTCAGCGTCATGCCGCGCTCGAAAGCCTGAAAGGATTCCTCCAGCGGCATCGAGCCGCTTTCGAGGCCATGCACCAGCTTTTCCAGCTCGTCCATGCCCGATTCAAAGGTGAATTTATCCATCCGTTACCTCCGCCGCGACGTTGCCGCCGCGCATATGCACTTCAATGGCGTCGCCCGCGCGCAGGCCGCTTGCCTCGGGGACGCACTTGCCGCCCTTAAAGACCACGGCGTAGCCGCGGCGCACAACGCCCTCCGGGTCGAGCGCCGCGAGGGCGCGCCCGGCAAGGAGCAGGCGGCGCTCCATGGCGTCGCGCTTTTTCATAAGCGCCACGGGCAGGCGCGCGGCGAGCGCCGAAAGCTCCGCCTCCCGGCTCTCGATGAGCAGACGGCGGGGCATGGCCAGCGCCGGAGAGACGCAAAGCGCCTGCAGGCGCGCGCGGCGCAGCTGTTGGGCGCGCAAAAGCGCCGAAGCAAGCTGCCGCGCCAGGGAATCGACCGAGCGCCGCAGCTCCGCCACCACCGGCACGGCCAGCTCCGCGGCATTGGAAGGCGTGGAGGCGCGCGCGTCGGCGACAAAGTCGGCGATGGTGAAGTCCGTTTCGTGGCCGACGCAGGAGATCACCGGTATGCGCGAGGCGGCGATGGCGCGGGCGACGATCTCCTCATTGAACGGCCAGAGGTCCTCCAGCGAACCGCCGCCGCGGCCGACGAGGATCACGTCCGGGCGGCCATCCTCGTTGAGGCGCTCAATGGCGCGCACGATCTCCTCCGCCGCGCCCGCGCCCTGCACAAGGCAGGGGGCGAGCAGCACGCCCACGTTGGGGTCGCGCCTTCTGGAGACGCGAATGATGTCGCGTATGACCGCGCCCGAACGCGAGGTAGCCACGCCGACCACTTTGGGGAGCAGCGGCAGTTCCCGCTTGCGGGCGGGGTCGAACAGCCCCTCCGCCGCCAGTTTCTTTTTCAGCGCCTCAAAGCGCAGGTAGAGGTCGCCCACGCCCTCGCGCGCGACGGAGTCCACATAGAGCTGGTAACTGCCGCTTTGCACGAACACGGAGGCCGCGCCGCGCACGGTGACGCGCATGCCGTCCTCGGGCGGGAAGTCCAGCTTCGCCGCCTGCTGGCGGAAGATCACGCATTGCACGCGCGACGTCTCATCCTTAAGGGCGAAGTAGCAGTGGCCGCTCGCATAGCGCTTGAAGCCGGAGATCTCGCCGCGCACGGCGACGGCGCGCAGCACCGGGTCGCCGGCCAATTTGCGGCGCACGTACTCGTTCAGTTCCGTGACCGAGAGCGCCCACTTGTCATCCATGCCGCTTTTCCGCCGCGAGGATGGCGTTTTGCATCAGCATGGCGATGGTCATCGGCCCCACGCCGCCGGGGACGGGGGTGATGGCGCCGGCGACCGGCTCGGCGCTTGCGAAGTCCACGTCGCCCATCAGCTTGCCGTTGTCCAGGCGGTTGATGCCCACGTCGATGACCGCCGCGCCGGGTTTGATCATGTCGCCGGTGATCATGCCGGGGCGGCCGACCGCGGCCACGAGTATGTCCGCGTCGCGGGTGAAGCGCGCCAGGTCCTTCGTGCGCGAATGGCAGACGGTGACGGTGCAATGCTCGTTCAAAAGCAGCATGGCCATGGGCTTGCCGACGATGTTCGAGCGGCCGACCACCACGGCGTGTTTGCCGGAAAACTCCACATTCGCGCGGCGCAGAAGCTCCATGCAGCCCGCGGGCGTGCAGGGCAGGACGGAAGTCTGGCCGGTAAAGAGGCGGCCGGCGTTGACCACATGGAAGCCGTCCGCGTCCTTTTCCGGGGCGATCTCCGCCAAAACGCGCGCCTCGTCGATGTGTTTGGGCAGGGGCAGCTGCACAAGCATCGCGTCCACCGCCGGGTCGGCGTTGAGGGCGCGGATCCGGGCGATGAGTTCTTCCTCCGTCACACTTTCGGGGAAGAGCAGCTCGCGCGATTCGATGCCGATCTCCTCGCAGGCGCGCTTTTTGTTGCGCACGTAGATCTTGCTGGCCGGGTCGTCGCCCGCCAATAGCACCGCCAGGCAGGGGATCGTGCCGTCCTTGCGCAGGGCCTCGGCCCGCGTCTTGAGTTCCGCGCGGAGCTCCGCCGCGACCTGTTTACCGTTCAGGATCATTGCCATGGATGTATTCCTCCCAACCGATGAGCGCCACGCCGCAGGCGTTGTCGCCCGACATTTCCGGCCTGCCCCAGTGCAACCGCACCGGGCAGCCCAGCCGTTTCAGCCGCGCGGGCAGAAGCTCGCGCAAAAGCGCCGAGGATGCCACGCCCCCGGAGATGAGCGCCGCCTGGAGGCGCGTTTTTTTACAAGCCCACTGGATGAGCCAAGCCACCGCGCGGGCAAGATAGGAATAGACCTCCGCCGCCACGTCCTCGCGGGACGCCCCGGCGTCGAGCATGCGCATGGCCTGCGCCTCCGCCCCGGAGAAGGAGACTTCCCCTTCGCGGTGCGAGAGCGGGAAGGCGCTTTTTGCCAGGCCCTGCCGCGCCAGCTTTTCCAGCGCCGGGCCCGCCGGGAAGGAAAGCCCCATGCGCACGCCCACGCGGTCGACGAGCTGGCCGGCGTGCAGGTCGTTGGAACCGCCAAGGAGGGCGATCTCCAACCCCGGGCGCACATGCAGCACCTCCGTCGTGCCGCCCGAAAGGTGCAGGGCGAGGAATTCTTCCGGCAGCGCCCCCGCGCCCTCCATGGCGGCGCGCACATGCCCCTGCTGGTGGCTCGTCTCGTAAAATGGCACGCGCAGGGAGGCGGCGATAGCGCGGGCAAAGCCCGTCCCCGCCGTGAACACCGGCATATAGGAGCCCTCCGCGTCGCGCGGGCGGGCGCTGGCGCAGACGCAGGCGATTTGCGCGTCCGTGTCCCCCCGAAGCATGTCCTCCAGGAGCGCGGGCAGGCGCTGCACATGCTGGAAAAGCGCCTCGGACTGCCGCAATCCCCGCGCCCCTTCCGCGACGTCCAGCAAGCGACGGCGGCCCGCAAGCGCGCCGCCCTCCCCCGCCAGCGCCACGGAGGTGGTATAGCAGCTGGTGTCGATGCCCAGCGCGCGCTTCATTGCCCCGCGCCCCGGGAGATCGCGCCCAGCACGCCGTGGACGAACTGCGGCGACCGCTCGCCGGAATACTGCCGCGCCATTTCCACCGCTTCGTTGATGACGACGGCAGGGGGCGTCTTGCCCAGGGAGAGCTCATAGGCCCCCAGGCGCAAAATGGCCAGGTCGACGCGGGAGATGCGCTCCAGCGTCCAGCCGCGGGCGTTTTCCTCGATGCGGCGGTCGAGCTCGGCGACATTTTCCACCACGCCGTCAAACATGCGCTCCATAAAGGCGCTCTCTTCTTCTCCGGGCTGCACGCCCAGAAGGTCGATGCGCGTATCCTCGCCGCCTTCGCCGCCCATTTCCCATTCGTAGATCAGCTTCATGGCGTGCGCGCGCGCCGTGACTCGGTTCATTTTCCCCGCTCCTTTTGACACAAGCATTGCGGTGGCGCATATTTCGCGCCGCCGCAATGCGTTTTGATGGGCCTTCCAATATCAGTTTTGCGTCTTGCCGTCCTCGTCCTCATCCGGCGCGGAAGGCGTGAACAGCGCTCCCGCGTCATCGTCGTCGTCATCGTCGTCCAGTATAAAGGCGGCTTCCTCGCCGTCCGCCTCAGGCGCGCCTTGGTCGGCTGCGTCCTCGTCCAGAGAGGGCGGTTCCGGGCCGTCGTCCAGGGGGGCGAAGCTGCCCGTCCACTCGTCGCCCGCTGCGGCGGCCGCTTCCTCCGCGCCGACGGAGGCGTCGTCTACATCGCCGCCCGCTTCCTCAGGGATCTCCGGCAGGGGCGCGGCGGCCTCCTGCGCGGCGGCGGCTTCGACAGTTTCTTCCTTTGCGTCGCGCCCGCGCTTCCAGAGCGGCTTTTTCCTCTCGCCCTTCACGTCCGCGCCGGAAAGGGAGCTTACGACGATCTGCACATCGCGCACGGTCACGCCGCCGTTGGTCTCCAGGCTGTTGCGGATGGCCTTTTGCATGTTCTTGGTGACGGTGGGCACATGGGCGCTGGCCTTGATGGTGAGGTCGACGGCGACGTTGACCGCGTCGCCCTCGTTGGTGACGCCGATCTTCATTTCCTTGACGTCCGGCACGCGGCCAATGGCCTGCCGCGCCATCTGCGCAAGCGCCGTGAGGGACATGTGCACCTGCGAACCGTCCTCCGAATCCACGGCGACGAAGGAGGTAGGCACGCGCTTTTTGCCCTTGCCGAAGATCATCATCAGCATATAGGCGCTCAGAAGCACGACGATGGCCGCCAGCCCCAGGCCGACGAGCGCGGAGAGGAAACGGCCCGCCGAGCGGTCAAGACCGGCGAACAGGCCGCCGAGCATGTCCACACCAAAGGGGCGCAGCGCCATGCACACGCCGAAGAACAGCGCGATCAGCACGTAGAGAAACATCAGCACCTTGTCCCAAAAACCCGCCTTCATGGGGCCTCCTTTCCACCGGGCACGCCGGCCGTGGCTCGCCCGCCCCGGGCAGCGCGCCGGGGGCGGGGCTTTGTAACGTCAAAGCGGATGTTCTTCTTCGCCGCTTTCCTCCGCCGCTTCGTCCTCTGCCTCGCCGGGCAGGTCGCTCAAGTCGGCGGGGTCGATGGGCTCCATGTCCTCGACCTCGTCCACGTCGTCGTCCTCGTCCTCATCCGCTTCGACGATCTCTTCCTCAGGGATGTCGTCCAGGTCGTCCTCGTCGTCCAGGCCGAGGCCGTCGTCCAGGTCGTCCTCGTCGTCCAGGCCGAGGCCGTCGTCCAGGTCGTCGTCCTCCGGCGCGGGGGCGTCCTGTGCGGGAGCGTCCGCAGGGGCTTCTTCCTGCGCTTCCTGTTCGCGCATGCTGTTTTCCAGCAGCTTCTGCTGGTGTTCCTTCAGTTCCTGCGCGGCGCGGTTTTCGCGCTCGAAGCTCACGGCCTGCACATGCACGTCCACATTGCGCACGTCCAGCCCGCTCATCGTCTCGATGGCCTTTTTGACATTTTCCTGGATGCTCTTGGCCACATCCGGGATGGGGGAACCGTATTCGACGACGATGGTGACGTCCACCGCCACCGTGCCGCCGTTGATGTCCACGCGCACGCCCTTGGTGAAGTTGCGGGTGGACTTGCGGGTAAACATATCGGCCAGGCCGGTGGAGGCGCTGGCCATGCTCGCCACGCCCTCGACTTCCTGCGCCGCCAGACCCGCGATGGTCTCGACCACGCCGGTGGCAAAGGATACGCTGCCGTCCGGGTTCTCGTCGAGCTTGACGTCCGACGGATAATTGTCGCTCATATCGCAGACCTCCTTTATCTTCCACCATTATAGCAGAAAAAAGCGCCGCTGGCAAATGGTTTGCTTTAATTTATTGGAATGATCTTGACATTGCCGCTGTCAACATCCGTTTCCCGCAGGACCAGTTCGAGGATGACCGCCGTCTCCTGCCGGGTGAGGGCTTCGGCGCGCACAAGTATGTTGGCCGTGTCCTCGTGGATGGTGGCCACGCAGTCGGCGTAGCCGCGGGCGCGCAAAACACCTTCGATGGTCGTTTCCTGCTCGGCCCAGGCCATGAGGTCAAGGAGCGTGCGCTGGGCGAGGGCGCGGGTCTGCCCGTCGGTCTCGCCGTCGTGGATGATGTCGTTTAATTGCGCGGTCTGCATGCTGCGCAGCTGTTCGCGCTCCAGGCGGAAATCCTCAAGCGGGTCCCCTGCCGCCGGCGTGGCGGACGGCGTCGGCGTTTCCGCGGGCAGGCCCGCCGCCGGCAGACTTTCAGGCCGTCCCGGCAATTGCGAGCAGAGGAGCGCCGCCCCCGCCGCGAGGAGCACAAAGATACAGGATATCCAAAACCACCGTCTGCGCACGCGCATCCCTCCGCATCTGAATGACTTCGATCTGGTCAAGCCCGATACCCAGCAGGGCGCGCGCCGCCTGCATCAGCGAAAGGCGCACGCTGATGTCCTCCGCGCCGGCGGCGACGATGACCACGCCGGAAACCGCCCCACCCTCCTCCGTGACCATGGCGCGCACATCGCCCGCGCCCTCCACCGCCGAGAGCACGCGCTCCAGGCGCGCTTCCAATTCCGTGGGCTTCGCCGCGCCGCCGTCGCCGCCCCCGTGGGTGAGCGCCAGCGCCGCCACGCACACGGCCACAAGCAGCAACAGCCACTCCAACCCCCGCGCGCCGCGCAGTTTCTCCTTCAGGCCCCGCCACGCGCCCATCACGAAAACAGCGCCCCCGCCGCGCGCGCAATGGCCAGCAGCGCCATCAGGCCGAGCAGGAAGCGCACGCCGCGCTTCTCCGCGCCTTCGCCCAGAAGCAGTTCCACCGCCGCTGAAAGGACGCACAGCGCCGTGAGCTCTGCCGCCGCCCGCGCAAGAAGCGCCATTTGCACCCCTCCTACCTTACCACGCCCTGCCCGGCGGTGAGCGTGCCGCCCAGGAGCAGCGTGAGGATCACCGCGGCGGAGACGCACAGCACCAGCAGCATGCCCGCCACCTGCGAAAATTTGTCCGCGAGGGCGATCAGCCCTTCCTCCGCCACCGGCTCCAGCAGCGCCGAGGCCAGCCGCAGGGCGAAAAGCGCCGCCGTCAGCGCAAGAAGCGGTCGCGCGCACATGAGCAGCAGGGCGAAAAGCCCCGTCGCCCCGGCGGCGTTTTTGACCAGCAGCACGCTGGAAACCAGCGCGTCCATGGTGTTGGCCACCTCGCCGCCGACCACGGGCAGCAGGTTGTCCACCGCATAGCGGGCCGTGCGCACGGCGGCGGAATCGTAGCCCGTGCCAAGGAGCGCGCGCACCGCCGAAAGGCCGAGGAAGCCCGTCATCAGGACGCCCGCCGTCCAGTTGACCGCCGAGCGGACGAGATGGAAAAGCCTGTCCAGCCGCAGGCGCGGGCTGATGTGCCCCGCCGCCGCCAACGCCGCGGCGATGGCGCACATTTTGAGCCCCACATCGGCAAGGACGCGCGAAAAGGCGTTGCCCGCCAGCGCCGAGAGGGGCGTGACCATCGCCGCCGAGGCGGTGGCCCCGGCAAGCGACAAAAGTGAGGCCAGCACCGGGAACACGCCGTCGGCGAGACGGGCGACCCGGGCGATGAGTTCCCCCGCCTCCGCCGTCAGGCGCAAAAACCAGGCGATGAGTTGCGCGGCGCAGGCAAGGCAGCAGAGCTGGGCGACCGCCCCCGCGCTCCTGCCCTCCCCCGCCAGCTGCCGGGCGACGGCGCTGAAAAGCGCCGGGGCAAGCAGCGCGGCGACAAGGGAGGCGGCGCGGCGGAATTCCTCAAAAAAGGCGTCGCGCAGGCGGGAAAGCACGTCCGAAAGCTCCCACGCATCTTCCCCGGAGGCGATGGAGAGGATCATATCGCGCACATCGACGCCCGTCTCCTCCACGGCTTCTTCAAAGCCACGCAGGTCAAGCGCGTCCAGGACGGCGCCCACGTCCCCCTCCGCGCGCGCCGGCAGGCAGAGGAGCAGGAAAACGGCCAGCGCGGCCAGCGCGCGCCTCACGCAAGCGCCTCCGTGACCGCGGCCACCACGTCCGTCAAAAGCGGCGCGGCCATGGCAAAGAGCGTCACGCGCACCGCCAGCTCCACGCGGCTGGCCAGCGCCTTTTCGCCCGCGTCCTCACAGATGTGCACGGCGAATTCGGCGATCAGGGACACGCCCGTGGCGCGCAGGATCAGCGCCGCGCCGCCGTCCAGCCCCGAGGCGTCGGCAAAGAGCGCGAGCGCCGAGGCCGCCTCGCGCAGGCCGGGCAGCAGCATGCTGAGCGCCGCCGCGCCCGCCGCCAGCGCCACGCCCGCCGCCAGTTCCGGCCTTTGCGCGCGCATGGCCGCGCAGGCCAGCGCCGCCGCCACCAGCAAAAGCGCAACGCGCACCGCCTCCATCAGGAGAGCTGGAACACGGCGCGCACGCTGTCGAAAAATCCCGCCAGCATGTTGACCACCATCAGCAGCACCACCACCAGCCCCGAGAGTGTCGTGAGCATGGCCACGTCCTCGCGTCCGGCGCGGGTGAGCACGATGCCGATGACCGAAGTGAGTATGCCGATGCCGGCGATGCGGAATACGAAGTCCATATCCATGCGCGTTCCTCCTGTCCCGGGATGGCCTGCGGCGCTCAGATGAAGGCGACGGCCAGCATCAGGCCGCCGAGCAGGCCGAGCGTAGCGTAGAGCCTGCCCTTTTCCACGCCGTTTTGGGCGGCTTCCGCCTCCAGGCGTCCCAATTCGCGCAGCGCGGTTTGGAACAGCGCCTCCTGCCCGGCGCGCGCGCCCGCGCCCAGGCCGTCGAAAAAGGCCGTAAGCGCGGATATGTCCTCCCGCGTAAGGCTGTCGAGCGCCCCGCCGCGCCTTTCCAGCGCGGGCAACAGCGCCCGCCATGCCTCCGCCGCGCCCTCGCCCGCCGCCACGCGCTCCCCCACGCGGCGCAATACGTCCGCGCGGGCATGGGAAAGGGCGGCGTGCAGGGGCAGGCGGCACTCCAGCATCTCGATGCGCAGATGCTGCAGGGCGTCCATCGTCTGTCGCAATGTGCGCCCCCGCCGCGCGCAGGCGGCGGCGAGGCTGCGTCCCACCAGCGCCGCGCCCAGCGCCGCCAAAAGCGCCAGGAGCGTCCTCACGCGCTCCCCCTCCACGCCTCCAGGGAGGCGATGCGCCCGAGGCCGCCGTCGATGCGCGCCACCAGGTCGAACGCCCCCATGGCAAGCATCCCGGAAAGCGCCGGGCGGCGCGCGGCCTCCTCGACGCTGGCGGCGTGGGCGCTGGCCAGCACCGCCGCGCCGCAGCGGCGGGCGTCGAGCACGGCGGCGGCGTCCTCCTGGCCGCCCACCTCGTCGGTCACCACCACGTCCGGCCTGAGGGCGCGCACCATGTGGGCGATGGCGAGGCGCTTGGGGCACATGTCCATCACGTCCGTGCGCTCGCCCACGTCCAGCGTGGGCACGCCGGCGCGGCAGGCGGCCAGTTCCCCGCGCTCGTCGGCCAGCGCCACGGTGCGCCCCGCAAGGGACAAAAGTCGCGCCGCGTCGCGCAACAGCGTTGTCTTGCCCATGCCGGGGCGCGAGACGAGCAGGACGCTTTTCAGGCCGCCGCCCTCGAGCATGGCCGCGGCCAGCCCCTCCCCCGCGCCGCGCACCTCGCGCGCCACGCGCACGCACAGGGCGCTTATATAGGCCAGCGCGCCGATGCGCCCGTTTTCCACGGCGTAGCGGCCGCACACGCCCACGCGCGAGCCGCCGGGGAGCGTAAAAAAGCCCTGCTTGAGCTCGTCCTCCCAGGCGTAGAGGCTGTATTCGAGCATGCGCGCGGCGATCTTCCGAAACGCCTCCGGCGCAAGCGGCCCGTCAAGCAGCGCGTCGCCGCCGGCAAAGCAGAGCTGCGGGCGGCCGCCGGGGCGCAGGCGCAGTTCGGTAAGGCCGTCCGCGCGCTGCCGCACAGCGCAGGCGATCTCCCCGGGCAGACAGGCGCAGATGTTCTCCAAGGCTTCCATTTCGCACCTCCCACAGCGAATATATGAGGCCAAGCCCGGGCTTATCCCAAAACGCAAACACCCGCCGGGACGCGCCCGGCGGGGCAGGATGTTGACAAAGTCAACAGACTGGCAGAGCGTTGAGAAAGCCTGCAAGCCAAGGAAGCTGTACTTGCAGCCAAGGGAGCTTACTTAGACGTAAGTGACCGCAGGATGCAAGTGCAGCTGACGTAGGAAGCAAAAATCGCTTCTGATTTTTTGTATATCAGAGCGATTTTTGCGGTTGTAGGCTTTGTCAGCGCTCTGCCCCGCCGGGACGCGCCCGGCGGGGCAGGATGTTGACAAAGTGGGCAGACTGTCAGAGCGTTGAAAAAGCCCGCAAGCCAAGAAAGCAAACTTGCATCCAAGGGAGCTTACATGGACGTAAGTGACCGCAGGATGCAAGTGCGGCTGACGCAGGAAGCAAAAATCGCACCCGATTTTTCCATATATCAGGGCGATTTTTGCGGTTGTGGGCTTTGTCAGCGCTCTGAGCGCCCCGCAAAGGGGGCGCAGAAAGGGCCTGTTCACCTACCGCGAAGCAGGCGGTCTTTGTTTTTGGCGGCGAAGGGGATGACCACGTAGAGCAGCGCCACCTCCACCGGGTAGAGCAGCGCGTTTTTGAGCGCGCGCGGCGGTAAGAGTACCAGATACGGCGTGCCATAGAGCACATGCAGCCACAGCGTATTGAGACCGATGTTGACCAGAGCGTTGACCAGAAGCTTTGAGACGGGGATACCGGCCATCAGCCCTCTGCCTTCGCGGCGATAGAGGCAGAAGCCGTACAAAAAGCCATTGACGACGCCTGAAATCATGTATCCGGGAAAAAACGGCCCCGCCGGGCGCAGAATGTACTGGATAAGGTCCGTCAGCGCCCCCACGAGCGCCGCCGGCACCGGGCCGTAGAGATAGCCCGCCAGCGCCATGGCCAGAAAGGAGGTGGCGATCTTGTTGTCCTGCGTGAGATAGAACCCGCCAAAGTAGGACAGGACCACACTCAGCGCCAGCAGCATCGCCAGAGCGAGCTGCGAACGCAGGCTGGCGAGGGCTTTGACGGAGAGGCGGACATCGTCAAGAAGAAAGCGGAGATGCGTTTCAGATCGTTCCTGCATCGGGAACACCCCCTTTGTTTGCAATTATAACATATTTCCATCTAATTCTCAATAGTGTTTTTTCATTGAGCGCGTATAATAGATTTACAAAGAATTGCGGAGGGGAATCCATGAAACGCAGCGCCTCTAAGCAGCCGCAGTACAAGATCCTGACCATCGACCCATGGCTCAAGCCGTATTACAGCGATATTGCCCTGCGCATGCAGCGTCACGCGGACACGCGCCGCGCCCTGCTTGGCGACAAGGCCGACCTGTCCTCGTTTGCCAACGGCTACCTCTACTACGGCATCGCCCGCACGGACGACGGCTGGGTGTACCGCGAGTGGGCGCCGGGCGCGGACGAGATGCACCTCATCGGCGATTTCAACGACTGGAACCGCGAAAGCCACCCCATGACCCGCCTGGAAAACGGCAACTGGGAGATCGTCCTGCCCGGCGAGGACGCGCTGATGCACGGCCAGCGCATCAAGGTGCAGGTGACGAAAAACGGCGAGAAGTTTGACCGCATCCCCGCCTACATACGCCGCGTGGTGCGCGACCCCGAGACCAATGAGTTCTACGGCCAGGTCTGGGCGCCGAACCGCCCCTTCCGCTGGACGGACGGCGGCTACGGCAAGCGCAAACTGAGCCCCCTGTTCATCTACGAATCGCACGTGGGCATGGCGCAGGAGGACGAAAGCGTCGGCACCTACCGCGAGTTTGCCGACCGCATACTCGACCGCGTGCAGGAGGCCGGCTACAATACCATACAGCTCATGGCTATCATGGAGCACCCTTACTACGCCTCCTTTGGCTATCAGGTGACGAATTTCTTCGCCGCCTCCTCGTGGTACGGGAACCCCGAGGATCTCAAATATCTCATCAACACCGCGCACGAGATGGGCATGTTCGTGCTCCTGGACGTGGTGCATTCCCACGCCAGCAAGAACACCAACGAGGGTCTCAACCGCTTTGACGGCACGGACGACCAGTACTTCATCGCCCAGGACCACCCGGCGTGGGACACCAAATTGTTCAACTACGGCAAGTACGAGGTCATCCACTTCCTGCTCTCCAACCTCAAGTTCTGGCTGCAGGAATACCACTTCGACGGCTTCCGTTTCGACGGCGTGACCTCCATGCTCTACCACGACCACGGGCTGGGCACGGACTTTATGAGCTACGACCGCTATTTCAGCCTCAATACCAACGTGGAGGCCGTCACCTACCTGCAATTGGCCAACGAGCTCATCCACGCGGTCAACCCCTTCGCCGTCACCATCGCCGAGGACATGAGCGGCATGCCCGGCATGTGCCTGCCCATCCGCTACGGCGGCATCGGCTTTGATTACCGCCTGTCCATGGGCGTGCCCGATTTCTGGATCAAGACGCTCAAGGAGAGCGATGAAAACTGGGATATGCGCAAGATGTGGCACGAATTGACCACGCGCCGCCCGGAGGAAAAGAACATCGGGTACAGCGAGAGCCACGACCAGGCGCTGGTGGGCGACAAGACGCTCATCTTCCGCATGGCCGACGCCGAGATGTATACCGGCATGAACAAGGACTACCACTCCATCACCATGGACCGCGCCATCGCCCTGCACAAGATGATCCGCTTCATCACGCTGGTGCTGGCCGGCGAGGGCTATCTGAACTTCATGGGCAATGAGTTCGGCCACCCCGAGTGGATCGACTTCCCCCGCGAGGGCAACGGCTGGAGCTACAAGTACGCCCGCCGGCAGTGGTCTTTGTGCGACAACGAGATGCTCAAGTACGCCTGGCTGCGCGACTTTGACCGCGCCATGCTCAAGTTCGCCCGCAAGTACCGCGTGCTTTCCAAACGCGGGGCGGTGAACCTCTGGGTCGACCAGGAGCGCAAGCTGCTGGCCTTCTGCAAGGGCGACATCATCTATCTGTTCAACTTCCACCCCACCGAGTCGCCGACGGACTTCTTCCTGCCCACCCATCCCCTGGGCGAGGGCGACTACCGCGCCGTGTTCACCAGCGACGAGCCCGCCTTCGGCGGCAACGGCAACATCAGCGAGGACTATGTGTACACGGCGAAAAACGTGCCCAGCCGCGGCGTGGGCTTCGAGGTGTACATCCCCAGCCGCACGGCGGTGGCGTTCAAGCGCGTCTGACGACGGTTCCGTGCGTCGCGCGGGGTTTGTGGGCGCTGCCCCTTGCGCTCTTGCCCTCCTCTTTGGTATACTGTACGCATACCAAAGAGGAGGGTCGAATTTATGGATACAGGTACCGCACCGAAAAAGGCAGGCAAGCCCGGCTCCTTCGGCATCCCCCGCAGGACGGTCGTCATCGTTCTGGCGGCGGTAGTGCTGGCGGCGCTGGTCTTTTTCCTGACGGCGTTCTCGCCGTTTGTCACCATTCCCGCCGGGCACACGGGCATCGTCACCACCTTTGGCCGCGTGGAGGACTACACGCTCAGCGAGGGTTTCCACCTGAAAAGCCCGCTCAAGCAGGTCATCGTCATGGATACGCGCACGCAGCGCGCCTCTTTGACCATGCAGGCCTTCTCCAGCGACATCCAGCAGGTGGACGTGGTCTGCTCGGTCAACTACTCCGTCAACCGCGACACCTGCCAGAAGCTCTACCAGCGCGTGGGCATGAACTACTACCAGAACGTCATGGAGCCGCGCGTATTGGAAAACGTCAAGACCGTGTTCGCCCGCTATACGGCGGAGAACCTCATGGACGCGCGCAACACGCTCTCCCAGCAGATCATGGAGCTCCTGGGGCCGGAAATGGCCGAATACGGCATCTCCGTGACCTCTGTGGCCATCGAGAACGTGGACTTTACCGACGCCTTCACCGACGCGGTGGAGCAAAAGCAGGTGGCTGAGCAGACGCGCCTGCGCGTGGAGACCGAACAGGCGCAGCAGACCGCCGTGGAGGAGGCGCAGGCTGAGCGGCGCGTGATCGCCGCCAACGCCGAGGCCGAGGAGCGCGCGATCCTCGCCGAGGCCGACGCCAACGTGGCCCGCATCAACGCCGACGCGGAAAAGTACCGCGGCGAGCAGCAGGCCGCGGCCAACGAAGCGCTGGCCGCCTCGCTGACGGACGAACTGATCGCCTACTACCAGGCGCAGCAGTGGGACGGCAAGCTCCCGGCCGTCTTTGGCGGCGAGACGCTGCCCATTCTCGAAATGGGCGCGCTGGCGGAAAGCGCGGACGCGCCCGAGGAAGCCGGGGCGGACGCGGAGGAATACGTCTACGTGCCCGCCGGGGACGGCGAATAGCGGTTTTGCCCGCCGGGGTGTTTATCCGGCGGGCAAGGCGTGTATATTATATGCGGAGGGCTGAGCGATGAAGCGCGAAGCGACGGTGGTGGAAGTGGACGGCCGCCTGATGGCCGAGGTGGTGCGCACGGAGGCGTGCCTGCAATGCCACGCCTGCCAGTACGGGCAAAAGGGGCGCGTGCTGGTGGAGCTGCCGGAGGGCGACTACCGCGTCGGCGACACGGTGGAGCTTTCTTTGGAGGACGCGCGCTTCGCCCGCGCCTCGCTGGTGGCCTACGCGCTGCCCGTGGCGACGCTGTTTCTCGGCCTGCTCATCGCCGCCTTTGCGGGGCTTAACGAAGTCTGGCAGGCGCTCTGCGCGCTCGCCGGGCTGGGCGCGGGCCTCGCCGTGATCAAGATATTGGAGCCGCGCCTGCGCCGGTTGCGCCCGGACGTGCGGCCCTGCGATAAAAAGGAGGAATAAACTGTGTCTGAACAGATCCTGAACCTCAAGGGCGCCGACCTGACCGAGACGAAGCTCGCTTCGCTGGGCAAGGTGCTGGTGGATTTCTGGGCCCCGTGGTGCGGCCCCTGCCGCATGGTCGCCCCAATCCTCGAAAAGGTGGCCGCGGAAATGGAAGGCAAGGCGACCATCGCCAAGGTCAATATCGACGAAAACCCCGACGCCGCCACCGCTTACGGCGTTTCCAGCATCCCCACGATGATCCTCTTCGTGGACGGCAAGGAGGCCGCGCGCATGATCGGCGCCAACCCCAAGAGCGCCATCATCGACTTCATCAACGGCCAGAATTGAGTTTTCACGTTAAATCGCGTGCACATGCGCGATTTGCGCGGGATTTTGTGGTATACTTATGGTGGATGAAGAGGTCTGCCATCAATTGCGCCGGCATCTGTCGGCGCTTTTTTGTTATGAGGGCAGGACGTTTTTTGCGCGCCGCGCGCGTCGCCGGCGGTGCGTGAGGATAATTATCCCAATATTTATGCGTGTATCCAAGGAAAAGCAAAGGAGGGGTCCTTCTGGCACAGAAAAATCAGAAGAAACCGAAAAAGAAGGAGCCGAGGCTGCGCATCATCCCCCTGGGGGGATTGGGCGAGATCGGCATGAACATGACCGTGTTTGAATACGGGGACGACATCGTGGTGGTGGACGTGGGCTCCATGTTCCCCCGCGACGATATGCCGGGCATCGACCTGGTGATCCCCGACTTTACCTACCTTGTCAAGAACCGCGACCGCATCCGCGGCTATGTCATCACCCACGGCCACGAGGACCACATCGGCGCGGCGCCCTATGTGCTCAAGGAGCTGCCCGCGCCCATGTACGGCACGCGGCTGACGCTGGCGCTGGTGGCGCAGAAACTCAAGGAGTACCGCCACATCGAGGGCGTGCAGATGAACGTGGTGGAGCCGGGCGACCTCATACAGCTCGGCGCGTTCAAGATCGAGTTTATCAAGGTCAACCATTCCATCGCCGGCGCCTGCGCGCTGGCCATCCACACGCCGGTGGGCACGGTGGTGCACACGGGCGACTTCAAGGTGGACTTCACCCCCGTGGACGGCGAGCCGATCAACCTGGGGCGCTTTGCCGAGCTGGGGCGCAAGGGCGTGCTGCTCCTGCTGGCCGACTCCACCAACTCCGAACGCCCCGGCTACACGATGTCCGAAAAAAAGGTCTGCCAGACGTTCAACACGCTGTTTGAAAAGGCGGACGGGCGCATCATCATCGCCATGTTCGCCAGCAACATACACCGCATACAGTCCGTGGTGGATTCCTCCGTGCGCTTTGGGCGCAAGGTATGCCTGGTGGGGCGCAGCATGGTCAACATCGCCCGCGCCGCCATGCAGCTGGGCGACCTGCGCATCCCCGAGGGGCGGCTCATCAGCGTGGACGATATCGACCGCTATGAAGACAACGAGATCACCGTCATCACCACCGGCAGCCAGGGCGAGCCGATGAGCGGCCTTTCGCGCATGGCCTTTGCCGAGCACAGGAAACTGGAGATCCGCGCAAGCGACATGGTCATCGTTTCCGCCTCCGCCATCCCCGGCAACGAAAAAAGCGTTTCCCGCGTCATCAACCAGTTGGTGCGCACCGGCGCGGACGTCATCTACGAGGCGCTTGCCGAGGTGCACGTCTCCGGCCACGCGCGGCAGGAGGAGCTGAAACTGATGCAGATGCTGGTCAGGCCGAAGTTCTTCATGCCCGTGCACGGCGAATACCGCCACCTCTACCACCACGCGCGCCTGGCCGAGGCGCTGGGCATGGCGGAGGATCATATCCACATCCCCGAGGTCGGGGAGATGATCGAGCTGTCCCCGAACAGCATGTCCGTGGCCGGCACGGTGCCCAGCGGTTCCACGCTGATCGACGGTCTGGGCGTTGGCGACGTGGGCGCGGTGGTGCTCAAGGACCGCAAGCATTTGTCCGAGGACGGGCTTTTGATCGTGGTCATGGGCGTGGACCACGAGGAACGCGCCGTGGTGTCCGGGCCGGACATCATCAGCCGCGGCTTCGTCTACATGCGCGAGGCGGACGAACTGGTGGAGGGCGCGCGCGATGCGGCCAAGCGGGCCATCGACGCCTTTGGCGCGGTGGATACCACCGACTGGAACCACCTGAAAAACAACGTGCGCGACGCGGTGCAGCACTATATCTACGAAACGCTCAAGCGCAACCCGATGATCCTGCCCATCATCGTGGAAATTTGAACCGAACCGGCGGAAATTTCGTCCAAAAGGAAAGCAGCGACAGGGAGGCGATCGCATGAACCCCTATGACATTGCGCACCAGCTCGCGCGCGCCATGAAGGAAAGCGAGGAATACCGCGAGTATGAGCGCCTGCGCGAAACGGCCTACGAGGACGAGACCAACCGCGCGCTGCTGGACGAGTACAAGCGCCTGCAGTTTCGCATGCAGGCGAAGATGGCCTCGGGCGAGAGCATGCCCGAGGACGACCTGCAAAGGCTTCAGCAGATCGGCGCGCTTTTGCAGTTCAACCCCGATGTAAGCGCCTATCTGCTGGCGGAGTTCCGCTTCCAGAAGATGCTCTCCGACATTTTCAAGATCTTGGCGGACGTGGCCAACATAGACCTCGATTCGCTGACCAGGAGCTAATCTATGGCAGGCAAGAAGCAAGCGCCGCGCAAGACGCGCGAGCGGCGGCCTTTCTCGCGCCCGATGCGCTACGACCAGCGCACGCTGCGTGAGGAACGCGAATACGGCGTATACTGGTATGCGTGGTTGTGGCGCGTTTTGCGCCCGGTGACGGTGTTTCTCTGCGCCGTCCTGATCGTCGTGGGTCTGGTGACGACGGGCTGGAACAAGGTCTATGAGACGTTTCTCATGCCCGTCGACCCGGACAACACGCAGACCGTGCGCTTCACCATCGAATCCGGCGATTCCATCTCCGAAATCGGCGAAAACCTGGAAAAATCGCAGCTTTTGCGCAACCGCACGGTGTTCCGCTACCTGGTGCAGTTCCTGGGCGTGACGGACAAGATCAGCTACGGCACGTTCGACCTCTCGCCCTCCATGGACGTGAACGCCATCATCACCGAACTGTCCTCGGGCAGCCAGAACGCTGAACGCACCATCACCATCATCCCCGGCTGGACGGTGGAGGACATCGCCGATTACCTCTATGAGGAAGGCGCCATCCAGAGCCGCGAGGAGTTCTTGACCCTCTGCCGCGATGCCGCGCCGTTTGCCGAGATGAGCTATCCCATCAAGCTGGCGCAGGATCTGGGCACGCTCTCCGGCCGCAAATACCAGCTCGAGGGCTATCTGGCGCCGGATACCTACCGCGTGTTCCGCAACGCCAGCGCGCAGCAGATCGTCAGCACGCTGGTGGAGCAGACCAACACCGTCATCGACGAGGTCTACTATTCGGATTCCATCCAGTACGAGGTCGACCCCGAAACCGGCGAATACCGGGAGGTCACCCGCTACCGCAACGACGATTTGACGCTGGACGAGATCATCATACTCGCCTCAATGATCGAAAAGGAGGCGGCCAGTACCGCGGACTATGGCCGCGTATCGGCGGTGTTCACCAACCGCATGCGCGCCGGCATGCGCCTGGAGAGCGACCCCACGGCCACCTACCTGTTGGGCGTGGACAAGCTGGCGCTCTCCACCGAGGAAACCAGCGCCGTCAACAACTACAACACCTACGTCATCGACGGCCTGCCCATCGGCCCCATCTGCAACCCCTCGGCGGCGGCGATGGAGGCGGCGCTCTACCCCGACGTGGAATACGTGGACGAAGGTTACCTCTACTTCTGCGCCAAGGAACCGACTTCCGGCGAATTGGCCTTTGCCAGGACGCTGGAGGAGCACGAGGCCAACGTGGCGCAGTACCGCCCGCTGTGGGAGGAATACGACCGCCAGAGGGCGCAACAACAACAGGCCGCGGGCGACGCGGGCGCGCAGTGAACGACGCAGGGCCGGGAATTTTCCCGGCCATGTTTTATACAAGGGGGCACGGCCATGCGGGGCGCGCCCCTTTGTATCTGCGATACCGCCCGGGGGAATGCCTTTGCCTTGCCCGGCGATGGGCGCGGATATGCCGATGGCGAAACGCCGCAACGGAAGGGGCGCGCGCATCGTCCAAAGCGTCACGCCGCCGCGCAACCGGGGAACGGGGAATGAGGCGGCGCCGCCATGCGGGGCTGTCCCCGTCCCGCAGCGTCCCCGCCCCGCGCGCCTGTCGCGGCGGGCGGCCTGCCCCGAATATCCGGGCGGCTTGCAGAACGCCGGGGGACGCAAAAAGGCTGTGGGCGGATAAACCCGCTGCCACAGCCTTTTGTTTGCCGCCGCTATGCCGCCGGGGCGGTGGGCGTCGGCGTTGCGCCCGCCTCGGGCGCGGCGTTCTCCGCCGGCTCCTCGATGTGCATGGGGGTGATGACCTCGCCATCGCGCACGACGAAATTGAGCGTGTCGGGGAAACGGTAGGCCACGCGCACCTCGCTGCCCTCATGCATGCACATCAGCTGCACGCCCAGCGTGTACGTCCCATCCGGGTAATTGGATACGTCGAGATACACGCGGAAATCCGCCTGCGCCAGGTTCTTGCCGATGCCCTGGTGCGCGACGCCGGAAATGCCGTCCTCAGCCGTGGTGAGGTAGGCCGCCAGGCCGCCCGAGGGGTTGCGCACGATCAAGTAGACGGAGCTGTTTTCGCCATCGTAGTTGGCGTGCTCCAGATAGGCGTAGCCCTCGATCTCCACGATGCGATAGCCGTCCGCCGGGGAGGCGAAGAAATTCGTGATGTCGGCGCGCACGGTATCGTCGATGGGCGTGGAAGGCAGGTCGCTCGCGCTCAGGCCCCGCCCCGCGGAGATCAGGCTTTGCGGGATGCTCGTGGGCACGGGCGTCGGCGCGGGCGTCGGCTCCGGCGTGGGCGTGGAGGGCGTGGGCGAAGCCGTGGCCCAGGCGGGCAGCGGCGTCTCCTCGCCGGGGGTGGGCGTCGGCGTAGGCGTGGGGGTCGGCAACGGCGTGGGTGTTGCCTCCGGCACCACGTAGGGCCTGGGCGTCTGCCCCGGCTGCACGCCCTCTACCGTGTACTGCATGGTGACGACCAGGAAGTACAAAAGTGCGACAACGACGACCAAAATGATAAAACCGATCGTAAAGCGGATAATCGCGGGGGCAATGCCCTCCCGAAAAATGCCCTTGCGCATACGAACGCTCCTTACCAGCAGATACAGAAATTCTTAGTATAATTGTAGCCGCTTGTCCTGACGCTGTCAAGGCGCTTTGGGTAACGTTGCAAAATTCTCGCGGATGAAGGCGCGCTTCCGGCGTTGACAGGCGGGCCATTCCGGTATACAATAAAGAAAGCAACCGTTAAAGGAGTTTTTTTGTGGGTAAATCGAATTTTGCAGTCTTTGTGGACCTGGAAAACGTAGGCGCGAAGGAGTCCATGTTGCGCTATATCATCGAAAAAGTCAAGATCCGCGGCGATATACTGCTGGGCAAGGTCTATGGGTATACAGACCGCTATTCTGACCTCAAGCAGTGCCTTTTGTCCAACACGTTCTCCGTCGTGCCCTCCCTGCGCTACGGCAAGTGCCAGAAAAACAACCTGGATATACAGCTGGTCATCGACGCCATGGAGGTGGCCTATGTCAACCCCCTCATCGACAGCTTCTGCATCGTCTCCGGCGACAGCGACTATCAGCCGCTGGTGGCCAAATTAAAGAGCATGGGCAAGCACGTATTGGGCATCTCGCGTTCGGAGGCGGCTTCGGAGATCTTCATCAACGCCTGCAACGAGTTCATCTTCCTGGAGAACGTTGCCGTCAAACGCCCGGCGGTCAAAAAGGGACGCGCCAAGGAAAACAACGTGGTGGACGGCGACGTGGACGAGCTCATCACGCAGGTCATCACCATCCTCGAGGACCAGGACGAGGAGCAGATGTACGCCAGCGAGATCAAGGACACGCTCACCCGCCTGCGCCCCGATTTCTCCGAGCGCAGCTACGGCTGCGCCACGTTTGGCAAGCTCATGGGTATGCTGGCGGAAAAATCGCCCAAACTGCACGTGTGGACGGAGCAGAGCTCGCTGATGGTCGGCCTCTCTGTAAACGACGCGCCGCAGAACCCCAAGCTGGACAAGACCAACTGGCTGCCGGCGTTCACGCAGGCGCTGGAGCGCTTCAAGAACGACGGCTTCGACCGCGTCAACCCCTCCATCCTCAAGGCCACCATACAGGCCGATTACCCGGACTTCGACGAAAAGCAGATCGGCTTCAAGCGCTTCAGCGACGTGATGAAGGCGCTGGAAAAGCAGAAGCTGCTGGTGGTGGAGATGGACGAGGCGCACACGATGCTTTTGAAAATTTGCTGAAATATCGCGCGGCTGCCCTTTGCGTGGGCAGCCGCGCTGTTTTTGGAGGTTCGCATGAAGATCTCTGTCGGAAAGCAACGGCCGGCGCACTTTCGGCCCGCCTATCCCGAGGAATTCGACCTGTTTTCCCATCTGGAACTGTGCGCGGCGGTGCCGCAGGCGCTGTTCGCCATCACCACATGGAAGGAAAACGGCCTGCCCAACCTCTGCCCGCACGCCTGGACATGCTTCCATGGCGACCGCACGGCTTTCTTCGCCGTGATGGGCAACCTCTACCAACACACGCACACTTACGAAAACATATTGCGCGACGGCTGTTTCTGCCTGAACTTCCTTGCCCTGCCCCATTATCGGGCGATGATGGCCGCCATCCGCGAAAACGGCGCGGGCACGGATGAATTTGCCGCCGCCGGGTTCACGCGCGAGCCTTGCGAGGAGATAAACGCTCCCGCTATCGCCGAAAGTTTCCTCACCATGGAATGCCGCCTGCGGGAAGCGCGCGACCTGAGCGGCGCGGGCGTGGCGGCGATGGTGACGGGCGAGGTGGTGCGCGTGCGCGTGGAGGAAGGCTACGCGCGCGGGGAGAAGGATCGCTTCGGCGAGGGCGGCTTTTTGCTGCTCGCCCCCGGGCCGCAAAACATGGAAAGCGGCGCGCCCTCCCCCACCGCCATCGGCAACTTCACGCCCCGGCTGTGGGATTGAGCGCCCCGCGCTTTACGATACGATGATGTCCGCCAGCTCGACGGGCACGGCTTTTTGCAGGTTTGCCAGGCTGGTTTCGATCTGCAGGCCGATCTTGCCGGCGCTGAAGAGTATGGTATCGAAGTTCCTTGCCGTTTTCGTGCGCCACGATGCGGAACGGCTTTTTCATGCCGATGGGCGAACAGCCGCCGTGCACATAGCCGGTAAGGGGCAAAAGCTCCTTGGACTTGAGCATGGAGAGCGCCTTTTCGCCCACGCAGGCGGCGGCTTTTTTGAGGTCGAGTTCCTCGGCCACCGGCACCATGAACACGTAGTGGGCGCGGCTCTTGCCCTCGGTCACCAGCGTTTTGAACACGCGGCGCTCATCCTGCCCCAGCATGTGCGCCACCTCCACGCCGCTGACGGCCTCGCCGTCGCCATAGCTATGGGTGGCATAGTCGGCCTTGACGCGATCCAGCGCGCGCATGGCGTTGGTCTTTTCGTGTTTTTTCCCGCATGGGCGCCTCCTTAGAGTGTGTCCAGCATCTGCTGGGGGTTTTCTCCCGCCTTGACCTTGGAAAAGGCGCGGACGATGACACCGTTTTCATCAATGAGGTAGGTGGTGCGCACCACGCCCATGGTCTTTTTGCCGTACATGTTCTTTTCCTGCCAGACGTCGTAAGCCCGGATGACTTCCAGCCCTTCGTCGGAGAGCAGCGGAAAGGGCAGGCCGTACTTTTCCGCGAACTTCTTGTGCGAGGCGACGCTGTCCTTGCTCACGCCCAGCACCACCGCGCCCTTTTCCGTGAACTGCGGATAGAGCTCGCCGAACGCGCAGGCCTGCCTGGTGCAGCCGGCGGTGTTGTCTTTGGGATAGAAATAGAGGACGACCTTCCGGCCGCGGTATTCCTCCAGCGTGTGAAGCTTCCCATCCTGGTCGGGCAGGGAAAAGGACGGGGCCTGTATGCCTGTCGGCAACATGGGATGACCTCCTTTGATAGATCCGCGCGGGGCGGGATGAAAGTGTTTGTAGGCGCGAAACCGCATGTCTATTGTATCACAGTCCCATGAAAATTTCCATCCGAAAATTTTCGGATGGGCGCGGCATCTGCGGATACCTCTTCAAAAACCGTCCTCCGCGGGGAAAACGCAATGACGGCCAGCCACAAAGCGGCGAGCGCGCCCCCATTGCTTTTTTGATCCCTTTCCGACTTCGAAGCCGCATTCAGAGCCGTGGATTTGATAGAGAAAGCCCTCGAAAAGCCTTTGTTTTTCAGGCATTTTCGAGGGCTTTCAAATGGTCTGGGTGAGAGGATTTGAACCTCCGGCCTCTTGAACCCCATTCAAGCACGCTACCAAACTGCGCTACACCCAGAAGCCGTGCCGCCTGTCTTCAAGCGACATGAATTATTATATACCCAGTTGAGCGGATTGTCAAGTTGAGAAACTGGAAAATGTTGCACAAAATTCGTTTGCGGCCAAAAACGCGCGGCCGCCGCCCGCTTCGAGGGGACGACGGCTGCGTGAAACGTCAGCGCTGCGCGCTTTCCTCAAGATAGACGCCGGCCATATAGGCGGCCGTCGCGCCGTCGCCAACGGCGGTGGAGACTTGGCGCAGCGGCTTTTTGCGGCAGTCGCCCGCCGCGAACACGCCGTGAATGGCGGTGGCGGTATCCTCGCCGGCGAGTATGTAGCCGCCCGCGTCGAGGGAGAGTTGGTTTTCCACCAGCTTCGTCTGCGGCTCGACGCCCACGGCGACGAACACGCCGTCCACCGCCAGCGTCCTGTCGCCCGAGAGGCGCAAAAGCAGGCCCTGTTCGGCGCGCTCGATGGCCGAAACGGTGGTGGTGAGCAGCATCTCTACATTTTCACTGGCGCGGAGCTTTTCCACCTGCGCGCCCATCGCCCGCAGACGGTCGCGGCGGTGGATGAGCGTGACGTGGGCAAAGCGGGAGAGATAGAGCGCGTCCTCGACCGCCGTATCGCCGCCGCCGATGACGGCCACGCGCTTGCCGCGATAGAAGGCGCCGTCGCAGGTGGCGCAGTAGCTGACGCCATGGCCGATGTTTTCCAGTTCCCCGGGGACGCCAAGCTTGCGCGGCGTGGCGCCGAGGGCAAGGATGAGCGCGCGGGCTTCCAGCTCGCCGCCGTCCAGCGTCAGGCGCTTGTTTTTAAGGTCGACCGCGCGCACCTCGGCGTACTCCGTCTCCATGCCGAAGCGGGCCGCCTGATCGGCGAACGCCATCATCAGTTCCGGGCCGCCCACGCCTTCGGGAAAGCCGGGGTAGTTTTCCAGGCGGTCGGTGGTGGCCGCCTGCCCGCCCGGCAGGCCGCGCTCGATGAGCACCGTTTTCCAGCCGGCGCGCGCGGCGTACATGCCCGCGGTCAGCCCCGCGGGACCCCCGCCGATGATCGCAACGTCATACATATGCTGTCCTCCCCCATGCGCGTCCAAGGCGCGCTCACAGCTCCCGCCGCCCCTGGAAGGCGCGCGAGAGCGTCACTTCGTCCGTATACTCCAATTCGCCGCCGACCGGCACGCCGTGGGCGATGCGCGTCACCTTGACGCCCATGGGCTTGATGAGGCGCGAAATGTAGGCCGCCGTGGCCTCGCCTTCCACGTCCGGGTTGGTGGCCAGCACGACCTCCTGGATCTCGCCCTCGGCAAGGCGCGCGAGCAGTTCGCGGATGCGGATGTCGTCCGGCCCCACGCCGTCCATGGGCGAGATGACCCCATGGAGCACGTGGTAAAGGCCGTTGTAGTCGCGCATGCGTTCAAAGGCGTTGACGTCGCGCGGGTCGCGCACGACGCAGACGATGTCCCGCCGCCGCGAGGCGTCCGCGCAGATGGGGCACTTCTCCCCATCCGTATAGTTGCCGCACACAGGGCACAGGCGCACCTTTTTCTTGCCCTCAAAGATGGCCACCGCCAGTTCGCGCACGCGCTCCTCATCCATGCCGACGATGTGATAGGCCAGCCGCTGCGCGGTCTTGCGCCCGATGCCGGGGAGCTTGGAAAGCTGGTTGGTCAGTTTGGCGATGGCCTCGACCTCCGCCATGGTTTAGAACAGGCCGGGCATGCCCATGCCGCCGGTCAGTTTGCCCATCTCGCGCTCGACCGTCTCCGCCGCGGTGCGCAGGGCCTCGTTGACGGCCGCCATCACCATGTCCTCAAGCATCTCCACGTCGTCGGGATCGACGGCCTCGGGCTTGATGGAAATGGCGAGCAACTCTCGCTTGCCGTTGACCCTGGCCGTGACCATGCCGCCGCCGGACGCGGCCTCGAATTCGCGCGCGTCGAGCTCTTCCTGCATCTTTGCCATCTGCTGCTGGAGCTTCTGCGCCTGCCGGGCCAGCTGCTGCATGTTCGCGCCGCCCATCATACCGGGAAATCCGCCTCTAGCCATGGGAAATTCCTCCTAAAAAATCGCTTCCGTTGGTCTATTATAGCAATTTCCCGCGCGGAATGCAAGAATTCACGCGCTTTTCGTTGACATTATCGGCGCGTTTTGCTATAATCGCCCTTGCAAACATGCATTGCCGAGAGGAAGAAGTTCGCGCCGGGGCTTCAGAGAGCGGATATTTGGTGAAAATCCGTGCCGGAAGCGCGAATATGCCGCCTCGGGCGCGCAAGCGCCGGCACCGCGCAGGAAATGGCGCGGCGGCCTGCCCCCGTTACCGGGCGCGAGTGGGCCTTCCCAGCGAAGGCCAATCAGGGTGGTACCGCGAAATGCGCCTTTTCGTCCTTGAACGCGAAAGGCGCTTCATTTTTTGGGATATGGAGGAAGGATAGCATGAACGTCAACATACAAAAGCGCCAACGACCTGCGCAGCCTGTTTTTGAAATTCTTTCAGCAGAAAGCGCACGCCGTCATCCCCCAGCGCTTCGCTGATCCCGGAAAACGACCCCACGGTGCTGTTCACCACCGCCGGCATGCACCCCCTGGTGCCCTACCTTCTGGGCGCGAAGCACCCCAGGTGGGCACGCGGCTGACGGACGTGGCATGAAGCTGTGCATCCGGCACCGGCGACATCGACGACGTGGGCGATCCCAGCCACCTCACGTTCTTTGAGATGCTGGGCAACTGGTCGCTGGGCGATTATTTCAAGAAGGAAGCCATTTCCTGGAGCTGGGAGTTTTTGACCAGCCCGAATGGCTGGGCATCGACAAGGACCGCCTCGCCTTCTCCGTGTTCGCCGGCAACGAGGACTGCCCGCGCGACGAGGAGGCGGCCGATCTCTGGCGCGAGATGGGCGTCAAGGACGACCACATCTTCTACCTGCCCAAGGAGAACAACTGGTAGGGGCCCCGCCGGCCTGACCGGCCCCTGCGGCCCGGACACGGAGATGTTCATCATCACCGACAAGGAGCCCTGTGGCCCGGACTGCTCTCCCGCCTGCTCCTGCGGGCGCTACCTGGAGATCTGGAACGACGTGTTCATGCAGTACGACAAGCAGGCCGACGGTTCCTTCAAGCCCCTGAAGCAGAAGAACGTCGATACCGGCATGGGCCTTGAGGCGCACTACTGCGTGCTGATGGGCCGCGAAGTCTGTCTACGAGACGGACATCTTCGCCGGCATCCTTGCCAAGATCGGCGAATTGAGCGGCAAGACCTACGGCGAAAACGAGGAAGTGACCAAGTCCCTTCCGCATCATCGCCGACCACATGCGCACCGCCACGTTCATCATCGGCGACGACCGCGGCGTGACCCCCTCCAACGTCGACCAGGGCTATGTGCTGCGCCGCCTCATCCGCCGGCGCCGTGCGCCACGGCATGCAGATCGGCATGCCCGAGGGCTCCACGCCGAAGCTGGCCAAGGTCATCATCGACCAGTATGGCGACGTCTACCCTGAGCTGCGCCGCAACGAGGCGGCATATACTCGAACAACTCAAACTGGAGGAGGACCGCTTCCAGCGCACGCTGAAGAAGGGCACCAGCGAGTTTGAGAAGGTCTTTAAACAACGTCAAGCGCGCCACCGCACGCCTTTAACGCACTGGAGGCAAAGTTCCGCGAAGCCTTTGAGGGCGAAGAAGGCAGGAAGCTGGCCGAGGCCATGCAGGTGGCGCAGAACGTCGGCTCCACGCTGCGCCCGACGCCGGAGATGGTCGAGATCATCGAGAACGTCAAAAAGTTCCGCGAGGCGCTGGAGACCATCCGCGACTTCGGCGAGAAGATGAAGAAGTACGCCGATTCCTTCGGCACCATCGACGGCCGCAGCGCCTTCAAGCTCTACGACACCTATGGGCTTCCCCATCGAACTGACGATGGAGATGGCGCACGAGAAGGGTATCGAGGTGGACGAGAAGGGCTTTGAGGAGCGCTTCAAGCAGCATCAGGCCACCAGCCACGCCGGCGCGGAGCAGCGCTTCAAGGGCGGCCTGGCCGACAACACCGAGGAGACCGCCAAATTGCACACCGCCACGCACCTTCTGCACGCGGCGCTGCGCAAGGTGCTGGGCAACGAGGTGGCGCAGAAGGGTTTCCAACATCACCGCCGAGCGCTTGCGCTTTGACTTCTCCTTCGGCCGCAAGATGACGCCGGAAGAGCTCGCCGAGGTCGAGCGGGCTGGTCAACGAGGCCATCCAGGCGCATCTCCCCGTCACCTGCGAGGAGATGACCGTGGACGAGGCCAAGGCGCAGGGCGCCATCGGCCTGTTTACCTCCAAGTACGGCGAACGCGTCAAGGTCTACACCATGGGCGACTTCTCCAAGGAGAATCTGCGGCGGCCCGCACGCCGGCAACACCGGAGACCTCAAGTCCTTCAAGATCAAGAAGGAAGAAAGTTCCTCCGCAGGCGTGCGCCGCATCAAGGCGGTCATCGGACAGTAAAAAAACGCTTTGCCTCGCCCCGCGCGCATGCGGGGCGGGCTTTTGGGCTTTATGGGAGGGAATGACCATGTCGAAATTTTCCGCGATGAGCCTTGCGGAGCTGACAGCGCCCCGAGGGCTACGACTGCGCCTGCGGCAAGCATCATGCGCGTGTACCTGCCCTGGCTGCGCATCGGCCGCGGGGCGCTGGAGGCGCTCCCTGAGGCGCTCGAAGCCGTGAACGCCAGACGCCCCTTCGTGGTCTGCGACGACAACACCTACCGAGCCGCGGGCGCCGCGCGTGGAGGAAGTGCTCTCCAAAGCGGGCGTGCCTTTTCAGACCTACATCGTCCCCTGCCGGCACGACCGCATCGCCCCCCTCGGAATGGGAAACTCGGCTCGATGATGATGCACTTCGACACCGCCTGCGACTTCATCCTCGGCGTGGGCTCAGGCGTGGTCAACGACCTGTGCAAAGTGTTCGCGCACGCCGCGGGGCGCAAAAGCGGCATCGTCGGCACCGCGCCGTCCATGGACGGCTTCGCCTCCAATTCCTCCTCCATGGAGGTCAACAACGTCAAATTGACGCTGTACAAACGCCTCTCCCGTGCTCATACTGCTGGATACGGAAATACTCGCGCAGGCGCCGGAGCGCATGCTCTGGGCGGGGCTGGGCGATATGGCGGCCAAGTACTGCTCCGTGTGACGAATGGCGCATTGCCAACATCGTCATCGGCGGAATACTACTGCGAAGAAGTGGCGGACATGATGCGCGCGTCCCTGAAAAAGATTATGGCCGCCCGCGCCCAGGCTGATGCAACGCGACCCCGACGCCGTCGAGCCCATCGCCGAGGGGCTGGTGACGGCGGGGCTGGCCATGGCCTACGCGCAGGTATCGCGCCCGGCCTCGGGGCTGGAGCACTACTTCTCCCACGTATGGGAGATGCTGGCGTTGGAGCGCGGCCTGCCCTACGACCCTGCACGGCATACAGGTGGGCGTGGGCACGATGCTGACGTTGCAGGTGCTCTCCTGGCTCAGGCAGGTCAAGCCCGACCGCGCGCGCGCCGAAAAGCACATGCGCGATTTTGACGGGGCGACCTGGGAAAAGAACATCCGCCGTATCTTCGGCCGGACGGCGGAGGAGATCCTGCGCGCGGAAAAGAAGGCACCGCAAAAACGACCCCGCTGCGCATGAGAAGCGGCTGGAGGCCATCCTTGCCCACTGGGACGGGATCACGCGCGCCATCGACGAGGAGCCTGCCCTCACCCAGGCGTTGCGCGCCATACTCGCGCCCCACCGGCATGCCGCTCACGCCCGCGGACATTGGCGTCAGCACGCAGGACGTGGTGGACGCCTTCATCGGCTCGCGCGACATACGCGACAAGTATCTTTCCAGCTCCCTGCTCTGGGATCTGGGCCTGATGGACGAATTCGCCCAGAGGTTGCGCGACGCGCAGGCATAGGCGCGTCCGCAAAAGCGAAGCCTTCCGCCCCTTGGGACGCGGAAGGCTTTTGTATTGCCGGCCTGCGCGGAGCGTAACACTGCCTTGCCCGAAACTTCGTTGACTTCTGCCGCCCTTTGGTGCTATGATATGGCGGATCGCCAAAGACGCGGAGCGCGGAGGACAGGCTATGGAAACGGATCGTCGCATTCGCATGGAAAACGACCTGGGGCGGGACGACATACGCGCGCTGGTGCGCAGGATCGCCCTGCCCAGCATGCTTGCGCAGTTCGTGAGCGTGCTTTACAGCATCGTCGACCGCATGTATATCGGCCACATCCCCGAAGTGGGCGAAGTGGCGCTGGCCGGCGTGGGCGTATGCGGCCCCGTGGTGACAATGATCGGCTCGGTGGCCTCCCTGGTCGGGCTGGGCGGCGCGCCGCTGATGAGCATCAAAATGGGCGAAGGCAACGCGGCGGGCGCGCGCCGCATACTCTCGAACTGTTTTGTACTGCTTGTGCTGTTCGCGCTGCTTTTGATGGCCGCGGTGATCCCGCTGCGCCGCCCCATGCTGCTCTTTTTCGGCGCGAGCGCGGATACGCTGCCCTATGCGGACGCGTATTTCCTCTATTACATGACGGGCACGGTCTTTGCGCTGCTGGCCACGGGGCTTAATTCCTTCGTCACCGCGCAGGGGTTCGCGCGCAAGGCCATGGCCTCCGTGTTGCTGGGCGCGGTGATGAACATCGTGCTCGACCCCATCTTCATCTTCACGCTGGACATGGGCGTAAAGGGCGCGGCCATCGCCACGGTGATCTCGCAGGCGTGCAGTTGCGCCTACGCGCTCCTTTTCCTGCTGGGCAGCCGTGCGCAAATCCGCATCGGGCGGCCGCGCATGGAAGCCGCCATCATCCGCCGCGTGCTGCTGCTGGGGTTCACGCCGTTTTCCATCATCGCGGTGGACAACGCCATGATCATTGCCATGAACGCCGTATTGCAGCGCTATGGCGGCGCGGGCGAGGGCGACCTGCTCATCACCGTAGCCACCATCGTGCAGAGCTTCATGCTGGTGGTGACGATGCCCCTGGGCGGCATCAGCGGCGGCACGCAGCCCATTTTGAGCTTCAACTACGGCGCGCGGCAGGTCGAGCGGGTGATGCGCGCCCAACGGCACATTTTCAAGTGGTGCCTGGCGTTCACGGCGGTCATGTTCGGCATGGCCTGGCTGGCGGGGCCTCTGTTTGCCCGCCTGTTCACGACGGACGCCCTGGTGATGGAAAAAGCCGCCTGGGCTATCCGCGTGTGTACGCTGGCGCTGATCCCCCTGGGGCTGCAATACGAAATCGTGGACGGCTTCACGGCCATCGGGCAGGTGCGCTACGCCTGGCCGCTGTCCTTCTGGCGCAAGGCCGTGTACTTCGCCGCGCTGTTCATACTGCCAGCTATCTGGGGCGCGGAGGCCACGTTTTATGCAGAAGCCATTTCCGACGTGGTCGGCCCGGCGACCTCCGTCGCCATCCACGCGCTGGTGATGAAAAAGCTGCTGGCGCGCCGCGCGATGGGCGGGGCGTAAGCGGCAAGCGGTTCGGGCCGGATCATGCCTTTCGCGCTTCCCCGCCCCGCGCGTATCCGGCGCGGAAAAAAATTGGCGTTTCTGTATTGACAAGCGTTGCCGCATAGAGTATAATAAATAAGCGTCCTGATTTGGGAGTCGGGAGCCGAAGCGCCATGCGGGTCGTAACAGCGTGCGGGCGTGGCGGAATGGCAGACGCGCCAGATTTAGGATCTGGTGCCACAGGCGTATGAGTTCGAGTCTCTTCGCCCGCACCAGTTTCCATCAGCGCCTGTTTTCCCCACCGCCGTCGGTCGCCCATCGTTTTGCGGTAGTAGCTCAGTTGGTAGAGCGCCACCTTGCCAAGGTGGAGGTCGCGAGTCCGAGTCTCGTCTACCGCTCCATCATCCCCCATGCGCGGGTGTAACTCAATGGTAGAGTTCCAGCCTTCCAAGCTGGCTACGTGGGTTCGATTCCCATCACCCGCTCCAACGCACATGCGGTAGTAGCTCAGTTGGTAGAGCGCCACCTTGCCAAGGTGGAGGTCGCGAGTCCGAGTCTCGTCTACCGCTCCAAAGCCCTGCCTGAAGAAGGCAGGGCTCAGCCTGTCAAAGAAGCCGCCTTGCGAGAAAGCGAAGGGGCTTCTTTGACAGACAAGATAGAGAAAAGAAGGAGATAAGATAGAGAACAGAAGGAAAAGAAGGAACGGTCGCCATTTGTGGAGGGCGAGTTTCTTGAGATTCATCGCAGCAAACTTGAGCTTGACCCAGGCGGTAACCGCGGTCAGCCCTCGATAAGGCGTATATCGCATCGCGTGTTTCTCTTTGGCATCCGCAAAGACTCGCTCAATCGTTTGTGATCGCAGCGCGTAAGTCGCTTTGCCGAGCGGAGAATGCCGGATGTCCTCAGCCCGCTCCAGATACTCCTGCCAGATATGCCGGGTCACGGTTTTCGTGTGCTGCTGGTTTTGCGTGCATCGTTCCCGCACAGGGCACTCCTGACACTCGTAGCCTTTACTCTTGTATTCCCGATATCCTTCGCGGTTGGTGGTGGCATAACGCAGGATCTTGTCTTGTGGACACAGGACACAGTCGTAATATTCATCGTATACATACTCATACCACGGCAGGTTCCCTTTCTTCGTCATCGGCCGCTTGTAGGGGAGCGATGGTATCCTTCCACTGTCAAAGATTTGTTTGCAGATCCATGGCGTTTTGTAGCCCGCGTCCGCTGTGATCACTTGGACTTCTGGATAATGTATCCTCAGACGTTCAAATACCGTGTCGAACGCAACGCTGTCGTGTACGTTTCCGGGGGTTATCTCCGTCTCCAGTACATACCCGCGTCTGTCACATACCGTATGCGCCTCGTACGCAAAGCATTTCCTGTGCTCTCCCTTGTGAAACAATCCGCTCTCCGGGTCAGTGCTGGATCCAACGACTGTTTTTTCCTTCCCTGGTGCACTGGGCCGGTCTTCGCCGTCATCGTCCTTCTTCTCATCCTTCTTCAGCGGTTTCTTTCCATGCGCTGCGCGATCCGCTTCGATTTCCTCATCCAGCTGCTCCTGATACCGTTTCGCCGCCACGGGTATGGCCTTTTTCACTTGCTTCTTCAGATTCGCGTTCGCTTTGATGTGTGTCCCATCCACGAACACAACTTCCGGCGACAGATATCCCGCATGGGCGACTTCTTCCAGTATCCACCGGAACACGCCTTCGATCACTTCGCCTGTGAATCGGTGCCGGAAGGCGTAGCTGACCGTCGCAAAGTGCGGCAGTTTCTGTGACATGGTATACCCCAGAAACCAACGATACGCCACGTTCACTTCCGCGTCCCTCATGGTCTGCCGCAGCGAGCGGATCCCAAACAAGTGCTGTATCAGCACCAGTTTGAACAGAACCACCGGATCACTGCTGAGCCGTCCGTTGTCCTCGCAGTACAAATCTTCCACCAATTCGTAGATGCGCGCAAAGTCCACCGCCGCGTCGATCTTCCGCAGCAGGTGCTCCTTCGGTACTAGCATATCTGTACATAGCATCTCTATCGCTTGCCGCTGTTCTCTTTCCTTCTTTAGCATCTTCCTCACCTGTCTTTAGTATATCAAAAAAGATCGCTCTTCGCGACCTTTTTTGACAGGCTGAGCCCTGCCTGAAGAAGGCAGGGCTTTTTCTTGTATTCTTCAGCATCCCGTCGGAAAGACGGCTGTTCCCTTCCCGCGTCACTCCGCAAAAGCGCCATTTTCCTCCCGCAGGCGCATGTACAAGAGCGGATAGGGGCCGCCCTGTTCGTCGCGCTCCGTCCGTTTGTATGCGCGAAAACCCATGTGCTCATAGAAGCCCTTCGCCTGCGGGTTCTGCTCGTTGACCGCCAGTTCTTTTACCTCCAAATGGTCGATCCCATAGCGGAGGAGGCGCTTGCCCAGACCCTTGCCCCTTTCTTCCGGGGCGATGAACAGCATTTCCAGCGTTCCGTTTTCCGTTCCCATGAAGGCGACCGGCCGGCCGCCTTCATCTTCCGCGACCGCCAGGGTTTCTACGCCCGTCAACGCCCGCGGCACGTATTCCTTGATATTTTCTATCTCCCCATCCGACAGGAACAGATGCGTGGCCCTTACCGACCGCTCCCAAATGTCCAGCAGCGCGTGGATAAGGACGGGATGCCGCTCTTGCACTTGGACGATGCGCATGGAAACCCCTCCAATTTGTCATCGCAAAAAGCGCCCCGCATTCCCTGTTTCGCGGGAACGCGGGGCGGTCGCAGCTCTGATCAGCGCAGCGCCTCCATTTCGGCGATGCGGGCGTCGAGCTTCACGAGCAGGCCCTTGTTGGTCTCCAGTTTCTGCTTCTCCTGCTCGATGAGGTGGGCGGGAGCCTTGGAGACGAAGCCCTGGTTGCTCAATTTGCCCTGCGCGCGGGCGATCTCGCCCTCGACATTCTTTTTGTCCTTTTGCAGGCGGGCGATCTCCTTTTCCACATCCACCAGTTCGCCCAGCGGCATGAACAGTTCGCAGGGGCCGGTGACGGCGCTGGCCGACTTTTCCGGGTTGGGCGCGTCGGCGGGGAGGATCTCCACGGCGCTGGCAAAGGCCAGACGGCGGAAGTAGCCCTCCGCGGCGGCGAGCGCGTCCTTCCAGCCCTCGTGGGGCTTGAGCAGCAGCGTGGCGCGGCGGCCGGGGGCGACGTTCATCTCGGCGCGCAGGTTGCGCACGGTGCGGATGACCTCCATCACGCCCTCCATGCGCGCGGCCTCGGCGGGGAAATCGTACTCGGGGCGTACCTCGGGCCAGCGGGCGGTGATGAGCATGCCCTCCACGCCCGGCAGGTAGCCGTACACTTCCTCGGTGACGAAGGGGATGTAGGGGTGCAGAAGTTTCAGCGTGCCCAGCAGCACGTAGTAAAGCACTTCCTGCGTGGCCTTTTTGCGCTGCCCGTCGCCGCCATTGAGGCCCTGCTTGGCAAGCTCGATGTACCAATCGCAGAAGTTACTCCACATAAAGTCGTAGAGCTTGGTAGCGGCGAGGCCGAGCTCGAACTTTTCCAGATCGTCCGTGATCTCGCGCGCGGTCTCCTGGAACTTGGTGAGTATCCACTTGTCGCACAGTTCCAGTTCGTCCGCGTTGGGCACGCCCTCGGGCGTGAAGCCCTCAAGGTTCATCAGGACGAAGCGCGAGGCGTTCCAGATCTTGTTGACAAAGTTGCGGAAGGACTCGATCTTCTCCTCCGACATGCGCACGTCCGCGCCCGGGGAGACGCCCATCTCCAACGAGAAGCGCAGCGCGTCCGCGCCGTACTTGTCGATGACGGCGATGGGGTCGATGCCGTTGCCGAGGGATTTACTCATCTTCCTGCCCTGCGCATCGCGCACGAGGCCGTGCATCAGCGCCACGTGGAAGGGGCACTTGCCCATCTGCTCGATGCCGGAGAACACCATGCGCGCGAGCCAGAAGAAGATGATGTCGTAGCCGCAGGACAGCACGCTGTTGGGGTAGAAGTACTTGAGGTCCTCCGTCTCCTCCGGCCAGCCGAGGGTCGAGAACGGCCACAGCGCCGAGGAGAACCAGGTGTCGAGCACGTCCTCATCCTGATGGACGTGGCCGCCGCACTTGGGGCAGGCGGTGATATCCTCGCGGGAGACGGTGATCTCGCCGCACTGTTCGCAGTAGAAGGCGGGGATGCGGTGGCCCCACCAGAGCTGGCGGGAAATACACCAATCGCGGATGTTCTCCATCCAGTTGAGATACGTCTTTTCAAAGCGCTCGGGCACAAAGACGAGCTCCTTGTTTTTCGCCACCTTGATGGCGGGCTCGGCCAAGGGCTTCATCTTCACGAACCACTGGGTGGAGACGAGCGGCTCGACGTTGTCGTGGCAGCGGTAGCAGGTGCCCACATTGTGCTTGAGCGGCTCGACCTTGACCAGCAGGCCGAGTTTTTTCAGCTCCTCCACCACGGCTTCGCGGCAGGCTTCGCGCGTCATGCCCGCGAACTTGCCGGCGTTTTCGTTCATGGTGCCATCGTCGTTGAGTACGCGGATGATGGGCAAGTCGTGGCGCTGGGCGACCTCAAAGTCGTTGGGGTCGTGCGCCGGGGTCATCTTCACCGCGCCGGTACCGAACTCGAGGTCGGCGTAGTCGTCGGCGACGATGGGGATCTCGCGGTTCATGATCGGCAGGGTGACGGTCTTGCCCACCATGCCCTTGTAGCGCTCGTCGGCGGGGTTGACGCACACGCCGGTATCGCCCAGCATGGTCTCCGGGCGGGTGGTGGCGACGACGATGTCGCCGTGCGCGCCGGGATAGCGGATGTGCCAGAGGTGGGAATCCTGCTCCACATACTCCACTTCCGCGTCCGAAAGGGCGGTCTTACAGGTGGGGCACCAGTTGATGATGCGCGCGCCGCGGTAGATGAGGCCCTTTTCGTAGAGGCGCACGAATGTCTCGCGCACGGCGCGGCTGAGGCCCTCGTCCATGGTGAAGCGCTCGCGCGACCAGTCGCAGGAGACGCCCAGTTTGCGCAGCTGCCGGACGATGCGGCCGCCGTATTCCTTCTTCCACGCCCAGGCGCGCTCGAGGAACTTTTCGCGGCCGATGTCCTCCTTGGAGACGCCCTCGGCCTTGAGGGCCTCGACCACCTTGATCTCGGTGGCGATGGAGGCGTGGTCCGTGCCCGGCACCCAGAGGGTCGGGTCGCCCTTCATGCGGTGGTAGCGGATGAGCACATCCTGCGGCATCTCATCCAGCGCGTGGCCCACGTGGAGCTGACCGGTGATGTTCGGCGGCGGCATGACGATGGTGAAGGGCTGCTTTTCCGGGTCGATGACCGGCTTGAAGGCCCCGGACGACTCCCACTTTTCGTAGATGCGCGTTTCCACATCCTGCGGCGAAAATACCTTGTCCATCTTGAATTCCTGCATGGTCTTCCCTCCGTGCGATATAAAAAGCCTGTCCCGGCCAAAGGGCGGGGACAGACCGCGGTACCACCTTTATTTGCCCCTCGCGGGGCCTCTTTGCGCTGTACGGGGCGCGCCCCGGCGGACTACTTCCCTTCGCCCGCCCGCCTCGGGAGCGACCTTCGCGCCTCGGCCATCCGAGCGGCCTTGCAGCCTGTGGACCGCCCTCTCTTGGGAGCCTGCGCGCTACTCCTCTCCGTCACCGGCACACTGATTATACCAGCTTTGCCGGCTGAAGTCAAGCGAAGGTTTTGTTTCAAAACGCGAGGATGAGGCCGTCGCGCTCGGCGTAGTAGCTGCACAGGCCGCGCGTGGGGAGGATGGAAACGCGGGCGTTTTCCCAGATGGCGCGGATATGGTCGGCCAGTTCCTGCGCCAGTGGTTCGTTGAGGCAGTGGCTGATGACCACTTCGCCGCCGCGGAAGCCCGCTTCCAGCATGGCCTTACAGAGCGCCGAGAAGGCGCGCTTTTCGCCGCGCACTTTCTCGCGCAGGCGTATCTCCCCTTCCTCGCTGCCCTCGCCGAGGGCGCGCAGGCCGAGCTTGCCGGCGATGAAGCCCACCGCACGGCTGAGGCGGCCGTTTTTGACGAGGTTGCCGAAGGAAGAGAGGCTGAACACGGTGTGCAGGCTCTCGCAGCAGCGCTCGATCTGGGCGACGGCCTCGTCAAAGGGCGTTTGCGGCTCCTTTTGCAAAAGCTCGACGGCCCTGCGCGCCATCAGCGCCACCTTGGGGCCGGTGGAGCGGGAGTTGACGACGGCGATCCGCTTGTCCGGGTGTTCTTCCAACACCATCGCCCGCGCCGCCACGGCGCTGTTGTAGCTGCCGGAGAGTTTTTCGGAAATGGTGATGGCGATGGTCCTGTCCGCGCGGGCAAAGGCCTCGCGCCACGCCTCGGGCGCGGGGCAGGACGTGCGGCTCTGCGCGCTCTTTTCCATGGCGCCGACGAGCGCGGACACGTCGAGGTCGGGCGTGTCGATGTATTCATGGCCGTCCACGAGGATGGAAAAGGGCACGGTGCTGAAAAGCACGTCCGGGGACGCGCCCTCGATATTCTTCAAATCAACGCTGGAATCGGTGACGATCTGCCAAAGCATGTCTGTTCCCTCCTGTACGCCCGTTTTCCGGGTCTTAAGAAAGTATACCCGGCAAATGTCGTTCTGCTTTGCGAAAGTTGTTAATGAGTTATGAAACGCGCCGCTTTGCCCTTGCAAAACGCGCCCGGCGGCGGTACGATAGAGGCAGGACATTGGAAGGGAGCGCTAAACGTGGCCGCGATACTCGTCGTCGAGGACGACCCGCAGATGAACCGCATACTCTGCGCCACCTTGAGCCGCAACGGCTATCCGTGCAAGGGCTGCAAGGAGCCGGCGGAGGCTTTTCAACTGCTCTACGCCGAGCAGTTCGACCTCATCATTTCCGACGTGATGATGCCGGGGATGGACGGCTTTGCCTTTGCCGAACGGGTGCGGGAATACAACCGCCTCATTCCCATACTCTTCATCACCGCGCTGGACGACATCGACTCCAAGCGCCGCGGCTTTCGCGCCGGCATCGACGATTACATGGTCAAGCCCGTGGACACGGACGAGATGCTGCTGCGCGTGGAGGCGCTGTTGCGGCGTGCGCGCATCGAGACGGAGAACACGCTGACCGTGGGCAGTTTGAAACTGGTGCGCGACGAGATGGCCGTCTATCTGAGCGGCGAGGAATTGCCCATACTGCCGCGCGAATTTCAGGTGCTCTACCGGCTGCTCTCCCACCCGAAGAAGATCTTTACCCGCAGCGAACTGCTGGACGAATACTGGGGGCTGGAGAGCGAGACGGGGCTGCGCACGGTGGATGTGTACATCACCAAACTGCGCGCCAAATTGGCCACCTGCGAGGATGTGGAGATCGTCACCGTACACGGCTTTGGCTACAAGGCGGTGGTCAAGTGAGGAAGGAAAAGAAGGAGCGCAGGCGCTTGAACGCGCCGCCCATCTCCTGGCGGGTGCTGCTGACCACGCTGGGCATCGTGGCGCTTCTGATGTTCGGGGAGTCGATGATCGTTTCCTACATGCAGGACCATCTGCCGGCGATGATCAGCTTTCTGGCCCACTACTGCCTGCTGTTCTGTGCGGTGCTGGCGGCGGCCTTTGTCCTCTACCGGCGGCGCATCTACGTGCAGCCCCTCAGCGCCGTGGCGCAGGCGGCGCGGCGGGTGGCGCAGGGAGATCTGAGCGTGCGCCTCTCCCCCATTCGCAAGGACGGCAGGCGCGACGAGGTGGAAGCGCTCATCGAGGACTTCAACACCATGGTGGAAGAATTGCAGAGCGTGGAGATGTTGAAATCAGACTTTATTTCCAGCGTATCGCACGAGTTCAAATCGCCGCTGGCCGTCATCCAGAGCTATGCCACCGCCTTCAAGGACGAGACGCTCTCCCCCGCCGAGCGGCGCGACTGCGCGGACGCGGTGATCGACGCCTCGCGGCGGCTGAGCGGCATGGTGGGCAACATACTGCGCCTGAGCAAGATGGAGCAGCAACAGGCGCCGCCGCCGGGAAAGCCGTATCAGCTCGGCGAACAGCTGCGGCGCTGCGCGCTGGAACAGATGGACGCCTGGCAGGAAAAAGGCATCGACTTTGCCGTGGACGTCGCCGACGTGCCGGTCTGCCACGACGAGGGCATGCTGGAAACGGTGTGGAACAACCTCATCGGCAACGCGGTGAAGTTTTCGCCGTCGGGCGGGCGCATCGAATTGACCTCGCGCGCGGAGGGCGAAAGCGTGCTTGTCTCCATCCGCGACCACGGCTGCGGCATGACGCCGGAGACGCAGAAGCGCATCTTCGACAAGTTCTATCAGGGCGACCCCTCGCACGCCACGCGGGGCAATGGGCTGGGGCTGGCCATCGTCAAGCGCGTGCTGGAGCTGGTGGGCGGTTCCATCGCCGTCGCAAGCGCGCCGGGCGAGGGTTCCACCTTCACGGTGACGCTGCCGCGCGAGGGCGGCGCGCCCCGGAAAGAAGCGGCGGAAGAACAGCCGGGCATGGCGGATCGCCTGCACGGTTTCATATCTCGCTAACATATATCGGCAAAGCGGCTAACACGCCTCCTGTATGCTGTATCTGCGCCCGGGATGGGCGCGGAGAAACATGCGGGAGGTGTTCTTTGTGGACAATACGACGACTGTTGTCATCGTCATCGCCGTCATCGCGGTGGTCGCCGTTGCCGGCTACTTCCTTTATAAGAAGTTCAAGGCCAAAAAGTAAGCGCAAAAATGCCGGATGGCGCGGTGTCGCCGTCCGGCATATGTTGTTGGAGGGTGAGAGAGATGAAATTGAAAGAACTGCTTTGTGCGTTCCGCCGCCTCTGGCGGGGCGCGACGCTTCTGCGCGCCGCGCGCTGGGGCGGGTTTGGCGCGGGGGAAGTGTGAGGGGCCTTTCAGCCCATGAGCACGTCCTCCACGCAATCGCCCATGACGGCAAGCACGTAGGGCTGTCCCTTGCCGGCGCGGGTCTCGATGGCGATCTCCTCGGTGTTGAAGGCCGCCTGCGCGCCGCTTTTCTGGAACACGGTGAAGGGGCGCGCCTCGCGCACGGGCAGGGCCGCGGCGACGGCTTCGCCATTCATGCCGTTCTTTAAGAAGGTGATGGCCTTGAGGCCCTTGCCGCCGCGCGCCTGCCGGTCGAAATCCAGCAGCAGGCAGCGCTTCATGTAGCCGCGGTCGGTGACGAGCAGGGCTTCGCCCTCGCCATCGTGGGCGATGCAGACAATGGCGCGGTCGTTCGGCGCAAGCTGTATGGCCTTGACGCCCGCCGCCGTGCGGCCCAGCAGGCTGACATCGGCAAGGCTGAAGCAGATGGCCATGCCCTGCCGGGTGACGACGAGAACGTCCTTGCACGCGGTCGGCGGCAGCACGGCCGCCAGTTTGTCGCCCTCGCGCAGCGTCAGCGCCGCGTAGCGCGCCTTGCGCACGTTAAGGTCGGCAACGGCCATGCGCTTGATGAGGCCGCCTTCGGTGAGCAGCGTCATCTCGCCCGCCCAGTCCTTGCCGGGGGCGTAGACGAAGATAAAGCGCTCGTCCGCCGCCAGGCCCGCCAGCAGGCCGCCCAGCGGCAGGCCGCGGTCGCGGGGGCGGCACTCGGGGATCTGGGAAACGCCCACGGCGTAGCAGTTGCCCGCGTCGGTAAAGAAGAGCAGCTTTTCGTCGGTCATCACGTCCAGCTGCGCGCGCGACGGCTCCGCGCCCTCCAGCGCCTTTTCCGCGGCGCGGCGGGCGAAGCGGCGCACAAAGCCCGCGCGGGTGACGACCACAGTGGCCTCGTCCGCCACCGGGGCTTCTTCCTCGATGACGATCTCGTCAAAGGAATCCACCAGTTTGGTGCGGCGCGCGTCGGCGTACTTTTCGCCGATCTCCTCCAGTTCCTTTTTGATGACGTTCATCAGCTTTTTCTCGCTGGCGAGTATGCCTTTGAGATAGGCGATGCGCTTTTCGATCTCCGCGTACTCCTTGCGCAGCGTGAGGATCTCCAGGTTCGTCAGGCGCTGCAGGCGCATATCGAGGATGGCCTGCGCCTGTATCTCCGTGAGGGAGAAGCGCTGCATCAGTTTATCGCGCGCCTCGCGGGGGGTCTTGCTGCCGCGGATGAGGCGGATGACCTCGTCGAGGTTATCCACGGCGACGATCAGCCCTTCGAGTATGTGGGCGCGCGCCTCGGCCTGCTCCAGTTCGTGGCGGGTGCGGCGGGTGACGACGTTTTTCTGATGGCGGATGTAGTGGCCGATGAGCGCCTTGAGGCCGAGCTGCACGGGCTTGCCGTCGGCGATGGCCACCATGTTGACGCCCACCGTCACCTGCAGGTCGGAATACTTATAAAGGACGTTGAGCACCTTCTGGGGATCGACGTCGCGCTTTAATTCGATGACCGCGCGCATGCCCTGCCGGTCGGACTCGTCGCGTATGTCGTTGATGCCGGAGAGCAGGGATTTCTTTTCCTCGCTGAGGCGCAGTATTTTTTCCAGCATCGCCGACTTGTTGACCTGATAGGGAATCTCGCGGATGACCAGAAGCGTCTTGCCGTTGGCCGCCGGTTCGATCTCCACTTTGGCGCGCAATTTGAGCTTGCCGCGGCCTGTCTGATAGGCCTCGAAAAGCTCGCCGTCCCTGGCCAGCACGCCGCCGGTGGGAAAGTCCGGCGCGGGGATGTAGCGCATCAGTTCCTCGGTGGTGATATCCGGGTTTTCGATCTGCGCCACGGTGGCGGCGATGGCCTCGCCGAGAGCGTGCGGGGGGATGTTGGTGGCAAGGCCCACGGCGATGCCGTTGGCGCCGTTGACCAGCAGATTGGGGAAGCGGCCGGGCAGCACGTCCGGCTCCTTTTGCGTATCGTCGAAATTGAGGTGGAAGCCCACGGTGTCCTTGTCGATGTCCTGCAAGAGCACCTGGGCAAGCTCGGTCATGCGCGCCTCGGTGTAGCGCATCGCCGCGGGGCTGTCGCCGTCGATGGAGCCGAAGTTGCCGTGGCCGTCCACCAGCGGCGCGCGCATCGCAAAGGGCTGCGCCATGCGCGCCAGCGCGTCGTAGACGCTGGTATCGCCGTGGGGGTGGAATTTACCGAGGCAATCGCCGACGATGCGGGCGCACTTGCGGTGCGGCTTGTCGAATGTGTTGCCCAGTTCGTGCATGGTGTAGAGTATGCGGCGCTGCACGGGCTTGAGGCCGTCCTCCACGCGCGGCAGGGCGCGCTCGAGAATGACGTATTCCGAGTAGGGCATCATCGAATCGTGCATGACCTCTTCCATGGACTTTTGCACGATCTGCTCGGAAAAGATGATCTTATCGTCCTTTTTCCTTCCCGCCATGCCTTACTCCCCTTCCCGAACGGGTTCAAAATCGTCCACGTGGTTAAAATTGGCGTATTCCTGAATGTACTCGCGGCGCGGCTCCACCTTGTCGCCCATCAGCACGGTGACGCGGCGCTCGGCCTCGGCAAGGTCCTCGATGGTGACCTGTACCATCTTGCGGCCGTTGGGGTTCATGGTGGTCTCCCAGAGCTGTTCCGGGTTCATTTCGCCCAGGCCCTTATAGCGCTGCACGCTGTAACCGCGGCCGAGCTTCTTCGTGGCCTTCGCCAACTCCTTTTCGTCGAAGCAGTAGATGTGCTCCGCGCCCTTCTTCGCGCAGTAGAGCGGCGGCATGCCGATGTAGACGTGGCCGTCGGTGACCAGTTCGCGCATGTAGCGGAAGAAGAAGGTCAAAAGGATGGCGCGTATGTGCGCGCCGTCCTGATCGGCGTCCGAAAGGATGATGACGCGGTTGTACTTGAGGTGCGTAAGGTCAAACTCCTCGCCGATGCCCGTACCCAGCGCGGTGATGATGGAGCGGAACTCCTCGTTGGCCAGCACCTGGTCGATGCGCTTTTTCTCGGCGTTGAGGGGCTTGCCGCGCAGGGGCAGAATGGCCTGGAAGCGCCGGTCGCGGCCCTGCTTGGCGCTGCCGCCGGCGGAATCGCCCTCGACGATGAACAGTTCGTTCTCCTTCCAGTTGCGGCCGGTGCAGCTGGCGAGCTTGCCCACCAGCGGCGCGGCCTCGAGCTGGTTTTTCTGCCGCGCCACGTCGCGCGCCTTGCGCGCCGCCTCGCGCACCTTGGCGGCCTTGACCGCCTTTTCGACGATGCGGGTGGCGACCTCCTGATTTTTGAGGTCGTCCAGGAACAGCGAGAGCTGTTCTAGGCAGATGGCCTCGACGATGGGGCGGACTTCCGTATTGCCCAGCCGGCCCTTGGTCTGGCCCTCGAACTGCGGCTTCTGCACGCCGGCGTAGACCACGGCGGTCATGCCCTCGCGGAAGTCCTCGCCGGAGAGGTTGTTGTCCTTTTCCTTGAGCAGGCCCACGCGGCGGGCGTAGTCGTTGAACGCCTTAGTGATGGCGGCCTTGAAGCCCGTCTCGTGCGTGCCGCCCTCGCCGGTGGGCACGTTGTTGACGAAGGAATAGATGTTTTCCGTGTAGGAATCCGTATACTGGATGGCCACGCGCAGAAGCGTGCCGTCGCGCCGGCCCTCGAAGGTGATGGGGCCGGTGATGGTCTGCTTGTCCGTGTTGAGGTACTGCACAAAGTCGGCAAGGCCGCCCTCGTAGCAGTATTCGCGGCGACGGCGCGCCTCGTCCTTTTCCCCGCTCGTCGGTAAAGACGAAGCGCACGCCCTGATTGAGGTAGGCCAGTTCGCGCACGCGGCGGCGCACGGTGTCGCCGTTGAAGTGTGTGTCCTCGAACACGCGCGGGTCGGGCTTGAAGCAGACCTGCGTGCCGCGCTTGCGGGTGTTGCCCACCTTTTCCAGCGGCGCGACCACGTGGCCGGAGACGATCTTGCCGGTCTTTCTGTCCTCATAGGACTCGAAGCGGATGTGGTAGTGGCTGTAATCGCGGTACACGTCCACCGTCACCCACTCGGAGAGGGCGTTGACCACGGACGCGCCCACGCCGTGCAGGCCGCCGGAATAGGCGTAGTTCTTGTTGTTGAACTTGCCGCCGGCGTGCAACTGCGTGTAGACGACCTCCACGCCGGAGACGCCCAGTTGCGGGTGGATGTCCACGGGGATGCCGCGGCCGTTGTCCGTCACCTCACAGGAGCCGTCCTTTTTCAGCGTCACGGTGATCTCGGTGGCGAAGCCGTTGGAAGCCTCGTCGATGGCGTTGTCGACGATCTCCCAAATGAGGTGGTGCAGCCCGCGCGCGCCGGTGGAGCCGATGTACATGCCCGGGCGCATGCGCACCGCGTCGAGGCCCTCGAGCACCTGTATGTCGGTGGCGGAATAGGTCTTTGCCATGGTGTCCCTCCTGATCAGTCTACCACTATTATACAGCATGGACGTTAACTGGATATGAAACGCCGCGCAGGGAAAAGCCCCGCGCCGGTAGACGCGGGGCTTGAAAGTGTGTTGCTTTGCCTTAGACGGGCATCACGTGGTTCTCCTTGTCCAGCAGGGAGTTGTCCAGCTTGAGCTGCTGGGCCTGACGGTACTCGAAGAACTTGGTGGCCACCTGCGGGAACAGGGCGTAGGTGAGCACGTCCTCTTCCTGGGTGATATACTGGCCGATCTCCTTGCGGTACTTCTCCAGTTCCGGCGCGATGTCGTCGGCGGGGCGATGGGTGATGACCTTGGCATCGCCGATGACCTTGCGGCGCACTTCCTCGTTGACCGGGGCGGGCAGGCGGCCGTACTCGCCGCGCATCAGGCCCTGGGACTCCTTGGGGTTGAGCTTGTAGCGCTCGCCGGAGAGCACGTTCATCACGGCCTGCGTGCCGACGATCTGGCTGGTGGGGGTGACCAGCGGCGGATAGCCGAAGTCCTCGCGCACGCGCGGTATCTCCGCCAAGACGTCGTAGAACTTGTCGGAGGCGTTGGCCTGCTTGAGCTGATTGATGAGGTTGGAGAGCATGCCGCCCGGCACCTGATACAGAAGCGTATTGATGTCCACGGACAGCACCTTGGGATCGAGCACGCCCTCGGCCTTCAGTTTATCGGCGACCTTGCGGAAGTGCACCGCCGCCTGGGACATGAGACCAAGATCCAGGCCGGTATCGTACTCCGTGCCCTGCAGTGTGGCGACCAGCGGCTCGGTGGCCGGCTGGGAAGTGCCGTTGCCCAGCGGGGAGAGGGCGGTATCGACGATGTCCACGCCGGCCTCGATGGCCTTGAGCAGCGTCATGTCGCCGGTGCCGGAGGTGTTGTGGGTGTGCAGGTGGATGGGGAGCTTGACGTTCTCTTTCAGGCGCTTGACCAGACTGTACGCCTTGTAGGGCAGAAGCAGGTTGGCCATGTCCTTGATGCAGATGGTGTCCGCGCCCATCTCCTCGATCTGCTGCGCGAGTTTTACGAAGTAGTCCTCGGTGTGGACGGGGCTGACGGTGTAGCTCATCGCCACTTCGCAGATGCCGCCGTACTTCTTGGTGGCCTTGATGGCCGTTTCGAGGTTGCGCACGTCGTTGAGGGCGTCGAATATGCGGATGATGTCGATGCCGTTCTTGATCGACAGGCGCACGAACTCATCCACCACATCGTCGGCATAGTGCTTATAGCCGAGTATGTTCTGGCCGCGGAAGAGCATCTGCAGCTTGGTGTTGGGCAGGGCCTTGCGCAGCTTGCGCAGACGCTCCCACGGATCCTCGTTCAGAAAGCGCAGGCAGGCGTCGAAGGTCGCGCCGCCCCAGCATTCGAGGGAATAGTAACCGATCTTGTCGAGTATCTCGCAGGCGGGCAGCATGTCCTCAGTGCGCATGCGGGTGGCGGCCTGGGACTGGTGCGCGTCTCGAAGGATGGTATCGGTGATCAAAACCTTCGCCATGGTCGTTTCCTCCTTACAAAGTCTTTAGCCCAACAGGGGCGCGCGGTATCAGCCGAACAGGGCGATGAACACGCCCGCCGCCACCGCGGAACCGATGACGCCGGCCACGTTCGGGCCCATGGCGTGCATCAGCAGGAAATTGCCGGGGTTCTCGCGCTGCGCTTCCTTCTGGGAGACGCGCGCCGCCATCGGCACGGCGGAGACGCCCGCGGAACCGATGAGCGGGTTGATCTTGCCGCCGGTCAACTTGCACATCAGCTTGCCCAGCAGCACGCCGCCGGCGGTGCCGCCCATGAAGGCGATGACGCCCAGCAAGAGGATGAAGAGCGTATCGGCGGTGAGGAAGGTGGAACCCTTCGTGGTCGCGCCGACGGTGATGCCCAGGAAGATGGTGACGATGTTCATCAGTTCGTTCTGCGCGGTCTTGGACAGGCGCTCGGTGACGCCGGAGACGCGCAGGAGGTTGCCGAACATCAGCATGCCGATCAGCGGGGCGGCCGAGGGCAGAAGCAGCGAGACGATGACCGTCACGGCGATGGGGAAGATCACCAGTTCGCGCTTGCTGACCGGGCGCAGCTGCTGCATGACGATGGCGCGTTCCTTCTTGGTGGTCAAAGCGCGCATGATGGGCGGCTGGATGACCGGCACCAGAGCCATGTAGCTGTACGCCGCCACGGCGATGGCGCCCAGAAGGTGCGGGGCCAGCTTGGTGGTGACGAAGATGGCCGTGGGGCCGTCCGCGCCGCCGATAATGCCGATGGAGCTCGCTTCCGAAGAGGTGAAGCCGAGCAGACGGGCGAGGATGAAGGCGATGAAGATGCCCAGCTGCGCCGCCGCGCCCAGAAGCAGGGACTTCGGGTTGGCGATCAGGGGGGCAAAGTCCGTCATCGCGCCCACGCCCATGAAGATGAGCGGCGGGTAGATGCCCAGCTTGACGCCCTGATAGAGGTAGTAGAACAATCCGCCGTTGGCGTCCGCCACCTGATAGAGGTCGCGGAAGTAGCGCGAGCAGGTGGGCAGCGCGGCGTCGAAACCGGCCGCCAGCGCCGCGGATTCACTGGTGAACACCTGGCCGCCGACGTCCCAGAACATCTTGGAGACCATCGTCACTTCCTTGCCGTAGGGTGCGGCGTACTGCTGCGCCTCCTGCAGCGTGGCGAAGTACTTGAAGGTCGGGTCGTCCATGAGGCCGCCCAGGGGCAGGTTGGCCAGCAGCATACCAAAGGAAATGGGCAAAAGCAGCAGCGGCTCAAAGCCCTTGACGATGGCAAGGTAGAGGAGCACGAAGGCGACGAGGATCATCACGTACTGCTGCCAGTCGCCATTGGCAAGGCCGGTGGACTCCCAGATGGCCTGCATGCCGCTGACGAAGTCGATCTGCGACGTTTCCTCTTCTTCCTGCGTTTCGATGACGCGGACGGTGCCGCCCGCAAAGTCCGTTTCGCCGTTGGCGGCGGCGAGGTCGCGCTCGAGGGTGTCCTCGGCGGGCGCGTCCAGCGCCTCCTCCACGGTCGCCTCGGCAGCGCCGTCAGCCGCCGGAGCCTGCACTGCGTTCTCCGCAAAGCCCCATACGAGCAGCACGGCGAGCATCACAAGCAGGCACACGAATGCGCGCGTGCGCTTGACTTTCTTGAACATGTTTCAACCTCCAGGTCGCTGAATGAACGTTGGAAAACGGCATATGGGGGCGCGCCGGGGCGGACGTCTGACCGCCCGGCGCGCCACGGATGCGTCAGTTCAGGGTCAGCATCACGTCGCCGGAGTTGACCGTCGCGCCCTTGGCGACCGCCACGGAGGCGACCACGCCGTCGCGGGCGGCGAGGATCTCGTTTTCCATCTTCATGGCTTCGAGGATGAGCAGCACGTCGCCCTTCTTCACGGCCTGACCGGCGCTGACGCGCACATCGAGTATGTTGCCGGGCATCGGAGCCTTGACCGGCTCGCCGCCGGCGGCAGCGGCAGGGGCGGGGGCGGCGGCAGGCGCCGGAGCCGGAGTCGGAGCAGCGGCAGCGGGCGCCGGAGCGGGCGCGGGCGCGGCGGCGGGAGCGGGCGCCGGAGCCGGAGCGGCCACAGGCGCGGGCGCGTAGGCGGGCGCGGGAGCGGGCGCGAATACGGGCGCGCCGCCGATCTCCTCGACTTCGACCTCGTAGGCCTGACCATTTACGGTGATAGAGAACTTGCGCATAACTTGTTCCTCCTAAAATCTTCTAAATCATGGTTTATGGGATTTGATCAGAAGCGGTAGACCTGCTCGGCGCGAGAGGCGCGTTTCCAGCCGGGCGAGCGGCGGATCGAGCGGATGACCAGCGGCTTGCCATTTGCGTCCATGGCGGCGACGGCAGCGGCGATGACGGCCACCACCTGCGCATCAATGCCCGCAAACACAGCCGGCGTGGGAACCGGGGCGGGCGCGGGAGCGGGAGCCGGAGCTTCGGAAGAAGCCTCTTCCTGCTTTTCGCCCTTGCCGGCAACGACGGCGTTGATGATGTAGATGAAGGCGATGAGTATGAACAGGCCAAGGAATACCATGACCAGGCCGATGCCCATCACGGAAAGGGACTCACCCCAGATGTTCATAAAGACCCTCCTCTATTACAGCGGCATGTTGCCGTGCTTCTTCGCGGGCCGCATATCGCGCTTGCCGGAGAGCATCTCCACGGCGGCGCAGAGCATCTGGCGGGTGGCGGAAGGCTCGATCACGTCATCGACATAGCCCTCCTTGGCGGCGTTGACCGCGTCGGCCACGTCATCCATGTAGCGCTGCTCGAGCTCGGCGCGCTTGGCGTAGGGATCCTCGGCGCCCTTCATCTCGTCCGCGTAAAGCAGCTGCGCGGCGATGGGGGCGCTCACCGGGGAAAACACGCTGCCCGGCCAGGCGTAGACCATGTCCGAGACGGCGCGGGAAGCCAGGGCGGCGTAGCTCATGCCGATGGCCTGGCCGACCACCAGGGAGATGCGCGGCGTGTTGGCCTCGCTGAGGGCGAAGAGTAGCTGCGCGCCGGCGCGGGAGAGCTCGCCCTGCGGGGCGGTGGAGATCTTCATGCCCAGGGAATCGACCACGGTGATCACCGGGATGGAGAAACAATCGCAGAAGGCGGCGAAGCGGGCGGCTTTCTTGCAGCCGTAGACCGTCAGGCGGCCTTCGTCCTTGGCGGGCTGGTTGGCGATGAAGCCGACGGTCGCGCCGCCGAGCTTAGCAAGCGCCGTGACCATCGAGGGGGCGAAATCCTCGCCCAGCTCCACGATGTCGCCCAGGTCGGCCACGCCGCGCAACAGGTCGCGCACGTCGTCCACCTTATCAATGGCGTTGAACTGGGGAAGTTCGCGGTTCATGTCGTCGCGGGGCGGTTCGGCGGCCTCGTCCATGTTGTTGGCGGGCAGCATGGCCAGGACCTTGCGCGCCATGGCGATGGCTTCTTCATCGGTCTCGGCGGTGAGCTGCGCCATGCCGGAGCGCACGGAGGCGGAAGGACCGCCGATGTCCTCCAGCGAAAGCTCCTTGCCGGCCACGGCGGAAACAACGCGCGGGCCGTTGACAAAGAGGCTGCCGTTCTTGCTCATCACCACGATGTCGCTCATGCCGACGATGGCGGAGGCCGTGCCGCCGCAATGGCCGAGCACCAGCGTCACCTGCGGCACCACGCCGGACAGGGCGCTGACGCGGCCGGCGACCATGGCGTAGGCGTTCATGGCGTCCAGGCCCTCGTCCAGGCGCGCGCCGGCGGTGTCGAGGATGGCGACCACGGGCGCGCCGGTCTTTTCGGCAAGATCCATGACCTTGAGGATCTTCTTCGCATGCTGCGCGCCGACGGAACCGCCCTTGACGGTGAAGTCCTGCGCGTAGACGTAAACGGGCTTATCGTCGATCAGGCCGTAGCCGGTGACAACGCCCGCGTCGGCATTGAGCGCGTCGAGCTCGACAAAGCTCGATGCGTCAAACAGCCGCGCCACGCGCTCCCTGGCCAGGAGCTTTCCGGCCTTTTTCTGCTTGTCGCAAAGCTCCGGGTCGCCCTTCAGGATCGCCAGCTTGCGCTCACGAACGATGGGCAAATTGCGTTCCACACTCATGCTTTTTCCCTCCAGAACTTTATTGGACATACATCCATAAATTCAATCGCGTCCAACTTCAAGGTTTCTCCATCAAAACCTTTTTTCCTGCTTTCCCCTGCGTTAATTTTTCGCCCCATTTCCACGTTTTTCCCCTGCGAACCTCCCGGGCGCATCATCTTTCCGTCACAATATCGTCGTTTGAGTATTTGCCCCGCTTCTGCTATAATAAAGGTATTGAACCATGCTTTGGAGACCGACAAAAGCGATGGCAGGTGACATACATGCAAAGATTTGACCGGCTCGACCTCCAGCTCTTCGCCCGCCGGGGCGGCCGGAATTACATGATGCGCTCGGAAAAGCGCCCCAGCTACAACCGCCCCGAGCCGGCGCGCAGGCCGAAGCGGCGGCGCGCGAACTATGGTTATATCATTTTGACGCTGGTGGTGTCCATCCTCCTCTGGCCCGTGGGGCTGTTCCTCATCTGGAACCGCCGCCTGCGCTGCGGCGTGGGCGGGAAGCTGCTGTGGAGTGTGGCTACGCTGGCGGTGTTCTGCGGCCTGATCGCCGCTGTTTTGACCGTGCCGACCGGCAACGCGGACTTCCAGCGCTTCCAGGACAAGGCCAACGACTTTTTTGAGACCGCCGGCGCGGACGCGACCATCGCCTGGGAGACGTTCTCCGAGCGCGCGGGCGACGCCTTTGGCAACATGCGCACCGTGGCCTGCTCCATGGGCAACTACGCCCTCAACAAGGCTGCCGACGGCATCGAGGGCGGCGTAGAGCTCGGCCGGGGCGTGCGCGGCTGGATCAGCGGCCTGTTCCCCGCCGAGGACGCGCAGACGCCCGCGGGCGAGGACGGCGGCGACGCGGACGAGGACGGCGCGTCGGAGGCGGAGCCTTCGCCCTCGGCCACGCCGGAGATCGAATTGCCCAGCGAAGAAGAGACGAGCGCGGCGCAGCTGGCCGTGGCCGGCCTGGCGCTGACCCGCGCCGGTATGCGCGACGCCGACGCCGCTGAGACTGTCACCCCCGTGCCGTCCGCCACCCCGGAGCAGACCCCCTACCCCACCCCCACGCCGCGCAGCATCGACGCGCCGGGCGTGAGCGAAGGGCCTGATGCGCAAGCAAGCGCCACGCCGTCGGCAACGTCGGAGGCCGTGGAGACCGTCGCGCCGTCGGCGACGCCGGAGGCCGTGAGCGCGGAGCCGTCGACCGCGCCGGAAACCGAAGCCCCCGACGAGCCGCGCGAGACGCCGCAGCCCGCCATGGCCGCGCCCACCCCCACGCCGGAAGCGGAAGCGCCCGCGGAAGGTCCCGTCGAGGCCAAGGCGGCGGGCGCGTTCACCGTCTACCACACTGAAAACGGCCGCTATTACCACACCAGCGCCACCTGTTCCGGCATGCTGGGCGCGCAGGAATACACGCTCGCGTCCTCTGTGGAGGATGGGTTTGACCCCTGCCCCACCTGCGGCGCGCCGGCCGCGGAACTCGTCGAGGCTGCGGACGCCGTTTGGGTGGATGAAGATTTCGTATACCATGTCAGCGACGAATGCACGGCCTTTGCCGGCGAAGCGCGGCTGATGGCCGTGGCGGAAGCCGAGGAAGCGGATTGCGTGCCCTGTGCCGCCTGCGGGGCGAACGCCCTGGACGGCGGCGCGGAGGAAGCTGCGGGCGATGAAGATGAGCTGCCCGAAGAAGCGAAGGGCGTGGCCGTCTACTTCTACGACGGTTCGCGCGCCTACCACGCGGAGAGCACCTGCTACGGCATGAGCGGCGCGCCCGAGCGCACGCTCTACGAAGCCATCGAGATGGGCAAGCCGCCCTGCAGCCGTTGCGACCCGCCGACGCTGGACGACCTGGAATGACGCATATGCCTTATTAAGGAAGGGGACCGACGCTTGCCGGTCCCCTTCAGGATGTTGACAAAGTCAACAGACTGGCAGAGCGTTGAGAAAGCCTGCAAGCCAAGGAAGCTGTACTTGCAGCCAAGGGAGCTTACTTAGACGTAAGTGACCGCAGGATGCAAGTGCAGCTGACGAGGAAATTTTGCCGGCGGCAAAATTTGTCGCCAAGGGCGACTGGATTTGACGATCCCAAAGGGCTCGACAAATCCACCGCCGGAAGCAAAAATCGCTTCTGATTTTTTGTATATCAGAGCGATTTTTGCGGTTGTAGGCTTTGTCAGCGCTCTGAAGGGGACCGATGCTTGCCGGTCCCCTTTTTGTGCCCAGATCTCCTAAAAGGCGATCACGCCCAGGTGCTCGAGAAGTATCTTTACGCCGATGAGCACCAGCACCACGCCGCCGACGACCTCCGCTTTCTTCTTGTAGCGCGCGCCGAAGCGGTTGCCCGCGCACACGCCGGCAAAGGAGAGTATGAAGGTGGTAACGCCGATGGTCGCCGCCGAGGGGAGTATGTCCATCTGCAAAAAGGCGAAGGTGATGCCCACGGCCAGCGCGTCGATGCTGGTGGCGATGGCCATCATCAAAAGCAGTTTCAGGCCCAGCTGCTGCGGATGTTCCTCTTCCCCGCCCTGCACAGCTTCCCAGATCATCTTGCCGCCGATGAAGGCCAGGAGCGCGAAGGCGATCCAGTGGTCGAAGGAACTGATGTAATGCTCAAAGCCCGCGCCGAGCAGATAGCCCACCGCCGGCATCAGCGCCTGGAACCCGCCGAAGAACACGGCGATCAAAAGCGCCTGCCGGTAGTCGATCCTGCGCATCTCCAGCCCGCGGCAGACGGCGACGGCGAAGGCGTCCATCGAAAGGCCGACAGCGACGAGCAGCAGCTCCACAAATGACATAAGCGACCATTCCCTTGCAAACAATGGTCTACCATTATAGCACGCGCCGCGTTAGAATGTCAACGCGGGATGTTGTCTGCCCGAAAAAAATGAATCGAAAGCGAAGAATAATACATTTTTTGAGAAATTTCCCGCGAATTGAAGGGCATATCTGCCAAATCTGCATTTTTCGCTTGCAAAATCGGCAAAAAAGGGGTATACTTTCTTTATAGGCAAGCAAGTGCGTACAAGGGGAGGGTTTTGCCTTGGAAAACGCGCAGGAATTGATCCAGCGGCTCAACCACAGCGGCAAAAAGCTGTCGAAAAGTCACCGGCGCATCGCCGAGTGCATCGTCTCGCATTACGACAAGGTCGTGTTTATGACCGCTTCCAAGCTGGGCGAATACGTGGGCGTTTCAGAGTCCACGGTGGTGCGCTTTGCCGCGGCGCTTGGCTATTCCGGCTACCCGCAGCTGCAAAAGGCGCTGCAGGAGCTCATCCGTCACCGCCTGACCGCCTCCCAGCGCTTTGAGATGACCTCGGACATGGACCACGCCCAGGTGCTCAACAAGGTGCTCAAGGCGGACATCATGAACATACGCTCCACGCTGGATGAGCTGGACCTGAACGCCTTTGAAAAGGCCATTGACCGCATCATACAGGCGCGGGCGATTTATGTGCTCGGCCTGCGCGCCTCCGCGCCGATCGCCGAGTTCTTCGTCCATTACTTAAAGTATATCTTTTCCAACGTCACGGTGGTCACTTCGGGCATCAGCGACGTGTTTGAGCAGCTTTCCCGCATCAGCGAGGACGACCTGCTCATCGGTATCTCCTTCCCCCGTTACACGGCGCGCACCATCGAGGCGATGGAGTTCGCCCATTCGCGCGGCGCGGAGCTGATCGCCATTACCGACGGGCCGCTCTCGCCCCTGCACTCCACCGCGGATGTCTGCCTGATGGCCAAGAGCGACATGGCCTCGTTCGTCGATTCGTTCGCCGCCCCCCTCTCGCTCATCAACGCCCTGATCGTCGCCCTCAGCCAGCGGCGGCGGCAGGAGGTCTCCGAGCACTTTACGGAGCTTGAAAAGATCTGGGCCAACTATGACGTCTATCTTGCCAAGAGCGGGGAATGACATGCAAAAACGGATTTTGATCGTTGGCGGCGGCGCGGCCGGTTTGATGGCCGCGCTGTTTGCCGCGCGCGGCGGCGCGGACGTGACGCTGCTGGAGCGCAATGAAAAGCTGGGCAAAAAGATCTATATCACCGGCAAGGGGCGCTGCAACCTCACCAACGCCTGCGGGCAGGAAGAGTTCATGCGCCACATACTGCGCAACCCGCGCTTCCTCTATGCGGCGCTGGCGACGCTTGGCAACTTTGGCACCATGGAACTGATGGAGGGGCTCGGCCTGGCGCTCAAGACAGAGCGCGGCGAGCGCGTGTTCCCCGCCTCGGACAAGGCCAGCGACGTGACCGGCACGCTGGCGCGCGAGCTTTCGCGCCTGGGCGTGGCCGTGCGCCTGAACGCGCGCGTCGCCCGCCTGTTGGCGGAAGATGGGCGCGCCGTGGGCGTGCAGCTGGAAAGCGGCGAAGCGCTCCGGGCGGACGCGGTGATCCTCGCCACCGGCGGTTTCAGCTACCCCTCCACAGGTTCCACCGGCGACGGACACCGCATGGCGGAGGAGACGGGGCACGCGCTCACCGCCGCCCTGCCCGCGCTCGTGCCCATCGAGACGGTGGAGACGTGGCCTTACGCGCTTTCCGGGCTTTCCTTGCGCAACGTCAAGCTCTTTGCCTACGAAAAGGGCGCAAAGAAAACACGCGATCTAGTGTTCTTCGCCGAGCAGGGCGAGCTGCTTTTTACGCATTTCGGCATTTCCGGGCCGCTGGTTTTGACGCTTTCCAGCCTGCTGCCGGAGGACCTTTCCCGCGTGCGGCTGGCCATCGACCTAAAGCCGGCGCTGGACGACGGCACGCTGGACGCGCGCATGGTGCGCGACCTGCGCGAGCTCTCCCGCAAGCAGCTCATCACCGTGATGGACGGCCTCGCGCCGCACAACCTGGCGCTGGCGCTTTTGGAACTGGCGGGGCTCTCCCCCGCCCTGCCCGCCAACGCCCTGACGCATGAGCAGCGAGCGGGCGCTGCGGGGGCTTTTCAAGGCGCTGCCGCTCACGCCGCTGAAGCTGCGCGGCTTTTCCGAGGCCATCGTCACCCGCGGCGGCGTGGACGTGCGCGGTGTGAACGCCTCGACGATGGAGTCCAGGCGCCTGCCGGGCTGTATTTTGCCGGGGAGCTGCTGGATGTGGACGGCACCACCGGCGGCTTCAATTTGCAGATCGCCTTTTCCACCGGCGCGCTTGCCGGCAAGAGCGCGGCAAAGGGGGCGGAGGCATGAACATACGCATTGCCGGGCTGGTCAACGAGTCCATTGTCGACGGCCCGGGTTTCCGTTTCGCCATCTTCACGCAGGGATGCCCGCACGCCTGCCCCGGCTGCCACAACCCGCAGACGCACGACTTTGCCGGCGGGCAGGATATGGACACGGACGAGATCATCGCCCGCTTCCACGCCGACCCGCTCCTGGACGGCATCACGCTCACCGGCGGCGACCCCTTCTGTCAGCCCGCCGCCTGTCGCGTGCTCCGCCCGCGCCGCGCGCGAGAGCGGGCTGAACGTGTGGGCGTACACGGGGTATCTTTATGAAGAAACGCTGGGCGACCCGGCGATGCGCGCGCTGCTTGAAGAGGTGACGTGCTCATCGACGGCCCCTTCGTGCTTGCCGAGCGCACGCTGTCCCTGCGCTTCCGCGGCTCGAAGAACCAGCGAGCCATCGACGTGCCTGCCTCGCTGAAAAGCGGCGCAGTCGTGGAAAAGGACATTTAAGCAAAACAGCGCCGCCCTCTGCAATACGGCAGGGGGCGGCGTTTTTGCGCCTTGGCGTCAATCGCCCAGCGAGCGCTTCACGGGCACGACCACCTTGGCCTCGTAGCAGGCGAAGGCGCTCTCGGTCAGGTCCCGCTCCGGCCTCGGGGTGACGAGGCTCACCAGCGGCACCAGCACCAATCCCGCGAGCATGGCGAACGCGCCGCAGTTGATGGGCGACTGGAGGACGGACGGGAAGATGGACGGGCAGAGAGGTTGAGCGTCATCACGCCCGCGCCGAAGAGGAAGCTGACCCACACCGCCGCGCGGGTGGTGCGCTTCCAGTAGAGCCCGTAGAGGAAGGGGGCGAGGAACGCGCCCGCCAGAGCGCCCCAGGAGACGCCCATCAGCTGGGCGATAAAGGTGATGTTACTCTTGTGCTGTACGATGGCGATAACCACGGAGATGGCGATGAACACCACGATGAGGGCGCGCATGGTCAGCACCTGCTTTTTCTCGTCCATGTCCTTGACGACATTGTCCTTGAGAAGGTCGAGCGTCAGGGTCGAGCTGGAAGCCATGACCAGGCTGGAGAGCGTGGACATGGAGGCCGAGAGCACGAGTATGACGACGATGCCGATCAAAAGCGGCGAGAGGTTTTCCAGCATCGCGGGGATGATGGCGTCGTAGCCGTCGGCGGCGACGTTTACGCGGTCCCCGTAGAGACGGCCGAAGCCGCCGAGGAAGTAGCAGCCGCCCGCCACCACCACGGCAAACAGCGTGGAGATGACCGCGCCCTTGTGGATGGCCTTTTCCGAGCGGATGGCGTAGAACTTCTGCACCATCTGCGGAAGCCCCCAGGTGCCCAGCGAGGTGAGGATGACCACGCCGAGAAGTTCCAGCGGCTTGGGACCGAAGAAGGAGGTGAACGCGCCGGGCGTGGTGGTCACGGAGGTGTCCTCCACGCGGGCGAGCGCGTCCATGGCCGCCATGAAGCCGCCGTTTTCATTGAGCACCGCCAGCACCACCACGACGATGCCGCCCAGCATGATCAGGCCCTGAATGAAATCGTTGATGGCCGTGGCCATGTAGCCGCCCGCCACCACGTAGACGCAGGTCAGCGCCGCCATGAGGATGATGCAGAGCGTGTAGTCGATGTTGAAGGCCATGCCAAACAGGCGGGAAAGGCCGTTGTAGAGCGAGGCCGTGTAGGGGATGAGGAAGATAAAGACGATGATCGAAGCGCCGATCTTCAGCCCCCTGGAGCCGAAGCGCTTGCCGAAGAACTCCGGCATGGTGGCGCTGTCCAGGTGCTGGCTCATCAGCCTTGTGCGGCGGCCGAGCACCACCCAGGCCAGCAGCGAGCCCAAAAAGGCGTTGCCCAGGCCGATCCACGTGGAGGCCACGCCGAAGCGCCAGCCGAACTGGCCCGCGTAACCGACGAAGATGACCGCCGAGAAGTAGACGTGCCGTAGGCAAGGCCGTCAGCCACGCGCCCACCGAGCGGCCGCCGAGCACGAAGCCGTCACATCCGTGGCGTGGCGGCGGCAATGGACGCCCACCGCCAGCATGATGCCAAAGAATACCACCAAGAGCGCCAGTTTGATCGCCATGCGATCCCCTCCCGTGCGCGGGGGCGCGCAAAAAAACCCGCCCTCCGCAAAATAAATCGCTGAGGGCGGGCGTTTACCCGCGGTACCACCTCAATTCGGCGCCTCCTCACGAAAGCGCCCTCGTCGGGTACGAACATACCCTATCGCGTTCACGGGGCGAACCCGTCGCAGCCTACTTGGGGGGAAGCCCCGTTCAGCGCGCCGCTCTCGGGATGTATTCCGCGCATGGCTGCCTGCCGCCTCGCACCATCCGGCGGTTCTCTGAAGGCCGCGCCCTGCCGTACTTGTTCCCGGTCATCGCGTTGTCACAGGATACCACGGCGGGGATGGTTTGTCAAGGGGGCGGGTAAAATTTTGGCGAACTGCGCAAAAATGCAGCAAAAACCGTGATGTTGCAAAAAAACGGCGTATCCTGGCATTTGGGCGCAAAAACCCCCGTTTCCCGGTGGAAAACGGGGGCGTCCTGCACGCAGGCGCTACTGGGCAAGGCTGGCGGTCGCCCGTGTTCTGCGCGCCCTGCTGCAAAAGCCGGGTCACGCTCTGCGGACGCGAGGCCGCGTCGGGATAGAGCTGCTTGAGCGTGTTGTAGGGCGCGGGGTCGTTGGGGTCGATGGCGATGAGATATTCCAGCGCCGCGCCGCGCGGCCGGAGTTGCCGGCGCGGATATAGGCGTTGGCGGCGTTGACGGCGGTGGTGCGGTCGCTGCCGTCAAGCTCCTCGCCGCGCACCTCCAGCGCCTTGAGGTAGTAGGCGCCGGCTTCCTCGTAATTGCCCGCTTCGTCGGCTTCCTTGCCCAGCTCCACGTAAGTCGCCGGGTTGCCGCTGATGTAGAGCTGCCCCAACAGGCGCTGGCCGCTGCCGAACGTCAGCCAGGAGCCGACCACCACCGCGACGATGGCCAGCAGGATGAGCGTGACAAAGCCGCGGATGTGGCGCACGAAGAAGTTGCCGTGAGGACGGTCCTCGTAACGGTAATCGTCCAGGTATTCCTGCACGAAGTCGGCGATATCGTCCAACACGCGATCTAGTGTCCTGCCACGAAGTCGGCGATATCGTCCTCGGCGTCGGCCTCATCCTCCAGGAAGAGGTCGTCCGGGTCGGGCGCGCGCGGTGGCACCACCGTGTTGGCGCGCCGCGCGCCCGTGGCGGCGCGGGGCTTGACCGGCGCGGAAGCGCGCGAAAGCTGCGGCGGGCGCTTGGCGCGCAGCTCCACGGCCTGTTGAGCAGCGGGCGGGCGAGCGGGTCCTCCCTCGCCGGGCACGTCCCCCGTCGGGCGCATCCTCCCCGGGCGCGGTCTCCTCGGGCGGTATGCCCGCCGCCTCGCCGTATCCATCGTCCCTGCGCCTGTTCTGCCCGGAACTGGGGGCGCGGCGGATGGGCGGCTCGATATCCAGCTCCGGCCAGCCGTCCTCTTCTTCCGCGGCCTGCGCCCTCCGCGATCATCTTCGCGTGGCGGGCGCGGCGGGGATCGGGGGACGGCCTGTTCCGGCGCAGTCTCTTCCCCGCCCTTTTCCGGCGCGGCCACAGTCTGCGCCTGCCCCGTCCCGGGGCGGCCGTAGATCCGCGCTCGTCGTCCCTCGGGGGCGGCGGCTTCCGGAGTGTTCAACGGGCTTCCGCAAAAGCCGCAGAACAGGCGGTCTTCGGCGTTCTTTTTTCCGCATTTTGTACAGTACACCTTGTCCCTCCCCTTTGGTCACTCCAATTCGCGCAGGTATTCGTAATCCGGGTCGCCGTAGAACTCGCGCTCGCGGAACGACCCTCGCCGCCGAGGGCTTCCACGGCGTTGCGCAATTCCATGTATTCGTAATAGCTGATGTCCCGTCGCGGCGAGCAGCGCCTTGAGCGGCCCCACGGCGCGCTCGTCGCCGTAGCGCCCCAGCAGGCGGGCGGCAAAGGCGCGCTCTTCCGGGCAATTTTTCAGCATATCCAGCATATGCCCATAGACGCGCGCATCGCCGGGAAAGTTGCTGAGCACTTCCAAGATGAGCTTCCGGGCAAACGCCGGGGCGGCGTCGTAGCCGGAAAGCAGGACGCTCGCACAATTCGCGTCCACGCGGCCGGCGAGGAGCTCCGCCGCCATTTCACAAAAGCTGTCGCTCTCCTGGGCGGCGAGCACGGCGTCGATACTGACCGGCACGGCGCGCGCCTCGTCGATACCGGGCAGAAGGCCGAGCGCCTGCGCGCGCACATCCGCGCCCTCCCCCTCGTCCCGGGCGAGCGCTTCCAGAGGGGCGGCGCAGGCCGTCCCCAGGCCGTCAAAGCGGTCGAGCAGAAGGTCCGGCGGCTCGACGCCCTCGCGCACCGTAGCGGCCAGCGTTTTCCACCAGCGCCCCGGGCGTATCCAGGCGCGCGAACCACGCGCGCGGCGTACAGCCGTCCAGGGGCGGCGCAGGGCTCGTCCGCCCACTGCTGATAGAGCTTTTCCACCATCTCCTCGGCGGCGTCCTCATCCAGGCCATCCGCCGCGCGCAGCCGGTCGGCGGCGTAGTGGTGAAACAGGTGCTCAAGGTCGATCGGTCTGTTCATCGCTCTTTTCCTCCAGCGCGCCCCGCGATGGCGGGCGGCGTAAAACACGGTGCGGCGGAAATCGCTGCCGAACTGCCCGGCAGAGGACGCGGAAGGAGGGCTTTTCCCCGCGCATGGACAAATAGGCAATACGCCAGCGCCGCCGCGTAGGCGGGGATGCGCCAGCGGGCGCAGAACACCAGATGGCGGCGGCTGTGGGCGCGCAGCATGGTCAGCGCCAAGGCCGGCATGGGCGCTCAGCCCGTAATCGTCCTCCAATACCTCGCTGGCGTAGCGGCAGGCCTGCCGCAGGCCGATGGGCAGGTTGGGCAAAAGCGTGGCCGCGTCCGGCAAAAGCCCGTCGCGCTCGTCGATGCTCGGCGGCAACGCCCGGCGCATGTCCGCCCCGCGCAGGACGCAAGAGCACCAGTGCGTTGATCTTCATATCGTAGGAGATCTCCGGGCGGGTAAACACCTCGCGCAATGTCGCCCCGGCCTCGGGGTCGTCGAGCGCGGCCAGCGCTGTTCACCGCCGCGCGGCGGAACTGGGCGTTGTCCACCGTCAGGCACCACTTGAGCAGGCTGCGGAACTTCGCGTCCTCCCGCCAGGGCGTTTCCAGGTCGGATCCGGCCCGGGAGAGCACGTCCGCCACATAGCCGAGGCGGGCGATGGCCTCCTGACGGGGTTACCTGGTAGGTATATTCCGGCGCTTCACGATCCAGAGAAACCGTCCGCCGCGGCCCTGCAGGTACCAGGCGGCGACGGTGTCCTCCGGGTCGATGCGGACGATGCGCTCCCAAAACTTCGCCGCCTGCGCGAGCGGCGCGCCCTGTTCGCAGCAGGGATATGGCGCGCGCGTGCAACAGCTGGCGGTCGTAGGGCGTTTCCTGCATGGCCAGGCGGGCGCACTCGCCCACCTCCGCGTCCATGCCCAGCTCGCCCAGCGTGTGGATGAGCATGCGCAACTCCACGCCGTCCGGGTGCTGGCGCATGGCGCGCAGGGCCATCTGGCGGCTCTTGCGCGGCATGCGCGCCATGTGATAGAACTGCGCGGCCATGCACAGCGTGCGCACAGTGGCCTCCCCGCCCTCAACGGCGGCGCGCATCTCCAGGGCGGCGGCGCGGTGGCGGCCGCTCAGCTCCAGCGCTGTGGCGTAGAGGGCGCGCACCTCGCCACGCTCCGGCTCCAGGCGCAGGCTACGCTCGAACAGGCGCGCGGCGCGGGCGAATTCCTCGTCGCGCATGTGGACGCAGCCGAGGTCGGTGAGCGCGGCGGCGCGGCGGCTCTTGCGCCCCACAGGCTGGGAAAACATCTCGTAGAGCTGCAATTCGTCGTACAGGCGACGCACATCCGGGGCGTATTGCCCGCGCGGGTCGGCGCCGCGATAGCGCATGAGCGCCTGCCGCGCGCCGGAAATGTCGCTGGCGGAAAGCAGGTTGAGCGCCAGGCCGTAATAGCACTCGCTGGGCGCTTTTTCGCCGGAGAGCATGTCCAACAGCAGGCGGTTGGACTGCGAAAGGCAGCCCATCTCGCTCAAAAGGCCGGCCAGGTCGAGCTTGTATTCGTCGTTGTCGGGCGAGTGTTCCACGGCGCGGCGCAACAGCTCCAGCGCGTCCACGACGTTGTTGTCGCGGCGGTTCTTCATCGCCCGATGGTGCATATATGCCGCGCTCCGATCAAAGGGCACGACCTTGGGATCAAAACTCATTCGCTCCTCCGATTCGTGGCTCTCTCTATCAGGTCGCGCAACTGCGCTTCCGAGAGCTCATAGCGCTTGTTGCAGAAGTGGCAATCCACCTGCGCGCCGTGCTGTTCGCGGATCATGTCCTCCAGTTCCTCGCGGCCGAGGGAAATCAGCGCCCGCTCCACGCGCTCGCGCGAACAATCGCAGCGGTAGGCGGGCACGCAGTGGGAAAGCACCTCCGGCTCCAGATGCAAAAGCAGCTGCTGCACCGCGCCCTTGAGATGATACTCGCGCATGGTGCCGGAGATGTCCATGAACATGCCGGCGCTTTGTTCGACAGACTGGATGGCGGCTTCGCTGGCCCCGGGGAGCATCTGGATGATGAGCCCGCCGGCGGCCTCCACGCGCTCGCCCACCAGCACGCCCAGCGACACCAGCGAGGGCACCTGTTCCGAAGCGGTGAAGTACATGGCAAAATCCTCGGCGATCTCGCCGGAAACCAGGTTGACCATGCCCACATACGGCTCGCGCAGGCCGAGGTCCTTGACCACGGTGAGGCGGCCGTCCTTGCCTACCGCCGCGCCCACGGGCAGTTTGCCGTTGGCGGCGCGGGGCAGTTCCACATCCGGGAAGGCCACGTAGCCCTTCACCGAGGCGTCGGCCTTGCCCACGGCCATGATCGTGCCAATGGGGCCGCCGCCCTTGATGGTGACGGTGAGGCTCTCGTTTTCACCCTTGAGCATGCCGCCCATCATCGAAGTGGCCATCAGCGTGCGCCCCAGCGCCGCCGTGGCCGTGCGCGACAGTCTGTGGATCTGCCGGGCGCGCTCGACCATTTGCGTGCCCTCGATGAGTATGGCCCGGGCCTGACCGCCCAGCAGGGATATATTGTACATTCCGTCCATTTGCAAAACGTCCATTTACGGTCTCCTCGCAAGAAAATGCAGGCGCGTTTCCTCCGCGCCGGGCGGGTCGAAAGTCTGGCCGCCAAAAACTTCTATGTCCTGGAAGCCCTCCGCCTCCAGCCACGCCGTCAGTTCCGCCGGGCTGTGGGCGCGCTGTTCGTGTTCTTCCTGAAAGCGGCGATAGCGGCCGTCCGTTTCGCGCACGAAGAAGGTGATGTCCATGCGCAGGATGTGGCGCTTTTTATCGAGGCGGTTCTGCCAGAGGTAGGCGGCCTCGTCGCGCTCCTCGCCGAAAAAGCCGTCGCCAAGCAATGTCTCCAGCTTGTAGCGGGAAGATACGTCGAACGCCAGCGCCCCGCCGGGGCGGATGGCCGCGTGCGCGGCGCGGAAAAAGGCGCGGACGCGCTCGGCGCAAAGCAGATAATTGACCCCGTCGCAGGCGCAGACGACCGCGTCCACGGGGCGGGGCACACGCAGGCGGCACATGTCCTCGCAGGCGAGCTGCGCCTGTACGCCCTCGCGCCGCAGGCGCTCCGCCGCCGCGCGCAGCATGCCTTCGGAAATATCCACGCCCACCACGCGCGCGCCGTCCCGCGCCAGTTCCACGGTCATAAGGCCCGTGCCGCAGCCCGCGTCCACGAGGCTCTTTGCCTCCACGCTGGCGCGGCGCAGAAGCGCGCGGTAATACTCTGCCCATTTCGGATGATCGAAATCATCGGCGAACAGGTCGTATACGGCGCTGAGCGCGTCGTAGCTCTGCATAGATATACCACCCCATTACAATATTTTACCACATGCGGCCGCGCATTGCAACAGGGGCGGCAATAACGGAAAACTAACCCAAACCCCCGCGCAGAATTTGCGCGCGCGCGCTATACTCGAACCGTAAAGCGCAATGGAGGATAAAAGCATGAAGTATGGTTGCGTCATCTTCGACCTGGACGGCACGCTGCTCAACACGCTGGACGACCTGAAAAACGCCGTCAACGCGGCGCTGGGCAAGCGCGGCTACGCGCCGCGCACGCAGGAGGAAGTGCGCCTGTTCGTGGGCAACGGCGTGGCCAAGCTCATCGAGCGCGCCGCGCCCGCGGGGACGGGCGAAGAGGAGGCTGCCGCTATCCTCGCGGATTTCCGCGAATACTACAACGCCCATCTCAATGTCGAGACCCACCCCTATGCCGGCATCGCCGCGTTGCTGGGCAAACTGCGGGCGGCGGGCGTGAAGGTGGCCGTCAATTCCAACAAGTACGACGCCGCCGTGCAACTTCTGATGAACGACCACTTCCCCGGCCTGTTCGACAAGGCCGTGGGCGAGAGCGCTTCGGTGCCGAAAAAGCCCTCCCCCATCGGCGTGGAGACGCTTTTGAAGGCGCTGGGCGCGGACGCGGAGAGCGCCGTATACGTCGGCGACAGCGGCGTGGACGAACAGACGGCGAAGAACGCCGGCCTGCCCTTCATCTGGGTCTCGTGGGGGTTCCGCAAGGCGGAGGAAATGCCCGAACTGCCGGAACACTACGCCAGCGACGCCGCGCAACTTGAAAAGATGCTGCTGGGGTAAGGCTAAGAGGCGTGTGTCAGAGCGCCGACAAAGCCCCAAACGCGAAAATCGCCCTGATTTATAGGATCAGGTGCGATTTTTGCTTCCTGCGGTGCGTTTGCCGCCGGGAAAGTTTCCTTGCTTGCGGGCTTTTCAGCGCTCTGTTCGTTCGGCCGCTTTGTCAACAGGCTGGGCTTTTCAGCGGGCGCTATCTGGCCCCGCCCATCCACAACAGCGTTGGTTCAAAGCCCGGAGCGCTCAAAAAGGCGCGGGCATTGAGAAATTCCACTTCGCCCGCCGATTCGCGCGTACATTCCACGACCACGGAGACGCTGGGGAAATGGTAGACGAGCACGCAGTCGCTGAAATCCTCGGGCAGGGCGTAGAACGCCTGCAATTCCAGCGTCGCCGCAGCGGCGAGATACGTCGAGCCAAGCTCGCCCATGCCTATGTTGGCCATCATCGACACGGTGCCGTTTTCCATTTCGGAAAGCGCTTCTTCGCTCGGCGCGGGCGCGCCATCAAAGGCGAAAAGCAGGTTGTAAAGCAGGGAGAACTGTGGATGCGTGTAGACCTCCGGCCGCACCTGCTCATCGGCCATTTCCTCCGCCCACTGTGCGCGCAGCGCCAGTATGTCCTCGCCGAAGCTGAACATTGCTTCATAGGTCTCGTCCGACAGCAATGTCCGCGCCCTGTCCAACAATTCATCGCCAATGGCGGTCAGCGCGTCGTTTTCCCCGGCTTCCTCCGCGAACGCCGCGCTCATGAGCAGCAGCAGCGCCAGAAACAGCGTCGCAATGCGTTTCATTCCTCATTCCCCTTTCGCCCTTCTCATCCCTCCGCCGCCTGTATCTCCTCCTGCGGGGCGGCGATGTTTGCAAGCATTTCCCTGATCTCCGGCGCGCAAACGCAGCCCTCGGCGCGCACGGCTTCGGTACCGGCCACCGTCTCCTGCCGCAGACTGACGGCGAAGGCGACGTCTCCAAAATCGTAGACGAGCACACAGTCCTCAAAACTTTCGGGGAGGGCGTACCATGCTTCCACGCGCAGCGGGGACGCCGCCGCGAGGTATGTCGCGCCCCGCTGGGCGCTGGCTTGCGCGCAGAGCGTCTGCACGATCTGCGGCGCAAGATAGGCCCGCGCCGCGTCGGAGAGCGGCTGCTCAACGCCGTCGTTCAGATAGGAAAGCGCCGCGTCCAGCCCCGGGTACGGATAGACACGCGTGTAGAGCGGCTGGGCGGCCATGGTTTCCGCCCACGCCGCGACCTGGCCGGCGATCTCTTCGGAGGCGCTGAGGGCGGCGACGAACGTCTCATCGCCCATCAGCGCCACTGCCGTCTCCAGCAGTTCCCCGCCCGCGTCTTGCAAAAACGCGCCGTCCGGGCGTTCGCTTGTCATTTCGGCCAGCGCCGGCGCCGTCAGCAGCAGGAATGTCAGAAACAGCGCCGTAAGGCTTTGCGTCATCTTTCGCATTTTCCACATCCCCTTCTTTTTTGTTGAGCGTGAAGTAAAATTCCGACCCTTCGCCGACCTTGGTATTGACGCCGATCTCGCCGCCCATCAGTTCCACCACCAGCTTGGCGACCGCCAGCCCCAGCCCCGTGCCGGAGGTGCGCATGCGGCTCTTGTCGGCCTTGTAGAAGCGCTCCCAGATGAAGGGCAGGTCCTTGGGCTCGATGCCTACGCCCGTGTCGATGACGCCCACGCGCACGCGGCCCTTTTCTTCGCGGGCATAGATGGTCACGCGGCCGCCCGAGGGCGTAAAGCTGAGGGCGTTGTCGACGAAGATGATGAGCACCTGGAGGATGCGGTCCTCGTTGCCCATGCAGCGCAACCGCGCGCCGCCGGTATCGCTGGCCAGCTCCACCCGGGCCTTCTCGGCCATGGGCTTCATGCGGCGCACGGCGGCGTCGATGATGCCGGGCAATTCCAGCTCCTCCATCTCCAGCGTCACGCGGCCATCCTGCAAACGCGACATATCCAGCATCTCGCGCACCAGCTTTTCCAGGCGCAGCGTTTCCTGGTAGATGACGCGGTAGCAGTCGGCCTTTTCCTCTTCGGTGTCGATATAACCGTCCATGAGCGGTTCGACCATGCCGCGGATGCCGGTCAGCGGCGTGCGCAGCTCGTGGGAGATGTTGGCCACGTAGTCGCGCCGCAGCTGTTCAAGGCGCTCGGCCTCGCTGACGTCCTGGATGAGGCAGACCGCGCCGATGTTCTCCCCGCGCTCGCCGAACAGCGGCGAGGCGGTGGCGGCGATCCTGCGCTGGGATGGGTTGTCCCAGCGCGCCCTGCAGCGCGCGCCGGTGCGCATGCACTCCGCCAGCAACTTGTGCAGCGCCGAGAGCGCTTCCGTGCCCTCCAGGGGGGCGAGCTCTTCGTCGCTCAATTCCATCAGTTCGAGGAAGGCCTGGTTTTTGTGGGTGACTTCAAAATCCGCGTTCACGGCGATGATGCCCTCGCCGATGGAGCCGATGATGAGCTCCAATTTGTCGCGCTCCTCGCGCAGGCGCTCGATGACGTTGGACAGCCGCGCCGAGAGCGTGTTGAGCGTGTTGCCCAGTTCGCCCAGCTCGTCCTGCGTGCCCAGGGAGATGCGCGCCCCGTATTCGCCCTCCGAGATGCGCCGCGCCACCTGCGTCAGCCGGCGGATGGGCTTGGTGAGCACCTGCGTCATCTTCAAGGCCATGACCACGGCCAGCAGCACCGTCACCGCCGCGGTCATAAAAAGCAGCATCTGCAAGACCGTGGTCAGTTTGTGCAGCTGCGCCACCGGCTGGGCAAGGATGACGCCGCCCACCACCTTGCCCGCCGTATTGCGCACGGGCGCGCCGGCAAAGAGGATGACCCCGGAAGCAAAGTCGAAGCGGCGGATGTCGGCCACCGTCTCGCCCTCGAACATACGGGCGACGAACTGGCGGTCGATGGAGCTGATGATCTCCAGGCGCGCAAGCTCCGGCCCGGCGGGGGTGACGTCGGGATCCGTGCCGATATGCGTGGCCAGGTAATCGCGGTTGACGTAGAGCACCATGGCGCTGGTCAGGCTCTGGTATTGTTCGATGGTCTTTTCATCGGGGATGGACGGCTCCGTGCCGTCGGTGACGTCGCAGGAGGCGATGTATTCCGCCTGCCCCACCAGCTCTTCCATGGCCTGGTCCTGCACATAGCGGAAGGAGAGCGCATAGGCCACCACGCAGGCAAAGACGATGGCAAAAAGCGCCAGCAGCGCATGGCTGACCAGCGTTTTTGCCCCGATCGTCCACGAACGGTAGCGAAGCCTCTCCCTCATGTTATGACCTTCCCCCGACGCAAACTGTTATTCGCCGATCTCGAAGCGGTAGCCCACGCCCCAGACGGTCTTGATGTCCCAGCCGTTGCCCTCCTTGCAGAGCTTGGCGCGGATGCGCTTGATGTGGCTGTCCACGGCGCGCGTGTCGCCGAGAAAATCATAGCCCCAGATGCTCTGCAACAGGTGTTCGCGGGAAAAGACCATGCCGGGGTTGTTGGCCAGCGTCCAGAGGATCTCGATCTCCTTGGGCGTGCAGGGCATGAGCTTGCCGTCGAGCTTGACGGTAAAGGCGCTCATGTCGATGTCGAGGTTCTCCACCACCAGGTGCGAAGCCTTGCCCGAATCCTTGAGCTCGTGCATGCGGCGCAGCACGGCCTTGACGCGCGCCAGCACCTCGCGGGGGCTGAAGGGCTTGGTGATGTAATCGTCCGCGCCCAATTCCAGGCCGAGCAGCTTGTCGAATTCCTCGCCCTTGGCGGTGAGCATGATGATGGGAAGGTTCGTCTCCTTGCGGATCTCGCGGCAGACCATGAGGCCGTCCATCTTCGGCATCATGATGTCCAGGAGCACGATGTCCGGCCGCGATTTGCGCACGCATTCGATGGCTTCCTGCCCGTCGTAGGCGGAGATCATCTGATAGCCCTCGCGGCGGAAATAGGTGTTGAGCGACTGGTGGACGTTGATATCGTCATCCGCCACCAGAATTCTGTATCCAGCCCGATATTCTTCCATTCGAGCGTCCTCCTTATGATCTTGAAAAAATGATACCATGTATCTTTGGCGAATCCGTGTCAAAACGCTGTATTGATGCGTGGCCACGCTTATTATACCATACGCGCGCCGCCGGCGCAATTTTTCCCATCATATTCTTTGGGCGCAGACCGCAAAATACGCCCGACGGATGTTCAGCGGGACGTGATGGCGATGGAAAAAACGCTGCGGGCCCTTCAGGGGCTGATGGTCGTCTGCACGGGCAAGCGCGTGGGCCGCGTCGCGCAGGCGGCGCTGTCCAAGGACCTTGCGCGCATGGACGGCATTTGGGTGGACGCGGGGCTGGGCGGGGCGCGCTTTGTGCCCGCCGAGGAGATCGAGGTGCTCGGCGACGTGTCCGTAACGGTGGACGCGCCCGGAAGGCGGGAAAAGCTGCAAAGGCAGCCCCTCTTCCGCCGCGTGGTCACGACGGGCGGGGCGCGCCTGGGCGCCGTGGTGGACGCGAAGGTGGATTGCGCGACCTTCCAGGTCGTGAGCCTCACCGTCTCTGCCGGCTACTGGGACGACCTGTTCTTCGGACGGCTGGACATCCGCCGTTTCGCGGCCACGGAGGATGGCGAAGTGGTCGCCGACCTGCAAACGAGGGAGGAGGAGGACGATGCGGAACGGAACGTTCAAGGGTATGGTCGCCGGGGCCCTGTTGGGCGGCGCGGCGGCGACGCTGTTTGGCGTGATGAACTGGCGCACTGAACGCAAGTGGTGCATGCAGGCGCAGCGCGTGGGCGACAAGATGGCGCGCAAGGCCGGCGAGATGTTCGGCAAGTGACGCGCGGACGCACACAGAAGATGCATTGGAAGGCCGTGCCCGTCCTGGCGGCGGGCGCGGCGCTCGCCATACTCTGTTGGCGCTTCCTCGCCCCGGCGCTTTCGCTCACGGCGGGGGCGGCGGCGCTGGCGTTCTTGCTCAGCCCGCCCTGCCGCCGGTTGGAAAAACACATGCGGCCGGGGCTGGCGGCGGCCGTATGCCTGCTGGGGCTGCTCGTTTTGCTGGCGGCGCTTCTATGGCTCCTGGCGCCGGCGCTGCTTGCGCAGCTGGGCGACCTGGCCGACGCGCTGCCGGCGGCGCTGGATACGCTGCGCGGCCTGGGCCAGCGGCTGGGCGGCTGGGCGCGCCGGCTGGGGATCGACGCGCAGATGCCGCAACTCGACCTGGGCGGCCTGGGCGACGGCGCGCTACGCTTCGCCGCGGGGACGGTCTCGTTCGCCAGCGGCGTGGTGAACGCCGTTTCTCAGGTCTCCATGGCGGCGGTTTTGGGCGCTTTCCTGCTCATCGACCGCAAAAACCTGCTTTTGCGGCTGGAGCTGTGCGTGCCTTTGCGCCTGCGCGCCACGGCGGTGCGCATGGGCATGGCGGCGGGGCGGGAAGTGCGCCTCTACCTGCGGGCGCAGGCCACGGTCTCCCTGGCGGTGGGGGCGCTCAGCGCGCTGGGGCTGTGGCTTGCGGGGGTACGCTCGGCCCTGGCGCTGGGGATACTGGTGGGGCTGTTCAACCTCGTGCCCTACTTCGGTCCGGTGCTGGGGGCCGTGCCGGCGCTGGCGGCAGCGCTGGCCTCCGGCTGGCAGACGGCGCTGTTTGCCGCCCTCGTGCTCGTCATCGTGCAACAGCTGGACGGGTTGTTGATTTCCCCGCGGGTGATGGGCGCGCTCACCGGGCTCAGCCCCGCCGCCGTGCTGGTGGGCGTGTTCGCCGGAGGCTGCGCGCTGGGCGTGCCCGGCATGCTGTTGGCGCTGCCTGTAATGATGGTCATCCGAACATGCGTTAGAGTTTTTGTTCAGCGGGACGAAAACATTTGATATTTTGCCGAAGGTGTGTTATAATATGCCCATCTGCGGCATGTGCCGCGTTGAGGGAAAAGCCTACGGGGAAAGGCGGTGCGCTATGAACAACAAAATGGGCGAAACGAGGCATTTCAGCCTCGCTTCCGAGGCCCCCGAGTCCGCGGCGGAGATCATCCATGTGGTCTACCAGGCGCTCAAGGCCAAGGGGCACGACCCGATCATGCAGCTGGTGGGCTACATCATCTCCGGTGACCCCACCTACATAACCAGCTACAACAACGCCCGTTCGCTGATCCGGCGGCTGGAGCGCGACGAGATCCTCGAAGAGTTCGTGCGCTTCTACATCACCGAGCACGAGCGCTGAGGCGGCATGGAAACAGTACGCCTGGGGGCTTCCGGCCTGACGGTCTCGAGGCTGTGCTTTGGCACGCTCACCATGTCGCCCCTGCAAATGGATATGCCGGCAGAGCAGGGCGCGGAACTGCTTGTATACGCCTATGCGCGCGGCGTCCGCTTCCTGGACACCGCCGACCTCTACGGCACTTATCCGCACATCCGGCGCGCCCTTGTGGATGCGCCGGATTATGTCGTCAGCACCAAGGCCTACTGCTATGACAAAAAGACCGCTTCCGAGGCGCTCGAACGCGCCTTCCGCGGCCTGGGGCGCGAGTATGTGGACCTTTTCATGCTGCATGAACAGGAATCCCTCTACACGCTGCGCGGGCATCAGGAAGCGCTCGACTATCTCTGCGAACAGAAGGCGCTTGGCCGCATCGGCGCGGTGGGCATGAGCACCCACTACGTGGCGGCGGTGAAGGCGGCCTGGCGTTTTTCGGAGATCCAGGTGATCCACCCGCTGATCAACGCGGGCGGCGTGGGCATACAGGGCGGCACGCGATACGACATGGAGGGCGCGATCGCCAGCGCGCACAGCCAGGGCGCGGGCATATTCGCCATGAAGGCGCTGGGCGGCGGGCACCTGATCGGTTCCTCGCGTGAAGCGCTTTCGTACATACTCTCCAAGCCGTGGATCGACGCGGTGGCGGTGGGCATGCAGTCCTTCGCCGAGATCGACGCCAACGTGCGCGCCTTTGAGGGCGACTTCAGCCTGCTGGGGCCCCTTGCTACGCGCAAGCGGCATTTGATGGTGCACGACTGGTGCGAGGGCTGCGGGCGCTGCGAGGCGCGCTGCGGCCAGCACGCCATCCGCGTGGTGGACGGCCGCGCGCGGGTGGACCTGGAAAAGTGCGTTTTATGCGGCTATTGCGCGGGCGTGTGCCCGCAGGTGTGTATAAAGGTGGTATGAGGTCATGCGGGTACTGTGTCTGGACGTGGGGGAAAAGCGCATCGGCGTGGCCGTGTCCGACCCGCTGTCCATCACCGCGCAGGGGGTGGAGACCATCCACACACGCGGGGCGGAAAACGACGCTATGCGCGTGCGCGAACTGTGCGGGCAATACCTGACCGACCGCGTGCTGGTGGGGCTGCCGCGCACGCTTGGCGGCGAGGAGGGCTTCCAGGCGCAGCGCGTGCGCGAATTCGCCCGCCGCATCGAGCTGTTTGGCCTCAACGTGCGCTTCTGGGACGAGCGGCTGACCACGCGCTCGGCCACGCGGGCGCTCATTGAGGGCCGCATGCGCCGCGAAAAGCGCAAGGACGTGGTGGACATGCTGGCCGCCACGCTGATCCTGCAATCGTTCCTCGACGCGGGCGGCTGGCCCGAGGAAGAAAGCGAAACCCTGAGAAAGAAGGTCTATACCATGAGCGATAGCAAGGAATTCAACATGGAGCAGAGCGACATCGTGGAGTTGATCGACGAGGACGGCAAGGAAGTCAGCTTCGAGCACCTGATGACCCTCGAACACAAGGGCAACACTTACGTCTGCCTCGCGCCGGTGGAGCCGGACGACGACATCGGCGACGATGAGCTGGTCATTTTGCGCATCGACACCGACGAGGACGGCAACGACGCCTACGTGACCATCGACGACGAGGAAGAGCTGGACGACGTGTTTGAAAAGTACCTCGAGATCGCCGAGGCGGACGAGGACTAGTCCGCATGGGCACGAACGCGGGAAAAGAGCTGTCGCTCAAGGACATACAGGCGCGCGAATACGAGATGCTGGCGGCGTTCGACGCTTACTGCAAGCGCCACGGCCTGACCTACTGCCTGTGCGGGGGCACGCTTCTGGGCGCGGTGCGCCACAAGGGCTTCATCCCCTGGGACGACGACATCGACTTGATGATGCCGCGCGCAGACTACGAGCGCTTGCGCGACCTGGCGCGCAAAGACCCAGTGCATGAAAACCTTTTTGTGCGCTATCCCGGCGACAAGGGGTACCCCTACGGTTTTATGAAAGTCGTGGACGCGCGCACCGTGGTATACGAGCGCAATATCACGCGCGACGAGCAGCGCACGGGGCTGGCGCTGGATATCTTCCCGCTGGACGGCATGTACGCCGAGGGGTGGAAAAACCGCCTGCTGCTCATGCGCGTGAAGTTCTGGATCCAGGTGGGCAAAGTGGGCGCGGGCATGATCCGCCCGGAGCGCGATTCGCTGCAAAAGCGCCTGCGCAACCTGGTGATGCTGCTGCTCAGGCCCGTAGCCGCCTGCGTGCCCTATGAAAAGGCGATGGCGAAGGTGGACCGCATCGCCGCTTCCCGGCGCGGGCGTGCGCATCGCGTTGTCGGCAACCTCGGCTGGCCGAACCGCTGGAAGGACATGTATCCCGCCGAAGTGTTCGCTTCCTATGTCGACCTCGATTTCGTCACGGGCAGGTTCCCCTGCCCCGCGGGATACGACGCCTATCTTACGCAGCTGTATGGGGAGTATATGCGCGTCCCCAAGGAAGGCGAGCGGGCGGCGCACAGCTTCCGCGCCTATTGGAGGGATGAGGCATGAACGCGGCGTTGATTCTCTGCGGCGGCGTGGGCAACCGCTTTGGCGGCGGCCTGCCCAAGCAGTATCTGCCCGTGGCCGGGCACATGTGCGTGGAATACGTCATCCGCGCCTGCTGCGAGGCAAAGAGCGTGGACAAGGTGGTCGTCTGCGCCGCCCCGCCGTATGAACACCTTCTGCCGCTGCGGGAAATCTACGATTTCGAGCTCACGCCCTCGGGCGCGGAGCGCAACGGCACCATCCATCTGGGGCTTGAATACATACGCGCGCACTATGCCTGCGAAAAGCTGGCGGTGATCGACTCGGCGCGGCCGTTGACCACGGCGGCGCTCATCGACACGCTGATGGAGAAGCTGGATACATACGAGGCGGCCATACAGTGCCGCCATTTGAGCGACGCCCTCGGCTGCTACGGCGCGCAGGACGTCGACCGCAGCCGGTATTTCTCCATCCAGACCCCCGAATGCTTCCGCTTCGACGTGTTTTACCGCCACTTCCGGGAGGAATTCCCCGCCACCTGTCTGCTCAACCACCTGCCGCTGACGGCGAGCCGGTTTTTGTACTTCGACTTCATCAATAACCTGAAGATGACCTATCCCGAGGATATAGACTTCCTCACCTACGTGCTGGAAAAGCGGCGGCGGGAAGGATAGAAAAACGGGGAGGGCGACGCCCTCTCCGCTTTTTTATATCTTCTCATACGCAATACGGGGAAATTCGTCCTCCTCCACGTAAATGGTGCCGCGGCGCGCAAACCCCAGCTTGGCAAGCAGGTTCTGCATCACGATGTTGTCCCCATGCGTGTCGATGCGCAGATGCCCGCATTGGCAGAAAGCCCAGTCGATGCAGAAAGCGCCCACGCCCTTTGCGGAGCCGTCCGCGGCGAGGCGGTGGACGACGCCGTAGGCGCTGTCATCCAGCCACGCGCCGTCCTCGATATGGCGATAGGTGGGTTCTATGTCCCTGCCCATGTCGAAAAAGAACGCGCCGACCACGCGGCCCTCGTGGACACAGACGTAGCCCCTGCCCCGCGCGATATCCCGGCGGATGAGCGCCTCGGGCGGCCAGTTGGTCGGCCCCCACTGGTTGGGGTTGCCGTGCGCGGCCATGAAATCGCGCGCGTGGGCGTAGATGTCCATCACGCGGGCAAGGTCGGCTTCGGCAGTATGGCGGACTTCCATGGCTACCCCTCCCACGGCTCGGCGAGCACGGTTTTCTGGTTGGTGTAGATGACGAAGCCCGGCTTGGCGCCGGCGGGCTTTTTCACGTAGCGGCGGCGGGTCATGTCGATGGGCACCTTGCCGGCGCTCGCGCCCTTGGAATAGCGGGCGGCGAGGCGGGCGGCCATGTGCAATGTTTCCTCGTCCGGGTCGGCGCTCAAGACGATGACATGCGAGCCGGGCATGTCCTTGGCGTGCAGCCACCACTCGTTGGGCTCGGCGGTGAAGGTGAGCTTGTCGTTTTGCAGGTTGTTCTTGCCCACGAGGATGGGGATGCCCGTGGGCGAATCAAAGCGCATCGGCCTGGACGGTTCCAGTTTCTTCATCTGCCGGCGGTTGTGGTTCTTGCGCACATAGCCGTATTTTTCCAGCTCCTCGCGCAGTTCGGCCAGCTCGCTTTCCTCCTCGCAGGCGGAGAGGTTGAGCATCTGCCCTTCGAGGTAATCAAGCTCCTCCGTGGTCTTTTCCACCTGCTCGGCGGCCAGGCGCTTGGCTGAGCGCGCCTTCTGGTAGAGCTTGAAGTAGCGCTGGGCGTTCTGGCCGGGGGAGAGCTTTTCATCGAGCTGCACTTCGAGGCCGGGCGCGCCTTCCTCGTAATAGTTGGGGATGGTCACGCTCTTCATGCCCTTTTTGGCCAGGTGCAGACTGGCGGTGAGCAGTTCGCCCTTGACGCGGTATTCCTCCATGCGCTCGCTGCCCAGCAGCGCTTCCTTTTGCAGCGCCAGTTTGCGCTCGCAGCGCTCGATGTTGTTTTTCAGCACGCGGTGCAGCGCCGCGGACTTCTGCTTGATGCGCTCGGCGCGGTCGCGGGCGCGGTAGAAGGCGTCCATGGCCTCGGAGATGGTCCCAAAGCGCTCGCTGCGCAAAGAGGCGCGGCTCAAATACGGAAAGGCCACCACGTCCACCGGCTCGCCGTTTTCGGCAAAGAGCAGCGCCGGGGCGGTCTGACTTTGCACTTCGGCAAGGGCGCGGGCGACGGCGGGGGCTATGGAGGACATATCCAATTCCTGCGTGTGCGCGTCCTCGTTGCCCGCGGCGCGGAAGGCCAGTTCGCGCGCCGTCTGCACGGAAAGGCCGCTGATGGCGCCGGCGATGGCCTTGTGCAAAGGGCCGCTCGCCCCCTGCAGGGCGCGGACGATGTCCGCCCCGGGCGCGTCGAAGGGCGTCTTGCCGTGCTCGGGCGGGCGTTCGTAGCGCAGGCCGGGCAGCACCTCGCGCACGGAGGACATGTTTTCCGTCACCCGCCGCGCGCATTCGAGGATGCGCCCTTCCCCATCCACAAGGATGAGGTTGGAGTGCCGACCCATGAACTCGCAGACGAGCGTCTTGCGGGCGCTGTCGCCCAGCTCGTCGAGATGTTCAAATTCGATCTCCAGTATGCGGTCGCCGTTTACCTGCCGCACGTCGCGCACGCGGCCGCCGGAGATATGCTTGCGCAAAAGCATGCACAGCATCGGCGGTTCCAGCGGGCTGACCTTCTTTTCCCGCGTGATATGGGCGCGGGCGCAGCCGGCGCTGGCGGAAAGAAGCAGCACCTGATTGCGGCCGTGGTTGCGCACCAGTATGTTCAGTTCGTCGCGCTCGGGCTGGGCGACCCTGTCCACGCGGCCGCCCACCAGCGCTTCATGCAGCTCCCGCGTCACAAACGAGAGCGTCAATCCATCCATTGGCATAAAAAATCCTCCGATCCCTGTTATTATATCGGAAATCATGGGATTGCGCAAGACGCGGCTTTGTGATAAAATGGCGAGGAATAGCCCCTCCGGCGCGGGAATACAATGCATCGAAAAGGACTTGCGTAAGGAGGGTGCCTGATGAGATTCACGGGAAAAGAGCGAAAGATGTACGTGCTGGCGCTGGGGCTGCTGGTGGCGGCCATCGCGCTGGCCTGTACGTGGACGATGTGGGAGCGGCCTTCGAGCCAGGCCTCGCTGAGCGCCGAGACGCCCACGCCGGCGCCCTCGGAAACGCCCATGGCGGAGGAAACGCCTGCGGCGGAGGAAACGCCGCTATCGGAGGGGACGGCCATCCCGGAGGAGGGCGCGGAAGCGGACGACGCGGGCACGGTGGATACCGTGGTCTACTATCAGGACAACTACGGCTATCTGGTGCCGGTGCAGTGCAAAGTGCCCGCTGAGGACGGCATCGCCAAGGCCACGCTTTCCCTGATGGTCAAATCCACCGCCAACGACATGCAGGCGGCGCGGCTGGGGCTGCGCACGGTGCTGCCGGAAAACATGTCCATGGACCTGGACATCGCCGACGGCTTGGCCCGCATCGACCTTGGTAAAGAAGCGCTGGAAATGCCCGACGCGGCGGCGGAGAGCAACATGATCACCGCCATCGTGCAGGCGTTGACGGAGTTCCCCACCGTGGAGAAAGTGGAATTCCTCGTCGGCGGGCAGAGGCTGGAGGCGCTGCCGCACGGCACGGGCGTTTCCGGGCAGTTCACGCGCGAGGACCTGAACCCGGAAATGGCCTCGGCGGGCATCGCCCTGGAGGACGCTGAGCCGGTGACGCTCTACTTCCCCGGCGACGCCAGCGACGTATTGGTGCCGGTGACGCGCATGGTCTATTCCGAGCCGGATATCAATACGGCGGTGGTGGAACTGTGCAAGGGGCCGAGCGCGGCAAGCCCGCTGGAAAACGTGCTGCCCGCCGGCTGCGGCGTCATCGACGTAAATGTCGAGGACGGTGTGGCGAAAATCAACTTCACCGGCGAATTCATCGACCTGGCCGAGAACAGCGACGGCGGGCGGCTGGCGCTGAAGGCGCTGGTGCTCACCTGCACGCAGTTTGACGGCATCGAGGGCGTGGAGATCTATGTGGACGGCGAGCCCTACGATCCCGGCGCGGACACGCTGGCGCTGCCGGCCTGCGCCAACATCGCCGATGAGATCGTCGAAAACGCCATACAGACGCAATCTTCCCTGATTTTTGAATTTGAATAAATAAACGGAGGCTATGGAAATGAACGAAAGGGCTTCGAGCGAACTGAGGGAACTTACGATACTCCCCGGCTTTACCGAGATGGCGGCGGGAAGCGCGCTGGTCTGCGCCGGGCGGACGCGCGTATTGTGCACGGCCTCCGTACAGGAGGGCGTGCCGCCGTTTTTACGGGACACGGGGCGCGGCTGGCTGACCGCCGAATACGCCATGCTGCCCGGTTCCACGCCTCAGCGCAAGGCGCGCGACGGCGTGAAAAAGGACGGGCGCGGCGTGGAGATCGGGCGGCTCATTGGGCGCTCGCTGCGCGCCGCCTGCGACCTGACGCGGCTGGGCGAGCGCACCGTCTACATCGACTGCGACGTATTGCAGGCCGACGGCGGCACGCGCACGGCGGCGGTGACGGGCGGCTTTGTGGCGCTGTGCCTGGCGGTGAAAAAGCTGCTGGACGAAGGGCGCATCGTTGATTCCCCCGTGGTGCGGCAGGTGGCGGCGGTGTCCGTGGGCATCGTTAAGGGCGCGCCCACACTCGACCTCGACTACGCGCTGGACAGCCACGCCGAGGCCGACGTCAACGTAGTCATGACCCGGCAAGATGGCGAAATGGCCTACGCCGAGGTGCAGGGCACTGGCGAAGGCCGGCCCTACCGCCGTGAAGAACTGGACGCGCTGCTCGACCTTGCGCAATCGGGCGTGGAGCGGCTGATGGGCAAGCAACTGGAGGCGCTGGGCGAGGCCGCCGGCGTCATCGGCAGAAAGCCGGTGCTGGTGCTGGCCACGGGCAATTTTGGCAAGGTCAAGGAACTGCGCGCCATGCTCGGCGGACGCTTCGACGTGCGCTCCATGCGCGAAATGGGCGCGGAGATGGACGTGGAAGAGACGGGCGAGACGTTCGAGGAAAACGCCCTTCTCAAGGCCGAGGCGCTGATGCGCGCGACGGGCTGCGCGGCGCTGGCGGACGATTCCGGCCTGATGGTGGATGCGCTGGGCGGCCGTCCGGGCGTCTATTCGGCGCGCTACTGCGGCGTGCACGGCGACGATGAGGCCAACAACCAGCTGCTGCTCAAGGAGCTTCAGGATGTGCCCGAGCCGCGCACGGCGCGCTACGCCGCCGCCGTCGCCCTCTGTCGGCCGGGACACGAGCCTTTGGTGACGTATGGCGTCTGCGAGGGGAACATCCTGCGCGAATACCGCGGCGAAGGCGGCTTTGGCTACGACCCGCTGTTTTTCTCCGACGACTTGCAGATGACGCTGGCCGAGGCCGCGCCGGAGGCGAAAAACGCCATTTCCCACCGTGCCCGCGCCGTGGAAAAACTTCTCAAGCTGTTGGAGGCCGAAGATGCTTAAATTCATGGTGCTCTCCGACAGCCACCGCGCCGCCGGGCGGCTCGCCAGGGCGGCGGAGGTATACGCGCGGGGCGGTTTTGACGGCTGCATCCACTTGGGCGACGTCCATTCCGACGCCAGGCGCTTTGCCGAGCTCACGGGAACGGAACCCCTCTGCGTGCGCGGCAACTGCGATCCCCCTCTCTGCCCCGCCCCGGCGGAGCGCGTGGAGGCACTGGGCGGCGTCCGATTTTTCCTTGCCCATGGCGACCGTTATGGCGTCAAGTCCTCGCTGACGCGGTTGAGCTACCGCGCGGAGGAACAGGGCTGCCAGGCGGCGCTTTTTGGCCACACGCACACTGCGTTTTGCGGCTATGTGGGCGCGGCGCTGCTCTTGAACCCCGGCGCGCTCAAGGATGGCCGCTACGCCATCGTGACGGTCGAGGGCGGGCGCATCGTACCGCGGCTGTGCGACCTGGAGGGGCTTTGACCTGCGCGCCGGAAAATTGGGAAAATTGACAAAACGCCTCCGCAAAGGGCTTGCGGGGGCGTTTTTGCGGCCGTACGGCGCAGGGGCAGAACGAAAGGCGTTTGTTGGAGCGGGCTTGCAGGCGCGCGCCTTTGGGGGGCGAGCCGCCTCCGCGAGGGGCGCGAAGGCGCTTGGGGATGCCGGGGATAGCCGACGGCCAGTTCTTTCCGGGATGGGCGCTGCTTTCCGTGACCGCAGTTGCGAGCGCCTTTCGGCGCGGTTCGTGCCGGCGGGGCTTGCGCGCGCCAAGTGTATCCACGAGGGTTGGCGCGGGGACGCTTCCGGGCGGCGCGCCTTGCCAAGGACGGCGCGCCGCTTGCTTCAGGGCTGGGGCTCCGCCTGCCCCTCCGGCGGGCCGAAGAGGGCTCGCAGGCGCTGGGCGCAGCGCGGGTCTTTGCGCAGAAAGCCGTAGTGCTCGTCTGACCAAATGCTCGTGCGCAGGGCCTCGGGCATCTTCTTCAGCCATTCGCTGCCGTTTTCCTTGAAGCGGGCGTGACGGTAGAGGGGGTGCTTGCCCGGCGTCCACGGGCCTTTGACGGCCTCGGCCAGCGTTTCCAGCGCGCCCATGGCTTTGTCCGCGTCGCGGCGCTTGACGGCGATCTCCAGCTGCGCGCTGGCGGCCGAGCCCTGCCAGAGGCCAAAGGTCCGGGCGGTCTGTTCCAGCGTTTTAGCGAGCGCGTCCGTCCAGGCAAAGTCCTCCCGCTCCATGGCCATGTCCAGGAGCATCGCTAGCGCCGTACACAGGCCGGAGGCTTCGCCAAAGACGCGCTCCTCCACCAGCGCCGCGGCCGCGTCCATTTCGCCGCGCGCCTTGAGCAGCTGGGCGCGGTAGTGCCACTTTTGCGAGGGCGGGTCGGGCAGGGCGTCGAGCAGGGCCTCGGCCTCGTCGAGCTTTCCCTTGTGGATGAGGCGGCGGACGCGGATGCCACGGGCGGCATCGCGCACGCGGGCGTCCTCCGATTTGGCGGCGAAGCGGTACATTTCCTCCACTTCGCGCTGCGCTTCCTCATCGCCGCCGCCCTGGGCGATGAGCGCGCCCTCCAACACGATGGCCATGGAGAGGCGCAGTTGGGCGCTGGCGGGGTATTTGCGCAGCGCCGCGCGCGCCTCGTTGAAAGCCGCTTGCAGGCCGCCCTTTTGCAGGGCAAGGCGGCTGACGCGCTCGACGAGGGTGGAAAGCTCCACGTTGTCCGGCTCGGTATCGTAGGCAAAGAGCGTATTGAGGTCTGTCTGCAACAGGCGCGCCAGCGGCGAAAGCAGCTGCACATCCGGGCAGGCAAGGCCCTTTTCCCATTTATAGACGGCTTGCGGCGTGACGCCCAGGCGCTCGGCCACCTGTTCTTGCGTGAGCGCAAGCGCCTTGCGGCGCGAAAGGATGGTTTCTCCAAGGCTCATACGTTTCCCTCCTTGACGGTGTCTCGCAAAACGCGCGCGCTGTTTTACAGTTCCTATTCTAGCAAAAAAGCGGCGCGCCGTAAATGGCGCGCTCGTTGCAAAAGTGGAAGCGCCGCTCAACCCACGGTTGAGCGCGCGGCAAACCTACGCCGGAGCATCCGGAAAGCCCACAAGGCAAGAGGCAACGCGGAACGCGGGCAGCCCGGAAACCAAAAACCGCGCCTGCGCGAGACCGTCCCAAACTTTGTGTAAACCTCCCATGAGGTGTAGAATAGAAGCATCACACAGGAGGTAAAACACATGGCCAGAAAGAACCGTACCCCGGAAGAAAAGGCGCGACGGGAGAAGATCCGGGAGCTGCTGCAGATGGCAAACATCGGCAGCATGGACGACATCCAGAATCTGTTCAAGGAGACCATCGCGGAGTTCATGGAGAACGGCTTGGAGGCAGAGCTGGAGGATGAACTGGGCTACAGCAGATACGACTACAGGAACAAGGCCACGGACAACAGCCGCAACGGCCACAGCAGCAAGACGCTGCGCACCAGCTTCGGAGATGTGGAAGTGTCCGTTCCCCGCGACCGGAAAGGCGAATTTGAGCCCCAGGTGCTGAAGAAGAACCAGACCAGCATCAGCCAGGACATAGAGGAGAAGATCCTGTCCATGTACGCCAAGGGGATGACGACGGGAGATATTGAGGCCCATATACAGGACATCTACGGCATCTGCGTCTCAGACAGCACCGTGAGCCGGATCACGGACAAGATCCTGCCCATCGTGCGGGAGTGGCAGCAACGGCCGCTGGAGGGGGTCTACGCCGTAGTGTTTCTGGACGCGATCCACTACCATGTCCGCAGCGAGGGCCAGATCGTGAAGAAGGCGGCATACATCGCTATTGGCATTGACCTGAACGGCCGGAAGGACGTTCTGGGTATGTGGGTCGGAGAAAACGAGAGCGCCAAATTCTGGGCGACTGTACTCAATGGTCTGAAGAACCGTGGCGTAGAGGACATTTTCATCGCCTGCACGGACAACTTGACGGGATTTGATGCGGCCATTCACGCCAGCTTCCCTCAGACCGAGATCCAAAACTGCATCCTCCACCAGCTGCGCAATTCCAGCCGGTATGTGTCCTATAAGGATATAAGAGCCCTCATGGCGGATCTGAAGGCAGTCTATGCCGCCGTAGACGAGCAGGCAGCATTGAATGCTCTGGACGCCTTTGGAGAGCGCTGGGACGGGAAATACCCGAGAATCTCCCAGTTCTGGCGGGCGAACTGGGCCAATCTGAGTACATATTTCAAGTACCCTCAGGAGGTGCGCAGGCTGATCTATACCACCAACGCCATAGAGGGTTTCAACCGCCAGCTGCGCAAGGTGACCAGGGCCAAATCGGTGTTCCCCACAGACGACAGCCTGTTGAAAATGCTGTATCTGGCGATGATGGACATCACGAAAAAGTGGACGGGACGGCGGCAGGACTGGAGCGTGATCCACGCGCAGCTGTCGATCTACTTTGCCGGACGCATGCCCGAATAACAACGTCGGGGCCGGACGTCAAGGGTCTGCGCGCCGCTGTACGCGGCGCTCCGATGAACGGCGGCCTTGCCGCCGCCCTTGACATCCACCCCCGCCGGCGTTATACTGCACACAAGGCGGCAGTCGGATAAATCCGCTGCCGCGCACAATGGATGATCCTGCTCTGTTCATGCCTCATTTGGAGTTTACACAGAATTTGGGATTGACCCTCCTGCGCTTGGCGTCAGGGCGATCTTTGCGGTTTCTGGCTTTTAAAACGCTCTGAGAGCGCGCCGCGATGGGCGCGCTCTCGTTTTTCATGCCGTTATGCAGTTCGTCATCGCGAACCCGGGATCAGTCGATGGTCACCGTCTCGGCCGCTTCGCCCTCAAGGGACGCCTCTTCCACGACGACGGGAGTTTCCTCATAGCCGTAGGTGGCGTAGAGGATAGCCGACGCCCAGCTATAATAGGCGCTCGGCTGATAGCCGTAGACCTCGGAGCTGTAGAAGTCGAAGTACACATTGGAATACAGCGGAATGGTCGGCAAAACCTCGTTATAGCGCTGCTGCAATGCGAACCACTTTTCCAGATAGGTCTCGTTATCGCCGACATCGGTGCGCCTGAGCTCGCCCGCCAGGTTGAACAGCTCCTCATCGGCGATGCCGGAGGTATTGCGCGTTCCCTGATATTCCTCGCCGGGATGGAAGGTGTAGTACGGGTCGAAGATGAAGTCGAAGTTGGTGGCCATGTAGAACATGTTGTAGGTGCGGTCGGTCTGACGATAGTAGTAGGTGAGCATTTCAGAGAACGTCATCTCATCCGTCAGAACTTCAAAACCGGCCTGCTCCATGTAGGGAATGGTGTACTCCATGAGCGTCTCGCAGCCGGGATTGTCCGACAGCGTAGCCCAGCGCACAGAGAGCGCCTCCAGCGAGCCATCCTCCGTCTGGCGATAGCGCACGCCGCCGGCTTCCGCATCGTAGGCTTCGCCATCGGCGTTGAGCGTAAAGCCTTCCTCTTCGAGCAGCGCGATGGCCGCGTCAACGTTCAGGTCGTAATGGTTCAATTCCGTATTCAGGCGCTCGAGCTGGCTCGTGGCCATCCACTGGCCATAGCCGTAATAGCTGTAGGTGCGCATCCCGTAGCCGCGCAGGAATTCCGACAGGAAACCTTCCGCGTCGGTCAGGTAGGCGATGGCCTGGCGCACGTTCTGCGACTGGGTGACGCCCAGATCGCAGGAAAGGGCGAGGAAGCCATAGCCGGCGCGCAGATAGTTGGTGGAATTGAGCGTGGAACCCTCCTGACCAAGGAGCGCAATGCCATCGGAAATGACGTCGCCCGCGGTCACCTTGTTGACGATATCGACCTCGCCGCTCTCCAGCTCCTCAAGCAGCGTGTCGTTGTAGACCTGTTTGAAGACGATGCGGTCGATGGTGGGCTTGCGGCCTTCGAAGTTGCCCAGGTAGTTCTCGTTGATCTCGAACGTCGCCACATGCGCCTCTTTGTCATAGGAAACGAGGCTGTAGGGGCCGGAGGTCAACTGGGGGTTATAGAGGTATCCGGTCTCCTCATCGAGTATGCTCTCGCGAAGGACGTCCACGAGCTCAGGCGCTTCGGCCTGCGCCGCATCGGCAGCCTCATCTTCCGCTTCCTCAGCGGCGGCGTAGCGCAGATACGCGCCTTCGCCGTCGTCCGCGACCTCAAATCCGGGCGCGATGACCGATACCGGATAGGGCGTCACGCTGATGAGCAGCGTCTCGTAGAAATACGGCAGATATTCGCCGGAGATCGTCAGCGCGAAGCGATGCTCGTCCAGCAGCCTTACGCCCGCGAACACGTCCGTTTCGCCGGAGGCATAGGCCTCATAGCCGACAAACTGGCTCATGCCACTGGGAATGCCGCCGAGTTCGTAGATCTCGGGGGCCGCCTGCAAAAGCACGGAAAACACGAAGTCCGCCGCCGTGATGGGCGTTCCATCGTTGTAGACAAGGTCAGGGTTGATTTCAAACGTATAGGTCTTGTCGCCGCTGGCGAAGTCCTGCGTGAGGCGAGCTTCGTTGACGACCGTCGTGTCGATTTCATAGGTGCCGTTGCGGCTGATGGCAACGGTGGAGTAAGCGTGGAGCAGGGCGCGCACGTCGATGTCGGCGGTGTTGTTGCCCCACATGTCGGTAAAGAAGAAGCCGCTCATCTGGTTGGTGGATCCCACGGTGATCTCGACGGGTTCCGCAGCGGGCTGTTCCGCCGCGGACTGTTCCGCCATCGCAGGCACGCACATCAGAAACAGCGCCAGCGCCAAAAGCAGAGATACGAACCGCTTGTTCATGCGTTACACCTCCGGATAGTCTCGTGTTTCCAGAATCGTCTCAAGTCCGGCAGGCGTGCCATGCACGCCCACCGGACTATCGTGGTGAACCTTACTCGCAGCAATCGCCAACGTTCAGGCCACCCAGGCTTGCGCCCGTCGGAACCTCAAGATCCAGAATCTCGGTCAAGATCTGCGGCTCGTAGTAGACAGTGATTACGTTCCTGCTTTCGGTCACTCGTACGGTCATCGGCAGGCCTTCGACGCGGCTCACCGTATAGCCGTCGATCGTGTTCCGCAGCACTCTGGAACCGATGTCCGTGATGACTTCGCCCTGCGTGAGGTCGTAAAGCCGTTCGGTGTGGTTCAGCGCGCTGTTGCCAATGTAGACGTAGTTGATCCTCGCGCTGAGGTCGGTCCTGATCGCCTCTTCCTCCGTGGGAACTTCCTCCGTGCCGGGCGTTACCGGTACGTCAGGCTGCTCCGGATCGGGGCTGGTGCCCGTCGCCGTGGCGACGTTCACCACAACGCCAGCGGCTCCATCGGCCGAGGACACAACATGGCTCGTCGTGAAGGTCTGCTCAGCGCCCGGCTCAAGGCTTTCGATCGTCCAAGTGTCGCCGGTCAGTTCGTCCGTCACGGTGATGTCGGTGATCGTCAGGTTGCCGTCGTTGATCACGCGGATCAGGTAGCGGATCGTCTCGCCTTCCTCATACACGCCGTCGTTGTTCGCGTCGGCGCCCGTCGTCTCCTTCTCGATTGTCAGGTGGCCGTTCTTGTCCTCGGTCGGGGTGTCTTCCTCGCCCGGATCCACTTCCGGCTCGTCGGGCTCGTCGGGATCGTCGGGATCATCCGGATCGTCAGGGTTCGTGCCCGTCGCCGTCGCGACGTTCTTCACGCTGCCGGCCAGGATGTCGGCCTCCGTCACCACGTATTCCGCGGTGAACGTCTGCTCAGCGCCCGGCTCGAGGCTCGGGATCGTCCATTCGTCGCCCGTCAGATCATCCGTCACGGTGATGTCGGTGATCGTCAGGTTGCCGTCGTTCACGACCGTGATCTCGTAGGTGATCGTCTCGCCCAGCGCGTAGCCGGTGCCGTTCTCAGGCGTGCTCGTCGTCACCTTGTTGATCGTCAGGTGGCCGTTCTTGTCCTCGGTCTCGTCCTCTTCCTCGCCCGGATCCACGCCCGGATCGGGTTCGTCCGGATCGGGGCTCGTGCCCGTCGCCGTCGCGACGTTCTTCACGCTGCCGGCCAGGATGTCGGCCTCCGTCACCACGTATTCCGCGGTGAACGTCTGCTCAGCGCCCGGCTCGAGGCTCAGGATCGTCCATTCGTCGCCCGTCAGATCATCCGTCACCGTGATGTCGGTGATCGTCAGGTTGCCGTCGTTCACGACCGTGATCTCATAGGTGATCGTCTCGCCCAGCGCGTAGCCGGTGCCGTTCTCAGGCGTGCTCGTCGTCACCTTGTTGATCGTCAGGTGGCCGTTCTTGTCCTCGGTCTCGTCCTCTTCCTCGCCCGGATCCACGCCCGGATCGGGTTCGTCCGGATCGGGGCTCGTGCCCGTCGCCGTCGCGACGTTCTTCACGCTGCCGGCCAGGATGTCGGCCTCCGTCACCACGTATTCCGCGGTGAACGTCTGCTCAGCGCCCGGCTCGAGGCTCAGGATCGTCCATTCGTCGCCCGTCAGATCATCCGTCACCGTGATGTCGGTGATCGTCAGGTTGCCGTCGTTCACGACCGTGATCTCATAGGTGATCGTCTCGCCCAGCGCGTAGCCGGTGCCGTTCTCAGGCGTGCTCGTCGTCACCTTGTTGATCGTCAGGTGGCCGTTCTTGTCCTCGGTCTCGTCCTCTTCCTCGCCCGGATCCACGCCCGGATCGGGTTCGTCCGGATCGGGGCTCGTGCCCGTCGCCGTCGCGACGTTCTTCACGCTGCCGGCCAGGATGTCGGCCTCCGTCACCACGTATTCCGCGGTGAACGTCTGCTCAGCGCCCGGCTCGAGGCTCAGGATCGTCCATTCGTCGCCCGTCAGATCATCCGTCACCGTGATGTCGGTGATCGTCAGGTTGCCGTCGTTCACGACCGTGATCTCATAGGTGATCGTCTCGCCCAGCGCGTAGCCGGTGCCGTTCTCAGGCGTGCTCGTCGTCACCTTGTTGATCGTCAGGTGGCCGTTCTTGTCCTCGGTCTCGTCCTCTTCCTCGCCCGGATCCACGCCCGGATCGGGTTCGTCCGGATCGGGGCTCGTGCCCGTCGCCGTCGCGACGTTCTTCACACTGCCGGCCAGGATGTCGGCCTCCGTCACCACGTATTCCGCGGTGAACGTCTGCTCAGCGCCCGGCTCGAGGCTCAGGATCGTCCATTCGTCGCCCGTCAGATCATCCGTCACCGTGATGTCGGTGATCGTCAGGTTGCCGTCGTTCACGACCGTGATCTCATAGGTGATCGTCTCGCCCAGCGCGTAGCCGGTGCCGTTCTCAGGCGTGCTCGTCGTCACCTTGTTGATCGTCAGGTGGCCGTTCTTGTCCTCGGTCTCGTCCTCTTCCTCGCCCGGATCCACGCCCGGATCGGGATCGTCCGGATCGGGGCTCGTGCCCGTCGCCGTCGCGACGTTCTTCACGCTGCCGGCCAGGATGTCGGCCTCCGTCACAACGTATTCCGCGGTGAACGTCTGCTCAGCGCCCGGCTCGAGGCTCAGGATCGTCCATTCGTCGCCCGTCAGATCATCCGTCACCGTGATGCCCGTCAGCGTCAGGTTGCCGTCGTTCACGACCGTGATCTCATAGGTGATCGTCTCGCCCAGCGCGTAGCCGGTGCCGTTCTCAGGCGTGCTCGTCGTCACTTTGTTGATCGTCAGGTGGCCGTTCTTGTCCTCGGTCTCGTCCTCTTCCTCGCCCGGATCCACGCCCGGATCGGGATCGTCCGGATCGGGGCTCGTGCCCGTCGCCGTCGCGACGTTCTTCACGCTGCCGGCCAGGATGTCAGCTTCCGTTACCACGTATTCCGCGGTGAACGTCTCCTCAGCGCCCGGCTCGAGGCTCGGGATCGTCCATTCGTCGCCCGTCAGATCATCCGTCACGGTGATGTCGGCGATCGTCAGGTTGCCGTCGTTCACGACCGTGATCTCGTAGGTGATCGTCTCGCCCAGCGCGTAGCCGGTGCCGTTCTCAGGCGTGCTCGTCGTCACCTTGTTGATCGTCAGGTGGCCGTTCTTGTCCTCGGTCTCGTCCTCTTCCTCGCCAGGATCCACGCCCGGATCGGGTTCGTCCGGATCGGGGCTCGTGCCCGTCGCCGTCGCGACGTTCTTCACGCTGCCGGCCAGGATGTCGGCCTCCGTCACCACGTATTCCGCGGTGAACGTCTGCTCAGCGCCCGGCTCGAGGCTCGGGATCGTCCATTCGTCGCCCGTCAGATCATCCGTCACGGTGATGTCGGCGATCGTCAGGTTGCCGTCATTCACGACCGTGATCTCGTAGGTGATCGTCTCGCCCAGCGCGTAGCCGGTGCCGTTCGCGGGCGTGCTCGTCGTCTCCTTGTTGATCGTCAGATGGCCGTTCGGTCCTTCGGTCGGATCCTCTTCCTCGCCAGGATCCACGTCCGGATCGGGATCGTCCGGATCGGGGCTCGTGCCCGTCGCCGTCGCGACGTTCTTCACGCTGCCGGCCAGGATGTCGGCCTCCGTCACAACGTATTCCGCGGTGAACGTCTGCTCAGCGCCCGGCTCGAGGCTCAGGATCGTCCATTCGTCGCCCGTCAGATCATCCGTCACCGTGATGTCGGTGATCGTCAGGTTGCCGTCGTTCACGACCGTGATCTCATAGGTGATCGTCTCGCCCAGCGCGTAGCCGGTGCCGTTCTCAGGCGTGCTCGTCGTCACCTTGTTGATCGTCAGGTGGCCGTTCTTGTCCTCGGTCTCGTCCTCTTCCTCGCCCGGATCCACGCCCGGATCGGGTTCGTCCGGATCGGGGCTCGTGCCCGTCGCCGTCGCGACGTTCTTCACGCTGCCGGCCAGGATGTCGGCCTCCGTCACCACGTATTCCGCGGTGAACGTCTGCTCAGCGCCCGGCTCGAGGCTCGGGATCGTCCATTCGTCGCCCGTCAGGTCATCCGTCACGGTGATGCCCGTCAGCGTCAGGTTGCCGTCGTTCACGACCGTGATCTCATAGGTGATCGTCTCGCCCAGCGCGTAGCCGGTGCCGTTCGCCGGCGTGCTCGTCGTCACCTTGTTGATCGTCAGGTGGCCGTTCGGCTCCTCGGTCTCGTCCTCTTCCTCGCCCGGATCCACGCCCGGATCGGGATCGTCCGGATCGGGGCTCGTGCCCGTCGCCGTCGCGACGTTCTTCACGCTGCCGGCCAGGATGTCGGCCTCCGTTACCACGTATTCCGCGGTGAACGTCTGCTCAGCGCCCGGCTCGAGGCTCAGGATCGTCCATTCGTCGCCCGTCAGATCATCCGTCACCGTGATGTCGGTGATCGTCAGGTTGCCGTCGTTCACGACCGTGATCTCGTAGGTGATCGTCTCGCCCAGCGCGTAGCCGGTGCCGTTCGCCGGCGTGCTCGTCGTCACCTTGTTGATCGTCAGATGGCCGTTCGGCTCCTCGGGAGTGACCTCGTCGGTATTTTCGAAGGTACCACCATCGGAGAATGTTGCGGTGACCGTGTTCACGAAGCTACCGTTCAGGATATCACTCTCCGTGATCTGATAGGTCGCTGTTGCTACGATCGTATCTCCAGGTTGGACATCTTCGAAGACGCTTTGCGCAAGCGTCACTCCTTCGATTTCTCTCAGGGTGATCGTCTTGACCTCGTCGTAGATATTCGTGACGCGGATGGTAAAGGTTACGATCTCATTGAGGTCATATTCCTTATCTTCATGCGTCTTGGTTACCACGTTGTTCGGGTCAACGCTCTCATCGACAACAGTCAGCGTACCAAACACAGTGGCTATCATGTAGTTGGCCAGCTTTGTCCCTTCGAGCGCAGCGTAGGTGAAGATGTTCTCGCTCGATCCGACAAGTGTCTGGCTGCCGGTTACGTCATACGCGAAACCTTCGCCGTCCGCGAATCCGTCGCCGCTTACCGTTACCTCGTCATTCGTAAGCGCCGTTCCATCGTATTCCTTCTCATCGCTCGCGCTCGTCAGCGTTATTTCGCGTGGCTGGACCGTCAGCTTGCCCGCCTGCGTATTGACCGTGAACTGCTTCGTTACGTCGTTCCCGGCCGCGTCCTTTACGACAGCCGTTCCTGTCACGGCTGCGGTGTAGTCGCCGGCGTCCGTTCCCGTCGCCTCAGCGCTCAGGCCTTCTACCTTGTACGTCTGGCCATTCACCACAAACTCCAGCATCTCGAAGCCGCTTACCGACTTCGCTTCGCCGTCGTACTTTGCCGTGCCGCTGTTGGCGACCACTGTGATCTCATACTTTGCCTCGCGGTCGGTCACTGTCAGCTTTCCATACACTACGTCAATCTTGTAGTTTTCGGCTTTCGTTCCCTCGTTCAGCTCATACGTAAACACATTGTCGCTATTGCCGGCGATCAGCTGGCTTCCCGTCACTTCGTACGTCGCGCCTTCGCCTTTCGCAAAGCCGTCTCCGCTTACCGTCACTTCGTCGTTCGTAAGCGCCGTTCCATCGTATTCCTTCTGAGCCGTCGCGCTCGTTAGCGTTACGCTGCGCGGTGTGATCGTCAGAGTGCCGTCCTTCGTGCTGACCGTGAACTGCTTCGTTACGTCGTTCCCGGCCGCGTCCTTCACGATAGCCGTGCCTGTTACCTGCGCTGTATACTCTCCGGCTTCCGTTCCGTTCGCCACTGCGCTCAGGCCCTCTACCGTGTACGTCTGGCCGTTCACTACAAACTCCAGCGTCTCGAAGCCGCTTACCGACTTCGCTTCGCCGTCGTACTTCGCCGTGCCGCTGTTGGCGACCACTGTGATCTCATACTTTGCCTCGCGGTCGGTCACTGTCAGCTTTCCATACACTACGTCAATCTTGTAGTTTTCGGCTTTCGTTCCCTCGTTCAGCTCATACGTAAACACATTGTCGCTATTGCCGGCGATCAGCTGGCTTCCCGTCACTTCGTACGCCGCGCCTTCGCCTTCCACGAAGCCGTCTCCGCTTACCGTCACTTCGTCGTTCGTAAGCGCCGTTCCGTCGTATTCCTTCTGAGCCGTCGCGCTCGTTAGCGTTACGCTGCGCGGTGTGATCGTCAGAGTGCCGTCCTGCGTCTTCACAGCGAACTGAGCCGTTACGTCGTTGTCATTGGCGTCCTTCACGACAGCATCGCCGGTCACTTCCGCGGGGTATTCGCCCGCGTCCGTTCCCGTCGCGCTCGCCGTCAGGCCTTCCACCGTGTAGGTGTTGCCTTCCACTTTGAACGTCGTCGTTACGAAGCCGCTTACGGACTTCTCTTCGCCGTCGTACTTCGCCGTGTCGCTCTTCGCAACTACCGTGATCTCGTACGCCTCTTCACGATCCGTTACCGTCAGCGTTCCTTCGGTCTTCGTGATGTTGTAGTTGTCAGCCTTCGTCCCGGCGTTCAGCTCGTACGTGAACGAGTTTGCACTCGAGCCGACTACCGTCTGGCTTCCCGTCACGGTATACGTCGCGCCTTCGTCGGTCGCAAAGCCGTCTCCGCCTACCGTCACTTCGTCGTTCGTCAGCGGATCGCCGTCGTATTTCTTCGAATCCGTCGCGCTCGTCAGCGTTACGTTGCGCTTCTCAATCGTCAGCTTGCCGTCCTGCGTCGTCACAGTGAACTGAGCCGTTACGTCGTTCCCGTCCTCATCCTTCACGATAGCCGTGCCGGTCACTTCCGCGGTGTATTCGTCCGCGTCCGTTCCCGTCGCGCCCGCCGTCAGGCCTTCCACCGTGTAGGTGTTGCCTTCCACTTCAAACGTCGTCGTTACGAAGCCGCTTACGGACTTCTCTTCGCCGTCGTACTTCGCCGTGTCGCTCTTCGCAACTACCGTGATCTCGTACGCCTCTTCACGATCCGTTACCGTCAGCGTTCCTTCGGTCTTCGTGATGTTGTAGTTGTCAGCCTTCGTCCCGGCGTTCAGCTCGTACGTGAACGAGTTTGCACTCGAGCCGACTACCGTCTGGCTTCCCGTCACGGTATACGTCGCGCCTTCGTCGGTCGCAAAGCCGTCTCCGCCTACCGTCACTTCGTCGTTCGTCAGCGGATCGCCGTCGTATTTCTTCGAATCCGTCGCGCTCGTCAGCGTTACGTTGCGCTTCTCAATCGTCAGCTTGCCGTCCTGCGTCGTCACAGTGAACTGAGCCGTTACGTCGTTCCCGTCCTCATCCTTCACGATAGCCGTGCCGGTCACTTCCGCGGTGTATTCGTCCGCGTCCGTTCCCGTCGCGCTCGCCGTCAGGCCTTCCACCGTGTAGGTGTTGCCTTCCACTTCAAACGTCGTCGTTACGAAGCCGCTTACGGACTTCTCTTCGCCGTCGTACTTCGCCGTGTCGCTCTTCGCAACTACCGTGATCTCGTACGCCTCTTCACGATCCGTTACCGTCAGCGTTCCTTCGGTCTTCGTGATGTTGTAGTTGTCAGCCTTCGTCCCGGCGTTCAGCTCGTACGTGAACGAGTTTGCACTCGAGCCGACTACCGTCTGGCTTCCCGTCACGGTATACGTCGCGCCTTCGTCGGTCGCAAAGCCGTCTCCGCCTACCGTCACTTCGTCGTTCGTCAGCGGATCGCCGTCGTATTTCTTCGAATCCGTCGCGCTCGTCAGCGTTACGTTGCGCTTCTCAATCGTCAGCTTGCCGTCCTGCGTCGTCACAGTGAACTGAGCCGTTACGTCGTTCCCGTCCTCATCCTTCACGATAGCCGTGCCGGTCACTTCCGCGGTGTATTCGTCCGCGTCCGTTCCCGTCGCGCTCGCCGTCAGGCCTTCCACCGTGTAGGTGTTGCCTTCCACTTCAAACGTCGTCGTTACGAAGCCGCTTACGGACTTCTCTTCGCCGTCGTACTTCGCCGTGTCGCTCTTCGCAACTACCGTGATCTCGTACGCCTCTTCACGATCCGTTACCGTCAGCGTTCCTTCGGTCTTCGTGATGTTGTAGTTGTCAGCCTTCGTCCCGGCGTTCAGCTCGTACGTGAACGAGTTTGCACTCGAGCCGACTACCGTCTGGCTTCCCGTCACGGTATACGTCGCGCCTTCGTCGGTCGCAAAGCCGTCTCCGCCTACCGTCACTTCGTCGTTCGTCAGCGGATCGCCGTCGTATTTCTTCGAATCCGTCGCGCTCGTCAGCGTTACGTTGCGCTTCTCAATCGTCAGCTTGCCGTCCTGCGTCGTCACAGTGAACTGAGCCGTTACGTCGTTCCCGTCCTCATCCTTCACGATAGCCGTGCCGGTCACTTCCGCGGTGTATTCGTCCGCGTCCGTTCCCGTCGCGCTCGCCGTCAGGCCTTCCACCGTGTAGGTGTTGCCTTCCACTTCAAACGTCGTCGTTACGAAGCCGCTTACGGACTTCTCTTCGCCGTCGTACTTCGCCGTGTCGCTCTTCGCAACTACCGTGATCTCGTACGCCTCTTCACGATCCGTTACCGTCAGCGTTCCTTCGGTCTTCGTGATGTTGTAGTTGTCAGCCTTCGTCCCGGCGTTCAGCTCGTACGTGAACGAGTTTGCACTCGAGCCGACTACCGTCTGGCTTCCCGTCACGGTATACGTCGCGCCTTCGTCGGTCGCAAAGCCGTCTCCGCCTACCGTCACTTCGTCGTTCGTCAGCGGATCGCCGTCGTATTTCTTCGAATCCGTCGCGCTCGTCAGCGTTACGTTGCGCTTCTCAATCGTCAGCTTGCCGTCCTGCGTCGTCACAGTGAACTGAGCCGTTACGTCGTTCCCGTCCTCATCCTTCACGATAGCCGTGCCGGTCACTTCCGCGGTGTATTCGCCCGCGTCCGTTCCCGTCGCGCCCGCCGTCAGGCCTTCCACCTTGTAGGTGTTGCCGTCCACTACGAACGTCAGCGTTTCGAAGCCGCTTACCTCGTGCTCCGTGCCGTCGTACTTCACCGTGTCGCTATTCGCAACTACCGTGATCTCGTGCTTCTCTGCGTATTGCGCGGTGTAGGTGGCGTTGCCGGTGACCGTTTCCGCGCGGTCCGGATTCCAGCCGGTGAAGTAGTAGCCTTCGTTGGGAGTTACGGCGGGGGCGTCGGGGGTGGCGGAGCCTTCGACGATGTTGGCGTGGATGATCTGGCCGTCGTCGTTATCGTCGCCTGCCAGAGAGCCATGGTCGCCTTCATCATAGGTGACTGTGAAGGTCTGGGTGTAGTAGAGGTTTACCTTTACCGTTCCAGACTCCTCCGCCACCAGATACTCTTTGTCATCTTCGACGCGGTCGAAGGTGTAGCCGGTGATGTCTTTCTTGTAGTTCTCCGGCTGGATGGAATCGCCGATCTTTTTGGTGATGGTCTGCGGGTCCACACCGGATATGTCTTCGCCGTCCTTATCAACATAGTTGATGGTATAGGTGACCGTGCCATAGGGAGCATAGTAGAAGATAATCTCCCTCAAGCTGGTCGTGACCGTAGCGGTCTTGACCTTCTCAATCGGGTAGTAGTCCTCATACCCGGGCACCGTCGGGGTGGCCGCCATTTCGACGACGCGCTCGACTTCGGCAGTGGCAACTGCCGGCTTCGAAGCTGCTACGGAGGTTTCCGTACCCTGCACGTAGTAGTGGACGGAGTATTCCTGGTTCTTCCGCTGCGCGTAGCGGAATGTAATGACGTTCTGGCTGGGGTCGATGTTGAGGTTGATGCTCTTGGTCATCGCATCGACGCGATAGCCCGAAATCGTGGGGGCGCTGGCCCTAACCTCCTGGCCCTCCGTGTACGCATCATTGCGGATGGTCTGCGCAGGAAGAAGCGGCTCATTCGTCCCTTCTTCAAGATACTGCACCTTGTACTCAAGGGCTTTGCGCTGCCAGCCCGCATAGATGGTCATATTTTCCGTAATGGGCTGGTTGATGTCGAAGGGTTCCGTCGCAGCCGAGTTCGTGAACCAACCGAGGAAGGTGTAGCCGGGACGGGTGGGCGTCGGCAGGGATTCGACCGTTTCGCCGTAGGTGACCTCAATGGCCTGCGGCTCCGTGCCAGCGTAACCGTCGTAGTACACCAGCGTCACCGTGCGCGCAGGCGGGGTGAACTTGGCGTAGAGCGCGAGGTTGTTGGCGGGCATGGTGCTAAAGTTGTAGGGGTCGCCCAGGCACTCGGCGTTGTCATACCAGCCGACAAAGGTATAGTCGTCGGGCAGGTTTACCAATTCGGGCGTGGGCGTCCAGTTGTAGGTATCGTTGTTGATGTCCGCACCGAAGAAGACGGTCTTGCTATTACCCAGATTTGTCGAGCCATAGTGGTAGGTGATGTTGTACTGAGACCTGTTGTAGTAGAAGTTGTAGACTTTAATGTTTCCATAGTACTCGCCTTTAAACGTAAGGGAGGTAGTCTCTTCTTCGTCCGGATAGTCTCTACTAGGTCTCTCTGTCTGCGTAAAGCCGTAAATACTCTTGGCAGTCAAACCATCGTTCGATGGTTGTATAAAGACCTGCGAATAGTTGTCGCTTACCTCGTAGCCTGATCCGTCCGTCGTCTGGAGCCAGTACCGGACGATCTTTTCGTTGGTTGTCTTAGTATAATCCGCATCATACGTTATGCTCGTCCCACCATTATCGGGCAGCATATCATCCGTCACTTCAAAACGGATCGTTTTGTAGTTACCATTCCACGTGTCCAGCTGATAGCCATTGCTCGTCGTTACCTTGTCCGGCGTCGGCCACGAAGCGGAGATGTCCTGGCCAAGAACGACGGTGAGACGGTATTCGTCATCTTGGTATGTCTGGCCATTCATGGTGATGGTAGGATTTTGCGCCCGCGTACCCCATGGTTTCAAATCGAATATGATCGTATACTCGATGAGATCATAGTAGGCGTAAACGACAGTGGAGCTGTCGGCCTTGATTACCGCGCTCGTGCTCGTATCATCGTTGAACTCCTGACGGTCGATATTTACTCCATCGCGCGCGGTGACCGTTTGACCAACGGTGCCGGTTCCGACTTCCGAGCTATGATAGACATGGTACTTCTGGCCCGTGGCGTTATCGTACACCTGCTTCATATAAACGATGGTGTAGTCGGCCTGGCCGGCTTCCCACTTGGCATAGACCGTCTGATCGCCGTTGAGCTCGGTCTGGGCAGAGGCGGGCGTATTACACTGAGGATCGGTATACCAACCCGCAAAGGTATAGCCGGTGCGGGTGGGCGCGGGATTATAGGCGTTCTCATAGCAGCTGTCATCATGGGTGTGCTCGGTTTCGCCGCAGGATAACTGCCAAGAATATCTATAAGTTTCCCACGACCTTCTCCAAGTCCAGCAACCGTCTACTGTGCCTCCGCCCCAGCTAATGCTCCCCTCATATGTAGGTTTGGCCGTATGCGTATGCTCCTCAAGCCCGCAGCCCAACCCGCCCGGCACGATGCTGTACACATTCACGGTCGAGCCATAGGGGGCGAATATGGGCGCGATGTAGGAGCCGCCCTGCGAATCGTAGGTCAGGGTGACGTTTTTGCGCGTATAGTAGACCTCGATGACGGTGGAACCATCTTCGGCAACGGTCGCCGGGGCGTACTTCTCATATTCGATATAGGGATAGGTTTCCGTGGAAAGCGGATCGGGAACGGGAGAACTGCCCACGACGCCGTTCAGGGGCTGCGCGGTGCCCTCGATCTCCGTATAGCCCTCGCCTTCCAGATTCTTAAGGAAGTGCTTGACGGTATAGGTCGCGTTCGACTCCGCATAGGTGACGGTATAGACGACCTTCTTATCCGCATCCCCATCTGCCTCAGGAAGCGCTTTAGGGACGATGGTCACGGACGCCTGAACCGGATAAAGCGTCCTCTGCCCCTCACCCTCCCCAACGACGACGGAGGCGGGAGATTCGATGACATCCTGCGCATCGGTCACGAGATAGGAGCGAACGATGCTGTCCGCAACCTCGGCGCCTGTTTCGTTAACATACTTGATCGTGACCTCATAGGCGTCGATGGGGGTAAATTTCGCCTCGACGGTCGTATTCGCGCTCACGGACGTGGAGTCCGTAAACTCCGCATCGCCAACAAACCAACCATCGAACTGATAGCCCGCTTTGAACGGATCCTCCGGGAAGGTGGAGACCCTTTTTCCGGACTCAATGAGCTGGGTGGCGACGGAAGCATCCTCCACCTTAAAGGTGACGGTATGATACGTCGCGCCTTCCTCGATATTCGACCTTGCCACATTCCAGCCCTCGGCAAGCGCGCTCATGGGCAGCGCCTGCAGCAGCATGAGCAGCGAAAGCAAGATCGCCAAGAACCTTCTCCTATTCGCCATTTCTATTCCTCCTCGCAAGCAAGCGAATCGTTTCTATCCATGAAGCCGGCCTATCCGGCCGCGTTTCGCGGGACGGGGTCAGCGATAATAGACCGACAATCTCCAAGCGTAAGCGAGCGTTTCCACGCTGGCTTCGAAGGCGAAGGAGTCGGTATTCGCGCCGGAAATAATCTCAAAGCCATTGCCCCGGTCGCATTCCCACTGGTACATGATCTCGTAATTCTCAAAGCCCTCGATCCTGCTGGTGAGATACACGGTCTCTCCAAGCGCCATCTCGGAGCGGCGGGAGGAGAAGATGGTAACCTTCATCTCCGGCGCGGGATCCTCGACCTCGGGCTGCGAGGGCTGGACGCCATCGACGCTGTCGATATAGACATAGCCGACCAGGTCGTTCACGCTGACCTGCACCCAGTCGCCCTCGACGCCGAGAACGACCAGCGGCGTGCCGTCCGGGATGGTGTAGATGATCTCGCTAAGGCCGTCGGCGGCGATGCGCAGATCGGCGTTGCCCTTCGCGGTGGCCGTCGCCTCGGGGGCGGGAGTTTCCCCGGCGGGGAGTTCCTCGGCGGGGAGTTCCTCAGCGGGGAGTTCCTCAGCGGGGAGTTCCTCAGCGGGGAGTTCCTCGGTCGGGAGTTCCTCGGCGGGGAGTTCCTCGGTCGGGAGTTCCTCGGCGGGGAGTTCCTCAGCAGGGAGTTCCTCGGCGGGGAGTTCCTCGGTCGGGAGTTCCTCGGCGGGGAGTTCCTCAGCAGGGAGTTCCTCGGTCGGGAGTTCCTCAGCGGGGAGTTCCTCAGCAGGGAGTTCCTCGGCAGGAGTTTCCTCGGCGGGAGTTTCCTCGGCGGGGGTCTCCGCGATGGAATCGGTTAAATAGGAAGAAAGCACGTACCCTTCGGTTCCGGCGGAGGTGCGGATGTGCGTCCAATCGCCGGAATAGCCCAGCACGGAGACCGCTTCGCCATGGGCGAGGGAGCCGACGCGCTCGGAATCGGCGCTGGCAGCGGCGCGGACGTTGAGCGAGCTGCCCTCATTTTCCAGCGCGACCACGGCGGAGCCAATGACGGCAGCGGGGCCGCTCTGTTCCGGCTGTTCCTCCGCGGGCTGTTCCCCGGAGGGCTGTTCCTCGGAAGGCTGTTCCTCCGCGGGCTGTTCCTCCGCGGGCTGTTCGGCCTGGGGAACCTTGACTTCCGGGAGACGGAAGGGGTCGGACACTACCCGCCCTTCGGCGAAGGCGAAGCTGCCAAGCAGCACCAGCGCCAAGAGCATTGCAATCGAAGCGCGCATCCACTTTTTCATATCCATAAACCTCCTTGCGATGGTCAGCAATCTTTTTTGAGCGGAAGCCCTGCCCGCCATGTATGCCAGATGCCGGAAGCGTTCGTCCCGGCATCGCTGAGGCCCGGGCCTCGGGAAGCTGCGCCGCCCGGCAGGCGCGAAACGCAGTTTCTTCTATATATCTTACGCTCCGATCCGGGGCGCGCCGCGCAGGCCGGGAATTTGCATCAGGCCTGCGTGAGCACGACGCGGTATTCAAAGCCGGCGTTTTCCTCGGTGGCGACGAACTTGTATTCGTCTTTCTCCTCGCCGTCGATGACCTTCCAGCCGTTGCCGTCGTTCACTTCCCAGGAGATGACGTAGGCGGCGGTGGCGTTTTCGATGACCGCCTTGAGGGTAACCTCATCGCCGGTGAAGATGTCGCCCTGGTTGAGCAACCTGATCTTGACGTCGGCGGCGAAGGGAACGGGGGTGGGTTCGGTGGTCGGCTCGGTGGTCGCTTCGGTGGTCGGCTCGGTGGTCGCTTCGGTGGTCGCTTCGGTGGTCGGCTCGGTGGTCGCTTCGGTGGTCGGCTCGGTGGTGACGGCCTCAGAAGGAACTTCGGTCGGTTCCGTCACAGGAGCCTCGGTCACGGGAGCCTCGGTCGCGGGAGTCTCGGTCGCGGGAGCCTCGGTCGCGGGGGTCTCAGTCGCGGGAGCCTCGGTCGCGGGAGCCTCGGTCGCGGGAGCCTCGGTCGCGGGAGCCTCGGTCGCGGGAGCCTCGGTCGCGGGAGCCTCGGTCGCGGGGGTCTCGGTCACGGGAGCCTCGGTCGCGGGAGCCTCGGTCGCGGGAGCCACGGTCGCGGGGGTCTCGGTCGCGGGGGTCTCGGTCGCGGGAGCCTCGGTCGCGGGAGCCTCGGTCGCGGGGGTCTCGGTCGCGGGAGCCTCGGTCGCGGGGGTCTCGGTCACGGGAGCCTCGGTCACGGGAGCCTCGGTCGCGGGGGGTCTCGGTCGCGGGGGTCTCGGTCACGGGAGCTTCGGTCGCGGGAGCCTCAGCCTTGGGTTCCTCAGCCTTGGGTTCCTCGGCCTTGGGCTCGGGAGCAGGCGTCTCCACTTTCTGTTCCTCGACGACCGGGGCAGGGGTCGGTTCCGCCGCTTCCTCGGTGAGGGCGACGAAGCTGCTCAGGACGAGCACCAGGATCGTCAACAGCGCGAAAACCTTCATCAGCATCTTTTTCATGTTTCCCACTCCTTATTTTCACTAAACTGTTCAGCTCTGCGAGAGAGCAGATATTCACAGTACAGTCATATTTTACCGCGGAACAGTTACCAGACCGGTTACAATTCCGGCTCGGAGCGGAGAAATTTGCCGCTGAAGAAGGTTTTTTCGCTATTTCCCTCACTTTCTTTATAACTTTCGGCTGCCGGTTACGCGGCAGTTACTTTCGGAAGGCTTTCAAGGGTTAAAAGATACGCTCGGGCGGACGGTCATGTTTCCGTCACACGGAGGGCTCATTCTTATCGCTGATGGGGCCGAGGCGATAGGTAAGCATGATGTGGGAATTGGCCTGCTCCTTGTAAAAGGCGCGGCGAATGCGTTCGACGACCATTTTGCAGGTATCGTAGTTGACGGTGGGCAACAGCAGCGCATACTGCGAGGGGGAGAACTGGGTGATGATATCGCCCTTGCGCAGGTTGGAACTGAGCACGCGCAACAGGCATTTCATAACATCGTCCATCTTCAAAGGCTCCATGGTCTTGCCGTCCACGCGGTCTACCTTCATCAGGACGATGAACATGGTCAGGCCCAGGCGCTCCAGAGAGCGAACCTGCAGGTTGTAAATGTCCTTGAAAACCGCGTATTCGCAGACGAAAGCGCCCGTGACGCCGCCCATTTCCGCAAGCTCGCGGCGGATGACGTCTATGTTCATTTCCAGCTCGTTGCCGGCGGTGATGATCTGCTTGTAGAATTCCTGGATGCCGGCGGGGGGCTGGGAGCCGAGGTAGCGATAGTACATGTGGGTGGCGTGGCGGTACTGCTGGAGGGATTCGTTGTTGCGGCCGGACTTGATGAGCGCGTCCATGAGGTCGAGATGTAACCGCTCGTCAAAGGCATCTATGTCCAGAGCGACGCGGCTGGCGCGGATGATCTCGTCATAGTCCTCCAGCGGGCGTAACAGATCTATATACTTGTAGACGATCTTCATGTAACGATTGTGCAAGTCCACGCTGCGGGGCACCACCCATGTCTCCCCCGCGCCATAGGGCAGCAGGTCGCCCGTATAGAGGGTGAGCAGGCGGGTGAACTTGGCGCGCGTTTCCTGCGTGAGGGTATCGACCACGGCGAGCTCGTCGCAGAGGGCCTCGAATTCGTAGATATCCACTTCGCAGTTTTCGATGGCGTTGAAGCGGTAAGAGCCGCGATTGGTGGCGATGCAGGAGGGCAGTTCCTTGCTGATGGCAGACAGCAGCGAGCGCGTGCGGCTGACCAGCGTTTTTAAGGCGTTTTCGGGGTTGCTCGACTCGTCGTTGGGCCACAGGGCCTCGTAGAGCTCAATGCAGGGCACGCTTTTGCCACGCTGCAGGATCAAATATTGCAGCAGCATGGTGCCTTTTTTGGTTTTGCAGATCTTATCGTCGCAGACGACGCCGTCGGCGAAAACATGGAATCCGCCGAGCATTTTGATCTGAACCTTGACTGCCATCGCCATCCACTCCTTTTACTGCGCGCGATAGAATAGCAATAAGCGCGCTTTTTGACAGGCGATAAATGTATTGTAACACATCCTTTCGCGTTTGTCACTCATTTGTTACACATTTCTTACGTGTCATATGTTAACTTTATGTTTTGTCAACAAACGTCGGTCTGTTATAGCCGTTTTTCCAACGTTTCCGGTTGGAGAGCATACAAAAGCGCATCATCGCGGGTGATCATGCCTTCCTTGCAGAGGCGGCAGAGGTCGTTGTCCATGGCGCGCATGCCCTCGGAAGCGCCGGAAAAGATGACGTTGTCGAGCTGATGCACCTTGCCTTCGCGGATCATGTTGCGCACGGCGCGGTTGACGCGCATCACCTCAAACGCCGGCACGCGGCCGCCATGCACGCAGGGCAGAAGCTGCTGGGAGACCACTGCCTGCAGCACCATGGAGAGCTGCACGCGCACCTGCTGCTGCTGCTCGGCGGGAAAGACGTCGATGAGGCGGTCGATGGTCTTGGCCGCGCCCACGGTATGCAGCGTGGAGAAGAGCAGATGGCCCGTCTCCGCCGCCGTCAAGGCCGTGGAGATGGTTTCATAATCGCGCATCTCGCCCAGGAGAATGACGTCCGGCGCCTGGCGCAGGGAGGCGCGCAGGGCGGTCTGGAACGTCTCGGTATCGTGGGCGACTTCGCGCTGGGAGACGATGCTCTGGCGGTGCGGGTAGAGGAACTCGATGGGGTCCTCAATAGTGATGATGTGCTCTGAGCGCGAGCGGTCGATGCGGTCGATGAGGCAGGCGAGCGTGGTGCTCTTGCCGCTGCCGGCGCTGCCGGTTACAAGCACAAGGCCGCGGCGCATCTCGGCAAGGGCCATGACCTCCGGGGGAATGTGCAGCGTGGCGGGATCCGGCAGGCCGAAGGGCACCACGCGCAGAACCGCCGCCAATGTGCCGCGCTGGCGGTAGGCATTGCAGCGGAACCGACTGACGTCGGCAAGCGAAAAGGAGAAGTCGTCATCGCCCGTGCGCTCCAGAGATGCGCTCTCGCGCGTGCCGGCGATGCGGTAGATCTCGGCGATCATGCGCGCGGTGTCGGCGGGGAGCATGCGCTCCTCTGTCAGCGGCAGCATTTTGCCGTCGCATTTGGCGGTGACCGGCGCACCGGGAAGGATGAACATATCCGAAGCGTGCAGAGAGAGCGCGCGCTTGAGCAGCTCGACGAGCGCAGCTTCGCCGCCCATCTGCGCGATGGAGAGCGGGGTCAGGCGATCAGCGTCCATCCGGCATCCTCCTTAAAGGTCACAGCGTCGTTTGCCTCCAGCCAGCGGCCGGAAATGGCGCAGCGGGCGGCGTTTGTCAGGGGCAGAAGTTCGATGTCCGCGCAGAAGAAGCGCGTTTCGCCCACGGGGGCGCGGTAGGAAAGCGTCTCTCCCACCTGCGCGCCGAACTGATCGAAGACGAGCTGCGCATACTCGCCGGCGTCGCCGCCGGAAGCGATGCGGAGGTTGTTTAGAATTTGGTCTGTTTCTCGCAACCAAAGACTAAAGTCTGTTTGTGCGACATAGTATTCCGCCGCGGCGCTGCTGGTGCGCTCGCTCATCTCCATATCGTTGCGCGCGCTGAACAGGGAAAGCACGCCGAGCATGGTCATTACCAACACCACGAGGATCATCAAAATGGTGGAGGCGCCGGGGCCGATTCTTCCCGAACTTTTCATGGCGCGCTCCTTTCCGGGCGATAGCAGGCGGTTTGCATCTCGAGAAGCGCTTCCTCGCCGCTTTGCACGGTGACGGTGCAATGCTCGAGGGCGCCGGTATCGCAGACTTCGGTTTGTATTTCACTGAGCACCGCGTAGGTTTCGCCCTCGAAGGCGTATTCCTCACGCGCAGGCAGGTCTTCGCCGGCGGTGAAGCGCTCGAGGGCATCCTGCGCGAGTATATTGGCGCGGGTGAGCGCGGCGCTTTCGCGGCTGATGGCGTTGGAGGCCGCGAAGAGGCGCAAAAGCGTCATCGCGGAAAGCGCCAGAAACAGCGCCACGATGACCAGCTCACAGAGCATGGCCTTGGTGCGACCGCTTTCCTGCATGCCTCTTCCCTCCTATTCCCACAGCGCGACGCGCGCTGCATAATCCTCGCCGCCCGCGCGCACGGTGAGGCGCAGAGCGTTTTCCTCCTTTTCGGCGGAAAAAGCCTCCAGAGCAGCGATGGGCTGGCCCTGGTCGGGGGCAAAGTCGATCTCCGCGGCGGCGAAGATTTCATAGAGCATGCCCTCGTGGGCGTAGATGCGCGTTTCGTAGTTCGCGCCGCCTATCTCTTCGGAGAGCACGAGCATGTCTTCTCCGACCTCGGTCTGTTCAAGCGAGACGTCGCCGGTGTTGGCGCGCAGCTTGCCGGTAACGTAGGCCATGGCCGTGCGCGCTTCATGGTTGACCTCGGCGCGGTCGACCACAGAGCGATAGACGCCCGCGCCCAATACCACCGTGAGAAGCGCCATCAGGGCGAAAACGGCGACGGCGAGAAACAGGCTCAGACCGCTGGCGGCGCGCAGGCCAAAGCGACGCTGGTTCATGCGCTCGCCCCCTCTCCCCTCGCCACCACGCGCACAGAGGGCAGCACGTTGTCGGCAAAGCTGGTGAAGAACACCGCGTAGGTTTCCTCATCCACATCCACGCCGTAGTTTTCTTCCAGATAGGAAAGCGAGGAGGGATAGCGGCCCTCCACCGCGTAACAGGTCACCAGCGCGCGGGTGATGGCGTCTTCCAGCAGCGCGCGCTGCTCCTGCGCGGCCTGGCGCGCGTTGAGGTTGGCCGCGCCGTAAAACGCGCCCACCATCAGCGCCATCACGCACAGGGCGATCAGCCAACCGCGTATCTTCATGGGTTCCTCCCTTAAATCATCGAGGAAAGTATGCCGGCGAGCGGCAGCATCACCGAAAGCAGGATCGCGCCGGCGACAATGGCCAGCAGCGCCACGAGCAACGGCTCGATGAGCGCCTCGGCGTTGGAAACTTCTCGGTCAAAGCGCTCGTGGTAGACGTCCGCCAGGCGAGAAAGCACATTGTCCACCTGGCCGGCGGCGGCGCCAGCGCGCAGCATGCGGGCGTGCAGGGAGTCAAACACGCCCGCTTCGCCAACGGCGTCGCTGAACGCCTTGCCCCCGGAAACGGCCTTCTGCACGGCGGCGACCTTTTCCCGCGTCGCGCCGGGGCCGGAGAGTTCTTCCACCAGCGGCAGGGCGTCCTCGATGGGATAGCCGCTGCCGATGAGCATGGCCATGGCCGAGGCAAAACGCTCGGCGTTGAGCGCCGTGGTCACGCGCCGCAGGGCGGGCACGCAGCGGCAGAGGCCGTCGAGCACACGCGCGCGCAGCTTCGTGCGCAAAAGCACCGCCACGACGATGCCCGCGAGGATGAGCACGCCCACCAGCGCCATGGCGACGACGCCAATGACCATGCCGACCTGCGTGACGCCCTCGGCGGTGGCGTAGAGGCCGGAGCCGAGGCTGCGCAGCACCTGCGAGAACACCGGCATGACGCAAAAGACCACCACGGCGATGATCGCGCCCATCAAAAGCGTGAGCACGGCGGGATAGAGCACCGCCTGGCGGAGGTTGCGGCGCACGCGCGTCTCGCGGGCATAGGCGTCGCCCAGGGCGGCGAGCACGTCGTCCAGTTTGCCCGACTGCTCGCCCACGCGCGCCATGCGCATGGCGTAAACGGGCAGTACCGGCGCATCCTCCAGCGCCGCGGCCAGAGAGCCTGTCTGCCCGATGGCCTCCGACAGCCGGGCAAACAGGGCGCCCGAGCGCGAATCCCGAAAGTCCTCGCACAGAGCCGTCAGGCCGTCGGCCAGCGGGATGCCGCTTTTGAGCACCATGGCTGCCTGCGAGCAGAACAGCGCTGTTTCTTCCGCGCTGAGGCAGCCGGGGGTGTTTTTGGAAGGTGTCAATATACCGCCTCCTCCGTGTACTGCGAAATTTTGGTGAACGTCACGGCCGAGGTGGCGTCGTAGCGCACCCATTCGCCGTCGATGTATATGTTGTTCCAGGCGTGGTAGGTAATGTCCGCGTAGCCCATGACCATCTGCGTGGGAATGCCCTGCGAGCGCAAAAGCGCGCCCATCAGCGCGGAAAAGTCAAAGCAGATGCCCGACTTCGTTTCCAGCACCTCGTCCAGATCCGGCACATAGCCGGACATCTGCCCCGCAGTCGCCAGCACCGCCGCCATGTAGTCGTAGAGATAGTTGGACGTGACGTACTGGTAGACAGCATCCACCTTCTCCTGGTCGGTGGTCAGGCCGGCGCACAGTTCGTTGCCCAACTGGACGACGGCGCTGTCGGGCGTATACCATATGTAGCGGTTGGGACAGAGGAAGGGGGCGTTCTCGTCGCTCATCTGCGGGCGCAGGGTGCGGGAGAGCACCTGCGCATAGCTGTTGCCCTCCACCTGCTGGTAGACGACCAACGTATAATCGCGGTTGCCGTCCTGCAGGGGGTAGACGTCGAACTGCCCGTCGCCGTCGAGGTCGTAGGTATACTGGTTCGCGCCCGTGATGCGCACCTTGAGCTTTTTGCTGCTGGACATTTTGACCATCACGTAGCCCTGGTCGATGTTGCTGGCGTCCACGGTGGCGCCGCCGCTTTCATAGACCACGGAGCCCGTCTGGGGATAGACGGCCACCGAGGCGGCCACGGCCAGCAACGTGAGCAAAACAGCCATGGCCGCAGCGAACATCGCTCCGGCCTTTCCTCGCCCATGGCGCCCGCGCCCTGGCCTTCCCTGCATGCGGCTTTCCCGGTCCTTTCCGTCCCAAGCTGTCCCGATCTGCCGGAGGATCAAAGTTACAATGTAACCAATTCCTTTTTACACCCTTATTTTAGCAATTCAGCGCCAAGAAGTCAACGGGCGCGGCGGCAGTTTCAAGAAATTGCCATACGCAATATGATATGTAGAAAAGTTTTCAAAGTTTCACGGGGAGATTTCAGACTTTGGTCTTGTTTTGAATGGAAAACGGCACGGGGAGCGGGGTTCCCCATGCCGTTTGTATGCGTCAGGTCAGTTCAAACATGCCGTTGTAGAGTTGATAATACATGCCTTTTTGCTTGAGCAGATCCTCATGGTCGCCGCGCTCGACGATGCGGCCGTGATCGAGCACCATGATGGCGTCGGCATTGCGCACGGTCGAAAGGCGATGGGCGATGACGAAGACCGTGCGCCCCTGCATGAGGCCGTCCATGCCCTTTTCGATCAGCGCCTCTGTGCGCGTGTCGATGGACGAAGTGGCCTCATCGAGGATCAATACCGGCGGGTCCTCCACGGCGGCGCGGGCAATGGCGAGCAGTTGGCGCTGCCCCTGCGAAAGGCTGGCGCCGTCGGATGTGACCATGGTATCATACCCCTTGGGCAGGCGGCGGATGAAGGAATCGGCGTTGGCGATGCGCGCGGCGCGCTCGACCTCCTCCTGTGTGGCGTCCAATTTGCCGAAGCGTATGTTGTCGGCGATGGTGCCGCTGAACAGGTGCGTATCCTGCAAAACGATGCCCAGCGAGCGGCGCAGGTCGTCCTTGCGGATGTCGCGCACGTCGATGCCGTCGTAGATGACGCGGCCCTTCTGCACGTCGTAAAAACGGTTGATGAGGTTGGTGATGGTGGTCTTGCCCGCGCCCGTGGAACCGACAAAGGCGATCTTCTGGCCGGGCTTGGCGTAGAGGGAAATGTCGTGGAGGATGGGCCTGTCCGGCTCATAGCCAAAATCGACGTGTTCAAAGCGCACGTCGCCGCGCAGGGGCGCGCGCGTCCCGTCCGCCTTGCGCCACTCCCAGCCCTTGCCGTCCGCGGCGCGTTCCAGGCGCACCGTGCCTTCGTCCACCTCCGAAGGCTGGCTCATGGCCTGGAACACGCGCTCCGCGCCGGCCAGCGCCGCCAGCAGGAAGTTCGACTGGGCGGTGAACTGGTTGATGGGCATGGACGCCTGGCGCACGAACACCAGATAACTGGCCAGGCTGCCCACGTCCGCCAGCCCCCGCAGGGCGAGCAAACCGCCAAAGACGGCGACGATGGCGTAGTTGATGTAGGAAATGGTGACGACGGCGGGCACCATGGTGGCGGCGTAGCTCTGCGCGCCCTCGCCGGCCTTGCGCAGGGCGTCGTTGCGCGCGCGGAAGCTTTGCAGGTTCTCATCCTCGTGGTTAAACACCTTGACGACCTTCTGGCCGCTGACCATTTCCTCAATATAGCCGTTCAGCTCGCCCAGGTACTGCTGCTGATGGCTGTAATACGCCTTGCTGCGCTGGCCGCTGTAACGGATATAGAGGAACATGGCCACATAGCCCAGCACCACGAACAGCGACAGCCGCCAGTTGAGGATGAAAAGGATCACCAGCGTGCCCGTCATCTGGATGAAGCTCTGGATGAGCATGGTAAAGCTGTTGTTGAGGGCGTCGGAGATAGTGTCCACATCGCTGGTGAAATAGCTCATGATGTCGCCGTGCCTGCGGGTGTCGAAAAAGCGCAGGGGCAGCGTTTGCAGGTGGGCAAAGAGGTCGCGCCGGATATCGTAGAGCACCTTCTGCGCCGCCTTGACCATCGTCTGCGTATAGCCGAGGGAACTGAGCGCGCCCACGGCGTAGATGCAGGCGGTGAGGATAACGCCGTGGATGAGCGCGTCCAGGTCGCCATCCACCAGGTCGTTGACCACGGGGCGGATCATATAGGTCCCCAGGAGGTTGCCAAGGGCGCTTAGCGTGACCAGCACGGCCACCAGCAGCAAGAGCAGCTTGTGCCGCCCCATGTAGTCGAGCAGCTTGCCCACTGTGTAGCGCAGGTTTTTGGGCCGGGCGTTGTTATACTGCCGCGCCATTGACCATCCCCCCTTTCATCTGCGAGGCGTAGATCTCCTGATAGATGGGATCTGTGGCCAGCAGCTCCTCGTGCGTGCCGGAGGCGTGCACACGGCCATCGTCGAGTATGAAGATGCGGTCGGCCCCCATCACCGAGGTGACGCGCTGGGCGATGATGATCTTGGTGACATTCGGTATTTGGGAAAGCGCGGCGCGGATGCGGCCCTCGGTGGCGGTGTCCACGGCGCTGGTGGAATCGTCAAAGATCAGCACCTTGGGGCGCTTGAGCAGCGTGCGGGCGATGCACAGGCGCTGTTTCTGGCCGCCGGAGACGTTGACGCCGCCCTGACCAAGGTCCGTATCCAGCCCCTTGGGCATATTTTTGAGGAAATCATCGGCGCAGGCGGCGCGACAGGCCGCCCAGAGGGTCTCGTCGTCGGCGTCCGCGTCGCCCCAGCGCAGATTGTCGCGCACGGTGCCGGAAAAGAGCACGTTTTTTTGCAAAACGATGCCCACGGCGTCGCGCAGGGCGCGCAGGTCGTATTCGCGCACGTCGCGGCCGCCTACGCGCACACAGCCCCGCGTCGCCTCGTACAGGCGGGGGATGAGCTGCACCAGCGTGCTCTTGGCCGAGCCCGTGCCGCCGAGTATGCCCACCGTCTGGCCGGCGGGTATGTGCAGCGTCACATCTGAGAGGGCGTATTCCTGCGCGTCCTCGCGGTACTTAAAGGAGACGTTTTCAAAGTCCACGCTGCCGTCCGGCACGTCCTCGACGGCGTTTTCCGGGGAGGTAAAGGCGATCTCCTCATCCAGCACCTCGCTGACGCGCACGGCGCTGGCCAGGGAACGGGTCAGGAGCAGAAAGACGTTGGAGAGCATCATCAGGGAATTCATCACCTGCAACACATAGCTCAAAAAGCCGGTCAGCTCGCCCACCTGCAGCGATTCGGAAAGAATCATGTTGCCGCCGAACCACATGATGAGCACCACGCAGGCGTACATGCAGACCTGGAAGGCGGGCAGGTTGAACGTGGCGTAGTGGAAGGTCTTTTGCGTGGTCTGCATCAGGCGGGAATTGACCATCTCGAACTTTTCTTCTTCATATTCGCCGCGCACGAAGGCTTTGATGGCGCGGATGGCGGTGAGCCCCTCCTGCACGACGTTGTTGAGCGCGTCCACGGCGCGTTGGAGGACGCCGTACATGGGCGCGACCTTGCGCAAAATCAGCCCCAGCGCCACGGCGAGCACCGGCGCGCAGACGAAGAACACCACCGCCAGCTCCGGGTTCATGGAAAAGGAGAGGCCGATGCCCATCAGCAGCATCACGGGGCTGCGCACCAGCGGGCGCAGGCCGCCGTTGACGGCGTTTTGCAGCACCGTCACATCCGTGGTCATGCGGGTGATGAGCGAGGAGGTGGCAAAGTGGTCGATGTTGGAAAAGGCGTATTGCTGCACGCGGGCGAACTCCGCCTCGCGTATGCGCGCGCCCCAGCCGTAGGCGGCGCGGGCGGCAAAGCGGGCGTAGAGCAGGCCGCAGACCAGCGAGAGGATGGCGCATATGCCCATCTGCCCTCCCTTATATAATATGAAGGGAATGTCGCGCCGGGTGATGCCCCCGTCGATGAGCTGCGCCATGAGCACGGGGATGATGAGCTCGAACACCGTTTCGACAAAGACCAGCGCCATGCCGATGAACAGGTCGCGCCGGTAGGGCCCGAGATGGCGGAACAGGCGCTTCAAGTCTCGCATGGGTGCCCCTCCTTCCATTCCACGTAGTTTTGCCGCGCACGCGTCAGGTAGGCGCTGAACGCCCGGCGTTCCTCCGGGGAAAAACCGCGCAGCATGATCTCCTCCACCTGGGCGCGCTTGGCCATCCATGCGCGCGCGGCTTCCCGACCCCGGTCTGTTACGGTCAGCAAATTGCGACGGCGGTTGCTTTCGTCGGCGGAGACGGCGATGAACCCGCCCTTTTCCAGCGAATCCACCATTCGTGAGATGGCCGCAGGGTCAACCTCAAAATAGTCCGCCAGGTCGCGCTGACGGCAGGGGCCATGCTCGGCGAGATAGGCCACGAGCTTGGGCTGCCCCGCACCCAGTCCCAGGGCGCGCATGTAGGGGCGGAGGATGTTCCGCTGGGCGTGGAAGGCCCGGTAGAGCAACATGTGCATCGTTTCCTGCATGCCGTCTCCTCCCTTGCAGTTTCACTTGTTGATATATCAACTGTTGACATGTCAATTATAACGCGGGGCAGACATTTGTCAAGGCTCCGCGCATTTGTCGCGGAAAAATAACGCGGGAACGGGCGTTTTTGCCCCTTTTTCCATCGAAATGCCGTTGCGGCCGCCTGTTTTCGTGGTATAATGAGGCTAAACGACGCATAAGGAGGAATATGTCCATGGACAATTGCTGCTACATCATCGGCATCCGGGTCAACCATCGGGTAGCGAACGCGGTCGGTTTGCAGGAGTTTCTGACCAAATACGGCTGCAACATCAAGCTGCGCGTCGGCCTGCACGAGACCAACGAGAAGTTCTGTGCGGACGACGGCGTGATCATGCTGCAAGTGTGCGGCGAGAAGGATGTGCTTGAGGGCATGGTTGCCGGCCTGAACGCCATGGAAGGCATCACGGCCAAGATGCTAGAGCTGTAAGCCGGAAACAAAAATGACAAATGTGCGATGCGTGCAATACGTATCGCACATTTTTTTCTACAATATATATGCGCATGCTTTCATTTTTGTGTCAAACGGATTTTGCCGAAATCGCAAAAAGAATCGCGTTAAATCACGGGAATTTGTTGACAAATCTTCATACTTGTGATATATTTAGCTTGAATTCTATCCTGAAAAAGTATGGGAGGGGATCTCTGATGAGACGATTGCAGAAGATCCTGTGCTTGGCCCTGGCCTTGCTCATGGTTCTGAGCTCGTTGCCCGTATGGGCGGAAAGCGAGCCTATCGTCATCGTAGAATCCGTAGAAACGCCGGCGCCTCAGGCGAAAACGACGCCCGAGGCTGCCGCCACGTCTACGCCAGTGCCTGCAACTTCGGCGCCAAAGCCAAAGGAAGCGCCGAAGGTTTCTGAACCGCCGTCTGAAGAGCCGGCGGGCGAAAGCGCGTCCGCCCCGAAGGCGCAGAGCACCACGCAGGCCTCGACGCCAGAGACGCCCGCGGGCAAAAATGAGCCCACGGCGACAAACGGCTCGCAGGCACCCGTCGCCTCCAATGGCGCAAGTTCGGCCGAAGGGCAGCCCACGCAGGCGCCCACGAATGCGCCGGAAACAGGTGACGTCCCTTCCGAGAGCAAACCGACCGAAGTTCCTTCTTCGCAGGATGAAGATACCACGGCAGACGAAGCGACGGACGAGCCTTCGACGTTGCCCTCGGCGCAGCCGTCCGTCGAACCGTCCGGCGAGCCCTCGGCAGAGCCGTCCGTGGAGCCGTCTGTTGAGCCCTCCGCAGAACCGTCTGTTGAACCGTCCGCGGAGCCGTCCGTCGAACCGTCCGCAGAGCCGTCTGTCGAACCTTCGTCGCAGCCGGAATTGCCCACGGGCGAAATCAGTCTCCTTTCCACCGCCGACGCCGCGCTGTACATGCGCAGCGTGGACGAGGGCGCGCCCTTGCGCATCGTCCATCTGAACGTCTACAACGGCTATACCGGCGCGCTGCTGATGGAGACGGCGCTGGTGGAAGGCGGTTCCGACATCACGCTGCCGGTGCTGCCCGCCAACGCGGCTTACACGCACACCGGCTGGGAGAGCGTCCATGGGAGCGACGCCCTTCCCTTCTGCTCCGCCAGCCAGCGCGAGGTGTCCTTTGACGACCTGGTCGCTTCGGACGTCCTCCAGACGACGGACAGGTTCGGAACCATCATCGTCGACCTGCGCTCCACCTATACGGTGAAAAACGACCTGCCGGTCTACCGCATCGGCTTCTACCACGCGGCGGGGCAAAACGAGGAGGACCGCATCGGTTCTTCCACGCTGACGCTCACCCCCGAGGAGCCGGACAAGGCCTATGCCCTGCCGGACGTGCTGCCCGAAGGCGCGACCTGGGTGCTGGCGAGCGCCGACGGCAAGCTGGCGCGCGAGCTGCCCGCGGGCAAGACCACGCTGACCTACACGGAAGTGCATGAGCGCTGCACCAAGGACGGCGCCGACCCCTCCGGCGTCTACATGTATATCAAGGGCGACCGCAAGGACGGCGTCATCCTCACCTTCTACCAGCACTCGGGCGACCAGTATTGGCAGCTTGAGGAGCTTGCCAGCGTGCGCCTGTACGCGGGCGAGGGCGGCAAGGCCATCCCGCAGCTTGACGAGCGCGCGGGCTATTCCGTCTACTGGCGCGGCGTCTATGGCGGCGCGTATCTGGACGGCGTGCAGTTCGAGGCCGGCGCGACCCTCAGCTATGAGCAGCTGATGGAGAGCCTGGGCTCCGTGGCTACCAGCCTGCCCGAGGCCGAAGGCGGCTTCAAGCGCCTGGAGGTGTGCGCCTACTACGAGCCGGACGGTTCCGCCGAGACCGACCAGCCCTATCTGCAGCTGATCCTCACAAACGGCGGCCAGGCCATCGGCTCGGTGACACTCGCCCCCGGCGATGAAAATGTCGCCCTCTCCTATACGCTGCCGGAAGGCGTGACCTGCGCCGGATGGTCCCTGCCGGGCGGCAAGAGCTGGCCGGCGAACAAGTCCGCCGTCAGCTACAAGGAGCTTGAAACGCTCATCGAAGCGGGCGCGGAAACGGAAAGCGTATCCGCCAACTGCCTGGCCGTGCGCGCGGCGCTGGTCGTCGCCGCCGACGAGGAAAAGCCCGTCATCCTCAACGTCACCATCGCCGACGCCGAGGGCAACGAGAGCTATACGCGCCTCGCCTCCAGCGGCGACAGCGTCTCCTTCCCGCCCATCGACATGCAGCTGGACGGTCAGGCGCTCAGCGGCTGGCGCGTGGAATACTATGTGGGCGGCGATTACAACGCCCCCGCCAGCGCCGCTTCGCTGGTGTCTGCGCAGACCGCCAGCCTTACCTATGACGAACTTCTGCAGATGATTTCCGTGGCGGGCATCGTGCTCGACCACGGCCTGCCCACGGTGGAAGTCTACCTCGAGCCGGTGTTCGAGCGCGAGACGGAAGGGCGCGTGATCGAGGTCGTCCTCGACGCCAGCGCCTGGACGCGCTCCGGCGCGCGCGTGCGCGTCTATGAGGACAGCGCCGACGAGGCCGTCTCCTTCGCCGCCGGCTACGAGACCTACGAAGGCTACCGCGACGACATACTGGATAATGACGCCGGCAAGGGGCTTGGCGACGACTTCGCCACCTTCTGCCCCGGCTGCGCCATCGACGGCTGGTACGCCGGCGGCGAGCGCGTGCTTGCCCAGGCCTACCCTGCCTCCGTGCGCTTCAGCGACGTGGTGGACTACGCCGACTTTGACGAGGACGGCTTTGCCCGCCTGGTGCTCACGCCTTCCGTGCGCTTCACCGGCGACTGCACCGACCCCTCCGGCTCGACGGTAGAGACTACCTATACCATCAAGCTGCTCCTGCGCGACGAGGGCTATTCGCAGACGCTGTTGCTCGGCAAGGGCGACACCGTGGAAATGCCCGCGCCCAGCGCCGACCCCGGCCTGGTGTTCGCCGGCTGGGAGCTGGCGGACGGCACGCTGTTTGCGGCGGGTTCCTTGTCGTTTGACGAGTTCATAGCCGAGACAGACTCCTCCCTCATCTCCTACTCCACGCCCGTTTACAGCTTTGACGCGGACGGCAAACCCGTTTCCGCCACCTGCGAGGCGAGCCTGGAGCTGACCGCCCTTTATACCCCCTCCGCGGAGGCGGAAGAAGGCGAAACGCGCGTTGTGGTCACGTTCTACGGCAGCTATGACAAGCTGCTGGGCCGCCGCACGCTCTCCTCGCTCACGCCCGAGGCCATGTACAGCCTGCCCGAGGCCGATGCGCCCGCCGGCAAGGTGTTCAACGGCTGGATGCTCTCCTGCGGGGAGGCCAGCCTGCGCTGGTACGCCGAGCGCGGCCAGTTCAGCTACAACGACGTATCCACCCTCTGCCCCGAGGGCGGCGCGGTCACGGCGCGCGCCATCTTCAGCGCGGAAGTGACGCCCGACCCGACGGTCCTGCGCGCCGTGCTCTACTACAACGACGCCGCGGTGGGAGCGGAGGATACCATCTATCTCAACCAGTATACCACGCTCGGCCTGAAGATCGGCCCGGACGAAGTGCTCGGCCTGCCCATCTCCTGGACGTCGAGCAATGAGAGCGTCGCCACCGTCACCCCGACCCAGGCCGGCGCGCTCGTGGAGGCGATGGGCGCCTCCGGCAATGTGACCATCACCGCCAGGGCCGGCTCGCTTGACCCGGTGAGCGTAAAGGTGTTCGTCGGCAAGATGCCCACGGGCGTGTCCCTGCCCGCTTCGGCGGAAGTCGTCGTCGGCCAGAGCAAGCGCTTCACGGCCACCATCTCCCCCGCCGACGCCCAGCCCAGCACCATCCTCTGGTCCGTAGAGCCGCTGACCGGCGCGGCCAGCGTCGACGCAAACGGCAACCTCACCGGCGAGGCGGCCGGCCAGGTGCGCCTGGTCGCGCGCACGCTCAACGGCCGCACGGCCTCCTGTCTGGTGGAGGTCACCAACCCCGTGCGCACCATCATCGTCGACCCGGTGGGCACGGACAAGGCCGAAGTCTCCATCGGCGTGAGCGACCTGACGCTGCGCGCCACCGCCTATGGCGCGGACGGCACCATGAACAACGTGCAGCAGGGCTTCACCTGGAAGTCCGCCAACACGCGCTATGCCCGCGTGCAGGCCAACGGCGACGGCACCTGCACAGTGACCGGCGTAGCCTCGGGCACGGTGCGCATCTACGCCTATGCCACCGACGGCAGCGGCGTTTCCGGCGAGATCTCCGTGCGCGTGATCGTGCCGGTGGAAAGCTTCTATATCGACCCGGACGTGGTGCAGCTGTTCGTGGGCGAATCGCAGCAGCTCAAGCTCAACGGCACGCCGCTGAACGCCACCTACCAGTCCCGCCAGTACTTCACTTGGAGAAGCAGCGATGAGGACATCGTCACTGTGGACAGCCAGGGCAAATTGACCGCCACCGGCATCGGCGCGACCACCGTAACCGCCACTTCCCACAATGGCATCACCGAGGTCTGCATCGTCACGGTGACCATGCCCGCCAGCAAGGTCACGGTGGAGCCCGTGGACAGCGACCGGGCCGACGTCAACGTCGGCTCCAGCGACCTGACGCTGCGCGCCAGGGCCACGGACGCCGAGGGCGACGACCTGTATATCAGCCAGGATTTCACCTGGACATCCGCCAACACCAACATCGTCCAGGTGCGCGGCAATGCCGACGGCACCTGCACCGTGCGCGGCGTGAAGGCCGGCACCGCCAAGGTCTATGCCACCGCCAGCGACGGTTCCGGCGCGCGCGGCGAGATCACCGTCACGGTCGTCGTGCCGGTCACGAGCTTCTACATTCCCGAGAGCGCGCAGGTGTTCGCGGGCAAGACCGTGACCCTGCGGCCCAACGGCACGCCCGGCGACGCCACCTACCGCAACCCCTCCGACTTCACCTGGGAGACCAGCGACGCGGGCATCGCCACCGTCGAGGACGGCGTGGTGACCGGCGTTGGCTACGGCACGGCCATCATCACCGCCATCTCCCACAACGGCCTGACCGATTACTGCCTGGTCACCGTAGCCATCCCCACCGATGAGATCGAGGTCTCCCTGGTCGACACGGACAAGGCGGAGGTCAGCGTCGGCTCCAGCGACCTGACGCTGCGCGCCACGGCGCTGGGCACGAACGATACCAGCGAAAACGTGTCCCAGACGTTCACCTGGAAGTCCGCCAATACAAAGACGGCCCAGGTGCGCGAGAACTTCGACGGCACCTGCACCGTGCGCGGCGTGAGCGCCGGCACCGTGAAGATCTACGCCTACGCCAGCGACGGCACCGGCCTGCGCGGCGAAATCACCGTGCGCGTGATCGTGCCCGTGTCCAGCTGCTGGATGGAGCCGGCGAGCGCCACGCTCTTTGTCGGCCGTCAATTGCAGCTGCGCGTCAACGGCAGGCCCGGCGACGCCACCTACCACGCCCCCACCGACTTTGCTTGGAAGAGCAGCGATGAATACGTCGTCAGCGTGGACGAGACCGGCCTTATCACCGGCGTAAGCGAAGGCACGGCCCTCATCACCGCCACTTCCCACAACGGCCTGGAGGCCGTCTGCTCCGTGACCGTCAGCATCCCCGTGGGCGAGATCGAGCTCGAACTGGTGGACGCCGAGCGGCCCGAGGTCGGCATCGGCGGCGAGGGGCTGCGCGTACGCGCCATCTCCTACGATGAAAACGGCTCCACCGTCAATGTCTCGCAGGACGTCGAATGGCGCGTGAGCAACGACAGCTATGCCCGCATCGCCGACAACGGCGACGGCACGGCTACCGTCACCGGCCTGCGCACCGGCAGCGTCATCATCGGCGCGTTCGCCACCGACGGCAGCGGCGTCAACGCCCAGATGGAAATCAAGATCATCGTGCCGGTCGAGAGCTTCTACATCATCCCCTCGGCGGTGAACGTCAGCGTCGGCAACACATTGGCCCTCAAGCTCAACGGCACGCCGGCCAATGCCACGTATCACACCGCCAAGGACTTCAAGTGGGAATCCAGCGACGAGAGCATCGCCACCATCAGCGACAGCGGCGTGATCACCGGCGTCAGCGAGGGCACGGCCATCATCACCGTCACTTCCCACAACGGCATCGAGGAAAGCTGCCCCGTGACCGTCAGCATCCGCACCAACGACATCGAGATCGGCGTCGAAGGCGGCGGGCAGGCCGTCGTCTCCCGGGGCGAGAGCGACCTGACGCTGACCGCCACCGCCTTTGGCCCGGACGGCAGCACCGGCTCCGTATCGCAAGAGTTTGAGTGGCGCGTGAGCAACACCAGCTACGCCACCATCCGCAATAACGGCGACGGCACCGCCACCGTCACCGGCCACAAGGCCGGCACCGTGCAAATCGCCGCCGTCGCCACCGACGGCAGCGGCATACGCGCCGAGATAAGCGTGCGCATCATCATCCCCGTTTCCGAGTGCTGGATGATGACGCCCACCGCGACCATCCAGGCCGGCGGCACCATCAAGCTGCTGGTCAACGGCCGCCCGGGCAACGCCACACTGCATGCGGCTACCGACTTTACCTGGGAGTCCAGCGATGAATCCGTCGCCACCGTCGCCGCCGACGGCACTGTGACCGGCGTCAGCGAAGGCACGGCGACCATCACCGCCACTTCCCACAACGGCCTTACGACCTCCGCGACCGTCTACGTCACCATCCCCGTCGGCAGGATCGAGCTCAGCCTCGTGGACGCCAAGAGCGCCGACGTCGGCATCGACGAGACGCTGCGCGTGCGCGCCGTGGCCTACAACAACGACGGCACCACCGAGGACGTCGCCCAGGCGTTTGACTGGCGCGTGAGCAACACCAGCTACGCCACCATCCGCGACAATGGCGACGGCACCGCCACCATCACTGGCCGCAAGGCCGGCACCGTGCAAATTGCCGCCGTCGCCGCCGACGGCAGCGGCATACGCGCCGAGATGAGCGTGCGCGTGATCGTGCCCGTCTCCGAGTGCTGGATGATGACGCCCACCGCGACCATCCAGGCCGGCGGCACCGTCAAGCTGCTGGTCAACGGCCGCCCGGGCAACGCCACACTGCACGCGGCTACCGACTTTACCTGGGAGTCCAGCGATGAGTCCGTCGCCACCGTCGCCGCCGACGGCACTGTGACCGGCGTCAGCGAAGGCACGGCCATCATCACCGCCACTTCCCACAACGGCCTTAAGACCTCCGCGACCGTCTACGTCACCATCCCCGTCGGCAGGATCGAGCTCAGCCTCGTGGACGCCAAGAGCGCCGACGTCGGCATCGACGAGACGCTGCGCGTGCGCGCCGTGGCCTACAACAACGACGGCACCACCGAGGACGTCGCCCAGGCGTTTGACTGGCGCGTGAACAACAGCAGCTACGCCACCATCCGCGACAATGGCGATGGCACCGCCACCATCACCGGCCGCAAGGCCGGCACCGTGCGGATCGCCGCCGTCGCCGCCGACGGCAGCGGCATACGCGCCGAGATGAGCGTGCGCGTGATCGTGCCCGTCTCCGAGTGCTGGATGATGACGCCCACCGCGACCATCCAGGCCGGCGAGACCGTCAAGCTGCTGGTCAACGGCCGCCCGGGCAACGCCACGCTGCACGCGGCTACCGACTTTACCTGGGAATCCAGCGATGAATCCGTCGCCACCGTCGCCGCCGACGGCACTGTGACCGGCGTCAGCGAAGGTACGGCGACCATCACCGCCACTTCCCACAACGGCCTCAAGACCTCCGCGACCGTCTACGTCACCATCCCCGTCGGCAGGATCGAGCTCAGCCTCGTGGACGCCGACAAGGCGGAAGTGGGCGTGGGCGAGACGCTGCGCGTGCAGGCCGTGGCCTACAACAACGACGGCACCACCGAGGACGTCGCCCAGGCGTTTGACTGGCGCGTGAGCAACGGCAACGCCCGCGTCACCGACAACGGCGACGGCACCGCCACCATCACCGGCGTGAAGGCCGGCGAGGTCACGCTCAGCGCGTTCGCCGCCGACGGCAGCGACATCCGCGGCCAGATGCGCCTGACGGTCATCGTGCCGATCGAGAGCTTCTACATCATCCCCTCGTCCGCCAACGTCAACGTCGGCCGCACGCTGGCCCTCAAGGTCAACGGCACGCCCGGCGACGCCACTTACCACACCGCCAAGGACTTCAAGTGGTCCAGCAGCGATGAAAGCGTGGCCACCGTCAGCGAAAGCGGCGTGGTCACCGGCGTCAGCGAGGGTACGGCCGTCATCACCGCCGTTTCCCACAACGGCATCGAGGAGACCTGCACGGTCAACGTCAGCATCCGCACCAACGCCATCGACATAAGCGTTGTGGGCGGCGGACGGCCCGTGGTTTCCCAGGGCGCGAGCGACCTGACGCTTTCCGCCACCGCCATCGGCCCGGACGGCACCGCCGACTCCGTGGCGCAGGAATTTGAATGGCGCGTGAGCAACAGCAGCTACGCCACCATCCGCGACAACGGCGACGGCACCGCCACCATCACCGGCCGGCGCTATGGCATCGTCAAGGTGGCCGCCATCGCCACCGACGGCAGCGGCATACGCGCCGAGATCGAAGTGCTCGTGGTGATCCCCATCTCCGAGTGCTGGATCGAGGACATGCGCGGAGAGCTCGTCTCCACCGCGAGCCTGTTCACCGGCGAAACGCTGGCGCTGCGCGTCAACGGCCGCCCGAGCAACGCGACCTTGCATGACGCCACCGACTTTGCCTGGGAATCCAGCGATGCATCCGTCGCCAAGGTGGACGGGAAGGGCCTGGTAACGGCGGTCGGCTTCGGCGCGGCCACCATCACCGCCACTTCCCACAACGGCATCAAGTCGACCTGCGAAGTGATCGTCTCCGTGGCCGTGGACAGCATCGACATATCCCCCATCGGCGTGGAAGAACCCGTCGTTGAGGTCGAAGGCGACGCGCTGCGCCTGCAGGCTGTCGGCTACGACAAGGACGGTTCCACCCAGAACGTGGCCCAGAGCTTTACCTGGACCTGTTCCGACGCCTCCATCGCCACCATCAAGGTCGGCGAGGACGGCGAGGCCACCGTCACCGGCCTCAAGCCCGGTACCGTGACCATCACCGTGACTGCCAAGGACGGCAGCAATACCCGCGCTACGTTGCAGGTGACGGTCATCGCGCCCGTGCAGGATTTCACCATCCCCGAGACGACGCATGTGGTCATCGGCGAAAAAGCCACGCTGGCGCTGACCGTGACGCCGGGCAACAGCTCCTTCGGCGCGCGCGACGACTTCGCCTGGGAAAGCAGCGATGAGGGCATCGCCACCGTGGATACAAACGGCGTCGTCACCGGCGTCGCCCTCGGCACCGCGACCATCACCGCCACTTCCCACAACGGCATTGAAAAGCAGTGTGAAGTGACCGTCACCAATCCCACCAACGCCGTGACCGTCGCCCCGGCCGTCGAAGGTCAGACCGAGGTCGCCGTTGGCGAGGAAATGGCGCTCACCGCCGTGGCCTACGGCAAGGACGGCACCACCGACGAGGTGGCGCAGGACTTCACCTGGACGACTTCCAACAGCGCCGTCGCCACCGTGGAAAAGGGCGAGGACGGCAACGCGGCCACCGTTACCGGCGTCAAGGCCGGCACGGCGACCATCACCGCCGTCACCACCGACGGCAGCGGCATACGCGGCAAATACACCGTCACGGTGATCGTCGCCGTCAAGGACTTCACCATCCCCGAAACGGCCCGCGTGGTCGTCGGCGAGGATGTGACGCTGACCCTCAGCGTCTCCCCGAGCAACGCCACGCACGACAGCCGCGGCGACTTCGCCTGGACGTCGAGCGACGAAAAGGTCGCCACCGTGGATGCCAACGGCATCGTCACCGGTGTCGCACTCGGCACCGCGACCATCACCGTCACTTCCCACAACGGCATCGAAAAGCAGTGCGAAGTGACCGTCACCAACCCGACCAACACCGTGACCGTCTCCCCGGCCGTCGCCGGGCAGGCCGAAGTCTGCGTCGGCGAGGAAATGGTGCTCACCGCCGTGGCCTACGGCAAGGACGGCACCACCGACGATGTGGCGCAGGACTTCGCCTGGACGAGCTCCAGCAGCGCTATCGCCACCGTGGAGAAGGATGAGGACGGCAACGGCGTCGTCACCGGCGTCAAGGCCGGCACCGTCACCATCACCGCCGCCACCACCGACGGCAGCGGCATCAGCGGCAAATACACCATCACGGTGATCGTCCCCGTGGAGGGACTCGCCCTGCCGGAGAGCGCCGTCCTGCCCATGATCGAAACGCTCGATCTGGGCGCGGAACTGGCGTTTGACCCCGAGGACGCCACGATGCGCGATGTGGAATGGACCAGCAGCGATGAAACCATCGCCACGGTGGATGCCAACGGCGTTGTCTCGCCGCGCAAGACCGGCGACGTGGTCATCACCGTCACGGCCAAGAGCGATCCCGCCATCACCGCCTCCTGCCAGATCCGGGTCAAGCGCCTGCCGGATTCGATCGACATCGAAACGGTGGGGGCCTGCATCCCCTACGACGGCGCGGCGAATACGGTGATCCTCTACATCCCCTACCCCAAGGAGGACCACGTTTCCTACGTCAACAACAGCGTCACCTTCAACTATACGCCGGACGACGAATACGTGCTGTCCGACACCCGTTGGCAGGTCACGACCGGCTCTAACCGCGTCACCGCCTCGCGCGATTCGGAGACTGGCGCTTTCACCATCCGCGCGAACGAGGGCGCCCTCTCCAGCCGCGAGCGCATGGTCACGATCACCATCACCGCCGCCAGCAAGTACGATATGGACATCCGCGGGACGTACAACATCATCCTTGCGCGCGGCATCGCCGAGATCGGCACGAACGACCTGCAGTACGACATTGAGACGACCAGCAGCTTCGACGTGCCTCCGCTGAACATCATCCCCAGCAACGCGACGTTTGCAAACCGCAGCGACTTTGTCTGGATGAGCAGCAACCCCGAGGTCGTCTCCGTTTCGCAGAACGGCCATTGCACCATCCACAGCACCGGCACCGCCTATATCTCGCTGTGCCCGAGGTATGACAGCGGCTACATCAACAGCGGCAACCCGGACGTCACCGCCGGCTTCTCCGTGACGATCCTCAAGAAGGCCTCGGCAGCCATCATCGCCATGCTCGATGACGACTACAACGTGGTCGGCGTCGATTCCGGCACCATCGCGCGCGGCGGAGATGTGCAGCTGTTCGCCCTCGCCATCGAGGATGACTACACGCTCGCCGACCTGGAGGCCGGGCGACTGCCCGCCGCCGGCCAGCGCTTCAAGTGGAGCGTCAGCGATACGGACTATGCCGCGGTCAAGCTCGACGACGAGGAGACGGGCTTCTGCCTGATCCACGCCGGCAGGAGCACCGGCAACGGCTATGTGACGATCAAGGCGACGACGCAGGATGGCAGCGGCGTATCCGCTTCCTTCCGCCTGCGCATCGTCGACCCGATAACCAGCATCGCCAATGTCCGCGAGGAACTGACGCTGAAGGTCGGCGAAAGCTACACGTTCGACCCGCAGCCCGTGCCGGCGGACGCCGAACTCACGGATCTGTTCTGGCACGACATCAAGGAACGCTACCAGCACATCGCCTCCATGGAAGGCAACACGGTAACGGCCCTGTCCCCGGGCACGGTTACGCTCACCGTAGCGCCGCTGTACCACGGGCGGCAGCTGGATGAGGATGGCGAGTATTACAGCGTCTCCGCTTCCTGCGTACTGACCGTCTACGATTATCCCGCCGCCGTCAAGATCGACGGGGCGACGGACGCGCAGTCGCTGCTGGTCGGCGATACGCTTGAACTGACCGCCTCAGTGCTCGACGCCAATGGCAGCGCGGATACCGTGATGCAGGGCGTGGCCTGGAAGAGCTCCGACGCGAATGTGGCTTCCATCGACGAAAATGGCAAGCTGACCGCCGTCGGCAGCGGCGAAGTCACCATTACGGCGACTTCCGACGACAAGGGCAAGGATGGCGAAGCCGTCAGCCAGAGCATCACGCTGCAGGTGGGCGAAGCGCGGATCGACGGCGTCCCCGCCACGCTGACGCTCGGCGTCGGCGAGAAGTACACCTTCGCGCCCGCGCTTGAGCCGAAAGGCGATGCGGCCTTTGTCTGGACCGCTCTTTCGGAAGAGGATGAAAAAGTGCTCTCCATGGACGGCAACGCCGTGACCGGCGTCGCCCCCGGAACCGTTACGCTCACCGTGGAAGCGGAGGGCATGGACGGCGTGCGCGCCACCTGTACCGTCACCGTGGCCGCGCAGCCCGCCTCCATCGCCATTGAAGGCCTGGAGGACGGACAGGAGATCGCCATGGGCGAGCGCACGCAGCTGGCCGCCACCGTGCTCGGCGCGGACGGCAGCGCGGACGGCGTCCCGCAGGAGGTCGTCTGGGATTGTTCCGACTGGAACATCGCCTACATTGAGGACGGCGTGCTCGTCCCCTACTCCATGGGCGAGATCACCATCACCGCGACCAGCGCCGTCAACGACAAGGTCAAGGGCAGCGTCACCATAAAGGTGGGCATGTTCTAAGATCGCCAACTCCCCCGGATGGGGCGCGCGGCAACGCCGCCCCTCCCCTTTTCAGATCGAAGCTCCCCGCACAGGCCTGTGCGGGGAGCGTTTTTGCCTCTTGCGCCTCGCGGCGGCTCAGGGGGCGATAAGCTGACGGAGCGCACCGTCGATGTCTGCCCGGATGGAGAGGCCGCGCTCGCCCAGCGCCTCGGGCACGGCCGCTTCGCCCGCGTTTATGCAGGCGTAGGCGGCGTTTGGGTTGGCGGCCGTCATCTGCCAGAAGGGCAGTTTGATGATGCCGGGGGTGTTGTAGCCCACGCCCAGCTCCAGGAAGAGGACGCGCTGCCCCCGGTGCGCGCGCAGAAAGTTTTGATAGCGCCCCGCCGCCGCATGCCAGCCCTCGTCCTCGACGAACGCATCGTCCACGCGCAAATTGGTGGTCATGGGGCGGCCGCAGCGCGGACAGACGGGCAGAAGCTCCGTGGGCACGCGCATGTTTTCCTGCCTTGCCGCCATCGCGCGGATGGCGGCCTCGTTGTCATATGTCTCGGCGGCGCAGGGCGCGCTGCACTGAAAGAGGCCGTAGTCGCCCTGCGTGTAAAAGAGACGCTTTTTGTCGAAGCCGGCCTTCTGGAAACAGTGGTCCACGTTGGTGGTGAGCACGAAACAGTCCCTGCCCCGCAGGAGGGAACGGAGGACGGCGTAGGTGTCCTTCGGGGGATCGGCGTAGCGGTTGAGGAGTATAAAGCGGCTCCAGTAGGCCCATCGCTCCTCGGGCGTGGGAAAGGGGTAAAAGCCGCCGGCATACATGTCGTGGAAGCCGTACTTGGCTTCAAAGTCGGCGAAATGCTCCCGGAAGCGCGCGCCGGCATAGGCAAAGCCCGCCGAGGCGGAGAGGCCCGCGCCCGCGCCGACCACGACGGCGTCCGCCGCTTCCAGCATGCCGCGCAGGCGCCCGAGGTCACGCGCGCAGGAGGCGTTCGTAGATCCGCCGGTCGATGTCCTTGTAAACAACGAAGATCACCTTCATTCCCTTTTTGCTCCGCGAAAGGCATTCGCGCACAGTGCGGACGGCGACCTCCGCCGCCAGCTGGTTGGGAAAATGGAATTCCCCGGTGGAGACGCAGCAGAAGGCGACACTGCCCAGGCCGTGCGCCCCGGCCAGCGCCAGGCAGGCGCGGTAGCAGGAGGCGAGCTGTTCCTCGTGCCGCCGCGTGGGCGCGCCTTCGACGATGGGGCCGACCGTGTGCAGCACATAGCGGCTGGGCAGGTTGAACGCCGGGGTGATTTTGGCGCCGCCCGTCGGTTCCGCATGCCCCTGCGCGCGCATGAGCCCCGCGCAGGCGAGGCGCAGCTGCACGCCGGCATAGGTGTGGATGGCGTTGTCTATGCAGCCGTGGCAGGGATAAAAGCAGCCCAGCATCTGCGCGTTGGCGGCGTTCACGATGGCGTCTGCGCGCAGCGTGGTGATGTCGCCCTGCCAGAGGTACAGCCCCTCCCCCGCCGCTTCCAGCGTCTCAAAGTCCGTTACGCCCTTGCGGGCGGTCTCCTCGCGCAGGTAGGCGTCCTGCACGCGCAAAAAAACCTCCGGCGCTTCCTTCGGCGGGCGGAGATTGAAAAGCGCCCGCAAAAGCCGCCGCTGCCCCGCTTCGTCCGCGGGAACGGCGACGTCCCGCCCGTCGAGGCGCTCCTCAAGCAGCGCTTCGATCAGCCAGCGCCTGCGCCCTGCCTGCGTCATACGCATCGCCTCCCTTTGTTTTCCGGCTCTATTGTAAAGCAGGCCGCGCCGATTTGCAAGCAGGCACTTTTCCCCGCCTTGAGCACCTTGCGGATACCATGGGCACAGTCGCCGTTTTTCGCCGCGATATTGTAGCGGTTTTTGTACAAATTCCTGCAATTTTTGCTTGGCAGGAAGGAAAAAACGATTTCGTAGCGAAGAATATTAGTTGGTTCCCTGTATAAATTCCCTCCTGCGGAGGAGGCTGCGCCGGACACCCTTGTGCCGGCGGCAAAAAACATGGAAAGGATGGATCCCCCCAATGAAGAAGAAAATGACGTTTGCGCTGTGCTTTGGCAACCGCGGCTTCATGCCCGGCGAACTGATCCTCGGGGCGCGCGAGGACATGGTCAAGGCCGTCACCGACGCGGGCTACGACTACATCATGATGGAAGAGGCCGCTTCCCGTTACGGCGCGGTGGAGACCCGCGACGAGGGCCTGCAGTATGCCGCCTGGCTCAAGGAGCACGAGGGGCAGTATGACGGCGTGATCTTCTGCATGCCGATCTTCGTGGACGAGAACGGCGCCATCGCCGCTTTGCAGGACGCGGGCGTGCCCATCCTCATGCAGGCCTACCCGGACGAGATCGGCAAATTGGACTTCGCCCATCGCCGCGACGCCTACTGCGGCAAGTTCTCGGTCACGGACGTGTTCTCCCAGTACAAGGTGCCCTTCACCGTGCTCAAGCCGCACGTTGTGCATCCGCTGACCCCCGCCTTCCAGCAGAACCTGCGCGACTTCGCCGCCATCTGCCGCGTGGTCAACGGCATGAAGCGCTTCAACCTCGGCTGCATCGGCGCGCGCACCACCGCTTTCAAGACCGTGCGCTTTGACGAGATCGCCATGCAGAAGCACGGCATCAACGTCGAGTCCCTCGACCTTTCGGAGCTGATCTGGAAGGTGGAGCACATGGCCGACGACGAGGCCCGCGTGGCGGAGAAGCTCGCCCACCTGCGCGCTTACACCGACTTTAGCAAGGTGCCGGAGAAGAACGCCGTGACGCTGGCGAAGATCAGCTGCGTGCTGGACGAGTACATTCAGGACTATCACCTCGACGCGCTGGCGCTGCGCTGCTGGAACGAGCTGGAGACCTACCTGCGCGTGTGCCCCTGCGTGCTGCTTTCCGACCTCAACGACCGCGGCATTGTCGCCTCCTGCGAGATCGACATGTGTTCCGCCATCACCATGCGCGCCATGGCGCTGGCCAGCGAGGAGCCGACCACAGTGCTTGACTGGAACAACAACTACGGCGACGACGAGAACAAGGTGATCCTCTTCCACTGCGGCCCCGTGGCCCAGAGCCTGATGGCCGCCAAGGGTACCGTCACCGAGCACAAGATGTTTGCCAAGAACGATCCCGGCAGCGGCTGGGGCTGCAACGAAGGCCGCATCGCGTCCTTCCCGATGACCTTCGCCAACTGCAAGACCGAGGACGGCAAGATCACCGTGTACGCCTCTGAGGGCCGTTTCACCGAGGACGTCATCGAGGACGGCTACTTCGGCTGCGCCGGCGTTGCCGAGATCCCCGATCTGCAGAACAAGCTCATCCGTCTGGCGCGCGGCGGCTTCAAGCATCACACCAGCGTGGGCAAGGGCCACATGAAGGCCATCCTCGAAGAGGCCTTCACCACCTACCTGGGCTACGACGTGATCCAGATCGACTGATTTTGAGGGATGAACATGATCAGTTTGGGCGTAGACATCGGCGGCACGGGCGCGAAGTGCGTCGCTTTTGACGACCACGGCGCGCAGCTGGCGCTGAGCTATATCGAATATCCGAACCCGCCGGGCAAGGCCAATCTTGAGCCGCAGGTGCTTTCGGATTCGGTCGTCCGCGTCATCCGCGATTGCGTGCAGGCATTGCCTGCGCGCGACGCGGTGGCGGCGATCACGGTGTCGTCGTTCGGCGAATCGTTCGTGCCCATCGACGAGCACGGCGCGCCGCTGACCGACATCATCATGTACTTTGCCAACAGCGAATCGGGCGAGTTTGACGAACTGGTGCGGCGCGTGGGCGAAGAGACGTTCATGCGCGTCGCCCGCATCCTCCCGGACGCCTCCTATTCGCTGGCGAAGATGCTTTACACGCTGCGCACGGCGGAGCGGCCGGTGTGGAAATTCCTGCCCATCGCCGCCTACGTATGCTACCGGCTCTCCGGCGCGGTGATGACGGACGTCTCCTTGGCCTGCCGGACGCTGCTTTACGATGTGGAGAAGCGCGAATGGTCGCGCGAACTGCTCGAAGCCTCGGGCGTGGCGCTCGACCAGCTGCCCGACGTCTGCCCCACGGGCACGGCGGTGGGCTTTTTGCGGCCGGAGATCGCGCAGGCGCTCAGCTTGCCCGAGAACGTGCGCGTGGTCATCGGCTCGCACGACCAGATCGTCAACGCCCTGGCCTGCGGCGTCTGTGCGCACGGCGACGGCGTGGATGTTTCCGGCACCTGCGAATGCATAGAACCGCTGTTTGCCGGCATTCCCGGGGACTTTGGCTTTACGAAGGAGAACTTCGCCTGTGTGCCCTATGTGGACGACGTGGGCTATGTCACCTATGCCTACAACATCTCCGGCGGCGCCGTGGTGCGCTGGTACCGCGACCAGCTGGCCAAGCACCTGTCCGCGCAGGCCAAGGCCGAGCGCGTAAGCGTCTATGACCTGCTCAACCGCGCCTGCCCCAAGGAGCCGACCGACGTGATCGTGCTGCCGTTTTTGCAGGGCATGGGCGGAACGCCCGACGTGCGCCCCAACGCGCGCGGCATGTTCTACGGCGTGACGATGGAGACGGGATTGCCTGAATTCTACCGCGCCATCCTCGAAGGGCTGACGTTCGAGATGGCCTATAACCTCGAAAAACTCGAGGGCTTCGGCGTGGCCCCGAACCGGCTCTACGCCTGCGGCGGCGGTGCGCGCTCCAAAGTGTGGCTGCAGATCAAGGCCGACATCTGGAACCGCGAGATCCTGCCGGTCAAGACCGAGGAGACCGGGGCGCTGGGCAGCGCCATCCTCGGCTTCGCGGCGGTGACGGGCGAAAAGGACCGCCTGGCGCTGGCGAAGAAGTTCGTGCAGCTGGGCGAACCGATGCGGCCGGACGCGGCGCGCGTGGAGGTCTACCGCGAGAAGTTCCAGCTCTACAAACAGCTGCGGGATTTCCAGGTGGGCTCGCTGCTGAAGTAGATACGGATGCGATGAAAGCGGCCGGGAGATGTCCCGGTCGCTTTTGCGTGGGAAAATACGGGGATGTAGTCGGTCAGCAGCGGCGCAAATGGACGTGTTTGCTGCCCGCGCAGCTTGCTTTGCAAGCGCATCGGCTTTACAAATCGACCTTTTCAAAGCGCCTTGCAGAGATCCGATAAGCGAAGGGAACAAGCGCGCCATAGCTGGCAATTCCAATCAGCAAAATCGGCAGCTGCATCCGCAGATGCTCCGGCTGGCGGCTATCCATCCAAACAAGCGCCGGGATGTGAGCAGCGGCTTCTATCGCCACCATGAGAAAAACCATGGGGAGCGCCGCAAGGATAAATGCTTTTCCGGCCTTGTAGCCGCTTTCATAAAATGCCGTGAGAAACAGCAAATCGAACACCGCGTACAAGAAAAATCCGAAACCATACCATGCAACGGTCGCGTCCAGACCTACGGGGTTATTTGCCATATTCATGGCATCCCGCAAAATCGCAAACGGTACAGAGAAAAGCAGTTGAAACAGCTGAAAGGAAACGACGAGCAGGCATTTCCCCAGAACGCTTTCCCGTTTTGTTATGGGCAAAACGGCTGTGTACCAGACATCATTGGTTTCCCGCGCGTTCAAAAAAGTGATATAAGGCGCTAAACAGCCAAACATGAAAACCACGCTATACGGATAGGACGGCACCAGAACAAGGCAGCCCAGAAAGACAAACACGATCGAAGTCGGATGGGCTGCAAGCCGCATTTCCTTATACAGCAATGTCATCATTCCACGCCCTCCTTTCTGTGCGCAGCATGATCTCTTCCAAGGTGAGCGATCCCGTGTCATCCGGAGCCTTCAAATGCTCAAAGGAACGCAGAAATGTATCTTTATCCGCGCTTTGCAACACCCGCCCATTCTGGATATAGGTAATATCATCCGCACATCTATCCAGATCAGAGGTTATGTGTGTAGAAAACAGAATAGAGCATTCTTCGCTTTGCACGATTTGCCGAAAAATATGAAGCAGTTCCTCACGGGATACCGGGTCCAAGCCAGAAGTCGGTTCATCCAGAATCAGCAACTCGGCGTGGTGGGACAGCGCCAGTGCAAGCAGGTATTTTACCTTCATTCCATTGGAAAGTTCCTTGAATTTCCGGCTTTCATCCAAAGCAAAATGCCTGATATACTTCTGATACCGGGGCTCATCCCAGTGCGTATAGAATTTCCGTGTAACAGCCGTGATCACAGAGAGTTTCTTCAGCGGATAAAAGTCTATGCCGCCAAACACAACGCCAACTTTCTGTTTGCACTCCTTTTCATGCTGATAGAAGTTTTTATGGAACATGGTGACGCTTCCACTTTCCGGCGAAACCATGTTGAGAATGACTTTCAAGGTCGTACTCTTCCCCGCCCCATTTTTACCGATCAATCCCATAATGTGGTTTGGCGCAAGAGAAAAGCTGACATCTTCCAGAGCAAATCCGGGATAGTGTTTGTTGATATGCTGGACGCTCAATACCGCTTCCATCACTTCTCATCCTTTTCCTCAGGCGTATCCGCCATATTCAAAGCCGTTTTGAACAGCCGGGCAATGCCCAGAAAAAAATCTTCTTTCATCAACGCAATTCCCGGATGCTCCGGCTCTTCATCCCCCAAAACGATCAGCATATCTCCGGGCTTGATTTTGAATACATCTCTGGCCTGCTTGGGAAGGACGATCTGTCCGCGCTCCCCCACGCGGACGGTTCCGAATATGTGCTTGCCCTTGGGCGGTATGGCTTCGCCAGTCTGTTCTTGGTCGTAATGGATCAGGTCGTCGAGTTCCACATCATACAGTTTTGCCAGCGCGTCACAATTCAGAATGTCGGGTACTGACTGGCCAGTCTCCCATTTTGCAACAGCCTGCCTTGAAACGCCGATGCGCTCCGCTACCTCTTCCTGCGTGTATTGATTCAGTTGTCGCAGCATGGTCAGGTTGCAGGCGATATTATTCTTCTGCATTTTCATACTTTTCTCGCCCTCCAGCCCTATTATACCTCTCGCTTTCTGAAGAATCCACCAACTGCGGCAGGCAAAAAATGTTGCGTCTGGTTGCGTGAGAACATCTCTTTCCTGGAGAATAACAGAATGTTTGCGTAGAAAAGCGCGACGATGTGGGGGGCTTGCTGTTTCAGCGCTTGATCTGATCTTCAACCGTGAAAATATCCTCGATGGAAACATGGAATACTTTCGCTATGTTCCACGCCAGCACCAGCGAAGGATTGTATCTGCCCTTTTCCAGGTTCCCGATGGTCTCCCTGCGAACGCCCACGAGCTTAGCCAGGTCTTCCTGCTTCATGGCGTATTTGGCGCGATACTCCTTCATTCTATTCTTGATCATTTTCAAGACCCCATTTTTCTTTGAAGCCGTAGTAAGCAGTGGATAACGCATAGACCGCGACGGATACCGCCCAGCCAGTGGCAAGGCCTGTTATCAGCGCTTCCTTTTCCTGCTTTGGACCGGCAAAGAAACAAACAGCGGAAACGAGTGCGACGGTGATCATGCCGCAATAAAACGCGCGGGAAGCTGACTTGTTCATGTATTCCTCCAGCATCTCATCGGACTTGATGAAGAAATACTCAAAATCGACGGCAAAGGCAAAAAAGGCCAGAAAGGCCTTCGATTCTGTGAAAACGCCGATAAGACCCAGAAAAGAAAGCAGACCCGTCAGCCCATAGAGGCAGCGCTTCGATTTCATAGACCAACCTCCTGTTATGTGGTGTATTTCGCTCTTTGCGAGATAAATATATCACATATCGGAATGGCGGTCAAGTCCTTCATCTGCGCACCGATCGGTTTTGCGAAATTGCAGGCTGCCGTCTATCAAATTCTTGCGTGCTGCCTTATGCGCATGCGCTTTTGCTCTGGCAGAGAAGTCGTAGCGGTAAAATCGGAACCGCCTGATCTAGCCCCACAGCTCGCCGTTTTGTTCAGTTCTGCCATTGAGAAACAATCTGACCGTTGTGAGCGCGATGAACAAATAAATTGCCGCGCTTGAAATGGCGGCCAAAGTGCGCATGTTGCCAATCTCGTCCGCGTTCGCGTTGACCATGATCAGTGTATTTTGCAATGTGAGGATGGAAACCATGGCGTCGATCAGGTTGATCGTTCTCAGTTCGCGGATCAGCGCATGACCTCCCTTGCGCCTGCGCATGTGAAGGATCGCCATCGTGACCTTGTACGTCGTATAAGCTGCCATGGCGATGGCGGGGATCAGGCCCATGTTGACCGGCTTTCGCAGCAGTACCATGAGCGATATGGGCACGATCAGGGCGATATTCAACAGGAGCAACAGCGCACATGTGGCCGCGAAGACCTTTCTCCGCCAGAAGCGCTTTGCATCCGCGCTTTTCGCTTTGAGCCGGCGCTCTGTCAGCAGGATCGTTCCGCGGATGGCGACGAGCAGAAGATAGAACACACAAATGCTCCCGTGCCACAACGAGCGCGCAAATATCCCCAAATACCCATGATACAGAGCGTACAAAACCGTGACGCAGAGGGAAAGCACGGCGCTGACGATGGTTTTGAGGCCATCGTTTTCCTTCCACGCTGGGTCAATCCCAAATTCTGTGTAAACTCCAAATGAGGCATGAACAGAGCAGGATCATCCATTGTGCGCGGCAGCGGATTTATCCGACTGCCGCCTTGTGTGCAGTATAACGCCGGCGGGGGTGGATGTCAAGGGCGGCGGCAAGGCCGCCGTTCATCGGAGCGCCGCGCACAGCGGCGCGCAGACCCTTGACGTCCGGCTCCGGCGGTGTTATTCGGGCATGCGTCCGGCAAAGTAGATCGACAGCTGCGCGTGGATCACGCTCCAGTCCTGCCGCCGTCCCGTCCACTTTTTCGTGATGTCCATCATCGCCAGATACAGCATTTTCAGCAGGCTGTCGTCTGTGGGGAACACCGATTTGGCCCTGGTCACCTTGCGCAGTTGGCGGTTGAAACCCTCTATGGCGTTGGTGGTATAGATCAGCCTGCGCACCTCCTGAGGGTACTTGAAATATGTACTCAGATTGGCCCAGTTCGCCCGCCAGGACTGGGAGATTCTCGGGTATTTCCCGTCCCAGCGCTCTCCAAAGGCGTCCAGAGCATTCAATGCTGCCTGCTCGTCTACGGCGGCATAGACTGCCTTCAGATCCGCCATGAGGGCTCTTATATCCTTATAGGACACATACCGGCTGGAATTGCGCAGCTGGTGGAGGATGCAGTTTTGGATCTCGGTCTGAGGGAAGCTGGCGTGAATGGCCGCATCAAATCCCGTCAAGTTGTCCGTGCAGGCGATGAATATGTCCTCTACGCCTCGGTTCTTCAGACCATTGAGTACAGTCGCCCAGAATTTGGCGCTCTCGTTTTCTCCGACCCACATACCCAGAACGTCCTTCCGGCCGTTCAGGTCAATGCCAATAGCGATGTATACCGCCTTCTTCACGATCTGGCCCTCGCTGCGGACATGGTAGTGGATCGCGTCCAGAAACACTACGGCGTAGACCCCCTCCAGCGGCCGTTGCTGCCACTCCCGCACGATGGGCAGGATCTTGTCCGTGATCCGGCTCACGGTGCTGTCTGAGACGCAGATGCCGTAGATGTCCTGTATATGGGCCTCAATATCTCCCGTCGTCATCCCCTTGGCGTACATGGACAGGATCTTCTCCTCTATGTCCTGGCTGATGCTGGTCTGGTTCTTCTTCAGCACCTGGGGCTCAAATTCGCCTTTCCGGTCGCGGGGAACGGACACTTCCACATCTCCGAAGCTGGTGCGCAGCGTCTTGCTGCTGTGGCCGTTGCGGCTGTTGTCCGTGGCCTTGTTCCTGTAGTCGTATCTGCTGTAGCCCAGTTCATCCTCCAGCTCTGCCTCCAAGCCGTTCTCCATGAACTCCGCGATGGTCTCCTTGAACAGATTCTGGATGTCGTCCATGCTGCCGATGTTTGCCATCTGCAGCAGCTCCCGGATCTTCTCCCGTCGCGCCTTTTCTTCCGGGGTACGGTTCTTTCTGGCCATGTGTTTTACCTCCTGTGTGATGCTTCTATTCTACACCTCATGGGAGGTTTACACAAAGTTTGGGACGGTCTCCCACGCTTTCCAGAGAAGCCCTGTTTTCTGACACCATGTTCGTTTCATACGCTTCCCCATCCCGTGGATGGACGAGCGCACGCCTCGATCACGGCGGCGACTGCTTCAAGAGAGTCCTGACAATCGGTCTCGAGCCACGCTTTGATGATGGCCACGATCCCCTCTATGTAGTAGGCGGTATAATATCTCCAAAGGGCGCCGGAGATGCCAAAGCGCTTCAGGATCGGCTCTATGATGTATTCCTTGATATACCCGTATCTTTTGTCCGCCTGCATCACTCGCGGCGTTCGAAATACCGCCCGGTAAAAGTCTTTGTTTTCGCGGATGAAGCGCAAATACGGATGCAGATAGTCTCGCGTGATGAGGACGAGGTCTGACAGATCAGCAGAATCAACTCTCCCGGCGATCCCTTTGGTGTCTTCTGGAAAACAGGACTGAAATCGTTGCCATACGGTTTCGGCCGCCTCGTCGATCAGATCGGCGATCGTTTCATAGTGAAGGTAGAATGTAGACCTGTTCACGCCCGCCTTTTCGCATATTTCCTTCACGGTGATATATTCCAGATCTTTCTCCTTCAGCAGAGAGATCAGCGCCTCGTCCATGCAGAGGGCGGTATAAAAATATTTGCTTTCCGATCTGTTCACGCGATACCGCCCTCCTCGCCGCTTACTCCGCTTCTTCGCTGATCTCTTTGGCAAGCTGCACGATCTCAAAGGCGTATTTGCGCTTGCCGCTTTCCAGCAGTTTTCGATAGACGGGATAGTTGACGCCCATACCGACGAACCCGATCACGCCCACAGCGATCCCCACGATCATCGCGCCGGGACCTCCATTGCCCAACACGCCCATGGACAGGCACATTCCCACGCCCAATACCAGCGTCATAACGATGCCAAAGGTATAGGCGAAGATGTTTGCCTTGCTCTTGGCTTTCCTGTCCAACTTTTTCAGGGCAACCACTTTGGAGGTGTTCTTGGGAGCGTACTCATTTGCAATCGCCTCGGCAAATATCCTGTCTGTGTTCATATCCATTCTCCTTGGCTCTCTTTATTTCAGCGCTTGCTGATGGTATAAGCATACCAGTCCGCCTGAGAAAATGGAACGACACATCCGGGCGTTTGCGTTGATTTCAGCGGTCGGAGGGCTTTTGTACCCTGCGCAGAGCGCTATCCACCCCGGACCACGTCCCCCATCTCCTTTTCCAACGCCTGATAAAATCTGGCGATGTGCAGGCCGTCTACCAGCGCGTGGTGGCAGAGTACGGAGAGGGGCAGGAGCATTTGTTCGCCCTGCCGGAAGTACTTTCCCCAGGTGATGCGCGGGTTGCTGTCCGCAGGAAAGGGCGTAGGCTGGATGAGCGATGTGTAGGAGAGCCACGGGAGCGTGGAGATGAAGAGCTTGTCGAGCGCTTCCTCCGCGTCCTCGTCGATGCCGCCGCGCTGTTTCGCCGCCTCCTGTGCGCGCTGCGCATAGAGGATATAGTCCGCGAAGGGCATGTCCGCGCGCAATGTGCAGTAGCAATAGGTGCCGTCCTCCAAGGCCACGGTGTGCGAGGTCGGGCAGTAGTCAAACTCGACGATCCCCTCCCCCACGATCCTCTGGCGGAACTCGGGGACGCTGTTGGCCGCCTGCGCTACGCAGTAGCAGACGGTGAGGAAAAAGGGCAGCTTTTCCGCCTTGACTTTGGCAAGCAGGGCGGTAATGTCCACATTCGCGGTCAGGCCGACATAGGGGCAGGCCATGGCGAGAAAGTAGTCGAAGTGGGCTTTGCGCCTGTAGGCGGACATATCGAGCGTTTTACAGGGCATGCATATCCTCCTCCCGAACAAGAGCGTACAGCTTCATATCCAGCACTTCGCCATTCTTGACCGCGTTTTTTCGCAGCGTGCCCTCCAGTTGAAAGCCCGCCTTTTCCAGCACGCGGCAGGAGGCGGCGTTGCGGGCGAAGGGTTCGGCGTAAATGCGCAGTATATCCGTGTCGGCAAACACGCGCGCGCAGGCTTGTCGCACGGCACGAGTGGCATAGCCCCTGCCCCAGAAAGCACGGCCGAGATAGTAGCCCAGCTCCGCCGTGCGAAAATGGACGTTGACGCCCCGATACAGGGCAATGCTGCCGATGACCACGTCGTTTTCGACGATGGCGAAAGCGAACGTCTTCTCCCTGTCCGCGGCCAGCGTGGCGGCGATGAACGCTTCCGCGTCGCGCACGGTGTAGGGAAAGGGGATGCCGTCCCGCAGATTGTCAAGAACGGCCCGGTCGTTGAGCAGCGCCGCCAGCGCGTATTTATCCTCCATGCGCCACTTGCGCAAGACGCTTTCCATCGCTTCTCCCCCGCTTTTTGCACCATTGTACCACATTCTCAGGCGGGAGGGAAGCGGAAGATGCGAAAACGGCGGACGCGCGTTTGCGTCCGCCGTCAGGATGTTGACAAAGTCAACAGACTGGCAGAGCGTTGAGAAAGCCTGCAAGCCAAGGAAGCTGTACTTGCAGCCAAGGGAGCTTACTTAGACGTAAGTGACCGCAGGATGCAAGTGCAGCTGACGAGGAAATTTTGCCGGCGGCAAAATTTGTCGCCAAGGGCGACTGGATTTGACGATCCCAAAGGGCTCGACAAATCCACCGCAGGAAGCAAAAATCGCTTCTGATTTTTTGTATATCAGAGCGATTTTTGCGGTTGTAGGCTTTGTCAGCGCTCTGACGGCGGACGCGCGTTTGCGTCCGCCGTTTTGGGGCGTAAAGTCAAGAGAGTGTTTGCAGCGTTTTGAGCAGATAATCGCCAAATTCGCGGCAGGTCGCGCCGGTCTTGTCGCCGGTGACGGCCACTTTTTTCTCCGTCTCGCAGCAGATCTCCAGCGCCTTGCCCAGTTTGGCGGCGGCCTCTCCGCGGCCGATGTGGTTCAGCAGCATCTGCGCGGCGCGCAATATGCTCTCCGGGTTGGCGTAGTCGCCCAAGCCTTCCTCGAGCATGCGCGGCGCGGTGCCATGGATGGCCTCGAACATGGCGTAGCGGTCGCCGAGGTTGGCGCTGCCCGCCGTGCCTACGCCGCCCTGCAACTGCGCGGCCTCGTCGGTGATGATGTCGCCGTAGAGGTTGGGGAGGATGAACACCTCGAAGCGGGAGCGGATGGCGGGATTGACGAGGTTGGCGGTCATGATGTCGATGTACCAGTCCTCGACCTCCATCTCCGGGTAGTCCTTCGCCACCTCATGGCAGATGGCGGTGAACTTGCCGTCGGTCTTTTTCATGATGTTGGCCTTGGTGACGATGGCGACGTTCTTTTTGCCGTTTTTGCGCGCGTATTCAAAGGCGGCGCGGGCGATGCGGCGCGTGCCGGCGTCGGTGATGACCTTGAAGTCCATGGCCAGGCCGGGAAGCTCGACGCCGCGGCTGCCGAGGGCGTATTCGCCTTCAGTGTTCTCGCGGAAGAACGTCCAGTCCACGCCCTCTTCGGGAATACGCACGGGGCGCACGTTGGCGTAGAGGTCGAGGGCGCGGCGCAGCGTGACGTTGGCGCTCTCCAGCGTGCCGCCCTTCGGGGTGGCGGTGGGGCCTTTGAGGAGGACGTCGCAGCCCTTGATGGCCGCAAGCACTTCGGCGGGCACGGCCTCGCCGCGCGCAAGGCGGTTTTCGATGGTCAGGCCGTCGATGGGGCGCAGTTCCAGCGTGCCGCGGGCGATCTCGTCCGCGAGCAGGACTTCCAGCACGCGCGCGGCCTCGTTTACGATGATGGGGCCGATGCCATCGCCGCCGACGACGCCGACGACCGTCTTTGGGTTCGCCGCCTTCTCCTGCGCGGAGGCGCTTTCCATGCGCTCCACGCGGCGGAGTTGTTCTTCCAAGAGGGCGCGGAAGTGTTCCACAGCCCGTTCGATCTGCGCGTTCATTGTTTGCCCTCCTTGGTGTAGGCCAGCAGGCCGCCGTCTCGCAGTATCTCGCGCTGGCGCGGCGAGAGTTCGCAGGCGAGGGCGAAGGTTTCGCCCATGGCCTTGTCCGTGAGCGTGAACTTGCCGCTCTCGAGGCCGGCAAAAATGCCGGAGATGGTCAACTCGTCGCCCTGCGTGAGGCGGTCGTAATCGTCGGCGTTTACAAACGTCAGCGGCAGTATGCCGTAGTTGATGAGGTTGGCGGCGTGGATGCGGGCGAAGCTTTTGGCCACCACCGCGCGCACGCCCAGATACATGGGCACCAGCGCCGCGTGCTCGCGCGAGGAGCCCTGGCCGTAGTTCGCGCCGCCGACGATGACGGAGCGCCCCGCGGCCCTGGCGCGCTGGGGGAACGTCTCATCGCAGACGGTGAAGCAGAATTCGGAGAGCTTGGGCACGTTGGAGCGGTACGGCAGTATCTTCGCGCCGGCGGGCATGATGTGGTCGGTGGTGATGTTGTCGCCGACTTTCAGGGTCAGCGGCGCGCTGATCTCGTCCTTCAGCGGCTCGCCCAGCGGCATGGGGCGGATGTTGGGGCCGCGCACGACCTCGACGTTCCTGGCCTCTTCCGGGCTGGCGGGCATGAGCACGCCGCTGTCGTCGGCATAGAAGTGTTCCGGCACGTGCACCTCGGGATACTCGCCCAGTTCGCGGGGGTCGGCGATGTGGCCGAGGATGGCGCTGGCGGCGGCAACTTCCGGCGAGGCGAGGTAGACCTGCGCGTCGCGGGTGCCGCTGCGACCCTCGAAGTTGCGGTTGAACGTGCGCACGGAGACGCCGCCGGAATTGGGGGAAAAGCCCATGCCGATGCAGGGCCCGCAGGCGCATTCCAGCACGCGCGCGCCGCTGGAAAGTATGTCCGCGAGCGCGCCGCAGGCGGAGAGCATTTGCAAAACCTGCCTTGAGCCGGGGGAGATGGAGAGGCTGACGGTGGGCGCGACGGTCCTGCCCTTTAAGATAGCCGCCACGCGCAGAAGGTCGCGCAGCGAGGAATTGGTGCAGGAGCCAACGCAGACCTGATCGACGCGCACATGTTCAAGCTCGCGCGCCGCCTGGACGTTGTCCGGCGAGTGCGGGCAGGCGCAGAGCGGTTCGAGCGCGGATAAGTCGATGTCGATGACGCGGTCGTAGACGGCGTCCGGGTCGCTGGCAAGGGGCGTGAAGTCCTCTTCCCTGCCCTGCGCGCGCAGAAATTCGCGCGTCACCTCGTCGGCGGGGAAGATGGACGTGGTCGCGCCCAGTTCGGTGCCCATATTGGTGATGGTGGCGCGCTCGGGGACGGAGAGCGTTTGGATGCCCTCGCCGCCCCATTCGATGATCGCCCCGCGGCCGCCGCGCACGGAGAGTATGCGGAGAATTTCGAGGCTTATATCCTTGGCGCTGACCCACGGGGGCAGCTTGCCGGTGAGGTTGACCTTGAACATGCGCGGCATGTTGATGTAATAGGCGCCGCCGGCCATGGCCACGGCCACGTCCATGCCGCCCGCGCCCATGGCCAGCATGCCCAGCGCGCCGCCGGTGGGCGTATGGCTGTCCGAGCCGATGAGCGTCTTGCCGGGCTTGCCGAAGCGCTCGAGGTGCACCTGGTGGCAGATGCCGTTGCCGGGGCGGGAGAAGCGCACGCCGTATTTGCGCGCCACGGTTTGGATAAAGCGGTGGTCGTCGGCGTTTTCAAAGCCGCACTGGAGGGTATTGTGGTCGATATAGGCCACGGAAAGCTCCGTGCGCACACGCGGCACGTCCATGGCCTCCAGGGCGAGGTAGGCCATGGTGCCGGTGGCGTCCTGCGTGAGTGTCTGGTCGATGCGCAGGCCGATCTCCGCGCCGGGGGTCATCTCGCCGCTGACGAGGTGCGCCTTGATGATCTTTTGCGCGATGGTATAGCCCATGTCACTTCACCTCCGAAGAGCGGATGCTGTTGCGGGCGTTGACCATGTGCAAAAGCACCAGCCGCTCTGCCTCGTCCGGGTCGTGGGCGGCCACGGCCTCGTAGATCGCCCTGTGCTCGGCGTAGGACTCCCGTGCGCGGCCGGCGTGGCCGATGGAGACCTTGCGATAGCGCACGATCTTGCGGTGCAAGGGCGCGAGCGTATCGTAGAGCACGAGGCTGCCGCTCAAGCGATAGAGCATATCGTGGAAGTGGTTGTCGGCGTCGATGATGCTGTCGCCGTCCTCCTTCATGGTGAAAAACTCCTGCATGTCGAGCACGCGCTTGAGCTCGGCGATCTTCTCCGGCTTGGCGCGCTCGGCGGCGCGGCGGGCGGCGAGCCCCTCCACGCGGGAACGGATTTCGTAGATATCCTCAATGTCGTTCATGTCCAGGCCCACCACGCGCATGCCGCGGGAGGTGCCCACCACCAGCCGTTCCTGTTCCAGGCGGCGCAGGGCCTCGCGGATGGGCGTGCGGCTGACGCCGAGCTTTTCGCTGAGCTTCGTCTCTGTCAGGTTCTCGCCGCGCGCGTAAATGCCGGTGAGTATGTCTTTTTCGAGAATTTCAAATACCTGATCGGCGATGGAGACGGTCTTGTGTTCCATGCGCTCACTTCCCTTCCTTCTTCAAAGGCCCGCCGTTGAGCTGCTCCACCTTGCGCTCCAATTCGTGCGGCGAAAGCGATGTGGTGCGGCCGCCTTCGTACATCTCATCCACCCACGCCTTGAGGTTTTGCACCAGCGGGTCGTGCTTCTGAACCGCGTTTTCGCCGGTGAGGCCGTAGTTTTCGTTGATCCAGTAGGCGATGCCGGCAAGGCCGCTGGTCTTGCTGACCATCACGCCCGCGGGGCGGTTTAAGAGCTTGCGGGTGTTGAAGATGTTGTAGATCTCCTCTTCTTTCAAGAGGCCGTCGGCGTGGATGCCGGCGCGGGTCATGTTGAAATAGCGGCCCACGAAGGGGGTCATGGGCGGCACCTCGTAGCCGATCTCGTTTTTGAAGTAGTCGGCGATCTCGGTGATGACGGTGGGGTCCATGCCGTCGAGGGAACCGCGCAGGGAGGCGTATTCAAACACCATCGCTTCCAGCGGGATGTTGCCGGTGCGCTCGCCGATGCCCAGAAGCGAACAGTTGACCGCGCAGGCGCCGTAGAGCCAGGCGGTGGCGGCGTTGCTGACGGCCTTGTAGAAATCGTTGTGGCCGTGCCATTCGAGCATATCGCTGGAGACGTCCGAATAGTGCTGCAGGCCATAGACGATGCCCGGCACGCTGCGCGGCAGGGCGACCTCGCTGTACGGCACGCCATAGCCCATGGTGTCGCAGGCGCGTATGCGCACGGGGATGCCCGCGTCGCGCGACATCTTCATCAGTTCGTTGACGAAGGGCACCACGAAGCCGTAAAAGTCGGCGCGGGTGATGTCCTCCAGATGGCAGCGCGGCATAACGCCGGCCTCGAACGCCTCGCCCACCGTTTCCAGATACTTCTTCATCGCCTGCGCGCGGGTGAGCTTCATCTTTTTGAAGATGTGGTAGTCGCTGCAGCTGACGAGTATGCCCGTTTCGCGGATGCCCAGATCGCGCACGAGGCGGAAGTCCTCCTTGGTGGCGCGGATCCAGGTGGTGATCTCCGGGAAGCGCAGGCCCAGGTCGCGGCAGCGTTCCAGCGCCTCACGGTCCTTCTGGCTGTAAATGAAGAACTCCGTCTGGCGGATGATGCCGTAGGGGCCGCCCAGCTTGCTCATCAGTTTGTAGAGCTCGACGATCTGGTCGGGCGTGTAGGGATCGACCGACTGCTGGCCGTCGCGGAAGGAGGTATCAGTGATCCAGATCTCCTCCGGCATGTTCATCGGCACGCGGCGGTGGTTGAAGGGTATCTTGGGGACGCTCTCATAATCGTAGATGTCGCGGTAGAGGTTCGGTTCCGCCACGTCCTGCAAGGTGTAGCGGTAATTCTTCTGCTCCAGCAGGTTTGTTTTCGGCGATATTTCTAACATGATGTCTGTCCTCCTGAATGCTTGTATACAATTATATGACGACATGCACGCAGGAGAAACGCATAAATTGAAAACTTTTGGTTTGTTTTATGTTAATTTGCACGTTGACGGCATCAAACTTGCAAATCTTGCAGATAAACAGCCGTTCGCGGAGTGCAAACGGCTGTTTGTTAGGCAATATGTGTCATATTTGTGGCGGGCACGGCGGGAAGTGGACGCGTGGAGCGGTGTGTGCCGGGAGGAACGCCGCGCGCGCTGTCCCTGCGCGGACGCCCCGCTCAGGCCCGCGTCAGCGCCTTGAATGCGCGCAGGGCGCTGTTCACGGCTTGTTCGACCGCGCCGGAATTGTCCACACTCGCGTCGGCGCAGGCGGCGTAGAAGGGAGCGCGCTCAACTTCCAGGCGGCGCAGTTTTTCCAGCCCGCCGGCGGAGAGGGGGCGGCCGTCGGTGGCCAGCAGCTCTACGGGGCGACGGATGAGCAACACCATGCCGTTTTGCCGCAGGGCGATGACGTTTTCCGCGCGCAGGGGCGCGCCGCCGCCGGTGGCGACCACCTGGCCGGACTCCTTGCCGATGCGGGCGATGACCTCGCTTTCGAGGGCGCGGAAGGCCGCCTCGCCCTGTGTGCGGAAAATTTCCGGGATGGGCATGCCGGCGGCGCGCTCGATCTCCGCGTCGCAATCGATAAATGGGCGTCTGAGCGCTTCGGCCAGCGCCCTGCCCAGCGTGGTCTTGCCGCTGCCGGGCATGCCAGCGAGGACGAGGTTGAGCCGTTCCATGCGCAGCGTGGCGTAGATATCCGCGGCGCGCTCTGTATCCACGGCCTTTCCCAGGAACTTTTCCGCCGCCAGCACCGCCTGCATCACCAGCATCCACAGTCCGCCGGCGGCGGGCAGGCCGCGCTTTTGGGCTGCGAGCACCAGCGGCGTGCGGTCGGGATTGTAGACGACGTCGATGACGCCTTCGAGGGCGGGCAGGCGGGCGACGTCCACGGGGGATGCGCCGTTGCCCGGGTACATGCCCACGGGGGTGGCGTTGACGAGCACCTGCGCGTCGGCGTGGTCGCGGTAGAGGGCTTCGTAATCCACCGGGCCCTTGCGCGAAACGGTGACGACCTTACGCGCGCCAAGCGCTTCGCAGGCGGCGCGGGCGGTGAGCGAAGTGCCGCCGCTGCCGAGGATGACGGCCTTTTTGCCACGAACCTGCACGCCCGCGCGCTGGATGAGGGAGAGCAGGCCGCCGATGTCCGTGTTGTAGGCAATAAGCGCGTCATCGCGGTTGACGAGCGTGTTGGCGCTGCCGATACGCTCAACTTCCTCGGAGAGGACGTCGCAGAAGGGCAGCACGTCTTTTTTGTAGGGGATGGTGACGTTGAGGCCGCGAAAGTCCCGGCTTTTGAGCAGGGCGCGCATCCCCTCCGGGGAGAGGGGGCAGAGGCGGTAATCGTAGCCGCCGATCATGTTGTGGATGCGCTCGGAATAGCTGTGGCCGAGCTTTTCCCCGATGAGGCCGTACTGCATCAGTGGATCTCCTCGTAGTTGCCCAGGAAGGTGAACTGCTCCGAAAGGCGTTCCAGCTCGCAGAGCAGGGCGCGCACGTCCGCCTGCGCGATGCTGGCTTCGAGATCGAAGAAGAAGCGGAACTCGAAATCGCGGCCGGGCATGGGGCGGCTCTCCAACTTGGTGAGGTTGACGCCCATCACGGAGATCTGCGAAAGCAGGCGGTAGAGCGAACCGGGGCGGTGCGGGGCGCGCAGCATCAGGGAAATTTTGTTCGCGCCGTCGTAAAGCTGCATGTCCTTGGCGATGCAGATAAAGCGCGTGAAATTGCTCTCGGCGTTGCTGACGCTGTCCTTGAGAATGGCAAGGCCGTAGAGTTCGCGGCAATCGCCCGAGGCGATGACCGCCAGATCGTTTCTCCCCGAGGCGGCGACGAACTCCGCCGCCGTGGCGGTGTTGCCCATTTCCGTGACCTTGATCTTCGGATGGTCGTGGAAGAAGGCGCTGCACTGGCGCAGGGCCTGTTCGTGGGAGACGACCTCTCGCACGTCCTCAAAGCGCGTGCCGGGAAGGGCCATGAGTTTGTGTTCGATGCGCTCGCGCGCGGCGCGGACGATGGAGAAGTTGTGCTTTTCCATCAGGTCGTACACCTGCGTGACCGAACCGGCGGAGCTGTTTTCGATGGGCAGAACGCCATAGGGACACATGCCCTTTTCCACGGCGGCGAAGACGTCGTCGAATGTGTTCATGTAGAGTATGTTGGCGAACTCGAACATGTGGTCGCAGGCCTTTTGCGCGTAGGCGCCCTCCGTGCCCTGGCAGGCGACCAGCGCGCGGTTGGGCAGCTTTTCCTTTTTGCCTGCCACGGCCTCTTCCAGCCGCTCCATCAGCGGTGAACCGGCGGAGAGCAGCGAGGACTGGTAGCCGCGGCTCAAATCGAACATGGTCTGGTAGAGCAGCTTGGCGTAGCGCTCCAGTCCCTCCCCCGCCCTTTCGGTGACGCGGTTGAGCACTTCGCGCTCGCGGCCGCTGTCGAGTATGGGCAGGCCATGTTCCTTCTTGTAGGCGGCCACGTCGCGGGCGACCTCCATGCGGCGCACGAACAGTTCCAGCATCTGATCGTCGATCTGGTCGATGGTGTTGCGGATGTCCTTGAGTTCCATAGGCGTTACGCTCCTTCCAGCATCATATCTGCCAATACCAGCGCTGTCACGGCCTCGACCACGGGCACCGCCCGGGGGACGATGCAGGGATCGTGGCGGCCGGCGACGACGAGGGGAATCTGTTCCATGGTCTGAAGATCGACCGTCTTTTGCTCTTTGGCGATGGACGGGGTGGGCTTGAAGGCCACGCGGCAGAAAATGGGCATGCCGCTGGTGATGCCGCCGAGGATGCCGGCGTGGCGGTTGGTCACGGTGACGACGCGGCCATTTTCCACCGCGAAGGCGTCGTTGTGCCCGCTGCCGCGCAAATCGGCGGCACGGAAGCCTTCGCCGAACTCCACGCCGCGCACGGCGGGGATGCCGAACAGCGCCGCGGCGAGGCGATTCTCCACGCCGCCGAACATCGGTTCGCCGAGGCCGGCGGGCAGGCCCGTGGCGATGACGCGCACCACGCCGCCCACGGAATCGCCCTCGCGTTTGGCGGCGAGTATGGCTTCGCGCATCCTCTCCCCCGCCTCCGCGTTGAGGACGGGGAACGCGCCCTCTTCGTAGAGGGGCAGCGCCGGGCGGACGGGGTCGGGCGCGTCGTCGTCGATGCCGGCGAGGCGGGCGATGTGCGCCGCCACATAGGCGCCCTTTTCGCTCAGCAGTTGTTTGGCCAGCGCGCCGGCGAAGCACAGAGGCGCGGTGAGACGGCCGGAGAACTGCCCGCCGCCGCGCACGTCGCGGGCATCCCCGAACTTCTTCCATGCCGTAAAGTCGGCGTGGCCGGGGCGCGGGGCGCGGTAGAGGTTCGAGTAATCGCGGCTGCGCGTGTCCGTATTGCGGATGAGGCCGACCAGCGGCGCGCCGCACGCCTGGCCGCGCTCGTTGAGGCCGGCGACCACTTCCACGGCGTCCTCCTCGCATCGGGCGGTGGAAGTGGCGTCGCGGCCCGGGGCGCGGCGGCGCATGAAGGCGGCGACGGCCTCCATGTCCGGCGTGAAACCGGCGGGCAGGCCTTCGATGACCGCGCCGATGGCGGGGGCGTGGGACTGGCCAAAGACCGTGACCCGCAGTTTACTGCCCATCGTGTTCGACATGTACGTTCCCTCCCAACGCGACAAAATCGGCAAAGAAGCCGGGATAAGACTTGTCCGCCGCCTCCGCGCCGAGGATGGAGACGGGGCCCTGGCAGGCGGTGGCGAGCACGGCGGCGCTCATCACCACGCGGTGGTCGCCGCAGCCGTCCACCGTGCCGCCCCTGAGGACGCGGCCTTCGACGATGAGACCGTCCGGCACTTCCTCCGCGCAGCCGCCGAGGGCGCACAGGGCCCCGGCCATGGCGCGCAAACGGTCGCTCTCCTTGATGCGCAGGCGCGCCGCGCCGGTGATGCGGTGTTTGCCGGGCACGGCGGCCATCACCGCCGCCAGCGCCGGCATGAGGTCCGGCACATCGCGCACGTCCACGACGTCGAGCGCTTGCAGTGAAAACAGCGTTTGCGCGGCGCGGTCGCCCTGCGCGGAAGCGGGGTCGAGGCCATCCACGGTCACGCCGCTGCCCAGCGCGTTGGCCGCCAGCCAGAAGGCCGCGCCCGACCAGTCGCCCTCCACGCGCACATTGCCCGGCGTTTGGTAGCGCTGACGGCCGGGGACGCGGAAGCCGCGCGGCGTCTTTTCCACGGATACGCCGAAGGCGCGCATGGCCGAGAGCGTCAGGTCGATATAGGGGGCGGATTCCAGCGGCGTATCGGCCACAAGTTCGCTGTCCTCCGCGAGCAGCGGCAGGGCGAGGAGCAGGCCGGTGAAGAACTGGCTGGAAACGTCGCCCGGCAGGTGGTATTCCCCGCCGCGCAGGCCGCCGGAGACGGCCAGGGGCAGCCCCTTGCCGGCAAAGTCCGCGCCGTGGGCGCGCAGGGCCGAGAGCAGCGGCCCGTTGGGGCGCTCGGGCAGGCGGCCATGGCCGGCGAGCGTCGCGCCGCAGTCAAGGAGAACGCAGAGGGGCAAAAGGAAGCGCAGCGTGGAGCCGCTCTCGCCGCAGTCCAGCACGGCGTTTTTCCGGGGGATACCGATGGGGCGCACGCGCAGGGCGCTTCCCTCGGGCGTGACGGACGCGCCCAGCGCGGTCAGGCAGCGGGCGGTGGCTTCGATATCCCTGGACGCGCCCGCGCCTGTGAGCACGGTTTCCCCATCTGCCAGCGCCGCGCAGATGAGGGCACGGTGGGCGTGGGACTTGGAGGGCGGGGCCTGCACATGTCCCCGCAACCGGCCGGGATGGATGGTCACGCGCATGCCGTCTCCCCCATTCCCCGCTTGAACCAGTCGCGCAGTTCGGCGACGGGCACGCGACGGAGCACGCACTTGCCGACCTTTTCCGGCAACACCAGCGTCACCGCGCCGCCGCGGCGCTTTTTATCGAGCATGGCCGCCGCGCAGAGATCATTGAGGCCGCAGGGGGCGGCCGTGGGCAGGCCGCAATTTTCCAGCGCCCGCACAAGCCCGTCCTCGGGCACGCCGGCGGCGCGGAAGGCCATGACCATGCCGATGGCCACGCACTGGCCGTGGGTGAGCGTGAAGCCCATGGCCTTTTCCACGGCGTGGCCGAAGGTGTGGCCGAAGTTCAAAAACTGGCGCGCGCCGTTGTCGAGCTCGTCCTCGTCCACGTAGTCGCGCTTGATGGAAACGCAGCGGGCGATGGCGTTTTCCAGGTCGTCCTTCCACGAACCGTCGGCCATGGCGCGAAAGAGCCTCTCGTCGCGCAAGACGCCGTATTTGACCATCTCCGCCGCGCCGTCGCGCAGAAGCGGCCGGGGCAGTTTGGCGATGACATCCGTGTCGCAGAGCACCAGTTTCGGCTGACGGAAGGCGCCAACGAGGTTTTTGCCCATGGGCAGGTCCACCGCCGTCTTGCCGCCGACCGAGGAATCCACCGCCGAGAGCAGCGTCGTGGGCGCCTGCACATAGTCGACGCCGCGCATGTAGGTGGCCGCCGCGAAGCCTCCGAGGTCGCCGGCCACGCCGCCGCCCAGCGTCACTACGAAGTCCCCGCGCGTCAGCTCGCGGTCGGCGAAGAACTCCACGGCGCGCGCGTAAGTCGCAAGCGTTTTGCTCTGTTCGCCGTTGGGGAAGGAAAACACGTCGGCGCGGATGCCCGCCGCCTCCAGCGAGGAAACGAGCGCCCTGGCGTAGAGCGGGCCTACACAGTCGTCCGTGACCACGGCGCAGCGCCTGCCGCGCACGGCCTGCGCGACGCGCTCGCCCGCCTCCTTGAGCAGGCCGGGGCCGATGAGCACCTGGTAGTTTCCCGAATGGACCGTCACTGTGCGCATATGCGCGCCTCCTTTACTCGTCCAGCGCTTCCTTGGCCTCGCGACCCTCGCGCAGAAGCTGCTTCATCGTCACCGTGGCGCGCGTGTCCAGCGCCAGCTTATAGCCCTCCAGGCGCTCGATAAGCCCGCCCAGTTCCTGGGAGAGCATGTCGGCATTGTCGAAGAACAGCTCTGTCCACATATCCTCGTTGAGGCGCGCCACGCGCGTCATATCAAGGAAACTGCCGGCGGAAAAGCCCTTGTGGCGCGCCGCCAGCGGGCTTTTGACGTAGGCGCTGGAGACGATGTGGGCAAGCTGCGAGGTGAGGGCGATCATCTCGTCGTGTTCGGCGGGCGTGGAGAAGCGCACGCGGCCGAAGCCGAGGGAGAGGAAGAAGTCCTTGGCCCGCTGCACGGTGGCGACGTCCGTACCCGGGGCGGGCACGAGGATCATCGAGGCGTTTTCAAAGAGGTCGTCCTTGGCGTAGTCAAAGCCGGAGAACTCGCGCCCGGCCATGGGATGGCCGCCCATGAAGGTAACGCGCTCAAGGGCCGGCGCGCCAAAGAGCGCTTCGCACACGCAGCGCTTGACGCCGGCGCAGTCCACCACCAGCGCGCCGGGGCGGAAGAGGTGGGCGTGGGAGAGTATGTAGTCCACCGTATCGCGCGGGTAGAGGGCGACGATGACCAGATCGCAGGTAGCGAGCGCTTCGTCCGTGAGGCGCGCGTCGATGGCGCCGAGCAGCTCCGCCTTCAAAAGCGCCGGTTCGCTTACGTCCGCGCCCAGTACCGTGTGGCGCGTGGCGCGCTTGATGGCCTTGGCCATGGAGCCGCCGATGAGCCCCAGGCCGACGACGGCGATGTTCATGCTTCCGCCTCCCCCCGCACGACCTTGCGCACATCCCGCACGGCGGCGGCGACTTCGTCAAACGCCTCGGGCGTCAGCGACTGCGCGCCGTCGGACTTGGCGTGCGCCGGGTCGTTGTGCACCTCGATCATCAGCCCGTCCGCGCCCGCTGCCACCGCCGCCAGCGCCATGGGCCGCACCAGCGAGGCCGCGCCGGTCGCGTGGCTGGGATCGACCACCACGGGCAGGTGCGTGAGGCTGTGGAGCACCGGCACCGCCGAGAGGTCGAGCGTATTGCGCGTGGCCGTCTCGAACGTGCGGATACCGCGCTCGCAGAGGATGACGTTGGGGTTGCCGCCGGCCATGATGTATTCGGCGCTCATAAGAAGCTCCTGGATGGTGTTGGCGAGGCCGCGCTTTAAGAGGATGGGCTTTTTCGTCATGCCCAGCTCCTTGAGCAGCTCGAAATTCTGCATGTTGCGCGCGCCGACTTGTATGACGTCCACGTCCTCGAAGAGGGGCAGCGTGGCCACGTCCATGATCTCGGTGACGATGGGCAGGCCCGTTTCGCGCTTGGCCTCCAAAAGCAGGTCGATGCCCTTGGCGTGCAGCCCCTGAAAGGCGTAGGGCGAGGTGCGCGGCTTGAAGGCGCCGCCGCGCAAAAGGCCCGCGCCCGCCTCCTTGACGCGCCTGGCCACGTAGGTGATCTGTTCCAGGGATTCCACCGAGCAGGGGCCGGCGATGATCTGGAAGTGTCCCCCGCCGATCTTGCGCCCCGCGCCGCAGTCCACCACCGTGTCCTCCGTGTGGAACTTGCGGTTGGCGTTTTTGTACGGCTCCTGGATGCGCTTGACGTTTTCGACGATCTCCAGCGATTTGAGCACGTCGATGTCCACCGTGGAGGTGTCGCCGATCAGCCCGAGCAGCGTCTGGTTGCTGCCGACGGACATATGCACGTCGAAGCCCATCGACTTGAGCCAGGAAACCAGATTGTCCACCTGTCTTTTATCCGCGTGATCCTTGAGCAGTATGACCATGGTGTTCTCCTCCCCGCGCCATGCGGCCGGCCCAACAAAAAACGGCTTTGCAGCGCATGTACTGCAAAGCCGGAATGCTTTTCTTGCGTCCTTTTACGCGCAGCAACATGCCTTATCGACCGAGCCGATAAAGCGAAAGTAAAAGTAAGCCTCGCGTGCAAAGGACTGGGCGGTCATTTCAGCGCCTCCTGAAAAATTTATATTTATGATAGCACGTTTTTGCCCGTTCGTCAACGCAAAAATATCTGCGGAATGTTATCATTTGCGATTTTTTCTCCACCGCCGGACGTTTCCCGGGGCGGGAACACGGCTTCGTGCGCCCTTGCGTCGTCCTGCATGTGGATGGTCTCGCCGAGCACGGGCGCGCCGTCGAGCGTGATGGCGCGCGCGCCGCGGCGGCAGATCAGGCGGTATTCGCTCTTTCCGAAGCGCACCGTCACCGCCGCCTGCGGCCAGTCGCCCAGGAGGGCGCAGAGGCGCACTTCGTCGCCCCGCCGCTCGTAGCCCAGCAACGCCAGCAGGCACTGGAAGTACCAGCCCGCCGCGCCGGTGTACCACGTCCAGCCGCCGCGCCCCGCGTGCGGGGGTTCGCCGTAGACGTCCCCGGCCAGCACATAGGGCTCGACGCGGTAGCGGTCGGCGTCCTCGCGGGTGGCGGCGTGGCTGGTGGGCGCGAGCATCTTCAAAAGGCGGTGGGCGCGCGCTTCCTGCCCGGTGTGGATGCAGGCCAGCAGCAGCCAACAGGCGCCGTGGGTGTACTGCCCGCCGTTCTCGCGCACGCCCGGGGGATAGGCGCGGATATAGCCGGGGTCGAAGCTGTCTTTGTCGAAGGGCGGCGTGAGCAGCTTGACCAGGCCGTGCTTTTCATCGACGAGCTGTTCCCAGGCGGCGTCCAGCGCCCGGGCGACGCGCGCGGGATCGAGGTCGGAGAGCGCCGCCCACGCCTGGCAGATCACGTCGATGCGGCAGGCGGGCGCGGTGGACGCGCCCAATTTGCGGCCGTCGTCGGCCCAGGCGCGCAGATACCACTTCCCGTCCCAGCCGGATTCTTCCACAGCGGCGTTCATCTGCGCCGAAAGAGCGTTGAGCCAGGCGCGGTCGGCGTCGTCCGGGGCGACCTCGGCATAGCGGGACGCAGCCACGGAGAGGAACTGCGAAAGCCAGACGCTCTCCCCCTTCCCCCGCGCGCCGACGCGGTCCATGCTGTCGTTCCAGTCGCCCGCGCCCATGAGGGCGAGGCCGTGTTCACCGGTGAGCCCGGCGCTCAGGCGGAAGGCGCGCATGCAGTGGTCGTGGAGCGTGCCCGTCTCCTCCGAGGCTTCGGCGGGGCCGTACCAGTCCTGCCTGCCCTCGGGGATGGGGACGTCGCGCAAATAGGGGACGCGCGCAAGGAGCACATCCGCGTCGCCGGTGAGGCGGACATAGGCCGCCGCCACGTAAGGCAAAAAGAGGCGGTCGTCAGAGATGCGCGTGCGCACGCCCGTATAGGGCATGTGCCACCAGTGGAGGACGTCGCCGGCGGAAAACTGCCGCGCCGCGCAGAGAAGGAGGTGTTCGCGCGCCAGGGCCGGCTCAAAGTGCATGAGCAAAAGCATGTCCTGCAACTGGTCGCGGAAGCCGTAAGCGCCGCCGGCCTGATAGAGCCCGGCGCGGGCATAGACGCGGGCGTCGAGCGCCTGTTTTGCGAGCCACGGCAAGAGGAGGTCGAGCGCTTGGTCGCCGGTCTCGACGCGCAGCGCCTGCAGGCGCTCCCGCCACGCTTCTTCCGCCTCCGCCAGGGACGAGGGACGCGCGCGCAGCGCCTCGACGGCCTTTATTGCCCCTTCACGGCCCTCCGCCCAGCCGACGGCGAAGCAGAGCTTTCGTTCCTCCCCCGCCGCCAGCGCAAGGCGCGCCTTCAGCGCCCAGCCGCTCCTGCCGCCGCGCTTTTCAAAGAGGCCGTCGGGGCGCTGGACGCCGCCGTGGCCGAGGAAGGACGCGCGCTCCGCGCCCGCCTCCGCCGGCGCGTCGAGGGCGGCAAGATAGGCGACGCCGGGCATCGCCCCGCGCGCGAAACAAGCGCCGTCCTCGTTCCAGGTATGCAGGTACGCGGCGTCGCGCGCGTCCACGCCAAGAAGCCAATCGACGAAGGCGGTAACGGCGCACTCGCAGGCCTTGCCGGAGATGTTTTGCACCGCGACTTCCACGCCGAGGGCGTCCGCGTCCGGGCGGACGTAAAGCGCCGTTGCAAAGCGCAGGCCGTCCGCGCCGCTCAAAAAGCGGGAGCTGGCCGGCGCGTGGATGGCGCGGAAGGGCGTGAAGGACGCTTCGCCGGGCAGGAGGCGCGCATACGTGCCCCTGCGCTCGTCGGCAAGATAGAGCATCAGCCCCCAGCCCTCGCGCAGCGGGTCGTTGTAGAAGGGCGTGAGGCGCTCCAGGCGGCTGTTTTTGCCAAAGAGGAAGCCCCCGCCGCGCTCGGTGACGAGCATACCGATCTTCTCCCCGGCCAGCACGTTCGACCAGGCGGCGGGGGTGGGTTCGGAGGCGTCGACGGCGTAACCTTCCTGCGCAAAGCCGCCATAACCGTTGAAAAGGGCGCGCTGGATGGGCGGCAATTTCACCGCGCGCGCCTCCATGGGGCGGTAGGCGGCGCGGCCGCCAAACTCCAGCGCCGCTAGCCGGGCGCGGAGCTGGGCATGGAAACCCGCGCCGCCCGCGAAGGACAGCGCCGCGACGTGGGAAAGCGTTTCCCGTTGGGCGGGCGTGAGCTGCGCGCCATCGAGCATATGCACGCCGCCACGCGCGCCGGCCATCTCGCGCAGGTGCGAGGCGGCGATCATGTCCCGCAGGGCGTCGCGCACGGGCTGTTCGTAGTCGTTCCCGTAGTCGTTGATGAGCACGAGGTCGCTTTCGACGCCCATGGTGCGGTAAAAATCGTGGGCGCGCACAGCCTCGCGCGCCAGGGGCAATTGGGCGCGGCTGGCCACGGACGCGCAGAGGATGGGCAGGTCGCCGCTCACGCCCAGCGCCCAGAGGTCGCCGCGCGCGGCATGCGAGGGCGCGTCGCCCCCGCGGGCGCGGGCGGCAAGGCGGGCGTCGAGCAAAAAGGCCGAGGCGCGGTCGAGCAGATGGTAGGCGTCGGCGCCCAGGCCGACGAAGCCCAGCATCGCCCGCGCCTGCGTGGCGGCGAGGCGGCGGGCGCGCTCCGGCGCGGCCTCCGAGGCGTTGCGCTCCCGCCAGCGCCGCACATCTTCCGGGGCGACGAGGGCGATGGCGAAGTGCGCGTCGCGCGTCTCCCCCGCCTCCAGCCGCACTTGCAGGCGCAGCGCCGCGCAGGGGTCGAGCGTGCAGCCCAGCGTGCCGGACAGGGGGCGCGGGGCATGCCCCTCGCGGCCTTCAAAGCGGGCGCGGTCGGTCTCCCACGAAACCTCCCCGCCCGCGGCCAGCGCGGCGAGCGCCCAGGGACAGCGCCCCGGCCCGCCCGGCCGGCGCGTGAAGGCAAGCGCGCCCTGCCCTATGCGCGCGGAAGAGACAAAAAGGCTCTGGAAGGCGGGGTGCGCCCAGCAGTCCTCGCGGGAACAGAGCGCCACGGGGAAAGAGAGCGTCAGTTCCACTTCCCGGGCCGCCGGGGCGGCGTTTTTCAGGCGCAGCTGGTGGAAAAGCGTCCCATCCTCGGGCGAAAGCGTCGCGTCCAGGGCGATGTCCACGCCGTCCAGGGCGCTTTCGTAGCGCGCGCCGCCGGCGTCGAAGCGGGCGCGGCCCTGCAAAAGTCCCGTCTCCCCACCGCGCGGCGTACGGGCGGTGAGACGGACGTCGCCGCGGGGGTCGAGCAGGTCGCCAAAGCAGCGGTTGGCCAGGACGCCCTCGCGGGCGTAGAGGGCGCAGCCGCGGGCGGTCAAAAGCGCCGTCGCCCCCGCGCCAAAGAGCAGGTGCGCGTCCACGAGGCGGTTTTCCGCGCGTCCCAGGCGGGAGACGCGATCCTCGGCATGGCGCGCGTTGTCGGGCGAAAGCGCCTCGCGCCGCCGGAGCAGCTTCACGCGGGCGGAGGGCTTTTCCTCCAGCAGCAAAGAGAGGGCGCGCGCCTCGGGGATGTTTTCAAAGCAGTTCGAGATGGCGTCGTCCGCCAGCGCGTTGGCCAGCGCCGCCAGCGCCATGCCCTGATGATGCGCCATGTAGCTTTTGACCAGTTTCGGGCCTTCGCCGGGGCGCGCGCCGGTGTAGTCGGCGGCTTCATAAAAGCCGTATTCCCCCGCCCAGCCCGCCTCGCGCATGGCCAGCACGTTGTCCGCTACCTTGCCAGGGCAGACAGACAGCGCCAGCAGCGAGGCGTAGGGCGCGACCACGCCCTGCCGCGCGCCGCCGCCCAGCGCCACTTCGCGCAGGCCAAAGGCGCGGTACTGGTAGTTCAGGCGCATATCAAAGGCATAGTAGCCGGATTCGCTCACGCCCCACGGGCGCTGCCGCGCCGCGCCCAGCCGCCTTTGCAGGCGCGCGACGGCATGGTTGCTTTCATACAGGAGCGTGCCGGGGCGCGAGCGCATAAACAGTTCCGGCATCAGGTATTCAAACATAGTGCCGCTCCAGGAGACGAGCGCCTGCTCCTTGCCCAGGCGCACGCAGGGACGGGCGAGGGCGCGGAAGTGCTTTGTCCCCACCTGCCCCAGCATCATCGAAACATAGCTGAGGATGCGCGATTCCGAGGCCAGGAGGTCGTAGTGCGAGGCGCTCAGGCGGCCGTTTTCCACGTCCGCGCCGATGAAAAACAGCTTGCGGCCTTTGTCAAAGAGGGAGGCAAAGTCCATCCCTTCGGCCAGTGCGCGCAGGCGGCGCGCGAGGGGCGCGTCCAGCGGGCGCACCCAGGCGGCGCAGGTCAGCAGCGCGGCGGCGAGGTTGCCGCCGTCCACGGAAGAGACGTAGCGCGGGCGCAGGGGGCGCAGTGTGTCGATATCATACCAGTTGTAGAGCTGGCCGCGCCACTTTTCCATGCGTTCCAGAGTCTCCACCGTGGCGGTCAGGCGCTCGCGCAGTTCCGCGTCGCGGATGAAGCCGAGGGCGCGCGCGGAAAGGCAGGCAGTCAGGTACAGGCCGATGTTGGTGGGCGATGTGCGCCGCGCCGCGCCCACGGCGGGGTCGACCTGCACGTTGTCCGGCGGCAGGGAATTTTCCCGCTCGGTGACGTAGGCCTCAAAAAAGCCCCATGTCTCGCGCGCCAGGAGCGTGAGCGCGCCGAGTTGCCGCGCGTCCAGCTTCTCGCGCGCGTCTGTGGGCGCGTTTTGCAGGTCGCGCAAGAGCCCCGGCGCGAGCAAAAACAGGACGATCAGCGCCAGGGACGGCAGCAGCCACGCGGCGGTGAGCAGCCCCGGGGCGCAGAGGATCGCCCCCACGCGGCAGGCCGTGCCCACGCGCGTGCCGCCGGCGGCGGCGTCGGCGGACGTCACCCAGTCGAGCATGTGTTTTTTCGTGAAGGCGAGGCGGAAGAGCGTGCGCGCAACCGCGTCAAAGAGCGCCGCCGCCGTGGAGGGCAACGCCGCCAGCTGCGCCACCGCCCGCCGCCAGAGGTCGCCCTTGGCGTGGAACAGATGCGTCAGGGGGTCGAGGAAGGCATAGAGCACGCCCAGGGCAAAGGCGGGGCGCAGGTCAAACCAGACGCCCTGCAGAAGCAGCGCCAGCAGGGAGGGCAACGCCAGGGAGCGCAAAAGATTGTCCAGCAGCTTCAGCCGCGAAAGGGCGGACAGGCCGCGGCGGAAGAGGAAGGGCAGAAGCTGCCAGTCGCCGCGCGTCCAGCGGTTGAGTCGCTTGAGGTAGGCGGAAAACGTTTCCGGGAAGCCGTCGTAAAGGGAGATGTCGTCTACAAAGGCCGTGCCGGCCAGTTCGCCCTCGATGAGGTCGTGGCTGAGGATGCGGCCGTCGGGCAGCTTCCCCTCCACGGCCTCCATGAAGGCGCGCACGTCATAGACGCCCTTGCCGCCGAAGTTGCCGCGGCCGGACAGGTCCTGGTAGAGGTTGGAAACGGAGACGGGATAAGCGTCCACGCCGCCCGTGCCGGCAAAGAGGCGGATGAAGCCGTTTTGGGCCGCGGCGGCGGACAGTTCCATGTTCGGCTGCACGATGGCATAGCCGCGGCGCGCGCCGTTTTCCACGCGCGGGCGGTTGAGCGGGTGCAGAAGCGCGCCGGCAAGGGCGCGGAGGGAACCGGGAAGGGCGCGCGTGTCGGCGTCGAGCGTCGCCACCAGCGAAAAGCGCCCGGCGAGGCGGTCGCAGGCCGCGCCCTCGGCGCTGAAGGCGCTGCGCGCGCCCGGCTCATCCAGCAGCAGGCGGTTGAGCGCCATCAGCGCCCCGCGCTTGCGCTCGCGGCCCATCCAGCGCTGGTCCGGGGCGTAAAAGCTGCGCTCGCGGTGCAGGTAAAAGTACTTTTCCCGGCCGGCGCGCGCGTTCATGGCGCGGATGCGGGCGCGGGCAGCGGAAAGAATCTCCTCATCGTCGCTCTCCACGGCGGCGGGGCCGTCGCGGAAGTCGCCGAGAAGGAGGTAGGCGGCGTTTTCGTCGTCATCCAGGCAGCCGAGCGTTTCCAGCCCGTCGCAGAGCTCAAGGGCGCGCCTTGCGGAGCTGAGCAGCGCCGGCACCACCACCAGCAGACGCCCCTCCCCGTCCAGCGCCCCGGGACGCAGCTTGAGCAGGCGGCGCGGCCGCGCAAGGCGCGCGGACAGGCGGCCAAGGAGCAGCATCGACGCGCTCCACGCAAGCGGCACGCCCAGCGGCAGCACCAGCCAGCTACGCGCGATGAGCGCATAGGCGGCAAACAGCGCCGCGAAGCAAAGCGCCTGCGCGGCGATGAGCCTGTGGCCGCGCGGGTCCGGGGTCAGGCGCGGCAGGCGGGCGCGGAAACCGAGGCGGGCGGCCAGCGCCGCGCGCCCCTCGTCGTCATAGAGCCACCAGCAGGCAGTGCCGCGCGCGCCGGCATGTTCCTTCGCCGCCGCCACGGCCTGCCTGGCTACGGCCTGCTCGCCCAGGCGCAGGCGGCGGCTGATCGCCTGCACCTGCTCGCGCACGGCGGCGCGGGAGGCGTCGTCCATGCGCGGATAGACGCCGTCCGGGTCGCCCTGCAACTCGGCTTCGGTGCGGGAGAGTTCCATGAAACACTTCTGCCAGTCGAGGGCGTCGAGCATGCGCTTGCCGCCGATGAGGTTGTCAAGGCGCATGGCCAGGAGCGCCTGCGCCTCGTGCTCCAGGCGGATCATCCTTTCGCCGCTCTCGCCCAGGCGCGCCATCCGGCTTTCCAGGCGTGCGCGCGCTTCGGGCAGCTCCCGTTCCACCGCAAGTTGCAGGGCGCGCTCGAAAAAGGCCGGCGAATCGCCCATGCGGGGCGCGCCCTCCCCCGCCTCCACGAAGCGCTCGGCGGCGCGGCGCTCGCGGGCGCGCGCCAGGACGGCGCGGGCGCTGTGGCAAAACGCCTCTGAAAGGGCGCGGCGCAGGGCGGTGGGCGCCGCCCAGAGCTCGGCCATGGTCAGCGCCTGCACGTCGTCGAAGGCGCGCAACGCCAGTACAAGGCGCTCGCCGCTGAGGGCTGTGTCGCCCAGGGCCACGACCTCGCGCATGAGCACAAGCACGCGCGGCTCGCGCCCCACGGCGGGCAGGCGCACGCCGCCATCCAGGCGCGCCTGGGCGGCGCAGGCCTCCATGATGCGCGCGTCCTCATGCAGGCGCTGAAGCGCCGCCGTGGCGCAGGCGCTTTCCCGCAGGACGTCGCCTGCCTCGCGCGAGAGCGCCTGCGTCTGCGCCGCCAGCGAGGCGGGGCAGGTGAGGCGGGCGAAGCCGTCCACACGCAGCTGGACCGCCAGCGAGCGCATGTGGCGGGCGAGCGAGCGTTCGTCCCGCTCCGCGCCCGCGCCAAGTTCGCGCCCCGCGCGCCGCGCGTGGAATTTGCCGGAGAGCCTTGCCAAAGCGTTCATATGGGTGCGTTCCTCCTGAAGATCATCGCTGATACTTCAGTGTGCGCGTTTTTCTATGTTTTCATACGATCCTGGCCGCCAGCCACGCGGCCAGTACGCCGTAATCAGAGGACGCGGCGGCGACGCCGCCCAGGGAAAGAGACGCGCCGCCCAAGGCGAAAAACTCCTCGCGCACGGGGGCGGAAAGGCGCGCGAGGCAGGCTTCCCACGCCGCGCTGTCCGCCGCCCGGAGCGCGTCCATGGCGTATTTGAGCGCCCAGAGGTCGGCGGAACGCGAAAACGCGCCGCCGTAGCGCCGGCAGGCGATGTAAGCGCAGATGTTGGCCTGCCCTTCATCGGCGACGCCGCCCATGTGCATGAGCTCGTGCACGGCGGTGAAGGGCTGTCCCGCCGTCGGCGCGGCGGGGTCGTAGAGCGCTTCGCCTGTCCACGGCGCGTAGACTCCGGCCAGGGAGAAGGCGCGCATCCACTCGGGATAGCGAGCGGGCTTGGGCGCGGCGCGGACGGGGACGGGTGTTTTTACGAGGGCGGCGGCCTCCAGCGCCCGCGCGCCGAGGCCGTCCGGGAGCGCGAACGCATCCTCGGCGTTGAGGCGTTCCGTCAGCGTCCCGCACAGGGCCGTGAGCTGCGCGGCGCTTACCTCGGCGGGGGCGGCGTGCCCCGCGGGGAGGGAATAGGCCGGCGCCCACAAAAGCGCGTAACCGGCCAGCAACAGGGACAGAAGCAGGCAGGCGGCGCGCCGCGCGCGGAAAAGGCAAAAGACGAGCAGCGCCGCCAGCAAAAGAGCCAGCGGTTCGGCCAGCGGGAAGGGGCACTCCCCGGCAAGGGCGGCGAGCGCGCCGGACACGGGCGCGAACACCGCCCGCAGCCATGCGCCCGCCAGCGTCGGCCAGAGGCGGCAGGCGAGCGGGACGAGCAGGGACAGGGCGAAAAGCGCGCCCGCAGCAATGAGAAGCATATATTCCCCTCCTTATGCATCCATTATTCCATAACCGCAGGGAGGAAAGCAAATGCAATTTCTGGGCGGAGGGAGGGGCGGTGTGCGACAGCGCCCCAGGCGATGCCTGCGGCGGCCAGGGGCTTCCCCGCGCCGTCCCGCGGCGGCCTTGGGGGGGCATGCAGGCCAGGGGCGGGAAGGGCGCGCCCGTGCCGTTCCCGCAGGGGGGATACGGCAAAACCGCCCCCACGTTTCGTGAGGGCGGTCAGGATGTTGACAAAGTGGGCAGACTGGCAGAGCGTTGAGAAAGCCTGCAAGCCAAGGAAGCTGTACTTGCAGCCAAGGGAGCTTACTTAGACGTAAGTGACCGCAGGATGCAAGTGCAGCTGACGAGGAAATTTTGCCGGCGGCAAAATTTGTCGCCGAGGCGTTTTTGCCGATCTTTGATCGTCAAAAACGGTCGCCATAGGCGACTTGCAAGCCTTTGGGCTTGCAACCTTGCGACTGGATTTGACGATCCCAAAGGGCTCGACAAATCCACCGCCGGAAGCAAAAATCGCTTCTGATTTTTTGTATATCAGAGCGATTTTTGCGGTTGTAGGCTTTGTCAGCGCTCTGACCGCCCCCACGTTTCGTGAGGGCGGTCCTGCCTGCGACCATCCGGGATGGGAGGGCGGCAGTTATCAGATGTCCGCGCCGGCGACGGCGATGCTGGCCAGCGTCCACACGCCGTCGGTCAGGCGGAAGCCGTAGCGCTCGAGGCGGTAGCCGTCCCCCAGCCGCATGCGGATCTCCAGCGTGAACTCCACATAGTCGTATTCCTGCGATTCCCGGGTGAGTTTCGTCATCGGGAAGTACTGTTGGAGCAGCGCTTCAAATGCGGCGCGCTCTTCCTCGGTCATGGCGGCAAGGCGCGCGACGATGGCCTCGATGAGGGCATCCGCCTCCGCGCTGAATCCCGTCTCTGCGGCGTTGAGCGCGTAGCTGACCTCATTTTCATAGCCGATGGCGTTGAGCAGCACGAGGATCTGTTCCGCCGGCTCCAGCGCGCGCAGCGCCTGCATCTCCGTGCCGGTGAGGATCGCGTCGCTGTGCAATACCGTCACCTCGGCTTCATCCCCATACTGGGCGCGAATATCCTCCACGGCGGCGGTGAGCGCCGCGGCCATGCGTTCGCCCTGCGCCGCCGAGACGCCGTGCACGGTTTCCTCCGCCGCAACGGGCGTGAAGATCGGCTCATCGGACACGACGTCCTCCTCCGGCGCTTCCTCCACGGGCCTTGCGTAGCCGCACAGGCGGCACTTGTTGCCGCTGAAGGCGTGCGCCTCGACGCGGGTCACGCCTTCCTCGGCGACAGTGTTGGAAAGCTGCGTGCCGCACATGTCGCAATGGACGATGATGTGCACGTCGCCGGTGACGGTATGGCCGTCCGCGCCATTGGAGGCGTAGGCGGTGGGCACAAAGGTCTCCTCGGGCAGTTCATAGCCCGCGTGCGAGCAGGCGTGGCCGCACTCCGCGCAGACGCCGTCCACGTAGGTGTGCGGCATTTCCTCGCTGTACGGCTGCGCGTTTTCCGCGACGACCGCGCCGCAGCTTGCGCAGGTCTCGGTCGTCGTCTTTTCGCCGACGACGACGTGCGCCGCATCGGTCGATCGCGCCTCGTCGTAATGGTCGAGGGCGATCTTTTCCGTGATCTCCGTCTCGCCGTGCGCGCAGGCGTAGCCGCAGACCGCGCAGACGCTGCCCGCTTCGGTGGCTTCGTAGCTATGCGCCTCCGGTTCGCCCTTCTCCTCTTTGGTCTCCTCGCGCACCAGCGGGCAGTGCGGGCAGTCCGTGGTGACGACGGTGGTCTTGACCAGTGTGTGTGTCCCGTCGGTGAGGTCGGCGTAGAGCGTTTCGCCCGCCGCCTCCGTTTCCGTCGCGCCTTCGTGCGCACAGACATGGCCGCAGACGGAACACTTATAGGCATCCTCTCCGTCCGGGGCGTAGGTATGCGCCTCGGCTTCGGCGGTCTCGACAGCCGTTTCCTCGCCCGTACCGCCGCAGAAGTCGCACGTCCAGGGCGTGACGGTGGTCGTGGTGGCGGTGTGCGCCGCGTCCGTCGCTTTGTACTCGGTGGTCGCCTGCGGCTCGTCGCAGGTCGTCTCCGCGTGCGCGCAGGCGTGTCCGCAGGCGGCGCAGACGCCGTCTTTATAGGCGTGCGCCTCAGAAGCGGGCTCGCCCTGCTCCGTCTCCTCGGAGACCACCTTGCCGCAATCGTCGCAGGTCACGGTCACCGTGACGTCCACGCGCCGGGTGTGCGTTTCATCGTCCACGGCGGCGTAGACGGCGGGCAGTTCCTCGCGCGTTTTCGTGGTGTTCTCATGGAAGCAGTAATCGGGGTCAAGGTAGCCGCACTCGGTGCAGAAACCTTCCTCAAAGGTGTGGTCGCCGTAGACGACGTAGCCCGTAGGCTCGCTCTCGTCCCAGGTCTTGCCGCAGTCCGGGCACTCCCAGTAGTAGAGCTTGTAGTGCCGGGCGGCATGCTGCTTGTCATCCAGGGAAAAAGTCCTCTCCGCCATGTCCCGCTCGCCCTTTATAAAGCCGCTTTCGTGCCCGCAGGCGGGACCTTCCGGCTCCTCGGGGCCTTCCTCAAACTGCGCGCCGCACTCTATGCAGATGCCGTCCCCGCGCCAGGTGTAGTGTTCATCGTACAGCGTTTCCACGCACTCGTCCCCGTACCACGCAAGGCCGCAGTTCGTACAGGTGTACATGGGGATGAAGCGCACGACGTAGGCATGCGTGCCGTCGCCCGCGTCCACGTAGGTGTCTGTGTAGGCCCGCTCGTTCCGCATCTCGCGGACGACGCTTTCATGCGGACAGAAGATCTCGCAGCCGCAGACGCACATGGCGCCGGTCTCCGTCCTGATGGAGAAGGAGTGCGGCTCCTTGAAGGTACGGCCGGGGGTATAGTCGACCGAGGAGCCGATGATCGCGCCGCAACCAAGACACTCTATCTCATAGGCGACTCTCTCCACTTCCATGCTGTGGTAGTTCTCGTCGATGCACACCGCCTCGCCGTTGCTGCGCGGGCTGGGGCTGGCGAACACATTCAGGTGCTGGCAGGTCTCGCTGGGCTCGCCGAAGCCGCCGTCCTCGCGGTAGCCGCAGACGCAGACGCCGTCTGTGAATGTATGCGGTTCCTCGCCGGTCACACGGGTCGTCTCAGATAGGTAGTCGCCGCATACCGCGCAGAACAGCGTATTCGTTTCGGTGATCTGGTGCGTCTGCGCATCCAGGAACGAGCATTCCTCTTCGACATACCAGTGTTCAGCGTCGCCCGCTATCGGCCAGATGTGGAGCTCGTGCATGCCCTCCGCGTATTTGCAGACGGTGCATTCGCCTTCCTTGAACGTGTGGGGTTCCGCGCGGTTTTCGTATTTCGTGCTGGCGGAGACCAACGCGCCGCAAAGCGTGCACTGCGTCCATTCGATCTGCTGGTAGCGGCGGGTATGGGTCGTCTCATCGTAGGACACGATCGCGTTGTTCCCGCCATCGTATAGCGTTTCCTCGCCGGAATACTCGCGCAGCGCGTCCTCCGGATGCTCGCAGTCGCCATTCGCGCGGGGATCGGCGGACAGTTCGCCCGCCGCCATTTGCAGGGCGATCTCTACGTCGGTGGGGAATACCTCGTCGCTCAGGGACGGGCTGGGGTGCATGTGCGCCTCCCTTCGCCAGCGTTTTCCGCAATGCCGCAGAGGCTGACGAGGAGCAGCGCGCAGAGGAAGAGCGCCAAAAATCTCCGCAAATCTCGCATGATCTCCACTTTTCCTTTCTTTGAATCCCATGTTGCAAACAGGTATATTTTTCCATATTATAACAAATTAGGAAACCCTTGTGTGAATGTTCTGTATTCGTTAACAAAGAACACATTTTTTATGTGTCGAGAGATTTTTTCGGGATCCTTAACGGAGATCGGATGAAAAAACGCGAAGCGGTGCGTTCCGCTTCGCGTCGGTATATTTTGCGCTTATTTGTCCTCCCCGCAGACAGCGTCCACGATGGGATCGAGCCAGTTGCCGTCGAAGAGCTCAATCATGCCCTTGTCGCAGGCGGCGGCGAGCTTGGGGTTGATGGGCAGGCGCGCGCAGACGGGGATGCCCATGTCCTTGGCGACGTCCTCGGCATGGCTGGCGCCGAAAATGTCGTGCACCTTGCCGCACTGGTCGCACTGGAAGCCGGACATGTTCTCCACCAGGCCCAGCACCGGCACGTTCATCATCTCCGCCATGCGGGCGGCCTTTTTGACGATCATCTCGACCAGCTCCTGCGGGGAGGTGACGAGTATGACGCCGTCCACCGGCAGGGACTGGAAGACGGTGAGGGGCACATCGCCCGTTCCCGGAGGCATATCGACGAACATGTAGTCTACGTCGCCCCACATGACGTCCGTCCAGAACTGCTTGACCGTGCCGGCGATGATCGGGCCGCGCCAGACCACGGGGTCGGTCTCGTTTTCCAGGAGCAGGTTGAGGCTGACGATGCGGATGCCGGTCTTGCTCTGGGCGGGGATGACGCCGTCGTCCGTGCCCATCAGCTGGGTGTGGACGTTGAAGGCCTTGGGGATCGACGGGCCGGTGATGTCGGCGTCGAGTATGGCCGTTTCATAGCCGCGACGGCGGGCGCTGACCGCCAGCAGCGACGTAACCAGCGATTTGCCCACGCCGCCCTTGCCGCTGACGACGCCGATGACTTTTTTGACGTTGCTGTGCTCGTTCTGCTCGGCGCGGAAGCTCTCGGTACGGCTGGCGCAATCGGCGGAACAGGAGCCGCAGTCGTGGTTGCAGGATTCGCTCATTTTTCCATCATCTCCGAAGTGTTTTGTGGTGAAATATTCTCCATTCCCGTCAATTCCGCCTTGAGGCGGATGAGGGAGTAGATGTCCTCCAGCGTGGCGTTTTCCTGTTGGGGCACGCGCACCCAGCGCACGCCCTCTTCGACGTGCGCGGCCTCATAGTAAGCGCGCACGGCGGGGCGAAGCGTTTCCGGGCGCGAAGCGATGGCCGCGCACTCGTCCTGAGAAAACATCACCAGAAACGACAGCCGGCCTTCGCGCAGGTGCAGCGAGCACAGGCGCTTGTCCCCATCGTAAATAAGGCAGTCAAAGGCGTCGCGCCTGTCGGAATAGCGCCAGCGCTCCTCAACCTTATAATTGGCCTGCGTAAAATCGCGGATGGCCTTGCAACCCGCATACGCGCCGCCCAACATCGAACGCAGCTCCTCCTGCGTAGGGGCGACGTATACGGGAGCGTAAAGCAGCTCTTTCTGCATAAGTATACCTCCCAGCGGTTATCTTTAAGCATAGCATATTTGCCATATGCTGTCAAGATGCGCCTTTGAAATGTAAATCTTTTGCAAGCAACTGTTTTCAGCGCGTTACGGCGCGTTCAAGCCGGATAGTGGATGACCATGCTCAGGCGGCACAGGCCTGTACCCACGCTTTCATAGCGGTGAGGGCGATCGGCTGCAAAGCGCAGCGCGCCGCCCTCTGGCGCAAGGAGTTCCACGCCGTCCACGCGCACGCGCAGCGCGCCGGAAAAGACGGTGATAAACTCCTGCGTGCCGCGCGGATGCGCCGCCGCCTCCAACGCTCCCCCGGCGTCGATCTCGATATAAAGCACCTCGAAGCGACGGCCCGCTTCCTGCGGGAAGAGCAGATAGTTGCGATAGCGGCCTTCGTCCTCCAGCACGGGGCGTATATCCGCGATGTTCAACGCCTCGCGCTCGACCTGCGGGCGACTGAGCAGTTCACTGTAAGGCACATTCAGACCGCAGGCGATCTTCCACACGGTCGAAATCGTGGGGTTGACCTCACCGCGCTCGATCTGCCCCAGCATACTCTTGCTTACGCCGGAAAGCCGCGATACCTCATCCAGACTCATGCGCCGCGTCGCGCGCAGGCGCTTCAGGTTCATGGAAAACAATGCGTTAATCTCTTCCAAAAACTTATCCTCTCCCGCTTGACAATATATCGAACATATCGTATCATATATTGCATGAAGTATGCCGTCCGATATGTGCATTATATCATACTTTCAAAGAAAAGGGAAGCGCTCGAAGAGCCTGCCAGCATTTTTGTGCCCTCTGAGATGAACAAAGCGCAGAAGAGAACGGACCCGAGGCATTTTTCGGAAAGCGAGGGAAACTGTGATGTGTAATGGGGAACAATATTCACTGAAAGCCGTTGCGGCGAATGAAGCGTCTGTCGCCATCGCCTTCATTGATGAGGCGAAGGCATTTCTGAGAAGCATGGGCATAGATCAATGGCAAAACGGATACCCGAGCGCAGACACGATCAAAGCGGACATCGCCAAGGGGAACGGCTACTTTCTGATGGCCGGCGAACGCCCCCTTGCCTACATGTGCATTGATTTTGATGGCGAACCGGCGTATGACGGCCTTGACGGACACTGGCTCAGCGACGCCCGCGCCTATGGAGTCCTTCACCGCCTCGCAATGGGCAAGAGTTCCAGGGGAAAGGGAGCGGCGACGATTGCCATCCAACTCGCCGGAGATCTGATGAAGCGCCGCCGGATGGAGAGCTTTCGCATCGACACCGATGAAAACAACGAAGTGATGAAACATCTGCTGACCAAAAATGGCTTCACTTACTGTGGGACGATCTGGTTTGACAACAGCGTCAAAATCGCATACGAGAAACTTCTGTAAAGCCTCTGCGCGCATGGGCAAACACAGACGCGCAAGGCAAGCCGCCCTGTGGAAAGGCCCGCCGCCATGCAGGCGGCGGGCAGCATTCAGCGATAGTAGAGGATCTGGCCGACGTAGATCAGCGAGGGATCGGCAAGGCCGTTCAACGCCGTCAGGGCTTCGACGGTGGTGCCGAACATCTGCGCGATGCGCGTGAGCGTGTCGCCCTCCTGCACCACATAGGCGTTGGCCTCGCCCGTGGCGGCGGTGGCGGTCGGCGCGCACGTCGCGGTCGGCGCGGGGCTGGGCGTTGGCGCGGCGGTGGGGCTGGCGCTCTTTGTCGGCTCGGGTTCCGCGCGCATCTCCGCGGTAAAGAGGTCGAGATCGACATTGCCCTCGATGCCGTCCACGCGGCCGCGCTCGCTGTATTGCCAGCCAGCCCAGGTGGGCCAGATATCGTTGCTCTCCGGCTCGCGCGCGCCGTACTGCGCCACCCAGAGGCTATAGGGGGCCAGGCGGCTGTCGTAATCCTCGCGCGGCGTGGAGGCGGAACAGTAGATGGCCGGTTCGCGGCCCGTGAGCCGCTCCACTTCCTGCAAAAAGGCCAACGCCACATCGGTTGTCTCCGTGCGGCTCAAGGCCCGCGCGGGCGAAAGCTCCAGCACCGGCTTGAGCCCATAATCGTAGCGGGCGATGGTCTGGGCGAAGAAGCGCGCCTGGCGCACTGCTTCGTCGGTGGTGGAGGCGGTGCAGAAATGGTAAAAGCCAAACTCCAGCCCCGCCGCGCGCGCGCCATCGGCATTGCGCTCGTGCGTGGGATCGACGTAGGAAAAGCCCAGCGTAGAGCGTATATAGACCATGCGCACGCCGCTCTGTGCCACGCGGGAAAAATCGACGCTGCCCTGATAGACGCTCACGTCGATGCCGTGCACCGTCTCCCCCGCCGGCCCAAAGGCCAGTGCCGGAACGCAGAGCAGCGCGAGCGCCAGAAGCGCCGCGAAGAATCTTTTCATAAAACATCCCTCCCCCGGCAGCATATGCCGTTGGGAGGGATGGCGTTTTTGCGGGCGGCCTTACTTCAGCGTGATGATCACGCGGCGATAGGGCTCCTCGCCCTCGGAGTGGGTGGTAACGGTGGGGTCGGCCTGCAGCGCGGAATGGAGGATGCGGCGCTCGTAGGGGTTCATCGGCTCCAGCGCTACGCGCTTGCCGGTCTTGCGGCAGCGGTTGGCCATGCGCACGGCCAGCTTGCGCAGCGCCTCTTCGCGCTTGGCGCGGTAGTTCTCCGTATCAAGGGAAACGCGCAGGTATTCCTCGCGGCCGCGGTTGACGTTGAGGCTGGTGAGATACTGCAGCGCGTCCAGCGTTTCGCCGCGGCGGCCGATGAGTATGCTCATGTTCTCGCCAAAGAGCTGCACGCGCAGCTGCTCCGGGGTCTCGCAGGCCTTGAGCTCGGCCTGCACGCCCATGCGCTCGATCATGCCGGAGAGAAACTCCAGGGCGCGGCGGGCATCGTCGGTAAGCTGGTCATAGGCGGTCTCGACAAAGGGGGCTTCCGGCTCGGCCGGGGCGACGACGATTTCCGCTTCGGCCGGGGCGGCCTCCTGCGCGCGTTCCTTGCGGGCGCGCTGGCGGGAGCGGCGGGAGGGTTCCTTTTCTTCCTTCTCCGCCGGCTGTTCCTGCGCATTTTCCTCCTGCGCGGGCCTGGCCTTGGGCTTTTCTTCGCGGCGATGGGCGCGGGAGCCCTTCTGCGCGGGCTGGTCGAGCGTCATCTGCGGGATGTCGATCTCGAATTCATCTTCCGCTTCCTTGAGGGTAAGCTTGACCCGCGCCAGACGGCCAAACATGCCGAACAGGCCGGGGCTGCCCATTTCCAGAACTTCGATCTCCAAATCGCTCGGGTCGCAGCCGAGCTCCTTGGCGCCCTGATTGATGGCGTCCTTTACGGTCTTTCCGCTGGATTCGATGGATTTCAAGGGATTGCCTCCTTACGATGGTCAAACGGGGCGGCGCAGGCAGGCCGCCGCCCCTCTGTACGGGCTACTTCCCCGCCTCCTGCGCGGCCTCGGCGGCCTTGCGGTCCTTGCGGTCGAAGTAGAGGTTGATAAAGAAGGACTGCGCGATCTGAATGACGTTGACAGCGCACCAGTAAATGGCGAACGCGGCGTTGTAGCCGGCGCACCACCACAGGGACAGAAGCGGCATGAACCACTTCATGAAAGCGCCGTTCATCGGGTTCTGCTGCGCGGCGGCAGCGGCGTCCGCGCTCTCGTTCTTCTGCTTGGGCGAGAGCAGCTTGGTCATGAACACCTGGCTGAGCGCGGCGAACAGCGGCAGTATGAACAGGCCGTTGGCGCTGGAAAAGAGCGCTTCAAAGGAGGAAGGCAGCGTCAGCGTCGGCTGGAAGAACACCAGGTTGAGCGGGATGCGGATAAAGTTGTCCGCGCCCATCGCCTGCGCGATGCTGGCGTAGGCCGGCGTCTTGAGGAAGCTGGCGATGATCTGCAGGTTCTCCTCGGTGAGCACCTCGGAACCGCCGATGGGCGTCAGCTGCAGGCTGGAGAGTATGGAAGCGTTGTCCTGCGTCACGGCGCGGGCCGCGGGCAATATGCTGTTCATGAACGAATCGGGGTTGAATACGTTCTTGATCCACAGCCAGCTTTCCAGCTCGATGCCGGAAGCGACAGATTGCGCCTGCTGGGCGGTGAGCGTGATGCCGCTCAAAAACAGCTCCATCTGCTCGTTGATGAGCACCGCCTGTTCGCTGGTGAGAAGGCCGGAAAGCGTGGTGATCTGCGCGGGCGAGAGCGCCACGGTGGCCAAGTCCGTCACCGCCTGCACCTGTTCGGCAGAGAGCGTCAGGCCCTGGAGGATCGCGTCGACCTGTTCCGGGGTGATGGAAAGGCCGCTTAAGTCGATCTGGATGGCAGAAAGCGCCGCCTGCACGCTGGAACCGTCGCCCAGGGCGGGCATGCCCTGCACCAGGTTCAACAAAAGCTGCGCGCTCTGCTCGCTGGCGAGGTTGCGCATGGCGGAGAACATGATGATCAAAAGCGGGAAGGAGATCAGCATCGGCAAGCAGCCTGCCAGCGGCTTGACGTTTTCCTTGCGGTAGAGCTCCTGCAGCTTTTTGTTGTATTTCTCCTGGTCGCGCCCATATTTGCGCTGGAGCTCCATCTGCATCGGCTGTATCTTCTGCATGGCGCGCATGCTCTTGCGCTGCTTGATGTCCAGCGGCAACAGCACAAAGCGGATCAGCAGCGTGAACAACACGACCGACCAGCCGTAGTTGCCCACGAAGGAATGGATGCCCTGCAGGATGGAGATGAAAAACCCGTTGATGCCTCCCATTTGAGCAAAAGACCTCCTGGCGATCGGATGGGTGGAAGCCGCTTCCCCGACCCGCATGCAAAAAGGCGACGCCCGCGCAGGATGCAACGCCCTGCGCGGCGGCCGCCAGTTTACGGCACGGGGTCATACCCGCCCTTGTGGAACGGGTGGCACTTGAGGATGCGGCGCACGGCGAGATACCCGCCTTTGAGCGCGCCGTATTTCTGCACGGCCTCGAGCGCGTACTCGGAGCACGTGGGGACAAAGCGGCACGAGGGCGGCGTCGCCGGCGAGATCTGGCGGCGGTAGAAGCGGATGAGCGCGAGCAGCGCCCGCTTCGGCAGCGTTTTCATGCTTCGCCTTCCTCTTTGAGCAGCTGCGCGCGCGAAAGCAGGGCGTACATCTCCCGCGCCAGCGCCTCATGGGCGCAGCGGGCGGCGGCCACGCGGGCCACGAAGATATACTTTCCCCGCTTGAGCTGCGGGCGCATCAGCCGCGCGTCCTCCCGCATACAGCGGCGCACGCGGTTGCGCGTCACGGCGTTCCCGACCTTGGAAGATACGGAAAAGCCGAGTTTCAGGTCTTTCCCGCGCAGGTAAACGAGCACGAGGCTGCGCGAGGCAAAGCTCTTGCCCTTGCGGTAGACATACCGATAGTTGCGGTTTCGCCCCAGGCGGAACCTGCGGGGAAAGCGCAGGCCCTGCCCCTGGGCGGGCCTGTCCTGCGCGGTCACGGCGCTCAGGCGCTGAGCACCTTGCGGCCGCGCTGGCGGCGGGCCTTGAGGACGCGGCGGCCGGCCTTGGTTTTCATGCGGGCGCGGAAACCGTGCACCTTGGCTCTCTGGCGCGTTTTGGGCTGGAAAGTACGCTTCATGGGGAAACAACTCCTTCGATCGAATAATATGTCAGACGCTTTTGCGCGGGTCTGTAAGCTGCGCGGAAAAAGCGGACATTCCCAATATACAGCCTTTACAGTATAGACGAAATGCGCCGGCATGTCAAGGCCAATTATATAAAGTTTCCGCGCCCCGTCTTGCCTTTTGCCGCCCCCGTGGCTTATAATGGGCGCAGGGGGGCGATGCGCATGGCGCTGACGGTGGCCTTTGGCGGCTTTACGATGGAGTTTGACACGGCGGCGGGGCTTTTTTCGCCCACGCGCGCCGACCGCGGCACGCTGGCGATGCTCTCCTGCGCGGACCTTGCGCCGGGGCAGCGCGTGCTGGACCTGGGCTGCGGCTGGGGGCTGGCGGGCGTGTACGCGGCGATGGCCTGCGGGGCGGAAAACGTGGTGATGACCGACATAGATCCCCGCGCCGCGGCGCTTGCGCGCAAAAACGCCCGCAAAAACGGCATGGAGGGCGTGCGCGTCTATACGGGCGACGCGCTGGAGGCCGTGCCCGACCGCGCCTTTGACCGCATACTCCTCAACCCTCCCTACCAGACCGACTTTGCCGTGGCCAAGCGCCTGATCCTCAAGAGTTTCAACCGCCTGGAGATCGGCGGCAAGCTTTTTATGGTCACCAAGCGGCGGACGTGGTACTTAAACAAGCTCAAAAGCGTATTCGGCGGCGCGCATGTGCGGGAAGTGGACGGCTATTTCGTTTTCGAGGCCGAGCGCCGCGCCCGGCAGTACGCACAAAAATAAACTTTTCGTCATATTTGTTTGGGCAGGTTTTCGCGTTCCGCGCTTGACAGCGGGCGCGCGAGAGACTAAAATAGATAAGAAGATTGCGTATGCACATACGTAAGCTCACGGCATAGGCCGCCTGCTGACGATAGATTCCCCCGCCGCGAACGCGGCTTTTCATCGTGCCCGGAAACGGAAACTGTCGATAGGTTATAAAAACGCCTGTAAAGCGCCCTGGCCTTGCCGATCCAAATGCCGGTTGTAAATTTTTGGAAAGGGAGGGACGGACGCTTGATTTATGCAATCGTCGCGGTGGTTGCCCTGGCGGTTGGCTTGGCGGTAGGCTACTTCTACCGCAAGAATGCGATGGAAAAGAAGATCGGGCAGACGGAAGAATTTGCCCGCAACATGCTCGAGGAAGCGACGCGCAAGGCCGAGGAGAAGAAAAAGGAGGCCGTTCTGGAGGCGAAGGAAGAGATCATCCGCTTAAAGAGCGACCTGGATAAGGAAGTCCGCGACCGTCGCAGCGAGGTGGGGCGCATGGAGCGCCGCATGACGCAGCGCGAAGAACAGCTGGACAAAAAGGCAGACCACCTCGAGGCGCGCGAAGAACAGCTCAACGCCAAGTACAAGGACGCTGAGCGCATAGAGCAGGAAGCGCAGCAGCTGCACGAACAGCAGCAGCAGGAGCTTGAACGCATCGCCAACATGACCATGGAGGACGCCAAGAACATCCTCATCAGCCGCATTCAGAAGGACGCCTACCATGACGCCGCCGTCATGGTGCGCGAGATCGAATCCCGCGCCAAGGAGGAGGCCGACAAGAAGGCCCGCAACATCATCTCCCTGGCCATCCAGAAGTGCGCCGCCGACCACGTGGCCGAGACAACCGTCTCCGTGGTGGCGCTGCCCAACGACGACATGAAGGGCCGCATCATCGGCCGCGAGGGCCGCAACATCCGCACCCTGGAGACGGCGACCGGCGTCGACCTCATCATCGACGATACGCCCGAGGCCGTCATCATCTCCGCCTTTGACCCGGTGCGCCGCGAGATCGCCCGCATCGCGCTGGAGAAGCTCATCATGGACGGCCGCATCCACCCCGCCCGCATCGAGGAAATGGTGGAAAAGGCGCGCCGCGAAGTGGACCAGCAGATCCGCGAGGCCGGCGAGCAGGCCGTGTTTGAGACGAACCTGCACAGCATCCACCCCGAACTGGTCAAGCTGCTCGGCCGCATGCGCTACCGCACAAGCTATGGCCAGAACGTGCTCAGGCACTCTATCGAGGTCAGCCATCTGGCCGGCATCATGGCCGCGGAACTGGGCGCGGACGTGCAGCTCGCCAAGCGCGCCGGCCTTCTGCACGACATCGGCAAGGCCATCGACCACGAGGTGGAGGGCACGCATGTGACCATCGGCGCGGAGCTGGCCAAGAAGTTCCGCGAGAACGACCAGGTGGTCAACTGCATCATGGCGCACCACGGCGACGTGGAGGCCCAGTCGGTCGAGGCGGTGCTGGTGCAGGCTGCGGACGCCATTTCTGCCGCCCGCCCCGGCGCGCGGCGCGAATCGCTGGAGAACTACATCAAGCGCCTGGAGAAGCTGGAATCCATCGCCTATTCCTTTGAGGGCGTGGAAACCTGCTACGCCATACAGTCCGGCCGCGAGATCCGCATCATCGTCAAGCCTGACGACGTCAACGACGCCGGCACGCTGGTGCTGGCCAAGGAGATCGTCAAGCGCATCGAAAGCGAGATGGAGTATCCCGGCCAGATCAAGGTCAACGTCATCCGCGAGACCCGCGCGGTGGAGTTCGCCAAGTAACAAAAACAGCGCAGGCCGCTTCCCGTATTGCGTGGGGAGCGGCCTTTGTGGACTTATGAAAAGAGAGGAAACGCTATGACCGGCAACGAGTATCAGAAACTGGCGGCGCGGACGATGAACCCCGCCCTGCGCGGGCGCGACGTGCTCATCAACGGCGTGATGGGGCTGTGCGGCGAGGCGGGCGAAGCCATCGACATCGTCAAAAAGCACCTGGCGCAGGGCCACGAGCTCGACCGCGAAGGGCTTATCAAGGAGCTGGGCGACGTGGCATGGTATCTGGCGGAGACCGCCACGGCGCTGGGCATCGATCTGGACGAGGTGCTCGAGCGCAACATCGACAAATTGAAAAAGCGCTACCCCGAGGGCTTCAGCGCGGAAAAGTCGCAGCACCGGCAAGCCGGGGACGTATAGGGGCGCGGCCGCGGACAGCGCCGCGGGGCGCGCTTCAAAGCAGGACAGCGCGCAACGCGCGGCCTTGCAGGGGGCGTATGCAGCGCGCATCCGGGCGCGGGGCTTTGCCCCCGCCAGGGGAAAGGCCGGCCCCGGGCAACGGATGCCCGGGGCCGGCCCTGTTCCTTTATTTCTTTTCCTTCAGCGCCGCCTGCAGGTGCGCCCAGAGCTCGTCGTTGGGCTGGAGGAGGAGGAGCTTCATGCCCTCCGTGGAATCGTAGGCCACGGCCTTGACGGGGAGCGTAGCGCGGCGCAGCGTGGCGCGCAGGACCTTGGCGCCGGGGAAGCGCTTTTTCATCGCCTCCACCTCGCCGATGGCCTTGAGGCGGCTGAAGTAGACGTCCTCCATCACGCGCGGGCGGCCCGGGCCGTAGACGCGGCAGATCTGCAGCTGTTTGCTATTGGCTGTATAGAGGAAGTTGAGCACGTAGTCGCGCAAAAAACGCAGGCCGAGGAAGCCGCCGAAGAGCCAGTAGGCCACCGAAGCGATGGTGTAGGCGGTCTGCGCCGGGAGGATGCGGAAATAGGCCAGCGCGTACTGCAAAAACGTGAGCACAAATTGCGCCGCGAAGAGGAAAACCGCCACCAGCACCACCAGCAGGCAGCCCTGCCAGACCTTGAGCTTCTTGCCCGCGAGCCTTTGTTCCATACTGACCTCCTTGCCCGCACTTGACAGCGGGGTTTTAATGCTCTATGATATAAGGGATACGTTGTCTTATGGGAGGCGAGCGCCATGCGCGTGCAGGAATCGAGGGAAAATTACCTGGAAGCCATCCTCATGCTGCAAAAAAAGCAGGGCTATGTCCGCTCCGTGGACGTGGCCAACCACCTGAACTTTTCCCGCCCCAGCGTGTCCGTGGCCATGGCCAACCTGCGCAGCCTGGGGCTGGTGGCTACCGACGAGCGCGGCTTTTTGAAGCTCACGGAGGAAGGTCTGGCGGAGGCGGAGCGCGTGCTGGAGCGCCACATGCTCATCACCGAATGGCTGGTGGGGCTGGGCGTCGGCGCGGAGACCGCCGCTGAGGACGCCTGCCGCATAGAGCACGTCATCAGCCAGGAGAGCTTCGATTGCATCCGCCGGCATGTGGAGGAGCGGCTGCAAAAGGGCTGAACCGCTGCGTTTTCCAAGACTTCGGTCTGCTTTGTGTGCGTCATATGCATTGCAGACCGAAGTCTTTTTATTCGATGCTGTCCAGCGTATAGTTCTCCACGTAATAGTCGCCCACGTTGAACAGCCAGTCGGTAAGGAAGGCCTCCCAATCGCCGCCGCTGGCGTCGTCGAGCGCGGCGACGAAGTCATACTCCCCCACCACGTCCATGGTCAGCCCGCGTTCGTAGAAAAGGCGCAGGGCGGCAAGGAACGTTTCCCCGCCCATGGCGGTGCACGTTTCGTGCATGACCAGCGCGCCGCGGCCGAGGACGAGGCTTTCGTATTCCCCGGCGGTGAGGATGGCGGCGGAGGAAGTGATCTCCACGCCGGGCAGCGTATACTGCGCTTCGGGGAGGATGACGCCGTTGAGGTAGCGGAGGAAGGCGTCCTCCCCCTCCGCTTCCCGCAGCGCGAGGCAGGCGGCGTAGGCGCTGACGGAATCGGAGAGCCAGGCGTCCTCCGTGGGCATGGGATAGGCGCCGTAGCCAAAGAACTGCTTTGCCAGCGCGCGGCGCAGCGCCATGGCGTCGGAAAGCCCGACGTCGCTTGCCAGTATGAGGCCGGGCAGGGAAAGCGCGCCCAGCGCATAGTCGCTCTGGGCAATGGTGACGTCCCACGCGAGCGGGCCGAACCAGCTTTCATACGTTTCCAGCGCCTCAAGCGCCCGATCCAGCGTCTTTTGCGCGTCGCGGGCGTTCGCCAGCAGGCGCAATCGCGTGCCGGAGGCCGTCTCGGCGCTGTATTCCCGCCAGCGCATGCCGAAACTGAGGCACAGTTCGCGCATGTTTTCCGCCGCGAGCGTCCATGTGCGCGTGCCGTCGCCATTGTCAACGGATGTGATCGCGCCCGGGCCGGCCAGCAGGTAGCGCTCCGGCAGAGAGAGTGTCAGCGCGTAATCGGCGCGGTCGGCATAGACGTAGTTGGCATGCTGCAGGGGCTGCGGGGCGACAAATTCGCCGTATTCGTATTTGAGCGGCTGGACGTAGAAGCCGCGCAGCCGCCAATCGGTGTCGCCCACGCCCAGGGAAGCAGCGTTTTGGGTGAGCAGCAGCGTGTATTCGAAGGTAAATTCGCACGCCTCGCCGTCCGCGAGGTCGCAGGCGACGCGCAAAAACAGCTCCTTTTCGCCCATCAGGCCCCAATCGGCGGCTTTGCCATCGACGAGTATGCGTGAAAACTCGATCCCGCCGGGAGCATTGCCCTCAGGAAAGACGTCCTGCCAGACGTCGCTTTCGTACATCAGCGCCGTCGTGCGGCGGAACATGTTGGCGTAGATGGAGAACTCCACGCGGTCGAGATGTCCGCCCGTGCGGTTGGTATAGCGCAGGCGCTGCCGGATCTGCAGCGCCTGTGCGTCCTCGTAAAATTCGATCTCCAGTTGGTACCCGTCCCGCTCGCCGGCAGACTCCGCGTGGGCATGGCTGAAAACGATGGAGGCCAGCGTGCCCAGCACCAGGAGGATCGCCAGCACCAGCGCCAATATGCGCACCAGGCGCTTCCGCTTCCCGCCCATATCAGTCGATGGAGCGGATCTCGCTCAGCGGCCAGAACACGAAGCGGGCGCGGCCGACGATCATATCGCCGGTGATCGGGCCGACGTCGCCGGAGGGGTCGCTGTCGTTCCAGTCGCGGGAATCGTGGCTGTTGTAGACGTTGTCGCCGACGACGAAGTATTCGTCCTCGCCCAGCGTGTAGGGGCCGTAATCGTCGGGATGGCCGTTGGGATAGAGGATGAGGGAACGCATGGCGTTGTCCGGGTCGATGGCCTCGCCGTTGATGTAGGTGACGTTGTTTTTGCGCTCCACCACGTCGCCGGGCACGCCGCGCACGCGCTTGACGAAGTTTGTCTGCGTCTCGATGCCGAACAGCCCCGGGGAGGTGCGGTTCGGATAGTGGCAGATGACCACGTCGCCGCGCTCCACGCCCGAGAGGCGCACGTCGAGCACGGAGACGAAGAGGCGCTCGCCGTTGTGCAGCGTATCATCCATGGAATGGCCGTCCACGCGGATGAGCGTGAACAGGAAAGTGCGGATGAGCAGGGCTATGAGCACCGCCGCGGCCAGGGCGACCACCCATTCGCGGATCTCGCGGCCCACGGACTTTTTCGGCTTTTCCGCCTTGCCCGCGTCCTTTTCGGCTTCTTCAGGCGCTTCCGTCGCGGCCTGGGAGACCTCCGTCTCCGGCGCGTCCGTCAATTCCTCTTCCCTGCGGATATCGTCGTTCACTTGCAATGCCTCGCTTCCATCAATAGATAGGGCGAAAAAACTGTTCGATCGGCCACACCTTGAGGCGGGCGCGGCCGATGAAGTCCGACTTGGAGAGCACGCCGACGTCCGCGGCGCGGCTGTCGTAGCTCTCCAGGCGGTTGTCGCCCAGGACGAGATATTCGTTTTCCGCCAGCGTGACCTCAAAATCCTCGCAGGCGTCGGTGCCGGTGGCGTAGGGCTCGTCGGCCACTTCGCCGTTCAAGTAGGCGACGCCGCCGCGGATGGCGTAGGTGTCGCCGGGGATGGCCGCCACGCGCTTTAAGTACGTCTCCGACTCGCTGTGTTCCGGCAGGCGGCAGAGCGTGACGTCGCCGCGCGAGGGGCCGGAGGACAGGTAGTCGAACTTGGTGACCACCACAATGTCCGAACTGTTGAGCGTCGGCTCCATGGAACTGCCGACCACGCGCGCCGTACCGATAACATACGTGCGCAAAAGATAGCCTATCACCAACGCGCCCACGATCCAGGCGCACCACGAAAGAGCACGCTTCATTGCTCAGCCTCCGCACCGCAAGGGCCGGATGCGGCGCGCTCAATGCGCCGCACCCGCTTTTCAAACACAGGACGTTCCAACATGACGACCCTTCCACAACCCTCACAGCGCATCTTGATATCCGAGCCCACGAAGGTGATCTTCCACAGATCGCTCCCGCAGGGATGCGCCTTTTTCATTTTTACCACGTCGCCGACAGACAAAAGCATTTTCTCAGCCCTTCGCGGCCGCCATGCCGCGCTCGATAGCCTCGCGGTTCTTGGGCATCATGTGCTCCTTGGAGGGGCCGAACTTATGGCGCATGGCGTCCACCAGCTCTTCTGCCGTGAAGTCGCCGGTGAGCTGCGCCACCGCGCCGAGCATGACCATGTTGGTCACCTTGGCGCTGCCCAGCTCCGCCGCGATGTCGTTGGCGGGGATGGCCGCCACGCGGATGTCCGTGCGGGTGGGCTGCACGTCGATCAGGGAGCTGTTGTAGATGAGCAGGCCGCCGGGGACGACGCTCTTTTCAAACACCGCCAGCGAGGGCTTGTTCATGGCCACAACCACGTCGGCGTCCTCCACGCGGGGAGAACCGACCGGCTCGTCGGAGACGACCACGGAGCAGTTGGCGCTGCCGCCGCGCATTTCCGGGCCGTAGGAGGGCATCCAGGAGACTTCCTTGCCCATCACCATGCCCGCGTAGGCGATCAGTTGGCCCATGAGCAGCACGCCCTGGCCGCCGAAGCCGGCGAAAATCATTTGCAGATTCATGCTTCAGACCTCCTTGAAAATGCCCAGCGGGTAGGCCGGGATCATGCGCTCGGCGACGAACTTCATCGCTTCCTGCGGGCTGCGGCCCCAGTTGGTCGGGCAGGTGGAGAGCACCTCGACCAGCGAGAGGCCCTTGCCCTCGGCCTGATGCTCGAACGCCTTGGCGATGACCTTTTTGGCGTTTAAGACGTTCTTGACGTCGTGGACGCTGACGCGGGCGATGAAGCTCGGGCCGTCGAGCGTGGAGAGCATCTCGCAGATGCGGATGGGGTTGCCGTTGCGCTCGGCCGTGCGGCCGTAGGGCGAGGTGGTGGTCTTTTCGCCGATGAGCGTGGTCGGGGCCATCTGGCCGCCGGTCATGCCGTAGATGCCGTTGTTGATGAAGATGACTGTGATCTTCTCGCCGCGGGTGGCGGCATGGACGATCTCGGCGGTACCGATGGAGGCAAGGTCGCCGTCGCCCTGGTAGGTGAACACGATCTTGTCCGGGTGCACGCGCTTGGCGCCGGTGGCCACGGCCGGGGCGCGGCCATGCGCGGCCTCGTACATATCGCAGTTGAAGTAGTTATAGGCGAACACCGCGCAGCCGACCGGGGCGACGCCGATGACGTCCTCCTGCTTGAACTTCTCCGAGAGCACCTCGGCCACCAGGCGATGGATGATGCCATGGGTGCAGCCGGGGCAATAGTGGAACGGCGTATCCGTGAGGAACTTGGGGCGCTCGAATACGGTCGCCATTACAATCCCTCCTTCATGCTCATGAGTTGATCGTAGACTTCGCGCACGCCGGGGATCATGCCGCCGGTGCGGCCAAAGAAGCGCACGGGGCACCGGCCGTTGACGGCCAGGCGCACGTCGTCGACCATCTGGCCGAGCGACATTTCCACCGTAAGGATGCCCTTGAGGTGGGAAGCGGCGTCGGAAATGGCCTTTTCCGGGAACGGCCAGACCGTGATGGGGCGGATGAGGCCGGCCTTCACGCCCTGCTTGCGGGCGTTGCGCACGGCGGTAAGGGCGATGCGGGCAGTGGTGCCATAGGCGACCACGGCGTACTCGGCGTCGTCCATGTACTGCAGATCCACCATCGTCTCGTTTTCGGCGATGGCCTTGTACTTGGCCTCCAATTTGCGCACCAGCGCCTCGAGACGGTCGGGCTCGATGTACAAAGAGTTGATGATGGCGCGCTCGCGGCCGCAGCCCTCATGCCAGCCGGTGGCGGCCCAGCTCTTGTCGGTCTGGGCGGGCTTGTACTCGGGCATGGTGACCGGCTCCATCATCTGGCCGATGGCGCCGTCGCCCAGCAGCATGGTGGGCGTGCGGTATTTGTCGGCCACGTCGAAGGCCTTCATGGTCAGTTCCACAGCCTCCTGCACGGAAGCGGGGGCAAAGACGGGCATGCGGTAGTCGCCGTGCCCGCCGCCGCGGGTGGCCTGATAGTAGTCCGACTGGGCGGGCTGGATGGAGCCAAGGCCCGGGCCGCCGCGTACGATGTTGACGATCAGGCAGGGAAGCTCGGCGCCGGCGATGTAGCTGATGCCCTCCTGCTTGAGGGACACGCCCGGGCTGGAGGAACTGGTCATGGCGCGCGCGCCGGCGCCGGCCGCGCCGTAGACCATGTTGATGGCCGCGATCTCGCTCTCGGCCTGGATGAACGTGCCGCCCACCTCGGGCAGGCGCTTGCTCATATACTCGGGAATCTCGCTCTGGGGCGTGATGGGGTAGCCGAAATAGTAGCGGCAGCCGGCCTGCACGGCGGCTTCCGCGATGGCCTCGTTGCCCTTCATCATCTGTCGGTTCATATTCATGCCTGCCTTTCCACACGAATGACGCAGTCCGGACACATCTGATAGCACATGCCGCAGGCCACGCACTGGTCAACATCGGTGCAGTAGGCCGCGTTGTAGCCCTTTTTGTTGATGTGCGTGGACAGCTGGATCAGCTTGCGCGGACATGCCTGCACGCAAAGGCCGCAGCCCTTGCAGGCGTCGGTGTCGAATGTGATCTTTGCCATGTTGCTTTCCTCCAAAAGCTTGATGCGATTTATTATACAGCCATGTTGTTAATTCTTTTCGCTCGTGACCTTATAGTAGTAACTTTTTCCGCGCACGTCGCAAAGGCGCAGGCCGACCTCGCCCTCGTAGACGGGCACTTCCAGCTCCCGCGGCAGCTCCGGGCGCTTTTTCGTGCGCGCCGCCTGGGTGAGCACGCGCATTTCCCCATCGCGCAGGTAGCCCAGGGCCCAGTTGTCGAGCATATCCCAGGGCATGGGGATATCCGTAAGCGTCAGGTGGTAAAAGCCCACGCCGCGCATAACGTCCACGGCGCAGGGGGCGTTTTCCGCCTCCAAAGCGCCTTCCAGCTCCCACGGCGCGCCTTCCAGGCGGCGGCGCAGTATGTTGGGCACCAGCGGGCACTTGTCCACGCCCAGGAAGCGGCGGCCGAGCAGATGGGCGGCCTCCAGCGTGGTGCCGGAGCCGCAGAAGGGGTCAAGCACCAGTTCCCCCTCGCGGGAGGCGCAGCGCACAATGCGCTCGAGCAGCGCCAGCGGCTTTTGCGTGTCGTAGCCGGTGCGCTGCGGGTCGCGCTGTTGCAGGTGGCTGACGTCGTCCCAGACGTCCGTGGGCGGCACGGGATCGTCGTCGTAATAGGTATAGACGCGGCCGCCGGAGCGGATGGAGCGGTAGACGCGGCCATCGGGATCGACGTGGCGGCGCATGTGGTTCTGCTTCGGCCCCGTGGGCGGGCAGAGCACGGCTTCGATGTTGAAATCGTACTTGCGCGTCTTGCGGTAAAAGAGGATGGTATCGTGCTTGCGGCTGAAGTAGCGCCGCGCCGTGCCGCCGGTGTGGTAGACCCAGGCGATCTCGTTTAAGAGGTTCTTTTCGCCAAATACGTCGTCCATGATGAGGCGCAGGCGGGCGGAAGCGCGGAAATCGCAGTGCAGAAAGAGCATGCCGTCCTCGCGCAAAAGGCTGTGGCAGCCCTCCAGCACGCGGCGCATCATCGCGTAGTAGGCGTCCGGCTCCAGATCGTCGCTGAACGCGGGCAGTGCGAGGGAGCCCCTCCCCGCCTTCCAGTCCGCCGCGCCGACGCGGGCGCGCATGACGAAGCGTTCGCCGGTCAGGAAGGGCGGATCCATGTAGATGAGTTTGACCTGGCCGGCGTATCCGCGCAGGAGGTCGTCCAACAGGAAAAGCGTATCGCCCAGATAAAAGCGCCCGGCCGCGCCCTTGCCTTCGTAGCGTTCGCGGCGCACCGCCGTTGCCTCTGCGCGCATGCCACGCCCTCCCTCCAATTCCAGTATCCTTAATTATACTATATTCGCCGCGCACGGGCAAGGAAAAGCTGTGTCACGGCGGCAAAACTTTGCGGCTGCCGGGTAAAAATTTCTTGGCAAAGGCGGTTTTTTTGCGGAGTTCGCGTTTTGCGCTTGACGGTTTTGGGGCCTTGTGATAGAATAAGCGCAGATCGGATGTTTGGAAAACGTTTTTTGATGGTCGTTTTTTCGACTATCGGCATAAAAATGTGAAGTTTTTACAAACTTCCGCGACGCAAAAACGGCTCCCCGGAAAGGGGGAGCCGGCAGTATGCTGGCAAAGCCAACAGACTGGCAAGGCATTGGGAAAGCCCGCAAGCCGCGCAAGGCAAGCAAGGCCGCGACCTTGCGACTGGATTTGACGACCCCGCAGGGCCCGGAAAACCCGCCGCCGGAAGCAAAACTGCATCTTATTTGTATCAGGGCAGTTTTCGCGGTTTCGGGCTTTGCCGGCGCTCCGGCGGCTTGTCTTAAGGGGCTACGCCCTTTCGCGCGTGGTGCCGCGCACGACCAGATGCGTTTCGAGCCGCACCTGGCGCGTGGGCGCGTCCGGCTCGGCGATGCGGCGCATGAGCAGCTCCACCGCCCGCTCGCCGATGGCGCGCTTGTCGCAGCCGACGGTGGTCAGGGAGACGGGCAGGCGCATATCGGACTGTATATCGTCAAAACCGACGACGCTGACCTCTTCGGGCAAGCGCACGCCGCGCGCGGCCAGCGCGTAGAGCACCTGCCAGGCCACGTAGTCCGAAAAGGCGCACACGGCGCTGAATGGACGGGCGATGGAAAGCGCCTCGGCGATATCTCGCGTGGCGTCGGCGATGATGGGCACTTCACGCAAAAGCGCCGGGTCGCACGCCGCGCCGGAGGCGCGCATCTCCTCCATGAAGCCCTCGCGGCGTTCGCGGGCGCTGGAGACGCACTCCGGCCCGGCGAGGAACAGCACGTCCCGATGGCCGAGGGAAAGCAGGTGGCGGGCGGCGAGATGGCCGCCGTTGAGGTCGTCGAACACGACGCTGTCCAGGTCGTAATCCTGAAAATAGCGGCCGACGAGCACGCAGGGCGCGCCGTTGCGGCGCAAGAGCTCCACGCCCTCCATGCCGCGCTGCGTGGGACAGAGGAACACTCCGTCCACATTGCGGGAAAGCGCGGTGGTAACGGCGCGGACTTCTTCCTCGCTGTTTTCCTCGCTGTTTAAGAGGATAGCGCTGTATCCGACCCGGGCAAGCGCGGCGATCAGCCCTTTGGCCATGATGGCGAACAGGGGGTTGGCGATGTCGCCCAGTATGATGGCGGCGGTCCTGGTCGTGCCCGAGCGCAGGGAGCCGGCCAGGGCGTTGCCGATATAGCCGCTTTCGCGGGCGACCTTGAGGATATGCTCCCGCGTCCTGGGCGCGAGGCCGGGCTTGTCGTGCAGGGCCTTGGAGACCGTGCCCACGGTGTGCCCGGTGAGGCGGGCGATGTCCCGCAATTTGAGCTTTCCGTTTTGTGGAGGCATGTCTGTCGCTCCTTCCGGGTGCATTCGACTTCCATGATAAGACGATTTCCCCGTTTTGTCAAGCGCGCGGGAGGGTATATAGCCAGAGGAGGCGGGTGCGATGCGCGATACGACCGGCATCGTCTTTGACATTGAGGAATTCGCCGTCTACGACGGCCCGGGCATCCGCATGGCGGTGTTTTTGAAGGGCTGCCCGCTGCGCTGCGAGTGGTGCCACAACCCGGAGGGATTAAAGCCCCGGCCGGAGCGCACGGTGACGAAAAGCCTGTGCGTAAACTGCGGCGAGTGCATGGCCGTGTGCCCGCAGGCGGCAAAGGGCGTGCTTGAAGGGACGCCGCCGCGGCCGAAGGCGTGCGTGGTGTGCGGCAAATGCGTTGCCGTGTGCCCGCGCCGCGCCATCCAGATCGCAGGAACGCCGATGAAGGCCAGCGCGGTGGCCGCGCGCATCCAGCGCAACGCCCCCATACTGCGCATGAACGATGGCGGCGTGACCTTTTCCGGCGGCGAGGCGCTTTTGCAGCATGCATTTGTCGAGGACGTGTGCGACCGGCTGCCGGACGTGCACAAGGCCATCGAGACCAGCGGTTATGCCAGCGCCGAGGTGTTTTTATCCGTGGTGGAACGGCTCGACCTGGTGATGATGGACATAAAGCTGGTGGACGGCGATATGCACAGGCGCTATACGGGCGTGGACAACGCGCAGATACTCGCAAACCTGCGCGCGCTCATCCGCTCCGGCAAGCCCTTCCGCGCCCGCGTGCCGGTCATCCCCGGGGTGAACGATTCGAGGGAGAACCTCGAGGCCACGGCGCGGCTGGTGGCGGAGGCGAAGAACCTCGACCGCGTGGAACTTCTGCGCTACAACCGCTCGGCGGGCGCCAAATATGGCCTGCTGGGCGAGGAGTATAAACCCAGCTTCGACACGGAGCGGGAACCCAACATGGACCTTTCCATCTTTGAAAAATACGGGATCAAGGCGGTGGCATTATGACAGAGAGAGTAAAGGCGTTGCTGAACTGGATCGTCGAGGGCGAGCACAAGGCGCTGCGCGCCCCGCTGGACGAAGAGGCGCTGGAAGGCATCCGCGCGCAGATACAGCGCGAGGGCATGCCCCTGAGCAGGCGCGCCGCGCGCAGGCTGAAGCTGCTTTTGGAAAACGAGCGCGTCCATGTGCGCGAGGATGAGCGCATCCCCGGCATCCGCACCATTCCCGAATTCCCCGACATCTACGTCGAGGGCGAGAAGGAGCGCATCTTCGCCGGCCACTTCATCCACGAGCAGGGCCGCGTGTGCAACATTTCCTCCGACTACGAGGGCGTTCTGCGCGAGGGCCTGCTGCCCCGCCGCGCGCGGGCGGAACAGACGCTTGCCGAAGGGCGCGGCGATAAGGACTTCCTTGAGGCCGCCATCGAGACCATCGACGCGGTAATCGCCTTTGCCGACCGCTACGCGGAGGCGCTGCCGGACGGCGAAGGGCTGAAGGACGCCATGCGCCACGGCGCGAAAGATTTCCTCAATGCCCTGCGCATGCTGCGCATGCTGCATCTGGCGCTTTGGGCCTCGAACGTCTACCACAACACTGTGGGGCGCTTTGACCAGTACATGTGGCCCTATCTGAAGGCCGACCTGGACAGGGGCATGAGCCACGACGAGGCGCTGGATCTGCTCGAAGAGTTCTTCCTTTCCTTTAACCGCGACAGCGACCTCTACACCGGCATGCAGCAGGGCGACAACGGCCAGAGCCTGATGCTGGGCGGCTGCGACAGGGACGGCAAGGACGCCAGCAACGACCTGACTGTCCTCTGCCTCACCGCCAGCCTGGAACTGCGCCGCATCGACCCGAAGATCAACCTGCGCGTCAACAGGGATACGCCGCTGGAAGTGTACGAATACTGCACCAAACTCACCAAGCAGGGCCTGGGTTTCCCGCAGTACGCCAACGACGACGTGGTCATCCCCGGCCTTGTCAAGCTGGGTTACGACCTTGAGGACGCGCGCGACTACACCGTGGCCGCCTGCTGGGAGTTCATCATCCCCGGCGTGGCCATGGACATCCCCAACATCGGCGCCATGCCGCTGGCGGAGGTGGTGCGTCAGGCCTGCGAGGAAGGGCTGGAGACTGCCAAGGACTTTGAGGCCTTCAAGCAGCGCGTCGTGGACGTTTTGAACCGCAAGGCCAGGGAGATCACCGACGGCGTAAAGAACATCTTCATCGAGCCCGCGCCGTGGCAGAGCGTGATGATGCGCGACTGCCTGACCGCCGGCCGCGACATCAGCGAAGGGGCCAAGTACAATAACTACGGCATCCACGGCACCGGCCTTGCCAACGCCGTGGACGCACTGGCGGCGGTGCGCAAGTTCGTGTTCGAGGAAAAGAGCGTCGCCCCCGAGCAGTTGCTCCGGGACATGGACGAGGACTTTAGCGAGGACGCGCAGCTTCTGCACACGCTGCGCACGCGCGCCCCGAAGATGGGCCGCGACGAGGAATGCGACGAACTGGCCGACTGGCTGCTGGAAGCGTTCGCCGCCTCGCTGAAGGGCATCCGCAACGAGCGCGGGGGCATCTTCCGCGCCGGCACCGGCTCGGCGATGTACTACGTGTGGCACGCCGACCATCTGGGCGCGACCGCCGATGGCCGCCGCAAGGGCGAGCGCTTGCCGGCGAACTTCTCCCCCTCGCTGATGCTCTCGGACGCGGGCCCGCTCTCGGTGATCCGCGCCTTTGCCCGGCCCGCGTTGACGGACGCCATCAACGGCGGCCCGCTGACGCTGGAACTGCACGACACCGTGTTCCGCAACGAGGAGGGTTCGAAGAAGGTGGCGCAGCTGGTGCGCACGTTCATCCAGCTGGGCGGGCATCAGTTGCAGCTCAACGCCGTCGACCGCGACACGCTCATCGACGCGCAGAAGCACCCGGAGAGGCACCGCCAGCTCATCGTGCGCGTTTGGGGTTGGAGCGGCCACTTCGTGCAGCTGGACAGGATGTATCAGGATCAGATCATCGCCCGCACGTCGTACAGCATTTAGAAATTTGGGGGCGCGGCCTTTTCGGGCTGCGTCCCTTTTGTGAATGGAGGGCTGCCCATGGAATCGCGCCTGTCGAGCGACCGGCTGGGGCCGGTGGAAACGCTGCGCATCAACTACCGCCACCGGCGCACGTTCACCGTGGAGACAACCGAGGGCGACGGCTTCAGCTATACGTGGGTCTATGCGGAGGCGCTCGAGATCGACCGCGACGCGCAAACCATTACGTTGCACAGGCAGTGGAACGAGAACGTTGACGTGACCACGCGATACCGCATCGCTGGCGGCGTCTCTCCCCTGCTGGACGAATGCGCATGGTATTTCGTCGACTGGGCGGGCGCTGCGGCGGCGGAGGACGCGCCGCGCGAATGCGAAGTGGATATACTTTATGCAAGCGGCGCGCGCAGGACGTGGCGCGTCCCCTACGAGCGCGCCGCGCTGCCGGAGGCCTGGGAAGAGTTTCTGGACGATGTGTGCGCGCTCATCGCTCCCTATGGCGAGTGCGAGCTGTTCGATCCCTCTCTGCGTGCCCGCGGCGTGCGCGGCGGCGAGTACATCTATTGCAGCGTCTCCTTTCAGCCGGACGGCAGGACGTACTACTACCGCACGGACGACGACACGCTGCGCCCCGGCGACTGGGTGATCGTGCCGGCGGGCGCGCAGAACCGCGAAACGCGCGTGCGTGTGGAAGAAGTGGAGTATTTCCGCGAGGACGAGCTGCCCATGCCCCTCGAGCGCGTCAAGCGCGTGCTGCGCCGCTGCGAACGGCGCAAAAAGGGCTGACCCCACGCGCTTGCTTTTTGCCGGCAAACGTGCTACAATAGCGGGACGCGGAAGGGAGGATGCGCCATGTATGACGAACTGACAGAGGTCGATATCCGCAAGATGCAGGAGGAGATCCACTACCGCACCACGGTGCTGCGCCCGAAGATCATGGAGGACGTCAAGACCGCGCGCGCCTTCGGCGACCTCAGCGAGAACTACGAATACAAGGCCGCCAAGCAGGAGCAGCGCCGCTGCGACAGCCGTTTGCGCTATTTAAAGCGCATGGTGGCCACGGCCAAGGTCATCTCTACGGACAGCCCCGCGGACGTGGCCGGGCTTTTCGATACCGTGACCATCCGCTACCCGGAGGATGGCGATACGGAAACCATCCGCCTGGTGACGACGCTGCGGCAGGACGCGCTCAAGGGCCTCATCAGCAAGGAATCGCCGCTGGGCAAGGCGGTGATGGGCCGCAAGGTGGGCGAGCAGGCCTGGGTGGACGCGGAGACGGGGCGCTACTGCGTGGAGATCGTCTCCATCGAAAAGGGCAAGGACGACGAGAGCCTGCCCATCAGCAGCTTTTGAGAGCAGGGGCGCGCGGCGGTTTGCGGACATGACCGTGCTGCGCCTTTTGATACGCAAATTTCATCCGGCGCGCCCCTTCCCAGCGGGGGCGCGTTCTGTTATAATGGGGAAAACAGGAGGCAACCATGAGCTTTTTTTCGAAATTCTTTGGCGCGGGGCGCTTTGAGCGCGCGCCGGGGCGGGATTTCCGCCCTGAGGACCTGCCGGACACGCGCGTGAAACTCTTTTTCGACGCGCTGGGCGTCCGCTGGAGCGCCATGGTGGGGCAGAACCTCTTTTACCTGCTGTTCTGGCTGCCGGCGGTGATCTGGTCGGGCGTCAATTTGCTGACGCTCGTGCAGATGCTCGCCGACGCGCCCGCCGGCGCGGACATGGGCGCGCGCGTGTATTCGCTGGCGTTCACGTATCTGCTCATCCTCTGGCCGCTGATCGCCATCACCGGGCCGGCCACGGCGGGCGCGAGCTACGTTTCCCGCAACTGGGCGCGGGGGCAGCACAGCTTCATGGTCAGCGATTTTATGGAGCACGCGCGCAAAAACTGGAAGCAGGCGCTCTTTGTTTCCACCGTCACCGGGGCGCTGCCGGTGCTCCTGCTGTTTTTGTGGCGCTTTTACGGGGCGCTGGCGGAGAGCATGAGCCTTTTGTTCGTCATCCCGGAGGTCATCGTGGTCATCGCGGCGGTGTTGTGGCTTTTGATGTTGCAGGTGGTGTATACGATGATGGTCACCTACAGGCTGACGCTGCGGCAGCTGCTGGGCAACGCCATGCGGTTGGCGCTGGGCAAGCTGCCGCTGTTTTTGGGCGTGCGGCTGTTGACCTCCATCCTGCCGCTGGCCATTGCCATCGTGTTTTTGTTCTTTCCCGAGCGCGCGGCGTTCCCGCTGGCCGCGGGCGGGTTTTTTTACCTCGTGTTCGGGCTGGCGCTGAACCGGCTTTTGTACGCCTCGCTGGCCAACGCGCTGTGTGAAGAATACATCAACCCCGGCATCGGCGCGCCGGTGAACATCGGCATGCGCTCGCAGACGCCCCCGCCGGGAGAGGAGGAGTTTGAATGAGGATCGACCACGTCGCCCTTTGCGTGCGCGACCTGGAGGCCATGCGCGATTTTTACATCAGGCACTTCGGCGCGGCTGCCGGGGAGCTGTACCACAACCCGCGCACCGGGCTGCGCACGTACTTTCTCACCTTTGACGGCGGGGCGCGCTTGGAGCTTATGCAAAGGCCCGGCGCGCTGCCCGGCGGTCCCGGCCTGCGGGAGGGCTGGGCGCATTTGAGCGTTTCCCTGGGGAGCCGCGAGGCCGTGGACGCGGCTACGGAGCGCTTGCGCGCGGCGGGTTGCGCGGTAGAGAGCGGCCCGCGCGTCGCCGGCGACGGCTATTACGAAAGCTGCGTGCTCGACCCGGAGGGCAACCGCGTGGAGCTGATGGCATAGCGCAATCTTTCCCGTATCATGGTTGACAGAACGGCGCGCGCCCTCTATAATGGCGCTTGCGCGGCATTGTCCGCGCCGACCAAAGAAGCAAGGAGTTTTTTTGCATGGGCTATCAGATCTACAGCGACGCCACGGCCGACACCTGCCCTTCCATGCGCGAAGGGCTGCCCATGGCGGAGATCATCCCCATGGAGGTCATGGTCGGCGACCAGTCCTATACCTACGGCCCCGGCGGCGACCTCACCGTGGAACGGTTCTACGCCGAGCAGCGCGCCGGCAAATTCGCCACCACATCGCAAATCAACCCTCTCGTATACCGCAAGGCCTTTGAAAAGAGCCTGCAAAAAGGGCTGGACGTGCTCTATCTCTGCTTTTCCTCCGGACTTTCCGGCACCATCGAGCGCGCGCGGCTGTGCATGCAGGAATTGGCTGAGGAGTATCCCGAGCGCAGGATCGCGTGCGTGGATTCGCTGTGCGCCTCCGTGGGCGAGGGGTTCCTGCTCTGCGAGGCGCTGAAGAAGCAGGCCGAGGGCATGGGCTTTGAGGAAATGGTGGCCTGGCTGGAGGAAAGCCGGCTGCACGTGTGCCACTGGTTCACGGTGGACACGTTCGACCATCTGCGCCACGGCGGGCGCGTTTCCGGCGCGGTGGCGATGATCGGCACGGCGTTGCAGATCAAGCCGCTTCTGCACGTGGACGAAACGGGGCATTTGCAGGTGATGGGCAAGCCGCGCGGGCGGCGCAAGGCCATTGAGACGCAGCTCTCACTGATGCGCCAGGGCTGGACTCCTGAGCGCGGCAAGCTGGTGGCGGTGGGCCATGGCGACTGCCCGGCGGACGCCGAATTGCTCAAGGAGACGATCCTGCAAAATTACCCCGACGCCGACGTACACGTCGCCCCCATCGGCCCCATCATCGGCGCCCATACGGGGCCGGACATGCTGGCCGTCATCTACTGGGGAGACAATCGCTGAACGGCAGAAAAAATACGCCGCCGCAGACGAACGCAGTCTGCGGCGGCGCTTTTTCAGCCAATGCGGCGGGCGTATTCGCTCTGCAACTCGCGCAGGAGTTCCGGATGCTGAAAGTCCGGCGGAAAAACGAGGCTGAGTTGGCGCACCATGCGGCTGTTTTCGATGGGCACTACGGCCAGTTTACCGCTCTTTTCCTCCTCGCGGCAGACATTGTGGCTGATGATGGAGACTGCCAGACCGTTGGCTACGATCTCCTTGATGGCGGATACGCTGTCGATCTCCATGACCACGCGGTAGTCCTGCACGCTGCGGCCATGGCTGAGCAGATAGCCCTCGAGCAGGTCGCGCGTGCCTGTGCCGCGCGGGCGCAGCACCAGGGACTGGCGCGTCAGTTCGTCGAATGTGACGCTGGCGCGGCGGGCGAAGGGGTGCGTGGGCGCGGCGATCAGGCACAGATGGTCTGTGCCGAGGAGAATGGAATCGTAGCGGTCGCCGGGCATGACGCCATCGACGATGGCGAAGTCCAATTCATAAAAGCGCAGCATATCATCAATATTTTTTATGGTATTGCGCACGATCTCGACGCGCATGTTGGGGTGCGCGCTCAGGTAGGCGGCGAGCACCTGCGGGGCGAGCAGGTCACTGGCGGTGGGCGTGATGCCAATGGTGAGGCGCTCGATCTGCTCGAGGGAATCCTTGAGCGCCTGCCGTGCCCGTTCGGCGATGGCCGCCGCGCGATGGGCGTATTTGAGCAGCAGCGCCCCGTCCGCCGTGGGCCGCAGCTCGCGGCTGCCCTTGACGAAAATCTGGACGCCGTATTCCTCTTCCAGCATGCGGATATGGTGGCTGATGGCCGGCTGCGTCAGAGAGAGCGCCCGCGCGGCGCGCGTATAGGAGCCGAGCTCCTCTACCTTCAGCAGCGTGTGTATCTTGGGGTCGAGCATGCAAAACACCTCCCAAAAGCCGAACCATTGCGAAAATTGATGGGGCGCACAAAATGTTTGATTTGATTTTATCGCCTTTTCCGCTTAATATCAAGCCATCCGGGGGCGGCCGGCTTCCCCCGGAGACAAAGCGGGCGCGGCCCGCGCGGAAAGGCGGGAGATCCATGGCGCTCGCATTGCATATCGGCCACACGGCGCTGGTCATCCTCGAACTGGCGGTGATGCTCTTATCGGCGTTTGTCCTCAGCGGGGCGACGCAACGGCTGCGCCTGCCCAACGTTACCGCGTACATTCTGGCGGGCATCGTCATCGGCCCCTGCGGGCTGAAGTGGATCGACGCAGCTATGGTGGAGAGCATGGGCTTCGTCACCGACGTGGCGCTTTCCTTCATCGCCTTTGGCGTGGGACGCTACTTCAAGTGGGAAACGCTGAAAAAGAGCGGGGCGCGGGTGCTGGCCATCACGGCGCTGGAATCGCTGGGCGCGGCGGCGGCCATCGCGGCGGTGATGCTGTTTGTTTTCCATTTATCCCTGTCGTTTTCGCTGCTGCTGGGGGCAGTGGGCGCGGCGACCGCCCCGGCCTCGACGCTGATGACCATTCGCCAGTACAAGGCCAAGGGCCACTTTGTGGAGACCATCCTGCAGGTGGTGGCGCTCGACGACGCGGTGGCGCTTCTGGCGTTCAGCGCCTGCGCCACCGTGAGCCAGATCGCCGGTCCAGCGCAGGCGGTGGACATATCGCGCATCCTCCTGCCCATCGGCTACAACCTCGCGGCGGTGGCGCTGGGGGTGGGCATGGCGTTTTTGCTCAAGTGGTGCGAGCGGCGCGTGACTTCGCACTACGACCGCCTGCTGCTGGCGGTCATCCTGCTTTTGACGCTCTCCGGGCTCTGCGCCGCCGTGGATATATCGCCGCTGCTTTCTTGCATGGCGCTGGGCATGGCGCACGCCAACATCGCCCGCAAGGGCGAAGCGCTGTTCAAGGCGGTGGAGCGCTTCACGCCGCCGGTGCTGACGTTCTTTTTCGTCGTCTCCGGCATGCGGCTCAATGTGCCGGCGCTAAAGACGGCGGGCGCCATCGGGGTGACGTATTTCTTCGTGCGCATCCTCGGCAAGTACGCGGGGGCGACGGCGGGGGCGCTGCTGACCGGCGAGGACAAAAATGTGCGCCGCTATCTGGGGCTGGCGCTGGTGCCGCAGGCAGGCGTATCCATCGGCCTGGCGGCGTTGGGCGAGCGCATGCTGCCCACGGAGCTGGGCAGTTTGCTCAACACCATCGTGCTCTCCTCCGCCGTGCTCTACGAACTCGCCGGGCCAGGGCTGGCGAAGCTGGCGCTGCGCCTTTCCGGGGCGCTCGCAGTATCGGAAAAAGCGCCGGGCGGCGGGGCGGCGGCCGGGACGCGGGGCTGAAACGGAAGGAGGGCGCGCCGTGCTTTGCGCGCCCTCCACAGCATCCCTCCGCCTTATACGCGGCTCATAATGGTCTTTTCCGTTTCGATATCGAAAAAGTGCAGGCGATTGGCGTCCAGCGCCACAGGGATCTTGTCGCCGGGGCGAGCCGGGGAACGCGGATCGACGCGGGCGACGATGTTTTCATCCTTGCCGGAAGTGGAGAGGTAGAGGTACGTCTCCGAACCCATCAGCTCGACGATCTCCACGGAGACGTCGATGATGCTGTCCGGCGAGGCGGCGAGGAAAGCCTGCTCGTCGTGTATGTTCTCCGGGCGCACGCCCATGTAGACCTCGCGGCCGATGTAGCTGTCCGAAGTGAAGCGCTGCAATTTGCCCGCCGGCACCTTGACTCGGTTCTCGCCGAACACGGCGTAGACGCCGTCGATACCCTTTTCCAGTTTGACGCGGAAGATGTTCATCTGCGGCGTGCCGATAAAGCCGGCCACGAAGAGGTTCTCCGGGAAGTCGTAGAGGTTCTGGGGCGTGTCGTTCTGCTGCATGACGCCGTCCTTCATCAAAACGATGCGCGTGCCCATGGTCATGGCCTCGGTCTGGTCGTGGGTGACGTAGATGAAGGTGGTCTGGAGGCGCTTGTGGAGCTTGGTGATCTCCGTGCGCATCTGCACGCGCAGTTTGGCGTCCAGGTTGGACAAAGGTTCGTCCATCAAAAACACCTTCGGCTCGCGCACGATGGCGCGGCCAAGGGCCACGCGCTGGCGCTGGCCGCCGGAGAGCGCGGCGGGCTTGCGGTTGAGAAGCGGCTCGATGCCGAGGATCTGCGCGGCCTCGCGCACGCGGCGGTCGATCTCCGCCTTGGGCGTCTTGCGCAGCTTGAGACCGAAGGCCATGTTGTTGTAGACGGTCATGTGCGGATAGAGGGCGTAGCTTTGAAAGACCATGGCGATATCGCGGTCCTTGGGCAGCACGTTGTTGACCAGCTTGCCGTCGATATACAATTCGCCCTTGGTGATCTCCTCCAGGCCGGCGACCATGCGCAGCGTGGTGGACTTGCCGCAGCCCGAGGGACCGACCAGGACGACGAATTCCTTGTCCTCGATCTCCAGGTTGAAATCCTTGACGGCGGTGACGTCGCCCGGATAGACCTTCCAGATATTGCGCAGCGACAGGCTTGCCATGCGTTCTGACCTCCTTTACGCATCGGTTGACAGTATCCCACTGTGCGTCCATTATAACAAATTTGTAACCGAAGCGCCATTCGCGCAATCGACAAAATGCCTTTGGGTGGTTTCGACCCTTTGCCGAGCGCGCAAAAACGGGAACCCGCTTTTTCAGCAGGTTCCCGACGCAGCCAATTTGTGTCCTCTACTTCTCAAGCAAATTGCGCAACCAGCCAAAACCCAGGGGAGGCAGCTGTCAAAAACAGGTTATGTCCTGCCCGCGCGCGCCTCAATTCTGCCCATAATAGGCGTTGGGGCCATGCTTGCGCAGGAAATGCTTGTCGCTGATGTGCTTGGGCAGCGCGCCGGCGGCGGGGTTGAGCGCGCGCGTCATCAGCGCCATTTTGGACAGTTCCTCCAGCACCACGGCGTTGTAGACGGCGTCCGCGCCGTTCTTGCCCCAGGTGAAGGGACCGTGGCCGTTGGCCAGCACGCCGGGGGTGTGCATGGGGTTCTTGCCCTGGAAGGCCTCGATGATGACCTTGCCGGTATTGCCCTCGTAGTCCTCCTCGGTCTCCTCGGGGGTCAAAAAGCGGGTCACGGGGATGTCGCCGTGGAAGTAGTCGGCGTGGGTGGTACCCATGCAGGGGATGGCAAGGCCGGCCTGCGCCCAGGCGGTGGCGCAGGTGGAGTGGGTGTGCACCATGCCGCCGACTTCCTCAAAGGCGCGGTAGATCGCCAGGTGCGTGGGCGCGTCCGTGGAGGGGCGGTAGCCCTCGGAGAGCACCTCGCCCGTTTCCAGCGACTGGATGACCATCATTTCCGGCTTCAGGTCCTCGTAAGGCACGCCGCTGGGCTTGATGGCCATGACGCCCTTTTCGCGGTCTACCTCGGACACGTTGCCCCATGTGTAGACGATCAACTTGCGGTGGAACAGTTCCATATTGGCTTCGTAGACGCGCTCCTTCAGCTTGCGGTACATGGGTATCCTCCTCCTTTTAGTTCAAAGCGTCGAGCGGCAGCATGAAGCTCGGCGCGAATTCCCGCATGAAGTCCTCCGCCTCGGGCATGTTCATCTGCGAGACGGAGGCGCGGATGTTCTCCTGCGCGGTGAGAAACTCGCGGTTGCCAAAGCCGTACTCCTCCAGGCACTTGACGTAGGCGCTGATGCGGTCGGCCGCCTTGACGATGCGCCATTCGTAGCTTTCCTCGTCCGGGAAGAGCAACGCGCGAAAATCCTCCTGGAAATCCGCGGGCAGGTAATCCATCAGCTTTTGCGAGGCCATGCGCTCGATGGCCTTGTAGGCGTCGCGGATGCCGGGATTGAAGTACTTGATGGGCGAGGCGAGGTCCCCGGTGATGACCTCGGCGGCCTCGTGGTAGATGGCGTAGAGCAGCACCTTCTCCACATCGACGTTCCCGCCGTAGCGGCGGTTTTTGTAGATAGCCAGCGCGTGGGCGATCATCGCCACCTGCAAAGAGTGTTCCTGGTCGTTCTCCTCGCGCGTATTGTGGCGCAGGCCCCAGCGCTTGATGAGCTTCATGCGCGCCATATAGGCGTAAAAGTGGTGCTGCAAATGTCTGCCTCCCGGAAAATGGGCGCGCTTCCGCCCCTTTATGGAACGATTATACCATCCCGCGCGTCAAAGCGCAAGGCATGGTTTTTCGCGGCGGGGCGAATATTTTCCCCGTTGCGCCCCGCCTTCGAAAAAAACTGGACTTTTGCGAAAAATGCTTTTGTTTTGCGGCGGTTTTGTATTATAATAGAAAGTGAGTAGTCAGGAGGGAGGTATGCCCATGGCGCAGATCAGTTCTTTTTTGCGGGACGCGGGCGCTTTGTTCACCAACCTCTTTTTGCAGCCGGATTGGCGCAACGTGTTCGACGTGGCGATCATGACGGTGCTTATCTATTACATCATCAAGCTGCTCATCCACACGCGGGCAAGCGCCGTGTTCAAGGGCATCGCCGTGGTGCTGGTGTTTGCCTGGGTGTCGGACGCCCTGCAGCTCAACGCCCTCAACTGGCTTTTGCAACAGGTCATCAGCATGGGGCTGCTGGTGCTGGTCATCATGTTCCAGCCGGAGCTGCGCCGCGGCCTTGAGCAGCTGGGGCGCTCAAAGTGGTCGCGCCACATGTTCACCTCCGCGCGCAAGCAGCGGCTGCGGGACGTGGACAACCTGGTGCAGGAAGTGGTGCGGGCGCTGAACAACATGTCGCGCAAGCGCATCGGCGCGCTGATCGTCTTTGAGCGGCACACGGGGCTGGCGGACGTCATCGACTCCGGCACCGTGATCGACGGCGAGATCTCTGCGCCGCTGATCGAAAACATCTTTGAGCCGAACACGCCCCTGCACGACGGCGCGGTGATCGTACGCGGCGAGCGCATCGTGGCCGCGGCCTGCATATTGCAGCTCACGGACGACCATTCCCTCTCCCGCGAACTGGGCACGCGCCACCGCGCCGCCATCGGCATCACCGAATCGACCGACGCGGTGAGCGTCATCGTCTCCGAGGAGACGGGCATCATCTCCATGGCGCGCGACGGCAAGCTGACCCGCTATCTGGACACGAAGTCCCTCAACATACTTTTGACCGAGCTGTTCATGCCCGACGACCTGCCGCCGGCGTGGCTGTCGTCCCACTCGTCCCTGGCGGGCGCGCGCGCCACGAAGCAAAAGGAGGATGGCGATGAAGGATAAATTGCTTTCCCTCCTCAAGCGCTTTGGCAAGGCGTTCTGGGGCTCCCTTTCCCACAACCTGGGGCTGAAGCTGCTGTCGCTGTTGCTGGCCATACTGCTGTGGAGCTACGTGGTCTCCTCCAACCCCTCCATTACCCGCACCAAGGACATCAACGGCCTGACGGCTTACCTGAGCAACGAATCCACGCTCAACGCCAACCGCCTGGCGCTCGCCAGCGACCCGGCGGAAGCGCTGGACGGCATCTCCGTGCGGCTGGAAGTGCCGCAGTCGAGCTACGCGCTGGCCGACGCGGACAATGTGCAGGTGACGTTGGACCTGTCCAGCGTGCGCGCGGCGGGCGCGCAGGAAGTGCCGCTGCGCGCCACCACCACCTATGGCCGTGTGACGCGCATACTGCCCGAGTCCGTCAAACTGGAATTTGAGACGTACGACTCGCGTTCCGTGCCCGTCAACGCCGCCGTCAGCGGCGAACAGCAGGAAAATACCTGGTACAACATCACCCGCCTCAACCCGGAGGAGCTGGTCATCAGCGGCCCTTCGAGCGTGGTGCAGACTGTGGCCTCGGCCTATGTGTACGTGGACGTGACCGACCGGAAGGATTCCTATGTGACCGCGGCGCGCTTTGTGCTCCTGGACTACACCGGCGAGGAGATCCCCCAGACGCTCCTGAGCAGCTCTTCCAGCTCCATCACCGTGGGCGTGGACGTCTACCCCACGCGCGAACTGTCCATTTCCACCGCCATTGAGGACGTGGTGCAGGGCACGCCGGCGGAAGGTTACGAAGTAACGGGCGTGACCATCCAGCCGGAGAGCGTCACCGTGGCCGCGGACGCGCAGCTGCTGGAGAGCCTTGCCGAACTGCTCGTCCAGCCGGTGGATGTGAGCGGCGCCAGCCAGACGTTCTCGCAGCGCACGCGCATCGTCACGCTCAACGACTTCAAGGACATCTCTACCGAACAGGTGTATGTCACCGTAAACATCGAGGAAGTGCGCGCGAGCGCCTGGACGGACGTGAACCTCTCGTTCGTCAACCGGCCCGAGGGCCTGACCTGCACGTTCACCGACGCGGACTTCCGCGTGCTGGTGACAGGGCCGGCCAGCCGCGTGGAGGCGCTTGCGGAAAGCGGCGTGGAGGCCATTGTGGACCTCAGCGACCTTTCGGCCGGGGAGTATACGCTGCCCATCACGGTGGATACGGATCTTTATCAGGGGCTGGCGCTGGAGTTCGAGCCGGCGGGCGTGGAAGTATCCCTGTCGGCAGCGTCGGGCATGGAATGATGATCTACGGAGGGAACAATGGCTGCGAACAGCTTTGCGGATACAGTGGTAAACGGCATGCTCAGCTGGCTGAAGGGCTTTGCCAGCTGGGTGCTGCGGCTGTTTGACCTGGCAGGCAGCGGCGGCGTTTCGCCGCTGGAATGGCTGTCGGAGCACTGGCTGCAGCTTCTGGTTTTGTTGCTCATCCTCGGCGTAGCGGCGGACATCATCGTCTGGCTGTTCCGCTGGCGGCCTTACTGGATATGGTTCCACAAAAAGCGCATCGTCGTGGACGATGAGGAGTTTTTTGAGGGCGCTGAGGCGCAGGCCGCGCGGCGGCCGGACACCATCGTGCGGCGCGAGGACACGCGCCCTGTGCCTGTGCGGCGCGAGGACACGCGCCCTGTGCCTGTGCGGCGGGAGGACACGCGCCCTGTGCCCGTCCGTCCCAAGCCCGCGCGCCCGCAGGCGCAGCGCCGCCCGGCGCGCCGCGCGGTCCCTGAGCCGCGGCCGGACGTGTTTGAGGACGAACTGTTCAAGATCAAGCCCGCCGCCGGGACCCGCAAGGTGCCCGAGGACGCGGTATTCAACGTAAGCGACCTGCCGGGGGCGCAGGCGGCAAAAAAGAAGGCCGCGGCGGGCAAAAAACGCGCCGCGCGCAAGGAGGACGACCTGTTTGATCTCCACTGATTGGCTGCTGGCCGGGCGGCGCCTCAAGGTGCTGGTCGGCCATTATGGCAGCGGCAAGACCGAACTGGCGGTGAATATGGCGCTGGCGCTGGCGAAAAGGGAGCGGACGATGCTCATCGACCTGGACATCGTCAACCCGTTTTTCCGCAGCGCCGAAGTCAAACCCCTGCTGTTGGCGCACGGCGTGGAGGTCGTCTATCCCGCCTACGCGCTCTCGGGCGTGGACATACCCATCCTGCCGGCGGAAGTGGAGCGCGCCTTCACCGCGGAGGGCTTTGGCGTGTTTGACGTGGGCGGGGACGACGACGGCGCGGTGGCGTTGGGGCGCTATCACGCGCAGTTTGCCGCCTGCCCGGCGGACGTGTACTTCGTCGTCAACCCCTTCCGGCCGCGTACGGCGCAGGTGGAACAGGTCTTGCGCCTGTTGGCGGAGGTACAGCGCCGCGCGCGCCTGGCCGTGACCGGCCTTGCCGTCAACGCCAACCTTGGCGCGGAGACCACGGAGGAAGAGATACTCGCCGGGCGCGGCTTCATCGCCCGCGTCGCGGAAGAAAGCGGCCTGCCGGTGGCCTTTGAGGCGGGGCTGGAAAGCGCGCTTTCGCCGCTGGAGGCGGTCTGGCCGCAGCTGCCCATCCGCCGCTATCTTACCCCGGAATGGATGAAGTGGAATGAATAAACGGCGCATACTCTGCTTTGGCGATTCCAACACGCACGGCACCAATCCCGTCGGCCCGCGCTTTGGCGAGGACGCGCGCTGGCCGATGATCCTGCAAGCGGCGCTGGGCGATGGCTACCGCGTGCTGGAAGAGGGGTTTGGCGGCCGCACCATCGCCTTTGACGACCCCGTGGAGGGCGGCTACAAGAGCGCCATGCGCTACCTGCCGCCCTGCCTGATGAGCCACGACCCGCTGGATCTGGTCATCGTCATGCTGGGCACGAACGACTCCAAGCAGCGCTTTGCCATGTCCGCGCCGGCCATTGCCCAGGCGCTGGCACACCTCGTGCGCCTTTGCCACCTCTACGCGGCGGACGCGCAGGGCGAGCCTTCGCGCGTGCTCATCATTTCCCCGCCGCCGGTGCGCACGGAAGTGTTGAAAACGCGCATGGCGGGCACGTTCGACGCGCGCAGCGTCGAAGTTACGCAGGGGCTGGCCGGGGAATATGCGCGCATCGCCAAACTGATGCGCTGTGGTTTTCTCAACGCGGCGGACTTCTGCCGCGCTTCGCAGGAGGACGGCGTACACCTCACCGCCGATGGGCATCGCGCGCTGGCGCGGGGCGTCGCCGAAAAAGTCTTGGAAATCTTCAAGGAGGAGTAAGCCATGATCAACTTCAACCACTACCTGCCCACGCGCTTTGTCTTTGGGCGCGGCGTGGAAGAACAGACGGGACAGCAGGTGCGCGCGCTGGGCGCAACCAAGGTGCTCATCCACTATGGCGGCGGCTCGGCGGTGCGCTCCGGCCTCATCGCCCGCGTGGAGGCTTCCCTGGACGCCGCGGGCGTGAAGCACATCTCCCTGGGCGGCGCGCAGCCGAACCCGCGCGACACCAAGGTGTATGAGGGCATCGACATCATCCGCCGCGAGAACGTGGACTTCATACTCGCCGTGGGCGGCGGCTCGGCCATTGATTCGGCCAAGGCCATGGCCATCGGCGCGCCCTACGACGGCGACTTCTGGGACTTTTTCTGCGGCAAGGCCAAGCCGGAAACGTCCATGCCCAAGGGCGTGGTGTTGACCATGTCCGCGGCAGGCAGCGAGTCCTCCGACAGCTGCGTGATCACACAGGCGGCCACCAAGACCAAGCGCGGGCTGAATACTGAATTGAACCGCCCGCTGCTGGCGATCATGAACCCGGAATTGACGATGACGCTGCCGCCCTATCAGGTCGCCTGCGGCGCCACGGACATACTCGCCCACATCATGGAGCGCTATTTCAGCAACGAGCCGGACTGCGACCTGACCGACCGCCTCTGCGAAGCCACGATGCAGGCCATCATCCGCGCCGGGCGCATCATGGTCAAAAATCCGCACGACTACGACGCCGCCTCGCAGCTGATGTGGGGCAGCACCATCGCCCACAACGACACCCTCAGCGTCGGCCGCGTCAAGGACTTTGCCAGCCACCAGATCGAGCACGAGCTCTCCGCCCTCTACGACTGCGCGCACGGCGCGGGCCTGGCGGTGGTGTTCCCCGGCTGGCTGCGCTTCATGCTGCAAAAGCCGGACAAGGTAATGCGGCTTACGCAGTTTGCCGTGCGCGTGTGGGGTTGCCAGATGGACTTCGAGCACCCGGAAAAGACCGCGCAGGCCGGCATCGACGCCTACGTGGCCTGGCTCAAGGACATCGGCATGCCGGTGACGTTTGGCGAATTGGGCGCGCGCGAGGAGGACATCCCCTACCTCGCCGCCAAGGTCAAGCGCCCCAACCCGGACGGCACCGTGGGCAAGTTTTACGCCCTTGGCACCGAGGACATCGAGAAGATCTACCGGCTGTGCCTGTAACGGCCCGGCCGCATGCAAACGCCCGCCCCGCGCACGACGCGGAGCGGGCGTTTCAGGATGTTGACAAAGTCAACAGACTGGCAGAGCGTTGAGAAAGCCTGCAAGCCAAGGAAGCTGTACTTGCAGCCAAGGGAGCTTACTTAGACGTAAGTGACCGCAGGATGCAAGTGCAGCTGACGAGGAAATTTTGCCGGCGGCAAAATTTGTCGCCAAGGGCGACTGGATTTGACGATCCCAAAGGGCTCGACAAATCCACCGCAGGAAGCAAAAATCGCTTCTGATTTTTTGTATATCAGAGCGATTTTTGCGGTTGTAGGCTTTGTCAGCGCTCTGAAACGCCCGCCCCGCGCACGACGCGGAGCGGGCGTTTTTTCAGGACTTCATGGTGAAGCCTTCTTTTTCAAATACGGCGATCCAACCCTTGAGGCGGTTGAAAAAATCGGCGTTGGAGCTGGTCTTTTCCATCATGCCGATGAGCTGTTCGGCGGTCTCCTGCGGGTTGCCGCCGGAGAGCAGGCGGCGGATCTTGATCGCGCCCTCCAGTTCCTCCTCGCTCAAGAGCAGTTCCTCGCGGCGCGTGCCGGACTTGAACATGTCGATGGCCGGGAAGATGCGCCGGTCGGAGAGCTTGCGGTCGAGGTGCAATTCCATATTGCCGGTGCCCTTGAATTCCTCGAAGATGATGTCGTCCATGCGGCTGCCGGTCTCCACCAGGGCGGTGGCGATGATGGTGAGGCTGCCGCCGTTTTCGATGTTGCGCGCCGCGCCGAAGAAGCGCTTGGGCTTGTGCAGCGCCCCCGGGTCGAGGCCGCCGGAGAGCGAGCGCCCGGTCGGCGGGATGACGAGGTTGTAGGCGCGGGCCAGGCGGGTGATGGAATCGAGCAGCACCACCACGTCCTTGCCCTGTTCCACAAGGCGCTGGGCGCGGTCAAGCACCATCTCGCTGACGCGCGTGTGGTTCTCCGGCGCTTCGTCGAACGTGGAGTAGACCACTTCGCCCTCGATGGAGCGCTTCATGTCCGTCACCTCCTCCGGCCGCTCGTCGATGAGCAGCACGATGAGGTGCACGTCCGGGTAGTTGTGGGTAATGGCGTTGGCGATCTTTTTAAGCAGCGTCGTCTTGCCGGCCTTGGGCTGGGAGACGATCATGCCCCTCTGCCCCTTGCCGATGGGCGCGAGCATGTCGATCAGGCGCAGGGCCAGGTCGCCGTGGCCGTTGGGCTCCTCCAGGCGCAGCCGCTCGTTGGGATAGATGGGTACCAGCGATTCAAAGGGCTTGCGGTGCGCGGTGTTCTCCGGCGGCTCGCCATTGATCTCGCTGATGTAGATCATGGCATTGTAGCGGTCGCCCTCGCGCTGCGGGCGGGTCTTGCCCACCACATAGTCGCCGTTGCGCAGGTTAAAGCGGCGGATCTGGGCGATGGAAACGTAGACGTCCTTGTTGCCGGGCAGGTAGTTCTCGGCGCGCAAAAAGCCGTAGCCCTCGGGATGGATCTCCAGCACGCCGTAGCCGTCCATGCACTCGCCCGTAGCCAGCATCTCCGGCACGCCGGGGTTGACGGCGTTGGGGTCGGGCACGTAGGCGTTCTCCCGGCGCGGGACGTACTCGCGCGCGACGGCGGGACGCTGATAGTCCTGGCGCGGCGCGTCCATGCGCTGCGGACGCTGATAATCCTGGCGCTGCTGGGCGTCCGCGCGGTCATAGCGGCGCTGGTAGTCCGCGCGCGGCGCGGGCGCGTGGGCGTCCTGCGCGGTGCGGGGGACGGCGTTGCGGTTGAATTCGCGGGGGACGCGCTGCTGCGGGCCGTCGTAGCGCTGGCCATAGCGCTGCTGCGGGTAGCGCTGCGCGTAGGGGCGGCGGTCGCCCTCGACGGCATTCGCACGGAAGCGCGGGGCATGGAAGCCCTCGCGGCCTTCCGCGGGCGCGTTTTCCGGCGCGTCGGACGCATTTTCCGGCGCGGCGCTCCCCTGCCGCTGCGCGTCGGACGCTTCCGCCTTCGGCGCGGGCATGGCCGCGGCGCGGGGCGGGCGGCCGCGGCGGGGGCGGGACGGGGGCGCGTCCTCCGCGGCGGGCAACGCCGGCGCTTCCACCGTGGCGGGCAGGGCGGGGACGGCATCGGCCGCCTGCGGGGCGGGCGCTTCTACCCTGGCGGGGCGTTCCTGCGCGGCTTCGGCGGCGGGCGCTTCCCCTGTGGCGATCTGTTCACGCACGGCTTCAGCGGCGGGCGCTTCTGCCCTGGCGGGGCGCTCCTGCGCGGCCTCCGGGGCGTGGGCTTTTGCCCTGACGGGGCGCTCCTGCGCGGCCTCCGGGGCGTGAGTTTTTGCCCTGGCGGGGCGCTTTTGCGCTGTTTTCGCGGTGGACACGCCTGCCGGGGCGGGGCGCTGCGCCTCCGCTTCGCCGGGCGCTGCCGCCGCGGCGGGAACCTCAGGCGCCGCTTCCTTCGCGGGCGCGCCCGCCGGGGCGGGGGCCTCTTCTCCCCCATCGCGCGGCGCGGCGGCTTTTTTTCCCGCAGCGGCCTTTTTTCGCGGCGCGGCGGCAGGGGCGGGCTCGCCATCCTGCGGCGCGGCCTTGCGCGTCCTGCCCCTGCGCGCGGGCGCTTTCCCCGGCGCTGCCGGGGCGGCCTGCGCTTCCTGTTTTGCCGGGGCGGCCTCCTCCTTCGCGGGCGCGGGGGGCGGCGTTTGCGCGGCGCGTTCCCCCGCCTGCCGCGCGGCGGCGAGCTGGCCTTCAAGCACCAGCTCCACCAGGCGGCTCTTGGCCGTGCCCGCGGGCACCTTGACCTTCAGCTCCTTGGCCAGCTTGCGCAGTTCCACGACAGTCTTTGTATGCAGCGTTCGATAATCCAAGACATGACCTCCTTACAAAAGGACGCGCGGAAAGGAAGTATATGCGTTTCAGGGGCACACGGCCACGGCGATATCGCGCGTGACCGCCTGCTCCACCCAATGTTCGAAACGGTCGTAAGGGCCTCCTTCAAGCACGCGCAGGCCGGCGCCGGCGAGCAGCGCGCGCACTTTGCGCGCGGGCAGCGTCTGGGCGTTGAAAGACAGCGCGAGCGCCGCGCCGCGCTTGAGCGTTTCCGCCCAGGCGGGCAGGGCGAGGCGCAGGAGCGCCTCCAGGGGCATGTTTGAGCCGTGCTGCACGCCGTAGGGCAGGTCGGCGCAGAGAAGGTCGAACTTTCCCCGGCCAAAGGCCTCCCCCGCGCGCGCCGCGTCCATTTCCGCAAGGCGCAGCGCGCCCGACGGGAGGGTGAAGGACGTATAGGGGGCGCTTTTTTTACCGCGCAGCGTCAGCGAACCGCGGCCCGCGGCGTGTTTGATGCGGTGGTATTCCAGATAGCGCTTGAAAAACTGCCCCGCTTCGCGCAGGGCGGCGCGGTCTATGTCCGAGCCGGTGGCGTCCCAGCCGTAATTGAGGGCGACAAACAGCGTGGTGCCGCGGCCGCACATGGGGTCGAAAAGATGCGCCTTTTCCGGCATGTCGCCCGACAGCCAGGCGAGGTTAACGAGCAGCTGGGTGAAGTTTTCGTTGGTCTTGCCCTTGTATTTGAGGATGCCGGCAAGGTCCGCGCCCACGTGGGGCGCTTCGCGGCCGAAAAGGGGCGAAAGCGCGCCGTCCTCCCGCCTTTCAAAGAGCGCGTAAAGAAGCGAATGGCGCGACACGACCGCCGCTTCCGCCCCCGTGAGGGCGCGCGCGGCAAAGTCCAGCGCGGGAAGGCCGGCGACGCCGCCTTCTTCCCATGTATATTCCACGCCCAGGCGCGCGAGCGTCACTTCCAGCTCGGCGCGGGCCAATTTTTCCGTTTCTACCTGATAGCGCGCATTGGCATGCGGCCACAAAAGCATGGTATAACGCATATTCAGCTCCGGCGCGCGCCCGGGCAGGGCGGCGCGAACGATGGGCAAAGCGCTCCGGCGCGGAGAAGTGTACAAAAAAACTTCTATGCAGGGATGCGCCCGGATATGACAGGCAAAGCGGAAAGCGCGCCGGCTGGGGTTGGCAGAAGCGCGGCGGCGTATTTGCCTGATGAAATTGCAAAAAGACGATCCACGATGCGGCGGCGGGCGCGTTGCACAAAAGGCGATGACCCCTCAGGGCAGAAGCTCGCGCCGAAGGCCGGGAAACTTGAAAGCCGCCCCTTTGCAACGGGGGCAAAGGGGCGGCTTTGGGCATTAATACTTGCGCTTGCGGGCTGCCTCCGCCTTCTTCTTGCGCTTTACGCTGGGCTTCTCATAATGCTCGCGCTTGCGGGCCTCCGCGAGAATACCGTCGCGCGCGGTCTTGCGCTTGAAACGACGCAGGGCGCTCTCCAAGGATTCGTTTTCCTTGACGCGAATTTCAGACATGTGTTTCCCTCCCCTCGCAGGTGATGGCAAAAGCCAGTGAGGCGCGCGGGGTGCGCCACATAGACTATTATACTCCACGGACTATGTAGCCGTCAAGCGAATATCGCCCCCTGCAAAGTTATTTTTCAGATTTAATTCCGTCCCGACACACTTATGCCATGCTTTCAGAGAGCTTGTCCCCGCCCAGCAGGTGGAAATGCAGGTGCTCGACCGACTGCGCGCCGTCCCGGCCGCAGTTGGTGACCACGCGGAAACCGGACACGGAAACGCCTTCCTGCCGGGCGACCTTGCCCACCGCTTCGGTGACGGCGGCGGCGGTCTGCGCGTCGCATTCGAGGATGTTGCGCATATGCTTTTTCGGCACGATGAGCACATGCACGGGCGCCTGGGGGTTGATGTCCCGGAAAGCGAACACATGTTCATCCTCGTACACCTTGTCGCTGGGGATCTCCCCGGCGATGATTTTGCAGAAGAGACAGTCCATAACGTTCACCTCCCATCAATCGAGAACTTCCCCGCGCGCGAGCGTCCCCGCATGCGCGCGTATATGCACCCGGCAAAGCTGGCCGGGACGGGCATTGGCCCGCACGCGCACGTACTGGCCGGTGTAGCCCTCCGCTTCCGCTTCGCCGACGGCGGTCTCAAACAGCACATCCTGTACTGTCCCCACCATTGTTGAGACGTATTTTTCTTCCAGTTGGTTCCCCAGCGCCAGAAGTTTTGCCGCGCGTTCGCGCTTGACGGCTTCGGGCACCTGGTTTGGCATCGCGTCCGCCACCGTGCCCTTGCGCCGCGAATAGGGAAAGACGTGGATGCGGGCAAAGCCGACGGCGCGGACAAAATCGAGCGTTTCCCGCGCCTCCTGTTCCGTCTCGCCGGGAAAGCCGGTGAGTACGTCCGTGGTGATGGCGCAGCCGGGCAGGTATTTGCGCAGGCGTTCGACACAGCGCATGTATTCTTCCGGCGTGTAGCGGCGGCGCATGCGCGAAAGCACGCCCGCCGAGCCGCTCTGCATGGAGAGGTGGAACTGCGGCATGACGCGGCCCAACTCCGCCACGCCGCGGGCGAATTCGTCGGTGACGACGACGGGCTCCAAAGAGCCGAGACGCACGCGCGGCACGGCCTCGGCCACGGCGCGGATGGCGCCCAGCAGCGTATCGCCCGTTCCCCGGCCATAGCTGGCCAGGTGGATGCCGGTAAGAACGATCTCCGGGTAGCCGGCCTTAGCGAGGCGGCGGGCTTCGGCGCGCACGTCCGCAAGCGGCATGGAGCGCACCGGGCCGCGCACCGAGGGGATGATGCAGTAGGCGCAGTAGCGGTCGCAGCCCTCCTGTATCTTCATGGTCGCGCGGGTCTTGCCCTCGTGCCGGGTGACGAAGAGGTGTTCAAACGACGCGCCTTTGAGCGGGGCGACGGCGTTGACGGGGCCTTCGCGCAATGCCTGCGCAAGCAGTCCCACCACTTCGGCGCGGCGCTGCACGCCGACGACCAGCGCAACGTTGTCCATTTGCAAAAGCGCTTCCGCCTCGCGCTGGGCGAGGCAGCCGGCGACGATGATGGCGCAGTTCGGATGTTCGCGCGCCACGCGGCGGATGAGCTTTTTCGATTTCTGGTCGCCCGTGCCGGTGACGGTGCAGGTGTTGATGAGATAGACGTCGGCCTCGCCGTCAAAGTCCACGGCCGTCCAGCCGGCGCGCTCGAAGGATTCGCGCATGGCCTCGGTATCGTACTGGTTGACCTTGCAGCCGAGCGTGTGAAAGGCAATGGTGCTCATATCTCCCCCATGATGGCCATGACGATGGCGGTCGCGGCGAGCGCGGCGGTCTCCGTGCGCAGTATGCGCGCGCCGAGGGTGACGGTCCTTGCGCCGCTCTCCTCGATCTCCCGGGCGCTGATGCCCCCTTCGGGGCCGATGAGCAGGCCGACGTCGTTGCAGGGCGGCAGGCCGGCGAGGCGGCCGTCGGCCGCTTCCTCCCACGGGGCGACGAGCAGTTCGCGCTTACGCATGTCGAGGACGGCCTTTTGCCACGGCATGGGCTCCGTGATCTCCATGGGCAGGGCGCGGCGGCACTGTTTGGCCGCCTCACGGGCGATCTTTTTCAGGCGCTCCACCTTCTCAAAATGGCGCACGGAGCGCTCCATCTCCACCGGCACGAGGCGGGTAACGCCCAGCTCGGTGAGCTTTTGCGCGAGCAGTCCCAGCTTGTCCGCCTTGGGCACGCCCTGATAGACGGTGAGACGCAAACGCGGCTCGTTGGAGGGCAGCGTTTCCAGCAGCTCCACCGAGCCTTCCTCTTTGAGGCGCGCGCGGAAGCGCCCGCCCATGCCGTCGAGGACGACGATCTCATCGCCGGGGCGCAGGCGCAGCACTTTGGCCGCGTGGCGGGCGTCCTCCGGGGAAAGGCGGCCGCCCTCCATGTAAAAGGCGTTCACGGCCGGCGGGCGGCGATGGCCGTCCATTCGCCGTCGTCGAGAATTTCCAGGTTTTGATAGCCCGCCGCTTCCAGCGCGGGGATGACCTCGTCTTTCCGCTCGCGGGCGATGCCGGAGCAGATGAAGAGGCCGCCGGGCAGTATATGCCGCTTGACCGGGGCGCAGAGGGCGATGATGACGTCGGCAATGATGTTGGCGACGACCACGTCCGCGGCCTCGTCCACGTGGTCGAGCAGGTCGCCCTGCTGCACGCGGATGACGCCGGCAAAGCCGTTGTTTTCGACATTCTCCTTCGCCACGCGCACGGCCACGGCGTCCAGGTCGATGGCCAGCACGTCGCGCGCGCCCATATGGGCGGCGGCGATGGCGAGTATGCCCGTGCCGGTGCCGAGGTCGATGACCTTCTGGCCGGGGCGCACATGTTCCTCGACGAGGCGCACGCACATGCCAGTGGTCTCGTGGGTGCCGGTGCCAAAGGCCATGCCGGGGTCGAGCTCAAGGATGTGGTCGCCCGCCTGCGCTTCGTATTCGCACCAGCTGGGCTTGACGACCATGTGCTCGCCCAGGCGGATGGGGGTGAAGTCCTTTTTCCAGCTCTCCGCCCAGTCCTCCTCGTCCACGGTATTGGTCAGCACTTCCAGCTTGCCGAGGTCAAAGGGCAGGTTTTGCGCGCGCAGGCCGGAAAGGCCCTCGCGGATGGCGGCCATGGCGTTTTCCAGGTGCTCGTCCACCGGATAATAGCCGGTGACGCGCACGTCGTCGCCGATGCGCTCGGCGATGGCTTCGTCGATGATGTCCCACTGCCCCTCGGGTCGCTGATTTAAGTAGACGTCGTTCTTATCCTCGATCATCACGCCCTTGCTGCCGGCCTGTTCGAGGATGGCGGAGATCATCTCCGAAGCCTGCGTGGTGGTGAGCACCGTTACCTCCGTCCACTGCATTTACGAATTTCCTCCAAACGCTTCCTTGACGCGGTCAAAGAAGGACTTTTTCTGCTCGTATTCCTGGCCGGTGACAGTGCCGTCGAACTGGCGCAGTATGTTTTTCTGCTTCTCGGAAAGGCGCTTGGGGATCTCCACCGTGATGGTCACGTAGAGGTCGCCCCTGCCGTTGCCGCGCAGCGAGGGGACGCCCTGGCCGCGGATGCGGAAGGTCTGTCCCGGCTGCGTGCCTTCGGGGAAGCGGTACTTGACGGGCTTTTCCAGCGTAGGCACGTCGGCCTCGCAGCCCAGCGCCGCCTGCGTGAAGGTGAGCGGCATTTCCAGGTAGAGATCGGTGCCGTTGCGCTTGAAGAGGCGGTGCGGGCGCACGGTGACGACGATCAGAAGGTCGCCGGCCTCGCCGCCGCGCTCGCCCGGCTCGCCCTGGCCGCGGATGGTGACGATCTGGCCGTTGTCGATGCCGGCGGGGATGCGCACGGTGCGGCGCTTGGAAGTGCGCACCTTGCCGCGCCCGTTGCACTTCGGGCACGGGTCGGAAACGATCTGGCCGCTGCCCTTGCAGTTCGGGCAGGTGCGCACGTTCTGGATGGTGCCAAAGGGCGTGTTGGACGTGGTGCGCACCTGCCCCGTGCCCTTGCAGGTGGGGCAGGTCTTGGGCTGCGTGCCGGGCTTGGCGCCCGTGCCGTGGCAGCTGTCGCACACTTCGTCATGGACGAGGTTGATTTCCTTTTCGCAGCCTTTGGCCGCTTCTTCAAAGGAGATGGTGATATCGTAGCGCAGGTCCGCGCCGGGCACAGGGCCCTGCTCACGCCGCGCGCGGCCGCCGCCGAAACCACCGCCGAAGAACGACGAGAATATGTCGTCCACATCAAAGCCGCCGAAACCGCTAAAGCCGGAGAAATCCCCGTAGCCGCCGGCGCCCGCGCCCGGCTGCTGATGGCCGAAGCGGTCGTACTGGGCACGCTTTTTGGGGTCGGAGAGCACCTGGTAGGCCTCGTTGACCTCCTTAAATTTTTCCTCGGCGTCCTTGTCGCCCGGGTTGACGTCCGGGTGCAGCTTCTTGGCCAGTTTGCGATAGGCCGCCTTGATGGCGGCTTCGTCGGCCGTGCGTTCGACGCCGAGCACTTCATAATAGTCGCGTTTTGCCAAGGGTTTCCCCTCCCTCTATGTGAACACCCCGAAGGCGGAGGCGATACCGCCTCCGCCCCGGAGCCTTAGCTTCTTGCCGTCCCGGACAGTCTCCGGGGCGAATTTCGCCTTGCGGCGGGATCACTTGTTGTCGGTAAAGTCGCTCTCCACAGTGCCGTCGTCGTTGGCGTTGCCAGCGGTATAGCCGCCCTGCGCGCCGTTCGGGTCGCCGCCCTGCGGGTTCTGCTGCTGGTAGACCTTGCCAAAGATGGCGTAGGTAGCCTGCGAGAAGGAATCCATGGCGGACTTGATCTGCGCAGCGTCGTTGCCCTCGCGCACCTTCTTGAAGGCGCCCAGCTCCTCTTCCAGCTTGGCCTTGTCCGCCGGGTCGAGCTTGCCTTCCATTTCCTTCATGGTGCGCTCGGTCTGATAGATGAGCTGGTCGGCGCGGTTGATGGTCTCGACCTCATCCTTCTTTTTCTTGTCCTCGGCGGCGTACTGCTCAGCCTCGTGGACGGCCTTCTTGATCTCTTCCTCGGACATGTTGGAAGAGGCGGTGATGGCGATGGACTGCTCGCGGCCGGTGCCCAGGTCCTTGGCGGAGACGTGGACGATGCCGTTGGCGTCGATATCGAAGGTCACTTCAATCTGCGGCACGCCGCGCGGCGCGGGCGCGATGCCGGTGAGCTGGAAGCGGCCGAGGGTCTTGTTGTAGGCGGCCATTTCACGCTCGCCCTGCAGCACATGGACTTCGACGGAGGTCTGGCCGTCCGCGGCGGTGGAGAAGATCTGCGTCTGCTTGACCGGGATGGTGGTGTTGCGCTCGATGAGCTTGGTGAACACGCCGCCCATGGTCTCGATGCCCAGAGACAGCGGGGTGACGTCCAGGAGCACGACGTCCTTCACGTCGCCGCCGAGCACGCCGGCCTGGATGGCCGCGCCGATGGCCACGCACTCGTCCGGATTGATGCCCTTGTAGGGCTCCTTGCCGGTGACGCGCTGCACGGCTTCCTGCACGGCGGGGATACGGGTGGAGCCGCCGACGAGGATGACCTTGTCGATGTCCTTGGCGGTGACGCCGGCATCCTTCATGGCCTGATTGAGCGGGCCGATGGTCTTGTCGACCAGATCCTGCGTCAGTTCGTTGAACTTGGCGCGGGAGATGGTGACGTCCAGATGCTTGGGGCCGGTGGCGTCCGCGGTGATGAACGGCAGGTTGACGTTGACGCTCATCAGGCCGGACAGCTCGATCTTGGCCTTCTCGGCAGCTTCCTTGAGGCGCTGCAGGGCCATGCGATCCTTGCGCAGGTCGATGCCGTTCTCCTTCTGGAACTCGGAGGCGATGTAGTCGATCAGGCGGTTGTCGAAATCGTCGCCGCCCAGGTGGGTGTCGCCGCCGGTGGCCAGCACTTCGAACACGCCGTCGCCGACTTCCATGAGGCTGACGTCGAACGTGCCGCCGCCCAGGTCGTAGACGAGGATCTTGTGGGCGTCGCCCTTGTCAAGGCCATAGGCCAGCGCCGCGGCGGTTGGCTCGTTGATGATGCGCTCGACCTCGAGACCGGCGATGCGGCCCGCGTCCTTGGTGGCCTGGCGCTGGGAATCGGAAAAGTACGCCGGCACGGTGATGACGGCCTTGTCGACCTTTTCGCCGAGGTAGCTCTCGGCGTCGGCCTTGAGCTTCTGCAGGATCATGGCCGAAATCTCCGGCGGGGTGTAGGACTTGCCGTCGATGTCCACTTTATAATCGCTGCCCATCTGGCGCTTGATGGAGATGATGGTGCGGTCCGGGTTGGTGACGGCCTGGCGCTTGGCGACCTGGCCGACGAGGCGCTCGCCGTTCTTGGAGAACGCCACGACAGAAGGCGTGGTACGAGCGCCCTCCGCGTTGGCGATGACGGTCGGCTCGCCGCCCTCCATGACGGCGACGCAGGAATTGGTGGTGCCCAGGTCGATACCGATGATCTTGCTCATAATAAATCCCTCCTGAATGGATGCGAAAATGCTTGTTGGTTGGTTGTTTTTTACTCCTCTACGGAGACTTTGACCATCGCGTAGCGGATGATCTTGTCCTTGACCCGGTAGCCCTTCTGGAACACTTCGATGACCTTGCCCGGGTCGTCGGTCACCTCTTTCATCACCGCGTGGTGCAGTTCGGGGTCGAAGGCCTCGCCCTGCGCGGGGATCTCTTCCAGCCCGAATTTCTTCAGGCCCTCCAGAAGCTGGTTGAGCGTCATTTTGACGCCTTCGAGCAGCGGGCTTTCCTCGCCCGCGGCGATGGCACGCTCCAGGTTGTCGATGGCCGGGAGCATCGCGGAGATCACTTCCTCCACGCCGTCGGCAAAACCGTCCGCGCGCGAGGTCTGGTTGCGGCGGCGGAAATTCTGGAAGTCCGCCTGGGAGCGGCGCAGCTGGTCGAGATATTCGTCCCGCTGCTTGACGGCGGTCTCCAGCGCCGCGCGCCACTCGTCTATGGAAGCCTCTTTCTCCTCCGGCTGTTCCCCGGCCGTCTCCCCGGTGTTCTGGGGCTGTTCGGCGCTCTGGGGGGCTTCCTCCTCCGTCACCGGAGTTTCGGGATTCTTGTCTTTCTTTTTCATGCCGTCCTCCTACTTGTTATCCGATAGCAGTTGGCTGATCGCCCGGCCCATGAAGGCCAGCACCGTGACCGCGCGGCTGTAATTCATGCGCGTGGGCCCGATGATGCCCAGCGTGCCGGTGGACTGGTCGCCCATGCGGTAGCTGGCGGTGAGCACCGAGCAATCCGACAATTCCGGCACCTCGTTTTCCGGGCCGATGCGGATGGTGATCTCCATGTCGCCGCCGTCGCCCATCACCCGGCGCAGCGTATCGCGCGATTCGAGCACGGAGAGGAAATTCCTTGCCTTGTCCACATCCGAATACTCGGGATAGTTGAGCAGGTTGGCGCTGCCGCCCACATACACGTCGCGGTCGTCCACGGCGGCGATGTTTTCCTCGATCACCTGCATGGTTTCGGCGAGCAGTTTGCGCTCGTTGCCCATATCGCGGATGATATCGGCGAAGATCTGCCGCACGGACTCGATCGGCTGCCCGGCAAGGCGCTCGGTGAGCATGCGCGAGATGCCGTAGAGATGGTCGGCGCTCAGGCCCTCGGGGATGCTGATGACCGCGTCCTTGACGATACCGGCGCTGGTGACGATGATGAGCATCGCCGTGCCCGACGATACGGGGACGATCTGCACGTGGCGGATGCGCAAAGAGCCAATGTGCGGCGCGACGACGACGGAAGTGTACTTCGTCGCGTCCGAGAGCACGCGCGCCGCGCGGCGGATGACTGTTTCCACCTGCCGGGAACGCGTCTGCATGTGCTGGGCGATCTTCTGGCGCTCCTCCCCGGAAAGCTGGCCGGCCTTGAGCAGTTTGTCCACATACAGCCGGTACGCTTTATAGGATGGAACGCGCCCTGCGGAGGTATGCGGCTGGGCAAGATACCCCAGCTCCTCCAGATCGCTCATCTCATTGCGGATGGTCGCGGGCGAAAAGCCCACGCCCGCCTTGCGCGAGATCGTGCGCGAGCCGACGGGCATGGCCGTGGTAATGTAGTCGTCGATGATGGCCTGCAGGATGAGGAACTTTCTCTCATCAAGACCCATGACCACGCCTCCCTTCAGATCGCTGTTAGCACTCAACGGAGGAGAGTGCTAACGCATGGTCATAATGTACCATTCTCCGGCGATTTTGTCAATAGCGGGGCAGGCAAGGAGTTGTAAATTTTTTGATAACAATTCGCATAATTATACTATATTTGCTTATAAAATGCACGTTGTTCAGTAGACGCTCCGATTTATTGGCGCAATCCCGCTTCCGTCGTCGCATCATTATGCAATATCGAGAGCGAAACCATGACGGGCGGCAACGCCCGCGAGGCGCAAAAATCGCCCGTGTAAAATTCCCGATACCCCTTGAACGCGCCGCCGCATTGTGCTATAATACATTTTGCATGACCACGCGGATGCCGGTTCCGCCGGAGAGCCGACAGTCCGGTGACAAAGAGGTGAAAACCATGAAGGAAAAAATCCATCCGAATTACGGCAAGGCCATCGTGCGCTGCGTTTGCGGCGAGACGTTTGAAACGGGTTCCGTGAAGAAGGAATTGCGCGTGGATATTTGCTCCAAGTGCCATCCGTTCTACACGGGCAAGCAGAAGCTGGTGGACAGCGGCGGACGCGTCGACCGCTTCAAGAAGCGTTACGGAATGTAGCCATTGTAAAGCGCCGGGAGAGGTTTATCCTCCTCCGGCGTTTTCCTATGCTTTGGAGAAGTTATGCTGGCGATCACTTGGCGCGCGCAGGCCGCGCGCAGGCTGGAAGCGGCGGGCAGCCCCGATCCCGCGGCAGACGCGCGGCTGCTGAGCTGGGGCGACAGCCTGCGGGAGCTTTCCCCGCAGGAGGAGGCCCGGCTGGAGGCGCTGCTGAAGCGGCGGCTCGCGGGCGAGCCCGTGCAATATATATTGGAAAGCGCCTGGTTCATGGGGCTGGAATTTTACGTGGACAGGCGCGTGCTCATCCCCCGGCAGGATACGGAGACGCTCTGCGAAGCGGCGTTGGCGTTTTTGCAGGGCAGGGAATCGCCGCGTGCGCTCGACCTGTGCGCCGGCAGCGGCGCCATCGGGCTGAGTTTGGCAAAGCTCTGCCCCGGCGCGAAGGTAACGCTTGCGGACGTGAGTGCGGACGCCTGCGCGGTGATCGCGGAGAACCGCCGCCGTCTGGGCGTGGAGGCGGAGATCGTCCGGGGCGACCTGTTCGCGCCCGTGGCGGGGCAAAGGTTCGACCTCATCGCCTGCAATCCCCCCTATATCCGCACAGGGGAGCTGGATACTTTGCAGGCGGAAGTGCAAAGGGAGCCGCGCCTGGCGCTCGACGGCGGCACGGACGGGCTTGCCTTCTATCGCCGCATCGCCGCGGGGTATCGAAAACACCTCGCCCCGGGCGGGGCGCTGCTTCTGGAAATCGGCTGGGACGAGGCGGAGGCTGTGCGCGCGCTGTTTGGCGGCGGGCGCGTGTTGCGCGACCTGAACGGGCGCGACCGCGTGATCGAGATACGGGAGTGAAGTATTTATAATGGAAAGAAGTCATGCCGAACAGGCGCGGATACTCGCGCAATTGGAAAGCATCGAGGCGCGCTACGAGGAATTGTCCATCCGCATCACGCTGCCGGAGGTCATCGCCGATACGCAGCTGTTTGCAAAGCTCATGCGCGAGCACAGCGACCTTGCCGAGCTCAACGGGATCGCCCGAAATTGCCGCGCGCTGGCCGAGCAGCTCGACGAGGCGCACGAGCTTCTCAATGACCCCGACATGGCGGACATGGCGCGCGAGGAAGTGGAAGAACTTGAGCCCAAACTGCGCGAGGCGCTGCACGAGGCGCGCGTCGCCCTGTTGCCCAAGGACCCGGACGACCGCAAAAACGCCGTGCTTGAAGTGCGCGCCGGCGCGGGCGGCGACGAGGCCGGCCTCTTTGGCGCGGAACTTCTGCGCATGTACCAGCACTACGCCGACCGGCAGGGCTGGAAATGGGAACTGATCGAGGACGGCTCCACGGAACTGGGCGGCATCAAGGAAAGCGTCGCCCTCATCTCCGGCAGGAACGTGTTTGAAAAGCTGAAATTTGAAAGCGGCGTGCACCGCGTGCAGCGCGTGCCCGTGACGGAGAGCTCCGGGCGCATACACACCTCCACGGCCACCGTGGCGGTGCTGCCCGAGGCCGAGGATGTGGAACTGGAGATCAACCCAAGCGACCTGCGCATCGACACCTACCGCGCCTCGGGCGCGGGCGGGCAGCACGTCAACCGCACCGATTCCGCCGTGCGCATCACCCACATCCCCACGGGGCTGGTGGTGACCTCGCAGGACCAGCGCTCGCAGATCCAGAACCGCGAAAAGGCCATGCGCGTGCTCAAATCGCGCCTGTACGAGATGGAGCGCGAAAAGCAGGAGGGCGAGTACGCCGACCGCCGTCGTTTGCAGGTGGGCACGGGCGACCGCTCCGAGCGCATCCGCACCTACAACTTCCCGCAGGGGCGCGTGACCGACCACCGCATCGGGCTGACGCTTTACCGGCTGAGCGACGTGCTGGAAGGCGACCTCGACGAGATCATCACGGCGCTGACGCTGGCCGAACAGGCGGCGCTGATGGAGAAACAGCAATGAAAACGGAACTTCTCTCCCCTACGCCCGAGGCGCTTTCGCGCGCGGGCGAACTCTTGCGCGGCGGCGAGGTCGTGGGCTTCCCCACCGAGACCGTCTACGGGCTGGGCGCGAACGCGCTGGACGCCGCCGCGGTGGAAAAGATATTCGCCGCCAAGGGGCGGCCGGGCGACAACCCGCTGATCGTACACATCTGCAAGCCGGAGGGGCTTGCGCCGCTCATCGCCGGAGAACCGGGGCCGCAGGCGCGCGCCTTGATGGACGCCTTCTGGCCGGGGCCTCTGACGCTGATCTTCCCCAAGAGCGAAAAGGTGCCGTCGCGGGTGACGGCGGGGCTTGCCACCGTGGCCGTGCGCATGCCTTCGCACCCGGTGGCGAGGGCGCTGATCGAGACGGCGGGCGTGCCCATCGCCGCGCCCAGCGCCAACCGCTCCGGGCGTCCCAGCCCCACCACGGCGGCGGACGTTTTGGAGGACATGGACGGCCGCGTGCCGCTCATACTCGACGGCGGGCCGTGCCAGGTGGGCGTGGAATCGACCGTGGTCGACCTGACGGGAGGTACGCCGCGCGTTTTGCGCCCCGGCGGCATCACACGCGCGCAGATCGAGGGCGTAGCCAGCGCCTGTGAGATCGACCACGCCGTGCTCCATCCCCTCGGCGAGGGCGAACGGCCGCGCTCGCCGGGCATGAAGTACAAGCACTACGCGCCGCAGGGCGAAGTGACGGTGTTTCGCGGCGAACGCGCCGTGGAGAACATCATCGCCCGCTACGACGCTTCTGAGGACGCGCTGATCCTGGCGCTGGAGGGCGACATTCCCCGCTTCGGGGCGCGTCGCTGCCTCTCCCTTGGCGCAGACGCGGCGGACATGGCCGCGCGGCTGTTCCACGCCCTGCGCGAGGCCGACCGCATGGGGGCGAAGGTCATCCTCTGCGAGGCCGTGGAGCCGGTGGGCGTGGGGCTGGCCGTGATGAACCGCCTGTTGCGCGCCGCCGCCTTCCGCGTGGTGGGGTGACGGCAGGCAAAAGCGGACGCGCGCCCAACGGCTGCACGCCCGCTTCAGAGCGCTGGCAAAGCCCGGAACCGCGAGAATTGCCCCGATAGGAATTGAAATCGGAGGCAATTTTTGCTTTCCTGGATCGCCGGCCTTCTCAGCGCCCTGCCTGTCCACGCATTTTGTCAACATCTTGCGTGGGCGCGCGCCCAACGGCTACGCGCCCGTTTTTTCCACCTCATGCGCGTTCCTGCCCGTCGCCTGCGCGCCGCCCGCCTTCCCAGCGGACACAGCGGCTCCCGCAGACGATGACCAACCCCGTGCCCTCCGGCAGGCCGGCTAGGTTTTGAAAATCATCCTGCGTCGGTTCCATGTTGCCCGCGGGATGGTTGCTGTACAGCGTAATGCGCGCCCCTTCCGGCGCGGGCGGGCAAAAGGCCGCGCCCGCGTGGGCGTAACTGTCAAAGAGCGTCAGCGCCAGTTCGCCCGCGCGGCTCTGGACGACGCAGGCAGAGGCTTCCACGTGCAGCCTGCCCATAAGCCGGACGCCAAAGCCGGCTTCAACCCAACCCCTGCACAGGACGCGCAGCGGCTTATCCCTGGTCTCCACAGGATCTCCCACCTCCAAAGAATAATGCAGGCCATGCGCATAACCTTATATATACAATAACACAAAACCTTTCGATGTTCAATATGCTTCTGAAAAATTTTATAATGATTCTTATAGTTTATATTTTGTGGGCGTTTTGCCAACAGGAAGGCCGCTGCCCGGGCAATGCCCTTGTCAGCGGCCTTCCTGCGCGTCCTCCAACAGCCACTCTACCGATACGCCCAGCGCTTCGGCGAGTATAGGAAGCTCATAATCCTGCACCCTGCGCGCCTGCCCTTCCAGGCGCGACATGCTGGCTTCACAGATGTCCATGCCACGGCTTTGCAGCATCGCCACCAGGTCCTTTTGCTTGATGCCCTTCTGCTTGCGCAGTTGCATGACCCTCTGGCCGACGATATTGAGCTGCCCCAACGGCCTTATACGGGGTTTTGACAATGATTTCCACCTCTTGCCCTGATTCCTCTGTTCTTTAGTATAGGGCCATAGAGGCGGGATTTAATGCGCATTAAATCAAAGCCGAGAGACTCTCCCTGGAATTTGCCACGCTTGCCAGGGGATCTTGGAAAAATCGCCGCCGCAGGCCGCGGAACGCGGCGCGGCCGGGCTGCGCCAACGCCCCCTTCGCGCTGGGCCCGCCGCGGGCGGGCACGCCGTCCCGTCGAGGAAAACAAAAACCGCCCCCAGCCGGGAAAGCGGTTTTTGTGGATGCGGCCAGCGTAGCGCGCCGCCGTTCAGGGGCGCGGCTTCAGCGCCCAGATGGCCGCGTCGAGGCGGGCCGTGGCCTTGTCCAGCGTGGCGCGGTCGAAGCGGCGGCCGAGGTCGTTCAGCGACACGGGCGCGCCGAATATGACGCGCGTCTTGCGGAAGATGCGGTAGGGGCCGTCTATGTAGGCGGGCACGACCCTGACGCCGGCGCGCAGGGCGATGAGCGCCACGCCCGGCTCCATGTGGGTATGGGCGTTGTCGCGGCTGCGGGTACCCTGGGGAAAGATGCCCACCACATGGCCCTCGCTTAGCAGGCGGATGGACTCGCGCACCGCGCCGAGGTCGCTCTCCCCCCGGCGGATGGGAAACGCGCCGATGGCGGAGATGAAGCCGCCGACTACGCGGTTTTTGAACAGCTCCGCCTTGGCCATGAAGTGCAGCCGCCGGCGCACGCAGGTGGCGAGCACAAACGGGTCGCTGGCGCTGACGTGGTTGGAGCAGAGTATGTAGCCGCCCGGGGCCGAGACATTTTCCGTCCCCGTGGCGCGAATGCCGCGCACGAGGAAGTAGTAGGCGCGCACGATGGGCTTGAGGAAGTCATACAGCCAGGTCTTCACGCTTTTCCCTCCACCGCCTGACGCGCGAGGGAGACGACCGTTTTCACGACTTCCTCCAGCGTCATCTGCGAGCAATCGACCTCCACCGCGCCTTCGGCCCTGCGCAGGGGCGAGGCCGCGCGGTGCGTATCCACCTCGTCGCGGCGGACGAGTTCTTCGAGCACCTTTTCATACGGCTCGGGCATGCCCTTTTGGGCAAGTTCCTCGTACCTGCGCCGGGCGCGCACTTCGGCGGAGGCGGTGAGATAGACCTTCAAAGTGGCGTTTGGCAGCACCTTGGTGCCGATGTCGCGGCCGTCCATGACCACGCTGTGCCCCTTGGCGATCTCCCGCTGCAGGGCGACCATGCGCGCGCGCACTTCAGGTACGGTGGAGACCGACGAAGCTGCCAGAGAAACTTCCGCGGCGCGGATGGCCTCGGAAACGTCCTCCTCGCCGAGGTAGACGCTCTGTTTCCCGTCCGCCCCATAGCCGACGCGCACGTTGGCGTGGAGGCAGTTTTCGGCGATGGCGGCGGGGTCGTTAAGCGGCACGCCGTTTTTGAGCATGTAGAGGCCCACGGCGCGGTACATGGCGCCGGTATCCAGATACATGGCGCCCAGCTTTTCCGCCACGGCCCGGGCCACGGAGGACTTCCCCGCGCCCGAGGGGCCGTCGATGGCGATGGAAAACACGGTCTGCATGTCAATCCACCTTCCCGGCAAGTTCGGCGATGGCATGCGCCATGATGCGGATGCTGAGCATCATGTTCTCCAGGGAGAACCACTCGTCCGGCATGTGGCAGGTGTCCACATCGCCGGGGAAGCAGGGGCCAAAGGCCACGGTATTGGGCATGCAGCGTGAATAGGTGCCGCCGCCGATGGCGAAGGCGTAGCCCTCGTGGCCGGTGACTTCGCTGTAGGCCTTGAGCAGGCCCTTGACCACCTTGTGGTTGGCGGGCACGTGGTGCGGCGCGTGGCCGGAGAGGCGGGTGACGGCGATCTGCGCCGGGGAGACCTTCATGCAGATCTGGCCGCAGATCTTCTCCTCCGAGGCGCACAGCGGATAGCGGATGTCGAGATGGGCGCTGAGGCTCTGCCCGTCGTAGCGGAGGATGCCGAGGTTGCAGGTGAGCGGGCCGCTCAGATCGTCCATCACGGCGATGCCCAGCAGTTTCCCCTGCCCGGAGATGCCCAGGCAGGCGGCCAGCGTCCTGACGGCCTCGCGGCTGCCGCCGCCCGCGCCCAGTTCGGAAAGGGCGATCAAAAGCATGCCGGCGGCGTTCTTGCCCAGGTGCGGCGTGGAGGCGTGGGCGGATTTGCCGGTGGCAGTGATCTCCGCGCGGCCATTGCCAAGATCGCGCAGGTCAAGCTCGAAGCCGCGGCTGGCGGCCACCAGTTCGAGGCGTTCGCGCAGGGCGGCGGCGTCCGCGCAACCGACCACGGCGCGGGCGACGCCGGGCACCACGTTGGGGCGCTCGCCGGCGTAGAGTTCATAAATGGGAAGTTCCGCGCCCGCTTCGCCGCCGGTGTTTTTGGAAAGCAGTATATGCAAGCCGCCCTTTTCGATGTTGATGACCGGGTATTCGGCGTCCGGGGAGAAGCCGTAGTCCGGCGAAGCGGTGTGGGCGTTGTAGTAGGCCATGTCGTTCATGCCGGTCTCCTCGTCGCAGCCGAGGATGAGGCGCACGGTGTCCCTGAGCTCCACGCCGGCGTCGCGCACGCAGCGCATGGCGTAGAGCGCGGCCAGCGCCGGGCCCTTGTCGTCCAGCACGCCGCGGCCGATGAGGTTGCCGTCCTTCTGCGTCAGCGCAAAGGGTTCCACCGTCCAGCCGTCGCCGGCGGGCACCACGTCCAGATGGCAGAGTATTCCCAGCGTCTTTTCGCCATCGCCCATGGAGATGTCGCCGGCGTAGCCGTCGAACATGCGGGTCGCAAAGCCGTAGCGGCGCGCGTCCTCCAGCGCCAGGTCGAGCATGCGGCGGTTCTCGCGGCCAAAGGGCGCGCCCTCCTCCGCCGCGCCCTGCACGGAGGGCACGGAGAGCCAGCGGCCCAGATCCTTCAGAAATTCATCGCGGCGCGCCTCGATGAGCGCGTCGAGCTTTGCGTAATCCATTTTCAGCTTCCTCCTCTGTATTCCTTTGTTTCATTATAACGATCCCCCGCCGCCTGTCAATCGCCGGGATGCAAAAAGTTCCACACATTCTCCGCCGCCGGGCGGTTCATGCCGGGCACGGCGGCGATCTCCTCCAGGCTGGCCGCGCGCAGGGCCTCGACGCTTCTAAAGTGCGTCAGCAGCGCGCGGCGGCGCTTGTCGCCCACGCCGGGGATCGTCTCCAGCGCGCTGGCGACTGAATGGCGGCCGCGCAGCTGGCGGTGGTGGGTGATGGCGAAACGGTGCGCCTCGTCGCGCAGGCGCTGGATCATGTGCAGCGCCGGGCTGGCGCGGTCGAGGAGTATGCTCTCCTCGCGGTCCGGCAGCACGATCTCCTCGATGCGCTTGGCAAGGCCGAACATGGGGATGGAAAGGCCGAGGGCGTGCATGGCGTCCTGCGCCGCGGAGAGCTGGCCGCGGCCGCCGTCGATGAGTATGAGATCCGGCATTTCGCCGAACTTGCCCTCCGGCTCGCGCAGGCCGTGGGAGAGGCGGCGGGTGATGACCTCGTGCATGGAGGCGAAGTCGTTGGCGCCGACCACGGTCTTGATGCGGAAGTGGCGGTACTCCCTGCGCGCGGAGGAGCCGTCGATCATCACCACCATGGAGGCCACGGAGAGCGCGCCCTGCGTGTTGGAAATGTCGTAGCCCTCGATGCGGCGCGGGTAGGCGTCAAGGCCCAGCGCGCGCTGCAATTCCTGCGCCGCGCCCACGGTGCGCTCGCGGCTGCGGGAGAGCTTTTTGCGGCGCTTTTCCGCCTCGTCGCGGGCGTTTTTCTGCGCCATGGCCACCAATTTGCGTTTTTCGCCGCGCAGCGGGGTGAGAATGTAGGTACGGCGGCCATGCAGTTCGCTCAAAAGCTGTTCCAGCACGTCGCGCTCGGGCGGTTCGGCGGAGAGCAGCAGTTCCTGCGGGGGCATGTTCTCCGCGTCGTAATACTGGAGGATGAACTGGAGGATGACCTCGCCGGGCAGCTCGGAACCGCCGCCTTCGAGCACGTAGTGTTCCGAGCCGATGAGGCGGCCGGAGCGGATGAAGAGCATTTGGATGATGGCGTCGGTCTCCTCGGGCACCACGGCGATGACGTCCTTGTCGCTTTCGTGGGTGGAGATGGCCTTCTGGCGCTGCATGATGTCCTCCACGGCGCGTATGCGGTCGCGGTAGACGGCGGCGCGCTCGTAGTTCATGGCTTTGGCGGCCTCGGCCATGCGCTCCTTGAGCTCGGCGAGCACGGGGCCGTCCTTGCCGGAGAGGAATTCCATGGCCCTTGCAAGCACGGCGTGGTATTCCTCGGGCGTGGTCAGGCCCGCGCAGGGGGCGAGGCACTGGCCGATCTCGTGGTGGACGCAGGGACGCTGGGGCTTCTCCGGGCGAATGACGCGGTTGCAGGTGCGGATGGGAAAGACCATGCGCGCCACGTCCAGCACCTCGCGCACGGCGGTCGCGCCCTTGTAGGGGCCGAAATAGCGCGCGCCGTCGCGCGATTGCCTGCGCACAAGTTCCAGGCGCGGGTAGTCCTGGGAAAGGTCGACGCGGATGTAGGGAAAGTGCTTGTCGTCCTTGAGGAGTATGTTGTACTTGGGGCGGTAGCGCTTGATGAGGTTTAATTCCAGCGCCAGCGCCTCCATCTCGCTGTCGACGAGGACGATGTCAAAGTCGTCCACGTGCTCGACCATGGCCTGCACCTTGGGGGTGTGGTTCTTGCCGGACTGGAAATACTGGCGCACGCGGTTTTTCAGGTTCACCGCCTTGCCCACGTAGATGATCTGGCCGTGGGACTTCATCAGATAGCAGCCCGGCGAATCGGGCAGATTTTTCAGCTTCAGGGCAAATTCTTCCGAACGCACGCGCTTCCCCCCTATCCCACGACCTGAATGGCCTTTTCCAGCGCCTGCCGGCCGATGGGCGTGGCCACGGTGCTGCCCGCGCCGCCCTGCTCGACGACCACGGCCACGGCGTAGGGCTTGCTTTCATCGCGGATGAAGCCCACGAACCAGGCGTTGGTGGGCACGGACTTGTCGTCGCTGGTCTCGGCGGAGCCTGTCTTGCCGCAGACGGTATAGCCGGAGATGGCCGCGCGCGAGGCGGTGCCGGACTGCACCGTTTCATACATGGCGCGCGCGAGGAGTTCGGCGGTGGCGGGCTGCATGGCCTGCCGGTAGACGCCCGTCTCCATGGTGTGTGTGGCCATGCCCATGGAATTTTCGATGCGCTTGACGAGCACGGGCTTCATCATCACGCCGCCGTTGGCCACCGCGCCGGCGATCATCGCCATGTGCTGCGGGGTAGCGAGCACTTCGCCCTGCCCCACGCCCGCCCAGACCAGGCCGCCGACATTGGGGACGCTTTCGGGAAAGACAGAGTTGTAGATCATAAAATCGCCGAACTTGAAGTTTTCGTTGAAGCCGAAGTTCTCCGCCGTGGCGCGCAGGCGCTCGACGCCGAGCTGGTAGGCCAGCTTGCCGAAGGTGATGTTGCAGCTCTTGGTGAAGGCGGTGACAAGGTCCACTTCCCCGTGCACGGCGCCGCCGGCGCAGACGATGGTGCCGCCCTCATAGTCCCAGGAGCCGGAGCAGAGGAATTTCTGGGAAAGCACGTTGGGGTCGGCCTCGATGGCCGCGGCGAGCGTGACGATCTTGAACGTGGAACCGGGCATGTAGAGGCCCTGCAGACAGCGGTTCAGAAAGGCTGTATCGGCGATGTCGTCGCCTTCGGTGGAGCCGTCGAGCAGGTCGGCGGGGTCATAGTCCGGCTTCGAGACCCAGGCAAGCACTTCGCCGGTCTTGTAGTTGATAAGGCAGACCGCGCCGTTTTTGCCCTCGGGGAAGATGGAGGAGATGTAGGCCGTCAGTTCCCCGTCGATGGTCAGCTGGATGCTGGAGCCGACGCGCTCCTCGCCGGAAAAGGCCGAGCGCAGGCGGTCGAGGAGCGAGCCGGAGATGTTTAAAAGCGTCGAGGAATAGTAGTTCTCCACGCCCGTGCCGCTCATGCCCATCTGGTCGCCGACGGTCTGCGAAAGGGCGCGGCGGCCATTCTCGTTGCTGATGTACTGGCGCGTGCCATCCGAAGCGGTATGGGCAAGGAGGTTGCCGTCGCGGTCGGTGATGTCGCCCATGTGGGCGGTGGTGCCGTTGGCGCGTGTGTTGTAGGGGTTCGAGGCCCAGACGCTGCCCTGCGAGTAGACCGTGTAGCCGTACCACACGCCCAGGCCGATGAACAGGCAGACGATGAGCGCGCCGACGAGGCGCATCTTGCCGCGCAGCTCTTTCACAGTCCCGCCTCCTCCCTGAGTTCGAGGCGGTCGATGTCGCGCGCCTCGTCCTCGGCGTTCATCGAGGAAATGCCCAGCAGTATGCCGAAGGAGAGGAACGTGCTCACCAGGGACGAGCCGCCCGAGGAAATGAGCGGCAGTGTCACGCCCGTAAGGGGGATGAGCTTGGTGTTGCCGCCGACGATGAGCATGGTCTGCAGCCCCAGCATGGCGACGATGCCGAAGGCCGCGAGCGAATGGAAGCTGGTGCGGGCGTTCATGGCCACCACCAGGCCGCGCATGATGACGAGCACATAGACCGCCAGCAGGCAGATGGAGAAGATGAGGCCGAATTCCTCGGCGATGGCGGCGAAGATGAAGTCTGAATGATAAAGGGGGATGTTGCGCGGGCGCCCCAGCCCCAGACCCATGCCGAAGAGGCCGCCCGAGCCGATGGCGATCAGCGCCTGCACGATCTGCGCGCCGGAATCGGTGGGGTCGCTCCAGGGGTTTTGCCAGATGGCCACGCGCGTTTGCACATAGGGCACCAGTTTATAGGCGGCGATGGAGCCGGCCACGCCCACGCCCAGCCCGCCGAGCGTGATGAGCCAGTTGGAGGTGGCGGCAAAGTAGAGTATGAGCGTGGTGAGGAAATAGAGCAGCACCGCGCCCAGGTCGCTCTGGATGAGCAGTATGCCGCAGCAGACGGCGGCGAAGCCGATGGCCGGCAGGCATTTTGCAAAGCGCGGGCGGCCGGAGAGCGAAGCCGCGAGGATGAGGATCAGCGCCGGCTTGATGAACTCCGAGGGCTGGATGGTCAATTTGTCGGGGATGATGGTGATCCAGTTGCGCGCGCCGTTTTGCACGCTGCCGAACGCCCATGGCGAAGCCAGCGCGCCCAGGCAGAGCGCCATGCCCGGGAGCACCCACTTCTTCCAGTGGCGCACCGAGCGGATGAATACGACGCCCACGGCCATGGCCACGACGCCGATGAGGGCATAGATGGCCTGCGTAAGCGGCGTTTCCCCGGAGCGGGCGATGTCCGAAAGCGTGATGATGCCCACGGAGCAGAGCAGGAGGGCAAGGATCAATATGGCGCGGTCGAGGGGCCAGAGGCGGCCAAAGGCCATCACCACCAGCCACGTCGCCGCCGGCAAGGCTGCGGCGAGGATGAGCGCCTGCGTGTCCACCGGCCTTTCCTGCAGGGAAATCAGCAGCATGGCCGTGAACTGAAAGAGCATCACCGCCGACAAAAGCAGGCGCGTGTTCGAGCGCATCAGCGCCTTGCGCATGCCCTCGATGTTGGCGCCGCGGCGGCGGGGCGGGGGCGCGTCAAAGCCCCCGCCGGAAGCAAAGGGGTCGTATCCTTTCATCAGAAATTATCCTCGTCAGATCCGTCGTCGAAAAAGAGGTCCCGCGCGCCCGTACGGGCGTTTTCCGGCCTTTGGGGCGCGGGGCGCGTTGCATGGGCGGCGGGCGCGCGCTCCCCCGCCTCCGGCGGCGCGTCAAAGCGCGGCGGGCGGGGCGCGTCGAAGAGTTCCTCCTCCTGCCCCGCGTAGTCCCCGGCGCGGCCTGTGGCGTCGATGAGCACCAGCGTCAACAGCACCGAACCGGCGCTGAAGCAGTCGCCGTCGCGCAAGAGCAGCTTGCGGACGCGCCTGCCCTCGCCGTCGAGCAGCTTCGCGCCGGAAACGGCCGTGAGGGAAAGCCCTTCTTCGGTCAGTTCAAAGCGGGCGTGGCGGGGACGCACCGAGGGATGGCGCACGCGCACATCCGCGGCGCGGGCGCTGCCCAGCGTGCCTTCGCGGATGACGGGATAGCGCATGCCGCGGCGGGCGCGCCCCTCGCCTTCGAGCACCACCAGTTCGCCGGAAAGCCCCGTCTGCGGCGAAAGGCGGCGCAGTTTGCGGGCGCGGCGGGCGTCGCGCACCGTCACGCGCCAGGCGCGCAGCACGATGAGCAGAAAAAGCCCCGCGAAGAAGTAGCGCGCCGCCAGCGCCAGAATTTCATACAAGCCGTCGCTCATGCGCGCGCCCTCCCTTTGATAAAATCCCCCGTTTATCATAGCATGGACGTGTTAAATTCCCGTTGAAAATCGCCGTGAACGAAAAATGCCGCATTTTTCCGTCCCTTCCCGCGCCGTTCCGTGTTATAATATCGTGGGTAGGTGGTTTCATTATGGAAGTAACGACCGCGATGTACCTGACGGTCTGCCCCCTGATCTTTCTTGCCTCGCTGGTGGACGCCATCGGCGGGGGCGGCGGGCTGATCTCGCTGCCGGCCTATTACCTGGCGGGATTGCCGCCGACGCTGGCGGCGGGTACCAACAAGCTCTCGGCCTGTTTTGGCACGCTGGTGGCCACTTTCCGCTACGGCAAGGGGCACCGCCTGCTTTTGTGGCCGGCGCTGTTGGCCGTGGCGGGGGCGCTGCCGGGTGCGTTTTTCGGCGCGGAACTTCTCAAGGCCATGGACGAGGACACCATCCGCATGATCATGCTCATCGGCGTGCCGGTGATGGCGCTGGTGGTGGCCTTCAAGCGCGACACGCCCGCAAAACCGCGCGAAATGACCCGCGCCGTGTACGCGATGTGCTTTGGCGTTGGGCTGGTGTGCGGCTTTTACGACGGCTTTTTCGGCCCCGGCGCCGGCACGCTGATGATCATGCTGTTTACCTGGGTGGCGGGCATGGACATGGTGACGGCCTCGGGCACGGCCAAGCCGGTGAACCTTGCCTCCAACCTCGCCTCGCTGACCTCCTTCCTGCTCAGCGGCGACGTGCTCTTCCGCCTCGCCGCGCCGGCCATTGTCTGTTCCATCGCCGGCGGCTGGGTCGGCTCAAAGCTGGCCATGCGCGTGGGCGCGCGGCTGATCCGCTTCGTGATGCTGGGCGTGCTGGTTCTTCTGGTGGGCAAGCTCGCGTATGAATGGCTCGTCGCCGCGTGAACCGTTTGGCCGCCAGATGCGTCTATATTACAAGTATAAACGTGGGAGGGTCCTCATGCAGTTGCGTTTCCGGCGCGCGTTGTGCGCGCTTCTGGCCCTTTGGCTGCTGGCCTCGACGCCGGCGCTGGCACTGGGCTTCATCTTCGGCGATGGCACGGACGAACCCGCCGCCTCCGCGATCGAGGACGACGGCATGTTGCGCGTGTACCTGAAATCGCTGGGCGACCCGCCCTCGCTGGGGATGACGCTCTCCGGCTCCTATACCGTGGAGGGCGACCGCGGCTTCCGCTTTGGCCGCGACACCGCCATCGTGCTGGCCGCGGACGGGGAAAGCGTGCTTCTCAGCGTGGGCGGCCTCACCATCGACATGGGGCCTTCGATGACGCTGACGCGGCAGGCCGTGACCGACGGCGGCGAGAACGGCATCTACATCCACGAATCGGAGAAGGACACGCTCTACGAGGGCGACCTGAGCGTTTCCGTGCAGGACGGCGGCCTGCACTGCATACTCACCATCCACATCGAGGACTACCTCAAAGGCGTGGTGGCCTATGAGATGAGCGATTCGTTCCCGCTGGAGGCGCTCAAGGCGCAGGCCGTGGCCGCGCGCACCTACGCCATGGGCCGCAAGTGGGTCAGCGCCACGCGCGATTACGACGTGGTGGACACCACGCAGGACCAGGTCTACAAGGGGCTGGACGCGGACTATGTGAACGTCATCGCCGCGGTCGAGGCCACGCGCGGCGTGGTGGGCACCTACAACGGCGGCTTTGCCATGTGCTACTACACCGCCAGCAACGGCGGGCAGACGGCGCTGGCCACCGACATCTGGGGCGGCGAGGGCGACTACGGCTACCTGGCCATGGTGGACGACCCCTACGACCTGGAAAACCCCGCCAGCCTTGTAAACAGCGTGACGTTTGCAAGCGACGCTTCTGACAACGCCGCGCTGAAGGCGATGCTGGACGAAGGCATTGCGGCGCTGGGCCTGCCTTATGAGGACGTGGCGCTTGCAAATATCGTCTCCATCGAGCCGGCGGAGCCGAAGTTCGAGGGCAGCTATATGTACACCAGGCTGCGCTTCACGCTCACGGTGTCGGCCATGCTCGAGGGCTGGTACGCGCAGGAGGGCGATACCTACGCGCCGCTGTTTACGGACGGCTCGGAGTTTTCCGGGGAGATGCTGGCCTCGGCCACGGGGCTGGGGCTGGCGCGGCGCGGGCGGCTGGGCCTCCCCTACGTCTACCGGCATAGCCGCGAGGTGCTGCCGGGGACGGTGGTGGTGGAGCTGTCCGTGTACGACCAGGTCAAGGACGGTCTCTCGCTGGGGTTGAACGGCGCAGACTACGAGCTGGTCAGCGTGACGCAGGAAGAAAACGGGCGCTTCACCATCTCCATGCGCCGCTTCGGCCACGGCGTGGGCATGAGCCAGCGCGGGGCGCAGTGGATGGCCGGCGAGTACGGCATGGGCTATATTGAAATTCTGAATTTCTACTATCCCGGCATGACGCTGGAGACGATCAGCTGGCCGGAGGTGGAACTGGTAGCGCTGGAGGAATTGCCCGAGAGCATCGGCTTTGCCCGGGCGCGGCCCACGCCTACCCCCACCCCCGCGCCGCTGCCGGCGCTGGAGGAGGGCGAGTACTACGCCACCGTGGAACTGGAGACGCGCTCTTCCTCCCTGAATGTGCGTGAGCAGCCCTCGACGAGCGCGCGCATCGTCGCCGCGCTGGACTACGGCCGGCGCGTGATCGTCTGCGAGGACGCAGGCGACGGCTGGGCGCGCATACGCACCGCCGAATTGGAAGGCTATGTGAAGCTGGAATACCTGCAGGCAGAGTGACGCCCCCGGCGAAGGGCAAAGGACGCTTTGGCGGCGCGGCCGCCCGGAGGACACGTGATCCAAAAGACGACACTGGCAGTTTTGCTGTTTGCGTTGTTTGCGTCGGTTTTCGCGGCCGGCGCATTTTCCGTGTCCGAAGCCGCCCCGGAAAGCGTCGCCCTGCCTGCCGACGCGCACGCCCAGGTGACGCTGTCGGGCGCTGAACAACGCTTTACCTTCTCCCCCGCCGCCAACAGCGTCTACAGCGTCTATTTCTTCCCCGACGGCGAAGGGGCGGCCGTGGACGCGCGCCTCTACCGGGGCGGGGCGCTGCTGGCCACGGGCGGCGGTTCTTTGCGCCTGTTCGAAGCCAGCCTCAGCGCCGGGGAGACCTACGAGCTGGTGCTGGGCGGCACGGGCAGCGGGCGTCTGGAAGTGATGCGCGCCACCCTCGGGCGCTGTTTTGAAAAGCCCATCGAGCTTTCCGGGGACGGGCTTGCCTATGAAAAACTGCTGGTGCGCCCCGGCGACGCCCACTGGTATGCCTTCACCGCCGGGACGGGCGGGCCGGCCACCATCCATGCCGAACCCGAAGGCGCGCAGGCGCAGGGGCTCGTGCTCAGCGGCCTGCTCATGGACGCGGAGGGGCGCGTGCTGACGGAAGTGGGCGGCGACGCGGGCGGCTTCGTCATCGACTGTGAGCTTGCCGCCGGGGCGCGCTACTACGTGCGTGTATCGGCGCTGAACGCCTCCACCGGGCCATACCGCCTCAGCGTGGAACAGGACACCGCCCGGGCGGCGCGGCCGGAGTCGGTGACGCTCTCGGACGGGGAGATCGATATGGAGATCGGCGAGGCGCGCACGCTCACCGCCGCCGTATCGCCGCAGGATGCGCACCCCACCGTGACGTTCGTAAGCTCCAACAGCGCCGTGGCAACCGTTTCGCAATCGGGCGAGGTCTACGCCGTGGGCGCGGGCGAAGCCGTGATCACCGCGCGCGCCTGGGGCGGGGCGAGCGCCTCCTGCGTGGTGCGCGTGGCGGGCGTGCCCCTTTCCGGCATCGGCTTTTCGCAGAGCGCCCTGACGCTGCGCGTGGGCGAACAGGTGGGCACGGCGCTGGAATTCTACCCGGAGGGCGCTTCCGACCGGCGCGTGGCTTACAGCGTGGAGGGCACGGGCGTGATCGCCGTTTCCCCCGACGGCGTTGTCACCGGGCTTTCCGAGGGCACGGCGCGGCTGGTGGCCGTGGCCGCGGACGGGGGGCACACGGACATACTCGACGTGACGGTCGAACCCGCCGCCGCCAGGCTGCGCGCGCTCATCGTCGGCCAGCAGATGTATGAAGAAGGGGTCAACAGCGTGCGCGTCGGCTCCATCAACACCGCGCAGAGCGTCTCCTTCCTGTTGCAGAACCAGAACGTGGACGGGGAGAGCTACGAGACCACGGTGCTGCTCGACTCCACGCGCGCCGAGACGCTTTCCGCCATCCGCACGGCCTTTGGAGGCGCGCAGGAGGGCGATATATCGCTGCTTTACATCACCTGCCACGGCTATTATGCCCACGGCATGAGCTTTTTTGAATTGTACGACGGCTCCGTGATCGCCGCGCGCGACCTGGAGCGCGAACTGCGCAAGGTGCCGGGCACGGTGGTGGTCATCGCCGACTGCTGCGGCAGCGGCGGGCTGATCGGCAGGGCTTCGACGCTGGAGGACTTCAACCGCGGCATCGTGCAGGTGTTTTCCGGCTATGTGGGCGCCCCCACGTTTGCCGGCAGCAAGTACAAGGTCATCGCCAGCGCCTCGCTCGACCAGGACAGCTACCGCATCAGTTTCGACGAAAATATCACCGAAAGCGACATGGCCACCGTGCTGGCGCGGGCGCTGTGCGATGGGGCGGGCTGGAGCCTCGGCGGCGGCCGGCGCGCCGCACTGCGCGCCGATACGGACTACGACCGGCAGATCACTTTCGGGGAGATCGGCCTCTACATCGCCCGCCGCGTGCCCTGGTACCTCGACGTGGCCGGCAAGCTGGCCGGGGCGGAGGCGGCCTATGTGCAAAACGTACAGGTCTATCCCGAGGGCGACCCGCTGGTGCTGTTCGGACGGCAGGGGCAATGAGGCGTTTTGCCGCCGCCATAGCACAGAAGGCGAAGTTTCTCCTGCAAATTTATGTTAAATCTTTGAGAAAAGTTCTGCCTTGCAGGAATTGATTTTCGCTTCTCGAATCATATAAGTTAGCGTATTTTCGAAACACGTACAGGATGAGGAGGAATTCCCGTTTCCAAGGTGATCGTGGCGGAACATGCCGGTTTCTGTTTTGGCGTGCGCCGGGCGGTGGAAGCCGCGAAGGCCGCCGCGCCGGCCTGGACGCTCGGCCCGGTGATCCACAACCCGCGCGTGGTGGCGGAACTTGCCGAACTGGGCGTAGTCAGCGCCGACGCGCCGGAGGGCATTCCCGAGGGCGCGGTCGCGGTGGTGCGTTCGCACGGCGTGGGCCGGGAGACGCTTTCCCGTTTACGCGCGCGCGCGCGCGAGGTGTGCGACGCCACCTGCCCTTTCGTGAACCGCATCCACGAAATGGCGCAGGAAGCGGAGGCGCGGGACGTGCCCCTGATCGTGGTGGGCGAGGAGCGCCACCCGGAAGTGGAAGGCATCCGCGGCTGGACGCGCGGCAAAAGCTATGCCGTGGCCAGCGAGGACGCCGCCCGGGCGCTGCCGGAGATGGCGCGCGCGCTGGTGGTATCGCAAACCACGTTCATCCTCGAGCGCTTTGAATGCGTATGCGCGGCCCTGAAAGAGCGCGTGCGCGATATGGAGATACGCACGACCATCTGCCCCGCCACGCGCGAGCGGCAGGAGGAAGCCGTCCGTCTGGCAAAAAGCGTGGACGTAATGCTGGTGGTGGGCGGCAGGGAGAGTTCCAACAGCCGCAAGCTGTTTGAGCTGGTCAAAGCGGTTTGCCCACGCGCGCACTTCATCGAGGGCGCGCGCGAGGTGGAAAATACATGGTTCCAACAAGCAGACCGGGTGGGAATTACAGCCGGCGCCTCTACGCCGGATTGTACAATTAAGGAGGTAGCAGCAAGAATGAACGACATCGAGAAGCAGGTCACTCCGTCCGAGGAGCAGCAGGCCGAGGCCAATTCCGCGGAATCCGACTTTATGGCGGACGTGGAAAAGTCCATGGTACAGCTCCGTCCCGGGCAGACGATCACGGGCACCGTGGTGCAGATCACCAATGACGAGGTCTGCGTCAACGTCGGTTACAAGGCAGACGGATTGGTTAAGAAAGCTGACCTCTCCTCGACCGATGTAAAGGTTGGCGACGAGATCGAAGTCGAAGTCGTCAAGGTCAACGACGGCGAAGGCAACGTGCTGCTCTCGCAGCGCAACATCGTCAACCGCAAGATCTGGGACGAGATCATGGCCAAGTATGAGTCCGGCGAATACGTCACCGGCACCGGCAAGGAAGCCGTCAAGGGCGGCCTGCTGGCCGACGTGATGGGTATCCGCTGCTTCATCCCCGCCTCCCAGCTCTCCCTGCGCTATGTGGAGAAGATCGAGGAGTTCGTGGGTCAGGAGCTGACCTTGCAGATCATCGAAGTGGACAAGCCCAAGAAGCGCATCGTCGCTTCGCGCAAGAAGGTGCTTCTGGCTGAGGAAGCCGAGCGCAAAAAGGCCATTTGGGACGCTCTGGAAGTTGGCAAGCGTGGTCAAGGGCGTCGTTCGCCGTCTGGCGGACTTCGGCGCGTTCGTCGACATCGGCGGCGTGGACGGCCTTGTGCATGTGACCGACCTGAGCTGGGGCCGCGTGCAGCATCCCTCGGATGTTGTCAAAGTCGGCGACGAGATCGATGTGAAGATCCTCAACGTCGACCCCGCCCGCGAGCGCATTTCCCTCTCCTATAAGCAGACCCGTCCGCGTCCGTGGACCGTGGCCGGCGAGAAGTACCCGGTCGGCTCCATCGTCGAGGGCAAGGTCGTGCGCATCACCACCTTCGGCGCCTTCGTGGAGCTCGAGCCCGGCCTGGACGGCCTGGTGCACATCTCCCAGTGCGCCCTCACCCGCATCGCCAAGGTCGAGGACGCGGTCAACGTCGGCGACATCGTGCGCGTGAAGGTGCTGGACGTCAACACCGAAGCCAAGCGCATTTCCCTGTCCATCCGCGAGGTGCTCGAGGACGAGGCCATGGAGCAGATGCCCGCGGGCAACGACCTGGACGAGTACGCCATCGTGGACGTGCCCGAGGCTATTGAGGACGAGCCCGAAGCCGTGCCGGTGGAGATCCCCACCGCCGAGACCGAGGAAGCTCCCGCCGAGGAATAACAACATCATGCCTGTGCGGCACGGCCTTTCGTCGTGCCGCATTTTTCTATTTTACCCACAGAAAGGTCGTTTTCTATGCCACAGATGGAGACGCTTTCGCTTTTCTCCGAGCGCGACGGGCTGGAACTGCCGCTGCTTATCTGCGTGCCGGACGGCGATGTGCGCGCGGTGGTGCAGTTTTCCCACGGCATGTGTGAAAACAAGGAGCGCTACGCGCCGTTTATGGAGTATTTGGCGGTACGCGGCTTCGCCTGCGCCATCCACGACCATCGCGGCCACGGCGCGGCGGCGCTTAAGCGCGGGGAGCTGGGCTACTTTGGCGCGGACGGCGCGAACGCGCTGGTGGACGATCTGCACCAGGTGACGGCGTGGCTGCGCGAGCGCTTCCCCGGCAAGCGCGTCTACCTCTTTGGCCACAGCATGGGTTCGCTGGCGGCGCGCGTCTATGCCGGGCGCTTCGATCAGGAGCTTGCCGGCCTCGTGGTCTGCGGAAGCCCCGGTTGGAATCCCGGCGCGCCCTTTGGGCGGCTGATGGCGCGCGTCCTTGGGGCGCGCAGCGGCGGCCGCGCGCGGAGCAGGTTCTTGAAGGTGCTGACCTTTGGGCCGTTCTACCGCGCGTTCAAAAAGGAACAGAGCAAGTGCGCCTGGATCTGCTCGGACAAGGCCGTGGTGGCCGCCTACGAGTTGGACCCGCTAACACGCGATCTAGTGT
>CAWVKS010000009.1:0-292023 GCA_963930055.1 uncultured Bacillota bacterium | reverse complement strand
CGATCTCTTCCAGCGCCTGCGGCGTGGAGGAGTTGACGGCGCGCACGTTCTTCACCGGCGCGTCCACCGTTTCGGCGTTGGAGACGATGCGCACCGTGTAGCCGTGACGGCGGTTCATCTCGTCGATCAGGGGCTGCATGATGTCGAGGAAACACACCTCATAGCCGGAATCGGAGAACACTTTGCCGATAAAACCGCGGCCGATGTTGCCGCCACCGTACATAATGGCCTTTTTCATATGCGGGACCTTCCTTCCGTTTCTTTGGGACACGCGCCGCGCGCGGGGCGTCCGCCAACCGCGCGCGGTCTGTCGCTATCTATTATTATAGCAGAGTTGGAAAGATAGGCAATGGCCTTTCCAAAAGCTTTCTACATTCTTCCAAGTCCGTAACCATTTCCGGCATGGCTTTGAGCGCTTCCAGCGGCGCTGCGGAGAGCAGCGCGGGCAGGGCGCGGTGGGCAAGCGCCATGTCCAGCGCCTGCATGGGGCTGTGTTCGCGCAAAAGCGGCGCGGCGGCGGCGCAGAAGTCCCACACCGCGTCCAGCGTCCGCCGCGAGATGCGCACGCCGTGGGCGGCGAGGTCGGCGCGCAATCGCGCCATGCGGCCGCGCACCTCTTCGGTCACGGCTTCGGCGCGGGGGCGGAAGATGTTGTTGAGCGCCGCGCGCGAAACGGCCAGCTCCGGCTCCGCCGGCGCTTCCCGCTCCTCGTGCCAGGGCGTGTCGGCGCTCTCCGGCTCCAGGCGCAGCACAAAGGCCATGTCCAGAAGCTCGGTGGAGAGGGGCGCGCCCTCGTCGCTGGCGGTGAGCAGCAGACGGGCGGGGCAGAGGGGCCGGTTCAGCGGCTCCAGCTGCCACATGATGGAGCTGACAAAGGGTACGCGGGCGATCTCGTTGCAGTTTTCCAGCAGGATCATCGCCGGCGCGGGGTCGTTTTTGTCCTCCAGCAGCGCGCGCAGCTGCGCGTCGCGCACCTCGTAGTGGCGCGGGTCGGACAGGCAGAGGAAGCGGCTCTCCAGCCCCAGCGCCCCGGCCAGCGCCCGCGCCAATTCGCCCTTGGGGGCGAACGCCGGACCGCACAGCACCGTCACCGGCGAGAGCGTCAGCGCCGCCAGGACTTCCACGGCCTGATCGTGCGAAAGCGGCGCGCCGGCGCGCTCCAGATACGTGCGCACGTCGGAAATGAGCTCCCCGGCGCTGGGCAGGGCGTCGCTGGTGTGTACGCGCTCGGCGGGCGTCTGCAAAAAGCGCAGCGCCTTTGTCTCCACCGCGCGGGCGGTGAGGCGCTTTTCCGCCTCGGCATAGGCGCTCTCGGCCTCGGCCAGCGCCGCGCGCGCGCCCTGGGCGCGCTCCTCGCAGGCGGCGATGTCGGCCTTGAGCGCTTCCAGCCTGTGCTCGCCCTCCGCCAATTTGCGGGCGTTTTCGCGGCGCACATCTTCCAAAAGCAGCTCGCGGGCGTCGGCGCGGCGGGCTTCCAGCGCGCCCACCTCGTTGAGCAGGCGCAGGCGCTGGGCTTCCAGTTCGTTGAGCCGCTGGGCGCGCGCGTCGTCCTCGCGTCTGGCCGCGCCCTTCTGGATGGCGCCGCTCATGCCCTCCAGTTCGCCCACGGCTTCGGCCAGCTTGGGGCGCGTCTCCTCGATGCGCCAGGCGGCGCGCAGGGCTTCCACGGCGCGCTCCACGGGGTTTTCCACCGGCATGCCCGTGGCCTCGCCGGGCACGGGATGGCCGAGCTGGTCGATGCGCGAGCGCCGCCACTTGTCGTCGATGATTTCCTGCAGGCTGCGGCTGCGGCGGGGGTTCAGCCCCGTCTGCATCGCCATGGCCTGGGCGCGGGCGCTCAGGCGCGCCTTTTCGCGTTCGCGGGGCGGGCGCTCCGCCTGCGGGGCGGGCGTTTCGGCCGGCCTGGGCGGCTCTGTGGGCTGCGGCGGCTCCGCGGGGGCGGGCGCTTCGACGGCCCTGGGCGCTTCCGTGGCCGCGGGGGCCGGGGCGGGCGCTTCCGCCGCTTTGAGCAGGGACGCTCCGGGCGCGGCCAGCAATACGCGGGTCTCCTCCTCGGCGAAGCCGGGCAGGCGCGCCTCCGTGCCGGCGCCGGGCACGACGAATCCCTCCTCGCGGGAGAGCTCCACCGCGCCTTCCACGCCCTCCATGGCCGCCACGCGCCACAGCGCCGGGGCGACGCCGCCGTCGTCCGCGCGGAAGAGCACGCGCTGCGTGCCCGGCAGGGGCATGGTCAGCGCCATGTGGGAGGAGTCCTCCGGCGCGGCGCGGTCGAGCACTTCATAGAGCATGCCCTCGGGCGGCTCGACCACCACATCCGAATAGACGATATAGGCGTTGGCCTCGCCGGGGTCGACGCGATAATTCTTGTTGGGGCGGATCTTGTCGTTTTCGCCCGGGTGTTCGCGCAGGTCGAGCAGCGCGTAGCGGCCGATGCGCCGCATGCGCGCCTTGAAATGGCCGGACTCGTTTTTGTCCGGCACGATGCGCAGGCAGCCGTTTTCGGGGAACAGCCCCGCGCCGTCAAAGGGCTGGTAGCCGCCTTCCTGCGCGACCAGCAGGGGCTTGAAGCGGAAATAGCTTTTCAGGGGGTTGTCCTCTTCGAGGATGCCAACGCATAACTTGCCCGGCAACGTCATATACATTCCCTCCCAGGACGGCTTTCGCTGCCGGCGATCGCGCATGACACGAAACAGCCGTCCAGTTTAAACGTTGTGTCTACTTACAATTTTATCATTTTTAACATATATATGTCAATGGGCAAGCGAAGATTTTGCCTGCGAAAAGCGCTGAATTTCCAAAATGCGCCCCTTGCAAGGGGGAGGGGGGATACGATATAATGAAAGCGGCGCCGCCGGGCGGCAAAACACGCGGGGAGGATACACATATGCGCACCTACGGCATAGGCATCATCGGTTGGGGCTTCATGGGGCGGACGCACGCGCTGGCGATCCGCACGCTGCCCCTGTTTTACGAGGGGCGCGGGCTTCCGCGCCGAGATCCGCTGCATCTGCACGCGCCGCGAGGAAGTCGCGCGGCAGGCCGCGCAGGATATGGGCGCGGACTGGACGTGCGACTACCGCGAACTGCTTAAACGCGACGATATCGACGTGGTCAGCGTCTGCACGCCCAACGCCCAGCACGAGCAGATGGCGCTTGACGTGCTGGCGGCGAAAAAGCACCTGTACATCGACAAGCCCCTCGCCCGTCACCGGCGAGAGCGCCCGCCGCATCGCCGAGGCCGCGGCGCGCCGGCCGGCGTGTCGACCAAGACGGCCTTCAACCTGCGCCATTTCCCCGCCACCATGCGCCTGAAGGAATTGGCCGACGAAGGCGCGCTGGGCGAGATCACCCAGTTCTCAGCGCGCTACCTGCACTCCGGCTCCATCGACCCGGACCGCCCCATGGGCTGGAAACAGGGCCTGGAAGGCGGCGTGTTGCTCGACCTCGGCTCCCACGCGCTCGACCTGCTCACGTGGATCGTCGGCTACCCGCAGGAGGCCATGTGCGCCTTCCGCACACTCTACCCCGCCCGCCCCACGCGCGATGGCGGCGTGGAGACGGCCATTGCCGAGGATCACGCGCTGATGACGCTGCGCCTGCCCGGCGGGGCGCTGGGCACGGTGGAGGCCAGCAAGATCGCCACCGGCGCGCTGGACGAGATGACGCTGGAAGTGCGCGGCACGCGCGGCGCGGCTGTTTTCGACGCCATGCAGCCCAATTACCTGCGCTGGTTCGACCAGTCCCGCCCGGAAAAGCCGCTGGGCGGCGATCGCGGCTTCGTGGCGATCGAGTGCGCGGCGCGCTATCCCGCCCCGGGCGGCAAGTTCCTGCCGGGCAAGAACGCCATCGGATGGGACCGCGCCCACATAGACTGCTATTTCGACTTCCTCAACTGTATCCACCATGGCCGCCGTCCGCAGGGCGGCGTGGAGGAGGCCGCGCGCCTGCAGTGCCTGATGGACAGCCTCGCCCGCTCCGCCAGGGAGGGCGCGCGCTGGGTGCGCGCCTGATATGCCCGCGCGGACGAAAACCGCCCGCCGCTTCTTCATCGCCCTGGGGGCGCTTTGCCTGCTTTTGACGGCGCTTGCGGCGCTGGTGCTGCGGGGCGCGGTCAGGCTCAATACGCCCTCGCGGGCGCGCTTCCCCGTCTGGGGCGTGGACGTATCCCACTATCAGGGCCAGATCGACTGGGAGACGCTGGCGGGGCAGGGCGTGCGCTTTGCCTTCATCAAGGCCACGGAGGGCAGCGCCCACGTGGACGAGCGCTTTTTTGAAAACGCGCGGGGCGCGGCGGCGGCGGGCGTCCCGGCCGGCGGCTATCACTTTTTCAGCTTTGAGAGCGCCGGAAAAACGCAGGCGGAGAATTTCCTTTCCGCACTGCGCGGCCAACCGCTCGCCCTGCCCTGCGTGGTGGATTTTGAATTCTACGGCGATTTTTTTCGCGCATCCGCCGGAGGTGGGAAGCAACGCGCGCCGAGCTGCGCGATCTGCTGGAGGCGCTGGAGGAAGCTACGGGGACGGACGCCCATACTCTACGCCACGCGGCGCAGCTACCGCATGTACCTGGAGGGCGCGTTCGACGCCTACCCCCTCTGGCTGCGCGACGTCTACCTCTGGCCGGCGCTTTCGCTTCCCGGGCGGGACTGGACGTTCTGGCAGTATTCGGACAGGGGGGCGCCTGGAGGGCTATCAGGGCGAGGAGGAATGCATCGACCTCAATGTGTTTTGACGGCGGGGAAGAGGACTTCGCCCGCTGGCTGGGACAGGCATAGCCCCCACGGACGCGAAAACCGCTTCCGGGCGATCATGGCCCGGAAGCGGTTTTGTCATGCGCGCTTGCGCGGTATGCCTTTACGGCACGGACGGGCGTTCCCTCTTTTTCGCTCCCGCGCCGCCGGCGGGCGCGTCCGCGGCGGGGTCGGACAGACCCTCGACCGCGCCGCAGGCCACCGCCCACAGGTAGAGGCTGGCCACGCTGCCACAGGGCGAATAGCGGTGGCGGTAGCGCTCGAAGCGCTCGCGGTCGAGCGTCTTGTGGCGGTAGAGCATGCGCAGGCCGCGGCGGATGGCGAGGTCGCCATAGCTGAAAACATCCCTCCGCTCAAGGCAGAACAGCAGGATCATTTCCGCCGTCCACACGCCCACGCCCTTGAGCGTGGTGAGGGGCGGCGATGGCCTGCAGGTCGTCCATGCGCCGCACGGCTTCGATGTCGAACGCCCCTCGTCCGCACGCGGCGGGCGGAAGTCGAGTATGTTCTCCGCCTTGCGCAGGGACATGCCCATGCCCCGCAGCGCCTGCGCGTCCAGCGCCGAGACCGTCTGCGCGCTGACATCGCCCAGCGCCGCCTGCATCCGCCCCCAGATGGCGGCCTGCGCCGCATGGACACCTGCTGGCCGATGATGTGGTGCGCCACGGCGGAAAACAGGTCCGGGTCCACGGCGCGTTCGATATGCCCCACGCGCTCAATGACCGCCCCCAGCCGCTTGTCCCGCCGCCTGAGATACTCCGTTTCCCGCTCGCCATAGGAAAAATACACGCCGCGCACCTCCCCCGTTTCTTTTCCCATTATACCACGCCCGCGCCAAAGCCGCGACCCGCGAGATAAAAAAGAACGCCTGCTTCCGCTTGCGGAAACAGACGCGATCTTTGGTGACCCATCGGGATTCGAACCCCGGACACCCTGATTAAAAGTCAGGGACAAAGCATTATACCATGGCCAAGGCCGCAGCGTCTACCGTTTCGGTCATCATATCGGGGTCTGTGTGCGTGTAAAATCTTGCGGTCACGGAGGGGTCGCTGGTGGCCGAGGACATCCGCGAGGACGCGCATGGCGGCCCCGTTGCGGACGGCGTTTGTGGCCATGGTGTGCCGAGATCGTGCAAGCGGATGTATGGCAAGTCCAGACGCCGCAACAACGTCCGATGGGCAGTGTCAAGCGCCGAAGGCGTGATTGGCACCACGTAGCCGTCGCCCCACTGGTACGCGCGGCGGAAGGCCTCGAAGATGGGCTTGGGTATCGGCAAGTCTCGCGTGCCGGCGTCGCTCTTGGGCGGCTGGTCGATGAGATGACCATCCGCGAGGCGGACGCGCTGGTTGTGGACGTGCAGAATACGGGCGCGGAGGTCAACGTCTGACCATCGAAGCCCGCATATCTCCCCGCGCCGCAGCCCCATCCCAATGGCTAGCAGCCATGCGAGCTGATGCTTGTGCCCGCGGATCGCGGGTCACATAGGCGCGCGTCTGGGCCTTTGTCCAGGCTTTGCCCCGTGTCGTGCGATGCTTTGGACGCTTGACGGCCTCGATGGGCGAGCGCTCGATGCGCCGCTCCTCGACGGCGGAGCGCAGCGCGGCGTGCAGTAGGGCATAGCACAGCTGGGCCGTTCGAGCGTGGCCATCATCGACGATGGATTTCAGCATGGCGGCGATGTGTTTGGCCTTGACCTTGCCGAGTTTCCGGTCGCCTATGGCCGGGCCGATGTGGAGCCGAATCAGGGACTCGTAGCTTTCAACTGTGCGCGGTCGGATGCCAGCAGACCGCAGCAGCACCCAATCGTGAAGATATGCCTCCAGCGTCATGCAAAACACCTCACATTCAGTATAACAGAGGTGTAAGGTCAGTGCACAAGTACGAAATCGAGAAAGAAAATAGACAGCAAGAAGACCAGCAGGAAGTGACCGAAGAAGCTATCAGGAACGAAGGTAGTAGTCCTAGTAGTACTACTTGCGCGCGTGCGCGCGCGCGCGCGAGGATAGTAACCGTTGAGGACAGGTTCGACATCCGCACCTTATACCGCGAAGCGGTGGGGTATGAAATGCAGCCGTTTGTGGAAAAGATGTGCTGCGATTACATTTTGCAGGGGATGGAGAAAGAAGTGGTAATGCATGCCATCGAGCTTACCGGCTGGGCGCCAAGGCCGAGCGCGCATTATCTGAGGGCCATCCTTCGGCGGTACGAGGACAGCGAGATCCACACCGAGGGCGACGTCGAGCGCGACGAATGGCGCCGCAGCGGTGAGCAGGATATTTACCGGGCGCAGTACGAAAGGGGCGTGTAGGCATGGACAAGCTTGAACAGGAGTTGCGGGCAGATACGCAGTAAGCGTCGGAGCGTTCAGCAGCGGGACACATTCGGGCGCTTCATCGTCGAGGACCGCAACGCGCCCCGCAGGGAGCAGTTGAACCTGCGCCTGAATGCCACCGAGAAGGACACCATCAAGAGGGTGGCGGTGATGAGCGGCAAGACCATTACGAACATGGTCATTGATGCGGTGCGTTACTACGCTACCCTGATGGATTGATAATCGTCACAATATGTGACAATTCTATTACAAAAGTTACAAATCTATGACGGTTCGGCCAGAAACGGACTGATAGAGCGGGTCAAGGGTCGCCGCCGGCGGCGGCGACCGCGCCCTTGGGCGCGGCGTGCCCTTGACGCGCTGACGTCGCCGATAATGGACAGCGGGGGCTGTGCTCCACTCGGAGCGCAGCCCCCTTGATTGCCAACAGAGGGGCGCAGGAGGCCCGAGGAGGCCCGCAAGAGCCGTCGGGCGTATCGGGGGGCGCAAAAAGCCGCCCAGCCGCTTACGGCGGCTTTTTGCGGCCGTTACGGCGCAAGGAGCGGGAGACATCGCGGGCGAAATCCTGCCGGTGCGGCAGGCGCACCCACTCCCGGAGGGCGAGGCAGACGACATCCTCAGGCGAGCAGCGGGCATAGTTTGCGGCGGCCTGCACCCAGACGGCATAGTCAGGCGGGAGACAGAGGACACGGCGGGGATAGATGGGCTTATTACGCATGGCGGGCACCTCCTGCGACGGCGGGGAGCGGGCGCGCGCAGGCGGTCAAGGGTCGCCGGCGAGGCCGGCGACCGCGCCCGAGGGCGCGGCGGAGCCCTTGACAGGCGAGCACGGGCGCTACAATGGGGGGAGCAGGTGGCCGACCATGCCCCGGGCGGGGATGGTAGCCAACAAATAACCCCCGGAGGTGCGATTGCATGCAATCGCACAGGACGGGGGTTGCCGCAAGCCCCGCAGGCGCGCGAGCACCTGATGGAGCGGGGCGGGCGGCCACGGGGCGCACGCACCCAGCGGCCCACGGCGGGAGTGGCGGCGGCGCGGCCGCAGGCGTACCCCGCCGTTGGGGGCGGCGCTTGCCCGCCGGCGGGCATTGGAGCCGCCCCCATGGGCGGGGCGCGACGCCGCCGGGACGCCGCGGGCCGCCGGGGCGGGGTAGGACGATTGGCCGCCTCCCTCCCCTGCATGCGGGACGGGGGATGCTGCGGGTGCGGACGGGGCGCAGCGGCGCGCACGATGGCTACGGCGCGACCAACTACCGCCGGAGGCCGCCACGCGGGAGGACGGAGAGCCGCGTGGGTGGGCAACGGATCGATTGGACGCGGATGGGGCGCATCGATGCGCACGATGGCCACGGCGCGGGGCCCAAGGGCGGCCGCCTACCCCGGCTGCGATGAGGAGCGCAACAAAAGGCGGCCGCCCGCAGAATTTTGCGAAGCAAAATTGTTCGCTAAAAATTTCTTTTGCGAAATGATGCCCAACTTGCACGAGTGTATAATGTGCGAGGCGCGCACCTTCGACGAAGTACTTCGGCGCATCATTTAGCAAAAGTCATTTTTAGCGAACGGCCCGAAACGAAAGCTTGGGGGTGGGGCCCGCTACCCTTCTTGGGGGCGCGTTCCCCTTCCCCGTCGTTTCCGTCGGCGATCAGATGGTCTGTATTTTGCACTTGACAAGGTGACATTCACCGTGATATGATTCTCCCGGAGGTGGATTGCATGTCGAAAGGGCGACAGATGATCTCGACGCGCTTTGACGATGAGACTATCAAGGCATTGAAGAAGCTGGCGCAGGAAAGAAAAACGAGTGTAGCAGCGCTCATAAGAGAGGCGGTGATGGCATTGCTTGATGAAGATGAAAACCCCTACCTGTAGCAGCAGGTAGGGGCGTATACGAGGCCTTGCCGCTAGTGCACAAACGGCAAGTGGTGACCCATCGGGGATTCGAACCCCGGACACCCTGATTAAAAGTCAGGTGCTCTGCCAACTGAGCTAATGGGTCAAACATGGCTGGGGCGGCAGGGGTCGAACCTGCGAGTGCGAGAGTCAAAGTCTCGTGCCTTACCGCTTGGCCACGCCCCAATGCCCGCTCGCAGCGCGTCGCTGGGGAAAGAATGGGGTGGATGGTGGGGCTCGAACCCACGATCTCCAGGGCCACAACCTGGCGCTCTAACCACTGAACTACATCCACCATACTGGCGCGCCCGAAGGGATTCGAACCCCTGACCCACGGCTTAGAAGGCCGTTGCTCTATCCGGCTGAGCTACGGGCGCATCCTACGCCAACAGGAGAAAACGATCCCGCCGACAGAAACCAATTATAGCATGTTTTGCGCGTTTTGTCCATACCTGAATAGGCAAAAGTCAATATTTTACCTTGGGGATGCCCGCCGCGGGGGCCGGGTGCGCAGAAAACGTTTTTATGCGTGAACTTTTTGCCTCCCGCGCGCGTCTAAGCGTTGCCGGATGTGCGCGGCGCGAAAGCTCCCGCGCGCCCGGAGAAAAAACGCGAAACGAGGTGACGGCCATGCCCAAGCGGCTCCCGGCCCTTTTTCTGGCGGCGCTTTTGCTGTTTTCCCCGGCGTATGCCGCCTCCATCGCCGTAAATCTCATCGACACGGCGGCGCTGGTGGATGAAAACGGCGTGGAGATCGTCGCGCCCGGCGCCTACGACTTCATCTTTGCCCTCGACGGGGAGGGCGGGCTGTTTTCCGGCGGCAGCGGCGAAAACGGCGTTTACCGCTACGCGCTGCTTAACGGCGCGGGCGAGCGCCTGACGGGGCAGGACTACGACATGCTGACCCTGGAGGACGGCGTGGTGGTCTTTACGCAGGGCGGCCTTTACGGGGCGATGACCACCGATGGCGAGGAGCTTGCCGAAGCGGCCTATACGCAGCTGGTCAGCAACGGCGAAGGGGGCTTCCTTGCCCTGACCACGCCCTGTTTCGACGACCAGGGCGACGGCCTCTACCGCATCGACGAAACGGGCGCGGTCAGCGCCACGGGTGTGCAGACGCTGGGCACGCTCAGCTGGTTTTCCAACGGCCTGATGCCGCTGCTTTCGGCGGAAAACGGCCTTTACGGCTATGTGGACGCCTCCGGCCAGTGGGCGATCCGCCCGCAGTTTGCCTATGCCGGGCCGTTCATCGGCGGGCGGGCGCTGGCCTCTTTGACCACGGGTTACGGCCTCATCGACGAAACGGGCAACTGGGTGCTCACCCCCAAGTATCCTGACATGACGTTTGAGGACGGCGATTTGGCGCTGGCCGTGGACGGCGACGGCTCGGCCACGGGCTTTGACCCCGCTACCTGCGCCGAGGTGTTCCGCATCGAGGGCGGGGAGGGCGCGTATTACGCGGCCTACGACGGCGTGGTGCAGGCATTCGACGAAGAAGGCACGCGCCTTTACGACTACGCCGGCCGCCTCGTCTGTGAAGCCGGGCCGCAGGCCAGTTTTACCCGCGGCGAGAACGGCCAGTACATCCTTACCGACGGTCCCTGGGGCGCGGCGTGCTGCCGCATCGTCCGCGCCGACGGCACGCTCGTGGAGGGCGCGTGGCAATCCCTGTTCCCGCTGTTTACGCTGGAGGGCAGGGGCTATTACGGATTCATGGCCTTTGAGGCCACGCCCGTCTATGTGGAAGAACTTGGCGAGGAACAGTACGAATGGGACACGGACAGCGTGCGCTACGGCGTGGTGGACGAGGATGGCGCGACCGTGCTCGAAGCCCGCTATGAACAGCTCTCCGCCGCCGGCGAAGGCCGCCTGCTCGTGCGCGAGGGCGACGCGCAGGGGCTGGTCGACGTGGAGGGCGACTGGGTCTACCAGGTCGATACGGCGCGCGAGTGAGCCCGCCGTCGAAAAAAAATAACTTTACAAATCCGCGCGCGCCTTGTATAATACATTAGGTTAGGGGGAAATCGACTTGGCCAATACGCTCAATGTGTCCCAGGCGCTCAAGGCGCCGGGGCAGATCTTCCCGTTCTCGGCGCGCATTGAGATCGAGGACGCGGACGTATTTGGCGAAACGGTCCGCTTCTCGCCGGCGGAAGCCACGGGCACGTTGCTCGGCGCGGGCGAGACGGTATCCGTGCGCGGGGAATTGCGCTGCGAGGCCACCATGGCCTGCGCGCGCTGCCTGCGCCCGGTGGCGGTGCCGCTGCGCGTTGAGATGGACGAGCGCTTTTCGCGCCGCCCGGACGACGCGGAGGACGAGGACGAGGACGAGGGCGAAACGCGCGCCATCGTGGATTCCTGCATCGACCTGACGGATTGCGCCCGGGAGCTGCTCATTCTGGAGCTGCCCATGCGCGTTCTCTGTTCGGAGGATTGCAAGGGCCTGTGCCCCGTCTGCGGGGCCGACCGCAACGAGGTTTCCTGCGCTTGTCTCAGGGATGCGGAAGCGTCCGCGCCCGAGGGCACGGAGCGGCCCGAAGAAGGCCGCTTCGCCGGAGAGGTCACAAACCCCTTTTCGGCATTGAAGGCAATGATTGAAAGCGATGAGGAGGTGTAACAATGGCCACTCCGAAGGGAAAAATCTCCAAGGCGAGAAAGCACGCGCGCCGCAGCGCGCACTGGAAGCTGTCCGCCCCCGGGATCGTCAAGTGCCCCCGCTGCGGGAAGATGAAGCTCAGCCATCGCGTGTGCAAGCACTGCGGTTACTATGACGGTCAGCAGGTCATCACCATCGAGGAAAAGCAGGCGAACAAGTAACTTTTCCAACGGAAGCCGGCGTTTCAGGCGTCGGCTTTTGCTGTATCTACGGGAGGATGCGCCATGAAGTCCTATCGCAAGGAGCTGTTTTTCAACCTGCCCACCCGCCGCGGCCTGTGCAACATCACCCGCGATGTGCAGGCCGCCATCGACGAAAGCGGCGTGCGTGAAGGGCTGTGCCTGGTCAACGCCATGAACATCACCGCCAGCGTCTTTATCAACGACGATGAAAGCGGCCTGCATCAGGATTTTGAGGAGTGGCTGGAGGGCCTCGCCCCGGAAAAGCCGTACAGCCGCTATCGCCACAACGGCTATGAGGACAACGCCGACGCGCACCTCAAGCGCACCGTCATGGGGCGCGAGGTCGTGGTCGCCATCACCAACGGCCGCCTCGATTTTGGCACCTGGGAGCAGATTTTTTACTATGAATTCGATGGAAAACGGCAAAAGCACGTCCTCATCAAGATCATCGGCGAATAGCGCCCACGCCGGCCACCGCGAGCGCCTGCGCCGCCGGGCGCTGGTGGAAGGCGCGGAGGCGCTCCGGCCGCACGAGCTTCTGGAGCTGCTGCTTTTTTATATCATCCCCCGCCGCAATGTGAACGCCCTGGCGCACGAACTGGACGAGCGCTTTGGCGGCGTGCGCGGCGTGCTGGCCGCCGACGAAGAGGCGCTGGCGCGGACGCCGGGCGTGGGCGTGCAGGCCGCGCGCTGGCTCAAGGGCGTGCGCGAGCTGTGCGACGCCTATGCCGGCCTGCGCGCGGAGGACAGGCCCGATTTGGGCAACCTGCGCCTCTTTCGCGCGTTTACGCGCAGCTACCGCCCCTATGCCGAGGGCGAGGAAACGTGGCAATTCTGCCTGACGTATGAGGGCAGGCTGCTTTTGGCGCGCCCCATCGCGCCCGGCAGGGCCTGGGCGGAGCCGGAATACCTGCGCGACGCCATTGCCGACGTCATCTCCTCGCACGCCCACAGCGTGCTGCTGGCGCAATATGTGGACGCCGCCCAGCCCGCGCCGGACGATTACGACCTTGAAAACACCGCCGCCTACGCGCGCTCGCTGAAGCGGCTGGACGTGCCCTTGCTCGATCACCTGCTGGTGGGCAGCCAGGGCGACCATAGCATGCGCGCCCGGGACGAGCTGCACATGGAGGAATTCCCCCGGGAGATCGCCTGCGTGGGCGAGCGCTACTTGACCCCGCCTTCCCCCATGCGCGGCCTGCTGCGCGAGGAGGACGTGGACTGGCTGGCCTTCGGGCCGGAAACGCTCTGAGACGGCGGCATTTTGCCACCGGCAAGCCATAAATTTGACAAATCTACCCGCCCGCCTTATAATAAGCCCATCGGGGCGCGCCGCGTCGCCGGCCTTTTCCGCCGCGGGCGGGGAAACGACCCCTGGACGGCAAGGAGGATGTATATGACCGATAAGCCACGCAAGCGCAGGCACGGCGACCGCCGGGACGGCATCTGGCTGCGCGACCTCGACCCCATGCACGGCTTTACGCCCTACCTCTATCCCAACCGCGCCGACAACGAGGCGTTTATCGAAGAGACGATCGACCTGACCAACATGAACCGCTACATCGCGGAGAAGAACGCCCAAAACCCGGAGTACCGCTACAAGTACTTCCAGATCATACTCGCGGCCATCGTCAAGACGGTGACGCTCAAGCCGCGCATGAACCGATTCATCGCCGGCAACCGCGTCTACCAGCGCACGGAACTGACGTCCGCCTTTGTGGTCAAAAAGCAGTTCAACGAGCAGAGCGAGGAAGCTCTGGCCTTTTTGAAGTTCTCCCCCGACAGCACGCTGGAGAGCATCCGCGCGCAGATCTACAAGGAGATCACCACCTTCCGCAAGGAGGACAGGACCGACAACTCCACCGACGGCATGGCCATGCTGCTGAAGTTCCCGCGCATCATCCTCAAGCTCATTATGAAGATACTCTTCTTCCTGGATGCGCGCGGCATCGTGCCCTATTCGCTGGTCAAGACCGACCCCAACTACTCCTCCATTTTCATGAACAACCTGGGCTCCATACAGCTCAACGCCGCTTACCACCACCTGAACAACTGGGGCACCAATTCCCTGTTCGTGGTCATCGGCGAAAAGTTCCAGGCGCCGGAATACGACGAAAACGGCTTCAAGGGCATGCGTGAAAAGCTGAAACTGGGGATCACCCTGGACGAGCGCATCGCTGACGGCTACTACTATTCCCGCGCCATCCGCCTGGCCAAGCATCTTCTGGAGCACCCGGAATTGCTGGAAAAGCCCGCCAGCGAGCCGGTGGAGGGCTTCTGAGAAGGCCGTAGACGCGCAGACGCAAAAACGCTTCCGACGCCGTTTGTCGGAAGCGTTTTTCGCTGTTTTGGCAGGGGCCGCTTCCACATCCCGTGAAAGCGGCCCCTGCCGTGGCGTTGTCGGTCAGGCGTTTACCTCCAGCGCCTCGCGGTGGTAGGTGACGTTCGCCTCCTCCACCCACTGCGCCAGCTGCGTCTCATAGGCGTCGTAGCGCAGGGATTCCAGCGCCTCGCCCTCCAGCGATGCGCGCACGTCCTCCAGCGGGATGGGGCCGGCGGGCACCTCGGCGTTGAAGTAGAGCACGTGCAGCCCCTCGGCGGTGCGCACGGGCTCCTGCGATACGTCGCCGGGGCTCGCCAGCGCCAGGGCGGCTTCCTTCACCGCCGGGTCGTAGACCGTGGAGGCGGCGCTTACATAGTAGCCGTCGCGCTGTACGCTCTCCAGGCCGCCGTCGGGGTCGTGGCCGTATTCGTCGATGAGGTCGTCAAAGTCCGCGCCCTGCGCCACGCGGTCGAGCACTTCCTCAGCCGTCGGCTCCAGCGCCGCGTAGAGCGTGTTCAGTTCGCCGTTCAATTCCTCCACGCGCTGGGCGTCGGCCTCAGCGTCGAGGCTCTCCAGTTCAAAGAGTATCTCCTGCACGCGCGCGCCGTCCTCCGCGTCAAAGGGGATCACCACCTGCTTGAAGGTGCGGTAGCCGGCGGGGTTGTAGACCACGGTGGTCTCCTCGTAGAGGCGGGCGTATTCGTACTGGTCGGGGTTGGCGTCGTAGGAGGCCTGCTGCTCGGAAAGGTACTGGTCGTAGACCTCCTGCACGGCTTCGTCGGTCAGCACGACCTGCTGCGAGGCGTAGTCGCGCAGCTTTTCCTCCCACCATTCATCTTCGATGTCGGCGCGGCACGTCTCCAGCGTGATGCCGTCGGCCTCCATGCGCTCGATGGCCGCCTGGCGCGCCTCGTCCTCGGTCATGGTGCCGTCGTTGATGGTGTAGAAGGCGAGATCCTGTTCGTAGCGCTCCTGCGCGGCGGCGTCGATGGCGGCCTCGTCCTCCTCGCTGGGCTCGGTCAGGCCCAACTCCTCGGCCTTGGCGTACTTGACCTTTTCCTCGACCACCTGCTGGAGCGTCTCCTCCAGGAGCGAATCGGCGTAGGAACTGACATCCTGGCCGTTGAGCAGCTGGCGGTTGACCTCGGCGTTGTAGGCGTCGAGCACTTCGTCGCTCATCACCTGCACGTCGCCAAACTCGGCGACCACCGCGGGCGCGACCGTGGCGGCGGGCTCTGCAAAGCTGTCGCCCCCGTCCACCAGCACGTTGTTGTCGTTGGCGGGCGCGTCGCCGCCGTCCAGCGCGCTGACCACGTCGGGGTCAAGGGGCTGCGCGCCGTCGAACACGGCGGCGTTGGGGTCGATGCCGTTGTCCATCAGCATCGCCTCCAGCTCCCCGATGCGCTGGTTGGCGTTGGCGATCTGCTCGTCGCGCTCAGCGATGAGGCTGTCGTCCGCCGGGCGCGCGCCCAGCCAATAGCCCAGGCCGCCGCCCACCACGAGCGCGATGACGATCAGGGCGATGGCCAGCGCCCGGGGCACGCCGCGCGCGCGACGCCGGCGCCGGCGGCGCGGGGGCTGTTCCTGCGGCCTCTGCCTGCGCTCCCTCTCCTGTTCCTGCGGACGCGGCTGTTCCTTGCCCATATCGGTTCCTCCTCCCATATACGCACAGATATACAGCATCAGTATACCACAAAGCCGCGAAAAATAGGCGGTTATCGAAATATACGCACAAAATTGCTCGATCCCTGTCATGATTGCCGGAAATGTGCTATAATAGGGCATACCCATCGCAAAGGAGCAAACATATGGCACATCTCGTGGTGGACTATTACGCCGACGCGCTGGGCATGGAGACGCGCATGCACGCGCTCCTGCCCGAGGGCGCGGGGGGCAAGGTCAGGACGTTCTACCTGCTGCACGGCATGACGGATGACGAGAGCTTCTGGATGCGCCGCACGTCCATCGAGCGCTACGTGGCGGACAAGAACCTCGCCGTCATCATGCCGGACGGCGGCCTGGGCTGGTATACGGATATGTACCGCGGCCTGCCCTGGTTCACGTTTATCTCCCGGGAACTGCCCGCCCTCAGCCGGCGCTTTTTCCCCATGCTTTCGGAAAAACGGGAGGATACGTTCATCGGCGGCCTCTCCATGGGCGGTTACGGGGCGTTGAAGTGCGCCCTGCGCGCGCCGGGGACGTTTTCCAAAGCCGTCGCCCTCTCCGGGGCGCTGGACGCGGCCGACATTGCCAAAAACGGCACCGTGCCCGCCCCGCAGGCGTACTGGGACGACGTGTTCGGCCCGGCGGACGGCGTGCCCGGCTCGGAAAACGACCTCTTTGCCGCTGCGGCGGCGCTCGAGCCCTCCCGCAGGCCGGCCGTATACATGTGGTGCGGCACGGAGGACTACCTCTACGCCCACAGCGCGCGCATGCGCGACCACCTGCGCGCCCTCGGCTATGACCTTGCCTACAGCGAATCGCCCGGCGACCACCAGTGGAAGTACTGGGACGAACAAATCGTCGGCGCGATCGACTGGCTGCTGGAAGGAAAGGGGGAGGACGCATGGCGCTGATCCGATTCGAGGCGTTTTCAGAGGCGCTGAACAAGGCATTTTCCGCGCAGGTGGTGCTGCCGGAGACAAACCGCGGCCCCTTCCCCGTGCTCTGGCTTTTGCACGGCGCGGGCGACAACGAGACCGGCTGGCTGCGCCATACCACCATCGAGCGGCAGGCTTCCCGCCGCGACCTGGCGCTGGTCGCCCCCGCCGCCGGCATGAGCATGTATGAGGACATGGCCCACGGCCAGCGCTACTTTACCCATATCGCCGACGAGCTGCCGAAGATGCTGCGCCGCGCGCTGCCCCTTTCGGACAAACGGGAGGACAACTTCATCGCCGGCCTCTCCATGGGCGGCATGGGGGCGCTGAAGATCGCCATGCGCCGGCCGGAGAACTATTCCGCCGTCTGCTGCCTCTCCGCCGGCCATACCAACTACCGCTTCCACGAGCCCGGGGAGGGCACGCCGCGCTTCAACCGCTATCTCGTCGCCTATGGCGAGGCCGGCCCCTTGCCCAGCGAGGAGGAGACGCTCGAGCGCGCCCGGGAGCTGGCGGAGTCGGGCGGCCCCTGCCCGCGCGTGTGGCACACCTGCGGCACGGAGGACTCTTTAAAGACCAACGCCGCCCTCACCCGCGACTTTTTCGAAAACCTGCCCGGCGACCCCTTCCAGTACGAGTACCACGAGTATACCGGCCGCCACAACTGGGATTTCTGGGAGGCGCGCGTGCCGGAGATGCTCGATTTCGTGCTGCGCGGCAGGAAGGAAAAGCGTCCATGAGCGCCCCGCTTTCGATGCGCGCCGCCATCTTCGACCTGGACGGCACGCTGCTGGACAGCATGTACGTCTGGCACGCGGTGGACGAAGCTTTCTTCGCCGAGCGCGGCCTGACACTGACGCCGGACTACGCCAAAGCCATCGCCGGCATGAGCTACCGCGAGACGGCTCTGTACACGAAAAAGCGCTACGGCCTTGCCGAGCCGTGGGAAGAGATCGTGCAAACCTGGACGCGCATGGCCGAGCGCGAATACCGCGAAAACGTGCGCTTAAAGCCCGGCGCGGAAGCCTATCTCAAAGCGCTCAAGGCGCGCGGCGTGCGTTTGGCGGTGGCCACGGCCATGCCGCCGGGGCTGTTCAAACCCTGCCTTGAACATCGCGGCATCGCGGGGCTTTTCGACGCCCTGCTCTCCGTGGAGGACGTCGGCGGCCGCGGCAAGTTCTCCGGCAGGGTGTTCACGCTGGCGGCGGAAAAGCTGGGCGTGGAGCCCGCCGACTGCGTGGTCTTTGAGGATGTTTACGAGGGCGTGGCCGGGGCGAGAAAGGCCGGCATGCGCGCCGTGCTGGTCTACGACGAAGCCTCCGCCCATCGCCACGGCGAGACGGAAGCGCTCGCCGAGCGCGTCATCCATGATTTTACCGAGCTTTTGTAGGGAAACGGGCGCAAAAAACGGGCGTGGGGAGACGTTTGATCTCTCCACGCCCGTTCTCTTCGCCGGCGCGGCCCTCGGCGGTTTTACAGCTTGATCTCGCCCATATCGCGCGCGGCGTGGCCGGCGAGGGCGGGGTCGACTTCGTTTTTGACGAAGTTCACCGTCTGCTCGGCGGCGCGGCCGGTGTAGTTCTCCGGCGAAAGCAATTTGGTCAAATGCTCGTGGTCCATGGGGAAGGCGGGGTCGGCGGCGATGCGCTCCATCAGGTCGCTCTCCTTGCCCTCCTGCTTCATGCGCGCGGCCGCGGCCTGCGAATGCACGCGGATGCGCTCGTGCAGCTCCTGCCGGTCGCCACCCAGGCGCACGCCCTCCATGAGGATGGCCTCGGTGGCCATGAAGGGCAGGTTCTCCATCACGCGCTTGCCGATCATCGCCGGGTAGACGACCATGCCGCTGGCGATGTTGGCGTATAATTCCAGCACCGCGTCCGTGGCCAAAAAGGCCTCCGGCAGCGAGAGGCGGCGGTTGGCGCTGTCGTCCAGCGTGCGCTCGAACCACTGGGTGGCGGCGGTCATCTGCGCGTCCTGCGTCAGCGCCATCACGTGGCGGGCAAGGGCGCAGATGCGCTCCGAGCGCATGGGGTTGCGCTTGTAGGCCATGGCCGAGGAACCGATCTGCCCCTTCTCAAACGGCTCTTCCACTTCGCGGAAGGACTGCAAAAGCCGCAGGTCCTGCGCGAATTTGTAGGCGCTCTGGGCGATGCCGGAAAGCGCGCCGAGCACGCGGCTGTCCAGCTTGCGCGGATAGGTCTGGCCGGAAACGGCGAAGCACTTTTCCATGCCCACCTTGTGGGCGATGCGCCTTTCCAGTTCGTCCACCTTTTCGCCGTCGCCGTCGAAAAGCTTCATAAAGCTTTCCTGCGTGCCGGTCGCGCCGCGGTTGCCCAGCAGCTTGAGGGAAGAAAGGGCGAAGTTCACTTCGTCCAGGTCCATGAGCAGATCCTGCATCCACAACGTGGCGCGCTTGCCCACGGTGGTAAGCTGCGCCGGCTGCAAATGCGTATAGCCGAGGGTGGGCAAATCTTTATATTCCAGCGCGAAGGCGCGCAGGCGGCGGATGACCTCCAGCACTTTTTCGCGCACCAGCGTCAGGGCGTCGCGCAGCATGAGTATGTCGGCGTTGTCGGTCACATAGCAGGAGGTCGCGCCCAGGTGAATGACGCCGCGCGCATTGGGGCAGACGTCGCCGTAGGCGAGCACGTGCGCCATCACGTCGTGGCGGGTGCGCTCCTCGTGGCGACGGGCGGCCTCATAGTCGATATCCTCCACATGCGCCTTTAATTCGTCCACCTGCGCCTGCGTCACCGGCAGGCCCATCTCCATTTCGCTCTCGGCCAGCGCCACCCAGAGCTTGCGCCAGGTGGTGAACTTGCGGTCGGGCGAGAAGATCTTCTGCATCTCGCGGCTGGCATAGCGGCTGTTGAGCGGCGTTTCGTAAGTATCGTGCATGCTCGTCCCCCCTTAGCGGATGATGAGGCTGTCGCGCTCCGCGCCCACGGAGACGAACTTGATGGGGCAGGCGACGTTCTTTTCGATGAACTCCACGTAGTCGCGCGCCTCGGAGGGCAGGTGCTCATATTCGCGGCAGGTCCCGATGTCCATTTTCCAGCCGGGCAACACCTCGTAGACGGGCTTGCAGCCGTCCAGGTCGGGCGTGTAGGGGAAGCGGTCCACGCGGCGGCCGTTCTTTTCGTAGGCCACGCAGACGGGGATCTTGTCAAGGTAGCTCAAAACGTCCAGCTTGGTCAGCGCCAGCTCGGTCGCGCCCTGCAGGACCGTTCCGTAGCGGGTGGCCACCAGGTCCATCCAGGCCACGCGGCGCGGGCGGCCGGTGGCGGCGCCGTATTCCGCGCCCGCCTCGCGCAACTTATCGGCCTCCTCGCCGTCAAGCTCGCCGACGAACGGGCCTTCGCCCACGCAGGTGGAGTAGGCCTTGGTCACGCCCACCACGCGATCGACCTTGAGGCTCGGCAGCCCGCAGCCCACCGGCGCGTAGGCCGCCAGCGGGGAAGAGGAGCTGGTGAAGGGGTAGATGCCGTAGTCGATGTCGCGCAGCGCGCCCAGCTGCGCCTCAAACAGCACGCTCTTGCCCGCCTCCGCGGCGCTTTCCAGCAGCTCGCCCGCGTCGCAGACGTGCTGCATCAGCGGCGCGCCGTATTCCTCGATCCACTTGAGCGTGTCGCCAAAGTCGATCTTCTCCGCGCCGTAGCCGGGCACGATCACCTGGTTTTTCCAGTCCAGCAGGCGCTTTAACTGCTTTTTCAGGTGCTCGGGGTGCAAAAGGTCGCCCATGCGCAGCGCCTTTTTCATGTACTTGTCGCCGTAGACGGGGCTGATGCCGCGCAGCGTGGAGCCGAAGTGGTCCTTGCCCAGGCGCGCTTCCTCCCACTTGTCCTGCATGGGGTGGATGGGCAGCACCATCACGGCGCGGTCGGAAATTTTCAGGTTGTCGCGGGTGATGGCCACGCCCTTTTCGCGCACGCGCGCGATCTCGCCGCACAGGTGCTTTGGGTCGATCACCGTGCCCGCGCCCAGCAGGTTCACGGCCTTTTCGTGGAACACGCCGCTGGGCAGCAGGTTCAGCGCGAATTTGCCGTATTCGTTGATGACGGTGTGCCCGGCGTTGTTGCCGCCCTGGTAGCGCACCACCACGTCGTACTTCCCGGCAAGGTAATCCACCATGCGGCCCTTGCCCTCGTCTCCCCAGTTGATGCCGACGATCGCGCAATTTGCCATGAAAGTCATCCTTTATCGAATATTTCCGGGCGGGTCGGGCAAAAACGTTCGCAAAAACGCCGCCAACCCCCGGCGACCGCGTGTATTATACCATTATACGCGGCAAAAAGCCAGAGACAAATCGTAAACAATGCGGCCGGGGGGCGGCCTGCCCACCCGGCGCGTCCCGCGTCAGGCCGCGGGCGTGGAAAGGGGCGCGGCGGACGCCGCCGGCGCGGACGGCAAAGGCGCGGCGGTGGGCGACGGCGTTGCCTCCGCGGCAAACGTCATGCCCGCGAGCGTCGCAAGCGCTTCTTCCTCCGGCACGCCCACGAACGTCAGCGTGTAGAGCGCCCCGCCTTCCACCAGCAGGTATTGCGAGGCCACCTCGCCGTCCAGCGAGACCTGCACCAGGGCGAACTCCCGCCCGCCGGCCTCGACATACTGCGGTTCAACGCTTTCAAAGCCGGCCACGTAGCCGGCGTATTCCTGCACCAGCGCCCCGGCGGCCTCGCGCGCGTCGGCATAGGACGTCGCCGCCTTTACGACGCTGATAGCCGCGCCCCCGCGCAGCGCCAGCAGCGCCTCGCCTTCGTAAACGCCGCCCGCGTCGCGCGCGGAGGCCTGGCGATAGCCCTCCATCTCCGCCTCCGATACGGGGGCAAAGCCCTCCGGCAGCGTCAGCGTATAGTCCGGCGCGGCGACGGTCTCCGCCGCGGCCAGCGCGCACAAAAGCAGCGCCGCCAGCGCAAGCATGGCGATCTTCTTCATGGGAACACCTCCATTCCCAGCCATCATAGCATAAAATCGCGCAAAAAGCAATTGCATCCCGCCGCCGCGCCATGTATAATGGTAACATCTGAGATCACAGCGTTAAGGAGGCTCCCCCATGGATACACGTTCGTTCCGCCAGGCCGCCCGCGCCTGGCTCGACGCCCACGCCGAGGAGATGGTCGCCGACCTGCAATCGTTCGCCCGCATCCGCTCGGTCAGCCGCGCCGACCTCGCCGAGGAGGGCGCGCCCTTTGGCCCCGAATGCCGGAAGATGCTCGATTTCGCCCTCGACCACGCCCGCAGGATGGGCTTTGAAACCGAGGACCACGCCGGCTACTGCGGCAGCGCCACCTTTGGCGACAAAAACAACGCCCTGGGCATCGTCGCCCACATCGACGTGGTGCCCGAGGGCGAACAGTGGATCTACCCGCCCTACGGCGCGACCCGCGCGGGCGATTTCCTCATCGGCCGCGGCGTCAACGACGACAAGAACGCCGCCGTGCTCGGCCTCTACCTGATGCGCATGTTCCGCGAACTGGGCACGCCGCTCAAACACGGCCTGCGCGTCATCATGGGCTGCTCCGAGGAGACGGGCATGGAGGATATGGAATACTACGTGCAAAACTGCGTCCATCCCGTGGCCTCGCTCATCCCGGACAGCATGTTCCCCGCCAACTACGCCCAGAAGGGCTCCATCAAGGGCATGTTCTACATGGACGCCGGCGAACAGATCGCCGAGTTCCACGGCGGCGAGGTGTTCAACATGGTGCCGCCCAGCGCCACGGCGCTTTTGCGCGGCGTTGCGCCCTTCGCCGCCAGCGAGGGCGTGGATGTGAGCGAGGAAAACGGCATGGTGCGCGTGCGCGCCACGGGCACGGCGGCCCACGCTGCCCGGCCCGAGGGCGGGTTGAGCGCCATCCACCGCCTGGCCACGGCGCTATTGGAAGCGGGCGTGCTCACCGGCCAGTCCGAGGCCGCCATGCGCGGCGTGGCGGCGCTTTCCGGCGACATCTACGGCGAGCGCGCCGGCATCGCCTGCGAGGATGAGGACACCGGCCGCAGCACCATGGTCTGCGGCATGGCGCGCACCAAAGACGGCAAACTCTCCCTGAGCGTGGACTGCCGCCTCTCCATCGCCACGAACGTCGAAGGCGACAGCGAAACGCTGCAGGCCTACGGCGCGCGCCTCGGCTTTGAGCCGCGCGAGTTCTCCACCACCCGCCCGGTCTACATCCCCAAGGACGGGCCGCTCATCGCCGCCGCCCAGCGCGCCTACTTCGAGGTCACCGGCGACGACGCGCCGCCCTTCACCTCCGGCGGCGGCACCTATTCGCGCCTGCTCAAAAACGCCATCACCTTCGGCGTCATCTTCCCCGGCGAGCGCCCGCGCCCCGAGGGGCTGCCCGCCACCCACGGCTCCGCCCACGGCCCGGACGAGTTTACCTACATCCCCGACCTTTTGCGCGCCGCGGAGATCTACGCGCTGGCCATCGTCCTGCTCGATGAAGTCGCGGGGGAGGCGGGGGCATGAAGGCGCAGCCGCAGCTCAGCGCGATGCTGAAAAACCAGGCCTTCGACGGCTTTTTGCTGGTGCGCGCCGCCGCGCAGCGCACCTCCTCCAACGGCAACAAGTACCTGGACATGACGCTTTGCGACATCTCCGGCGAGGTCAACGCCAAGATGTGGGACGGGAACACGTCCGCGCCCGCCCCGGCCACAGTGCTGCGCCTGCGCGGCGTGATGTTGGAATACAACGGCCGGCCGCAGCTGCGCGTGGACAAGCTGCGCCCCGCCGCCGAGGGCGACGATTATGACATGGCCGCCCTCGCCCCCTGCGCGCCGCAGCCCTCGGGCGAGATGATGGACTTTATCCTCAACCGCGTGGACGCCATCGCCGACCGCGAACTCAAGGCGCTGGTCCTCAAGCGCCTGGAGGAGGCGGGCGAACGCCTGATGTACTATCCCGCCGCCTCGAAGCTGCACCACGCCGAGCGCGGAGGGCTTTTGCACCACACTTCGACGATGCTGCGCGCCGCCCGCGCCGTCTGCGACATCTACCCCTTCCTCGACGCCGACCTGCTGGCCGCGGGCGTCATCCTCCACGACCTGTGCAAGCTGGACGAACTGGCTGCCGACGAGATCGGCATGGTCAGCGATTACACCCGCCAGGGGCAGCTGCTCGGCCATCTGGTGATGGGCGTGGCGGCGCTGGACCGCTGCGCGCGGGAACTGGGCGTGCGCCCCGAGCTCAAGGACATGCTCGAGCACATGATCCTTTCCCACCACGACCTGCCCGAATACGGCAGCCCGCGCCGGCCGATGTTCCCGGAAGCGGAGGTATTGCACATACTCGACGTGCTCGACGCGCGCATGTTCGAGATGCGCCGCGAGCTTTCCATGGTCAAGCCCGGCGGCTTCACGGAGCGCATCTGGTCGCTGGAGCGCAAGCTCTACCGCCGCAGGGAAGCCCCCGTCCGCCCGGAGCGCCCGGAGGAGGACGAAGGGGAGGCGTGAGCCCGCCGCGCCCCGCGGGACGAATGGAAGTCTGGCCGCCGCCCCATGCCGGATGCGGGGCGGCGGCCCCGGCGCGTTCGCGCTATTTGCGGCGGCAATGTAAAATTGCGGATTTTTGCGCCAAAGGCATTGACAAACGCCCGCGCGCGCGGTAAACTATATAAGCGCCTTGAGAAAAGGCCATGTGCCTGTAGCTCAGCCGGATAGAGTGTTTGGCTACGAACCAAAAGGTCAGGGGTTCGAATCCCTTCAGGCACGCCAAAGAAAAGCCCTGAAACTGTTGAAGTTTCGGGGCTTTTGCTATATGCGTTTCGGGCGGGGTAGCGGCGGGGGAGCGCCGCGCCCCGCGTTTTCCGCGCGCCCCCTCACGCATGGGGAGCGCGATGCCGCGTCAACGGCCCCTGGCAATGCTGCGCCGCTTACAATTTATGGCACAGCGCCTTCAGCTCGTAGTAATACCCCCGTCCCTGCGGCACCTGCGCCAGCAGCCCCTGCCGCCAGTTGCACTCGATGACGGCCACGCGGCCGTCGGCAAGGAAGCCCAGGTCCCAGCCCAGGTAGCGGCATTGGGGCACGGCGTAAAGGGCGCGGGCTGCGCGATGGACAACGTCCAGGGCCGTATCCCAGTTGGGGATCTGAAAGCCCTTGAGCCGCGTGCCGGTGAGGGGATGGATGGGGAAGAAGCGCGACATTTCATCCACGCCGTCCGAGGTGATGACGCCGGTTTTAAGGTCGGCGGCCATGATGATGCCGCCCGCGGCCACGTTGTCCACGAAACTCACGCCCTTGGCCGAGCGGGGCGCGGCCAGGAGGATGTGTACATCGTCGCGGTCGGTATAGGTGCAAAAGCGCACGGTGTTGATGCAGTTGGGGTTGAGCCTGTCCATCTGCGGGTGCTGCACGGGGATCTCCTCCACCAGCATGGCCTGCCCCTGCAGGGAGGCGTGGAAGGCCAGCGCCGCCGCGGCGCTCTCGTATTCATATATGGCCAGGCCCTCGCCGCGCCCCGCGCGCGCGGGTTTGACCATCACCCGGCGGTGGCGGCGCGCGAAATCGGCGAATTCTTCGCCTGTGCAGGTGGTGGGGTTGAGCCATTCGCGGCAGAGGAATTCGCCGAACAGGCGGTTGAAGAGTATCTTGTTGCCGGGGGCGGAAGCGTTGATCGTCTCGTCGTCGCCGATCTCATGGATCATCTCGTCGCGCCGCGCTGTGGTCACAAATGTGTCCCGCTCCTCCGGCGTGCGCTCGTAGAAGTGGAAAAGGAAGTATTCGCGCACGTTGCAGAGCGTCTGGGCGCGCGCCTGCTGAAAGTCCTTCCAGGAGGCCTGCACGCCAAAATCGGCGCAGCCCCGCTCAAATTCGCGGCGCAAATCCAACGGCCGGAGGAACTTTGCGCGCGCGCTATCCAACAGACCCATCCGATCGCCCCCTTGCCAGCGCTATTCCCCCACTTACACAAATTATACCCACGCGGGAGGGCGGATGTCAAGGCGGCGGGGCAGAGGGCAAAACAACTTTACGGCAACGTCGAGATTTGGTCTAAGAGCGTCCGCGCTGCGCGCCGGCGAGGGAAAAACAGCCCCGCGCCGGCATACGGCGCGGGGCGCAGAGCGCTGACAAAGCCTACAACCGCAAAAATCGCTCTGATATACAGAAAATCAGAAGCGATTTTTGCTTCCTGCGTCAGCTGCACTTGCATCCTGCGGTCACTTACGTCTAAGTAAGCTCCCTTGGCTGCAAGTACAGCTTCCTTGGCTTGCAGGCTTTCTCAACGCTCTGCCAGTCTGTTGACTTTGTCAACATCCTGAGCCCCGCGCCGGCATACGGCGCGGGGCGGAATGTCAGCGCCTGGCGGCGGCGCGCAGCGCGTCCACCATGTCCAGCCGCTCCCAGGGAAGATCCAGGTCGTCGCGGCCAAAGTGGCCGTAGGCGGCCACCTGCTGGTAGATGGGCCGCTTGAGGTTGAGGCGGCGGATGATGGCCGCCGGGCGCAGGTCGAACGTCTTTTCGACGATCTTTGCCAGCTCGTCGTCCGGCAGCGCGCCGGTGCCCTCGCTGTCCACGAACACGCCCACGGGCCTGGCCACGCCGATGGCGTAGGCCACGCCCACCTCGCAGCGGCGGCAGAGGCCGGCGGCGACGAGGTTCTTGGCCACGTGGCGCATGGCGTAGGCGGCGGAGCGGTCCACCTTGCTGGGGTCCTTGCCGGAGAAGGCGCCGCCGCCGTGGTGGGCGTAGCCGCCGTAGGTATCGACGATGAGCTTGCGGCCGGTGAGGCCGGAATCGCCCTGCGGCCCGCCCACCACGAAGCGGCCGGTGGGGTTGATGAAGAACTTGGTGTTTTCGTCCAGCAGCCCTTCGGGCACGTTCGGGCGGATGACCTTTTCAATCATGTCGCGCTCGATCTGCTCGTGGGTGGCCTCGGGGGCGTGCTGCGTGGAGATGACCACGGCCTCGACGCGCACCGGGCGGTCGTCGTCGTATTCCACGGTCACCTGCGCCTTGCCGTCCGGCCGCAGGTAGGGGATGGCGCCGGACTTGCGCGCCTGCGCGAGGGCGCGCGTCAGTTTGTGCGCCAGGGAGATGGCCAGCGGCATGTATTCGGGCGTCTCGTCGCAGGCATAGCCGAACATCATGCCCTGGTCGCCCGCGCCCATGTTTTCGTCGCCGCGCTTGACGCCCATGGCGATGTCCGGCGACTGCTCGTCCACGGACACCAGCACCGCGCAGGACTGGCCGTCGAAGCCGTACTTGGCGCGGTCATAGCCGATCTCCACGATCTTGTTGCGGGCGATCTGGTCGATGGGCACGTAGGCGGAAGTGGTGATCTCGCCCATCACCAGCACCATGCCGGTGGTGGCGCAGCATTCGCAGGCCACGTGGGCGTCGGGGTCCTTGGCGAGTATGGCGTCGAGCACGGCGTCGGCGATCTGGTCGCACACCTTGTCGGGATGTCCCTCGGTGACGGATTCGGAAGTGAACAGTCTCTTCATTGGTGGTTTTCCTCCGTGATTTCTTGGAACAAAAAAACCCGCCGATGGCGAGCTTGCGGAAAAGACCGAAACCTCGCCTCATCTTCCGGCGCAGGCATAGCCTGCCGCCGCGGGAATTGGCACCTTGCCGCGCCTGCGCGCGGGCCGGTTGCCGGGTTTCATCGGGCCCGTCCCTCGACCACTCTGGATAAGGCTTGTTTAATTGTCCACGACGTATTATATACGTCCCCCGGGTCGCCTGTCAAGCCGGGGGCGGGATAATTTTTCATGAACTTTCCCCGCGATGCGCCCTTGTTTCCCCGCGCGCGCGTGTGTTATAATGGACACTGGAAAGGAACGGGGGACGCATATGGCGCTGTCAATGGTGCATCTTTTGCTGGCGCGCGCCTGGGCGCGCGGCCACGGGGACTATCTGGAATGCCCGGAATTCTATCTGGGCGCGATCTCGCCGGACGCGATGCACGTCCGCTTCCACGACGACAAGTCCCGCAAGGACGAGTTCCACCTGGGCAACTGGGGCAGCGTGCACGTCGGGCGCGTGCACAGCTACTGGCGCGAACACTTCACGCCCTTCGACGTGGGCTACGGCATCCACGCCCTCACAGACGGCTACTGGGTGCCCTCCGTGAAGCGCGATTTTCCCGACATGGTCGACCCCGCGCGCGACGCGCTCATCCCCGCCCTCTACTACAACGACGTGCGGCAGACGGACTTCCGCCTTTACGCCGAATCCCCGGAGCGGGCGCGCATCTTCGCGCTTTTGCGCCGGGCCGTGCCGCCCGACGACCATCCCATGCTCACTGCGCAGGAGCTTTCCAGGTGGCGCGACGACCAGTTTTCCTTTTACGAGGGCCCCTGCCCGCGCGACGCGCCCGTGCGGCATGTGGACGTTGCCTATGTGGGGCGCTTCATCGCCCGCATGGTTCCCGAATTCGACCGCATCATGGGGAGGTATTTCCAATGACGAACGCCGTTTTGCAGGCCATCGCCGACCGCCGCAGCAACCGCGGCTACGCCCCGCGCCAGCTCACCGAGGAAGAACTCCAGGCCATCCTCACCGCCGCCCTGCAATCGCCCAGCGCCCGCAACAGCCAGCCCTGGCATTTCTCCGTGGTGCAGGACGCGGCGCTCCTGAAGGAATTTTCCCTCGATTACAACCGCCTGCAGCCCTCCGACCCCGGCCGCGACATACTCTTCTTTGAAGCGCCCACGGTGGTGTTCATCTCCACGCCCGTGGAAGCGCCGACGGGGTTTTCCCAGGTCGATTGCGGCATCGCCGTGCAGAACATGGCGCTGGCGGCGCACTCCATCGGCCTGGGCAGCGTCATCCTCGGCCGCCCGATGGAGGTATTCAGGAGCGAAAAGGGCGCGCGCTACGCAAAGGCCATCGGCTTCCCCGAGGGCTATACGTTCGCCATCGCCATCGCCCTGGGCGAGCCGACCGTCACCAAGGACGCGCATGTGCCGCGCGAGGGCATGGTCAACCGCGTGTGAGCGGATGGTTCTGGAACCCCTGGCACGGCTGCAAAAAGTATTCCGAAGGCTGCCTGAACTGCTATGTCTACCGCCGCGACGCCTCCGTGGGCAGGGACGCCTCGGCCGTCGCGCGCACAAAGGACTTTGACTGGCCGCTGCGCCGGCGGCGGGACGGCAGCTTTTTCCTGCCGGGCGGCGCGCATGTCTATGCCTGCATGACCTCGGACTTTTTCCTGCCCGAGGCCGACGGGTGGCGCGCGGAGGCGTGGCGGTGCATCCGCGCGCGGCAGGACGTGTCGTTCACCATCATCACCAAGCGCATACTGCGCATGGGGGAATGCCTGCCGCCGGACTGGGGCGACGGCTATGCAAACGTGGAAGTCGGCCTCACCTGCGAAAACCAGCGCCGCGCTGAAGAACGCATGGGGGAGTTTTTGCGCCTGCCCATCCGCAGCCGCTTTATCATCTGCGAGCCTCTGCTGGGGCCGGTGGATCTCTCCGCATGGCTGGATGGGCGCGTTTCCGAGGTGGTGGCCGGCGGCGAATCCGGCCCGGGCGCGCGGGAAATGCGCTACGAGTGGGCGCTTTCCCTGCGCGAACAGTGCCGCCGCGCCGGCGTGGGTTTCCACTTCAAGCAGACGGGCGCGAATTTTGTCAAGGACGGCCGTCGCTACCGCATTGAGCGCGCGTTGCAGATGCCGCAGGCAAAACGGGCGTGCATCGACCTGCCCAGGGTTTCACCCCCCTCCCTTGGGGGTATCAATAGGACAGAGAGAACAAAACAGGAGGAAACACCATGAGCAAGAGCATCAAGGGCACCCGCACCGAAGCCAACCTGCTGGCGGCGTTCGCCGGCGAGTCCCAGGCCCGCAACAAGTACACCTATTACGCCTCCCGCGCCAAGAAGGACGGCTACGAGCAGATCGCCTCGCTGTTTACCGAGACCGCCGAGAACGAAAAGGAGCACGCCAAGATCTGGTTCAAGCTTTTGCACGACGGCGCCGTGCCGGACACCGTGGCCAACCTCAAGGACGCCGCCGCCGGCGAGAACTACGAGTGGACGGACATGTACGCCACGTTTGCCAAGGAAGCCCGCGAGGAAGGCTTTACGGAGATCGCCGCCCTCTTTGAAGGCGTGGCGAAGATCGAGAAGGAACACGAGGAGCGCTACCTGGCGCTTTTGAAGAACATCGAGGACGGCGTGGTGTTCAAAAAGGACAACGTGCGCGTCTGGAAGTGCCGCAACTGCGGACACATCCACGTGGGCGAGTCTGCCCCCGAGGTCTGCCCGGTCTGCGCCCATCCGCAGGCGTACTTTGAGCTGCAGGCGAAGAACTACTGAGCCCAAAAACAATATGCCCCCGCGAGTCGTCGCGGGGGTTTTGTATGCGGCGCCTTACAGCCCCAGTTTTTCCTTCCAGCCATCCGCCAGCAGCGGCAGGAGCTGCTCCATGCGCGGCATGCCGCCCTGCGCGCCAAAGGCGGTGACGGAGAGCGCGGCGGCGGCGTGGCCGACCTTGACCGCGTCAAGCGGCGGCAGGCCCAGCGCCAGACCGGCGGCGAAGCCGGCGTTGAAGGTGTCGCCCGCGGCGGTGGTGTCTACCACCTTGACCTTGAAGCCCGGAACATGGACGACCTCCGCGCCGCGCGCGGCCACATAGGCGCCGTTGCCGCCGGACTTGTTGATGACGCAGCCCACGCCCAGGTCGAGCAGGTATTTCACGCGCGAGGGCGCGTCCGCGTCCTTGCCCAGCGCGGGGGTGATGGCGACCAGTTCCGATTCGTTGGGCGTGATATAATCCACCATCGCCAACACGTCCTCCGGCACGGGCGCGGCGGGCGCGGGATCGAGGATCACCGTCTTGCCCATGGCGTGCAGGCGGCGGATGGCCTCGTGTACCACCGGCAGGGGGATCTCATGCTGCAAAAGGAAGATGTCGCTGTCCGCCAGTGCGGGCAGCACGCCCTCCAGCCATTCCATGTCGCATTCGCCGTTGGCCGCAGGCACCACGATGATGTGGTTCTCGCCCTCAGCGTTGACCTCGATCGAGGCCGTTCCCGTGGTCTGCCCCCTGCGCACGCGCACCAGCGACGTATCCACGCCGTTTTCGGCGAAATTGCGCAGGTAGCTCTCGCCAAAGGCGTCGTCGCCCACGCAGCCGGCCATGCGCACGGGCATGCCCAGCCGCCCCAGCGCCACGGCCTGGTTCGCGCCCTTGCCGCCGGGGATGGTGGAAAAGGAAGTGCCCGTCAGCGTCTCCCCCGGCTGCGGGAAGCGCTCCACACGCGTGACTACGTCCATGTTGATCGAGCCGATGACAGCCAGTTTCTTCATGTTGCCTCCCGTGCCGGCGCGGCGCCCGGCCTCCATGGGGGAAAGGGCCGCTTGATTTCCCTTCCCGCGCGCGCCGGCGACGCGGGCCGGCGCATGTATGCCCGCCGCGCTCAGGGGCGCGGCCTGCCGTTCGGGCGGCCCTGCGGCCGCCGTGGATGCTGCTGTTGCCGCGCGGCCTGCTGGCGGCGCTGGCGCGCGGTCTGCTGGCGGCGCTGCGCCTCCAGGCGGCGGCGCTCCAGTTCGGCGTTGTCGTAAGCGCGGCGCTTGGCGCGGTAGATGGCCGCGCGGCGGCGGTTGAGCGCCGCCTTTTTGCGCGCGTGGAGCACGGCCAGGAAGAGTATCAGCACGATCAGCGCGACCAGCGCCACCCACGCCCAGCCGCTGGAGAAGAACGGCTCGAGCGGGCGCAGGAAGGGCAATACGTCGTATACCGTGGCGTATTCCGGCCGTGCTTCCATGGCGCGTTCGGCGCTGAGCATGCCGGTGACCACCGTTCCGTCCGGCGCGGTGTAGGTCAGCGTGCCGACGATCTGGCCCTCGTCGATGGGCGCCTGCAGGCCCTCGTTGTAGGTGATCTGCGTGCGGGCGGCAAAGTCCGCCAGCGCCTCGGCCATGGCCTCCATGCCGGAGCGTATGCGGATCGTGTAGCCGCTGTCGCTCAATTCGGTCAGCCGCAGTTCCAGCATGCCTTTCTGGGCGTCGTTTTCAGCGGCGTTGGCGATGGTGACGGTGTTGATGTCGCGTCCGGACAAGTCGAACAGGTCGATGAGCGAATACGGCTGATACTGGGCCAGGCCGTAGCTGAAGAGCTTTTCCGTGTCCTCCCACTTCTTGGTCGGCTCGTTGGATTCCCGGCCCGCGCTCAGCACCACGCTGATCAGGGTAACGCCCTCGCGCTCCAGCGCGCCCACGAAGCATTGGCCGGCGCGGCTGTGGTAGCCGGTTTTGACGCCGATGCAGCCCTCGTAGTAATACGAACTGTCCGGGTTGACCATTGCCGCGGTGTTGGTGAGGTTGTAGGCCCCGCGATTTTCCGTGGGAGCCATGGTGTAGGTGGGGGTGGAGACGATCTGACGGAACGTCTCGTTGCGCATGGCCTCCTGGGTGATGAGGGCGAGGTCGTAGGCGGTGGAATAGTGCGTTTCGTCGTGGTAGCCGTGGGCGTTGGAAAAGTGCGTGCCCGTGCAGCCGAGTTCGGCGGCGCGGGCGTTCATCATGGCGACAAATTCGGCCACGCTGCCGCCCACGAGGTAGGCGATGGCGTTGGCGCCGTCGTTGCCCGAATGCAGCATCGTGCCGTAGAGCAGATCCTCAAACGACATGCGCTCGCCGGCGTAGACGGGCACCTTGGAACTGTCGGAGGGCACGTTTTCCGCCACGTCGGGAATGGTGATCTCCTCATCCAGGGGAATGTCGCTCTCCACGGCGAGCAGCAGCGTCATGATCTTGGTGGTGCTGGCCGGATACATGCGCACCAGCGAATCCTTGTCAAAGAGCACGTCGCCGGTCTCGGCGTCGATGAGCACGGCCGTCTGCGCGTAAAGATGCGTCGGCAACAGCGCGCCGGGGTTGTTTTCATCCCAATCCGAGGGCGCGGCGGACGCCTGCGGCGCAAGGCAGGCAAACAGCGTGAGCAAGACAAAAAAGAGCGCGACCGCCCTGCGACGCATGGCCAGTTCTCCTTTGAAACGGTATTTCGCCGGGCAGGTGGCCGGCATATGCGTATATTATACCACTTGCGCCCGCCCTTTGTACAGCATTATGAAAAATTCTAACATTTACCGGGCAAGGCTTGAATTGTTCGGGTCAATCGTATATAATTAGAATGACAGTTTTGTGAAAAGATGTTGCCCCGCCCATCCGCGGGGTGTTTTGGGAGGAGAACCATGCCGAAGAAGATATTGATCGTCGATGACGAGCCGCTCATCGTCAAGGGCCTGAAATACAGCCTCGAACAGGACGGCTACGAGACCGATTCGGCACAGGATGGCGAGGAGGCCGTCAATAAATTTTTCGCCGGCCAGTACGACCTGGTGCTTTTGGACGTGATGCTGCCCAAACTGGACGGCATCGAGGTCTGCCAGCGCATCCGCGAAAAGAGCAACGTGCCCATCATTATGCTCACGGCCAAGGGCGACGATATGGACAAGATCCTCGGCTTGGAATACGGCGCGGACGACTATATGACCAAGCCGTTCAACATCCTCGAGGTCAAGGCGCGCATCAAGGGCATCTTCCGCCGCACGGCGATGATGCAGAAGGAAAACACGCAGCGCGTCATCACCGTGCGCGATATGCAGATCAACTTAAACAACCGCTCGGTGGTCATCGGCGGGCGGGAGGTCAACCTGACGGCCAAGGAGTTCGACCTTCTCCAGCTGTTCGTCACCAACCGCGGCAAGGTGTTTTCGCGCGAGAACCTTCTGGAAACCATCTGGAAGTACGATTACTTAGGCGATTTGCGCACCGTGGACGTGCACATCCGCCGCCTGCGCGAGAAGATCGAGCGCGTGCCCAGCCAGCCCGAATATATATTCACCAAGTGGGGTGTGGGCTATTATTTCACTGACAAGGACTAAGGTCAAAGAATTTTTATATTCGATCCGCTGGAAGATACTCATCGCCTATCTGCTGATCATCTCCATCGCCTTTTCGGTGGTGGCGGCCACGCTGATCCAGCTGGTGGGCGATTACATGTTCAACCAGCGGGTGCGGGACGATCAGCGCGTCGCGGAGAACTTATCCTCCATCATGGGCGAGGCGCTGTTTTCGCTGGACGTGGGTTCCATGCTTTTGAGCGCCGCCGACGCCAGCAGCGCGGGCGTCAGCCGCGTGCTGGTGCTCGACCGCTACGGCGTGGTGCAGGTGGACGCTTACAGCCAGCTCAACGGCCGCCGCTTTGAAAACGCCGAGGTGGCCAACGTGCTTTCCGGCCAGGGCGGGGACTACGGCTTTTACGACGCCGAGGACACGGGCGCCAATGTCGAGCCGGGTTCGCTCACGTCGTTGACCGGCGTGCGCGCCATGACCGGCCTCTACGCCGCGCCCATTTATTACGACGCCGAGCTCATCGGCGTGCTGGTCTATATCTCCCAGGCGCAGGAGATCTACGAAAACTTGAGCTCCCTGCGCAGCCAGATGCTCTTATGGATGCTGCTGGTGGCGGCCTCGGCGCTCATCATCAGCATGTTCGTGGTGCGCACCATCACCCGCCCCATCGGCGAATTGAGCGCTGGCATATCGCGCATGAGCCGCGGCGACCTCTCCGCCCGCGTGGAAGTGCGCGGCAAAAACGAGTTCGCCCAGCTGGCCAGCGCCTTCAACTCCATGTCCGAGCGCCTGGAAAAGCTGGATATGTCGCGCAACCAGTTCGTCTCCAACGCCTCCCATGAATTAAAGACCCCTCTGAGCACGATGAAGATCCTTCTGGAAACGCTGCTCTATCAGGAGAGCTACGACCCGGCCATGCAGAAGGAATTCCTGACCGACATCAACAAGGAGATCGACCGCCTCAACCGCATCGTCAGCGACCTTCTGACGCTGGTCAACATAGACAGCGGCGGCATGCGCCTGAACGTGGCCGACGTCCGCCTGCGCGATATCGTCACCGAGCAGGTCAAGCGCCTTTCGCCCCTGGCGCGGGAGCGCGGCATCGAGCTTTCCTGCCTCGTGCGCGACCCCTGCGAGACCGTGGGCGACAGCTTAAAGCTCCAGCAGGTGTTTTACAACGTCATCGACAACGCCATCAAATATACGCCCCGCGGCGGCGAGGTGCGCGTGGAGCTTTCCCGCGCCGGCAAGCGCGCCGTGGTGCGCGTGGAGGATACGGGCATCGGCATCCCGGCGGGCGACCTTCCGCACATCTTCGACCGCTTCTACCGCGTGGACAAGGCGCGTTCGCGCGAGACGGGCGGCACAGGCCTCGGCCTTTCCATCGTGCGCCAGATCGTGCTTTTGCACGATGGCGACATACGCGCCGAGAGCGAGGAAAACAAAGGCACCACGTTCATCATCGAGCTCCCCATCGTCACAAAATAGCGGCGGCGCCGGCCGCCCCCGAAAGCAGGTGGATCGTTTGCAACGCGCGCTCGCGCTCCTTTTGACGCTCGTTCTTTTGCCGCTCGGCGCGCTCGCGGAAGCCGCGCTGCCCGAGCCGGAGGCCGAGGCGCCGCAGATGCTGCTGGGCGAGGCCACGGCGGAATACTTTTACGAGGCCACGCTCTATTACGCCGCCAGCGACGGCGTTTCCCTTTCCCAGGCCACGCGCACGCTGCTGGTGCAAAGCGGCGAGGCGCTGGTGGACGTGGTGCTCGAGGCGCTTCTCGACCCCACCGCCGGCGTGGCGCAGGCCAGCGTCGCCCCGGGCGACACGCGCGTGGTCTCCCGCGAAATCTCCGGGGGGCTGGTGACGGTGGATTTTTCCATCGACGCCCGCAACGTGCAGAGCGAGCAGGAGCTTTTGCGCATGTACCTGGCCATCGCCGGCACGCTGCTGGAACTGGAGGGCGTCGAGGGCGTGAACGTGCTCATCGGCGGCCGCGAGGAAGGGCTTCTCGGCCTGCCCTGCGGCGTGTTCACCGAAGTGGAGACAGACGTCACCGCCGTCTGGGCGCAGATGCAGGCCGAGTCCGACCGCTACCTGGGCAACGCCCAGGGCGAGGCCACGCGCACAGCGGCGCTCTACTTCCCCTCGGCGGACGGGCAATGGCTGTTGCCCGAGGCGCGCAGGCTCACCTTTGGCCAGGGCGCGCTGGCCGACGCGCTCGTGGAGGCGCTGTGCGCCGGCCCGGAGGCGCTCGCCTGCGCGCGCGCACTGTCCGGCGGCGGCTCCCTGCTGGCGGGCGAACCGGCGCTCACCGTTACCGGCGCGGGCGAGCGCGTGTTGCAGGTCAACCTGCGCGGCGAGGCGCTTTCGGCGGCGGAGGCCGCCGGCGTGCAGAGGTGGCAGGCCTACGGGGCGCTGACGCTGACGCTGTGCTCGTTTTTCCCGGAACTGGACGCCGTGCGCATCAGCGTGGACGGCGAGGCCGTGGAGGCCGATGACGGCGTGGGCATGCGCCGCCGCGATTTCAGCGGCCATGTCGGCAGCCCCGCGCGCCTCTATCTCGCCAATGACGCGGGGGAACTGGTCCTGCGCGAGGCCGCGCTTTCGCAGGGCGAGGCGCGCTCGCCCCGCGCGCTGCTTTCGGCGCTGTTTTCCGGGGAGGCGGCCGCCGCCCTCGGCGCTTCCCGTCCCGTGCCCGAGGGGTTGGGCGACACGGACATACTCGGCGTGCGCATCCGCGACGGCGTGGCCACCGTCAACCTCTCCGCCCGCTTTTACAGCGCCTGCCAGGCGTTGGACGAGGCGCGCGAGCGCGCCGCCGTATACGCCATCGTCAACACGCTCTGCGGCCTTGCCGATGTGGGCGGCGTGCGCTTCCTCATCGAGGGCGAGAGCGTGGAGACGCTTTCGGAATACATCTACATGCGCACGGTGCTGCTGCCCAACTTCGGCGCGGTGGCCGCGGGCTGACTGCCCCTCGAATGCGCGCCCGGCAGCCGCGGATAAAGCCCATGGCCGGGAAAATCGCCCTGATACGATGAAGATCAGGGCGATTTTTTGTTTCCCCGGCTTGCGGGCCCTTTCAACGGCCTGCCCGCCCTGTCAACACGCCTCCTGTCCAGAACGTGTGTTCTGGGCGTTACAGGGCGACCTCGGCGCGCCGGGCGCGCAGCCAGGCGTTCACCTGCCACAGGTAGGCCAGCATCTGCGGCCCGGCCATCAGCTGGCCGAACCACGGCGCCTGCGTGGGGGAGAGGTCGGAGGCCGCCAGCTTTTCCACGGCACGCGCGTCCACCAGCTGCAAAAGCGGGTTTTTCTTTTCCGCCAGCATATCCAGCGCCATGCCGCGCACGATGCGGGCGTATCCCGGGTCGCAGGTCTTGGGGTAGGGGCTCTTTTTGCGGTAGCGCAGGCTCTCGGGCAGCAGCGCGCCCGCGGCCTCGCGCAAGAGCCCCTTTTCCCGCCCGCCCATGAACTTCATTTCCCACGGCACGTTGTAGACGTACTGCACCAGCCGTTCGTCGGCAAAGGGCGTGAGCACGCCCACATGGCTGTGCTCGCACATCGCCAGCGCCCGCTCCTGCAAATTGGCCATGAAAAACGCAAAGCACAGGTGCTGCATGGTGCGCAGGCAGCGGCCGTCGGCGCTCTCGTGGGGCAGATGCTCCACGCGGGCGACGGCCTCGGAGAGCGTTTCGCGCACATAGCCGCGGATGTCCAGCTTTTCACGCACGCGCCGCTTGAGCACGCCCGCGCGCAATTCCAGCGAGCCGGACCAGGGGAAGGCCTCGGCATTCAGGCTGTGCGCGTCGCGGAACCAGGGATAGCCGCCGAACACCTCGTCGCCGCACTCGCCGGAGAGCACGAAGCGCGCCTGCGGGGCGATCTTGCGGGCAAAGAGCAGCAGCGAGCTGTCCACGTCCGCCATACCGGGGAAGCCGCGCGCGTCCACGGCCTCCTCAAGCGCCTGCGCCAGCGACGCCTGCCGAAGCTCCACCGCCGTGTGCTCGCAGCCGATGCGCTCCACGGCCAGCTCGATATAGGGCGCGTCGCGCTCCGGCTGGAAGGAAGTGCCGCGGAAGTGGCGGGCGTTGCCCTCGTAGTCCACGGAAAACGTGCGCACGGGCTCCATGCGCTTGCGCAACAGCGCGGTCAAAACCGTGGAGTCGATGCCGCCGGAGAGCATGGAGGCCGGTCGCAGGGGCACGATGTCGTCCACGGCGCGCTCAAGCATGCAGCGCACGTTTTCCACGGTGGCCGCCGCGTCGTCCTCATGTTCGCGCGCCTCGAGGCGGAAGTAGCGGCGCACGCGCGCGTCCGTCCCGCGCGCCACCAGCGCGCAGCCCGGCTCCAGCGCGTACATGTCGCGCCACGGCGTTTTCCCCGGCGTGCGCGCCGGCCCGAGGGCAAACAGCTCGCGCAGGCCGTTCAAGTCCACCACCGGCCGAAGGCAGCCCGCCTCCAAAAGCAGGTCCGGGTGGTCGGCAAAGGCCACGCAGCCGTCCGAGGCGGTGTAGAACGCGCGCCGTTCGCCCATGCGGTCGCGGCAGAGGATGAACCTGTCCCCGTCGCGGTCGATCACCGCCGTCAAGACCGGCCCCTCGACGTGCTCGATGTAATCCTCGCCCCAGCGCGCGTAGGCCGCCAGCACGATGCGCGCAAGCGACCGTTCCTCGCGCATCAGCCCCAGCTCCTCCGCCAGCGCCGCGGCGTTGCGCATGCGCCCCAGGGCGCAGGCCATCACGCCGCCGCCCGTGGCCGCGTCCCGCGCCGAGAGCGCGTGGCCGCCCTTTTCGATATACGGCGCGTCGCAGACGCCGCGCGCCTCCATCCAGGTCTTTTTGTGGAAAATGCCCAACAGCTCCATCGCCGCTCCCCCTTTGGCCGTATTCGGCGCGCCCCGCCGGCGCGGGGCGTCCCTGCCATGGTATGAGCGTCGGGCGGCGGGCATGCGGCGCGGCGGACGTCCCGCAAATGGGAAAGCCGCCCCGGCAAACGCTGCCGGGACGGCCTTTCCGGCTCCCCCGCGCCCCGTCAGGCGGCTTTTTCCGCCTGCCCCGGCAGCGCGTAGAGCCGCTTTCCCTGCGATCGGTAACAGACAAGCCCCACGGCGTCGGCCAGGAACCAGCCGACGGGCACAGACCACCAGATGCCCGACACCCCCAGGGCCGGTATGGCGGAGAGGGCGTAGGCCAGCGCCACGCGCGCGCCCAGGGAGACCACCGTCAGCACCACGGACATGCCCGGCCGCCCCACGGCGCGGTAGAGCCCGTAGAAGATGAACAGGCAGCCGATGGCGAAGTAAAACGAGCCCTCGATGCGCAGATAGCGCACGCCCTCGGCGATGATGGCCGTCTCGCCCGCGTCGATGAACAGCCCCATCAGCGCCCCGCCGAACAGCCACAAGAGCGCCGAAACCAGCAAACTGAAGCCCACGGACGCCTTCACCGCCCCGCGCAGCCCCGCGCGCATGCGCGCCTCGTCGCCCGCGCCGTAGTTCTGGGCGATGAATGTGGAAAAGGCGTTGCCAAAGTCCTGCACGGGCATGTAGGCGAAGGCGTCGATCTTCACCGCCGCGGCGAACGCGGCCATCACCGTGGTGCCGAAGCTGTTCACCAGCCCCTGCACCAGGAGGATGCCCAGGTTCATGATCGATTGCTGCACGCAGGTCAGCGCCGAAAAGCTGGCGATCTCCTTCACGCGCGCCAGGCGCAGCGGCGCGCCCCGCATGCGCAGGTCGGGACGCTTTTTCATCGTGTAGAGCATGATGCCCGCGCCGGAGATGTATTGCGAGAGCACCGTGGCCTCCGCCGCCCCGGCCACGCCGCGTTGAAACCCCACCACGAACAAAAGGTCCAGGCCGATGTTCATTGCCGCCGAGACCGCCAGAAAGATGAGCGGCAGCGTGGAATTGCCCACCGAGCGCAAAAGCGCCGCGTAGTAGTTGTAGAGGAAAATGGCCGGCAGCCCCGCGAAGATGACCAGCAGGTATTCGCGCATCAGGCCGCGCACCACGCCCGTCACGCGCATGAAATCGAGGATCTGTTCCGTAAAGCCGTATACCAGCGCGCACAAAACCGCCGTCACCGCCGCCAGCAGCGCAAACGAGGCGCGCACGCCCTCGCGCAGCCGGGCAAAGTCCTTCTGCCCAAAGCGGATGGAGAACACCGCGCCGCTGCCCAGCGACAGCCCCAGCAGGATCGAGGTCAGGAACGTCATCAGCGTAAACGCCGAGCCCACCGCCGCCAGCGCGTCCGCGCCGAGGAAGCGGCCGACGATCAGCGTGTCGGCTATGTTGTAACACTGCTGCAAAAGGTCGCCCAGGATCATCGGCACGGCGAAGAGCAGCATCGTTTTCATCACCGGCCCCCGCGTCAGGTCCCTGTCCATCGTCCATCCCTTGCTTTCTAATCGTAATTATAAAATATCGTTTCGTAAGTAATTATAGCCTTGCGCGGCGCATCTGTCAAATTTAATTTGCATTATGTTTTGGCGGCGGCTATAATGGTGGGGGAGGGATGCCCCATGTTCCTGGAAGGGCTGGACGCGCTGGATCAGAAAATCGTTTCGCTGCTCATCGAAAACGCCCGCATGTCCTATTCGGACATCGCCCAGCGGGTGGGCATATCGCGCGTGGCGGTGAAGATGCGCGTGCAGGCGCTGGAAAGGCGCGGCGTCATCGAGGGGTATACCACCATCATCGACCCGCAGAAGCTGGGCGGCGCCGTTTCCTGCTATTTTGAGATCGAGACCGCCCCGCAGGCGCTTGCCAAAGTGACGGACATACTCGACGGGTGCGATACCGTCACGCAGATCTACCGCGTCACCGGCAAAAACAAGCTCCACGTCCACGCCGTGGCCGCCAGCGCCGAGGAGATGGAGCGCCTCATCCGCGAGGTCATCGACCCGCTGCCGGGCGTGAAGGACATCTCCACCAACATCATCCTCTCCCGCGTCAAGGACGTCAAGGGCCTGCGCCTGTAAGGCGCGCTTCCAAAAAATCGGCCAAACTTTCAACGTTCTGTTCGTTGACTTCTCCTGATGACTGTGCTATAATCCAAGATATTGTGCGACATCTGTGTCCCAAACACAAGATGTTGCGTTTTTTGCGCGTTCTGCGACAAGGAGCAAGGAGATACGGAAAGGGAGCAACGAGCCATGCAGGTGAGGAAGCGCAACGGCAACATCGTCGATTACGACCGCGAATTCATCGTCCGCGCCGTGACGCTGGCGGCGGCCGCCGCCGGCGAACACGATATGGACGTCGAAGCTGTGGTAAGCGGCGTGGAAAAGGCGCTGGCAAAGCGCAACGAGCGCGTCGTGGATATCGAGACCATACAGGACGCCGTGGAGGAATCGCTCTTTGAGCAGGACCATTTTCCCACCGCCAAGGCCTATATACTCTACCGCGTGGACAAGGAAAAGACGCGCGGCCGCGTGGAGTGGAAGGAGGGGCTGCTCACCCGCGAGTTCCTTTCCCCCTACAAGCACGCGCCCAACCCCATGGGCGAATTGGGCTCGTTCGTCTATTCGCGCACCTATTCGCGCTATATCCCCGCGCTCAACCGCCGCGAGTTCTGGTGGGAGACGGTGCGTCGCGCCGTGGAATACAACTGTTCCCTCGCCCCCACCACGCGCGAGGAGGCGGAAAAGCTCTACGACAACGTCTATCACCTGCGCCAGTTCCTCTCCGGCCGCACGCTGTGGGTGGGCGCGACGCCCGTTTCCGAGACATACCCCATGGCCAACTACAACTGCGCCTTTGAGGTCATCGACGACTTCCACGCCTACCACGATTTGTTCTACCTTCTGATGATCGGCAGCGGCGTGGGCGTGCGCGTGCTCAAGGAGGACGCGAAAAAGCTCCCCAGGATCCGCACAGATCTGGAGATCGTCCACAAGGCCTATACCCCGCGCCCCGTGGACGCGCGGCTGGAGTACACCAACCTCACCTTCTCCGGCGACACCGTCACGCTCGCCATCGGCGATTCCAAGGAGGGCTGGGCGCAGGCCATCGACCACTATTTCCAGATCCTCACCAACCAGGAATACAGCCGCATCCGCCGCGTGATCGTCGAATACGATTCCATCCGCCCGCGCGGCGAACGCCTCAAGGTGTTCGGCGGCACGGCCAGCGGCTATGAGTCGATGATGACGATGCTGGACAAGATCCACCGCGTCATCCGCTCCGCCGGATTGCGCGACGGCAACGAGCGCACGCAGCTGCGCCCCATCGACCTTCTGGACATCGCCAACATCATCGGCGAAAACGTCGTCTCCGGCGGCGTGCGCCGCACCTCGGAGATCGGCCTCATTGACCAGGACGATACCGAGTGCATACAGGCCAAGGGCAACCTCTACCGGCAGGTGGGCGGCCGCTGGGAGATCGACAAGGCCATTGCCCACCGCCAGATGAGCAACAATTCCATCTTCTACCGCCGCAAACCCACCCGCGAGCAGCTCCACTGGCATATGCAGCAGATGCGCTACTCCGGCGAACCCGGTTGGGTCAACGAGGCCGCCGGCCTCAAGCGCCGCCCCAACTTCTGCGGCTGCAACCCCTGCGGCGAGATCCTGCTCGACAGCCACGGCCTTTGCAACCTCACCACCGTCAACGTCATGGCCTTTGTCAAGGATGGCAAGCTCGACGAGGGGGCCCTGCTGGAGGCCCAGCGCCTCAGCGCCCGCGCCGGATTGCGCATGACCTGCCGCGAGCTGGAGATGCACCGCTGGAACCAGGTGCAGCAGCGCGACCGCCTGCTGGGCTGCTCCCTGACCGGCTGGCAGGATATGGTCAACGCCGCGCACCTCAGCCGCGAGGAGCAGGCTGCCGTGCTCGAACATTTGCGCGCCGCCGCCCACGAGGCCGCGGAAAAGGCCTGCAAGTCGCTGGGGCTGAACGCGCCTTTGCTCGTCACCACCATCAAGCCCGAGGGCACGCTTTCGCTTCTGCCCACGGTCTCCAGCGGCGTGCACTACTCGCACGCGCCCTACTACGTGCGCCGCATCCGCATTTCCGCCAACGACCCGCTCTGCCGCGTCTGCGAGGACCTGGGCTATCCCGTGTTCCCCGAAGTGGGGCAGGATCCGGAAACCTGCCGCACCAAGGTGGTGGAGTTCCCGGTCAAGGCGCCCGCGGGCAAGGTCAAGGCCGACGTCTCCGCCATCGAGCAGCTGGAGGGCTACAAGATGTTCATGGAGCACTATGTCGACCACAACTGCTCCATCACCATCCACGTGCGCGACAACGAGTGGGAGGCGGTCGAGGACTGGGTCTGGGAGCACTGGGACGATGTGGTCGCCCTTTCCTTCCTCAGCTATGACGACAACTTCTACGAGCTTCTGCCCTACGAGGCCATCACCGAGGAGGAATACGAGGCCCGCTGCCAGAAGATGCGCCCCTTCAACCCCTCGCTGATCTCCAAATACGAGCACGAGGAGACCGAGCTGGACATCGGCGGCTCCGAGTGCGCCAATGGCGTCTGTCCCGTGCGGTAAAAATGCCGCTGAACGCCCGCCCTGCCATCGCGCAAGGCGGGCGTTTTCTCGTCTCGCGCCTTGAAAAAAGCGCGCGGATGCGGTAGAATAAAGGGGAATACACGGGAAAGGTCGGGATACGGATGCAGCTTTTGGAGGAACGGATACTGCGCGACGGGCGCGCCCTCTCGGAGGATGTTTTGCTGGTGGATTCCTTTTTGAACCATCAGGTGGATGTGGACTTGATGCGCGAAGTGGGCGCGGAGTTCGCCCGCCTGTTTGCGGGCGAGGGCATCACCCGCGTGGCCACCATCGAGGCTTCGGGCATCGCCCCGGCGGTGATGACCGCGCAGGCGCTGGATGTGCCCATGGTCATCCTCAAAAAGTCCAAGTCCAGCATCCTGCAGGAGGGCGTCATCCAGACGGAGGTCTTTTCCTTCACCAAAAACGCCAGCTACCAGCTCACGCTCAAATCGCAGTTCGTCCACCCCGGCGACCGCGTACTGCTCATCGACGATTTCCTCGCCAACGGCGAGGCGGCCTTCGGCGGCATCCGCCTGCTGGAACAGGCCGGGGCGACGGTGGCCGGCGTGGGCGCGGTGATCGCCAAGGCCTTCCAGCCCGGCATGGGCAAACTGCGCGCCGCCGGCTACCGCGTGGAGGCGCTGGCCGCCGTGCAGAGCCTTTCCCGCGGCAAGATCAGCTTTGAGGAGGGCAGGGCGTGAACATACAGGACGTGCGCTGCTTCCTTCTCGACATGGACGGCACCTTCTACCTCGGCGAAAACCTCATCCCCGGCTCGCTGGACTTCATCCGCCGCGTGGAGGAGACGGGGCGGGATTTCCTCTTCCTCACCAACAACTCCTCCCACAACGCCGATTTCTACGTACAGCGCCTGAAGCGCATGGGCCTGAACGTGGGCCGCGAAAAGGTGCTCACCTCCGGCGAGGCCACCGCCGCCGTGCTCCAAGAAAAGTACCCCGGCAAGCGCGCCTTCGTGCTCGGCAACGAATTTCTCCTGGAGGAGATGCGCGAGGCCGGCGTGACGGTCGATCAGACCGCCCCGGAGATCGTCGTCGTCGGCTACGACACCACGCTGGACTACAAAAAGATGACCGCCGTGTGCGATTTCGTGCGCGCCGGGCTTCCCTACATCGCCACCCACCCGGACTTCAACTGCCCCACGGAGACGGGATTCGCCCCGGACATCGGCGCCATCATGGCCTTCATCGAGGCCAGCACCGGCCGCCGCGCCGACCTCGTGGTGGGAAAACCCCACACCGGCATCGTGCAGGCCGCGCTCAGGCGCACCGGCCTTGAGGTGGGCCGGCTGGCCATGGTCGGCGACCGCCTCTATACGGATATCGAAACCGGCCTCAAAAGCGGCATGCTCTCCATACTCGTGATGAGCGGCGAAACCACGCCGGAAATGCTCGCGGCCTACCCCCACAAGCCCGATCTGGTCTTTGACCGCCTGGCGGAAATGATACCGCTTCTGTAAATGAAAAGCGATTTTCTCGTGTTCCTCGTGCCGTTGGCGCTCATACTCGCGCTCGTTTTCTCGCCCCGACTGCGGCGTGCGCGCGTCCGCGACCGCCTGCGCGCCGCCTGGGGCAAGGGCGCGCCCGGACGGACGCTGGAAAAGGAACTGGTGGAGGACGAAGCCGCCGCCTGGCGCGTGCTCTCCGGCGCCCTCCCGCCCGAGGACGCCGTGGACGACATCACTTGGCAAGACCTCGACATGGACGCCGTTTTCTGCCGCCTGGACAACTGCCCCAGCGTGGTGGGCAGCGAAGCCCTCTACGCCATGCTGCGGCAGACGGGCGTGGACAGCGCGACGCTCCAGCGCCGGCAGGCGATCATCGAGGCCCTGCGCGCAGACGAGGAAGCGCGCCTGGACATACAGGAGGCGGCGCGCAAGATCGGCCGCCGCCACTTTCACGGCGCGCTGGAGTTTTTGCAGGGCGCGCGGGGCGATGATCCCGGCCCCGGCTACTGGCTGCTGGCCGCCGCGCCGTTTTTGTTCCTGCTGGGCGGGCTCATCGACTCCGCCTTCCTCTGGGGCATCGCGCTGTCGTTCTGCGTGAACCTCATCGTCCATTACCGCGCCGAGATCGCCTGGTCGCGCCAGCTCAACGCCGTCACCCACATTGCCACCGTGTTGCAGGCGGCGCAACAGCTCTCGCGCAGCAAAGCGGCGGGCATCGCCCCGGAGGTGGACGCTTTGCGCGGCTTTTGCGCCCGTTTGCGCGTGTTGCGCCGCTTCAGCCGGCTCTGCGGCGAGGCGGACGACGGTCGCAGCGACCCTGCCGCCATCGCGCGCGAGTACCTGAAGATCGCCTTTCTGACCAACATCCTCAGCCTGCGCCGCGCCAGTGGCGAGATCGCCCGCCACGCGGAAGATGTGCGCGCCCTCTATGCCGCCATGGGCGAGCTGGAAGCGCTTTTCTCCGCGGCGGCATTGCGCGAGGACGGCGAAAACACCTGCCTTGCCGCCTTTGAGGACGCGCCCGGCGCGCGCTTTGAAGGCCTGACCCACCCGCTGGTCAGCCACCCCGTGCCCAACGGCTGGGCGTGGGCGAAAAACACGCTCGTCACCGGCTCCAACGCCTCGGGCAAATCCACGTTCCTGAAGGCCGTGGCCGTCAACGCCATACTCGCGCAGACGCTGGGCATCTGCTGGGCGACGTCCTTCCGCCTGCGCCGCGCGCGGGTGATGACCTCCATGGCCGTGCGCGACGACGTGCGCTCCGGCGAAAGCTACTTCGTCGCCGAACTGCGCTCCCTGGGGCGCATACTCGCGGCGGCGGAGGGGCCGCGCCCGCTGCTGGCCTTTGTGGACGAGATACTGCGCGGCACGAACACCATCGAGCGCATCGCCGCCTCCGCCTCCGTGCTCCACAGCCTTGAGGGCAAGGATATACTGGTGCTGGCCGCCACCCATGATATCGAGTTGACCCGCATCCTCCAGTCCTACGCAAACATCCACCTCCGCGAGACGGTGGGGGAGGCGGGCGTGACGTTTGACTACAAACTGCACCCCGGCCCCTCGCGCACGCGCAACGCGCTGGCGCTGCTTGCGCAGATGGGCTTTGGCGAAGCGACCGTGCGCCGCGCCCGGGCAATGGCCGAACATTTCGAGCGGACGCGCGCGTGGGAAACGCTGTAAGCGACCCTTGGAAAGGAGAAGATCATCATGCGTTACGATTCGGACGAGATGGAGCGGCAGGCCATTCTGGCCACGGCCGCACGTATGTGCGCCGCCGCGCGCACCGCGCCCAAGGCCAAGGGCGTGGACAACATACTGACCATGGTCTTGACCGGCGAGGAGAAAAAGGCGCTCGCGGAGAAGATGCGCGAGATCGCCGCCACGGGCAATCCCGCCGTGCAGTTCTTTCTGCGCGACGCGGACAATGTGGATGCGGCGCAGGCCCTCGTGCTCATCGGCGCAAAACCGGCGCGCGCGGGGCTGACGGTGTGCGGCTTCTGCGGCTTTGACAGCTGCGCCTCCGCCGACGCTTCCGGGGCGCGCTGCGCCTTCAACATGATCGACCTGGGCATCGCCGTGGGCAGCGCCGCCGCCGCGGCCGCGGACGACCGCGTGGACAGCCGCGTGCTCTACTCGGCGGGCAAGGCCGCGCAGCTGATGGAATACGAGGATTTCGACGTCATCTGGCTGGCCATCCCCATCGCCGCCTACGGCAAGAGCCCCTTCTTCGACCGCAAGCCGAAAAAATAGCGCGTTGATAAAACGTTGAAGGCGGCGGGCTATACTTGTTTCCCGAAATGTGGTATACTAAACGTGCGCGCCTTTCGGGGCGGCGCGGTTTGAGGGAGACAATGTATGAAACGCAAACGCGAACGGGCGCAGCTGACCGAGGCGCACAAAAAGAAGATATACCTTTTCGCCATCGTCGTGGCGCTTCTCTTCATCGCCGCGGTCGGCTATCTGGTGGGCAAGCCGATGGTCGAGTTCGTGCGGGAGCCGGAGCGCTTCCGCGCCTGGGTGGATTCCTCCGGCTTTGTGAGCCGCGTGATCTTCGTGGGCATGGTCGTCTTTCAGCTCGTCATCGCCCTCATCCCCGGCGAGCCGCTGGAGATGGGCGCGGGCTACGCCTTTGGCGCGGTGGAAGGCACGATCCTCTGCATCATCGGCTGCGTCATCGGCAGCGCGCTGGTGTTCCTCTTCGTGCGGCGCTTCGGCGTCAAGCTGGTGGAAGTGTTCTTCCCCCGCGAAAAAATACGTTCGCTGCGCTTTTTGCAGGATTCCCGGCGGCTCAACCTGCTCACGTTCATCGTCTTTTTCATCCCCGGCACGCCCAAGGATCTGCTTTCCTACTTCATCGGCCTCACCGACATGAAACTGGGCACATGGCTTTTCATCACCGCCGTAGCCCGCATCCCCTCGATCGTCACCTCGACCGTCACCGGCGACGCGCTGGGGCTGAAGGACTATCAGTTTGCCCTCATCGCCTTCGGCGCGACGCTGGCTTTGAGCCTCGTCGGCATACTCGTCTACCGCCGCCTCAGCGCGCGGCGGCATCCCAACGGCTAAGGAGGGGTCCCATGCTCAGCGACATCCAGATCGCCCAACAGACCGAAATGCTGCACATCCGCAGGATCGCCGAACGCGCGGGCGTGGCGGAAGAATACCTGGAACAGTACGGCAATTACAAGGCCAAGATCGACCTTTCCCTGTTGAATACATCGAAAGCGGACGGCAAACTCGTGCTCGTCACCGCCATCACCCCCACACCGGCGGGCGAGGGCAAGACCACCACCACCGTCGGCCTCGCCGACGCCCTGCGGCGCATCGGCAAAAACAGCGTCGTCGCCCTGCGCGAGCCGTCCCTCGGCCCGGTGTTCGGCGTCAAGGGCGGCGCGGCGGGCGGCGGCTACGCGCAGGTGGTGCCCATGGAGGACATCAACCTCCACTTCACCGGCGATTTCCACGCCATCGGCGCGGCCAACAACCTCCTGGCCGCCATGCTGGACAACCACATCTACCAGGGCAACGCGCTGCGCATCGACCCGCGCCGCATTACCTGGAAGCGCTGCGTGGACATGAACGACCGCCAGCTGCGCTTCGTGGTGGACGGCCTCGGCGGCCGCGTCAACGGCACGCCCCGCGAGGACGGCTACGACATCACCGTCGCCAGCGAGATCATGGCCGTGCTTTGCCTTGCCACCAGCATCGCCGACTTAAAAGAGCGCCTTTCGCGCATCATCGTCGGCTATACATACGACGAACAGCCCGTCACCGCCGGCGACCTCAAGGCCGCGGGGGCGATGGCGGCGCTTTTGAAGGACGCGCTCAAGCCCAATCTGGTGCAGACGCTGGAACACACCCCGGCGCTCATCCACGGCGGCCCCTTTGCCAACATCGCCCACGGCTGCAACAGCGTGCTGGCCACGCGCATGGCGCTGAAACTGGGCGACTACGCCGTCACCGAGGCCGGCTTCGGCGCGGACCTCGGCGCGGAAAAGTTCCTCGACATCAAGTGCCGCATGGCCGGCCTGCGCCCCGCGGCGGTGGTCGTGGTGGCCACGGTGCGGGCGCTGAAGCTGCACGGCGGCCTGAAAAAGGACGAGCTGAAAAATAAAGACCTCGCGGCGCTGGAAAAGGGTCTGCCGAACCTTCTGCGCCACGTGTCCAACATCACAAACGTCTACGGCCTGCCCTGCGTGGTGGCCATCAACCGCTTCCCGGACGATACCGAGGAGGAACTGAAACTGGTCGAAGAAAAGTGCCGCGCGCTGGGCGTGAACGTGGCCCTCTCCGAGGTCTGGGGCAAGGGCGGCGAAGGCGGCGTGGCGCTGGCCGAGGAAGTGGTGCGCCTCTGCGAGGCGGAAAACCGCTTCCAGTACAGCTACGACCTTTCCATGACCATCGAGGAAAAGCTGGGCGCCATCGCCCGCCGCGTCTACGGCGGCGCGGGCGCGGAATTGCTGCCCGCGGCGAAAAAGCAGGCGCGCCAGCTCACGGAACTGGGCTTTGGCGGCCTCCCCGTCTGCGTGGCCAAGACGCAATACAGCTTTTCCGACGACCCGAAGAAGCTGGGCGCGCCGGAAAACTTCACCATCACCGTGCGCAACCTGCGCGTTTCGGCGGGCGCGGGCTTCATTGTCGCCCTCACCGGCGACATCATGACCATGCCCGGCCTGCCCAAAGTTCCCGCCGCGGAGAACATCGACGTGGACGAAACGGGCAGGATCACGGGGCTGTTCTAACGATATTGTACAAAAAAACGCCTTCGGCTCGCGAGAACCGAAGGCGTTTTTGCATGCGCGCTCAATCGCTGAGCACAAAGTGGCAGAAGCGTAGCACCTCGTACCAGTCGTCGCTGTCGAAGCAGACGAATTTGCCGTCCTTGAGCGACGCGCCGGGGTAAAAGCTCCTGGAGTAGGCCACGTGGTGCTTGATGAAATCCACCTCGATGCGGAAGTGCTCCGGCATCGGCACCTTGCACTGGGCGGCGTTTTGCACGGCCCTGGCGGCGGCGGCCTCGATGCGCTCCACGGCCTCGTCCGGGTGGATGGAGGTCACGCCGTTGCCGCGCCCCTCGTTGACCGCCACGGTGGTGATGGCGGGGATCAGTTCGCGGGCGAAATCGCACAGCGCCTTGTCGCCGGTGATGAGCGCCACGGGCACATTGTAATAGCCGGCGGTGTAGGCGTTGAGCAGGAATTCGCTGCAGGGCGTGCCGTTGAGGGTCACGTGGTCGTTTTTCAGGTTCATCGTGTGGCTGAGGGGGTTGCCGGGGCAGCCTGCCCAGGCGTGGTAGCCGGTAAAGAACACGGCGTCGAACGTATCATAATTGAGGCCCGTCATCATCGAGAGCGGGTCGCCGGACCAGGCGCGGTGGATGCGCGCCCCGCGCGGCAGCACGGTGGGGTCAATGTTGCGGGCGGAATCGTGCGCGTCCTTGACCAGCACATCCTCCGCGCCGGCGGAGAGCGCGCCGCGGCAGGCGGCGGCCACTTCGCGGCTCATCTGCTTCTGGTAGGGGGCGTAGTCCATGGGCGTGGAGCGCTCCGTCTCCGGCCAGGCGACGATGCCGCAGGTGCCCTCCATGTCGGCGCTCAAAAATACCTTCATTCGTATCCGTCCTTTCGGGAATGTCTAGAAATAGCTACCCACGGCGCTGAGCTTTTCGGCCAGATCGGCACGGAAGTCCTCCGCGTCGGGGTCGAGGCTGTTGATGGTGAAACCGTCGTCGCCAGCGCGTCCGGTGGAGTGGCAATAGCGCCCCTCGCCCAGATACACGGCCACGTGGCCGGGGAAGAAGAGCAGGTCGCCCCTGCGCATGCGCTCGCGCGGTATCTCGTGGATGGGGAAGCCCTCGACGATGTTGGCGTCGCGGTAGATGCAGATGCCGCAGAGCATGTAGGCCATGGAAGCCAGCCCCGAACAGTCGATGCCCAGGGGAGATTTGCCGCCCCAGCGGTAGTGCGTGCCGCGATAGAGCAGCGCCGCTTCGGCGATGGCTCGCCTAAGACCGGCCTCGTCCGCGCAGCAGGGGGCGGTGAAGTGCTCGCCGAGGATGGACGCCTGCACAAAGCCCTCGCGCCCGTCGGCCAGGATCACCTTCTGCCAGCCGTTTTCCGCCTCGCCGCCAACGCCCAGCACCGCGCCGCGCGTCGCGCCCTGCAAAAACAGCCCCTGCACCTTGGGGATGGAGAGCACATCGCAGCAGTTCTTGTTGCGCACCACGCGCTTGGGAAGCGCCTCCCACGCCCGCGCCGCCTCGTCGCCGACGATCAGCTGCTCTTTGGGCGCGTAGCCCTCGTAGCGGTAGTGCGTGCGCACCCTGACCCAGCCGGGGGCGGTCTCTTCGAGTATGTCCACCACCATGCCGTACAACACTTCATCCACCAGCGTCGTCTCCCACTTGGGCTCCGCCTTCAGCGGGCAGACGGCGGCGTTGACGATCGCTTTCATGCGCGTTTCTCCTTCATAAAGTCATAGACGAGGCGCGAGACGCGGCCGATGAGCCGCGCCTGCTCCGGCTGTCCGTCCAAAGACGGGCCGTCCCAGGTAAAGACGCCGAGGAAGTAGGGCCGCCCCTCCAGGAAGAACACCCCCGCGTCGTGCGTCAGATGATCCAGCCCCCCGGGCTTGTGCCAGAGGGTCACCGCGTCGGGAATGTAGCGCTGCAATTCGTCGAACGAGCGCACGCGGGAGAGGAAGTCCGCCGCCACGGCGCGCAGTTCCGCGTTCAGTATCTCCCCGTGGTAGAGCATTTCGTAGAGGCGGAACTGGTCGAGGGCGGAGGTGTAGTTGTTGCGCCCCTCCCGGACCGCCGTCCAGTCGAGCATCTTGCGCTGGCAGGCGGTGCTTTGAAGCCCCAGCCGCGCGCAATATGCGTTGATATGCTCGTAGCCCAGCGTGGAGATGACGGCGTTGGTGGCGGTGTTGTCGCTCAAAACGATCATCCAGTAGAGCATCTCCCACAAAGAACAGCCGTCCTGCCGGTATTCCGGCTCGAACACGCGCGTGTCCTCGCGGAAGTCCTCCGGGGCAATGGAAATGTGCGCATCCAGCGCCAGCTTCCCCGCCATGACGTCCTCCAGCGCGCAAAAGAGCAGCGCCACCTTGATCGTCGAGGCTGAGACCACGCGCGTAGCGGCGCGCAGCGAGGCGACAACTTCGCCTGTGGTCAGATCGACGACGTGCAGGGCGCTTTTCGTGGGAAAGGCGTCGAGTATGGCGAAGAGTTTTGCCTGCAAAGCAGCGTTGTCCATCGCCTACGCCTCCCCGATATGCACCGCGCCCGCCGCCGCGTCCAGTTCGCACACGCGGCCCAGCGGCAGGGCGTGGGTGGGCATGCTGTGGCCGCAGGCAAAGCCGCGGATGGCGGGCTTGCCCGCCGGGACGATGAGCTGCGCAAAAATTTCCTCCAGCGTCAGCGCGCAGCTTTCGTCCTCCGGCTTGCAGTCCGTCCAGTGGCCGAGTATGATGCCGGCGCAGTCGTCAAACTTGCCGCCGTTGCGCAGCTGCGTGAGCATGCTGTCTATGCGGTAGGTCTTTTCGTTCACGTCCTCGAGGAAGAGTATCTTCCCGCGCGTGTCGATCTCCCATGGCGTGCCCATGGAGGCCGCCAGCAAGGAGAGGTTGCCGCCGCACAGCGCGCCCCGCGCCATGCCCGGCACCAGTGTTTTGGGCGCAAAGCCCTCAGGGGCGTCCAGCGCGCCGGAAAGTCCGCCAAAGAGCGCCTTTTTCAGCGCTTCGAGGGAAAAGGCGTCCACGTCCCAGTCCGTGGCGGGCATGATGGTATGATACGTTTCCAGACCGCACTTCTGGTTCAGGAAGGCGTGCAGCGCCGTCACGTCGGAATAGCCGCCGAACCACTTGCGGTGCTTGCGGATGACCGCCGCGTCCAGAAGCGGCAGTATGCGGTGCGCCCCGTAGCCGCCGCGCAGGCACCAGATGCCGTCAATGGCGTCGTTTTCAAAGGCGCGCATGATGTCCTGCGCCCGCTGCGCGTCCGTGGCGGCGAGGTAGCCGTCGCGGCTTTTGTAGAGGCAGGAGGGGTAGTAGACAGGCTTTAACCCCAGGGCGCTCACAAAGGAGTCCGCGCGCCGCAGGCGTTCTTCCGACACCGCGGAGGAGGGGCCGACCAGCGCCACCCGTGCGCCGGGGAAGAGGGGGGCGGGAACGAACATGGCAAACACCTCTCAATACATGCTTTGATACTGAGAAAGCTCCTCGCCGCTGGCGAGCACGAAGTGGTCGGGATAGGCCTCCTGCCAGGAAGGCCCGTTGCCGGGGCCGTAGCGGTGGCAGGCGGGGTCGTACACCAGCAGCTTTTTGTGACGCTCGGCCACAGGATCGGGCTGGGGGATGGCGGAGAGCAGCGAGCGCGTGTAGGGATGCAAGGGCCGCGCGAACAATTCCTCGCTCTCGGCCAGCTCCACGATGTCGCCCTTGTGGATGACGGCGATGCGATCGCAGATGAAGCGCACCACGGACAGATCGTGGGCGATGAACAGATACGTCAGTCCCCGCGCCTTTTGCAATTCGGAAAGCAGGTTCAAGACCTGCGCGCGGATGGACACGTCCAGCGCCGAAATGGGCTCGTCGGCGATGATGAAGTCCGGCTCCATCACCAGCGCGCGGGCGATGCCGATGCGCTGCCGCTGGCCGCCGGAAAACTCGTGCGGGAAGCGGCTGGCAAACTCGGGCAGCAGACCCACTGCCTGCAAAGCCTTTTCCACGCGCGCCTCGCGCTCGGCCCTGGTCAGGTGGAAGCCGTTGGAGTAGAGCCCCTCGGCGACGATGTAATCCACCTTGGCGCGCTCGTTGAGCGATGCCATGGGGTCCTGAAAAATCATCTGTATGCGCCGCGTTACCTCGTGATCAAGGGCGCGGGGGATGCGGCCGTTGATCTGCCTGCCGTCGAACGTCACCGTCCCCGCCGAGGTGGGATGGATGCGGATGATGGCGCGGCCGATGGTGGTCTTGCCGGAGCCGGATTCGCCCACCAGCCCGAACGTCTCGCCCTCAAAGATGTGGAAGGAGACGCCGTTGACGGCGGTGAAGGGATGGCGGCGGGAGCCGAAGCGCACGGTGAGGTTTTCAACGTTCAGCAGCTTTTTGCGTTCAGCGCTCATGCCTCTCCCTCCTTCCGTTTGCGCCGGGCGATGATGCGCGGCTTTTCCACCTTCGGGGCGCGCGGGTCAAGCAGCCAGGTGCGCGCCTTGTGGGTGGGGGAGACCTCGAAATACGGCGGGTCGACGAGGAAGTCGATCTTCAACGCCTGCGGGTTGCGCGGGGCGAAGGCGTCGCCCTTCACTTCGTGGAAGAGATTGGGCGGCGTGCCCTGAATGGAGAACAGCGGCTCGCCCTTCACGCCCAGCTGCGGCAGCGACGAAAGCAGCGCCCAGGTGTAGGGGTGGCGGGGGTCGTAAAAGACCTCTTCGCACGTGCCCACCTCGACGATGCCGCCAGCGTACATCACGGCGATGCGGTCGGCCACGTTGGCCACCACGCCCAGGTCGTGGGTGATGTAGATGGTGGTGAGGTGATACTTCTTCTGCATTTCCTTAATGAGCTCGAGGATCTGCGCCTGGATGGTCACGTCCAGCGCCGTGGTCGGCTCATCGCAGATGAGTATCTTCGGCCGGCAGGCCACGGCGATGGCGATGACCACCCTCTGGCGCATGCCGCCGGAAAACTCGTGGGGGTACTGGCGGTAGCGGCGCTCCGGCTCGTCGATGCCCACGTCCTTGAGCACTTCCAGCACGGCGCGCTTGGCCTCGGCCCCGCGCAGGCCCTGATGCAGTTTCACGGCCTCCTCGATCTGCTTGCCGATGGTCTTTAAGGGGTTTAAGGAAGTCATCGGGTCCTGCAGCACCATGGCGATCTCGTGGCCGCGGATCTTCAGCCAGTCCCTGTCGGTGCGGTAGGCGGTCAGGTCCTGCCCGTTATAGAGGATCTGCCCGCCGGAGATAAAGCCGTTGGCGTCCAGAAGCCCCATGAAGGTCTTGACGAACACGCTCTTGCCCGAGCCGGACTCGCCGACGATGGCCAGGCTCTCGCCCTCGTACACGTCCAGCGAGGCGCCGCGCACGGCGTGCAGCGTCTGCCCGCGCAGCGTGAACTTCACGTCCAGGTCGCGCACGGAGAGTATGACGTTGTTTTCCATGTCTGGCCCTCCTTACTTGACGTGGTTCTTGGGGTCGGCGGCGTCGGCAAAGGCGTTGCCGATGACGTAGAAGGAAATGGTGATCAGCGCCAGCACCGCCACCGGGAAGTAGAGCTGATAGCGCAAAAACGGTATGGTCATCAGCTCGCGGCCGGCTTCGATGAGGTTGCCCAGGGACGGCGTGTCCAGCGGCAGGCCGATGCCTATGTAGGTGACGAACACCTCGTTGCCGATGGCCGAGGGGATGGACAGCGCCATGCGCATGGTGATGACCGACACAAGGTAGGGCAGCAGGTTTTTAAAGACGATGCGCATCGTCGGCGTGCCCAGGCAGCGCGAGGCGAGGTTGTAGTCGCGGTCGCGGATGATGATGATCTGGTTGCGGATAAAGCGCGCCATGCTCAGCCAGCCGGTCAGGCACAAAGCGAAGATGATCGTGTCCACGCCCGGGTTGAGTATGTAGGAGATGAGGATGAGCAACAGCGTCTGCGGGATATTGTCGCACACGTTGTACAGTTCGGTGAAGAAAAAGTCCAGCTTGCGCACATAGCCCCACAAAACGCCCATGAGGATGCCCAGCACGGCCTCCACGCAGGCCACCGTGAAGCCGATCAGCAGCGAGGTGCGCGTGCCCGACCAGATGCGCGCCCAGATGTCCTGGCCGATGTTGTTGGTGCCGAAGATGAAGCCCTGCTCGCCTGGCGCGAGGTTGGAGAGCGTGCGGCCGGACTCGTTGTAGTGGATGGTCAACGGGTCGCGCTGCCCGGGCAGAAGCGGCTGGATGAAGGTGAACAGAAGCGTCAAAACCATGACGATGAGGAAGAACACGGCGATGCGGTTTTTGAAAAACACCCTGAGCGTCGCCCGCCAGTAGGAATAGTTGGAATAGCCGCCGCGCTCGGCCTCGGAGGCGTCGAAGCCGGCGAAGGAGAAAAGCTCCTTGTCGGAAAGCCCCGTGGCCGCCGCCTCCGCCGAGGGCGCGCCCGCGGCCTGCGCCTCTTCTTGCGCAAGCTGTCCTTTGAGCTGCTCTTCGAGGGCGCCGGCGAGCTGCTCGGTCTTTAAGTCCTTGTAGCGTTTCATCAGCGCGCGCCCTCCTTCTTGGTGAAACTGATGCGGGGGTCGAGAATGGCCATGAGTATGTCGCCAAAGAGCAGGCCGAGGATGGAGATGGCCGCGTAGATGAGCACCAGCGCCACCACCATGGTGTTGTCCTGCCGCTTGATGACCGTGACCAGAAGGCCGCCCATGCCGGGAATGGAATAGAGCGATTCCACATACAAGGAGCCCATCAGCGTAAAGAGTATGCTGTTGGGGATGTACTGGATCAGCGGCACCATGGCGTTTCTGAACATGTGGCGGCGGGAGATGGCGCCGCTGGGCAGGCCCTTGGCGCGCGCCAGGCGGATGTAGTCCTTGTTGGACTCGTCCACCATGTAGCGCCGCAGCCACATGGCGTAGTAGGCGATGTTGCCGATGGCCAGGGAGAAGATCGGCAGTATATAGCTGCGCAAATCGCCCTGCTTGAAGAGCATGGGCAGATGCAGCGCGCCCTGCGATCCGGCAAACTGTATGAGTATGTGGTACGCCGCCGCCGGCACCGCCTGCACGACGACGATGAAGATGGTGCCGAACTTGTCCCACAATTTCCAGCGGGTGCGCGTGCTGCGCGCCATCATGATGCCCAGCGGCAGCCCCAGCGCCAGCGCGATGGCCAGGGAGATCAGCCCCATCTGCAGGGAGATGGGTATCTTTTCGCCCACGATCTCGGTAATGGCCACGCCCTTGCGGAACACGTTCGATTCGCCCAGGTCGCCCTGGAACACCTGCTTTATGTAGTTCCACAGCTGCACGGGCAACGGGTCTTTCAACCCCAGATCGCGCAGCTTGACGTCGATCTGCGTCTGCGAGAGCTTGTCGTAGTTCTCAAAGTAGCCCTCGATGGGCATCAGGCGCAGCAGCGAAAAGACGATCACGGTGATGATGAGCATCGTGAGTACCGAACGCAGCACGCGCTTGAGGATGTATTTTGCCACGGGAACAGACCTCCTTGGTGGGGGCAAAGCCCTTCCATCCGCGTCCGACGGGGCGCGGATGCAAAGGTTTTGCGGGACGTCTACCTGCAAGCAGGCGGCAGGGGCGCGCCCGCGAGGGGGAGCGCCGCCTGCCGTCGCCTGTCTGCGGGGCGCCGCGGCTTTGGCCGCCGCGGCGCCCCGGGCGTTTATCCGGCTGAAAGCCCCGCCCGCTTATTCGGCGGCGGCGGCCAGCGCTTCTTCGCGCTCGGTCAGCCAGGTCTGGTAAGCCTCTTCAAATTCCTCCATGCCCATGGAAGTCTCCATCACGTGCTGCCCCTTGTAACGCAGCGTGGAGAAGCCGAAGGCGGCATAGGGGCCTTCAAAGACGTTGAGCTTGCCGAAGGTGTAAACGCGGTCGTTGGTGTGGATCGGGATGGCGAAGGCGTGGTCCAGCAGCACGGCCTCGGCCTGCGCGAAGGTCTCGTAGCGGGCCTCGTCGTCGTCGGTGATGGAAAGAGCCGTCTCCACCAGGTCGAGATACTCCTGATAGTAGGCCTGCGTCTGCGGATCGTCGCTCTCGTAGATGAAGCTGTAATTGGAATCCTCCGAGAACGGGTCGACGATGAACGCGGAAGCGTCGGAGAAGTCCGCGCCCCAGTTGCACTTCATCAGGCCATAGTCGCCGGTGTGGCGCACGGCGGAGAGGAAGCCCGTCTCAGGGCCGGCCTCGACGATGACGTCGATGTAGTCCGCGCCCAGCAGGTTCTCCAGCTGCTGCTCGACCAGCTGGCACTCGTCGGCCCAGTTGGTGGTGGTGGGATTGTAGCGCATGTAGACCTTCACCGGGAAGGTGCAGCCGGCCTCGGTCAGCTCTTCCACGGCCTTTTCCTTGTACTCCAGGGCCAGGTCGGCGTCGAAGGTCTCGCCGTCGGTGTACTTGTCAAGGCCGCCGTAGTAGGCGTAGTCCTTGGAGGCGGAGGCAAACGACAGCGGGGTGATGGTGTTGTTCAGAAGGCCCTCGGGGTTGGCCGAGTCGTACACCTGCATGGCGTTGACGCGGTCGAGGCCGTGCATGATGGAGAGGCGGAAGTTCTCGTTGTTGACGGCGATCTTCCAGTTGTCCGGCTCATACTCCTCGTCGAAGCCCGGGTCGAAGTTGAACAGGTACCAGTAGGAGTAGGACACGTCCGGGCGGGAGGGATGGATCTGGTCGCTGTAGGAAGCCAGCATGGCGTCCAGCAGGTTGGCGCCGATCTCGGCGTAGTCCACCTCGCCGCTTAAGTACATCGTGGAGCCCAGCGTGCTGGCCTCGGCGTTGTAGGTGAACTGGATGGTGTCGATGAACACATTGTCGATGTCCCAATAGGTGGGGTTCTTGGTCAGCACGCGCTGCACCTGCGGCTCAAAGGTGGAAAGGTAGAACGGACCGCAGTAGAGCAGCGTCTCGGCGCTGGTGCCGAAGCTGTCGCCGCACTCGGCGAGGAAATCGCCGTTGACGGGCATGAAGGCCGACCAGCAGAGCATGGAGAGGAAGTAGGAGCAGGGGGCTTCGAGCGTGTAGACCAGCGTGTAGTCGTCCACGGCCTTGACGCCGATGTCCTCGGCGGCCACGGCGGCCACTTCCTCGATGACCTCGCCATCCTCGTCCAGCTTGACGGCGTTGCCGTTTTCATCGGTGCCGTCGGTGGCGCTCTCCAACGCCAGCTGATAGGCGGTGTAGGCGTAGTACTCGGCGGCGTTTACCACCTTGGCCACTTCCCAGTTGTACTCGTTGCCCGAATCGTTGTGGGCGTCGAGTATGTAATGGGCGGCGGCCACCCAGTCGTGGGCGGTGACGTCGGCCACTTCCGCGCCGGTGGAGTCGATCCACTTCACGCCCTCGCGGATGTGGAACGTCCACTCGGTGTAGTCCTCATTGTGCTCCCAGCTCTCGGCCAGCGAGGGCTGCAGCACGCCGTAGCGGTCGTACTCGATGAGCGTATCGACCACGTTGGCGGGGATGGTCAGGTTGTTGGTCGTGGTGGTATAGAGGTAGTTGAGCGTGTCCACCTCGCTGGCGTACAGCTCGCGGTAGACCACGGGGCTGCCCTCGGCAAGCGCCGCCATCGGCAGGGCCAGCAGCAGCGCCACGATCAGGGCGATCAGACGAGTCGTGCGTTTCATGCGTTCCAAGTCCTTTCTATCAGCGATTCTGCCCGCGGGCAGTTGGGTACGAACTCACTTCCAGGCCTCGCAGGGGATGTTCTTCACGCCCACGCCGTAGTCCCTCGTCATGCGGATGACCGCTCCCTCGAACGCGGGGCCGCCCTCGTAGGGATCGACGGCGCACAGAGAGGGGCCGTCCAGGTCGGCGCGGGTGATGACCTTCTGCCCGGCGGCCAGGTGCGCCGCCGCCGCCACGGAAAGGCGCGATTCCAGCATGCAGCCCAGCATGCACTGCACGCCGTTTTCCTCGGCCATGCGGCAGATCTTCAGGGCGTTCCAGATGCCGCCGGCCTTCATCAGCTTTATGTTGATCAGGTCGGCCGCCCTGCGGCGGATGATGTTCTCCGCGTCGCGGGGGGAGAACACCGCCTCGTCGGCGAGTATGGGGGTATCGACGTTGCCGGTGACGAACTTCAGGCCGTCCACGTCCTCGGCGGGCACGGGCTGCTCCACCAGGTCGAGGCCGAGCCCCTTGCGCTCCATGGCGCGGATGATGCGCACGGCCTCTTCGGCCTCCCAGCCCTGGTTGGCGTCCACGCGCAGCAGCACATTCGGCCCCACGGCCTTGCGGATGGCGGCGATGCGCTCCACGTCCTTTTCGCCTTCCTTGCCCACCTTGACCTTGAGGATGTCAAAGCCCTGTTTCACGGCGTCCAGGCTGTCCTCCACCATTTGCTCTACGGGGTTGACGGAAATGGTGATGTCGGTCCTGAACGACGGGCGCGCCCCGCCCAGCAGTTTGTAGAGGGGCTTTTTCTGCGCCTTGGCCCAGAGGTCGTAAAGAGCCATGTCCACCGCCGCCTTGGGCGTGGTGTTGTGCACCATGCAGGCGTTGAGCTTCTCCATGCAGGCGGGAAGGTCATTTACATCCATGCCCACGAGCGCGGGGCGTATGTAGTCGTGTATGGCGCAGAGTATGGAGCCTTCGGTGTCGCCGGTGATGACGGCGGTGGGCGGCGCCTCACCGTAGCCCACGCCCTCGTCGGTGACGACGCGCACGACGATGTCGTTGAGCGCTTCTACCGTGCGCAGCGCGGTTTTGAACGGCCTCGCCAGCGGCAAAGAGATGCGTCCGGTCTGTATATCGAGTATCTTCAAGGGCGCCGCGCCTCCCGAAAATGAAATTTCTTTCATCAAAAAATTCAAAATGATTAAAACCAGTGTACCACGTTTTTGGCGCGATGTAAAGAGCAACGGGCTAACATTTCTGTAAAAAACGCATTCAAGCCCGCAAAACGGCCAAATTCCGTCATACGGATACAGGCGAATGTGTGGCGCGGACAGGGCGCGCGGCGGCGATTTGCATCCCCTGCCTTCAAATTGCCTCCATTTTTTTAACGGCTGTTCATTTTTCGCTGCTATGATAAAAGAAAGGGGGTATAATTATGCGCATACTGGTCGCGGAGGACGAATCCTCCCTCGCCCGCGCGCTGTGCGCGATACTGCGCAAGGACAATTACGAGGCCGACGCCGTGTTTGACGGCGACGAGGCGCTGGACTACCTGCGCTCCGGCAACTACGACGCCGCCATACTGGACATCATGATGCCGGGGCAGGACGGCCTGGCGGTGCTGCGCCGCCTGCGCGCCGGGGGCGCGACGCTGCCCGTGCTCCTGCTCACGGCCAGGGCCACGGTGGAGGACAAGGTTCTGGGGCTGGACAGCGGCGCCAACGACTACCTGACCAAGCCCTTCGCCGCGGCGGAGCTGCTGGCGCGCGTGCGCGCCATGACGCGCGGCCCGGCCGCGGGCGGCACGTCGAGCCTGCGGTTTGGCAATATCGCCCTGGACCGCGCCACCTGCGAGCTCTCCTCGCCCACGGGCGGCTTCCGCCTCACCCGCAGGGAGTTCCAGATGATGGAGCTGCTGCTTTCCCGCCCGCGTGCCCTGGTGCCCACGGAGCGCTTCCTGGAGCGCATCTGGGGCTGCGAGAGCGACGCGGACGTGCACGTTGTCTGGGTCTACATCTCCTACCTGCGCAAAAAGCTCAAGGCGCTGGGCGCGGACGTGCAGATCTGCGTCTCCCGCAACGCCGGCTATTCGCTGGAGGAAAAGCCGTGATCCGCTCCCTGCGCCGCCGCTTCGTGGCCGCCTCCATGCTCTCGCTGCTGGCGGTGCTGACGCTCATACTCGGCGGCCTCAACATCTTCCACTATAAGAGCGTCGTTTCCGACGTGGACAGCGTGCTTTCCCTGCTCAAAGACAGCGGCGGCGCGCTGCCGGACGCGCCGGAGCAGCTGGACTGGCGGCAGGCCGGGGCGCGCTTCCAGTCCCCGGAGCTGCCCTATGAGATCCGCTTTTTCACCGCCCTGCTCGACGGGGAGGGCAACGTGCTGGAAACGGGCACGGAGAACATATTCGCCCTGGATGGCGAAAGCGTGGCCGCCTGCGCGCGCGAGGCGCTGCAGCAGGGCGGCGACGCCGGCTTTGTCGGCGATTACCGCTTCTTGCGCTATGGGGAGGACGGGGATACGCGCCTGATCTTCCTCGATTGCGGCCGCATGCTGGCCGGCTTCCGCGACGTGCTTTTGAGCAGCGCGCTCATCGCCCTGGCCGGTTACGCGGCGGTGTTTTTGCTGGTGGCGCTGCTCTCGGGGCGCATCGTCCGCCCTTTCGAGCGCCTTTACGCGCGCCAGCGCCGCTTCATCACCGACGCCAGCCACGAACTGCGCACGCCGCTGACCGTCATCGACGCCGACGCCGAGCTTTTGCAGATGGAGGCAGGCTCAAGCGGCTGGCTCGACGACATACGCGCCCAGACGCGCCGCCTTGCCACCCTCGCCGGGGAACTGACGGCGCTTTCGCGCCTGGAGGAGGGCAGGGAGCTGCCGAAGATCGAATTCCCCCTCTCGGACGTTGTGCGCGAGGAGGCGGCCTGCTTTGAGGCGCCGGCGCGCCGGCTGGGCAAGGCGCTCGATGTGTGCGTCGAGGAAGGGCTCTCCCTTTGCGGCGACGAGGGCGCCATCCGCCGCCTGGTCAGCGTGCTGATGGACAACGCCGTGAAGTACGCCGACCCGGGCGGCACGGTCGCGCTCCGCCTCTGCGCCCATGGCCGCTTTGTGCGCCTGCGCGTGGAAAACGCCGCCGGCGGCCTGCGGCGCGAGGAGGTGTCCGACCTCTTTGAGCGCTTTTACCGCGCGGACGCCGCGCGCGCTTCCTCCGGCGGCTTTGGCGTCGGCCTCTCCATCGCCCGCGCCGCCGTCGAGGCCCACCGCGGCCGCATCCGCGCCAGCCTGCGCGGCCATACGCTCTCCATCACCGCCGACCTGCCGCGCTAGCCGCGGCCACAAAAAGCGCCCGCCGGAACGCGACCGGCGGGCGCCTGTTGTATTGCGTTTTACGCGCGAACTTCCTGCCGCATGAAGGCGATCCAGGCCACGGCGAAGGCCAGCAGCACCAGCGCCACCATGCACACCAGGTGCGGCCATACCAAAAGCGCGCTCTGCCCGAAGGACAGCGTGCCCGCCAGCGCCCCGGAAAGGGCGTCCGTGGTGGTGAAGCCGATGAAGCGCACGTCGGGGTTCAAAAGCGTGGTCGCCGCCTCGGAGTAGAGGTAGTAGGGCGAAACCCGCTCCAGCCCCAGTTGCAGTTCGTAGTTGCTCAATGTGTTGTAATAGCCCTGTATGCCGTCCAACGGATAGCAGAGATTGGCGACGACGCTCGAAACCATGCTGGAAAACACCGTCAGGTAGATCCACAGGGCGATGACGATCAGCGCCGAGGTGGCCGCGTGCTTGCACAGCACGGAGAAGAGCATGGAAAGCCCCAGCCAGAGCATGGTGTAAAACGCCGTCAGCAACAGGTAGGAAAAAAGCCGCAAAAGCTCCTCAAGCGTCGGCGGCACGCCGACCACGGCAAGCCCCACGCCGCCCACCAGCACGCCCTCGAAGAACACCAGCATGAGGATGGCCACGGCTCCCGCCAGGAACTTGGCGGAGATCACCGCGTCGCGGTGGATGGGCTGGGAGACGAGGCGCGTGAGCGTGCCCTGCGCGCGCTCACGGTTAATGGCGTCAAAGCCCAGCGCCAGCCCCACCAGCGGGGCGAGATAGGCCAGGAACGAGGCGAACGAGGGGATGGAACCGCCGCTCATCGTGTACATGGAAAGGAACACGTATTCGCTGGTCTGCGCGCTCATCAGCGCGTCGAAGGCGCCAAAGAGGCTGGCAAGGCTGGTCAGCGTCAAAAGTACAAACAATAGCTTGAAGCGCGCACTGCGGAAGTGGTCGGCCAGCTCCTTGCGGTAGAGCGTGGCGAACCCGCCGCCCGACACGCGTTCAACGCGCGTCCCGCGCGCGACGGCCGTCTTTGCGCTTGCCTGCATTTATCTCACCCGCCTTTTCAAAGTATCGCGCGTAAATGTCGTCCAGGTCGCCGCCGCGCTTTTGCAGATAGGTCAGCTGGAAGCCGCCCTCGGCCAGGCGCCTGGCGGCCGCCGCGCGCACGTCCGCGCCGGCGCGCACCACGGCCAGGCCGCCTTCAAAGTCTACGCTCTCCACGCCCTCGACGCCCCGGAGCGCCTCTCCCAGCGCCTCGCCGCCCGGCTGCGCCTCCACGGCAAAGCAGTAGCCGTTCTCCTTTTCCAGCTGTTCCGCCAGGTCATGGATGCGCCCGCAGGCCGCCAGCTTGCCGCCGACAAAGATGCCCACGCGGTCGCAGATCTGCTGGATCTGGTGCAGCTGGTGCGAGGAGATGAGGATGGTGCGCCCGTCCTTGTCCGCCAGTTCGCGGATGAGGGCGGTCAATTCGCGGATGCCCTCGGGGTCGACGCCGTTGGTCGGTTCGTCGAGTATGAGCACGTCCGGGTCCTTGAGGAGTATGTCGGCGATGCCCAGGCGCTGCTTCATGCCCTTGGAATAGGTGCTGGCGCGGCGGTCGGCGGCGTCGGCCACGCCCATGCGCGCAAGCAGTTCGCTTATGCGCGCTTCCAGCGCTTCGCCGCGCAGGCCGTTCATCCTGCCGGTCATGCGCAGATTTTCGCGCCCGGTCATGTCCGGGTAAAAGCCCATGTTGTCGGGCAGGTAGCCCACCGTGCGTTTGACGCGGATGGGGTCGCGCGTGCAGTCCACGCCCTCGATGGCCGCGCTGCCCGCCGTCGGCTCGGTCAGGCCCAGCAGCATCAGCGTGGTGGTGGTCTTGCCCGCGCCGTTGGGGCCGAGCAGGCCGAACACCTCGCCCTCCTCCACGCGCAGGTTCAGGTCATCCACGGCGGTGAGGCTGCCGTAGCGCTTGGTCAGGCCCTTTATTTCGATGATCGTCCGTGCCACGCTCAGCGCCTCCCGAACCTACGCATCACCACAAAGAGCACGATGGCCAATACCACGATGGCGGCCACGCCGACAATGCCCCAGGTGGTCTCGGTCTTGACCGTGACGCGGAAGTCCGCGCTGTCTGAAGTGTTGCTGTCTGCGGCGGAGATGGTGGTCAGGTAGTCGCCGGACATGGCGTTTTCGCCGGGGGTGATGTACGCGGTGGTCTCCACGGTCGCGCCCGCTTCGATCACCTCGATGGTCTCGGTGGCGAAGCGCACCGTCCAGCCCGTGGGCGCGCTGGAGGTGAGGTTGACGTTGGCAAGGTCGGTGTTGCCCAGGTTCGTCAGCGTCAGCTGCACGGCGCTTTCCTTGTTGGAATAGGCGTCGAAGCTCAAAAGCCCGCTGGGCGTGCTCAGCATCAGGTCGTAGGTGCCGTTGATGGTCACAGAGAGCGTGAACGACAGCCTTTCGGATACCGTGGTGGCCGTGCAGGGGATCTCATAGGTGCCCGCGGCCACGTTTTGCGACGGAACGACGGTGATGCTCACGCCCTGCGTGGTGCGCGCCTCCAATTCCAGCGCCGCCACGCGCGTGCTTTCGCCCGAGGGCGTGAAGCTGACCGTCCAGCCCGTGGGCGCGCTGGCTGCCAGCGCGTAGGACTGCGCCGAGAGCGTGTTGTTGATGAGCGTCGCCGAGAAGGTGAAGTCCGTCTGCGCGTCGCCCTCCTGCTCCGGGTATTCCACCTCGAAGCTGCTGTTGCCCAGCTCCTCCGCGCTGACGGTGAGCGTGATCGTCAATTCATCGGAAAAGCCCTCGCCCGCGGCTTCGAGCACGATCGCGTAATCGCCCGCCTCCGCCTCCAGCGGCACGGTCAATTCAAGGGCGATGTCCTCCACCACTTCGCCGTTGCGCGCGTGCACGGTGCCCACGCGCTGGCCGCCGGCGCTGAAGTCGCCTTCCCAGCCCTCGGGCATCTGCGCGATGGCAAGGGCAAAGTCCTGCGACTGGCCGCTGTAATTGTCGATGGCCAGGTCTACCGTCATCTCATCGCCGGCGTTGACGGTCATCGCCGGGTAGGGGGTGCTCAGCTCCACATACGGCTCCGCCGGGGCGGCGTCCGTCTCCATCACGGGCTCGGCCAGCGCCGGCGTCATGGCCAGCAGCGCCAGCAGCAATGCCAATATGCGCGTCATCCTTGTGTTCATCGTCTGTCACTTCCATCCTGTATTTTTCGCGTCTGCGCGATGATACGATTGTAGGCCGTCAAACTATGATGGAGTTAAAAATGCCGTGAACGTCCTGTGAACGTTCTTTGCGGCTTTTGTGTACGATGCCCGGCGCGCGATTTTAACGTTTGAAGCGTTGATTTTGCCATGGCGGAATGTTAAAATCGTACCCATACCATGAGGAACTGGAGGGAACATTATGCGGATCGCTTTTTCAACGCTCGGATGTCCTGACTTTGATTGGGTGGACATCTACACAATGGCCAAGGATTTTCAGTTTGATGGCATCGAGGTGCGCGGCATCGGCCGCAACATCCACGCCGTGACGGCGGCGCCCTTTACGCCCCGGCGCATCCATCAGACCATCCAGAAGCTGAGCGATCTGCGACTTACCATTCCCTGCTTCTCCTCCAACACGGCGCTGAAGGACGAGGAGGACCGCGAGGCGGCCGTCCTTGAGATCACCGAATACATCGAGCTTGCCCACGAGATGGGCACGCCCTACATCCGCGTGCTCGCCGACCGCGACGCCGCCCCCGAGGGCGAAGTGGACGACGAAAAGATCGCCGGGGTGCTTGCGCAGCTGGCCGACATCGCCAGGGGCAAGGACGTGACGCTGCTGGTGGAGACCAACGGCGTATACGGCGACACCGCCCGCCTGCGCAGGCTGCTCGACAAGGTAAACCGCCCGGAGATTGCCGCCTTGTGGGATATCCACCACCCCTACCGCTTCTTTGGCGAATCCCCCAGGACCACCGTGGACAACCTCGGCGCCTACATCCGCCACGTCCACGCCAAGGATTCCGTGGTGGAGGACGGCCGCATCGTCTACAAGATGATGGGCGAGGGCGACCTGCCCATCTACGACATGCTCGACGCGCTCACCGCCATCGACTTTGACGGCTTCGTCTCCCTGGAATGGGTCAAGCGCTGGATGCCCGACCTCACCGACGCCGGCATCGTATTCCCGCACTTTGCCCACTTCATGCAGACCTACGCCGCCCAGTGCCTGCAAACCGACAACCGCGGCACCGGCAAGTACCTCTGGCCCAAGGAGCACCTGATCGACCTCACCTTCCCCGAGGTGCTCGACCGCGTGGTGAAGGAATTCCCCGACCAGTACGCCTTCCGCTACACCACCTGCGACTACACGCGCACCTACGCGCAGTTCCGCGACGACGTGGACCAGTTCGCCCGCGCCCTCATCGCCATGGGCGTGAAGAAGGGCGACCACGTGGCCATCTGGGCGACGAACATCCCCCAGTGGTTCATCACCTTCTGGGCCAGCGCCCGCATCGGCGCCGTGCTGGTGACGGTCAACACCGCCTACAAGGTGCACGAGGCGGAGTATCTGCTGCGCCAGTCCGACACCCACACGCTGGTGATGATCGACGGCTACAAGGACTCCAACTACGTCGAGATCATCAACGAGATCTGCCCCGAGCTCAAGACCACCGCGCCGGGCGAACTGTTCAGCAAGCGTCTGCCGCATTTGCGCAACATCATCACCTGCGAATCCGAGCAGCCCGGCTGCTTTACCTGGGAAGGCGCGCTGGCCTTGGCCAGGGACGTGCCCATGAGCGAGGTCTACCAGCGCTCGCGCCAGATCGACAAAAACGACGTCTGCAACATGCAGTACACCTCCGGCACCACGGGCTTCCCCAAGGGCGTCATGCTCACGCACTACAACGTGGTCAACAACGGCAAGGCCATCGGCGACTGCATGGATCTTTCCAACCACGACCACATGATGATCCAGGTGCCGATGTTCCACTGCTTCGGCATGGTGCTGGCGATGACCGCCTCCGTAACCCACGCCGTCACCATGAGCCCGATCCCGTACTTTTCCCCGCGCGTGTCCCTGGAGTGCATCCGCAAGGAGCCGACCATCACCGCCTTCCACGGCGTGCCGACGATGTTCATCGCCATGCTGGAGCACCCGGACTTTGAAAAGACGGACTTTTCCAACATGCGCACCGGCATCATGGCCGGTTCGCCCTGCCCGGTGAAGGTTATGCAGGACGTGGTGGACAAGATGCACATGTCCGAGATCTGCATCACCTACGGCCAGACCGAGGCTTCGCCCGCCACCACCATGTCCAAGACCACGGACTCGCTGGATGTGCGCGTCAACACCGTGGGCGCGGCCATGTTCGCCGTGGAGTGCAAGATCGTCGATCCCGACACCGGCGAGGAGCTGCCCGACAACACCGACGGCGAGTTCTGCGCCCGCGGCTACAACATCATGAAGGGCTACTACAAGATGCCCGAGGCCACCGCCGCCGTCATCGACGAGGATGGCTGGCTGCACTCCGGCGACGTCGCCCGCCGCACGCCCGAGGGCTACTTCAAGATCACCGGCCGCATCAAGGACATGATCATCCGCGGCGGCGAGAACATCTACCCCAAGGAGATCGAGGAGTTCTTCTACACCCACCCGGCGGTCAAGGACGTGCAGGTGATCGGCGTGCCGGACAAGCAATACGGCGAGGAGATCATGGCCTGTATCATCCTCAAGGAGGGCGCGACCGCCACGGAGGAGGAATTGCGTAAGTACGCGCTTTCCCGCCTTGCCAAGCACAAGTGCCCGCGCTACTTCAGCTTCGTCAAGGAATTCCCCATGAACGCCGCCGGCAAGATCCTCAAGTACAAGATGCGCGAGAACGCCGTGGAGGAGCTCAAGCTCCACGAGGCCGCCAAAATCGTCACCGCGTAAGTAAGACAAAGGCAACGCCCGGACGCACACAGCGCCCGGGCGTTCAGGATGTTGACAAAGTCAACAGACTGGCAGAGCGTTGAGAAAGCCCGCAAGACAAGGAAGCTGTGCTTGCATCCAAGGGAGCTTACATAGACGTAAGTGACCGCAGGATGCAAGTGCAGCTGACGCCGGAAGCAAAAATCGCCTCTGATTTCTATTTTATCAGAGCGATTTTTGCGTTTGTGGGCTTTGTCAGCGCTCTGAACGCCCGGACGCACACAGCGCCCGGGCGTTTTTGCATGCAAAAGGCGGCGTGGAAAATCGTTCCACGCCGCCCTATAAAGCCCGCGGGCCGGGTCAGCGCTTTTTGGACAGCTCCATGAGCTGCAGGCGGACGCCGGTATCGTGCGTATTCTGCGAAAGCGAGCCCTGCTTCCAGTTGCCTTCCAGGAGGGCGACTTCGCCGTTGGCCAGGAAGGCCAGGTCCCAACCCACCCAGCGGCACTGGGGCAGCGCGTAGGCCTTGCGCGCCGCGCGGCGCACCACGTCCAGCGCCTTGTCCCAGTTGGGGATCTGGAAGCCCTTGAGCGCCGTGCCCGTCAAGGGGTGGCGCTGGATGCGCCGGTAGTCCTGGTCGATGCCGTCCGCGCAGATCACGCCCGTGTGCCAGTCCACCGCCGCGGACATGCCGCCGGAGGTGAAGTTGTCCACCGGGCCGTCGCCGGCGCCGGAGCGCGCCGTGGCGAACAGTATGTGCACGTCGTCGCAGTCTGTATAGGTGGAAACGCGCACGGAATTGACGCAGTGCGGATTCAGGCGCGCCATGTCCGGGTGTTGCACCATCCGTTCCTCCACCACCACGCCCTGCCCGAGCAGCTGGCTGTGGAGCGCGAGCGCGGCCTCGTCGCCTGCGTAGCGGTAGGTTTCGATGCCCTTGCCGCCGTAGTCGAGCGCCGGCTTGACCATCACTTCGCCATGTTCGCGGATGAATTGGACGAATTCCGCGCCGCTTGCCCGGGTGGGGTTGATCCAGTCCCGGGCGAGAAATTCCCCAAAGATCATGTTGAACAGCAGCTTGTTCCCGGGGATCGTCGAAGGTATGTCGAGGTCGCCGATCGCCTCGATCACCTCCGAGCGCCGCGCGCGCGTGAGGAACGTCTCCTGCTGTTCGGGCGTCTTTTTGAAAAACTCAAAGGCGAAGTATTCGTCCACGTCGCAACCCGTGCGCCTGCGGGCCTCCACGAACTGACGAAAGGGCACCTGCAACTGCAGATGCGCGTTGCAGGTGTCCAATTCCTCGTGAAGTTTTCGCAGCGCTTGCCGATCGCGTTCATATGCCCGCAGGCGGCGGAATGTCCTGCGCAAAAGCTCCATGTGTGTTTGTTCTCCTTTGTCAGCTGTGCGCCCAGTCGTAGGCTTCCTGGATGGCCGCCTGATGGTCCTCGTCCACGCGGTCGCTGCCGTGGGTGCGGCTGTTGGTCAGGTGCAGGCAGACCACGCCGTCCATGTTGTTGCCGGAGATGGTGTCCGTGCCGCCGTGCGGCTCGCCGTAAATGGAAGCGGCGATGCACTTGCCCTCGGCGATGAGGATCACGGGCGTGCGCACATACGTCCATTCGCCGCCCAGGCACTCGCGCAGCTTTTCGGTATCCGCGGCCGTGGCCGGCTCAATGTCCATGTGGGAGGAGCCGGTGGTGTACTTGACGCGGATGGTCTCGCCGTTGCGGATGTTGAGCAGCGTGTAATAGCTGCCGCGCTGCAACACATCCACCGCGTCGGACCAGTCCACCTTCTCCACGCTGGCCTTGAGCGCCGTGATCGAGGAGCCGGAGGAACCGCCGCCCTGCTGCGGCTCATCTTCTTCCACGGCGGGGCGCGTGTGGGAGAGGTAGGCGCTGGGGATATAGCCGACGATGGAACCGTCGCTGTTGCGCACCTTGCAGAAATCGCCGGAAACGCCGATGACCATCACGCCCGTGCCCATGGGCAGCGCGGTGATCACGCTCGAAGAAGTGGAGGGAGACGAATAGAGGTAGAGGTCGCGGTTGGCGTAGCCGATGGTGGGCTCAAAGGCGTCCACCGGCGCGTCGCTGAGGTAGCCGCTGTAAATGTAGCCGCAGCTCATGCCGTCGGCGCTGAGGATCTGGCAGCATTCGCCCACCACGCCGATGACGCGCACGGCCTGCCCCTGCGGGACTTTCCCCAGCCAGGCGGCGGATTGCGAGGGGCGCGCGTAGACGACGACCTCGCGGGTGGTATACTTCGTGGTGGAAGTGGGTGCCTCGCGGCTCAGGTAGTCCGCCAATATGTAGCCGCTCATCGAGCCCGAGGGGCTTTCCACGTGGCAGAAGCTGCCGTTCGTGCCGGTGACGTACACCTGCGTGCCCCAGGGCAGGGAGATGACCTTGCCCGAGGAGGTCGAGGGCCCCTTGTAGACCGTGACGCTGCGCGTCGTGTATCCGGCCACGCGGCTTGCGTAGTCGTTGTCGCCCGAAGATTCCGTGGCGATGGGGGTGAGGTAGTTTACGTTGGTGTAGCCGATGCGCCCGCCGCCCGTGATCTTCGCCCAGTCGCCCCGGACTTCGATCACGCCCACCGTCGCGCCGCTGTTGAGATACCCGGCGTATTCTTCTTCCGAACAATACGGGGCGTTGAAAATGGCCAGATTGTCCCGGGTAACCTTTGCGCCGACCGTCGCCTGCGCGCTGCCGAACACCATCGTCAACGCCACGGCGAAGATCGCAAGCCGCCTGAGCATGCTCTTCACGCAGCCGCCTCCCTTGTGGTTTTTTCAATCGTAGTCTATTATATTGCAAAACTGTGACGATTGCAAGCCTCAAAAGGGATAAATCTGCAAACCAAGAGCAATTTATCATAATCTTTTCACAAAGACCGAAAAAGATTTCAAAATTAACCGCAAAAGGCGTTCCTGGAGCACGCTTTTTTTCGCGATTTAACAAAAAAGCCGCCGGCGCTGGCCAGGAGCGGCCAATGCCGGCGGACGGTCTGCGGGAGGCTTACAAGCTCAGCGGCGCGCCCGCGCCCTGCAGGGGCGTGAGGCCGCGCAGCCATTCGCCAAAGGCAAGCAGCTCCGCGGGGAAAACGAGGAAGGCGACGAAGATGAGGATCGCCACGATCAGCATGAGGATCAGCGCCGCGGCGGCAAAGGTGCGCTTGGGCTGCTTTTTGGACAGGAACGCCAGCAAAAAGAGCGCGACGATGTTCACCCCGGGGATGCAGGCAAGGACGATCGTCCACAGCCAGTTGAGGATGGATACGCGGTTACGGGAACTTCTACCTTCGCGGCTCATGGCGGGCGCTCCTTTCGCGCTTGGGCGTGTGCCCAGCTGTTTTCATTATACACGGGCGCGCCCGGCGCGTCAAACCTCGCGCGCGAATCTTCGATACTTTGTCGAATTCGCGCCTACGGGAAGGCTATTTCCGGATCGCGCCGCAGTAGCGGGAGAAGAGGAAGGCCTGGAACTCGGGCGAAGCCACGCCGTCAATGCGCACATACTCCATGGCCTGCTGCGCCTCGGCCACGGCCTGGCGCGTGGCCTCGCCGAACTCGCCCTCCGTGCCGCGCACGGCGTCGCGCTCCAGGTAGCCCAGCTCCCAGAGCTGCTTTTGCAGGCTTTCCACCGGCCCCATGGTCGCGTCCGCGCCGTCGCTGTCGCCCATCTGCAGCGTGGCGAAGGACTGCGTTTCGTCGTACATGGATACGTCCGAAGGCGGCGTGGCCTGGGAATAGACGTGCTCCTGGAAGGAGGGGCTGGCCGCGCCGGTCTGTTCAAGGCCCATGTTGCGCTGCACGGCGCGCACGGCGTCGGCGGTGGCGGGGCCGTACTGGCCGTCCGGCTCGCCGGTGAAGTAGCCCAGCTCGGCAAGCCGCGTCTGCAAATAGAGCACCAATTCGCCCGAATCGCCCTCGGAAAGGGCAGTCATGGACAGGTTGTAGGGGTAATAGCGGTCGCCGGTCACGGCCTGCGTCGGCGCCGCGGCATAGGCCGGCGCGTCCTCGGCGTAGAGCATGGCCTGGACGGCGGCGGTGGCCACGCCCGTCTCCTCCAGCCCCACGGCGCGCTGGAACAGCTTCACCGCGGAGACGGTGGCGGCGGCATAACGGCCGTTGGGCGTGCCGTTGGCATAGCCCAGCTCCACCAGGCGGGTCTGCAGGCGCGTCACCGCCTCGCCGGAATCGCCGTCCTGCAAAAGCGTGTAGCCGCCCTCGCGGATGGCTTCGGCCTCGGGGCTGCCAAAGGCGGGCGCGTCCTCGGCGGTCAGCTGCGTATACAGCCCGTAGGTCACAACGCCGTCCTCCTGCACGCCCACCACGTGCTGGAAGGCCTTGACGGCCTCGGTGGTGGCGGCGTCGAACGTGCCCGTGGCGCTGCCCTGCATGTAGCCCAGGTCGATCAGGCGCTGCTGGATGCGCTCCACCGTGGAGCCGATGTTGCCCTCGGAAAGCGTCTGGCCGTCCGTGGAAGCCTGCGTCGGCGCCAGCGTGGCGCCGGAATAGGTGCGCGGGTCAGGGGTGAACAGCTCTTCCTGCATGGAGACGATGGCCACGCTGTTCGGTTCGTTGCCGTAGACCTCGAAGAAGGCGCGCACCGCCGCGGCAGTCTCCTGGTCGTAATAGCCGGTGATGTGGGGGAGGGGGAAGCCCAATTCCCGCAGGCGCATCTGCAGCGCCAGCACGTTGCTGCCCGAATCGCCCTGCCGCAGCTCGGTGAAGTTGCCGTTGATGGCCGCGGCGTAGGCCTGGGCGCTGTATGCGGGCGCGTTGTCGGCAAAGAGCCTCTCCTGCAATTCCACGGTGGCGATGCCCGTCCGCATGCTGCCGTAGGTCAATTCAAACAGCTGCAAGGCCTGCTCGGTGAGCGTGTCGAACACGCCGGAGATGTCGCCGGGATAGTAGCCCAGCTGGCGCAGGCGGACCTGCAGGTCCTGCACGCCCCGCCCCTGGTCGCCCAGGCGCAGCTGCGCATAGCCGTCCGCGGCCGCATCGTCGTCGCTGGTGGCGGAGACGAAGCCCTCGTCGATCCAGTGCTCGTTGTACACCGTCACATTGCCGTTGGCGTCCAGCGAAAAGGGCTGGTTGGGGTTCTCGGGCGCTGTGGTGGGCGTGGTAGTGGCGTAGGGCACGGAGATGTTCACCGAAAGGTCGGGTTCGCTGCGCGCCACCGCCGCGTCGTCCTGCGCGGCGCAGCCGCCCAGCATCGCCGCGCAGAAAGCCAGGAGCGCGGCGGTTATCACCCAGGCGGTACGGTTGCGCATATGCGTCCCTCCAGAAAAAAGCGTTTTCGTTCTTATATATGGACGTCGCAGGGCCCCGTTTGGTTCATTCTTCCGGATGCTTGCTCAGCAGGCGGACGATGGTCTCCAGGGCGCTGTTGAAGCTGGCGAGGTCCTCCCCGCTCAGCGTGCGCGTCCAGTCAAACAGGTTGTCGCACAGGTCGCGGTAGATGGCGGCCAGCCGCTCGCGCCCCTTTTCGCAGATCACCACGTTGACCACGCGGCGGTCGGCGCTGTTGCGCTCGCGCATCACCAGCCCCTCTTCGATCAGGCGATCCACCAGCGGCGTGATGTTCGGCTTGGCGATGCCGAAGCTGCGGGAGATCTCCGTGATGGACAGGGAACCGCGGTGGTCGAGCATCACCAGCACCTGCACGTGCGAGAGCGGCATGCCAAACTCGGCCTGCTGCGCGCTCGAGGGCAACAGCTTGCGCCGCATCAGCGGCCAGGCCTGAAACAGCATGTCATAAAGGTGCCCCAGCGCCTCCTTGCCCTGCGGGCCTGTATATACATGTTCGTTCATGCCATATCCCTCCATCGCCGTCCCAGCGGGCCTGCGTATGTTTTACCTGTCCTTTTTATATTGTATGCGCATTCTTGCCCGCGCGTCAAGCGCGATTCGGCGACATTTCCCGCTCATTCCGGCAAAATCCCGACATTTTCCGGCACGGCGTAGATGGAAACGCCGCCTTTATCGTAGACAAGGGCGCAATTTTCGGCAAACCACGCCTCATCAAGCGCGTAGTTGTAGCGCTCGCTGTCGCCCACCACCACGTAATCCACGCCGTATTCCGCAAACAGCGCCAGGCTGTCCGCCGGGGCTTCCAGCATGCGCCGCGCGTCGAAGCTGGCCTGCTGGTAATCCACGCCGTGGAAGTAGAGGTAGCTGCTCGTGCCGCAGACGATCTGCCGCCCCGCCAGCGCCGCCACCAGGTTGTTGTGCTGGTCGCCGGTGAGGTAGACGGCGTCCGCGGGCAATTCGTCGCGTATATATTCCGCGGCCTCCACTTCGCCCCCGGAAAAGAGCTGGTAGTCCGACACCGCTTCGCGCGCCAGGGAAAGCACGCCCGAGGTCAGCGAGAGGAAGAGGAACACCGCCGCCAGCAGCGCCCGCCCCGGCAGCCCCCGCAGGCGGTTCCACAGCGCCGTGAGGTAGCTGCCCACCAGCGGCAGCATCAGCAAAAAGGCCACGTAGAACAGCTTGTTGTTGTCGTAGGGGTTGGGCTGGAACTGGATCAGCTCCGCCACCGCGTAGACCATCAGCGCCCCCAGGGAAAGCCCCCGCTTCCAGCCCTTGTTCAAAAGCGCCGCCGGGACCATCAGCAGGTACACCGGGCCGACGTTCTTCACCCAGAACCAGAAGTAGCCGTCGATGAGCCGCCCGCTGGCGTCGTCGTAGTTGACCCAGTTGAAACGCAGCGAGAGCGAGCCCGTCGCGGCCGCGCCGCCCACCGTCTGGGGGATGGACCAGGTGAGCAGCTGCGGCAGCGCCAGCGCCGCGGCGATGCCGGCGTAGAGCGCGTAGTCGATGAGCGCCTTTTTGCGGTCCTCGGCGTGGCGCAGCGTCCAGAAAAGGCAGCCAGCCGAGACCAGCGCCAGCGCCAGGAACGAGTGCGTGTGCACCATGGGCATCGCCCCGGCCAGCACGCCGAGGAAGACGTACAGCCGCCGGCTGCGCTCGCGCATGGCCAGCGCAAGCAGGTACAGCGCCGGGACGACCATCGTCCAGCCGGCCAGCAGCGTGCGCTGGGGGATCATCATGTCGCAGATGACGTTCACCCAGCGGATGTTGTTTTCCACCATGTTGGCCGGCGCGTCGTAATAGCCGGTAAAGACGCTCTTGAAAAGCGTCGGATCCTGCCACACGCCGTCCAGCACGTAGAAAAAGCCCAGCCCGCCGTTCAAAAACATCAACAGATACGAGAGAACGACCGCCGCGCGCGAATGCGTCAGTTCCCAGGCAAGGAGGATGAAGCCGAGGTACACCAGCCCCATCATCAGGCTGCCGGGGACGACAAATGCAGCCTGCAGCCCCGTGCCCAGGCAGAGCATGGAGGCCGAGAGCGCGTCCATCAGAAAGGGGTAGCCCAGCAGCGTGTCCTGAATGAGCGTATATTGGGGCGGGTAGGCGCTGTTCTGCAGGCCCGTGGCGATGCCCAGGTGCAGGCAGAGGTCTCCGTAGGTGGATTGCCCCACGTGCAGCGCCCCGTCCACATCGCGCAGCGTGTGCGTGTATTGCAGGTAGATGGAGAGTATGAGCAGCGGCGCCACCAGCGCCACGGGCAGCCAGGCCGGCATGCCCCCGCAGAACGGGCGCTTTTCGCCCTCCAGGCGCAGGGGGTCGGGCGGCTCGCGCAAAAACAGGCGCGCGAGCACGGCGAACACCGCCGCCAGCCCCAGCGCCGCCAGCTGCGCCGCCGCCGTGAATCTCAGCGCGTAGGCAAACAGCGAGGGCAGCCACATCATCATCAAAAGCCCCGCAGTCAGCCCCAGCCACAGGCGCACGATCCCGTCCCGCCGCTTAAACAGCGCGTCCGCGAGCGCATAGCCGCAGGCCTCGAACCCCAGCAGCAGCAACATACCGCCCATCTCGATCTTCAGACCCCCGTTTCCGCCGCGACGCCGCGGCTCCCTATACTATTACATTTTAACGGATATTCATTACGAAATCACGAAGGAAATTATGAAAAAATTGCGGTATTTTTCCGAAATTATGCATAATAATGCAAAACCGTTGCAATTCGACATAAACTGATATAGAATAGAGGGTAGTATGCGGGTGGCAGAGGCATCCGCGGAAGGGGTAGACGCACGTGAAGAAGAGGACGGTTTGCGTGGCCGCGCTGATGACGCTGTTGCTGCTGTTTGGCTGCGCTTTCGCGGAGGGCGTCATTTCCACCACGGTCGTCATGCGCGTGTCGCATCTGACGCAGGACGCGGTGGTGGACGCGGGGGAGGACCTTTCGATGGAAGTCAACATCGAAGGCGTGTCGCCCGCCTCCTACCAGTGGTATTTTGAAGGCGCGCCCATCTCCGGCGCGAACCAGCGCGTTTACAACATCGTCAACGCCTCCGTGGAGGACGCGGGCGTGTACCGCCTGGACGCCTTTAACGAAAACGGCGACATGCTCCTGAGCATGGACATCGCCGCGCGCGTCATCGACGATACCGTGCCCAAGTCCGGCGACGATTCCCTGCCGGTGGGCGTGGCCGTCGCCGTGCTGGCCGCCGCCGCCGTCGCCCTTGCGGCCAAGCTGCTGCGCCGCCGCGCGGCCTGACAGGCAGGTGTTTTCCGGCGACCCGCACGGTCGCCGTTTTTTTGCGCCGAAAACGGCAAAAACGCAAACGGAGGATCGCCCTTTGAACAAACCCTTTGAATTCGAGCTTTTGCACGTCTGCAAACAGACCGGCGCGCGCCGCGGCCGCCTGCACACGCCCCACGGCGTCATCGAAACGCCCGTGTACATGCCCGTGGGCACGCAGGCCACGGTCAAGACCATGACCCCGGACGAGCTTGAGGGCATCGGCGCGCAGATCATACTCTCCAACACCTACCACCTGCACCTGCGCCCGGGCGAGGACCTGGTCGAGCGCGCCGGCGGCCTGCACGGCTTCATGCGCTGGGACAGGCCCATATTGACCGACAGCGGCGGCTTCCAGGTGTTTTCCCTGGCCGATCTTCGCAAGGTGCGCGAAGAGGGCGTGGAGTTCCGCTCCCATCTGGACGGCAGCCGCCACTTCTTCGCCCCGGAGACGTCCATCGCCATCCAGGAAAAGCTCGGCGCGGACATCATCATGCAGTTTGACGAATGTTCGCCCTATCCCTGCGACGAGGCGCGCGCCCGCGAGGCCATGAAGCGCACGCTGCGCTGGCTGGAGCGGTGCATGAAGGCCAGGACGCGCGAGGACCAGGCGCTCTTTGGCATCGTGCAGGGGGCGTTCTCGCGCGAATTGCGCGTGGAGTGCGCCCGGCAGATGGCCATGCTCGACCTGCCCGGCCTGGGCATCGGCGGCCTCAGCGTCGGCGAGCCCAAGGAGGTCATGTACGACATACTCGAGGCCATCGACCCCATCCTCCCGCAAAACAAGCCGCGCTACCTGATGGGCGTGGGTTCGCCGGACTGCCTCATCGAGGGCGTGATGCGCGGCGTGGATATGTTCGACTGCGTGCTCGCCACCCGCGTGGCGCGCAACGGCACCGTCTTTACGCACGACGGCCGCCTGGTGGTGAAAAACGCCCGCTACGCGGAGGACTTCGGCCCCCTGGACGCGGATTGTGACTGCTACGCCTGCAAAAACTTCTCCCGCGCCTACATCCGCCATCTGTTCAAGGCGGGGGAGATACTCGCCCTGCGCCTGGCCTCCATCCACAACCTGCGCTTCCTCACCCGCATGATGGAACAGATGCGCGCCGCCATCGAACAGGACTGCCTGCGTGACTGGGCGGAGGCCTTCTATGCCCGCCACGGGCGCGACAACTGGTGACGCGCCGGGAAACTTTTTACGAGAATGACACACTTAATTGAAGATAAAAAGTTGTAATCGGCGCGGAATTGGGATATAATGTCTTTCAGGCATTGAAAACAACCATATGCAAAGGGGTCTGAACATGTTGAATTGGAACAATCTCCTCACGGCGCTGGCGGAAACGGCCGCCACCACGGGCACGACCGAGGCGGGGGCTTCGCAGGCCGGCGGCATGATCAGCACCATCATCATGCTGGTGGTCATGGTCGCCATCTTCTACTTCCTGCTCATCCGCCCGCAGCGCAAGAAGGACAAGAAGGTAAAGGACATGCTCGCCGCCCTCAAGACGGGCGACCGCGTGTGCACCATCGGCGGCATCTACGGCACCATCGTCTCCATCAAGGACGATACCGTGACGTTGGCCGTCGGCTCCGCCAAGAACCAGATGGTCATGGCGCGCTGGGCCATCCGCAGCGTCGAGGACGCGCCGGTGGAGAACGACGCCGAGCCGCAGGTGTAAGCCCGGACGGGCAAACGCTCCCAAACCGCCCCATCGCGGGCGGTTTCAGAGCGCTGATAAAGCCCACAAACGCAAAATTGCCCTGATATAAAAAGAATCAGATGCAATTTTGCTTCCTGCGTCAGCCAACTTGCCGCCTGCGGTCACTTACGTCCATGTAAGCTCCCTTGGCGGCAGGTTTGCTTCCTTGGCTTGCGGGCTTTCTCAACGCCCTGCCAGTCTGTTGACTTTGCCAACATCCTGAAACCGCCCCATCGCGGGCGGTTTTGCTTTACGCCCGCGGGGTTTTGTGCTATAATGGCCGTATCGACGGACGCGCCGCCTGGGTGGCGCACAGGGAGGTAAGACGGTTATGAAGGTGATCTTGCTGCAGGACGTCAAGGGTTCCGGCAAAAAGGATCAGATCGTGGAAGTTTCCGACGGCTACGCCCGCAACTTTCTGTTGCCGCGCAAACTGGCGCGGGAGGCCACCGCGGAGGCGCTCAACGCCGTGGAGCGCGCCCGCAGCGCTGAAAAGCACCGCGAAGCCGTGCGCATCGCCGACGCCGAGGAAAAGGCGCGCGCCCTCAAGGGTAAGGTCATCCAGATCACCGCGCGCGGCGGCGAGGGCGGCAAGCTCTACGGCACCGTCACCAACGAGCAGCTGGCGCAGGCGCTCAAGGAGCAGCACGGCGTGGAGGTGGACAAGCGCCGCATCGAGCCGGAGGAGCCCATCAAGTCCGCCGGCCAGGTGCTGTGCACCGTGCGCCTCACTGCCGGTGTGAGCACGCGCATGCTGGTCAACGTGACCGTGGAAAACAAGTAGTATGGAATCGTTCGCGCAGGAGGCGCGCGCGCTGCCCAACCATCCCGAGTCCGAGCGCTCGGTGCTGGGCGCGATGCTGCGCTCCAACGAGGCGGCGCTGCTGGCGCTGGAGTCGCTTACGGACGACGACTTTTACGACCCCGCCAACCGCGAGGTCTATTCCGCCATGCGCGCCCTTTCGGAGGCCGGCCGCGCCATAGACCTGGTGACGCTGGACGCCGAGCTGTCCCGCCGCGGCAAGCTGGAGGCGGTGGGCGGCGCGCAGTACCTCATCGGCCTGGCCAGCGCCGTGCCCTCGGCCAGCAATGTGCGCGCCTATATACGCATTGTGGACGAAAAGTCCACGCTCCGCAAGCTCATCCGCGCCGCCGAGGGCATCGTCAGCGCCAGCTACGACGGCGAGCAGGAGACGCGCGACATCCTTGAGGGCGCGGAGCGCGCCATCTACGATATCGCCATGCGCAAGGGCGGCGAACAGCTCCAGCCCATCCAGCCCATCCTTTTGAACACCTTCGAGAAGATCGAGGAACTGGTCAAGAACCACGGCCGCATCGAGGGCGTGCCCACCGGCTATTCGGAGCTAGACGACATGCTCACCGGCCTGCACGCGGGCGAACTGGTGCTCATCGCCGCCCGTCCCTCCATGGGCAAGACCAGCTTTGGCATGAACATCGTCGAAAACGCCGCCATCCGCGCGGGCAAGAAGGCGGCGGTGTTCTCGCTGGAAATGCCCGCCGAGCAACTGGCCATGCGCATGCTCTGCACGGAAGCCAAGGTGGACATGCAGCGCGTGCGTCGCGGGCAGATTTCCGATGAGGAGTGGGGCAAGCTCTCCGAGGCGATGATCGCCATCGGCCCCAGCGGCATGTTTGTGGACGCCTCCTCCGGCGTCACGGTGGCCGAAGTGCGCTCCAAGGCGCGGCGCCTGCAGCTGGAGCAGGGGCTGGACCTCATTATGATCGACTATATACAGCTGATGACCGCTTCCGGCCGCTTCGGCAGCCGCCAGGAAGAGGTTTCGGCCATCTCCCGTTCGCTCAAGGGGCTGGCCACGGAGCTGGGCGTGCCGGTCATCGCCCTTTCCCAGCTCTCCCGCGCGCCCACGGGCCGCGCCAACCATCGCCCCATGCTCTCCGACATCCGCGAATCCGGCGCCATCGAGCAGGACGCGGACGTGGTGATGTTCATCCACCGCGAGGACTATTACGAGCCGGAGACGGCGGAAAAGAATATCGCCGAAATCATCATCGCCAAGCAGCGCAACGGCGCGCTGGGCACGGTGAAGCTCGGCTGGAAGGGCGAATACACCTGGTTTATGGATCTTTCGCCCCGCGCGCGGGAGGCCGCCGCGCAGGCGTAAAAAGCTCCCCGCGAAGCAAGGCCCCGCGGGGATACGGGCGGTTCATTCGTCGCGCCCGGCGGCGGCGCAGTCGGCGCACAGGCCGTGTTCGCGCTCTGCGCATTCGTCGCAGAGCATGGCGCCGCACACCGGGCAGCCGCGCAGCGCGCGCGCGTCCTGCGCGCGGTGGCACATGGCGCATTCCATCATCGACACTCAAAACACCCCTTCGCAAAGAGTTCGCCGGCGCGGACGGCCCGGAAAACGTCCCGGGCGCTTGCAGTGTCAGTTTGCTCCGCGGAGGGGCGCTTTATGCGCCGCGACGGCCTCAGCGCTTCAGGCAGACGATGAGGTTGCCGCATTCGTCGATGGAGAGCTGCACCGTGGCGCGCTCGCAGGGGTTGAAAGGGTTGACCACGCACACCGGCGGCGCGGCGGGTATGCCGTGCGGCTGGCAAGGCGGCGGGCAGGGCGGCGGGCAGGGCGGCGGGCACGGCGCGCCGCAGGGGCGTGGCGGCCGGCAGCCGCAGGGCTTGTGGGGGAACAGGGGCATACGTACCATCGGTGCGTCCGGCGCGCGTTCGCCCGGGCAAAAGGGCGCTCTGTTCTGCATGGGAAACATCCTTTCTGGACGCGGGGCGTCGCAAGATCGGGCGGCCGTCTGCCGCCTGCTTCCATACTATGCCGCCCGCCGCGCGCCGGTCAGCGCAAAGCGGGCATACTGTCTTTAAGGAGGGCATGACCTATGAAGCGCGGTGTGCGCGAGGAGCTGTTTAACATCCTTTTGATCGCCGGCGGCCTGCTCTTGGCCACGCTGGGCTACCGCCTGTACCTGATCCCCAACAACGTCGCCCCCGGCGGCTTCACCGGCGTGGGGCAGATCGTCAACCACCTCCTGCCCGTGGTGGGCGTCGGCATGGTGAACCTGATCCTCAACGTGCCGCTGTTTTTGCTTTCCCTGCGCTCGATGGGGCTGGGCTTCGGGCTCAGGTCGCTCCTCGCGTCCGTCACGCTGTCGTTTTTGCTGGACTACCTGCCCGTGCCGGCGATGACGGACGACGTATTGCTCTCCGCCGTCTTTGGCGGCGTTTTGTGCGGCGCGGGCTTCGGGCTGGTGTTGCGCGGCCACGCCACCACCGGCGGCTCGGATATGCTGGCGGCGCTCGTGCATCGCTATGTGCCGGCGCTGAAGGTCAGCGTCTGCCTCTTCGCCGTGGACGCCACGGTGGTCGTCGCCTCGGGCTTCGTCTTTGATGCCTCGGCGGCCATGTACGCGCTCATCAGCGTGTTTGTGATGAACGTGGTCATGGACCAGGTGCTCGAAGGGCCGGGGCTGGCGCGCTCGCACATCATCATCACCACCCATGGCGACGAAATCGCCGCCCGTATCTTAAAGGAGCTCGACCGCGGCGTCACCGCCCTGGAGGCCAGGGGCATGTACAGCGGCGAGGGGCGCACAATGCTTTTGTGCGTGGTCAGCCGCCTGGAGGCGGTGCGCCTGCGCACCATCGTCTTTTCCGTGGACCCGCGCGCCTTCGTCATCGTCCAGAACGTGCACGAGGCGCTCGGCGAGGGCTTCAAGCAATTGCAAAAGTGAACGCATTTTGCGATAAAAACTGGACGTTTTGGTGGCAAAGGCGCACGCGGCGGCACGGTTGTGCTATAATGCTGGAAAACAGCCAACGGGAGGGGAACGCATGCTGAAAAAACTGCTCGCCGGGGCGCTGTCGCTGTCGCTGCTTTTGTCGCCGGCGCTGGCCGAGGAAGGCGAGATCGCCGCGCTGGAGGAGCGCATCGCCGCGCTGGAGGCGGAAAACGCCGAACTGAGGCAGCTTTTGTCGCAGGAGGAGAGCGCCCGCCTGCTCGCCGCGCGCTTTGAGGGCGGCGTCATCACCGTCAGCGAGGCCAAGGCCGAATACGATTACATGGCCTATTATTACGAACAGCTGGGCATGGACCCGGACGACCACGAGGATACGATCAAAAACGAGGTGCTCAGCAACCTCACCGAGGACGCCATCCTCACCCTCAAGGCGCAGGAAATGGGCGTCTACGCCCCCAGCGCCGAGGAGGAGGCGGAGATACGCGCCCGCGCCCAGGCCAGCCTGGACGAGATGGTGGACTACTACCTGGCCTACCAGTCCGACCCCAACAGGAGCGATGCGGAGAACCGCGCCGCCGTGCTGGAATTCCTCGCCGGCGAAGGCACCACGCTGGAGAGCCTGATCGAAAGCATGACCTCCCAGGGCTGGCGCGACCGCCTGTTCGCCGCCGTCACCGCCGATGCGCAGGTCACGGAGGAACAGCTGCGCGACTATTACGACCAGGCCGTGGCCAGCGCGGAGATGGCCTACACCGCCGACCCCCAGAGCTATGAGACGGACCGCCTCGGCGGCGCGGCCGTGTTCTGGAACCCGCAGGGCTACCGCCGCGTCAAGCGCGTGCTGATCCCCTTCAGCGCCGAAAACGCCGCGCGCATGCAGGAACTGGCCGACCAGATCGGCAGCGGCGACGAGGCGGCCATCAGCGCCGCCCTGGCCGAGATGGACGCCCTCTACGCCTCCCTGGACGCCGCCGTGCAGGAAGTGCAGTCGCGCATCGCCGCGGGCGAGGACTTTGACGCCCTCATCGACGCCTATGGCGCCGACCCCTACCTGGCCGAGGGCGGCGCCGGCCGCGAGGGGGGCTATTACGTCGGCGTGGGCAGCCAACAGCTTGACCCGGACTTCGTGGCCGCCGCCATGGCGCTGGCCGAGCCCGGGGACACCTCCGAACCCATCGAGTGCGCCGAGGGCGTCTACATCCTCCGCTACGAGGCCGACGTCACCCCCGGCCCCATCTCCTGGGAGGACTTCCTCGCCGACGCTACGCTGCGCGCGCTGGCTGAGGAGGAAATGCTCTCCGCCTACTACAACGAGACGGTCGAGCAATGGCTCGCCGAAGCCAACATCGAGTTTTACCCGGAGAATTTTTAACCCCGGACGCTTTGCCGCAGGGTCGCGCGCCCTGCGGCTTTGTCATGCGCCCACGCCGCGGCCCGATGGCAAAAAACGCCGGAGCCTCTGCCCCGAAAGGCAGTAGCTCCGGCGTTTTTTCGTGGGCTCACAGGCCGTCGCCCTTTCCCATGAGGGCGCGGACCTGCCCAAGGATCGCGTCGTAATCGACCTTGGAAAAATCCGTCGTATCGACGTCGATGCAGTCCCCGCCTACGTCGAAATCGCTCATGCCGCGCGCCCGGAAATCGTCGCGGAAGCGCTCGAAGCTGATGGGCGGGGGGATATGGCCGATGTTCTCCGTCTCCGGGTATCGGTCGGAGAGCACGTGGCCCCGGTGACGGCGGGGGTCGGCGTTGCGCGCCACATAGCGCTGGTAGATGACGGCTACATCCCCGCCAAAGCGCACGGTGATGGGCGTGCAGCCGGATGCCGCGATCAGCTCGCGCAGCGGCCCCTCCGTATAGTGCTCAAAGTTGTTCTCCAGCGCCACGGAATCGCCGCGCAACAGCATTTGCCGCGCCGCGTAGAGCATGATGTCAAAGGAGGCGTAGTTCAGGCGCGTCTTTTCCTCGTGGCTTTTGAAGCCAACGCGGTCGAAGAGTATCTCCTTGATGGAATCCTTGCAGATGAGCGGCAGGCCCAGCGCCTTGCCGGCGTATTCGGCGAACCCCGATTTCCCCGTGGCCGGCAGCCCGGCGATCAGCACAAGATACATACGCCCCTCACTGCATCGGCGAGACGGCCGCTTCCACGCCCAGGGCAATGCCGTGGCTGTAGATCAGGTGCAGCTCCTCCACGCGGGTGACGTCGTCGTTGTTGACGCCGATCCAAATGTCGCATATGTCCTTGAGTTTGCCGCCGCCCTTGCCGGTAAACACCGCGGTCTTTATGCCCATCTTGCGGGCCGCTTCCACCGCGCGCACGACGTTTCCGGAATTGCCGCTGGTGCTGTACGCCCAGAGGATATCGCCCGGCTTGCCCAGTGTCTCCAACGGGCGGGAGAACACGCATTCAAAGCCGTAATCGTTGGTCAGGGAAGTGATGACCGACGTGCTGTCGTTCAGGCAGATGCAGCGGTAGCCTTCCCGGTGCCAGTTGCGCATGTGGCAGGAAAGGTCGTTGGCGATGTGCGAGGCGGTCGCGGCGCTGCCGCCGTTGCCGCAGAAAAAGATCGTCCCGCCGTTTTTCAGCGTCGCGGCAGTTTCCTCGACGCATTTTTCCGCCGGCTCGACGAACCGGGCGCTCATGTCCGCCAGGCTAGACGCCATGGCCTGAAGGCTTTCACGAACCAGACTTTCCATAATGATCCTCCTTTGCGCCGATTTACAGGCAGGGATTGGTGAAGTTTTCAAGGTAACGGGAAGCCGCCCCGGCCACGCCGGCGCGCAGGGCCTTGATGAATGGGCGCACGTCGCCCTTTTCGTTTTCCCGCGTGTATTGGTACAGGGCGTTCACATAGGCCTTGCGCAGCTCCGTGCCCACGTTGACCTTGGCGATGCCCATGGAGATCGCGCGGCGGATATCCGCGTCCGGGATGCCTGTGCCGCCGTGGAGCACCAGGGGCAGCGCGCAGCGCCCGGCGATTTGCGAAAGCAGCTCGAATTGCAGCTTGGGCTCGCCCTTGTAAAAGCCGTGGGCGTTGCCGATGGAGACGGCCAGGGAGTCGATGCCCGTTACCTCCACGAAGCGCTGCGCCGCGTCCGGGTCGGTGAACTGGCTGTACTTGCTCTTGACGGGGCCTTCCTCGCCGGCGATGACGCCCAGTTCGCCTTCGATGAACACGCCCAGGCGGTGGCACTTGCCGGCCAGCTCCGCGCTGATGCGGGCGTTTTCCTCAAAGCTCAGGGGAGAACCGTCGAACATCACGGAATCGAACCCCGCTTCGGCGCACTGCATCACCAAGTCCGGGTCGGTGCAGTGGTCCAGGTGCGAGTAGATGGGCACGGTGTATTCGTCGTTGAGCATGCGCACGAAGCGCGCGAAGTGCTTCACGCCCATGAAGCGCGCGCAGCTCATGCTCGCCATCATGATGATGGGTATGTTCATCTCCTGCGCCTTTTGCGCCAGGGCGATGATTTCGTCGTGGGAATTGACGTTGAAGGCGCCGATGGCATAATGCCCGGCGCGCGCCTGGATAAGCACGTTTTCCTGCATGGCTCAGTCCTCTTTTCTGATTCGTATGCGTTTTTTGAAAGCCCGCCGTTTTCAGGGATTGCCGGCGTTTTCCAGGGACTGTTTCAGCCGCTGGGAGAGCATGTGGCCAAAGATCAGGTGGATATCCTCGACCACGCCGTAGTTGCGGCTGGGGATGCAGATGCTCAGGTCGCTGACGTTGGCCAACGCCCCGCCGTAATCGCCGATGATGCACACGCAGGTGCAGCCAAGCCCCTGCGCGTATTCATGGGCGCGCATGAGGTTGGGCGAAGAGCCGGAGACCGACATGGAGATCACGAGATCGTGCGGCTCCAACAGGTTTTTCAGCTGCTCGACAAAGACGCTGTCGTAAGAAACGTCATTGCCATAGGCGGTGAGCGTAGCGACGTTGTCGCAGGGGGCGAACATGCGCACGCGGCGCGCGCCCGCGACGCTGGCGCCCTTGCCAAAATCACAGGCCCAATGGGAAGATGTCGCCGCGCTGCCGCCGTTGCCCAGGACGAAGATCTGCCGCCCCTGGCTGCGCGCGGCGTCGATCAGCGCGTACAGGCGCTCCAGCTTTTCGCCGTCGCAGGCCGCAAGCGCCTGCTGGAGCTGGCGAATGTACTCCTCATGGATACTGTTCATGGTCTGTTCCTCCCGATCTTGACTGCTTGGCAGGCGTAAACCCACGATGCATGACCGTTATACCATTTCAAATTTATCAAGTCAATAAACGCGGCGCGCATTCGTAATTTTCATCATTATCGTCGGAAAATGCGTCATATCCGGCGGATTTTGGGGACGGATTTTCCGTTTGCCGTTTTTTGTTGCTATAGTGGTAAAAGTTATTCATCAAAGCGCAACAATCGTAATATACATCATGTTTTCAAGTGCATAAATCATTCAAAATCCCGGATGGTGGCACTATAATACTCATATAGCAAGGCGTTGTGTTGAGCGCGTGTAAAGCCAATTATGGAGGTGGCCACAGTGGAAACGCTTGTTTCGCGCGATATTGCCAAAATGATCGACCATTCGCTGCTGCAGCCTTATCTTACGGATGCGGAGCTGGTGCGCGAATGCGAAGTGGCGCTCAAGTGGCACGCCGCCACGGTCTCCATCAAGCCCTACCATATCCCCCTGGCGCGCAAGGTGCTGGACGGCACGGATGTGGAAGTCGGCTCCGTGGTGAGCTTCCCGCACGGCAACGCCACCATTGCCGCCAAAGTGTTTGAAACGCGCCAGGAGCTGGAAATGGGCGCGACGCAGATCGACATGGTGCTCAACGTCGGCAAGGCCATGAGCCGAGACTGGGCGTATATAGAGGATGAACTGTGCGCCGTCGTGGCGGAGACGAAAAAGCATCATGCGCTGCTCAAGGTGATCTTTGAAAACGACATGCTGCACGGCAACGACGATATCAAGATCGAACTGTGCCGCATCTGCAGCAGGGCGCGCGTCGATTTCGTCAAGACGTCCACGGGCTATTGCTTCAACAAGGGCGCGGACGGCAAATGGACGTATGAGGGCGCTACGGAACACGACATCATCCTCATGCGCAAATACAGCGCCCCGGATGTGCAGGTCAAGGCCGCCGGCAATGTCGGCAAGCTGGACACGATCCTGCGCATGCGCGCGCTGGGCGTCACGCGCATAGGCACCGGCCAGCTCGAACACATCATGCAGGACGCCATCGCCCGCTTCGGCGCGTAATGGATCCAAATATCGCAGGTTTCTGGAGGCTATGGAAAATGAACAAGATCACGAATTCCCACATGATCGCCAAGATGATCGACCATTCCCTGCTTGCTCCCTATCTCAACGATGCGGAACTGGAAAAGGGGTGCGAGATCGCCAAAAAGTGGGACGTCGCTTCCGTGTGCATCAAGCCTTACCATGTCCCGCTGGCGCGCAAACTCCTCGAGGGCACGGACGTGCTCGTGGGCGCGGTGATCGCCTTCCCGCATGGCAACAGCACCATCGAAACCAAGGTCTTTGAGTGCAAGGACGTATTGGCCATGGGCGCGCAGGAAGTGGATATGGTCGTCAATATCGGCAAGGTCGTCGACGAGGATTGGGAGTATGTCGAGCGCGAGATCGGCTCCATCGTCGCCCTGACCAAGGAAGCCGGCGCGGCGCTGAAGGTGATTTTTGAAAACGACATGCTGCACGGCAACGACGCGCTGAAGATCCAGCTGTGCAAGATCTGCAGCAAGTTAAAGGTCGATTTCGTCAAGACGTCCACGGGCTATTGCTTCAACAAGGGCGCGGACGGCAAGTGGACCTATGAAGGCGCGACGGAGCATGACCTTACGCTCATGCGCAAGTACAGCGACCCGGATGTGCAGGTCAAGGCCGCCGGCAACGTCGGCATGCTGGATACGATGATCCACCTCTACGAGGATATCGGCGTTACCCGCGTGGGCACGGCGAGGACGGAGGAGATCATGCGCGCGGCGCTGGAACGCTTCGGCAAATAACGCACAGAAGAGGCGAAGAGCTTTGGACTTTCTATTGGCGGTAGAAACGGGCGGGACAAAATTGCAGCTTGCCCTGGGCACGGCCGATGGCACGATCCTGTTCCGGCATCGCATGGATGTCGTCCGCAGCGAGGGGAGCAAGGGTATACTGGACGCCATCGAGGCCGCCATGCCCCTGATGTATCGCAAGGCCGAAGAGCTGGGCGGAAAGCTGTTGCGGATCGGTTGGGGTTTTGGCGGCCCCGTCGAGACGGAACGAGGCCTGGCCATCGGTTCCCGGCTGATCCCCGGTTGGACGGAGTTCCCGCTGGCCAGGTTCGCGCAGGAGCGCACGGGCTTGCCCACCTATGTGTTCAATGATACCAACGCGGCCTGCTGGGGCGAATACTGCCGCGGCGCCGGCCGGGGGACGGACATTTTCTTCTATACGAACATGGGCAGCGGAGTGGGCGGCGGCGCAGTCATCCACGGCGCGCTCTATGACGGCCAGGGCTACGGCGCCCTGGAGTTTGGCCAGACCTGGATCGGCGGCCCCTGGGGCGGCAAGGCCTTTGGCAACGAAAAAGTGGAGGACATCTGTTCGGGCACGGCCATCGAGGAGCGCCTGCATGCGATGGACATTCCCCGAAACAGCGCGCTTTGGGCGCTGTGCGGCGGCGACCAGGCGGCGATCGACTGCAAGATGCTGGGGCAGGCGGTGAAGGCGGGCGACGCCTTTGCCAACAGCTTCCTCGATACGGTCACGCGCGCCTTCGCCATCGGCCTGTCCAACATCGTATCCTGCCTCAGCCCGCAAAGGCTGGCCATTGGCGGCGGCGTCTCCCTGATCGGCGAGCCGCTGCTGGGCAGGGTACGGACATATATACAGGAATTTACGTTTTTCAGTAGTGACGGGAAGTATGAAGTCGTGCCGAGCGAATTGGGCGAGGATGTCGTGCTGGTCGGCGCGTTGCTCCTCGCCGGGGCGAGGTAGGGCGGCTTGGAAAGGTGGTTTCAGTCAACGTGGAAAATGAAAAAGCGCGCTCTGGCAATATTCTGGAATTCCATAATATAACGAAGCGCTTTCCCGGCGTAACGGCGCTGAACAACGTCACCTTCAGCGTGCGGTCGGGCTGCGTCCATTGCATCGTCGGCGAAAATGGCGCGGGCAAATCGACGCTGATGAAGATCATCAATGGCATGTACAAGGCCGACGAAGGGGAGATGGTCTTTGACGGGAAGCCGTGGAACCCCACGGGCAGCGCCAAAGCGCGCGAGGGCGGCATCGCCATGGTGCATCAGGAGCTGAACATCATCCCCATGATGACCATCGCGCAGAACCTCTTCCTGGGGCGCGAGATCAAGCGCAGGGGCTCGATCACCATGGACGACAGGGAAATGCGCGAGCAGACCCGCGCCCTGATGCGGGAATACGGGCTTGATTTCGACCCGGATCAGAAGATGTCGGAGCTTTCCATCGCCGAGGCGCAGCAGATCGAGATCCTCAAGTGCCTCTCCTGCAACGCCAAGGCCATTCTCATGGACGAGCCCACATCCTCCCTGACGGAAAAGGAGATCGGTTTCCTCTTTGACAGCATCCGCAAGATGCGCTCCCAGGGGATCACGATCATCTACATCTCCCACAAACTGGAGGAGATCTTTGAAATCGGCGAATACATCTCCGTGTTCCGCGACGGCCAGCACATCGAGACGCGCCCTGTCTCGGGCTTCACCAAGGCGTCGATGATCGAGATGATGGTCGGCAGGGAGATGAAGGAGATCTATCCGCCGCGCACGCCCAAACTGGGCGAGGTCGCGCTGCGCGTGGAAGGCTTTACGCGCAAGGGCGTGTTCGAGAACATCACCTTTGAGGTGCGCGCCGGCGAGATCCTCGGCATCGCGGGCCTGGTCGGCGCCGGGCGCACGGAGATCGCCCGCAGCATCATCGCCCTGGACCCGCACGATTCGGGCAAGGTCTACCGCGACGGCAAGGAGATCGCCATCCACAACGTCAACCAGGCGATTGAAAACGGCATCGCCATGATCTCGGAGGACCGCCGCAAATACGGCCTGGTGCTCGTGCGCGGCATCCGCGAAAACACCTCCCTGGTCGCCCTCAGCCACCTGTACAACAGCAAGGTGTTGAACCTGCGCAAGGAGCGGGAGCTGGCCGAACGCATGAAGGAGGCGCTGAGCATCAAGGCGCCCAACCTGGAGGTGCCGGCCAAGAACCTGAGCGGCGGCAACCAGCAAAAGGTGGTTCTCGCCAAGTGGATGGCCGTATCGCCCAAGGTGCTCATCATGGACGAGCCGACCCGCGGCATCGACGTGGGCACCAAATACGAGATCTACAAGCTGATGAACCAGATGACCAGCCAGGGGATCGCCATCATCATGATCAACTCCGATATGGAGGAACTGCTGGGCATGAGCGACAGGATCTGCGTGATCCATGCGGGCAGGCTCGCGGGCGAGCTGAGCCGCGAAGAAGCGAAGCCTGCGTCTGTAATGGAACTTGCGACAGGAACAGGAGGTAGACCATGAAAACCCAGACCAAGTCAAGGATCCTTGCGTTCTACAACAAGTATGGCATACTTGCGATCCTGGTCGTCCTCGTGGCCGTTTGCTGCATATTGACGTCGAACTTCTATAAGATCACCAACATCGTCAATATATTGATGCAGATGGCCTCCGTGACGGTGCTGTGCTGCGGCATCACCATGCTCATCATCGCCGGGCAGACGGACCTGGCGGGCGGCTCCGTGGTCGCCCTGACGGGCTGTATCGGCGTGGGCACGTTCAAGAACCTTTCCGAGGGCGGCATGGCCATTGCGCTGGCGTTCGTGCTGGCGATCCTGGTGGCGATGGCGGTCGGCATGCTCTGCAACGCCCTGGTCGGCCTCGTGATCGCCAAGTTCAAGGCTCCGGCCTTCATCGTCACGCTGGCAATGATGAAGGCGGCGCGCGGCGCGGTTTACCTCTATACGGACGGCAAGCCCATCTACAACATCGGCGAAATCGCCATGCTTGGCCAGGGGAAGATCGGCGACTTTTTGCCGTATTCGATCCTCATTATGCTGCTCATCATCGCCTTTGCCTGGTTCGTCCTGACGCGCACGCGGCTGGGCCGCCACCTCTACGCCATCGGCGGCAACGAGGACGCTGCCATCGCCTCGGGCATCGACCGCGGCAAGACCATCGTCAAGGTCTATCTGGTGCACGGCGCGCTGGTGGGCATCGCCGGCCTGCTGTTCATGTGCCGCCTGAACTGCGGCCAGCCCAGCGAGGCGGACGGCCTGGAGTTCGATGCCATCACCGCGGCGATCATCGGCGGCGCCAGCCTTTCGGGCGGCCAGGGCACGATGTTCGGCTCCCTGGTGGGCGCGGTCATCATACAGGTCATCAAAAATATACTGCAGCTCAAGTTCGTCCAATCCTACTGGCAGATGATCACTACCGGCCTCATCATCGTCCTTGCCGTGGTGCTCGACATCGTCACCAAGGGCACCAAGAAAAATTGATGTTATCCCGCAAGGGAAAACAAATACAGAACGGAGGAACCAACATGAAGAAACTGCTTGCAATGCTCCTCACCCTCGCACTTGTCCTCTGCCCCCTGGCTTTGGCGGAAGAGGGCGGCGCGCCCTACAAAGTGGCGTTTATCTGCAAGGGCTATACCGACATGTTCTGCCTGACCGTCATGGAATATGTGCAGGAGCACGCTCCCGAGTACGCCGACACCTTTGAGGTCGAGTATTTCGATGGCGAAGTGAACACGGAGACGGCCAACACGCTGATCGAGAACTGCGTTACCTCCGGCTTTGACTGCATCATCTTCCAGCAGAACGACGCCGTGGCGCCGGTCGAGGTCGTCAAGCGCGCTGTGGAGAACGGCGTGTATGTGATCGTCACCACCGGCCACATCGAAGATGACGGCGAGAGCTACTACGTGGACGCCAACCCCTATCAGCAGGGCGAGCTCGTCATGCAGTACGCCATCGAGCAGGGCATCATCAAGGAAGGCACCAAGATCGCCATCGCCCGCGGCATCGACGGCAACTGGCACTCTGACAACCGCGTCCAGGCCTTCAACGACTACATCGAGGAAGTCGGCGCCGAGATGTGCGCCACCGAGATGTGCAACTGGTCCAAGAACGAGGCCATGACCGCCGCCCAGAACTGGTGCGTGGCCATTGACGGCCTTGAGGTCATCCTCTCCGCCTGCGACGATATGGCGCTGGGCTGCATCGAAGCGGTGAAGGCCGCCGGCCTGGAGGACCAGATCACCATCTTCTCCATCGACGGTTCTGAAGGCGGCATCGCGGCGGTCGCGGATGGCAGCCTCGCGGCGACCGTCCAGCAGGATGCCGAAGGCTATGCCGTGGAGGCCCTGAAGATCGCCGAGAAGTGCCTCACCGGCCAGGCCGACACCGTTGAGAACCTGCTCCTCGACAGCTGGATCATCACTGCGGAAAACGTCGAAGAGTATATGTAACAGCATGCGCTGAAAACGACCGACACGGAAGCTGCCGCACCCAGGCAGCTTCCGTAGCGATGCATACGCAAGGAGTGCGACGATGGATACGATCACTACCTTAAAAGGCTCCCTGATGGAGGGCTTCCATCCCAAGGGCTGGGATCTTGAGAAGATCCAGGAGTGCTGCCGGCACGACGCGGACGAGGCGACCGAGCGGCAACCCTTCTGGAACGACGGCTTCCAGCCGGTTCCCTGCGACACGGTGGCCACGTTCAACGTCAAAATGGGGCATGAGATGGCCAGGCAGATCGCCCAGGCCCGCCATGAGGGGCGCGAGTTGGCGATGATCCTGCCCGTCGGGCCGACGGGCATGTATGCGTGGGTGGTGTACTTCCTGCGCGAGTGGAACATCCCCTGCGACCACCTGCACTGCTTTAACATGGACGAATGGAGCGACGCGCAGGGCAATACGCTCCCCGAGGAGCAGCCCGGCAGCTTCAAGCGGACGATGCAGCGCGTGTTTTACGAGCCGCTCGGGGCGCTCACCGTGCCGCAGGCGCAGCGCAACTTCGCCACGCGCGACAACCTGCCGCTCTACCCGGAGAAGATCGCCGCCCTGAAAAAGCGCGGCGTGCGTCTCGTCACCGTCTACGGCATCGGCAGGGATTTCCACATCGCATTCTGCGAGCCGCACTTTGCACAGGAATTCGATTCCGATGAAAGCTGGAAAAAGGCGCCCTATTGGCTCGGGGCCAAGCTGCATCCCCTGAGCATCGAACAGAACGCCATCAGCAGCTTCCGCGGCAGCTTTACGGACGTGCCCTGCTTTGCCAACACCATCGGCCCCGGCCTGTTTTTGCAGAGCGACTATGCCATCGGCGGCCTGGACCGCGCGCTGGAGCGCGGCGTGTCCCTGCATACGCCCGCGCTTTGGGTCACGTTGCGCTACGGCCCGACGCGCTGGGTGCCGTCGTCGTATATGCCGACCATGCCCGGCCGCCTCTTCTATGTGCGGGCGCTGGCTGAAGCGATGCCGCGCGCCTGAGCGCGCATGGCGGCGGGGGAGACACGGCAGGTTTGCGGCGCGACGACCACGCCCGGAACGTGGATGATAAGGAGAAGATGATGCTAGACGACTTTTCCCAATTGCCCAGGGTGGATGAAAACCAGCGCAGGAAATTGGGGATCGGCAACGCCTCCAACATATTCGCGCCGTGGGAACGGCCCGGCAAGAAAAAATACGACAGCTATGCCGGGCCGTACCTGGTCACATTGGACGAATACCTGTCTCCTCCGCACGAGGTATCGGTGATCGCCCGGTATCTCAAAGAGGACATCAACATGCACTGGCACGATTTCCTCGAGCTGGAGTATGTTTCGTCAGGGGATGGCGTGCACTATCTCAACCAGCAGATCGTCCCCTTTTCCGCCGGTTCCCTGCACCTGCTCCTGCCCACGGATTTTCACGAGATCCACGTCAATCCCAACGATTATCCCTATGTATTCAGTGTGAAATTCCCGGAAACGCTGCTCGACCGGGATATGTTCAACATGATCTTCCAAAACAATACCGTCCGCCAGGTGTTCCTGCCGGAAGAGCTGCGCCCGTCCGTACTGCAGGATTTTATCGACCTGGACTGGGAATACAGGCACGGCGAACTGTTCCGCGCCAAGGCGATGAACGGCCTTTTGCAGCAGATACTCATCAAGTTGGAGCGCCTGGTGCGGGAACAGACGCAGCAGGGCCGGGGGGAAGTGCGGCAGACGGTATCGGCAAACGCGGTGATCCAGGCGATGGCCTACATCCGCAAGAATTTTGCCCGCGCGCTGACGCTCAAGGATATCTCCCAGTACGTGCACCTGTCGCCCAATTATTTGAGCAGCATCTTCCGCCAGACGGTGGGCTGCACCATCAGCGAATATACGCGCAATGTGCGCATGCGCCATGCCATTGTTTTTTTGCTCAATCAGGACAAAACCATCTTGCAAATTTGCGAAGAAGTGGGTTATAATTCATATGAACACTTTGAACGCATTTTTCGGAGGCAGTTCGGTGTCTCCCCGAAGGAATTCCGCAAGCGCGTTTTGACCAACCATTCTGCGTTCAAGGGGGAGGACGACTGCCTGCCCCTGAGCGGCTATTGGAGATATGAACATGGAAAAGACCAAACTTGAGATCTGCGCGGAGACATTCCCGCAGACGGATATCTGGATGGATTCGTTCAGCGTCCGCGACCATGAATACGCCGTCGCCCACCATTGCCGGGGCGTTACCACCAGCCCCACCTGGGTCGGCCACATGCTCTGCGACGAATTCGTGGAACAGAAGCCGCTGCTGCAAACGCTGATCCGCGAAAACCCCGCCGCCGACGAGCGGGAGATCGCCTGGAAATGGACGCTGGAGATGGGCCGCCAGCGCAGCGGCTGCATGCTGCCCGAATGGCGGAAGGGCGACCCGCGCCGGGGGCGCTTCGCCATCCAGGTGTCCGTATACGACTACCGCAGCGCGGAAAAGATGCTGCGCATGGCGGAAGAGGTGCACGCGCTGGGGCCGAACATGCAGGTCAAGATCCCCTGCACGGCCGCCGGCATCGCCGCCATGGAGGAGGCCACCTATCGCGGCATCAGCGTCATGGCCACGCTCTGCTTCAGCGCCGACCAGGCGCTCGCCGCCGCCGAGGCCATGGAGCGCGGTCTCGCCCGCCGCGAGGCGGAAGGGCTGGAAACGCGCTGCATAAACCCCGTCTGCGCCGTGCTGCTGGGCATGCAGGAGGACTGGCTCAAGCGCTATGCCGACGCCACAAACCAGGTGCTCGACCCCGAGGCGTTCACCTACGCCGGCGAGGCCGTGGCCAAGCGCGTCTACGGGCTTTACAGGCAGCGCGGCCTGCGCACGCGCATGCTCGTGGCCTACTACCGCCACCACCGCCACTGGTCGGCCTTCATGGGCGGCGACCTCATTATGACCATCCCCTGCAAGTGGCAGCGGCGCTTTGAACATTGCGACGTGCCCATCGCCGACAACATCGGCGCGCCCGTGCCGGAGCGCTATATGCGGCAGCTGATGCGCCTTGCGCCCTTTGTGCAGGCCATGACCCCCGGAAGCCTCGCCCCCGCGGATTTCGACGCCTTCCCGCCGGTCATCCTCACGCTGCGCTACTTCACCTCCGTCTATGAAAAGGGCGTGCTGCTCCTGCGCGACCTGATGCTCCCCGAGCCGGTGTAAGGCCGGCGGCCCGACAAAAAACCGCTTCCGCGCAAGGCCGCGGAAGCGGTTCAGAGCGCTGACAAAGCCTACAACCGCAAAAATCGCTCTGATATACAAAAAATCAGAAGCGATTTTTGCTTCCTGCGGTGGATTTGTCGAGCCCTTTGGGATCGTCAAATCCAGTCGCAAGGTTGCAAGCCCAAAGGCTTGCAAGTCGCCTATGGCGACCGTTTTTGACGATCAAAGATCGGCAAAAACGCCCCGGCGACAAATTTTGCCGCCGGCAAAATTTCCTCGTCAGCTGCACTTGCATCCTGCGGTCACTTACGTCTAAGTAAGCTCCCTTGGCTGCAAGTACAGCTTCCTTGGCTTGCAGGCTTTCTCAACGCTCTGCCAGTCTGCCCACTTTGTCAACATCCTGAACCGCTTCCGCGCAAGGCCGCGGAAGCGGTTTTTTGCCGTTGGTCAGGGGGCGGCGCTTTTGACGCCCCCTGACGCCAATCAGTAGCAGATCATGTTCTTGACCGTGTTGGCCGCGTCGTTGGCGGCGGAGGCGAAGGCCTCCGGCGTTTCGTCGAAAGCAAAGCGCTTGGAGACGATGCCGGAAACGTCGAGCTTGCCGCTGGCGATGGCCGCGATCGTGCGGGGGTAGAGGTTCTTATAGCGGAACAGGGAAGTAATGCGCAGCTCCTTGGTGCTGATCGGCCCCAGGGGCACGCCGGAGATCTCGTTCGCACCCATGCCGACGATGACGATGGCGGCGGCGGGGCGGGCGATTTGCACGGCGGCGCGGATCGTTGGGTTTACGCCCGCACAGTCCAGCACCACATCCGCGCCCCTGCCCTCGCAGGCCTGGCGCAGGCGCTCATCAAGATCCGCCTGCGACGAATCCACTACGGCGTCGGCGCCCAGCTCCAGCGCCTTTGCAAGCCGCAGCGGCAGCAGGTCCACCACCACCGCGCGGGCGGCCCCGGCGGCCTTGGCCGCCAGCAGCGACACCAGGCCGATGCAGCCAGCGCCAAAGATGACCACCGTATCGCCGGTCTTGACGCCGCCCGTCAGCGCGGCGTTCATGCCGATGGCCGTGGGCTCGACCAGCGCGCCCATTTCCGCGGTCATGTTCTCCGGCAGTTTGTAGACGTACTCCGCTGGAAACGCCAGGTATTCCATCAGGCAGCCGTCGTAAGGCGGCGTAGCGAGGAACTTTACGTCCGGGCAGAGGTTGTAGTGGCCCGTGCGGCACATCTCGCATTTGCCGCAGGGTACGCCAGGCTCTACGGCCACGCGGTCGCCCACATGGACGCCGCGCACGCCCGCGCCCACCTCGACGACAGTGCCGGCGCATTCATGGCCAAGGATGAAGGGGAAGGTCACTTTAAAGTCACCGACCACGCCGTGCTGATAATAGTGCACGTCGCTGCCGCACACGCCGACCGCCTCGAGCTTGATGAGCACGTCCCCCGCGCCCACCTCCGGCATGCCGGCTTCGCGCTTTTCCAATACGTTCAGCGCGGTCAATACAAAAGCGGTGTTTTTTGGGTCGTTCAATTCTTTTCTCCTTTCGTATAGGACAAAGTTGCCGCCCCCTGCCAACCGGGGATGGGCAGGGGGCATTCTTCATATTCGCGCCGTTTTGGCCGACTCCTGCCTGCCGCGGTCAGAAAATTTCTTCCACCGCGACCCTGCGCCCTTCGGCGGAGGATTTCTGGGAGGCCTGGAGGATGCGCAGGATCTTCGCGCCATCCTCAAAATTGGGCGTCAGCGCGCGCTTGCCGGCGATGGCTTCCAGCACGTCGTTGAAGGCGTTGACGAACGTGTGTTCAAAGCCGATGACGTGCCCGCAGGGCCACCAGTTCTTCATGTAGGGGTGCGTGTCCTCCATGGCGAGTATGGTGCGATACCCGCGTTCGCCGGCAGGGAGCGTGTTGTCGTAAAACTGCAATTCGTTCATGCGCAGGAAATCAAAGCGCAGGGCGCCTTTCGTGCCGTAGAGCTCAAAGCTGTTATTGTTTTTGCAGCCCGCCGCCACGCGGCTGACCTCGACGCTGGCCATGGCCCTGCCCTCAAATTCAAGGAGGAGGAAGGCCGCGTCGTCCACATCGACAGCGCCCATGGCGCCGTCTTGCCCCGGGATGCGCCGCTGGGCGGTATAAGTGCGCTGCACGGAGGTCACGCCCGTAGGCTCACCCACCAGGAAGCGCACCAGATCCACCGCGTGGCTGCCCAGGTCGTACAGCGCGCCGCCGCCGCTGGTATGGGCGCTCATCTGCCAGCCCATCGGCGTGTCCGGGCTGAGGAGCCAATCCTGGAAGTACGTCCCGTTCCACTGCAATACCTCGCCGATGCGCCCCTCGCCAATCAGCTGGCGGGCATAGGCGATGGCCGGCACACGGCGGTAGTTGTGGTTCAGGTAGCTGACCACGCCCGCTTTTTTGGCCGCCGCGGCCATTTCGGCGCATTGGGCGTAAGTCAGGGCGCAGGGCTTTTCGCAGAGCACGTGCTTGCCGTTCTGCGCGGCGGCGATGGCCATTTCCGCATGCAGGAATGTGGGGGTGACGATATCGACGATGTCGATGTCCTTGCGCGCGACAACTTCCTTCCAGTCGTAGGAGACTTCGTCAATCTCCCAATTGGCGGCAAAGGCCTCCAGCGGGGCGCTCGCTTCCCCGGCCACGACCTTCAGGTGCGCCTTGAACGGCGCGTCAAAGAATGTGTTCACTTTTCGCCAGGCGTTCGCGTGGGCCTTTCCCATGAACCCACCGCCGATCAAAGCGACATTCAAAACCTTTTTCATGTCTGAAACCATACCTTTCATGCTAGATGGTCACTTGGGCGTCGGCGCCGAGCGCCTGGAGGATCCCGATCGCCTTGCTCATCGTGCGGATCACGTGCAGGGGACCTTTAAAGGTCGTGCCCTTGGCCGGCGGCTCGGTGGGCAGGCCGTCCCGGCTGAGATAGCCGAGCCATTCCCCAAATTGCTTGTCGGAGAAGTGCTCCATGGAGTATGCCCAGGCCTTCTCGAACCAGTCGAAGTACGCTTCCCTGCCGGTCGCCTGGTAGAGCATCAGCGCGCTGAGGATCATCTCCGCGTGCGGCCACCAGATCTTCATATCGTGCTCATAGCTCTCGCAGGGGAAACCATCGCAATCCACGGAATAGAACAGGCCGCCGTAGCGCGTATCCCAGCCCTTTTCCACGGCAAAGTCAAAGACCTGCGCCGCATTTTCGACCAGCTCCGATGAATTTTCATACACGGCTTCCTCGAGCATGATCCACGCCGTCTCCAGGTCATGGCCGATGGAGACCTCGCGTCCGCTGCAAAAGCCGTGATAAACGCCGCCGTCCGGGCGGACGAATTCCAGCGTGCAGCGAAGGTCGGGCTTGATAAAATCGCGCACGACCGTGCGCAGGCAATCCCGCGCGCGTTCGTCATAGAGCGCGACGTTCTGCGGGTCGCAGCGCCGCATAAGGGCGCTGTGGCTCAGATAGCCCATATAGGTCGCCAGGGAACGGCCGGGTCGGACGCCCGGCAGGTTCTTCGGCCCCAGGCCGACGGGATCTTCCGCGCCGTGGTTGAGCGCCCAGATCCTTTCGTACATACCGCGCGCCCTTTTAAGCGCCGCGGCGTCGCCCGCGGCGGCGGCATATTCCGCGTTGCCCATCAGGTAAAAGCCTTCGCCGGCATAGTAGCGGCGTTGGCGGATGGGCTCGCCCTCGCGCGTGGTCGTAAAGTACAGGCGGCCTCCGGCCGCGCGGTTGAGGCAATGTGCCTCAAGAAAATCCAGGCAGCTTTTGCTGAAAGCCAGCCATTCGTCGCGCTTGCCGAACAGGTTGCATACCGAGGCATAAGCCCAGGCTGCCCGCCCCTGCATCCAAACGCTCTTATCCTCGCAGTAGGGTCGCCCCTGCCGGTCCAAACAGGTCATGATGCCGCCGTACTTCCGATCCCAGCCATGTTCGAGCCAGAAATCGAGGCTGCCCCGCAACTCCTGCGCGGCTTCGAGCAAATACCGATTCAGCCGTTCCTTATCCATAGTCCGTCCCCCATTTTGTTTTTGGACGGGGCGCCCTTTGGAGGCGCCCCGCCGCGGCTTATACGCCGGCTTCAATGTTTTTCAGATACTCCAGGGACCTGCGGGCGAACGAATCTGCGTGGACGCTGCGGGAAGAGTCGACTTCCACGACGACGGGGCCATCGTAGCCAATATCCTTGAGGGCGATGAACAGCTGGCGGAAATCCAGCCCCTGCGTACCGGGGATCTGACGGCCATAGTCACAGACGTGGATCTTCTGCAGCGCCGCGCCCGTCTCATATACGTAATCCGCCGGGTCGGCCTTGCGATTGACGGCGCTGAGTACGTCGAACATCAGGCCGACGTTGGGCAGGCCAACTTCCTCCATCATATAGCGCGCGTCCATGGGGCAATCGACGACGTTGCTCTGCGAAAGCGGCTGCTGAATAAGCACGCGGATCCCCTGCCCGTTGGCGTAGGCGGCCACGTCGCGGAGCACTTCCACGCTCAACGCCCAGGCCTTGCGCTTGTCGCAGCCATACAGCGTCCAGCCCGGCAGATAGGCGATGGAGCCCGCGTCCCAATCCTTGGCCAGATCCACGCACTTTTTCAGGTAGTTGGCCGTCCACATGCGCTCCTTGTCGTTTTCCGTGGCAACGTTATAGCCCGCGCAGCCTGCCATGAAGGGGAAGATGCCGGAAACCCCCAGCGCGTGCGCCGCCAGTTCCGAGCGGTAATGCGCGCGCTTTTGCGCGTCCAGATAATCCGGCCAGGCGTGCGGGGAGGCGGTGACGATGTCGAGGGCATCGTAGCCGATCCCGGCGACGCGTCTGATCGTTTCATCCAGGGAATAAGCCGGGACCCAGGAGCCGCCGCTCCCATAGGTGATCGAACTGAATGCGTATTTCATGTTTCCTCCATCTTTCTCACTTGATTTTGACCCACTCGCCGGTCTGGCTGGAGCTGGCGACCGCGTCGCAGATCCTGGAGATCAGGTATGTCGCTGCAGACACGGAATATCTCGTCGAGTTTATGGGAGATGTAGATGATCGTGATCCCCAGTTCGTTCAGGCGCTTGATCTGTTTGAACAGATATTCGATCTCCGTGCCCGTCAGCGCCGAGGTTGGTTCGTCCATCAGCACCAGTTTGGCGTTGCGCGAAGTCGCCTTGAGGATCTCTACCAGCTGACGCTGGGCGATGCTCAGATCTTTGATCTTGTCTGTGGCCTTGAAGTTCAGGTCCATGGAGCGCAGAAGCTCTTCCGCCTGCTGCTCCTGCTTTTTCTGGGACAATATTCCCCGCGTTGCGAATTCCCTGCCCAAATAGATATTCTGTGCGACAGTCATTTCCGAAACGAGGTTCAGCTCCTGCGAAACGATGGCGATGCCCGCGTCAAGCGACATGCGCTCATTTTGGAATTTTACGGGCTTGCCGTCGTAATGGATTTGGCCTTCGTAATCGGTATACTGCCCCGTCAGTATCTTCATCAGCGTGGACTTACCCGCGCCGTTTTCGCCCACCAGGGCATGGACGGCGTTTCGTTTTACGCAAAACGATACATTGTCCAGCGCGCGCACACCGGGGAATTCTTTGGAGATATTTTCCAGAACGAGGATATTTTCGTTTTCAAATGGCATCAATCGACCCTCCATCTCCAAACCGTCTTGAAATTTTTTTGTAATATTGGGGACGCTGCCTGTAATTTTAGGAAATTGCGCCCCGACCCCGTCCTTTGAGCACTATATTAGCATCTCTTTTGTATATGTCAATCATGTTTTTGGTCAGATTTACAGGCAAATTGCGTATTTTAAGGGATTTTATGCATTTTATGTGTAATTTTATATAAAACCGTCCGAGTTTTACATAAAACGGTTCGGAGGTGTTCAAATTTAGCGCTGTATTTCATTATTTACAAAAAATATATATTTTCACAACAAAAAGATAGGCGCCAAGAGGCGGCGCGCAATAAAAAGGGCAGGCGCGGGAACGGGCAATGTTCCTGCGCCTGCCTTGGCCTGGGAAATGCGGAAAGGCTTGCTACTTATAAAACAGGGCTCTTGCGCGCAACGCCCTCACCGGCCGGGGGCGGCCTTGCCGGGCCTTGGCTCTGGCGCGTCGTCGTCCCGGTAGCGCTGGGAGAACAGCTCGATGAAGCGCTGCGCCGGCCTGGAGAGGGGATGGTTCTTTTTGTAGACCACGGTCAACTGGCGCACGGGCGAGAAACGGTCGATGTAGAAATATTTCAGCCGTTCGTCGCGGGATACATAGCGCACCACGAATTCGGGCACCACCGTCGCGCCCAGGCCCAGCGCCGCCATCTGGATGGCGGTGTCCACATAGGAGACTTCCACGTGCACCTTGGGGGAGATATTCTCCAATTCCCACAGAAGGCGCAGGCAGGTGCCCAGGTAAGTGCCGGTCTCAAAGCTGATGAAGGGATAGCCGGCCAGTTTCTGGATGGAGACGGTGGGGAAGTCGCGGCCGTCGTCCACGCCCTCTATGGGGAAGGCGGCGGGCACGGCCAGGAGGATGGACTCGCTGCGCAAAAAGTCGCAGTGGTAGGGCTGCGCGTCCTCCGGCGCGTCGGTCACGATCACATCCAGGTCCTTTTCGTCCAGCCCCTTGTAAAGCTCCGCGACCAGCGCGGTCTTGATGGAGAAGCGGCATTTGGGAAATTCGCGCACCAGCTGGGCGACGATCCCCGGCAGCAGCATGGGGCTGCGGTGCGGGGCGATGCCAATGATGAGCCGCTCCAGCCCGGAGCGGGCGTACTGGTCGATCTGCCGGCGCATCTGCGATTCGGTCAGGAGCGTGTTGCGCGCCCATTCCACATAGGCGTGCCCCTCGGCGGTCAGCGTCAGGGGGATGGTGCTGCGGTCGAACAGGCGCGCGCCGAGTTTGTCCTCCGCTGCGCGGATGCACTGGCTCACCGTTGGCTGCGTGACAAGCATGGACTTGGCGGCCAGCGATATGCTGTGTGTGTCGGCGACGGCGACGATGTAGCGCAGAGCGTTGAGGTTCATGGCGTGTACCTGCCTTTGCGAGATTTGTCCCCTTTCCTATTGTACAACAAACCGGGGAAAAGGAAAAGTATCCTATCAAAGAAACGCCTCCGCCACGCGAAAGACACAGAAATGACCAGGGATTCACGGATATAAATATTTGCTATATTTCAGGCGCGAAAAATATAGGCAACAGCGCGCATTCCTGCATGTTTAAGAAATTTGAATTGCATAAAAGAATGAGAAACTCGCATATATGCAGAGATGCGGCGTAATATTTGCCACAAATTGCATTTTAAGCGCGATATAAATTCACAATTAACATAAGCACTTATTGACAATCTCCTATGACTGATGTATGATGGTAATAGTAATAATATTAAAAACTACTATGCCTTAACGGCAAAACGCACAAGAATGAGGAGGAAAAAGAGACATGAGCACAGTAAAGATTGCCGATCACGCATTCGCAGCCTGCGAGCGGGGCACGTTCGACCTCCCCGTGACCTACATGGCCAACGGCTATGAACTGACGATCCCGGTGCACGTGGTCAACGGCGCCCAGCCCGGCCCGAAGATGCTGCTCACCGCCCTTTCCCATGGCGACGCCACCACGGGCTTCGAGTGCATCCGCCAGGTGCTGGATACGGTGGACGAAAAGGCGCTGCACGGCACCATCGTGGCCGTGCCCTGCCAGAACCCGGTGGGCTTTGAGTGGGACGCGCGCAATACGCCCGTGGACAGCAACAACATGAACCGTTGCTACCCCGGCCGCCCCAACGGCTGGTTCACCGAGCAGGTCGCCGGCGCGATCTCCCCTTTGTGCAAGGATGTCGATTTCCTCATTGACTGGCACGGCGGCGGGTACGGCACGGCCATCAACTACGTGCTGCTCAGCCGCGAGGCGGGCGAACTGGGCGAGGAGATCCACCGCATGGGCCGCGCCTACGGCCTGAAGCTGATGTACGACGGCGCGCCCGCCGGCCCCGCCGCCGCCTACGCCGGCACGCTGACCGACTACATGATCGCCCTGGGCAAGCCCGCCATCGTCGCCGAGGTCGGCACGGGCATCTGCCTGCCGATGGACATCGTCAAGACCAGCGTCCGCGGCGTGTTCAACGTGATGAAGTACAAGGGCATGATCGAGGGCAAGCCCGAGGTCGAGCACGACCAGTACCTGCTCAAGGACCGCCCGCTGCTCAGGCCCCACAACGGCGGCATGTTCTACCCGCTGGCCGGCCCGGAGATGCTCAACGGCTCCGTGCCCAAGGGGACGCCCATCGCCGAGATCCGCAACGTGCGCACCATGGAAGTTATCGAGACCATGTACGCCCCCTGCGAGGAAACGGTGTTCCTCATGCTGCGCGGCCTGATGACCAAGGTGCATCCGGGCGACTACGCCTATATCCTCGGCGACCTTACCACTGCGGAACACTACGTCAACGACTGATAATTTGCCACCGGAGCATTGCCCGGCGGGGCGGCTCCTTTCCCCGGCCATGTGGCCGGGGAAGGAACGCGCCCCGCGGTCTTTTCCGGGAAAACGCGCATCCGCCGGCCTTGAAGGCAGGGCCGCGCATGCGAGCAAGGGGTGAACTGGATGGTCAGATATGTCCTCAAGCGCCTTTTACAGACGCTCCTCGTCCTGTGGCTGGTTTTGACGATCGTGTTCGTGATGATGCGCATGATCGGCGACCCGTCGAAACTGCTGATCAGTCCAGAGGGCTCGTCGGAATCGCTGGAGAACCTGCGCCATATCCTCGGGCTGGACAAGTCCATTCCCGAGCAGTACTGGGATTACATCAAGGGCATTTTTACCTGGGATTTTGGCAATTCCCTGTTTTACAATCGCCCGGTGTTTGACCTCATTGGCGAGCATCTGCCGGCGACGCTTTTGCTGGCCGGCTCGGCGTTTGTGCTGGCCATGCCCATCGCCCTGGTGGCCGGCGCCGTGGCGGCGGTCAAGCGCAACAGCTGGCTGGACAATGTGGTCACGTTCATCACCATTGCCGGCCGCTCCCTGCCGGCCTTCTGGCTCGGGCTTTTGATGATCCTGCTGTTCTCTGTGCAGCTGGGTTGCCTGCCGGCCTCGGGCTACGGCTCGTTCAAACAGCTCATTATGCCCACCATCACGCTGGCCGCCGGCCTTTCCGCCAGCGTCGCCCGCCTGACGCGCTCCTCCATGCTCGACGTCATGCGGCAGGACTATATGACCACCGCCCGCGCCAAGGGCGTGCGCGAATTGCGCGTGGACGTGCACCACGGCATGCGCAACGCCATGCTCAGCGTGGTCACCATGCTCGGGCTGCAGGTGGGCTATCTGCTCAGCGGCTCGGTGGTGGTGGAGTCGGTGTTTGCCTGGCCCGGCGTGGGCCGGCTGATGGTCACTTCCATCCAGCAGTACGATTATCCGCTCGTGCAGGCCTGCGTGCTGGTCATGGCCCTGCTCTTTGCCGGCATCAATTTTATCGTCGATATGCTGTATATGGTGATCGACCCTCGTATTTCCTATCAGTGAGGAGGGCGTGCGCATGCGTTCATTTTGGAAAACGCTCAAATCGAGCACCAGAACGGCAAAGTTCGGCATGGTCATCATTGTCCTGTGGATACTCTGCGCCATCTTCGCCGATGTCATCGCCCCCTATGGCCCCAACGACGTCAACATCATGCTGCGCATGAAGCCCCCGGCCTGGATGGACGGCGGCAGCTCCGCGCATCTTTTGGGCACCGACGAGGTGGGGCGCGACGTGCTCAGCCGCCTCATCTACGGCTGCCAGATCTCGCTGATCGTCGGGCTGATGTCCGTGGTCGTCTCGCTCATCATCGGCACCACGCTCGGCCTCGTCTCCGGCTTCTTCGGCGGCAAGGTGGACGCGGTCATCATGCGCGCCTGCGACGTGATGCTGGCCTTTCCCTTCATCTTTATGGCGCTGTGTTTCATGGCGGTGCTTGGCTCAGGGCTGAAAAACGTCATTATCGTATTGGGCATCACGGGTTGGATGTCCTACGCCCGCACGGTGCGCGGCCAGACGCTTTCGCTGCGCGAGCGCGAGTTCGTGCGCGCGGCGGCCACCAGCGGCTGTAAAAAGACGCGCGTGATGTTCCGCCACATACTGCCCAACGTCATCGACCAGGCCATCGTGCTTGGCACGCTGGAGATGGGTACGTCCATCCTTTCGGAGGCTTCGCTGACCTTCCTGGGCATGGGCGTCCCCGCCACCATCCCCACCTGGGGCAACATGATCGCCAGCGGCCGCGACTACATCTACACCGCCTGGTGGCTGACCACCTTCCCCGGCCTCGTCATCTTCCTGGTCTGCCTGTCGATCAACTTCGTCGGCGACTGGATCCGTGACGTGCGCGACCCGCGCCTCAGGGGCGCCTGACCCCGGATCATACACGCTTCGTGTATTGAGAAACATTCGACACAGGAGGGAAAACTATGGCAAAACGGTCTGTTTCCATCATCCTCGCGCTGGTGCTGCTTCTGAGCGCCTTTGCCTTTTCCGGGGCCGCGGTCGCGGAAGAGGAGCCGGTGACGGTCGTCCTGGCGCAGGATTCCGATCCCACCACGCTTGACCCCCATCGCGCTTCCGGCGACCAGGGCGGCCGCGTATACATGAACATCTGCGAATCGCTGACCAGCTTCGATGGCGAGTGGAAATTGCAGCCGCTGCTGGCGGAGTCCTGGGAGCAGGAGAGCGAGACTTCCTGGATCTTCCACCTGCGCGAGGGCATCGAGTTCTCCAACGGCGAGCCCTTCAACGCCGAAGCCGTCATCTGGAACCTCGACCGCGGCGCCTCCAAGGAGTATCCGCGCCAGGCGATGGAATACATCACCTACTACGACCACGCCGAGGCCATTGACGATTACACCGTGCGCGTCGTCACCAACCAGTACTGCGGCCTGATCCCCGAGTACATGTCCGACGTCCCCATGCTCGCCCCCGCCTACAGCGCGGAGATCGGCGAGGAAGCCATCGGCCAGGACATCGTCGGCACCGGCCCCTACGTCCTCACCAGCTGGGAGCATGACCAGCAGATCACCCTCACCGCCCGCGAGGACTACTGGCAGGGCGTGCCCGCCGTGGATGTGTACGTCATCCGCACCATCCCCGAGCAGGCGACCCAGCTGGCCGAGCTGCTCAGCGGCAACATCGACATCGCCCTGGACGTGAACTTTGAATACCTCGATATGCTCGAGGGCAACGACAATGTCACCACCCAGAGCCGCCTCGAGCGCCGCGTGCTCTACATCGGCTTCAACACGCTCGACTGGTGCGCCACCGAAGCGCTCAAGGACAAGCGCGTGCGCCAGGCGATGAACTACGCCGTGGACGTGGACGCCATCATCGAGACGATCATGGGCGGCTACGGCACGCGCCTGGAATCCCTGTGGCGCCACGACTTCCCCGGCTATGAGGAAGGCCTCGTGGAAGGCTACACCTACGATCCCGACAAGGCCCGCGAGCTCCTGGCCGAGGCCGGCTACGCCGACGGCTTTGACGTCACCATGCAGGTCAACACGCTGGCTGCCTCCAAGTTCAGCGAGATCGCCCAGGCCGTCGCCTACTACCTCGGCGAGGTCGGCATCAACGTGACCCTGGAGAACCTCGACACCGCCACCGCCCGCTCCATCACCATCGAGGGGCAGGATCAGGAGAAAGTCTCCGGCCTGTTCACCTGGTCCTGGGCGTCCAAGCCCGGCCTGTGCGACAGCTGGATGACGGGCATCATCATGTCCGACGGCATGACCTCCTACAACGTCATCGAGGGCTACGACGAATTGTGCAGCGAGATCCTCGCCCTGCACGATGAAGAAGCCAAGATCCCGCTGTATCAGGAACTGCAGCAGAAGCTGGTGGATGATCCGCCATTCCTCTACCTGTTCCAGCTCAACTCCATCTACGCTGTTTCTTCGCGCCTTGACTGGGACGTGAACAGCAACTGCTACATTCTCGCTTTCGACATGGCTGTGAAGGCCTGACCGCGCGGCGGGCCGGGGAGGACGCCTTCCCGGCCCGCCTGACGGGCAAACGCTGCAAAGGAGGAACAACATGGACAATATACTCGAAGTCCGCGGCCTGAGCGTATGCTTCAAGGGCGGCCAGCGGGAGACCTTCGCGGTCGACGATGTCAGCTTCGACATCCGCCGCGGCGAGACGCTCTGCGTCGTGGGCGAATCCGGCTGCGGGAAATCCATGACCTCCCTGAGCATCCTCAAGCTCGTGCCCACGCCGCCGGGACGCTACGCCGCCGGCGAAATCTACTACAACGGCGAAAATATCTTCAAATACAACAAGCGGGAGATGGCCGACAGGATCCGCGGCAAGGAGATCGCCATGATCTTCCAGGAGCCGATGACGGCCCTCAACCCCATCCACAAGATCGGCGCGCAGATCACCGAAGCCATCCGCACGCACGACAAGGCCATCAGCAAGCAGGCGGCCTGGGAGGAAGCCGTGCGCGCCCTCAAGGCCGTGGGCGTGCCCGATCCCGCGCGCTGTGCCGCCTCCTACCCCCATCAGCTCTCCGGCGGCATGCGCCAGCGGGCGATGATCGCCATGGCGCTTTCGAGCAAGCCCAAGCTGCTCATCGCCGACGAGCCGACCACGGCGCTGGACGTCACCATCCAGGCGCAGATATTGCAGATCATCCGCCGCCTCAAGGAAGAAAACCACATGACCGTCCTGTTCATCACCCACGATCTGGGCGTGGTCGCCGAGATCGCCGACCGCGTGGTGGTGATGTACGCGGGCAAGATCGTCGAGGAAGGTTCCTGCGTCGATCTGCTCAAAACCCCCATGCACCCCTATACGCAGGGGCTGCTCAAGTGCCTGCCGCGCGTGGACGAAGTGCGCGACACGCTCGACACCATCGAAGGCCAGATCCCCGACGGCGCCTCCCTGCCGCAGGGCTGCTATTTCCACCCCCGCTGCCCCATGTGCATGGAGCGCTGCAAGCAGGAAGCGCCGCGCCTGCGCAAGGTGGGGGAGCGCAAGGTCGCCTGCCATCTGGTGGGCAGTGAGGAGGTGCGCGCGTGAAGAGCAACGAAGTCCTTCTCCACGTACAGAACCTGAAAACCTATTTCCCCGTCTACGGCGGCCTTATGCACACGCTGCAGGGTCATGTGCACGCCGTGGACGACATCACGCTCGACGTCATGCGCGGCGAAACGCTGAGCATCGTCGGCGAGAGCGGCTGCGGCAAGTCCACCTTCGCGCAGACGCTGATGCGCATCTGCCCGTCCACATCGGGCCAGATCTTCTACCAGGGCCGCGACATCACCCACATCGGGGGCGAGGAGCTGCGCGCGCTGCGCAAGGAGATTCAGATCATCTACCAGGACCCCTTTTCCTCCCTCGACCCGCGCATGAAGATCGGCGAGACCATCGCCGAACCCCTGCGCGCCTTTGGCATGAAGGATGAGGCGGAGATCAAAAAGACCGTCCTCACCTGCATGGACCATGTCGGCCTTTCGGCCGCCTATGCCGACCGCTATCCCCACGAGTTCTCCGGCGGGCAGCGCCAGCGCGTCAGCATCGCCCGGGCGCTCGTGTTGAAGCCGAAGGTCATCCTCTGCGACGAGCCGGTGTCGGCGCTGGATGTGTCCATCCAGTCGCAGATCCTCAACCTGCTCAAGCGCTTGCAGAAGGAAATGGACCTGACGTATGTATTTATATCGCACGCGCTCAACGTCGTGCGCCACGTCTCCGACCGCGTCTGCGTCATGTACCTGGGGCAGGTGGTGGAGCTGGCGGACAACGACGAGATCTTCCACAACCTGCTCCATCCCTACACCAAGGCGCTGTTTTCGGCCATCCCCCGGCCCGATCCCACGCTCAAGCGCGAGCGTATGATCCTGCAGGGGGACATCCCCAGCCCCAAGGAGCCGCCCGCGGGCTGCCGTTTCCACACGCGCTGCCCCTTCGCCCAGCCCGCCTGCGCCGAAACGGCGCCGGAACTGCGCGAAATCGCCCCCGGCCATCTGGTGCGTTGCCACCGCGCCGGGGAGGTATAACGCCGCAAGGCAAAGGAGGATATTATGAGGACTGTCCAGCTGCAAGACTTCCTTAAGTACACGTTCCTGTCCGGCCTGTGCGCCTCCCCCAATGAGGAAATGTGCGCCTTCGTCGCCTCCAACTGCGACCTGGGAGAAAACGGCTATGCTTCCCGCATACAGCTCCTGGACGTGGCCAGCGGCGAAGTGCGCGCCCTGACCGCGGGCGGCAAGGAGACTTCCCCCGTGTGGCTTGACGATACCACGCTGCTCTACACCGCGCCGGGCGACGAGGCGCTGCGCGCGCGCGTGGCGCTGGGCGAGCCGTGGACGGTCTACTACGCCGTCGATGTGCGCACCGGCGAGTCGCGCGAATACATGCGCATCCCCAAAACGGTGCACAGCCTGCTGCCGGTGGACGAAAACACGTTCGCCGTCATCGCCGACCACAGCCTGGACGAGCCTGACCCCCATACCATCCCCGCCGCGGAGCGCGACGCATACCTTGCCGCGCGCAAGGAGCGGCTGGAGAGCTACGCCATCGCCGACGAGATGCCCTTCCGCCACAACGCCATCGGTTTCCACAACGGCATACGCTCCGGCCTTTACATCTTCCGCCGCGACAGCGGGGAGATGCGCCTCGTCACCGAGGAGACGCGCAACGTGGATTTCTACGACGTGCAGGGCCGCCGCGTGGTGTTCAGCGCCCGCGCCTTCCGCAAGGAGGAGTACAAGCGCTTTATGGGCGGCCTGTGCGTGCTGGATGTGGACACGCTCAAGGTGACCGAATACGTCGCCGAGGAACCCTACCGCATGCGCTACTGCTCGTTTTTGCAGGGCAAGCCGGTGTTTGTCGGTTCCGACGGCGTGCGCTACGGCTACCAGGAAAACCCGTATTTCTATTATATCGACGAACAGGAGGGCAAGGAACACGCCTTTGCCACCAATGAACTGAGCGCCCAGAACGCCACCGGCAGCGACGTGCGCTATGGCTCCAGCCCGGAGATCCAGGCCTATGGCGATTCCATCTACTACGTCGGCTCCGTCGGCGGCGATTCCTTCCTCAAGCGCGCCCGCCTGAGCGGCGAGATCGAGACGGTGGACGCCACCCCTGGCGCCATCGACGGCATCGCCGTGCTCAAGTCCGGCGTGGTGATGATCGCCCTGCGCGAAAACCGCCTGCAGGAGATCTACCTTCTCAAGGACGGCGTGGAAACGCGCCTGACTTCCTTTAACGAGTGGGTGCAGCAGGAGTGCGCGCTCAGCACGCCTGAGCTCATCCCCTACAGGAACCACTACCGCGATCTGCAGGGCTATGTGCTCAAGCCTGTGGGCTACGACCCGGCGAAGAAGTACCCGGCCATCCTCTATATCCACGGCGGCCACAAGCTGGCCTTTGGCTCCGTGTTCCACCACGAATTGCAGCTGTACGCGGCCAAGGGCTATTTCGTGTTTTACTGCAACCCCTTCGGCTCCGACGGCGGCGACAACGAATTTGCCGACGTCATCGGCCGCTATGGCTTTGAGGACTACAGCGATATCATGAAGTTCACCGACGTGGTGCTCGACCGCTTCCCGCAGATCGACCGTGCCCGCGTGGGCGTAGGCGGCGGCAGCTATGGCGGCTACATGACCAACTGGATCATCGGCCATACCGACCGCTTCCGCTGCGCCGTGTCGCAGAGGAGCATCTCCAACTTTGTTTCGGACTTCCTCACATCCGATACGGGCTATCTGTTCCCCATGTGGACGTTCACCACGTCCCCGTGGATGGATACCGACCGCTACTGGATGCATTCGCCGCTCAAGTACGCCAACCAGTGCACCACGCCGACGCTGTTTATCCACGCCGAAGAGGACTACCGCTGCCCGGTTTCCGAGGGCATCCAGATGTATTCCGCCCTCAAGTACCACGGCATCGAGGCGCGGCTGTGCCTGTTCCATGGCGAGAACCACGAACTCAGCCGCAGCGGCAAGCCGAAGAACCGCATCAACCGCCTGCTGGAGATCACCGCCTGGTTCGACGCGCACCTGTGCGCTGACAAATAAGACCGCCGCCCTGGGGCGGCAGAAGGAAGAGGTGTTTGGCAATGATTATCGACTCCCATACCCATATCCGCGAAGGCAAGGGCGAGGTGAAAAACTTCCTCAAGGCCATGGATGAAAACCACATCGACATGGCCATCGTCCATCCCATCGTCCCCGGCGACGACGACCTCGGCTATTCGGACAACGCCTTTGTCGCCCGCCTCGTGCGCGAATACCCGGACCGCCTGATGGGCTACGCCTGCGTGGTGCCCACCGAGCCGGACGCCAAGGACCAGCTGCGCAAGGCCATCGAGACTTACGGCCTCAAGGGCCTGAAGCTGCATCCGCCGCTGCAGAATTTCTCCATGCTCGACCCGCGCGTGGGTCCGGTCATCGAGACCTGCATCGACATGGACCTGCCCATCCTCATCCACACCGGCCCCATCTATTCCCAGTTCGCGCCGCTGCGCTATTCGGATTCCACCGTCATCGACGATCTGGCCATCCGCTATCCCGAGGCCAAGTTCATCGTCGCCCACGGCAACCCCTTCACGCTCGACCCGGTGCTGGTGGCCAAGCATCCCAACGTCTATTTTGACACCACCATCGTCTTTTCCCACTGGGTCAGCCTCTTCCCGCAGCTCGGCCCGGACATCTACGACCAGATGCGTACCGACGACCGCATACTCTTCGGCACGGACGCCAACCCGCTGCGCACGGCGCGCTTCGCCCAGAATATGGAGCCGCTGATGAACATGGACGTCTCGCAGGAGCGCAAGGACAAGCTCTTTGGCGGCAATATCGCCCGCCTGCTCAAGCTCAACCTGTGATCGGGAGGGAAAACGCGCATGACCATGCATGATTGCCTGGAACGGGCCAAGGACCTGCTGCGGCAGAGCCGCATCTATGATTCCACCATCGACCTGATGAAGTGGGACCAGATCACCTACATGCCCAAGACCGCCTACGACTATCGCGCGAAGATGAGCGTTTACTTCACCAACAAGCGCATCGAGCTGTTCGCCAACAAGGAATGCGCCGACCTGGCCGACAAGTTCCGCGCCGCCAGCGACAGCGATTACGAGACGGACATTGAGCGCGCCGTTGCCCGCCGCTTCCTCTTCAACTACAAAAACGCCACCGGCACGCCCGCGGAGCTGCAATCGCAGATCGCCGAGCAGCACTTCCTCAACGATTCCGCCTGGCTGGAAGCCCGCCGCCAGAACGACTATAATATCTGGAAGCCGGAACTGAAGAAGTATTTTGACCTGAAGTACAAGGCCGCCCGCCTCGCCGACCCGGACAAGCACCCCCTGGAGTCCATCATCAACTTCTACGATGAGGACCTCACCGTGGAGACCTGCGGCCGCCTGCTGGGCGAGCTCAAGACGGCGATGAGCGCGCTGATGTTCGAGGTGCTGCCCTATGCGCAGGAAGTGGACGATTCCATCCTCAACATCTTCCACGGCCACGTCAAGGAGATCGACGAGCTGAGCGCCTTCATGTGCCACCGCTTCGGCTACACGGCGGATATGGCCTCCTACGCCAAGGTGGTGCACGGCTGGTCGGCCATGCTCGGCCCGCGCGATTCGCGCGTCACCGTCGCCAACACCGATGTGGGCTTGGACAATTTCTTCACCTACGCCCACGAGATGGGGCACAGCCTGTACAGCCGCGGCTCCAGCGAGGAAGTCATCGAAGCCGGCATCTGGGGCGGCATGAAGTGCAGCGCCCACGAATCGCAGTCCCGCTTCTATGAGAACATCATCGCCCGCTCGCCCGAGTTCTGGCAGTTCTTCTTCCCCTTCATGCAGGAGCGCTTCCCCGAGCTGCGTTCGTGGAACTACCGCGACTTCTTCCGCGTGCTGGTCAAGGTCAAGCCCGATTTCAAGCGCGTCAGCGCCGACGAGTTGACCTACAACCTCCACCCGGTGATCCGCTTTGAGCTGGAGCGCGAGCTGTTCGAGGGCACGCTGGACTTCGACCACCTCTCCGAGCGCTGGAACGACAAATACGAGGAATCCCTCGGCATCCGCCCCACCAACGACCTGGAAGGCGTTTTGCAGGACATCCACTGGACGGAGGATTTCGGCAAGTTCCAGTCCTACTCCATGGGCAACATATTCGACGGCCAGCTGCTGCAGGGCGTGCTGCGCGACATCCCGGACTTCTACGAGCAGATCACCCGCGGCGAGTTCGAGGACGTGCACAACTGGATGCACGACAAGATCCACCAGCATGGCTTCACCTATCCCACCATGGCCGTCATGGAGCGCGCCACTGGCGAAAAGGTGAACAGCCAGTACTACATCGACTATATGCGCAAAAAGTACCGCGACATCTATGGCATCCAGGGCTGATCCCCCTTTATGCGCGCACCCCGCCGGCGATCATCCGGCGGGGTGCTTTCTGTACGGGGGCAAGGCCGCGCGCCTATGCGGTATGGTCGGGCACCACAGGCCTGTATTTCGCGTATACGTACAGGGATAGCGCCACGTTCAGCGCGTCGGCCGTGGCCTGCGCCCAGACGATGCCGTACATGCCGAAGATGGCGTTGAGCAAAAACAGCATGGGGATGTTCAGCGCCAGCCAGCGGGTCACGCCCAGGAACAGGGCGATGCGCCCCTTGCCGAAGGCCTGGAACAGGTAGACGGTGAAAAAGCTCATGAACATCAGCGGCGTGGCCAGTACGCGCACGCGCAAAAAGTCGCCTGCCAGCGCCACCGTCTGCGCGTCGCCGATAAACAGGCCGGCGAACTGCGCGGCGAACAGCTCGTACAGGGCGATGCTCACCGCCGCCACCGCCAGCCCCAGCCCGCGGGAGAGGCGGATGGTGTCGCGCATGCGCTTGCCGTTGCCGGCGGTGAGGTTGTAGGCCACCAGGGGCATCATGCCCTGGCAGATGCCGATGCCCACGTTGAGCGGGAAGCGCTCGATCTTCAGCACGATGCCGATGGCGGCCAGCGCCAGGTCGTGATAGGAGACCATCAATTTGTCGATGATGACGTAGTCCAGGTCGAACAGGAGAGAGGTCAGCGCCGAGGGGATGCCCACGCCGAACACGGCCGCGACGCTCTCCCGGCTGGGCAGCCCCTGCCGCGGCGAGAGCGTGACCACCGAGCCCTTGCCCATGCGCAGCAGCACCACCAGGAAATAGCAAAGCGCCACGCAGTTGGACAGCGCCGTGGCGATGCCCGCGCCCAGCACCTCGTTGCCGTCCGGCAGCAGGACGAACATAAACAGCGGGTCAAGGGCGATGTTCAAAAGCCCGCCGAGTATGATGCCCGTGCTGGCCTGGCGCGACATGCCGATGCTGCGGATGAGGTTGGAAAGCACGTTGGAGAGCACCGTGGGCACGCCGCCTGCCACGATCACGCACAGGGCGTACTGCCGGGCGTAGGCAAACGTGTTTTCCCCCGCGCCCAACAGCGCGAGCAGCGGCCGCATGAACGCCGCGACCAGCACGGAAAACAGCGCCGCCACCGCCAGCCCCAGATACAGCGAAAAGGCGCTGACGCGGCGCGCCTCGTCCTCCCGCCCCTGGCCCAGCAGGCGCGAGACCAGGGAGCCGCCGCCGATGCCCGCCAGCCCTGCCAGGCAGAGCGTGATGTTGAACACGGGCAGGATCAGCGACGTGCCCGCCACCATGTAGGGGTTGTTCGTCTGGCCGACAAAAAACGTGTCCGCCATGTTGTAGATGAGGACGATCAGCTGGCTGACCACCGCCGGCACGATCATCTTGCGCAGGGCGACGGGGACGGGCAGTTTTTGGAACACGTCCTCCTTGGCGATGGTATTTGCGCTTCGCATGGGTTCCCACCTGAGCTTTCGAAGATGTACGGCCGCGCCGCATGGCCGGCCATTTCCTATTATACTACACGGCCGCGCCTGCTTCCATGGCTGTTTGTGTAAAGCGCCGCTTTTTCGCGCAAAACGCCCCGTCCCGCCATGGGGACAGGGCGCTTGTATCGCGGCCTCAGCGCTCGTCGCGCAGCATCTGGCCTACCTTCCCGCCCGGATGGGTGAGCAGCAGGTCGTCCTTGGTGTAGCCGTTGTAGCGCATGACCGTGAAGGCCACCGCGTCCCACACCGCGGCGATGGTGTTGCAGCTGGCGGAAGCGCACATGTCCCACATGTCGCATTCGTGCTCGGCAACGATTTTAAAGTAGATGTCCGCCTCCCGCGCCAGCGTGGAGCCGTCGTTCTGCGTCACGCCGATGATGGTGGCGCCCTTGGCCTTGGCGCAGGGGATATAGTTGAGGATCTCCGGCGTGTTGCCGCCCTTGGAGAAGAGCACCACCACGTCGCCCTTCTGGATCACGCCCATGCCGCCGTGGATGGAGTTGCCCGGCGCGCAGAACGTGGCGGGCACTTCCACCACGCACAGCGAGTGCGCCACGCGCTCCGCCAGCGTGCCCGAGGTGCCGCAGCCGGCGGTGATGACCTTGTGGCCGGAGGGCTTTACGGTGAGCATCAGGTCGATCACGTCCTGCATGGTCTGGCGGTCGAGGCTCTTTTTCACGGCGATGATGTTGTTGATCTCTATATCCAGGATCGTATCAATGGAGGCGTCGTACTTTCCCATAGCGTTCTTTCCTTTCTGCGCTGCACCGCGCTTGCCTTACATATATGATATATTGAAAATGTAGCTATGTCAATATTCAATTTCAAAAAATACATATAAAAGTGAAATTTCAAAACGCTCAAATTGGCGGTTTTGCGGGAAGAATCGCGGAAAAAGGCGCGTTTTTTCCGTTTTTATGTGTTGACAAATTACAGATTTTAAAATAAAATATATATATAAAGGAGGGAGAACATGCACAAGGAAGAAATCGTTTCTGAAATTCACCGCGCGTTGCGGATCGAGGCGGAATCCATTGCCGCCCTGAATGAAGAATTGGATGATGACGCCGCTGTGGCTGTCGCCCAGGCCATTGCGGACTGCAAGGGGCGCGTCGTCCTCTCCGCCTGCGGCACCTCGGCGATGGCGGCGAAAAAGATCGCCCATTCGCTGTGCTGCATCGAGCGCCCGGCGCTTTTCCTCACGCCTTCGGACGCCGTGCACGGCGCGTTGGGCGTGCTGCAAAAAGGGGATGTGTTCATCCTCATTTCCAAGGGCGGGAACACCAAGGAACTCACCTGCCTGATCCCCGCCTGCAAGTCCAAGGGCGCCACGCTGGTCGGCGTTTCGGAAAACCCCGATTCCATCATCGCCCGCGAGGCGGATATCTACCTCAAAGTGCGCGTGGCGAAAGAGCCCTGCCGCTTCAACATGCTGGCCACGGCCTCGACGTTGGCGGTCATCTCCACGTTCGACGCCATCTGCATAGCCCTGATGCAGATGACCGGCTACACCCGTGAACAGTTTGCCGTGATCCATCCGGCGGGCGCCGTTGGCGAGCGCCTGCTGGCAAAAAAGCCCTGAATCAAAGGAGGAGGTTCTCTCATGATCGACAACAAGGTAAAGATCGGCTTTGCCCCCACCAGACGCCGCATTTTCTCCGTTGAGGACGCGCTGAAGTACAAAAAGCTCATCGCGCAGCGCCTCAAGGATCTGGACATCGACTTTGTCGATATCGAGGACATCAACGAAGAGGGCCTGCTGCGTTGCGCTGAGGACGTGCAGCCCGTGATCGACAAATTCACCGCCGCCAAGGTGGACGCCCTGTTCATCCCCCACTGCAATTTTGGCTCCGAGCATTCCTGCGGCAAGGTCGCCCGCGCGCTGAACGTGCCGGTGCTGCTGTGGGGCCCGCGCGACGAGGCGCCCGAGGCCGACGGCGGCCGCCTGCGCGACACCCAGTGCGGCCTGTTCGCCACCGGCAAGGTGCTGCGCCGCATGCAGGTGCCCTTCACCTACCTGCCCAACTGCCGCGTGGAGGACAAGGAATTTGAGGAAGGCATGCTGCGCTTTGTGGCCACCGCCAACGTCGTCAAGGAATTCCGCCGCGCCCGCATTTTGCAGATCGACACCCGCCCCGCCGATTTCTGGACGATGATGGTCAACGAAGGCGAGCTGCTGGAGAAGTTCGGCATCCAGATCTTCCCCATCACGCTGGTGGAGCTGGTGGATCGCGTCAAGGCGCTGGCCGCTTCGGACGACGCCGAGGTCGCCCGCACCATCGCCTGGATCCATGAGAACATGGAAATCTGCGTCGGCGATACGGACGTGCGCATGGTCGCCTCCCTCAAGACCGCAATGAAGTACTACGCGCTGGAGAACGGCTGCAACGCCATCGCCATCCAGTGCTGGGACGCGCTCCAGCAGGCGCTGCACCTCATGCCCTGCTGTGCCAACGCCATGCTGACCGAAGAGGGCCTGCCGGTGGCCTGCGAGACGGACATCCACGGCGCCATCACCTCCATCATGGTGCAGGCCGCGGGCATGGGCAAGACCCCCAGCTTCTTCGTGGACTGGTCTGTGCGCCATCCCACCAACGACAACGGCGAGCTGTTGCAGCACTGCGGCCCCTGGCCGGTCTCCCTGGCCAAGAACCGCGCCAAGCTGGACCGTCCCTTCGCCTTCGAAGAGCATTGCCCCGGCTCCGTGGTCGCGGAGATCCGCGGCGGCGAGATCTCGCTGTTCCGCTTTGACGGCGACAACGGCCAGTACGGCGTGCTGATGGGCACCGCCAAGGGCATCGAGGGCCCGTTCACCCAGGGCACCTACCTGTGGGTCGAAGTGCCGGATTGGCCGCGCGTGGAGAGCATGATCGTCCGCGGGCCGTATGTGCACCATGCCACCGGCATCCACGGCAACCTGCTGCCCGTCATCTACGACGCGCTGACCTACATCCCCGGTGTGCGCGCCGACTTCTACGACGAGGACCAGAAGCGCGAGACGCTGCGCACGCTCTGCCGCTAAAACGGGCCTCCTTCCGCCGTCCCCGCGCGCAAACGCGGGGACGGTTTTTTGCCGCCGGGGCGCGAACAGCCCCGGGCGGACGGCGTGGGGAAGGGTTCGGCCTTCCTAAACGCAAACAGCCCCGCGCGCCCAACGGCGCACGGGGCTGCGTTCGCCGCGCCCTTACAGCTGGCGCAGCAGGGCGCGGTTTTGGTCGTAAAGGGCGCGGTAGAGGGGATAGCGCTCCGCGTAGTAGGCCGCCTCGCGCGGGCGGGGCAGGTAGGTCTTGTCCAGGCGGACGACCTGCGCGGCCTCCTCCGGCGTGGCGTAAGCGCCCGTGGCCAGCCCGGCCAGCATGGCCGCGCCCAGGCAGGCGGCCTCCCGCACGGCCAGCGTGTGCACCGGCAGGCCGGTGATGTCGGCCTTGAGCTGCAGGCCCATGGGCGAGCGCGCCCCGCCGCCCACGCAGCGCAACGAATCTATGTTCACCTGCGCCGCGCGCAGCGCCTCCAGGTTCTCGCGCATGTCAAAGCACAGCGCTTCCACCACCGCGCGGGCGATGTCGTGGCGCGTGGCGGCCATCGTCAGCCCGGCGATCATGCCCTTGGCCTCCAGGTCGTTGCCCGGCGTGCCCTTGCCGTTGAAGTAGGGCAGGATCAGCAGGCGCGAGGGCTCCTCGCCGGCCTGCCGCAATACATAGCTGTAAATGGATTCGCCGGCCGCCTCCGCGCGCGCGCGGTCGCCCTCGCAGAGGTTGTCCACCACCCACTTGAGCAGTATGCCGCCCGTGTGGTTGAGGGAGAAGGTGAAATACAGGCCGGGGACGACGTGGGCGTAGCAGGGGAAGCCGCCCTCAAACATGGCGCGCTCCAGCCGCGGCCTGGTAAAGACGGAGGAAATGACCTCCGCGGTGCCGTGCGAATCCAGCGCCATATCCTCGCGGATGAGGCCGGCGCCAAAGGCGGCGCAGGTCTGGTCGTGGCCGCCGGTGACGAGCTTCGCGCCGCGGCGGATGCCCAGTTCGTCGGCCAGTTCGTCGCGCAGCGCGCCTACCGCCACGCCCGAGGGCATGGGCGTGGACATCTGCGCGCGCGTCGCGCCGGCGAAGGCGAGCAGTTCCTCGTCCCAGTCCATGGTGTCGAGGCGCACGCCCATGGTGCGCGTGGCCATCGTGTTGTCGATGCAATAGCCGTCCGCGCCGAGGCGGCGCAGTATGAAGTCGGCATAGGTCACATAGTGGCTGGGCGGCGTGGGCAGCGTGCGGGCGAAGTTGCGCACCTTGCACAGGGAATTGAGCGGGTGCGGCCGCATGCCCGTGCGCTCAAACAGCGCCTGTTCGCCAAAGCGGGCGGCGAAGGCGTCGCTGTCCTCCACGCAGCGGTAGTCCATGCCCAGCTGCACGGGCGCAACGGGGCGGTCGTTCGCGTCCAGGGCGATCACTGCGTCCCCCTGCACGGACAGGCCGATGGCGGCGATGTCCCCGCCGGATTCGCGGGCGGCCGCGCGCATCACGCGCAGGGCGGCGGCGAGCACCTGCTCGGCGTCCTGCTCGGCATAGCCGGGCTGGGGGCAATCGACGTCGTAACTTTCAAAGCCGTAGCCCCGCAATTCACCTTCGGGGCTGAACACGCAGGCCTTGGCGCCTGTGGTGCCGACATCCAGGCCCATGAGCAACATACGGATCCCTCCTTATGGCAGGCCGGCGGGATACGCGCGCGCCGCGGGGCGCTAGAGCTTTGTGGTATCCTGCAATACCTGCGATACGCGGTCATACGCGGCGTTCAGCGTGCTGTCGCTGCGCATGCGGTAGATGATGAACAAACTCTCGATCACAGCCATCTGCGAGATGCGCTGCGTGACGATCTCGCCGCCGCGCTCGACGAACGTGGCCGTGAGCAGCACGATGTCGCATACGCGCGCGAGATGGGAATAGGGGAAGTTGGTGATGGCGATGGTGGTGGCGCCGGCGGCCTTTGCCAGCTTTGCCGATTGCACGATGGAGCTGGTGTCGCCGGAATGGGAGATGAGCACGCAGACGCAGCGCTCATTGAGCAGCGAGGCGAGTATGATCTGCGTGTCCAGGTCGGAGGCGGTGTGGCAGATCACGCCCATGTGCAAAAACTTCTGGTAGGCGAAGGAGGCGACGATGCCGGAGTCGCCCGCGCCGAGAAAGACGATGCGCTCCGCGTGCACCAGGGCGTTGGCGGCGCGCTCGTAGTCGGTGGAATTCATCACCTGCAAAAGGTCGTTCAACGCCTGTATGGAGGCGTAGACGATGCTTTGGGCGATGTCGAAGGGCTGGCTCTCGCTGCCGATGCTCTCATAGGGGATGCCCGGGGCTGCCGGCGCCTCGGAAAGGCTGGCCTGCAAGACCTCCTTCATTTCAGAAAAACCGGAATAGCCCAGCCGCTTTGCCAGGCGCACGAACGTCGGTTGGCTCACATGGATGGACTGGGCGGCGGCGGCGATGGAGGAATTGGCGATGAATTCCGGGTCCTCCATCAGAAGGTCCGCCGCGGCGCGCTCGGCGCGCTTGAGGGAATCATAAACGGCCTGCAGGCGGAGCAGCATCTGCGACGGCAGGCGTGAAACGCGGGATATATCCATCATAAACGACCCTTTCCAAGGCATCAGCCCTTACATAGTACCACTTCCATAAATGTAATTATAGCACGATGCGCCGAGGTTTTCAAATGTTTTTCAAATTGCCGGGGACACGGCGCGCGCTGCGGGGGAAGTTTTCGCATTCAAAGGCCGTCCGTAGACAGAAGCGCCAGGAGCGCCGCATCCCCGGGGGAACGCGGCGCCTCTGGCGCGGGGAAGGGGCTTACGCCTCGTAGAGCATGTCCTGGATGCGGCGCAGCTGGAGCAGCACGGAATCCTCGGGCAGGTCGACCATGTCGTAGGTGATGATCTCATCGCGCTTGACGTCGCACTTGAGGGTCGCGCCCTTGGCAAGGCCGAGGGGCAGCATGTTGCCCGCGCGGGCGACGCTGTGCAGGTCGATGGAGCCGCGGTAGCAGCATTCGCCGATGCCGTCGAGCACCTGGCCGGCCTTGAGGTCCTGCTTGGCCACGGTGATGCACTCGCTGGTGAGATGGTCCATCGGGTGCGCGGTGGACTCGCCGTAGAGCACGCTCTGCGCTACGGTGATGGGCGTTTCGCAGCTGCACAGGTGATAGGGGCGATAGAGCAGGTAGTTGGGGCCAAAGCCCATGTCGCGCTGGCTCAGGCCGTCGATCAGCTGCTTGTTGTCCGTGGTGACGACGACGAACACGCCGGGGTTGATGTCGCCGATGCCGAAGTCCACGACGCCTTCCTTTTCAAGGATGCCGCCCTGGGACTTGAGGCTGAACACGGTCTTGAGGTCCTTGACGTTGCAGTGCGGGCCGTGCATGCCGCGCACGTCGGGCACCAGGCCGGTGGCGTTGGACACGGCGGCCATTTCGATCATCGTCTTGGAGCCGTCGACGAATTCCACCAGCATACGGGGGTTCATGTCGCGCTTCTTGGCCTTTTCCACCCACTCGGGATCCTTGGAGGTGGCGTAGATGTTCAGCGGGTTGTTCTTGCCCTTGCCGGCCGCGACCACGCGGAAGCCGAGCGCCTTGGCGAAGCGGTAGACTTCGACGATGGAGCCGGGCTCGTCGCCCGCGGTGAGGGAGTAGACCACGCCGGCGTTCCTGGCCATGCGGTGCAGGAGGGGGCCGATGGTGATGTCGCACTCGACGTTCATCATCACGATGTGCTTTTTGTTGTCAAAGCACTGCAGGGAAATGCGCGCGCCCATCTCCGGGCTGCCGGTGGCGTCGATGACGGACTCGATCGGCTTGGAGCGCACGGCCAGCTTGTAGTTGGTGGTAACGACCTTCGCGCCGGAGGCGAGGGCGGCTTCGCACTCGTCCAGGTCGTCGGTCTCGACGATGGGGCCGGTATAGCCGGCGGCGGCGTAGGCGCGACGGCAGGTCTCCGTCTTGAGGTCAACGACGATGTCCATCTCCATGCCGCGCATCTGCGCGACCTGGCAGACGATCTCGCGGCCCATCTGGCCGGCGCCTACCAGCGCGACTCGGATCGGGCGGCCTTCCTTTTCACGTTCCAGCAGCTTGGTATCGATCTCGTACATGGTATTACTCCTTTTCTGTCGATGTCGCTTGGTACTTCTCGTTCACTTCTGCCAGTTTGGCGAACAGGTCCTTGAGTCGGGGATAGAGTTCCTTGTAAATGGAGAAATAATCCATATAGATGGCGTGCGTCGCGGGGTCGGGCTCCGCGGCCTCGATGTACTGCGCCTTTTCGCGCGCCACGTCGAAGCTGGGGATCAGGCCGATGCCCACGCCGGCCAGCAGGCAGTCGCCGTAGGGCGCGCCGGCGCGGTTTTTCACCATCGCCGTGGGAACGTTGAACACGTCCGTGATGATGCGCCGCCACAGGGCGCTCTTCGCGCCGCCCTCGTTGAGGATGATGCGCTCGGGCTTGACCTGCATGTAGGGGTAGAGAAGCTCGTAGGAGTGGTAAAGGGCGTAGGCCGCGGCCTCCATCATCGCGCGGATGACGTGCGCCTTGGTGTGGCGCAGGGAAAGGCCGAAGATCGTGCCCTTGGCGTTGGCGTCCCAGATGGGGGTGCGCTCGCCCATCAGGTAGGGGAGCACCACCAAGCCGCCGCTGCCGGCGGGTATGCGCTCCGCCTCATAGTTGAGCAGGTCGTAGACGTCCTGGTGCGTGGCCGCTGCCGCGGCGCGCTCCAGGTCGCCGAAGCTGTCGCGCATGTAGCGCACCAATACGCCGCCGGTCGAGGAGGTCGGCACGCAGATGTACGTCCCCGGGATGGTGTAGGGGAAATTGATCATGCTGGGCAAAAAGTCCTTCGTGGTCATGATGACGCCGAAGTTGCCGCAGGTGCCCAGGTTCATCTGCACGTCGCCGGGGCGGGTGGCGCCGGCGCCCAGCCAGCCCGCGTTGCAGTCCGTCTGGCCGGAGAGCACGGGCGTGCCGGGGGCGAGCCCCGTCTCTTCCGCCACATCGGGCAGCACCTCGCCGATCACGTCCGTGCATTCCGTTATCGGCGGGAACACGGCGGGATCGAGCCCCAGGGAGAGGAGCATGTCCTCGTCAAAGCGGTCTGCCTGTATGTCGTAGGCGCCGAAGAACATGGCGTTGGAGCGGTTGACGTTGTGCACGCCCGTCATGCGGAAGGAAACGTAGCCGTCGATGGAGTGGACGTGCGCGATCCGCGCGTAGCGCTCCGGGTCGTGCTCCTTGAGCCAGAGCAGGTTGACGATGCTGGGGTGGTCCTCCAGGCGGTTCGCCGTGACGGCAAAGTAGCGTTCCATGCCGATGGTGGCGATCACCTGCGATACCTGCTGCTTGGCGCGCTTGTCCAGCAGGTTGATGGCGTTGCCCAGCGCCTTGCCGTCCTTGTCTGTCACCACCATGGAGGGCATGGCGGCGGACAGCGCGACCGCGGCGATGTCCCGGTTGGAGATGCCTGCCTGGGCGATGCAGGAATGGATGTTCTTGCAGGTCGCCTGCCAGTACAGCTCCGGGTCGTGCTCGCTGAAATCGAGCGCGGGCGTGAGGATCGGGTATTCCTGATAGGAATACGCCACCTGGTTGAGCTCGCAATCGGTGAGCGAGACCTTGGCGCCGCCGGTGCCGAAGTCGATGCCCATCAAGTATTTCATCGCGTCACCTCCAAATTACAAAAATTATTTTGTAAACAGTAATCACGCTTGATTCCATTATATGACCGATTGAAGTCTATGTCAAGGGGAAAAAACAAATATTCGTACAAAAAATTCGCCCAATTTGGTGAATTTAACGTATTGACATTTCATTATTTGATGTTATAATGTGTAACGTAATCCGATTTCCCCGATTTACCATCGTCAAAGGAGGCCATGCAGATGAAAGCTGTGGTTCTGAACGCGCCCGGCCAATTCGCCGTCCAAGAGATCGAAAAACCGACCTGCCCCGCCGGCGGGCTCCTGGTAAAGGTACTGTATTGCGGCCTGTGCGGCAGCGACCTGCGCACGCTCTTCAATGGCCATAAAAATGTAAAGCTTCCCGCCGTCATCGGCCACGAGGTCTGCGGCGAGGTCGTCGAGCGCGGCGCAGAATGCCGCTGCGACTTCAACGTGGGCGACCTGCTGGCCATCGCGCCGAACGTATATTGTGGAAAGTGCGGCTTCTGCCGCATGGGGCGCTATGAGTTCTGCGAGAACATCCGCGAGCTGGCGCAGCACTGGCCGGGCGGCTTTGCCGAGTACATGGCCATCCCCGCCGAGGCGCTGGCGCTGGGCACCATCCAGCGCGTGCCCGAGGGCCTGCCGCCGCAGTACGCCTGCGTGGCCGAGCCGCCGTCCTCCTGCATCAACGCCCAGGAGAAGCTGGATGTGCACCTGGGCGACAATGTGCTCATCATCGGCGCCGGCCCCATCGGCAGCATCCACATCTGCGTGGCCCGCGCCCGCGGCGCCAAGCGCGTGTTCATCGCCGACGTCAAGGCTTCGCGCCTGGAGATGACCAAGGCCTTCGGCCCGGACGCTACCATTGATTCTTCCCAGGTGGACCTCATCGCCGAGGCGCGCCGCCTCACCGACGGCGCCGGCCCGGACGTGGTCATCACCGCCAACCCGGTGGCCGCCACGCAGCTGCAGGCCATCGAAGTGGCGCGCAAGGGCGGCCGCATCGCCTTCTTCGGCGGCCTGCCGCACGGCAACAGCACCGTGCCCATCGACAGCAATCTCATCCACTATAAGGGGCTGACCATCGTCGGCACCACGGGCTTCGCGCCGCGTCACCACATACAGTCCCTGGACCTGATGCAGTCCGGCCGCATCCCCGGCGACAAGCTGGTGACGCATATACTGCCGCTGGACGAATTCGCCAAGGGCGTGGAGCTGGCCAGGGCCGGCGAGGCGATGAAGGTCGTCTACAAAATCGGCTGACGCGCATGGGGAATGGCGGACGGGGCGCCGCAAAGCGCTCCTCCATGTAATTGATTACAAATTACAAAAAAAATTTTAAAAAACGTATGGACAAGTTCGCCATTCCATGATATAATGCAGTAAATGGTCAAAACGACCGCCGTAAATTTGCATTCTAGAGACAAAAAATCGACAAGTTTTTTCTGAATCTTTTGCGACTGGCAATTTTCTGGAGGGTTCGGAAATGAAAGACATCACCGGGCAGAAGCTGGAGCGCGTGCGCGGATATATGGAGGCCAACGGCTATACCGGCATGATCCTCATGCGCAAGGACAACTTCGCCTGGCTGACCACCGGCGGCAACAGCTGCGTCATCGGCCCCGCTTCCGAGGGCATGGGCGCGCTGGTGATCCTCCCGGACAAGGCCTATATGGTGGCGCAGGTGATGGACGGCCAGCGCATCATGGACGAGGACATGGGCGGTCTGGAGGCCGAATACGTGCCGCTCCGCTGGTATGAGGAGCCCGTGGCCGCGCGCGCGCTGTCTTTGGCGGGCAAGCGCCCCGTCAGCGACGTATCCGGCCTGGGGGACTGCCGCCTGGCGGACATCTACGAGCTCCACAATCCCTTTTTCAAAGAAGAATTGGCGCGCATGGACGCGCTGGGCGCCATCGCCGACGCCGTGCTCACCAGCGTGGCGCTGCGCCTCGAGCCGGGCATGACCGATTACGAGGCCGAGGCGATGATGCTGGAGGGCTTCGCCCGCAAAGGCGTGCACTGCGACGTGGCGCTGGTGGGCGCGGATGACCGCGTGTTCAAATACCGTCACCCCACGCCCTGCGGCAGGCGCATCGAGCGTTACGCGCTGCTCACCCCGGCGCTCAACTGGCACGGGCTGCACTGCAACATCGCCCGCAGCGTTTACTTTGGCGACAGCCTCCCTGAGGACATCGCGCGCGCCTACGACGCGGTGTGTACCGTCGCCGCCAACAACCTCTCGCTGCTGCGCACGGGCGTGACCTATGCCGAGATACTCGCCCAGCACAAGCAGATCCTCGCCGAAAAGGGCTTTGCCGAGGAGTGGCGCGGCCACTACCCGGGCGGCCGCACCGGCTACTATCTCTGCCAGTCCGACCTTTCGATGCAGCCCGGCAAGGCCATCCGCGACACGGACGCCTTTGAGTGGTTCATCACCGTCTCCGGCGCCAAGACGGCGGAGCTGGCAGTGAAGGACGGCGAACGCGTCTACCTGGCTTCGGACACGGGGCTGTGGCCGTCCAGGGCCTTTACGGCGCGCGACGGCAGGGCCTTCCGCATTCCGCAGGTCATGCTGCGCAAAAACTGAACCCAATGCCCACGGGCATTGAATATAAGGAGGTAAGTATGAAAAAGCTGACGTCTCTCATCGTGGTTCTCCTGCTGTGCGTCGCGCTGGTCGTCCCCGGCATGGCCGAAGGCGCGTCCAAGATCGCCTTCTGCTTCCAGGACCTGGAAACGGAATTCTGGGTAGCGGCCTATGACGCCATCACGGAAGAACTGACCAACCGCGGCATTGAAGTGCTCGAGTACAACGGCAACGAAGATGCCAACAAGCAGCTTGAGCAGGTCAACGACGCCATCGCCCAGGGCGTGGATGGCATCATCCTCATCCCCCAGGACGGTGAAAGCGCCGTGACCATCATCAACGTCTGCAACCGCGCCGGCGTGCCGATCGCTGTGTACAACCGTCCGCCGTCGGTTGAGGATGTCAAGGCCATCGTCGTGGTCTGCGACAACTACTCCATCGCCTACGCCGCCGCTTCCTACATGTTCGAAGCTGCCCGCGAGCGCTATGACGAGACCGGCGAGAAGGTCGTTGCCTTCAACCTGATCGGCAACCTGGGCGACCCCAACGCCATCGAGCGTTCCAACGGCTTCAAGGACGCCGCCGCTGAGAACGAGGACATCGTTGAAACCATCGTGGAAGTCCCCACCGAGTGGGATGCCAACACCACGCTGGCCAACCTGCGCACCGCCGCGCAGGCCACCCCGGACTTCAACATGCTGTTCTGCGGCTCTGACTTCCTCTATCCGCAGATCCAGGCCGTGCTCGAGCCCCTCGGCAAGTGGGTGCCCGCCGGTGAAGAAGGCCACGTCATCATGGGCGCCTGCGACGGCGACTCTGGTGCTGGCGCGCTGATGGATGCCGGTTATGTCGACGCCACCGCCGTGCAGGACGTCTACTTTGAGGCGGACGCCGCGATGGATTCCCTGCTTGCCGCGATCGAGGCTGGCGAGACCGAGCCCCAGGAGTGGATCCAGGATCCCGGCTTCGCTCTCACGCAGGCGAACATGGCCGAGCGCCATGACGATATGTGGGGCAACAGGATGGGGGATGCGGAATAATCCCGCCTGAAGGTTGAACCATTCGTGCGGACCGGCGCCGGGGCACTCTGGCCCGGCGCCGGTCCGTATCTTTGCCGCATCATAGGTGCAAGGGCACCTGTGTACCAACGATCTTTCTCGAAAAGTCCGCAGGAGGTGTCCTTACTGTGAATGATACCCACGCGCTGAACAGGGCGAGCGTATTAAAGCCCTTCCGCAAATTGCTCATGTCGGAGTATTTCGCCCTGATTTTGAGCATCGTGTATTTCCTCATCATCGCGGCCATCGTGCCCACGATGTTCTCCTCGCGCAATCTGCAGAACATCTTTTCCAACATGTGGCCCCTGTTCACCGTCGCCATCGGCCAGACGTTCGTTCTGCTCCTTGGCGGCATCGACCTTTCGCAATCCGCAGTCGTCTCGGTAACGAGCGTCATTGGCACCGTGTTCATCTGCCGTTCCGCCAACCCGGATACGCTGGGCACCTCGCCCCTGTGGGGCTGGTTCCTGACGGAAAACGGCGGCCCCTTTGCGACCATGGCCGACGTGCCTGCCACGCTGGTCGCCATCCTCATCATGCTGGCGGTCGGTACCATCATCGGCTTCATCAACGGAAATCTCATCGCCCGGCTGTCCATGCCGCCCTTTATGGTGACGCTGATCTCGGAGATGTTCTTCGAGGCGCTGGCGATTTTCATTACCAAGTCCCGTAACGTGATGTTTTTGCCCACCGTCTTTGAGGACCTCGGCTATGAGGCGGTCAGCTTCATCCCCTGGTCGTTCTTCATCGCCCTGGCGCTGGCCATCGTGGCGCACTTCATCCTCACGTTCACCGCGCGCGGCCGCGACATCTACGCCGTGGGCGTGAACATCAAGGCGGCGAAGGTGTCCGGCATCTCCACGGTCAAGACGCAGGTGTTCGTCTACGCCTTCAGCGGCTTCTGCGCCGCGCTGGGCTCCGTGCTTTACACCGCGCGTATGATGCAGGGCCGTCCCACGCTGGGCGCGACCATGTTCAACGACATCATGGCCGCCACGGTCATCGGCGGCACCAGCATGTACGGCGGCAAGGGCAAGGTCACCTGGACGCTGTTCGGCGTGCTGTTCTATACGATCCTCTCGACTTCCCTGCAGCAGCTCAAGCTCGACAACTTCACGATCGATATCGTGAAGGGCGCCGTGATCCTCATGGCTGCCAGCCTGGACGCGGTGCGCTCCAAGATCCAGCGCGCGATCACGGTCAGCGTCGAGGACAACAGCAAGAAGAAGGTGGCGAAAGCATGATGCAGAATGCGCAGAAAGAGATCCTCCGCTTTGACCACGTGAGCAAAGCCTTCTTCGGCGTATACGCCGTCAAGGATGTGTCGTTTTCCACGTACGCGGGCGAAGTGCTGGCCATCATCGGCGAGAACGGCGCCGGCAAGTCCACGATGATGAATATGATCGGCGGCGTGCTCAAGCCCAACGGCGGCCAGATGTTCTATAAAGGCCAGCCCTACGCGCCGCAGGACCCGATCGACGCCACCAAACACGGCGTGTCGTTCATCCATCAGGAGCTGAACCTGTTCAACAACCTGAGCATCATGGACAACATGTTCATCAGCGGCTTCAAAAAGATCCCCGGCACGCCGCTGATCGACAAGCGCACGCTGCGCAAGCGCACGCGCGATATCCTCGAGATGGTGGATCTGCATGTCTCCCCGGATATGCCGGTGGAAAAGCTCTCCCCGGGCGAGCGCCAGCTGGTGGAGATCGCCAAGGAGCTTTCCCGCAACCCCGAGCTCATCATCTTTGACGAGCCGACCACCTCCCTGACCGCGCGCGAGACGGAAAAGCTGTTTTCCATCATCGAGCGCATCCGCGACGACGGCAAGTCCATCATCTACATCTCCCACATACTGGACGATGTGCGCCGCCTTTCCGACCGCATACTCGTGCTGCGCGACGGCAACGTCACCGACACCGGCGATACGGCGGATTTCACCCCGGAGCGCATGATCCACTCCATGGTCGGCCGCGACATCACCCACCTCTACCCCGAGACGCGCCCCGAGGCCCGCGGCGACGTGCTCCTGGACGTCAAGCACCTTACGCAGCGCGGCATCGTCAAGGACATCAACTTCCAGGTGCGCGCCGGTGAGATCGTCGGCATGTTCGGCCTGATGGGTTCCGGCCGCAGCGAGACCGCGCGCATGATCTTCGGCCTGGACGAATACGACAGCGGCGAAGTCACCTTCAAAGGCAAGCCCCACCCGCACGACGACCCCGTGGCCAGCATCCGCAACGGCTTTGCCTTCGTCACCGAGAACCGCCGCGAGGAAGGGCTGCTGATGGAGTTCTCCGTCTACGACAACATCGGCATCGTCTCGCAGCGCAACTACTGCAAGAAGCTCGGCGTGATCGACCAGAAGGCCATCGAGGCGCCCATCCGCGCGTCCGTCAAGGATCTGAGCATCAAGTCCGGCGACATCCGCAAGCAGCAGGTCAAGGGCCTCTCCGGCGGCAACCAGCAGAAGGTGGTCATCGCCAAGTGGCTGATGAGCAAGCCCTCGCTGCTCATCATCGACGAGCCTACGCGCGGCATAGACGTCGGCGCCAAGGCGGATATCTACAACCTGCTCAACTCCATCGCCGCGGACGGCGCCGGCATACTGGCGATCTCCTCCGAGATCGAGGAATTGATCGGCATCTGCAACCGCATCATCATTATGAGCCAGGGCGAGATCGTTGGCGAAGTCTCCAGCGATGAGTTTGACCGCGAAAAGATCATGGCGATCGCGTTCCGGCAGAACATGGGAGGCGCAGGACAATGAAGAAAAGCAAAAACGTGAAGCTGTTGCTGCTTCAGAACATCCCCCTGGCGTTGTTCGTGTTGGTCTTTGTGGTGTTCGGCCTCGCCACCCGCAACTGGTTCACCTGGACGAACTTCTCCAACATACTGACGCAGTCCTCCTACATCGGCATACTCGCCATCGGCATCACCTTCGTGCTGCTCACCGGGCGCACCGACCTTTCCGTGGGCGCGATCATGTACCTTTCCGCCGCCTCCGCGGCGCTGATGATCCAGTCCGGCGTGAGTATTGTGGTAGCGCTGCTGGCCTGCATCGTCATCGGCGTGATCTACGGCTGCATCAACGCTTTCTTCGTCGTCAAGGTCGGCATACCGCCCTTTGTGGTGACCATCGGCACCATGACTGCGGGGCGCGCCATCGGCCTGCTGATGACCCACTCCGAGCAGATCGCCATGCCGGCGGAGCTGGTTTCCAGCATCGGTTCCTCCCGCCTGTTCGGCTTTTTGCCCTACCCGGTCATCATATTCGCCATTGTCGCCGCCGTGGCCACCATCTTCCTGCGCATGACCACCACCGGCCGCCAGATCTACGCCATCGGCTATGACATGGAGGCCGCGAAGAAGGGCGGCATCAACGTGGACCGCGTGGGCATCATCGCCTACGTGCTGTGCGGCTTTTTCTCCGCCCTCTCCGCCATCGTCTCGGTCGCGCAGGTCGGCAACGTCGTGCCCGCCTTCGGCGAGGGCTATGAGTTCGACGCCATCGCCGCTTCCGTGCTGGGCGGCACCAGCCTGGCCGGCGGCATCGGCAGCATCTTCCCCGGCGTCATCATCGGCACCACGCTGATCCAGATGGTTGAGGCCGGCCTGGTGTTTTTGCAGGTGGATCTGTACATACAGCCGCTCATCAGCGCGCTGGTCATCCTGCTGGCCGTGTTCCTCGACAGCGTGCGCACGCACTACATCCGCAAGCTGGAAACGCGCAACATACGCGCCGAAGAGGACTGACGCGCGCGTCCCGCGTGGAAAACGCAGACCGCCCCAGACAGCCACGCGCTGCCGGGGCGGTTTTCGTTGCACAGAAAGGCGCGCCGCGGCGCGAAAATCGCCGCGGTGCGCCACATGGCGCGTCCAGCGCCGTCCAGTCTCAGACGCCCTTCCGGCCGCGCCGCACCGTTTCGTCCGTGGTGAAGGGATGCACGGGCGTGTAGCCGGGCAGGGGGCAGATCCTCTGGTGGAAGGCGTCCAGGAACCAATCCGCCTGGGGGAAGAAGTCCCCTTCCAGCTCATAGACCGGCGTGATCCAGTTGCGCGCGCCCAGCACGACCACCGGCGCGTCCAGGTCGTCGAAGGCCATCTGGGAGATGTTCTCCGCGAAATCGTTGATAATGGAGCCGCGCTGGCAGGCGTCGCTGGCGATGATGATGCGCCCGGTCTTTTTTACGGACCTGAGCACCGGCTCGTAGTTGAAAGGCACGATGCTGCGGGCGTCGATCACTTCGCACTCGATGCCGAATTCCTCCTGGAAGCGCTTGGCGGCGTCCAGCGCGCGGTAGAGCGTCGGGCCGATGGTGAGTATGGTCAGGTCCTTGCCGGCGCGCTTGATGTCCGGCTCGCCGATGGGGATCTCGTAGTAATCGGTGGGCACGCCGCCCTCGTGGAAGAACTCGCCCTTGCCGTAGAGGGCCTGGCACTCCAGGCACATCACGGGGTCCGTCCCCGTCAGCGCCGAGTTGAGCAGGCCCTTGACGTCGTAGGGCGTCACGGGGTAGATCACTTTCAGCCCCGGCACATGGGCGCAGAGGGACGACCAATCCTGGGAATGCTGCGCGCCGTATTTGGAACCCACGCCCATGCGCACCAGCACGGGCATGCGCAGTTGCCCGGCGGTCATCCCCTGCCACTTGGCCAGCTGGTTGAGCACTTCGTCGCCCGCGCGGCCAAGGAAGTCGCAGTACATCAGTTCCGGCGCTGCGCGGCCGCCAAGCATGGCATAGCCGACGGAGGCGGAAATGATGGCCGATTCGGAGATCGGCGCGTTGAACAGCCGCTCGTAGGGCACAGAGGCTTCCAGCCCCTTGTAAGCGCCGTAAGCGCTGCCCCAATCGCGCAGGTCCTCGCCAAAGGAGACCAGCGTGGGGTCGCGGTAGAATGCTTCCAGCATCGCCTCAAAGATGGCGTCGCGGATCTGGTAGACCGCGCCGGGGGAGAGCTCCTCGCCGTTCTGGATGGCGAAGCGCCCGCGCTTTTGCACGCGCTTCCAACGGGGGTTGTCCTCCAGGCGGCCCCATACGCGGGGCTTGCCCTCGGCAAGCGCGGGGATCGACTGGTTGGAGAAGATGTGCTTTTCGATCGCGTCCGGCTCGGCGCGCAGATCCATGCGCGGGGAAATTTCCGGGTCGACCGCGAGCTTGAACATCTCAAAGTTCAGGCGGGCGATTTCCGCCTTCATCTCCTCGATCTCTTTGGCGTCCATCACGCCGTTTTCCAGCAGCTGGCGCTCGTAATCGGCCAGCGCGTCCTGCGCGATCCAGGCGTCGATCTCCTCGCGGGTGCGGTTGGGGTTAGCGTCCGAGGTGGAATGGCCGCAGAACCGATAACTGACCACGTCCAGCAGCGCCGGGCCCTGCCCCTTGAGCAGCAGCGCCTTCTGGCGGCGCACCGCGTCGATCACCGCGAACACGTTGAAGCCGTCCACGCGCTCGGCGTGCATCTGGTCGGGGTCGATGCCCGCGCCGATGCGCGCCAGCACGTGGAACCCCATGGTCTCGCCGCTGGTCTGGCCGCCCATGCCGTAGCCGTTGTTGACAAAGTTGAACAGTACCGGCAGGCCGCCCTTGTCCTCCCACAGCGTGTGGAACTGGTCCATGGCGGCGAAGTTCATCGACTCCCACACCGGGCCGCAGCCCACCGCGCCGTCGCCCGCGTTGGCCACGCAGATGCCGCCCTGTTTGGATACTTTTTTAAACAGCGCCGCGCCGGTGGCGATGGGGGCGGAACCGCCCACGATGGCGTTGTTGGGGTAGATGCCGAAGGGGATAAAGAAGGCGTGCATGGAATTGCCCAGGCCTTCGGCAAAGCCGGTTTTGCGGCCAAAGATCTCCGCCATGATGCCATACATGAAAAAGCGCTGCGCCAATTCGCGCGTGCTGCCGCTGAAGCCGCGCCGCACCGCGCGCAGCTGTTCGCCGCCGCAGGAGGTTTCCATGATGCGCTGCAGCCGGCCATCGTCCAGCAGGCGCAACGTGCGCAGCCCCTTGGCGATCAATTCGCCGTGGCCGCGGTGTGTGCCGAAGATAAAGTCGTTTTCATCAAGGGCGAACGCCTGGCCCACGGCGGCGCACTCCTGGCCAATGCACAGGTGGGCGGGGCCGGAATAGTTGTAGTCCACGTCGTTGTACTTGCCGGTCAGGCGCAGGTCCTGCAGCATGTGTTCAAAGGTGCGGATCGCCAGCATGTCGTGGAAGATGTCCTTCAGCTCCTGATCGCTGAACTCGGCGCGCACGTCTGCCATCCGCTTCTGATACTGGTTTACCGGGATGTCGTGAAAGTGCTCAAAGGACGGCTTCCGGCACTCGCTGGGGTCGATAAAGATTTGCTTGGCCATGTGTTTTCCCTCCCATGTCGCATCTTACTCAGAAGAAAACCCCACCGCGGGGCGCGCCGGGCGCATCGCGGCGGGGGCTCCAACGCTTTGTTTACGCCTGCGCCAGCGCGCGGCGCAGCGCGGCCGCCACGCTCTGGGCGTCCAACGCGTAGGCGCGCTTCAGGTAATCCAGCGAGCCGACCTGCCCGAACTGTTCCTGCACGCCGATGCGCAGGAGCGGCGGATGGGCGGCGCGCTCCGCGAGCAGCTCCGCCACGCAGGAGCCGAGGCCGCCGACCACGCTGTGGTTTTCACAGGTGGCGATCAGCCGTTTGCCGGCCATTTCCGCAAGGATCAGCTCCTTGTCGAGCGGCTTGACGGTGAACATATCGACCACTTCCACGGATATGCCCTCGCCCTCGAGCGCCTCCGCCGCCCGCAGCGCGTCCTCCAGCACCGTGCCCATGGAAATGAGCAGCACGTCGCCGCCCTTTTTCAGCACGTTGCCGCGGCCGAGCGCAAAGCTGGAGCCGGGCGCATAGATCGGCAGTATGCTCTTGCGCGTGGTGCGGATGTAGTGCACGCCCGGACGCCCGGCCAGCGTGCGCAGCAGCCATTCCAGCTGCACGCCGTCCGCAGGGTCGTATATCTCCACGCCGGGGATCGCCCGCACGAGGCTGATGTCCTCAAAGCTGGTGTGCGTGCCGCCGTTCGTGGCGGCGCATACGCCGGGGTCTGAGGCGTAAATGTTGATGGTGTTGTGCGCATATGCGCCGGCAAGGAACAGCTGGTCGCCCACGCGCCGGGAGACGAAGGGCGAAAAGCTGTGCACGAAGGGGATGAAGCCCCGCATGGACATGCCCGCGGCCACACCGATCATGTTGGCTTCCATGATGCCGCATTCGATGAACTGCGCGGGGTGGGACTTTTTCACGCGCAAAGAGCCGGACGCGCCGCCCAGATCGGCCTCCAGGGCGACGACGCGGGGATTTTCGTCCATCAGGCTTTCCAGCGTCTCATAAAAGACCACGCGCTGCTCGCGCACGTTTTCCGGCGCCGTTTCCAAACGCTTCCACATCAGTCGTCACCTCCGCAAAGGGCGTCCAGGCGCTCCAGCGCCGCGTCCACGGCGGCGATGTCCGCCTCCTTGAACTTGACGGAATGGTTGTCCGCCATCTGCTCGAAATAGGGCACGCCCTGGCCCTTGACCGTGTCCAGCACGATGCAGACCGCCTGGCCTTCGACGCTGCGCGCCCAATCCAGGCAATCGGCGATGTCGGCCTCGTCCGCGCCCGCGGCTGTGCGCACGCGGAAGCCGAAGGCCTGCATCTTGGCGGCGACGTCAAAGGGCTCCATGACGTCGCGCGTGTAGCCGTCCAGTTGCCGCTTGTTCAGGTCGATCATGACCACTACGCGGTTTAAGCGATAGTTGGCGATGAACTGGAACGCCTCCCAGCACTGGCCTTCGTTCAGCTCCCCGTCGCCGACGATGGCGTATACGTACTGGTCGCTGCCCTCCAGTTTCAGCGCGTAGCCCAGGCCTGCGGCCATGGAGATGCCCTGGCCGAGAGAGCCGGTGGTGGCGTCCACGCCGGGGGTGCGCAGGCGGTCGGGGTGGGAGGGGAAGCGCGTGCCGCCCTCGTTCATCGTTTTCAGCTCGTCCTCCGGGAAAAAGCCGAACACGCTCAGCGCCGAATACAGGCCGGGGCCGGCGTGGCCTTTGGAGAGGACCAGGTAGTCCCGGTTCGGATCCTGCGGGTTTTTCGGGTCATAGCGCATGTAGCGGGTGTAGAGCACGCTGAGCGCTTCGACGATCGACAAGGAGCCGCCCACGTGCCCGCCCTTCTTGGCCCGCAAAAGCCGCAGCAGGCAGGCGCGGATGCGGGCCGAGTTCCGCTTCAGGAGCTTTAATTCTTCGCTTGTCATAGCTTTTCCCCCGCCTATTCGCTTACAATGGCGATGCCGCTGCTGGCGCCGATGCGGGTCGCGCCCGCTTCGATCATCGCCTCCGCCTCCGCGCGGTTGTGGATGCCGCCCGAGGCCTTTACGCCCATTTCCGGCCCCACGGTTTTGCGCATCAGGCGCACGTCGCTGACCGTCGCGCCGCCCTTGGAAAAGCCGGTGGAGGTCTTGACAAAGTCCGCGTGGGCGGCCTTGGCCGCCAGGCAGGCCTGCACCTTTTCCTCGTCGGTCAGCAGGCATGTCTCGATGATGACCTTCAGCTTCGCCGGGGCGCAGGCGGCCTTCACCGCCGCGATATCCTGTTCCACCGTCGCCCAGTCGCCGTCCTTGGCCGCGCCGATGTTGATCACCATGTCCACCTCGCGCGCGCCGTTTTTCACAGCCACGGCGGCCTCTGCGGCTTTGCTCTCCGCGGGGATCGCGCCAAGGGGGAAGCCGACCACGCAGCAGGGCGTCACGCCGCTGCCCTCGAGCTCCCTGGCGACCAGGGCGATGCGGCTGGGGTTGACGCAGACGGAGGCAAAGTGGTGTTCCTTTGCCTCATCGCAGATCTTTTGGATCTGCGCGGCGGTGGCGTCGGGCTTGAGCAGTGTGTGATCGATGTATTTGGCCAGTTCGCTTGCTTTCATGGGTATGTACGCTCCTTTGTTTTGCATTGGAAATCCCGTTTGCCTCCACAGGGATGACGGGGCGGCGCGTGGGCCACCCTTGCGTTTCCTTCCTACTTGATCGTCAGGTCGCGGCTGCCCTTCTCGCTGTTGATGGACACGGCGAAGATCAGCACCACGCCAAATACGACTTCCTTCCACAGGGGATCGACGCCCGACATGTTCATGCCGGAGGAGATGGAGATGACGGTGATGACGCCGATGAGCGTGCGCAGCGCGCTGCCCCGGCCGCCGGAGAAGAGCGTGCCGCCCAGGGCGACGGAGGAGATGGCCATCATGTAAAGGTCGTCGCCGATGGTGGGCACGCTGCTCTTGAGCTTGTAGGCGTACATGATGCCGCCGATGGAAGCGCCCAGGCTGCAGAGCATGAAGGCCAGCGTCTTGATGAGCGTGGCGTTCACGCCGGCCAGACGCGCCGCGCGCTCGTTGGCGCCGATGGCGAAGATGGACTTGCCCAGCTCCGTCTTGCGCTCGATCAGCAGGCAGAAGAGCATCAGCGCGATGGAGATCCAGAGGATGATCGGGAAGTTGAGCACTTTTTCCGTTGCCCAGTTGACGATGTAGCGCTGCTTGATCGGTATGGTGTTGGAAGAACCGTTGGAGATGATGATCGCCATGGCGCGATACACGCTCTGGGCGCACAGCGTGACGATGAACGAGGGCAGCTTCAGGCGGGAGACCAGCGTGCCGTTGAGCAGGCCGATCAGCGCGCCGAATACCAGCATGTAGAGTATGATCCAGTGCCCTGTGTAGATCACGTAGGTGCCGGTGATGACGCAGGTGGCGGAGGCCACGGCGCCGATGGACAGGTCAATGCAGCCCGAATAGAGCACAAAGCCGATGCCGCAGGCCATGGGCAGCAGCGGCGCGATCTCCAGCGACATGTTCTGCAGGGAATACAGCGACAGGAAGCTGGGGTTGATCAGGTAAAAGACCACGACGACCAATACCGCGCTCAGTATGAAGCTGTTGCGCAGCAAAAGCCCTTTCAGGGAAAAATTCCGGGTGTTCGTTTTTTCCATCTCAGCCGCCTCCCTCAGAGCATCAGTTTAACTACGTCCACCTGCGCCGGCTTGTTGTCCACCGGGCAGTCGAACTCGCCGCATACCAGGCCGTCCCGCATGACGATGATGCGGCTGGAGAGGCCGATGCACTCGTCCAGCGTGTCGCCCATCAGCAACACGGAGAACCCCTTTTCGGTGATTGAGCGGATCAGGCCGTAAATATCGCCCTTTGCGCCGATGTCCACGCCGCGGGTGGGGTGGTCCAGGATGAGGATCGGGCACTCGCTGTCCAACACGCGGGCGAAGATCACCTTCTGGGCGTTGCCGCCGGAGAGGTTGTTGATCCTTTGTTCGATGCTGGCGCAGCGGATGCCCAGCTCGGAGACCCACTTTTTCGCGTTTTCATCCTGCCGCCGGTTGGAGATCAGGTGATGCGCGGCGTTTTTTTGATAGTTGGAAACGGAAATGTTTTCACAAACGGAGAGTATGCCGATCATGCCCTCTTCGCGCCGGTCGCGGGGCACGGAGAGTATACCGGCCTTGCGCGCCGCGCTGGGCGAGGAAAAGTCCACTTCGCGGCCATTGACGCGGATGGTGCCGCTGCTCTTGGCCTCGTCGCCGCTGAGCACGGCGCAGACGTCCTCCTTGCCGGAGCCTTCCACGCCGCACAGCCCTAAAACTTCGCCCTTGTGCAGCTTGAAGGACACATCCTTGAACGAGCCGAACATGCAGAGGTTTTCCGCCTCCAGCACGACGTCGTCCGTGGGCACGGTCTGGCGGGCGGAGACGTAGTATTCGCCGTTGGTTTCGCGGCCGACCATCTTTTCGTAGAGCACGGCCTCGCTCGCCTCTTTTGTCCCCACTTCCGCGGTGAGATAGCCGTCCTTGAACACGTAGATGCGGTCGGTGATTTCCAGCACTTCCTGCAGGCGGTGGGAAATGAAGATGATGGAATTGCCCATCTCCTTCATCTGGCGCACCTTGTCGAACAATACCTTCATTTCCGCGTCGGAGAGCACGGTGGTCGGCTCGTCCAGCAGGATCAGGGCGCGGTTGTTGGCCGTCTCGGAAACGATGTCAAACACCTTGGTGATTTCCACCATCTGGCGCATCGCAAAGGATATGTCGCGCACCTTTGTCTTGACGTTGATGTCCTGCAGGCCCATGGCGTCGAGCACCTTGCGGGCGCTTTTGTTCATGGCGCCCCAGTTGATGAAGCCGCCCCTGGCGAAATCCTTTTCGCGCCCCAGGTAGATGTTCTGCGCCACGGAAAGGTTGCTGATGAGCGATTGCTCCTGGAACACCATGCCGATGCCCTGCTGGTTGGCGTCCATCATGGAGGAGGCCTGGAAGGGCTTGCCGTTCATCTCCATCGTGCCCATGGAGGGACGCTCCACGCCGGCGATGATCTTCAAAAGCGTGGACTTGCCCGCGCCGTTTTCGCCGATCAGGCCGATGATCTCGCCGCGGTTGATTTCAATGTTGATGCCCTGGAGCACCGTATTGTTTCCGTATACCTTGCCAATATCATGCGTTTTGAACAAGAGTTCTTTTCCCATGCGTTTCTCCCCCTTACTTGGCAATGGTCTTGCGCTCACGCGTCAGGGTAAGCGCCACGGCGACGATGATGATGATGCCCTGCAGCGCGTTTTTGTAGTTCGCGTCCACGCCAATGATGGTCAGGAAGTTCAGAAGCTCCATATAAATCAGCATGCCGACCATGGTCTGCAACATGCCGCCCTTGCCGCCGCTCAGGGATGTACCGCCCACCACCAGCGCCGTGATGCAGGGGAACATCTGGTCGTCGCCCAGGGAAGCCTGGCCGAATTTCAGGCGGATCAGCGCGACGAAACCGGCGAGGCTGGCCGCGATGCCGCTCAGGCCGAACACCGTTATCACAACTCGATCCACATTGATGCCGGAGGCGCGCGCCGCGGCTTCGTTGTCGCCGATGGCGTAGACCGCGCGGCCAAATGCGGTATAATTCAAAATGATGCAGCCGATGAAGAAGAAGGCAAAGGCCATCCAGGTGATCAGCGGTATGCCCAGGAAGCTGGCCATGGACCAGTCGGTCATCCACTGGGCCTGTACGCGGGCGGCGCGGCTGTCATAGAGCAGCACGGCGATGCCGCGGATGATGGTGCCCGTCGCATAGGTGATGATAAAGGAAGCGATGCGCAGCTTCACATGCAGAAAACCTGTCAGGAAGCCATAGAGTATGCCGATGACGATCGGGAGCAATACGCCCCATACCCCCCAGTCGTTGGGGTTGCGGTCGTTGAGGATCAGCAGGGCCATGCAGGAACCGACAAAGCCCATCACGCCTTCCACAGAAAGGTCGATGCGTCCGATCAGCAGCACGAAGGTCAACCCGGTCGCCAAAATCAGCGGCACGGACATCTGCTGCAATATATTGAGGATATTTTTCAGGGAGAAAAAGTGATTGTCGTAAATCGAGAAGAAAATGGTCATGACAACCAGCAATATCATCGGGGCGTAAACGCGAATCAGGCTGCTTCGGGACTCTTTCTCGACTTTGGCGACAAATTGTTCCGCGACCGTCATCGAACTCGGATCCCTCTTTTTGATAAGGTTCATGTTGTATCTTCCTCCTGACTAAAGATTACAGCTTACAGGCATTGCTGTTGTCTGACGCGGGATGGTGCGCGGGGTCGCGGCCGCCGCAAAGGCACCCAAGGGCCGCTTTGGATAAAGCGCAGTCCACCCCGCGAAGGGATGAACTGCGCGAGCCTGTTTACATGACAGCGAAGCGGTCGGGCTTTATTCCGCCGAAGAAGCGGCGAGCTCCTCGAAGGTCTCGTAGTCCGCCATCACGCAGTAGGAGAGGTCCGTGAAGTCGTACTCGGGCTGGCCGTCGATGAAGGTGGCCTTCATTTCCTCGACGTTGTCCGCGGTGACGAGGGGCGTGTTGATCTGGATGATCGGGCGGTCGACCTTCGTGCCGTTGACGGCGGCCTCGTAGGCGTAGGCGGCGCCGTAGCCCATCAGCATGTAGCCGTTGTTGGCGATGAAGCAGGTCATGTCGCCGTCGAGCACCGCGTCATAGGCGGCGGCGATGCCGTCAATGCCGTTGACCAGCACTTCGCCGTTCTTGCCTTCCAGCTTCAGGGCCTCGATCGCGCCCAGGCCCATGGTGTCGTTGGCGGACCAGATGGCGTCGATGTCGTCATAGGTGGAAAGCCAGGTCTGCGTGAAGCTCATGGCCTGGTCCTGGCTCCAGGAAGCCACCTGCATATCCAGCATCTCGATGTTCGGATACTCCTCCAGGGCAGCCTGGAAGCCGCGATAGCGGTTGGCCGCGGAGTCCTCGCCCTGTACGCCGTACAGCGCGCAGACCTTGCCTTCGCCGCCCATCTGGTCGAACAGATACTTGGCGGTGACATAGCCGGAGTTGAAGTCATCGGCGGTCAGGAAGGCGGCGAAGTGCTCGTAATCCTTCACTTCGAGGCCCTCGGCATGCTGCCAGAGGACGGTGATGTAGCAGCCGGCTTCCTCGCAGATCTCAACGGCGTTGATGCTGTTGGCGGTGGAAGCCACGTCGGAGACGAAGAACGCCTTGTCGCCATGCTGCGCGATGAAGTCGCGGATGGCCTGGTTCTCCTTGTTGTCGTCGCCATCGGTCACCATGACCTGGTATTCGATGTTGTCGTGGGTCTCGGCAAACAGGATGGCGCCATTGGCTTCCTGCGCCCAGAATTCGTTCTCAAGTCCATGGACGAGGATGCCCAGATGCCAGGTTTCTTCTTCTGCGGACGCGAACGCGCCGAAGGAGAGCACCAACATCAGGGACAGTACGAGAGCCAGCACTTTCTTCATAGATCTAGTCCTCCTTTGATTTATTGATAAGAGTCACGCCCGGTGGCGCGCTCCTTCAACCTGCGTCATTCCACTTGGAACACCGAGCTGATGGCGGCGAAGTTCTGCTTGTTGGATGTGTAGAGCGACCTGAAAATGGGGTAAAGCTGGCGATAGATGCGCACGTTTTCCTCCTTGGGCCGGAACACGCTCGTGGAGGGCTCCACGCAGACGGCGCAGGCCGTCTCATAGTCCGGGAAAGCGCCCGCGCCCACGGCGGCGGTGATCGCCGCGCCCAGGCAGGCCTGTTCCTTGGAGGCGCTGCGCAAAACGTCCTTTTCAAAGATGTCCGCCTGCATCTGCAGCCACACGTCGCTGCGCGCGCCGCCGCCCGCCGCCACGATGCGCTTGCAGGGGATGCCGATTTCCTGGAGCACGTTCAGCCCGTCGTTCAGGCCAAAGACGATGCCCTCCATCAGCGCCCGCGCCATGTCCTCGCGCCCATGATCCAGCGTCAGGCCGAAGAACACGCCCCTGGCGTTGGGATCCATGTGCGGCGTGCGCTCGCCCGCCATGTAGGGCAGGAAGAACAGGCCGTTCGACCCGCAGGGGCGGGAGGCCACCATGCGGTTGATCTCGTCGTAATCCACGCCGCCGAACACCGTGCGGTTGAGCCACTTGAGCACGCTGCCGCCGTTCAGGCAGGCGGCCATCACGCTCCAGCAGCCCGGCAAGGCGTGGGCAAATGTATTTGTGCGCAGCCTGGGGTCGTAAAGCGGCTTGCGGGCCGCGGTCGTGATCAGCGAGGAAGTGCCGATGTTCGAGGCGAACACGCCATCTTCCACTACGGCGTTGCCAATGGCCTGCATGCACTGGTCCGCGCCGCCGTTGACGATGAGCGTCCCCTCCCACAGCCCGGTGTCGCGCGCCGCGTCGGCGCACACATTTCCCACCACCGCCGTGGATGGCAGGCACTCCGGGAAGATCTCCCGCCGCAGCCCCAGGGCGCCGATCACCTCGTCCGACCAGCACATGCGCACATTGTCGAAGGCGAGGCTGCCCGCGGCGTCGGAAAAGTCGGTGACAGCCTGGCCGCTGAGGCGGAATTTTATGTAATCCTTGGGCAGGAGCACACGGGCCGTCCGGCCGTACAGCTCCGGCCGGTGCAGCTTCATCCAGTACAGAGAGGAAAGCAAAAAGCCGGTGGCGATGCGGTTTTGCAGATTGTCGCGGGCGACATCCTCGCCGAGGATATCGTAAATCTCCTTCAGATCCCCGGCGCAGCGCTGATCCAGCCACAGAGGCACGTTCATCACCGGTTGCTTGCCGTCGTCCAGCGCCACCAGCCCGTGCATCTGGCCGGAAAAGCTGATGGCCACGATGTCGCGCGGGTCGACGGCGCTCTCGCCCAGCACGCGCCGGATCACCGTCACAGTTTTTTCATACCAGACGAGCGGATCCTGCTCCGCATAACCCAGTTGTGGGATGCAGACTTCATAGCCTTCACCGGCTACAAATGATCGTTTGCAATCAAAATCAATCAAGAATGCTCGAACGCTGGAAGTGCCCAAGTCGATGCCCATAAAATACTTCGCCATACTGGACTCCTGTATATTAAAATTGCTCAAATGTTTTCCCCTCCATCCATTATACATATCCGGCGGTTTTTGTCAATACCGTCAAATTAAAAAAATCAGAATGACGACAAAAACACTTTGCATACAATCCGATAAAATCTTTTGCAATCAAATTCAATCAAAATACTTGACGAAGCCTCAAGAAAAGTATATACTTCTCCTATAAAATAACCGTCGGGGGCGATAAGATGTTTCAAGCTGAGCGCGAACGGCGCATTTTGGATTACCTGTATCAGGCGCGCATAGCGTCCCCTGCCCAGATCCAGGCAATAACGGGCACGTCCATCGCCACAGTGCGGCGCGACCTGAGCGAAATGGAACAAAAGGGGATGGTGCGCCGCTCCCATGGCTATGTCCAGCTCCCCGAGTCCGCCATCGCGCATAGCCAACCCAGCTTCCTGGAGGAAAAGGAGCGCGTCGCCCGCGCCGCCGCGGGGCAAATCCAGGATGGGAATGTCATCTTCCTTGGCTCTGGCACCACCTGCGCCTGCCTGGCGCGCCATTTGCAGGGCAAGCGCGGCCTGACGATCATGACCATCAACCTGGACGTCGTGCAGGACATTCTCCAGCTGCAGGATGTCAAGCTTTCGCTGCTGGGGGGCGAGGTGCGCGTTGAAAACGGCTATATCGAAACGCTGGACGAATATACGGTGCCCATCCTCAAGCGCCTCTACTTTGATAAGGTGTTCGTCACCGTGGATGGCATAGACTTTGAATTTGGCTATTCCATCCGCAAGCAGCTGCAACTGTCGCTGTTCCAGCATCTGCTGCGCAACTCTAAGGAGTTTTACTGCCTGGCGAACGCCGCCAAGTTTGAAAAGCGCACCTACGTGCAGTTTTGCCCCATCGAAGCCATCCGCAAAGTCGTCACCACCGAAGAAGTCGTCCGCAAATACGCAAAAGAATTCGCCCGCCTCGGCATCCAGACCATCAGCGGCTAAGCGCCCGCCCGCCGGGCGCTTCCGGCCGCGCGCAGGAGATGACAGAAAAAGAGCCCGCCGCTTGCGGGGTGGCGTGTATCCTTCATAGCAAACAGTAGAACAGGACGCAAACGCCATGGAGGGGCACATCATAGGAAGAAGCTCTGCTTACAAAAGAATCAAAATACGATAAAATAAAAATGCCCGCCGAAGCGGACAACTCACACACTGTGAGGTCGGACGAACCGACGTGTTTGGCAACGCCGTATTTGAACGCGTTGTGTTGTAAGATGGTGATCTTACATTTCCACCCTAACACAAAAAAGGCGTTTTGTCAATACAGGGGAGGGAAAGGGATGGCATACTACGTGTACGAGCGCCAAACATAGGTAACACGGAACCGAGCGAGAACAGTCAGGGGAAGGGTGGAGATTTGCGAAGCAAATACTACCCGACCTTGACTGTGGCAAGGAAAGCATACTGGGCTTTGGCCGTCCGGCGCAATGCGCCGGATGGCCTTGTTTGCTACAGGAGCCCCTGCTACAGGCCAAGCACCTCATTGGGGGATCTCATGCCCAGGCAGGTCATAATGTGGTCGTTGGATCGACGCTGATACGCGGCCAGTTGGGGTCAATCCCAAATTCTGTGTAAACTCCAAATGAGGCATGAACAGAGCAGGATCATCCATTGTGCGCGGCAGCGGATTTATCCGACTGCCGCCTTGTGTGCAGTATAACGCCGGCGGGGGTGGATGTCAAGGGCGGCGGCAAGGCCGCCGTTCATCGGAGCGCCGCGTACAGCGGCGCGCAGACCCTTGACCTCCGGCTCCGGCGGTGTTATTCGGGCATGCGTCCGGCAAAATAGATGGACAGCTGTGCGTGGATCACGCTCCAGTCCTGCCGCCGTCCCGTCCACTTTTTCGTGATGTCCATCATCGCCAGATACAGCATTTTCAACAGGCTGTCGTCTGTGGGGAACACCGATTTGGCCCTGGTCACCTTGCGCAGCTGGCGGTTGAAACCCTCTATGGCGTTGGTGGTATAGATCAGCCTGCGCACCTCCTGAGGGTACTTGAAATATGTACTCAGATTGGCCCAGTTCGCCCGCCAGAACTGGGAGATTCTCGGGTATTTCCCGTCCCAGCGCTCTCCAAAGGCGTCCAGAGCATTCAATGCTACCTGCTCGTCTACGGCGGCATAGACTGCCTTCAGATCCGCCATGAGGGCTCTTATATCCTTATAGGACACATACCGGCTGGAATTGCGCAGCTGGTGGAGGATGCAGTTTTGGATCTCGGTCTGAGGGAAGCTGGCGTGAATGGCCGCATCAAATCCCGTCAAGTTGTCCGTGCAGGCGATGAATATGTCCTCTACGCCTCGGTTCTTCAGACCATTGAGTACAGTCGCCCAGAATTTGGCGCTCTCGTTTTCTCCGACCCACATACCCAGAACGTCCTTCCGGCCGTTCAGGTCAATGCCAATAGCGATGTATGCCGCCTTCTTCACGATCTGGCCCTCGCTGCGGACATGGTAGTGGATCGCGTCCAGAAACACTACGGCGTAGACCCCCTCCAGCGGCCGTTGCTGCCACTCCCGCACGATGGGCAGGATCTTGTCCGTGATCCGGCTCACGGTGCTGTCTGAGACGCAGATGCCGTAGATGTCCTGTATATGGGCCTCAATATCTCCCGTCGTCATCCCCTTGGCGTACATGGACAGGATCTTCTCCTCTATGTCCTGGCTGATGCTGGTCTGGTTCTTCTTCAGCACCTGGGGCTCAAATTCGCCTTTCCGGTCGCGGGGAACGGACACTTCCACATCTCCGAAGCTGGTGCGCAGCGTCTTGCTGCTGTGGCCGTTGCGGCTGTTGTCCGTGGCCTTGTTCCTGTAGTCGTATCTGCTGTAGCCCAGTTCATCCTCCAGCTCTGCCTCCAAGCCGTTCTCCATGAACTCCGCGATGGTCTCCTTGAACAGATTCTGGATGTCGTCCATGCTGCCGATGTTTGCCATCTGCAGCAGCTCCCGGATCTTCTCCCGTCGCGCCTTTTCTTCCGGGGTACGGTTCTTTCTGGCCATGTGTTTTACCTCCTGTGTGATGCTTCTATTCTACACCTCATGGGAGGTTTACACAAAGTTTGGGACGGTCTCTTATGGTGCAGTTTTCCTTTCACAAAAACGTATGGGAATCTGAACAAACTGGGAAGTACTTACGCACGGGATGTTGCCTGCGCCGCTTCGTCGATTACATGCCGTCTGGTTTCATCATCATGTCCTTGTCCAGCGTCGCCATGTCTCTGGCCAGTACCTCGTCAATAATGACCTGCAGCGCCTTCATCTGGGCTTCGTTGTTGATGCCGCCCAGAATCGGCTCGCCGATCATCCGGCCATTGCGGTCCACCACCACCGTCGTGGGGAATGCCGTGATGCTGTAGGTAAGCTTTCCAGCCTCGCTATCCGTGGAGAAGTGGATGTTCTGGTACGCGGCGCCCTTCTTTTCCAGGATGCTCCGGGCTTCCATGATCATGCTCTCGTCGCCTCCGATGGTGTCGGCGTTGATACCGATCACCGCGCCGCCCTTCAGCTTGAGCTCCTCGTTGAGCGCGTTCAGTTCGCTCAGCTCCGCAATGCAGGGCGGGCAGGAGGAGAACCAGAAGTTGACCACGGTAACGGAGTTTTCCTTAAACAGCTCGCTGGTCACGGGGTTGCCGTCCAGATCCGAACCCTCAAAGGGAGGGAACTTCTCGGACGAATCGTCCTCCATGCTCATGTCCATGTTATCCGTGACGCCGTCCGCCATGGCCATCCCTTCGCTTCCCATGACCATGCCGCCGTCCGCCGCCACCATGCCGCACTCCACCGCCATGCCCGAGTCCGCCGCCGTGGCGTCTTTCAGCATGAGCCTTTCCATTTCCGCGTCCAGTCGGCGGATGGTCTCAATGTCCTGCTGAAGCAGCTTGTACTCGTCCTCAGTGAGCTTTTCCTTCGACGTCTCCAGCTGCGCCGTCAGGTAATCGGCGTAGCTCATGTCCATGTCCGGCTGCTTGTCCATCATGCCGAAAAACCGGTTCCACAGATCCATGTTTTTCTCGAACACGGCGTTCATTTCAGCCGTCAGCATTTCCAGCTTCTTCTCGGCGCAGGCGCATTCATTTTCACAGGCGCACTGCTTTTCGCACATGCACCCGTCGGCGCGCATGCCGTCCTGCATGCAGGACTTGCCGTCCATGCACAGGCAGTCCTCACCGCACATGTCGCTTACGCACGGGCAGCCGTTCACGCCTTTGCCGTCCATCATGCAGGGGCAGGTTTCCTCCATGGTCTGTGTCTCGTCCATTCCGGACGTGCCCGTGCAGCAGGCATCTGCGCAGCAGGCGGAAGCGGCTCCTACAGTGGTTAGCATACACAGCGCCAGCAGCAGCGCGATCCAGGTCTTCTTCATTGAAAATGTCCTCCGTTTCTTTTCTGTGATTATTTCTCCGCGGCGCTTGCGCCGATTGGATTCTTGTCTTCCTTCGCTCCGCGCCCAAGCCCGCAGCGGAAGCTGACCGCGCCTGTGGGACAGGCCTTGACGCACATGCCACAGCGGATGCACTCGGGATGATCCGGGGTCTTCGTTACGTCCACGTCCATCTTACAGGCCTTCTCGCATCGGCCGCAGTGAACGCATTTGTGCACGTCCACCTGCATGCCCGTCAGCGATACCCGGTTAAACAGCGCGTAGAATGCGCCCAGCGGGCACAGCCACTTGCAGAACGGGCGGTAGAACAGCAGGCTCAGAATGGCGACCGCCCCCAGCACCGCGCTCTTCCATATAAACAGACTGCCCAGCGCGCTTCGGATGCTGTCGCTGGCCATGGACAGGGGAATCGCTCCCTCCAGCACGCCCTGGGGGCACAGGTACTTGCAGAAGAAGGGATCGCCCAGCCCCACCTCGTTGGTGAAGATCAGCGGCAGCGTCACCGTCAGCAGCAGAATCAGGTACTTGAGATACCGCAGCGGTTTGAGCTTCTTCGTGGACAGCTTCTTTCTGGGCAGCGGAATCTTGTGAATCAGCTCCTGAAACCACCCGAAGGGGCACAGGAAACCGCACACGAATCGCCCCAGCAGCACACCCAGCAGAATCAGCGTGCCGGTGACGTAGTAGGAGAATTTGAATTTGGACGATCCGATCACCGACTGAATCGCCCCAATGGGACACGCCCCCGTGGCGGCGGGACAGGAGTAGCAGTTAAGCCCCGGCACGCAGACAGCCTTTCCCTTTCCCCGGTAGATTTGCCCATTGAACAGGTTAAGCAGGTGCGGATTGGTCGACAGCGCTGCGCAGGCCTGGAGAAGTCCCCGGAACCGGGCGAGAAAACCGGAAACGGGCGGCGCCTTGAGCTTTGCTTTCTTCTTATCCAATGCCTATGCACTCCAGACAGATTCGGATGGCCTTGGACAGCACCGTGGCGCCCTCGCCCCGCCATGCGCCGTAGGCCAGCATCGCCGCGCCCAGTATAAGAACGCCCAGCCTCGCGGCGCGCCTGCCTGCGGCCGATGAAATGAGCTTCATGGGGATCCCTCCTTTGTTTCTTCTCGCAGGCTCATTATACGATATGAGGGCTAAAATCCACGTTAAAACAGAAAACTTTATGCGCATTTTATGCCGGTATGCTATACTGGACGTAATCACACGAACGCAAAGGAGGCGCGGCATGCGGATTTTGATTGTGGAGGATGAGCGGGCGCTGTGCGACACGCTGGCCAAAAGCTTGAAGCAAAAGGGCTACGAGGTAGACGCCTGCTATGACGGCGATTCCGCGCTGGACTGGCTGCTGGCGGAGAAGTACGACCTGATTCTGCTGGATCTGAACCTGCCCGGGCGGGACGGCATGGAGCTGTTGAAGGCGCTGCGGGAGCGGGATCGGGAGACCCGGGTGCTGATTCTCTCCGCCCGCAGCCGGATCAGCGACAAGGTGGAGGGGCTGGACTGCGGAGCCAACGACTATCTGGTCAAGCCCTTTCATTTGGAGGAACTGGAGGCGCGGGTGCGCAGTCTGACCCGGCGCAGCTTTGTGCAGCACGACGCGGTGCTGCGCTGCGGAGATCTGTCCTTTGATACGGTGAAGCGGACAGCGCAGGCCAAAGGCGAGAACGTGGCCCTGACCCGCAAGGAAAACGGTATTCTGGAATACCTGCTGCTCAACCAGGGGCGGCCGGTGAGCCAGGAGGAGCTGATGGAGCACGTGTGGGACGGCAGCGTGGACAGCTTCAGCAACTCCATCCGGGTGCATATCTCGTCCCTTCGAAAAAAACTGAAAGCGGCGCTGGGCTATGACCCGATTCTGAACCGCATCGGCGAGGGATATTTGATGGGAGGCCGTGAACCATGAAGCGACTGTCTCTGCAATGGCGGATCACGCTGCTGACCATTTTGCTGCTGGCGGCGGCCTGTGTGACCATGAAGACGCTTTTGTGCTCCTCCGGCCACGCCTACATGGACTCCATCGGCAATTACGTGATGCACTACGCGGAGGAGGAGCCGCTGGCCATCCGCGTCGATATTCCGGAGGGACAGTGGAAGGACATGTCGGAGCGCTTCAGTGGGGAGTTCGTGTTGGAGCTGACCGGTGCGAAGCACAGCTTCTGCATGCGCGGCTGGTATATCGCGCTGGCGGTGACCGTGCTGGGCGGCGCGGTGGCGTATTTCGTCAGCGGAAGGGCATTAAAGCCGCTGAAGCGGTTCACAGCCAAGGCAGAGCGCGTACAGCTGCAGAGCCTGACGGAGATCACCCTCAGTGAGGACGAGGCGGTGGAGTTCAGCCGGCTGAGCCGCGCCGTCAATCAGATGCTGCTGCGGCTGAAGCAGACCTTCGATGCTCAGCAGCAGTTTGTGGGCAACGCCGCCCATGAACTGCGCACGCCGCTGGCGCTGATGCAGGCGCGGCTGGATCTGTACATGTCCACAGACCATGGGGACAGCTGTCCGGAAACTGCGGAAACCATTGCCATGCTGCGGGAGCAGACCGAGCGGCTGTCCAGAATGGTGCGGACGCTGCTGGACATGAGTGAACTGAAGGCCGTGCCGCGCAACGACCGGATCCAGCTGGCTCCCATGATCGAGGAGGTGCTGGCGGATCTGTCGCCGCTGGCGGAGAAAAGCGGCGTGACGCTCTCCCAGAGTGGCGAGGATCTGTGGATCACCGGCAGCGACGTACTGGTCTACCGCGCCATTTTCAATCTGGTGGAGAACGGCGTGAAATACAACCGCCCCGGCGGAAGCGTATGCGCCGCCGTGTCCCACCGGGGAGAAGAAGCGATGATTGAGATCAAAGACACGGGCTGCGGCATTCCGGAGGACTTCCGTGAGAGCGTGTTCCAGCCTTTCTTCCGGGTGGATAAGTCTCGCAGCCGGGAAAAGGGCGGCGTGGGACTAGGACTGTCACTGGTCTGGGAGATCGTCCATCTGCACAGCGGCGACGTTCGGGTTCGAGAGAGCGGCGAAACTGGAACAGTGATTGAGATGACGTTGCCCATCTCGGCAGGGAACGGGAAATGCCATGAGGAGGAGGGGTAGAAGGATGCAAGATAAAACAATGAGAGGGTATATTTGTTGTCAGGTTTCGGGAGAAGGAACATATCGTGATCGAAGTGAGGATGGACGAGAATGATCTGACTTCAACATAACGCAGGGCAATCTATGCGGGAACCCGATTGGTTCGTTTTTCCTTGGAAACACTGGCTTTTTCACCGCTTGTATGGTATAGTATTAGTGTTTTAGGGTACTGGCGGGAGGTGGATAGATGGCTGCTGCAAAGCGAAAATCCATTGCGAAGCTCTGCCTTGCGCTGGGGCTGTTCGTTCTTGCCGGTTTTTTCCGGCAGATGGGAGACCGTCCCAAACTTTGTGTAAACCTCCCATGAGGTGTAGAATAGAAGCATCACACAGGAGGTAAAACACATGGCCAGAAAGAACCGTACCCCGGAAGAAAAGGCGCGACGGGAGAAGATCCGGGAGCTGCTGCAGATGGCAAACATCGGCAGCATGGATGACATCCAGAATCTGTTCAAGGAGACCATCGCGGAGTTCATGGAGAACGGCTTGGAGGCAGAGCTGGAGGATGAACTGGGCTACAGCAGATACGACTACAGGAACAAGGCCACGGACAACAGCCGCAACGGCCACAGCAGCAAGACGCTGCGCACCAGCTTCGGAGATGTGGAAGTGTCCGTTCCCCGCGACCGGAAAGGCGAATTTGAGCCCCAGGTGCTGAAGAAGAACCAGACCAGCATCAGCCAGGACATAGAGGAGAAGATCCTGTCCATGTACGCCAAGGGGATGACGACGGGAGATATTGAGGCCCATATACAGGACATCTACGGCATCTGCGTCTCAGACAGCACCGTGAGCCGGATCACGGACAAGATCCTGCCCATCGTGCGGGAGTGGCAGCAACGGCCGCTGGAGGGGATCTACGCCGTAGTGTTTCTGGACGCGATCCACTACCATGTCCGCAGCGAGGGCCAGATCGTGAAGAAGGCGGTATACATCGCTATTGGCATTGACCTGAACGGCCGGAAGGACGTTCTGGGTATGTGGGTCGGAGAAAACGAGAGCGCCAAATTCTGGGCGACTGTACTCAATGGTCTGAAGAACCGAGGCGTAGAGGACATATTCACCTGCACGGACAACTTGACGGGATTTGATGCGGCCATTCACGCCAGCTTCCCTCAGACCGAGATCCAAAACTGCATCCTCCACCAGCTGCGCAATTCCAGCCGGTATGTGTCCTATAAGGATATAAGAGCCCTCATGGCGGATCTGAAGGCAGTCTATGCCGCCGTAGACGAGCAGGCAGCATTGAATGCTCTGGACGCCTTTGGAGAGCGCTGGGACGGGAAATACCCGAGAATCTCCCAGTCCTGGCGGGCGAACTGGGCCAATCTGAGTACATATTTCAAGTACCCTCAGGAGGTGCGCAGGCTGATCTATACCACCAACGCCATAGAGGGTTTCAACCGCCAGCTGCGCAAGGTGACCAGGGCCAAATCGGTGTTTCCAACAGATGACAGCCTGCTGAAAATGCTGTATCTGGCGATGATGGGCATCACGAAAAAGTGGACGGGACGGCGGCAGGACTGGAGCGTGATCCACGCGCAGCTGTCGATCTACTTTGCCGGACGCATGCCCGAATAACACCGCCGGAGCCGGACGTCAAGGGTCTGCGCGCCGCTGTACGCGGCGCTCCGATGAACGGCGGCCTTGCCGCCGCCCTTGACATCCACCCCCGCCGGCGTTATACTGCACACAAGGCGGCAGTCGGATAAATCCGCTGCCGCGCACAATGGATGATCCTGCTCTGTTCATGCCTCATTTGGAGTTTACACAGAATTTGGGATTGACCCTACCGCCTGGGTCAAGCTCAAGTTTGCTGCGATGAATCTCAAGAAACTCGCCCTACACAAATGGCGGCCGTTCCTTCTTTTCCTTCTGTTCTCTATCTTATCTCCTTCTTTTCTCTATCTTGCCTGTCAAAGAAGCCCCTTCGCTTTCTCGCAAAGGGGCTTCTTTGACAGGCTGTGACCACCGGCTTAGCCGGTGGTCATCAGACCGTTGACAAAGTCCAGTCAACGGTCAATTTAAAAAAAACCGAAAGAACCAAAAGGGAAAGACAGTTCTCACGTCGAATATAAATACATCAACACAACCATAAAGAAACCCAGGCGGTGAAGGGAATGCTCAAGCAGCGGCGGGAGAAGCAGCAGCAAATGGAACTGGTGATCATGGAACAGATGGTGCCGGAGGATCACTTTCTGCGAAAAGTAGACCGTGCGGTGGACTTCAGCTTCATCTACGACCTGTGCGCGCCGCTGTATTGCGCGGACAACGGCCGGCCCGCCATCGACCCGGAGATACTGTTTCGGATGCTGCTGGTGGGGTATCTGTACGGGATCAAGTCCGAGGCGCGGCTGGAGGAAGAGATCAACTACAACATCGCCTACAAGTGGTTTTGCGGGCTGGATCTGACAGACAAGGCGCCGGACGCGACGACGATCAGCCAGAACCGTCGCCGACGTTTCCGCGACAACAACATTGCGGAAGAGATCTTCAACGAGATTCTGCGGCAGTGCATGGCGAAGGGGCTGGTGGGCGGAGCGATCCTGTATACGGATTCGACGCACATCAAGGCGAAGGCGAACAAGCACAAGAAGAAGCAGGTGGAAGTAGCGGTCACGCCGAAGGCATATCTGAGCGAACTGGACGCGCAGGTAGATCAGGAGCGTAAGGAACTGGGGAAGAAGCCGTTTGACCGGGATGACGAGGCACACAAGGGCGGCGGGAGCGCCACGCGGATGCAGAGCACGACAGACCCGGAGAGCGGACAGCAGAGCCGGGATGGGAAGCCGAACGGGTTTTACTACAGCGAACACCGCACGGTGGACAGCAAGCGCAATGTGATCGTAAACGTGCATGTGGAAGCGGCAAACATCAACGACGTGACGCCGATGCCCGAAATACTCGACGATGTGGAGAGAAGACTTGGGAAGCTGCCCAAATACATGGGACTGGACGCGGGATATCACAACGCATGGATAGCGCATCTGCTGGAGACGAAGGGGATACAAGGGGTAATTGGCTACCGACGGCACACACACAAAGGGGCGCACTACGGGAAGTACCGTTTCCGCTATGATCCAGTCTGCGACGAATACATCTGCCCGGAAAAGCAACGTCTGACCTGGAAGACCACGACGCGTGAGGGGTACCGGCAATACTGCTGTGAAGGCAAGACCTGCAAGGGGTGTCCGAGACGGGCAGAATGTTTCGGGGCGAGTATGAACCGAAAGGTGGTGGAGCGGCATGTGTGGCAGGACGCGCTGGAGAGGGTCGATGCCTTTACAAAAACGCATCGGGGCAAGAGGATCTATGGCTGGCGGAAAGAGACGATCGAACGATCCTTCGCGGAGGCCAAGGAGAACCACGGCCTGCGCTATGCGCGCATGCTTGGGATACGGAACATGCGGGAGCAGTGTTTCCTAACAGCAGCTGTGCAAAATATCAAGAGGCTGGTGGCCTCTTTCTATCGCGCTTTTCAAGTCTTTCTAACACTTTACCCCTGCGCTTGTATCTGAACGCAGGGCTTTGTCAGTGGTCTGAGCCTGAAAACGCCTGTACTACAGGCGTTTTCAGGCTTCAGAGCGCTGACAAAGCCTACAACCGCAAAAATCGCTCTGATATACAAAAAATCAGAAGCGATTTTTGCTTCCTACGTCAGCTGCACTTGCATCCTGCGGTCACTTACGTCTAAGTAAGCTCCCTTGGCTGCAAGTACAGCTTCCTTGGCTTGCAGGCTTTCTCAACGCTCTGCCAGTCTGCCCACTTTGTCAACATCCTGAAGCCTGAAAACGCCTGTACTACAGGCGTTTTCAGGCTTTGTCAAAAGGGTTTTTCGTCAGCGCCCAGGCATGCGCCCTGACGACGGGAGGGGTTCGCGTCCCCGCCGGCACTGCACGCTTCAACGCCATGACGCCAGGCCGTTCACAACGGGGCCTTTTGCGCGGCCGGGCGCTTGCCGGTTCCCGCCGCATCTTCTGCCGCCTGACGGGGATTCGCGGCGCCAGTTCCGCCAGTTTCCGCCCGGAAATGGGGAACACGCCTCCGAAAGGCGGTCCGGCCGCGCTCAGTCCTCCCGGCCGTGCCTGTCCGCCGGCGGGCAGGAGAACAGCAGCACTTCGCGTCCGTCCGGCCAGTGGATGGGCGAGGGGATGGCGCGCAGCCATTCGGCGCAGAGCGCCTCGGTTTCGGCCTCCGCGCTTTCGCCGCGCGCGAGCGCCAGCAGCGTTTGCGCATCGCAGCCCTCGCAGGGGGCGTCTGCGCCGGCCATCAGGGCGTGGTAACACTTTTCGCCGGGGCGCAGCGTGGGGAAGCGGGCGCACATCTTCGCGTTGGCAAACAGCAATTCGCGCGTTTCCGGGTCGATGGCGTAGGCGATGTAGTCGGCGTGTTCCAGCATCTGCGGCGTAAACAAGCGGCTGTCGTCGCCGTCGTAGACGGTGAAGCGCCCCTTGCCGGCGCGCTTGGCGTCGTAAAGGGCCACGTCGGCGCTCTTGTAGAGCGCGTCGAAGCTGTCGCCGCCCTCGGGAAAAAGCACCGAGCCGGCGCTGCAGGTGACGCGCACTTCGCCCGCGTGCAGCCGGGAAAGCCCCTGCTTGAGGCGGGAAAGCGCCTGTGAAAGCTTTTCGCGGCTGTCCACGCCCTCCATCAGCGCCATGAACTCGTCGCCGCCCAGGCGGCCGACGATGTCCGTGCCGCGGAAATGGCCGCGCAGGAACGCCGCCAGCGTGCGCAACACGTCGTCGCCCACGTCGTGGCCGTAAAAGTCGTTGATATCCTTGAAATCGTCGATGTCCAGGAGCACGATGGCGCAAGGCTTGGCCGGCGCGCCCTCCACGCGCAGGCGCAAGGCTTCTTCCAGGCCGGCGCGGTTTAAAAGCCCGGTCAGGGAATCCGTGCGCGCCTGTTGCTCCAGGCGCTCGGCGAGCAGGCGGTCCTGCGATATGTCCGTCAATTTGCCGATGATCCACCGGCGGCGGCGCCGGGTGTCAAACAGCACGCTCATGTGGGCGCGGCACCAGGCGAAGCGCTCGCCCCCGCCGCCCTTGCGCACGCGGAAATCCACGGTGGCGTGCGTCTCGGCGCTCATGCCGCCCTTGAGTATGTTGAAGATGCGCTCCACGCTCTCGCGTTCCTCGGGGTGGGTGTTCTCCAGCAAGTCGGCGATGGTGCGCGAGCCCTCGCGCCCGTAGAGGCGCTGGAAGTTTTCGCCCATCACCAGGCGGTCGCCCTGCACGTCGTATTCCCAGAAGATTTCGTTGCTGCCCTCGGCGAGTATGCGGTAGCGCTCCTCGCTCCACTCCAGGCGCATCTTTTCCGCGCGCAGGCGGCGGTTGCCCGCCCACGCGACCCAGATGACCAGCACCACCAGCGCCAGCGCGCAAATGCCCAGGCGTATGGCCAACTGCAGGGCGGCGTCGTTCATAAAGGAGAACTGGTTCAGTGCCGTGTCGCGGGGCACCAGCGTGATGACGCGCCAGCCGTCGCCGACGTCCAGCGACGTCCAGGCGGCCAGCATCATGCCCCGGCTGGTGTGCGCGACGCTTCCGCCGGCTTCGCTTTCGAGCACGTCCGCTTGCGTATTGTCGCCCATGTCGAGGGCGCTGAACAGGTTTTGCCCGGCCAACTGCTCCAGCCCGCTTCCCGGCGCGGCGGCGATGATGCGCCCATCCGCGCGCAGCAGGCAGACGCTGGCACCGTTGGAGACCAGTTCCCCCTTGAGCGCCTCCCCGTCCAGACAGCCCACCAGCGCGTCGCCGTCGCCCATGCCTACGGCCAGGAAGATGCAGGGCGCGCCGTCGCTCTCGCCGTCGCAAAAGACGCTCCCGCCCGACTCCGCCGCGGCCAGGCAGGCGCAGCCCGACAGGTCGACCGCCGCGCCGTCGTCGCGCAGGCCGAGGCCGTCCCCGTCCACACAGCAGAGCCAGCGAAGCCGCATCGTCTCCCGCGCCATGCGCAGGCGCGCGGGAGCGTCCTCCGCGTCCGGGTCAGCCGGGAAGGAGGACGCCGCGCCTTTCAGCGCGTCGAGCTGGTCGCGCAAAAACAGCGTGATCTGCGTGCCGCGGCTGGCCACGCGCGCCTCCAGGTTGTAGAGCACCCGCGTCTGCGCGTCCTCGCGCGTCGCGCGCCCGTAGGCGATCACGGACAGGATCACCATGAAGATGATGGCCAGCAGCAACAGCGCCATCAGCGTATACATGCTCACCTTGCGTGCCCTGCGCGCCATGCGCCGCCACCTCCTTCCGACGATCCTTGCTTCTACTATTATAGCGCAAATGGACGGCGCTGAGAATGCGGGAAAGCTTCGCTTTTTCCAGAAATATGACGGAAATAAGTACAAATCATTGTAAACTTTTAATTAAATTACGCGTATGTTACACGTAATGGCACGCAGGGAATTTTTCCTGCCGCTTGCCGGGCGGACGCCTTTATGATATCATGGGAGGGGAACAAAATCGAAGGGGGAGGATCTGCATGAAAATGGGTTTGCGCTGCGTTTGCCTTTTGTTGGCGCTTTTGCTGGCCGCGCCGCTGGCCGCCGCCGAGGGCGCGCAGAAGGGCACGAGGGAAAACCCCTACCGGCTGGGCGACGTATGCGCCTTTACCGCCGAAGTGCTCCTGGATGGCTCGCCGCGCCAGGAGGCCGACGGGGAGGCGTTTACCGCCGTGCCGATGACGCTGCGGCTGGACAACTACCTGCCGCCGGCCTATTTCGCCGGCCATTACCGCCAGGTATACAAATTTGACGGCACCGAGGCCGGGGCACAGCTGACGCTGGCAAACGGCGGCGGGACGGCCGTCGTGCCGCAAAACGCCTTCTGGCTGACGCTGGAGGCGGAAAACGGCGCGCAGGCTACGGGCTATCAGCTGATGGACGCGCCCCTGGGCGGCAATTACGGCGCGTCCCTGCAGCCGGGCGAGGAAAAGACGCTCTACAAGCGCTTTGTGCAGCAGCCCGGGCAGGAAGCCGTTTATCTGGCGCTCACCTGGTGCGAGGGCGGCGAGCGCGTGAGCCGCTATTTCCTCCTCGAGGAGCGCGCCATCTACCCCACGCTGGAAAACGGCAGCCGCGGCGAGGATGTGACCGCCCTGCAAGCGCGGCTGATCGAGCTTGGATACCTTGACGACGACGCCGACGGCATCTTCGGCCCCAACACCGAGGCGGCCGTGCGCGCCGCGCGCCAGGCCGCCGGCCTTGGCGACTCCGGCGCGGCCGATGATCCACTGCAGTTCATGCTCTTCCGCGAGGATTTCCCCGCGGCGGGATAAGGGCGGCGGGCGCGCCGCTGGGAAAGCGCATAGCGCCGGGCGGGGCGGCTGTCGCCGACCGCCCGGCTCAGAGCGCTGACAAAGCCTACAACCGCAAAAATCGCTCTGATATACAAAAAATCAGAAGCGATTTTTGCTTCCTACGTCAGCTGCACTTGCATCCTGCGGTCACTTACGTCTAAGTAAGCTCCCTTGGCTGCAAGTACAGCTTCCTTGGCTTGCAGGCTTTCTCAACGCTCTGCCAGTCTGTTGACTTTGTCAACATCCTGCGCCGGGCGGGGCGGCTGTCGCCGACCGCCCGGCTGTTTTTTGCCCCGCGCCCCAAACGGTTTTTCCGCATTTACCGCCTGTCCCGCCGCTTCGAGGATCATATTTTCGACAAACATATCGCATCGACCCTGTTTTTGCCGCCTGTATACAATTAAATCGTCGGTTGAACGCCCGTGAAGCCATATTTCCCCCGTTTGTTGCATATATCCTTTCCAAGGGAACATTGCTGCCATGCGCGCGGTGAAAAATAGGAAAGGAGAAAACCCCATGAAAAAACTTGCCACACTTTTGCTTGCCCTGCTCCTGCTGTGTTCCGCGTGTTTTGCGGAAGCAGGCGGCCCCTTCGACGTGACGCTCGACCCCAATTATGCGGAAGGGACGGCGACCACGTTGACGCTGGAGGCGGCGGCCGACGCTATCTCCAACGAGCTTCAGCGCTATGGCTACAACTTCACCGGCTGGTACCATGACGCGGAAGCCGCCACCCCCGTGGACGCGGACAACCCGGTGACAGGCGCCTGCACGCTCTACGCGGGCTGGGCGGAGTGGACCGAGGAGGAAAAGGCCGGCTACGATTTCTACATCGAGGAAATGACCTACGCCAACGACCTGGATCTCTATCCCACGGCCTTCACCCCCGAGACCTTTGACCCCTACGATACGCTGGTCACCACCATCATCCTCGAAGTGGACTTCAACGACTATGACATCTGCTCTGACATCGTGCAGGAGCAGCTCGTCGAGCTGAAGGCCCTGCGCGAGGGCCTGGTGCAGACGGCGGAGACGCTGGACGCTTCCGTGTACTATATCTGGGGCGAGGACATGGCCACCTACGCAGAGCCGGACGACTATTACCTCACCTACACCAACGAGGGCTTCCGCCCCTTCCTGGTGCCCTATCTGGTGGAGGACCAGAGCACGGTGCGCGGCAACATCATCGTCATCGCCGGCGGCGGCTACATGATGCGCTGCAACCTCTATGAGGGCTACAACATCGCCGAGTACTACCGCGACAACGGCTACAACGCCTTTGTGCTCCAGCGCCGCATCGAGCCGTTCTCCCGCACCGACGCCCACCTCGACCTGCAACGCTCCATCCGCTATCTGCGCTACAACGCGGAGGCGCTGGGCATCGCCAAGACCGAGAACATGGCGGCCGTGGGCTTTTCCGGCGGCGGCATGACCATCACCGGCACCATCCTCGACCACTATGGCGACGTTTCCCCGGCGGAGTTTGACCCCGACTACACGCCGGATGAGATCGACCAGGTCAACTCCGACATGCAGGCGGCGCTGAGCATCTACGGCGCGTCCGGCACGCTGACGGAGACGGAGAACCCCAACATACCGGCGCACTTCATGGCCGTCGGCGGCCTGGACAGCTTCGCTTCCGGCTCTGTCACCTTCTTCAACGAGCTGCAGCAGATGGGTATCCCCGCCGAACTGCACATCTTCGGCGGCCTGGGCCACGGCTTCGGCATGGCCAATGGCGCGAGCGACCCGGTGAAGATCGCCACGGGCGAGATCACGGGCGAACCCATTGCGGGCGCAGACCACTGGCCGGCTCTGTCCGTCGCCTTCATGGACTACATCTTTAATTACACCGTCCGCTGACGGCCAGAGCGCAAAGCCGGCAAACTCGGCGCAGCCCCGGGCGGGGCCGTTCCCGGATCGTTTCCGGGGATGGCCCCGCGGATGGGCCGACGGGGAAAGGCCGCAAGCCGCCCCGGCTCCCGGATATGTACAGCGGAAAAACGCCCGTTGGCAAAATCGCGCTTGCAAAATCGCCGCCCCTGTGCTATACTGTAAAGGCTGTAAAGCCTTGCACCCGTAGCTTAGCGGATAAAGTGTTCGACTCCGACTCGAAAGACCGTGGGTTCAAATCCCGCCGGGTGCGCCAGATCCCCTGCCAGTTTTTGATACAAAGCCGGCAGGGGGTTTTTTTTACCCCTTTGGGGCGGAAAGCCTGCGCGCCAGAGGGTTTCACGGGGAATTTCGCGGGATTCGCGGTTTCGCCAAATCGTTTGCCTTCATGGCCTTTGCCGGATCTCTACGCCGTTTCTGAAGGGGAATATCATGCGTATATCAGGTCTTCCATCCCCGATCCGTTGTGGCGTTTTTGGCGATCCACCAGTAGCGCGCGCGTTTTCCCAACCGGCAATTCCCGTGTATATGCCGCTTTGGAAGGAACGTCGCGCATCGTTTTAGCGGCCGTCATCCGCCGCGCGAGGGAATCTCCTCTTTCTCCATGATATATCCACAATTCCGTGCTATACTTCTTCATGGTGATCGAAGCATGAAAAAGATACTGATCGTGGAAGATGAGCCGGACATTCAGGAACTGTTGCGGACCTATCTGGAGGATGCCGGCTATGAGACGGCCGCAGCCGGCGACGGCGTGGCCGCGCTGGATATGTTTCACGCGCAGCCCTTTGATCTGGTGCTGCTGGACGTGCTGCTGCCGAAGATCGACGGTTTCGGCGTGTGCGAACTGATCCGCCGCCAGTCCCAGGCGCCCATCCTCATGCTCACCGCCCTGGATGGCGAGGCGGAACAGCTGCGGGGCTTTGGCCTGGACATCGACGACTATGTGACCAAGCCCTTCTCCATGCCGGTGCTGCTGGAGAAGATACGGGTCATTCTTCGCCGCCGGGGCGCGGAGACAGAGCCCCGCACGCTGCGCTACCGCGATCTGGTGCTGGATCTGGACGCCCGGGAGGTGCTGGCGGCGGGAAGCCCTCTGGATCTGACGGCGCGGGAATTTGACCTGCTCCATACGTTGCTCCGCGCTCCCGGCCGTGTGTTTACCCGCGAGATGCTCCTTTCCAAACTGTGGGGGTACGACTTTTTCGGCGACGAGCGGGTGGTGGACAGCCACATCAAGAATCTGCGGCACAAGCTGAACCGGGATTATATCGAGACGGTCAGGGGGGTGGGCTATCGTGCTGCGAAGGAAGATCGCTGAAAGCCTCACGGCGCGCATCTTTTGGATGACCACGCTGATCCTGCTGCTGGCCGGGGCCATGACCTTTGGCCTCATCGCCTGGGCCACGCCCAGCACCTACACCGCCGTGGTCAGCGACGACCTCGCCCGGCAGGTGGACGAACTGGTGGACGAGCTGGCAAATACCGCCCTGCAGGAATGCGGGCCCGTGCTGGAAAAATTCCTCCACGCCTCCGGCGCGCAGGCCATGCTGGTTGGGCCGGACGGGCAGATCGCGGGCACGGGGCAGTGGTTTACTGTGGAGCAGGCGGCCACGGGCGAGGACGCGGTCACCGGCACATCCGTGGGCGAATCTACGGTCACTTACTACACCCGGAGCACGGCGGAGGACACGGTGAGCGTCACCGCCTCCGAGCAGGCCGCGCTCGCCGCCGAGGTGCGCTTTGCCGACCAGCCCGGACCCTATGCCCTCTATGTCACGCCCCGGGTGGAGGCGGAAAATCTGGCGGTGCGGGCGCTTGCGCAGATGGCGCCCTGGCTGCTGCTTACGCTGCTGGCGTTTTCGCTGATATGCGCGCTGATCTATTCCCGGACCATCACCCGGCCCATCGTGCGGCTGAGCGGCATCGCGGGGAAGATGGCCCGGCTGGATTTCGGCTGGGCATGCAAGGAGCGGCGCCGGGACGAGATCGGCGCGCTGGGGCGCAGCCTGGATGCAATGGCAAAGCGCCTTTCCACCGCCCTTGAAGAGCTGAAAGAGGCCAACCTGACACTGCAAAGGGAGGTGGAACGGGAGCGGGAACTGGACCGGCAGCGGACAGCCTTTTTCTCCGCCGCCTCCCATGAACTCAAGACGCCGGTCACCATCCTCAAGGGCCAGCTCTCCGGGATGCTGGACGGCGTGGGCGCTTATCGGGACAGGGACAAGTATCTGCTCCGCTCCCTGCAGGTCGCCGGGCGCATGGAGCGCCTCATCGGCGAGATGCTCGCCATTTCCCGCATGGAGACGGGCTCCGCGGAGGTGCGGCGGGAGCGCGTGGATCTGTCCGCCCTCCTGAACCGGCGGCTCATGCAGGACGATGAGATGTTCCGCCTGCGGGGGCAGCGGCTGATCTCCGATCTGACGCCGGGCGTGTCTGTCGCCGGGGATGAGGCCATGCTGGAAAAGGTTGTGGGCAATCTCCTGTCCAACGCCGCCCTCTACTCCCCGGAAGGGGCGCGGGTGCGTGTGTGGTGCGGCAGGCTGGACGGGCAGCCTGCCTTCACCGTGGAGAATGCCGGGGCGCGGATCATCGCCGACGCCCTGCCCCACCTCTTCGAACCTTTCTACCGGGCGGAGGGCTCCCGCAGCCGCGCCACCGGCGGCAGCGGCCTGGGGCTGTATCTGGTGAAGATGATACTGGAGCGGCACGGGGCGGAATGCCGCCTTGAAAACACGGCGGAAGGGGTGCGCGCGACGGTGACCTTCCCCGCGGAAGGAAGCGTCGATTGACTTTGAAGCCCATGCTTTCAACGTGGACAAAGGCCATGTCAACCTCCGATCGGGGGCCTGCCATGGCCTTTTTGCGCGCCTCCATACAAAACACACACGCGCTGCAAGTCCGCTCCACATCGCCCTGCTATCCTTTCTGTATCCCACACAGAAAGGAAATGGCGTTATGCAGATCGATATTCAACAACTCAGCATGACCTACCCCAGCGGGAAACAGGCGCTCAAGGGCCTGGACCTCGCGCTGAAAAGTCCCAGCCTCATCGGCCTTCTGGGCCCCAACGGGGCGGGCAAATCCACGCTCATGAAGCTGCTGGTGGCGGCGCTGGAGCCCACGGGCGGGGCCATACTGGTGAACGGGCAGCATCTTCGCAAAAATGAGCGGATGCTGAAAGAACAACTGGGCTACCTGCCGCAGGACTTCGGCCTTTTCGACGAATTGACGGTGCGGCAGTTCCTCGACTACATGGCCGCCCTCAAGGGCCTGCGCCGCCCCAAAGCCGCCATCGACAAAGTGATCGGCATGGTCGGCCTGCAGGAGAAGTCCAAAGCGAAGATACGCACGCTCTCCGGCGGCCAACGGCAGCGGGTGGGCATCGCGCAGGCGCTGCTGGGCGAGCCGCCCTTCCTGATCTTCGACGAGCCCACGGTGGGGCTGGACCCGGAGGAGCGCATCCGCTTTCGCAACCTCTTCTCCCGCACCGCGCAGGATCGTCTGGTGCTGCTCTCCACCCACATCATCGAGGATGTGCAGTCCGTGTGCGACCAGATCGTCGTCATCGACCACGGGCGCATACTCTTTGCCGGCACGCCGGAGGGCCTCATCCGGGCTGCGGAGGGGCACGTGGGCGTCTTTTGGGAAAGGGACGCCAGGCGGGAAACGGGGCTGCAGATCACCGCGCGGGTGAACACCGGCTCCGGCATCCGCTGCCGCGCGGTGGCGGATACGCTTCCGGCCTATGCCGAGCCGGAAGAGCCCTCTCTGGAGGACGCCTACCTCTATCGCATCCATCAAAACGCAGGGGAGGCAGCGCGATGAAGGCCCTTCGTCTTTTTCCGCAGGAATTTGCCAGATCGCTCCAGAGCCGCCTTGTCTGGCTGGTCATGGCCTTGACCATCCTTTCCCCGGCAGTGGGCCTGTTCCTCTATAAGCCGGCCACGGCGAGCACCATGCTCTCCATGTACCTCGCAAATCCCGCCATCGCCGGCGGCGCGGCGGGCGGCGTCCTCTTTGGCATACTTGCGATCCACGAATGGGATCGGACGGCCCGAAACCGTGTGGACGTCCTCACCGACGCGGTGGTCTCCCCGCTGACGGCGGCCCTGACCCGCCTGCTGGCCTTGCTTGCGGTGGCAGTGATGACGGCGGCGCTCGCCATGCTCGTCTGGCTGCCCGTCAGCAGGGGGCTCATCGGCGCGGTCTTTGATGGCGCAGACTATGCCCTGGCCTATCTTTTGCTGATGGGCGCGGCCCTGCCGCTGGGCATACTGGCCGCCTCCGCCGCCTATCAGTTCACCCGCCGGGCGGACCTTTCGCTGGTGCTCTTTGCCGCCTTCGCCGCCCTGAGCCTGACGGTATGGGCGGGCGACTGGCAGCTGTGCTGGCTCAACCCCTGCGTCTGGGCCTTGTCGGACGATTTTTCCAACTTCCGCATCTTTCGCTCGGTAGCCTGGATGCGCCTTACCTGGCTGGCGGCGCTCTCCGGCGTGTGGACGCTGTCCTGGCTCTGCGTCCGCCAGTACGGCAAGGGGGCGCTGGGTTCCCTCGCCCGAAGCGCCCGGCGTGCCTGCCGCCCGGCCGTGGCCCTTGCGCTGCTGGTCTGTTCCGGCACGGCCTGGGCCCTCCAGCCCTTCATCGACCGCAGCAACCCGGACCTCACGGCGATGTCCTTCTATGAAATCCCCTACGCCGAGGGGCTGGTATGCACCGGCCGCAGCGCGCAGGTGTTCCCGGACACGGCGGCGGGCACGGTCTCCGGCAGCGCGTCCTACCGCTTCCAAAACACCTCCGGGGCAGAGCAGACCGTGGCCTTCGGCATCGACCCCGGCTATGCCGTCTCCAACGTGCGGGCGAACGGCGCCGATGTCCCCTTCTCGGTGAGCGATTACCAGGAGTACAACCAGGCGTTGCTGGAGGTATCTCTCCCCGCCGACGAACAGGTGGAGCTGACGCTGGACTACGGCGGCTTCCCGCAGGAGAGCATTCCCGCCATGCAGGGCGGCAAGGAGATCAGCGCGGAGTACCTGTGTCTGGAAAACGCCACGCTCTACCCGCGGCTGATGAACGTGCTGCCCGGAGGAAAACGGCTATCCCGCGACCATCGACGTCACACTGCCCGCCGCCATGACCGCCATCCCCTTCGGCGCGGGCGAGGCCGAGGTGATTTTGGAGTGCGACGGCATGAAGACGTGGCGCTTCGTGCAGCAAAGCGCCGGCGGCATCCTCTATGCCGGGGATTATGTGATGGAAACCATCCACGCCGGCGGCATGACCATCGAGTTCTGCTATGGCCGCAAGCATCAGGCCGTCATGGAGGAAGCCGGGGCCGTGGAGGCCGTTAAACAGGTCGTGGAATACTGCGCCACGCGCTATGGCCCGCTCTCCTTCGGCGCGGGCGAGAGCCTGAAGCTCATCCAGAGCCGCGTGGCCGGCGGTGGCTATGCCGCGGGCGGCGCGAGCCTGCTGGACGAGGCCGACTTCACAGCCGCCAACCTCTCCAACGCGGAGAAGGGCGGCGGCGCGGGAGAGGTAATGATCCACGAACTGGTCCATCAGTGGTGGGGGCTGGGCAACATGTTCGACACCGCCGACCCCAACAGCCCCTGGTCCGCCGAGGGGCTCACCTGCTACACCACCTACCGCATCGCAAAGCAGCTCTACGGCGAGGACTATGCGCGAACGCACTATATCGATCCATGGCAACGGGCGGTGGACGACTACTACCTCAACTTCTACGTCCGCCACCCGGAGTATCTGGAGCGTCTGCCCGAGGCGCAGCGCCTGCAGATCTCCAACAGCCTTTCCCAGATGCGTCAGTACTGCGAAATGCCCCTGATGATCCTGAAAGCGGAAAAGCTGGTGGGCGGCGAGGCGGCCATGGATCAGATATTGCACGCGCTGTTCAACCGGGAGCTGGATCCCATGTACCCCTACCTGACGTATGAAGAATTTCTCGACGCCTGCGGGCTGACGGAGGAGGCGCTGAACCTTGCGTAAAGTTTTCCGATATGAATGCCGGCGGCTTTTGCTCAACAAGTTCTTTGCCGGCCTCGTGCTGGTGCTGCTCGCCTACGGCGCCATGGTGCTGGAGAGCGCGACCATCCTCGGCGTCTCCCACACCGCGCCCTTCTCCCCCTGGAGCTTTGGGGACTATCTCAGCCGGATGCTGCCCCTTTTGTGGGTCGGGGCATCGTTCTTTCTGACCTTCTTCACCTCGGGCAGGGCGCGGCGGGCGATGGCGCTCACCGACGCCGCCCCCATGGACGCCCGGCGCTACGCCTGGGCCCGATGCGCCGCCGCCCTGGCGGGAACGGCGCTACTGGCGCTGTGCTGCCTGCTGGAAGCGGCAGCGTTCTATGGCCGCTATTTCGGCTGGTACGCGTGGGGCAGCCTGCTGCTTCCGGCGCTGGCGACACTCGTTCCGGCGCTGGCGTTCGCCCTGGGCTGCGGCTGGCTGCTGGCGCGCATCCGCCCCTGGCTGCTCTATCCGTGGATGCTCCTGCCCTTCGCGGCGGCGGCCCTGCCCCTGCCCGAAGCGCTGGGGCTGTGGAACGGCAGCCTCTTTACCGCCCTCCCGCTCACTCTGGGGACGCTGGACCCGGCGTTCACACTGCCCGCCGCAGCCGTCATCGCCCAGCTTGTCCTGCTTGAGTGCGGAACGATAGCGCTGTTCGTTCGACCCAAGAGCCCGGGGATCAGGGCGGCCGCGCGCAGAAGCGCGGAGGCTGCATAAAGTGACAACAATGGACAGGATGCGGTGCAACGGCCAATAGAAAGACCTCCTGTCGCAGAATGGGAACTGCGGCAGGAGGTCATTTGTGTGGCAGGAAAGTATATGAGGATGGATAGGCGCTTAAAGGCCAAGCGATTCCGCCCTCGGACGTGCGACATTTGGCAAAGCGGCGCGAAGGCACAGGCGGCCCCTGCACATCTCTGGTTCAGCCGCTGTGGACTGGCCCTTATACAAAGTCGACTGCGCATACAGCCAGGCACAGCGAACGCAAAACGGCATCTCTGACTGTTCAGTCATAAAACTCATCCGCTACTCGCGCGACAAATAACGCATCCGACCAGGGGTAGCGATGCGCTGCACTTCTTCTACGATGCGCAGAGCAGGCCGGCAATGGTAGACTTCAACGGCGCGCTGTACAGCTACGTCCACAACCTTCAGGGCGACATTGTAGGAATCGTTGACAGCGCCGGAAGCCTCGTGGTAGAATACAAATACGATGCATGGGGCAAGCCCACGCTCTAAACAGCTCGAGAGAAACTGCAAAAAAGCTGTCAAGTATTACGTATCCCAAACAAAAAGATATCATAGAAGGCGCCTGATTAGGCCGATACGGAATTCGGACATATTTAATGGCGTTTATTCCGCATCAAAAGCCAGATGCTTTGCATGAGAAGGAAAATAGACGATGGCTGGAATAATTGTTACGATTGTTATTTACTTTTTGATGTTGATCTCGCTAAGGGGTGATTTGCTTTTGGATCTCAGACTCATCTCTCACAAGAGGCTTTTCAGACATTCGCCCAAACACAAAATATCATTTGTTCGTAGGTTTCTTTTGCTTAATTATGTAGAATATTTCAAAGAGAAGCGGATGTTTCATTATGTACTATTCATTGCCTATATTGTAGTTGGTTTTTTTACTATACTTTTAAGCATAGCACAGACGATTTGGAGCGAAAATGAATGTCTGAAAACTATTTTTGTTAGTATATTTATTGTAAGTCTTGTGATTGGCGGTATTCCAACTATATTCGGCACAAGGTATAATCGGAAAGGGCACAGTATAAGACGAAAAAAGCAATAAGACGATTTCCATGTATTGTATCGCCCATGAGGGGGATGGCACGAACCGTCGTATCATCCCCTTTTTGCTTTCTCGTGCTGGCTGCGGCGGCTGGGTCAACATCCACAGCGCCCAACGCCAGCGCAGTGGAGCGCGGATAAGGTCCAATAAGGGACTCTCGTAGAAGGATGTCTGCTCGGAGCGGTGGCATCGCGGCGGGTGGCGTGGCGGCTTCGCGGAAGCCCTGGGCGCGGGCATCCGCATAGCGCTCCGGCGGCGACGAGCCTGCGTCCTGCCCGGATGCGCTGGACGCGCGCAGGGACTGCCGATTTTGCATTCCCCGCCGTCAGGCCGGCAGTTGGATCGCCCCGGCGTCGCCGGGGAACTGCCGCCCACAGGCTCGAGCGGGGAAGGTTTCGCTGCCGGGTATGCCCTTGGGACAGCGGTGGAAGGAGGGGGGCGCCGGCCCCCGTTCCGCGACGGCGCGGCGAAGGACGCGCGGATGACGGCGGAGCCCCCGGAACCGTCGGCCATCGCCAGTTCCCGAAACAGCGCGGGCGTTCCTTTCTTGTGAGTCAAAGAAAAGCAGCCGGACATCCGCCCGGCTGCCGGAAGGCGCGCGCCGTTTTCTTCCAACGGCGTTCGCGGCCTGTCAGGGCTTCACAGCACCACATCGCCGGGGCGGTAGCCCTCGGGAAGGGGTTCTTCCTCGAGGAAGGCGAAACCATCGTCGCGCAGCACGGGCAGGAAGGCCGCGTAGGGGATGCGGGGAAATTCGCAGGCGTAGGCGCTGGAGCCGAACCAGCCGCCTTCCCTGGCGCGCAGGTTGAGGTCGCGGGCGAACTTCGTGCGGTCAGAGCAGGCGTGCACGGCCACGCCCCAGTTTTCCTCGGCGGCGCGGCGGAGGAATTTCAGCGTCAGCTCGCGGCTCCAGATGGGGGAGAGGTAGCCCAGACGGTACATGTACATCGGCTCGCCCAGGTAGTTTGCCAGATTGTTTTCGTTCAGGTGCAGCTCGGCGCAGTTGATGAAATCCACGCCCGTGGCGAGTATGGCGTCCTTCTTTTGCAGGAACGCCTGGTAAAATTCCGGCGTCATCGGCGTTTCGACGCCCACGCGCGGCAGGTATTTTTTGGCGATGGCCATGTTTTTGAGCACGTGGTCGGAGCAACCCGTCGCCCCGAGGTTGAAGCGCAGTTCGTCCAGCCCGGCGCGGGCGAGGGCGCGCAGGTTTTCCTCGTTTGCGCGTATGCCGTTGGTGTACATGTGCTGGTGCACGCCGGCGGCGCGGAATTTGGCGATGATGCCATAGTAGGCCTCGATCTCCATGAACGGCTCGAGGTAGACGTAGGCGACGCCCGTGGGCGCGCGGTGGATGGAGAGCAGCAGGGGGATGTCCTCCTCACGAAAGCGCGTGCCGCCGATTTCCCACATCCCTTCGCCAATGGGCGGCAGGCAGTCGAGCGCGCCGAAATCGTAACAGAATTTGCAGCAGGCGTCGCACTTGTTGGTCTTGCGCACGGCGCTCAGCCCCGTACCCAAGAGGCAGCTGCGGCAGCCGTTGGGGAACTTTTCCTCCGGGCCGACGTAATCCGTGCGGCCGTCAAGAGACTTGAGGCCGGGGATGGCGCTGCGCAGCGCCGCGGCGCGCGCGTCCGCCGCGGCCTCGATCTGCGAAAGCACGGCCAGGGCGATCTCCTGCTGGCGGGGCAGGAGCTCCTCATCCTCCGGCAGGCTGGAAAAAAACTCCATCCACATCAGCGCGTCCCGCTTGGAGATCTTCATCGGCTGCGCCTCCTTTGTCGCCATTTTCCCCAGTCTAGCACGGCGCGGCCGGTGCGGTCAAGCCGCGGGCGGTTAATTCACGCCGCCGCGCTTGACAGCCACGCCGCGTTCCTATAAAATTTATAAAGAAGTGATATACATATAGCGATCCGGCGCGCCGGCGACGCGGCCTTTCCGCGCGCATACAGACCACGAAGGATGGGAGAGATCCCCCATGGAAAACGCAGCTGAAAACAAGATGGGCGTCATGCCCATCGGCAAACTGGTGCTCAATATGTCCGTGCCGCTGATGATCTCCATGCTGGTGCAGGCGCTTTACAACGTCGTGGACAGCGTCTTTGTCAGCATGGTCAGCGAGGAGGCGCTTTCGGCGGTCTCCTTCAGCTTCCCGGCGCAGAACCTGATGATCGGCCTGGCCACGGGCACGGCGGTGGGCGTCAACGCGCTTTTGTCCCGCGCCCTGGGCGCGGGCGACCGCGAGCGGGCCAACCGCGTGGCCGAGCACGGCGTGTTCCTCTCGCTGGTGGGCTACGTCGTCTTTTTGCTCTTCGGCCTCTTTGGCAGCCGCGCCTTCATGCTCTCGCAGACGCACAACATGACCATCGTGGAGTACGGCGTGGACTACCTGACGGTGGTGTGCTGCTGTTCCTTCGGCCTCTTTGGCCAGATGATCTTCGAGCGGCTGATGCAGGCCACGGGGCGCACGTTCTACACGATGATCACCCAGGGCACGGGCGCGATCATCAACATCATCCTCGATCCCATCTTCATACTGCCCAAGGGGCACGACATGGGCCTGTTCAAAATGCCCATCGGCTTTGACATGGGCACGGAGGGCGCGGCCGTCGCCACCGTCATCGGCCAGATCGTGGCCTTCATCATGGCGGCGATCATCAACAGCCGCAAGAACCCGGATATCCGCCTGCAACTGCGCAAGTTCCGGCCGCAAAAGCACCTCATCGCCCGCATCTACGCCATCGGCCTGCCCTCGGTGATTATGATGGCCATCGGCTCGGTGATGACCTGGCTGATGAACATCATACTCATCAACTACACGGCGGGCAGGGAGACGGCGGCCACGGTGTTCGGCGCTTACTTCAAGCTCAACAGCTTCGTGTTCATGCCTGTGTTCGGCTTGAACAACGGCGTCATCCCCATACTTGCCTACAACTACGGCGCGCAGAAGCGCAGCCGCATGACGAAAACCATTTGGGTGTCTTTGTGCTACGCCAGCGCCTTCATGCTGCTGGGCACGATCATCTTCCTCGCCGTGCCCCATGTGCTGCTGGGCTTCTTCAACGCCAGCGAAACGATGCTGGCCATCGGCATTCCGGCGCTGCGCATCATCGCCTCCACGTTCGTGGTCGCCGGCGTGTGCATCGTATTAAGTTCGGTGTTTCAGGCGCTGGGCTACAGCCTCTATTCGATGCTCGTCTCCCTGGCGCGCCAGTTGATCGTGCTGGTGCCGGTGGCCTGGGCGTTGGCCGCCATCGGCCAGCGGGTGGGCAACGACGATCTGGTATGGCTCTCCTTCCCGGTCGCGGAGGTCGTCTCAGCGGCGGTGACGGCGGCGTTTTTCCTCCGCCTGAACAAAAACGTCATCAGCAAGGTGGAGGATCGGGTATAGGCGATCCCTGCCGTGAGCGCTCTGAAAGCCGTCCCTTCGGGCGGCTTTTTGCGTGGCGCAAAGGCGCAAAAAGCGCGCCCCGGCCCATGGGTCGGGGCGCGCAGAGGACTCGCGGCTCAGAATATATTCTCGTATTCGTTGCAGAGCGGGCAGGCCATGGGCTCGTCCTCTTCAATGTTGGTGAAGCGCAGGCTCTTTTCGAGGAAGTAGTTGTCGGTGTTGTCGTCGTTGATGGAGGAAACTTCGCCCACCACCAGGTCGCTGCCGGGCTTGGCGCCGAAGATGTGGGCGATATAGGGCGTCAGCGAGATGCTGTTGCCCGGCTCCACCAGCACTTCCGCGCCGGGTTTGAAGGTGTGAAGAACGCCGTCCATATAGACGTTGACGTCCGTATCGAGCACCTTGCCGGTAGCGGGGTCGACGTTCCACAAATAGAGCTGCAGCGTGCCGCCGGCGCGGTTGATGATATCCTCGGTCTTGGCCACGTGGTAGTGGTTGGTGAGGCGCTGGCCGCTGCGCAGTATGATGTACTTCTCGGCGAAGGGCACGCCGAGGCTCTTGTCGTTGATGCTGCCGTTGCGCACGGTATAGAGCACGGCGCCGATGTGCGCAAAATCGTTCAGGCCATAGTCCGTGATATCCCAACCGAGCATCACTTTGCGCACGGTATCGAGCTTATCGACGTTGGCCTTCCACGTTTCCAGCGGCCAGTAGGCGTATTCCGGCAAATGGATGTTGTTCTTCTGCAAAAGATCCTTCGCCCAGGCGATGGCCTGGTTGACAGCCGACCGTTTCATGATTTTGTACGCTCCTTTGATGATATTGCGCTATGCAAAACGCGCCCCGCGCCAGGGGAAGACCGGCGCGGGACGTCGCAAAGCGGGCTTAGCCCTTGGCGCGCTTCCGGCTGCGCAGGAAGTCCATGTACACGGCGCCGAGGATGACGACGCCCTTGATGATGTACTGCCAGTCGGAGTTGACGCCCATCAGGTTGAGGCCGTTGTCGAGTATGCCGATGATCAGCGCGCCGATGAGCGTGCCGCCCAGACGGCCGGAACCGCCGGACATGGAGGTGCCGCCCACGACGACGGCGGCGATGGCGTCCATCTCCGCGGATTCGCCGGAGGTGCAGGTGCCCGAATAGAGGCGGGAGGCGATGGTGATGCCGGCAAGGCCCGCCATCAGGCCGCTGAAGCTGTACACGGTAAACTTGACCTTCGCCGTGCTGATGCCGGAGAACTTGGCGGCGGTGTCGTTGCCGCCCACGGCGTAGATGTGGCGGCCCATGCGCGTGCGGTTGAGGAACAGCACGGAGATGATGAACACCACGAACATCGTCACCACCTGGGTGGGCACCGGGCCGATGTAGCCCGCGCCGAGGAACTTCCAGGCGTCGGTCATGCAGCGGATGGGCTTGCCGCCCGAGTAGACGTAGGCGATGCCTTTGGCGATGTTCATCGACGCCAGGGTGACGATGAATGGCGGGATCTGCGTCTTGGCGATGATGGCGCCGTTGAACAGGCCGAAGATCACGCCCGAGAGGACGCCGATGAGGATGCCCACGATCTCCGGCAGCCCCCACCAGACCACCGCCGCCGCGCCCAGCACGCCGGACATGGCGATGATGGAGCCCACCGACAGGTCGATGCCGCCCAGGATGATGACCATGGTCATGCCGCAGGCCAGCAGCAGGTTCGGCGCGCTCTGGCGCAGAACGTTGAAGATGTTGCGCTGGGTGAGGAAGGTGGTATGCGTCACCGGGTAGACGTACAGAAAGAGGATCATCACCGCCAGCGCGCAGAGGATGCCCAGATTGTCCTTAAAATACCGCTTGATGCCTTTTCCCAATCTCTCAGCCATTGTCGTGCCCTCCTGATGCTTCTTGCGTGGCCAGTTTCATGATGGCCTCCTGGCTGACCTCCTGGTAGGGGATGCAGCCCGTCACCCGGCCCTCGTACATCACGTATACGCGGTCGGCCATGTTGATGATCTCCGGCAGCTCCGAGGAGATCATGATGATGGAGACGCCCTGCTTGGTCAATTCGTTCATGATCTCGTAGATCTCTGCCTTGGCGCCCACGTCCACGCCGCGGGTCGGCTCGTCGAGTATGAGGATCTTCGGGTCGGTGGCCAGCCAGCGGCCGATCATCACCTTCTGCTGGTTGCCGCCGGAAAGGTTGGCCACGCGCTGCTCTTGCGAGGGCGTCTTGGTGCGCATCTTGTCGATGAACTCCTGGGTGATCGCCTCCTCGAGCCTGCCGTTGACGATCAATTTGTTGATGAACTTCTCCAGCACCTCGATGGTGGAGTTGAACTTGACGCTCTGCACGTGGTAGAGCCCCTGCAATTTGCGGTTTTCCGGCACCATGGCGATGCCCCGCTTCATGGCGTCCACGGCGTTGTGGATATGGACTTTCTGGCCATTTAAGTATACATCGCCGGTGGAGCCGGGCGTGAGACCGAACAGGCACTGCATCGTCTCGCTGCGGCCCGCGCCGACCAGACCGGCAAAGCCGACGATCTCGCCCTTGCGCACTTCAAAGGACACGCCCTTGACGCGCGAACGCTTTTTCCGACCGTCGCTGAGGTCCTCGCATTTGAGCACGACCTCGGTGTTCTCCACGTGGTCGCGCGTGTAGTACTGATCCAGCTCGCGGCCGACCATCATGGCGATCAGCTCGTCGCGCGGCGTGTCCTTGACCACGCGCGTGCCCACGTAGCAGCCGTCGCGCAGGACCGTCACGCGGTCGCACACCTCGTCCAGCTCGCTCATCTTGTGGGAAATGTAAATGATGCCCACGCCCTGCCCCGCGAGGTTGCGCATGATCTCAAACAGCGCCGTCACTTCGCGGTCGGAGATGGAAGAGGTCGGCTCGTCCATCACCAGGATGCGGCAGTTGAAGGAAATGGCCTTGACGATCTCCACCATCTGCTGCTGGGCGATGCTCAGATCGGCGATCAGGGAGTCGGCGTCGATGCCCAGATCGAAGCGGTCGAGCATTTTCTGCGCGTCCGCGCTCATCTTGGACTTGTTGACGCCGAAGGAACCCATCGGCTCGCGGCCCAGGAAGATGTTCTCCGCCACCGTCATGTACGGCACCAGCACCAGTTCCTGATGGATGATGGAGATGCCGTTGGCGCGCGCGGAATTGACGCCCGTGATGGCGACCTGCTTTCCGTCGATGAAGATCTGGCCTTCCTCGGCGATGTAGATGCCGCCCAGCACCTTGATCAGCGTCGATTTGCCCGCGCCGTTTTCGCCCAGCAGCGCGTGGATCTCGCCGGCTTTGAGCTGAAAGTCCACGTTCTGCAGGGCCTTGACGCCGGGGAACGACTTGCAGATGTTTTTCATTTCGAGCAAATATTCGCTCACCGCGTTTCACCACCGTTTCTTCTTCATGAAGCGCGCCGCGCGGCGCGCCGGGGAGCAGGCCCTATCGTCCGGCAAGCCGTGCCGCCGGACGCGGCGCTCTCTGCCGGACGGCAGGGCCTCCTCGCGCGTTCAAGACTTCGAAAAGGGCTTTGCCCTGACGAACAAAGCCCCTTTCCTCATTGCTTTCTTACAGCTGTGTCAGCGGGTCAGAGCCGTGTTTCGGCTTACTGCCAGCCGTCCGTGCCGTACTCGGCAACGTTGTCCGCGTTGATCATGAAGGTCTCGATGGGATAGCGCTCCTCGACCTCTTCGCCGGCCAGCCACTGATAGTAGACCTCGGCGATGGTCTTGCCGATGTTGATCGGGGACTGCGCGCCGGTGCCGGTGATGCCGCCTTCCGCGACCAGAGCCTTGACGTCGGGGGAGCCGTCCACGCCGTAGATCAGGGCGTCGGAGCCGGCCGCCTCAGCCGCCGCGTAAGCGCCCAGAGCCGTCGGGTCGTTGCCGCCGAAGATGGCGATGGCGTCGGGGTTGGCGGTCAGGGCGTCGGTGCCGTTGAGGTTGCCCTGCTCCTGGTTGCCCATCGAGTCGATCTGCGCTACCACGTTGAACTTACCGGGGGCGAGCTCTTCCAGAGCCGCGAGGAAGCCGTCGGTGCGGTCCACGACGGACTGCATCGTCGGGGAATCCAGCACGATGATGTCGCCGCCGTCCGGGCACTTCTCGACCAGGTCCACGCCGCAGACGTAGCCGGCGTTGTAGTTATCCGAGCCGGCGTAGCTGACGAGATAGCTCATGTCGGCCACTTCGGTATCGAAGCCGAAGATCGGGATGTTGGCTTCCTTGAGCAGGTCGAGGCCGGCGATGACGCCGTCGCGATCCACGGGGTTGAGGAAGATGGCCACGATGCCGCGGGAGATCAGATCCTCGATCTGGGAGATCTGGTTTTCGTTGCTGTTCTGCGGGTCAAGGGAGATCAGCTCGTCGCCATTGGCTTCGACGACTTCGCGGATCGCGCCCTCGAGCGTCACGAAGAAGGGGTTGGTGCCGTCCATGCAGGTGTAGCCGATGAGGTTGCCTTCCGCCATTGCGGTGCAGCCCAGCAGCATTGCCAGCGCCAAGACCAGGATAAGTACCTTTTTCATTCTGTAGACCTCCTTATTTTTAGCGGATAAGCCATCCGCCTGGCATACGGTGCAAAAGAGGTTATACATTGGATGTCTTGCGGTAAATGATCCTATGGAACATTGTGTATATCGCGTGCTTCTATTATAAAGAAAACGGTGTTCTTTGTCAATCGTTTTTTTTACATTCGCGCAAAGAAAATGCGCCCCTGAGCGGGGAGCGCTCAGACGGTCTTGCGAAAATAGCCCACCGCCAGGCCGAGGATGCGCACGCTGTCGCTGTTCTCCGGGGTGAAGAGCATCGGCGCAAAGGCGGGGTTGAGGGGCATGAGCTGCACGCCCACGGGCAGGTGGTAGACGCGCTTGAGGGTGGCCGAATCATCCACCACCACCGCCGCCACCTGGCCGTCGAGCACGTCGTCCTGCCGGCGGATGTAGACCACGTCGCCGTCCTTGTAGACAGGTTCCATGCTTGAGCCTTTGACTTCGAGGGCGAAGTCTGCATGCACGCTGCCGCCCACGTCCACATACGTCTCGTGTTCTTCCTCGGCGAAGATGGGCTCGCCTGCGGCGATGGCCCCGAGCAGCGGCACGCGCTTTGTGCGCACGGGGCGCAGGTTTTGGGGCAGGGGCGCTTCCCTGCGCTCCACCAGCGCCGTCAGCGGCACGCCCAGCAGTTTCGCCAGCTGCGCGAGCGTTTCCAGATCCGGCTCGCGCTCGTCCTTTTCCCACATCGCCACCGCCGAGCGGGAAACGCCCAGCGCCTCGGCCACGGCCTGCTGCGTCAGCGCCCGCCCCGAGCGCAGTATGCGTATGCGGTCGCCCAATGTGTTCATGCGCATCCCTCCCGCCCTTAGAATATCACGAAACGTGAACAAACGCAAGCCAAAATGTCACGAAACGTGAACAAAATTTCGCCGGGCGGCGCGCTATGTATTGACATGGACAGCAAAAGCGCGTATAGTAATAGTCACGAAACGTGACAAAAGGAGGGATACGATGGACGCGGGCAAGATCGGGAAACGGCTCGTTTCTCTGCGCGGGGCGCGGCGGCGCGAGGAGGTGGCAAAGGCGGTGGGCGTGAGCTTTTCCGCGCTGTGCATGTACGAAACGGGGAAGCGCATCGCCCGGGACGAGGTGAAAGTGCGGCTTGCGGACTACTACGGCGTGCCGGTGGAGGATATTTTTTTCGCCGGTATGTCACAAAACGTGACAAAAGGAGGAAGACAGGCATGACGGCAAAAGAGGTGTTGGAGCAGCTTTCGCGCAGGGACGCGCGCATCGAGGGCATGCGCGAGCGTTTGCAGCGCTACCGCGAACTGGCGGAGGGGCAGCGGGCGCGGCTGCGTTCCCTGCCGGGCGGCGGGCAGCGGCGCACGTCGTCCGTGGAGGAATACGTGTCGAAGATCGTCGATCTCACGCGCGATCTGGACGCGCAGATCGACGAATATGTGGATCTCACGCGCGCCATCGACGCGGCCATCGCCGCGTTGAAGGATCAGCGTTTTCAGGATCTGCTGCGCTGGCGCTACATGGACGGCTGGCGGTGGGAGCGCATCGGACGGGCAATGGGCTACGAACAGCGGCAGGTATATCGCCTGCACGCGCTGGCCCTTTCCGCCTTCGCCCGCGCCTGGGGCGCGGATGACTGCGCCTGAGGGCATGTCGGCAAATGGCAAGAAGACAACAGTCAAAGTCAGTTAGGAATGTGCTATAATGGCATCGTCGAAGTTCGCGCCGCCGGGGAAGAGGCCCTGGCGGCGCTTCGTTGAAAGGAGAGGATACCATGGGAAAATTCGCCCGCTGGAGCGCGCCGGAGGGCTTGTCGCTCCTGGCCGCGTGGACGCGCGCGGGCTGCTCCGCCGGGGAGATCGCCCGCCGCTGCGGCGTGCGGGAGGCGGTGCTGCTGGGTTGGGCGCAGCGCTGCCCCGGCGTGGAGGCGGCGCTGCGCACGACCGGCGAGATGGCCGACGCGCAGGTGGAAAACGCGCTGTTGCGCCGCGCGCTGGGCTACCGCTATACAGAGGTCACGGAGGAAGAAAACGGCAGTGGCGTCAAGCGCCGCGAAACGCATAAATATGAGCCGCCCAACCTCACCGCCATCAAATTCTGGCTCGCCTGCCGCCTGCCGGAAAAGTGGGGCACGCGCCTGGGCGAGGCGGAGACGAAGAACGGGCTCGACGCCCTGCTCGCGGCGCTCGACGCGCAGGCGGGCGGGGAGGAAGCTCCCTGAAAGACAGAAAGGAGGAGGGCATGCGGCTCAGCCCCAAACAGAAGCGCTACTGGAACGAGGCGAACTGCCGCTGGAACGTCAAGTACGGGGCCACGCGCTCGGGCAAGACGTATCTGGACTACTTCGTCATCCCCCGCCGCCTGCTTGCGCGGGAGGGCAGGCCGGGGCTGGCGGTGCTCCTGGGCAACACGCGCGGCACCTTGGAGCGCAACGTGCTCGCGCCCATGCGCGACCTCTACGGCGCGCAGATGGTCTCGCCCCTGCGCGCCGACGGCACGGCCACGCTCTTTGGCCAGCGAGTCCACTGTCTGGGCGCGGACAACAAGCGGCATGTCGACCGCCTGCGCGGTTCGTCCATCAAGTACTGCTACGGCGACGAGGTCGTCTCCTGGGAGCGCGAGGTGTTCGAGATGCTCAAAAGCCGCCTCGACAAGGAGTATTCCTGTTTCGACGGCACCTGCAACCCCGCCGGGCCGGGACACTGGTTCAAGCAGTTCCTCGACTCGGGCGCGGACGTCTTTTCCCAGCAGTACGGCATCGACGACAACCCCTTTCTGCCGGAGAGCGTGCGCGCGGCGCTGAAGCGCGAGTACACGGGCGTGTTTTACCAGCGCTATATCCTCGGCCGGTGGGTGGCTGCGGAGGGTGCGGTCTACCCGATGTTCGAGCGCGGGCGGCACGTGTCCGACGCCGTGCCTGATGCGCGCTTTACTTGGGTGGGCGTGGACTACGGCCACACCAACCCCACGGCCTTCGTGCGGCTGGGGCTTGGCGAGGACGGGCGCGTATGGGCGCTGGAGGAATACTACCACGCTTCCGGCGAGACGGGGGCAAAGTCGCCGCGGCAGTACGCCGCCGACCTCATCCGCTTCGCGCGCGGCAGCGCCTGCGTGGTCATCGACCCCTCGGCGGAGGGCTTCATCCTGCAGCTGCACGAGGACAGCCCCGCCCTGCGCCTCAAAAAGGCCGACAACGCCGTGCTGGAGGGCGTGCAGCTGGTTTCGGCGGCGCTGGACGCGGGGAAGTTGATGTTCCACCCCCGCTGCGAGCGCCTCATCGCCGAGATGGAGGGCTACCGCTGGGACGAGCGCGCCCGCGAGCGCGGCGAGGACAAGCCCCGCAAGGAGGATGACCACGCCGTGGACGCGCTGCGCTACGGCCTGATGCACTACCGCCGCGACGTGCGCAGGCTCTGCCGGCAGGGAATGTGACAGACCATCATAAGGAGGGAAACCATGCTGGAACGATTCTGGGAATGGGCGCGGCGGCTGTTTGGCCGGGGCGCGCAGCTGCCGGGCGAGGCGGCCATGGCAGCGCGCGCCGAGGCGGACTACCGCCGCGCGGACGGTGTGAACCTCACCTGCATATTCGCCTCGCGTCTGGCGAGCATCGCCATGTCCGACGCCGCCCTCAATATTTCCGGGCCGCGGGGCGGGGAACGCACGCCGCGCGCGGCGGCGGTAGCGGAGGCTTTGGAGGACGTGTTTTCCCGCGCGCAGAGCCTCACCGCGCAGGCGCTGGGCACGGGCGGGCGCGTGCTGCTGCCCTGCGTGGCGGACGGCAAGGTGCGCTTTCAGGCCGTGGGGCAGGACCGCTTTTTCGTCACCGCCACGCGGGGCGGGCGGATCACCGCCGCCACGGTGCTGGCGGGGCGGGCCGAGGTGGACGGGCATACCTATTACCGCTGGACGGCCTACGCGCTGGAAAACGGCGTGCAGACCATCTCCACAAAGGTGACGGACGCCTCCGGCCATGTCGTGCCGCCGGAGACGGCGCCGCAGTGGGCGGGGCTTGCCGGGGAGGTGGCCATTTCCGGCGTGGAGCGCCTGACGCTGGCCTTTCTGCGCTCGCCCGCCGACGACCGGCGCGAAGGCGGCGTCTACGGCGTGCCCATCACCTACGGCTGCGAGGCGCTGATGCGGGAGATCCGCGAACACATGCGCCTCATCGGCCGCGAATACCGCCTCACCCGGCCCATGCTCGGTTTGAGCGCCGAAATGTGGCGCGATCCCTTCGACGGCGGCGAGACCGGCATCGCCCGCGTTCGCCGCACCGTGCAGGATGGCGAGGAGCCGTTCATCCCCATCGAGGGCGCCTATGACGAAGGGAAGACGCCGTGGCTCGTCTACGCCCCCGAGATTCGCCACGAGGCCATGTACGCCCGCCTCGACCGGCTTTTTGCCCTCCTGGAAAAGGCCGTGGGCACCAGTCGCGGCATACTCACCGCCCCGGAGACGGGCGCGGCCACGGCCACGGAGATCCGCGCCGCCAACCACGATACCTTTGCCCTCGTCAGCGCCATCCGCCGCATGTGGGAGGCCGCGCTTTGCGACATGGCTTACGCCGCCGACGTGCTCTGCGAGTTCTACGGCCTCACCCCCCGCGGCGCGCGCGGCGAATACGCCGTGGGCGTGGACTGGGACATGAGCCTGTTTGAAAGCTCGCAGGAGAGCTTTTCCCAACTGTGCGAACTGCACGACCGCGGCCTGCTCTCCGGCGCGGAGCTGCGCCAATGGGTGCGCGGCGGCACACTCGCCGAGGCCGGGGAGGCGGTGGGGAAGGTGGACAGGGAGGGGGCGGTCAGCGCCGGATAACACCCGCAGATGAGGGTCATCGCCCGCGTTGAAAAACGGCGGGCGGCATGGTATACTGTATCCATCTACGATGGATGGCGGTGGCGGCGTGGAGTATATTACAAGAATAGATATAAACATCTATTCGTGCGTCACAAAGGATATAACGACAGATGAAGTTATTATCACAAACGAAAGAGTCATGCACATCAAAGAGCACCATCCAAACGATTATGAAAGATACTGCTCTTATATGCGTATGGCCTTGGAACAACCTGATTATATTTTGGAGGATGGGCCAAATACTGCCTTGATTCTTAAGGAAGTATCGGAGGAGGGTCTGCGCTTTCGCCTTATATTACGGTTGAAGACGTCCAAAGATGATTCTCGATACAAAAACTCGATCCTGACGTTTTGGAAAACGAACGGGCAGAAGTGGAGACAAAACGTGAAGAATCGAAAGATTCTTTACAAACGCCCTGAATCATGATATAATGAAGATGCACCAAAGGAGTTCTTGAGGTGGTAAATTTCGCGGCGACCACGCGCCGATGGTAGGACAGGGGAAACCCGAGAGATGCAGGAGGATGCCGCGCCTGCCAAGAACTCATGAAGGTGCGCAAAGCAAATACGACCGACATGGACCGCCCCGTCGCAAGCGAGGCGGTCTTTTCATGCCCAAACGACGCAGGCCGCGCCCACGCAGGCGCGGCTTTTGCCTGCCGCGGGACGGCGGGGGAAGGAGGATGTATGTCCGGGGAAGTTTTGCAGAATGCCGTCGGGGAGATGACGGTGGAGGCGCTCCCTGCGGAGGAGGACGCGCGCGCGGCGCTGGAAGCGGCGCGCGCGGAATTGGAGACGCTGCGCGCGGAGGTGGAGCGCTTCCGCGCCGGGGAACAGGCGCGCATGGCGGCGGACGAGGAGGCGCGGCGTCGCGCGGAGGTGGAGCGGCGCTTTGAGGTCGCCGCGGGAGATCGGGAATTTCTGCACGAGTACGTGCGCAGAGGCCTGCTTGCCGATTTTGCCGCCGCGCTCGAGGATGCGGCCAACTTTGGAAAGAGCGATGCGGAGGTGTTTTCCGCCCTCACGCGGGAGAAAAACTGCTTCGCCGCCCAGAACTCGCCGCCGCCCCTGCCCGCGCCCGAGGCGGCGGAGCTGGAGCGCGCCAGCGGCGGCGAGGCCTTCCGCGCCCTGCCGCTCTACGAACAGTTCCTCTTTGCCCAGCGCGAGCCGGAGCGCGCCCGCCGCTACCTGGCGGAGTGAGCGCGCCGCGCTTCGCGGACATCCGCGCGCCCTGTCCGGCGGCCCCCGCGCGCGCCGCTTTTTGAGCGCCCCCTGCGCGCGACCCTTTTGACCGCGCCGCCCGTCCCGCCCGTCACCCCCTTCGGGCCGGGCGGGCGTTCGCGCAGGCCGTCCCGATCGGAACGGTCGCAGAGCGCCGATCAAGCCCGCAAACGCAAAACCGCCCTGACAGAAAATCAGCCGCGATTTTTGCTTCCCTGACCTGCGGGCTTTTCAGCACGCTGCGGCCGTCCCACCACGGGGCGGCCTTTTCCTACCGACCCATTGAAAGGAGAGACATCGCATGCCTCAGTTCGATTCCAAGACCTTCAACGCCGAGGTGTTCGGCAAGTATCTGGAGCGCGTGCCCCGCGTCAAGCAGGACAAGCTGCTCGAAGCCGGCGTGCTGCGCCCCCGCCGCGCCCTGCGCGCGCTGCTGGGCGACCACGCGGGCGGCAACTATGTCACCGTGCCCATGCTCGGCCTCATCGACGGCGAGCCCCTCAACTACGACGGCGAGACCGACCTCACCGCCGTTTCCACCCGCACCTACGCCCAGTCCATGGTGGTCGTGGGCCGCATGAAGGCGTGGGAGGAGAAGGACTTTGCCGCCGACATCACCGGCGCGGACTTCATGGACAACGTGGCCATGCAGGTGGCCGAGTACTGGGACGGCGTGGACGAGGACACGCTGCTTGCCATCCTCAAGGGCGTGTTTGCCATGACCGGCGAGGGCAACGCCGAGTTCGTCGACCGCCACACCTACGATGTGACCGCCGCCGCCGAGCCCTACGTGGGCGCGACCACGCTCAACAGCGCCATCCAGCGCGCCGCCGGGGCCAACAAGGGCATCTTCCGCGTGGTGGTCTGCCACAGCGCCGTGTCCACGAACCTGGAAAACCTCGCCGCCGTGGAGTACCTCAAGTACACCGACAAGCGCGGCGTCACCCGCGATCTGGGCCTGGCCTCCTGGAACGGCCGCCTGCTGCTGGTGGACGACGGCGTGGGCGTGGAGCAGGGCTACTACGCCGCCGAGGAGGGCGACGAGGGCGCGCTTGCCATCGTCGCCGATTCCGCCTCGCCCACGGGCGCGCAGGTGAAGCTCGGCGACGTCACTTCCGCCGCCTTTTCTCCCACCGGCGCGGCCGCAGGGCAGTACGTCGTGCCCGGCGAGCGCTATTGCAGCTACATCCTCGGCGAGGGCGCGTTCGACTTCTGCGATTGCGGCGCGCGCACGCCCAACGAAATGTGGCGCGACCCCCGCGACGCCGGCGGCAAGGATGTGCTCATCACCCGCCAGCGCAAATTGTTCGCCCCGCGCGGCCTCAGCTTCACCAAGGCTTCGATGAACTCCCTTTCGCCCACCAATGCCGAACTGGAAAACGGCGCCAACTGGGCGCTCGTCCACGACGGCCAGAGCGACAAGGGCTTCATCGACCACCGCGCCATTCCCATCGCCCGCATACTCTCCCGCGGCTGACCGGGCCGCGCCGCCCGCCCGGAGACCCCGCCGTGGTGAACGGAACTTGCAGCCGGACGCAGGGCGGCGCTCGCGGGAGGAATAAACGACAGCGATAAGACCATGGGCGGCGTGGGCACGATCCGGCCCGCGCCGCCCGGAAAGGAGGACATATGCCGCTTTTGACCTACGCGCGCTATCAGCAGCTGGGCGGCGAACTTACGGAGGCGGCGTTTTCGCCCCTGGAGATGCGCGCTTCCAAGGTGGTGGACGCTCTCACCCATGGCCGCGCGCGCCGGGAATCGCCCCCGCGCGAGGCGGTGGAGCGGGCCGTGTTCGCCCTCGTCGCCGCCATGCACGTGGAGGAGGGGGACGAAGGGCGCGAGGTGACTTCGCTCGTCAACGACGGCGTCAGCGTCACCTATGCCGCGCGCGGCGGCTCTTTGTCTGGGCGCTGGGCGCAGGTCGCCCGCGAATACCTCGTCGGCGAAAGGACGGCAGACGGCACTTCCCTTCTCTATGCGGGGGCGGAATCATGATCCCCTTCGCGCGGGAGACGGTGACGCTCTACAACCGCCGCCGCGTCGTCGGCGAGGATGGCAGAACGCGCGAGGTCTGGCGCAGGCGCGTTTTGCATGGCTGCAGTTGGGTGCGCGCCCACGAGCGCGTGCGCGACGACGGCATCGTGCGTTACGCCGCCAGCGTCGTCTGCCGCATCCCCGCCAGCTTGGACTACCTGCCGCCCGGCGAATGGGACGCGCGGGGCGCGCCGGAAGGGACGTTCACCCTTGCGGCGGGGGACATACTCGTCTACGGCGCGGTGGAGGACGAGATCACGGACGGCTTTTCCGCCGCGGCGCTGCTGAAAAAGTACGAGCGCGGCGGGGCGATGGTGGTGCAGAGCGCCAAGGAGAACACGGCCGTCCCCGGCCTCGCGCACTACGTGGCGCGCTCCTCCTGGGGCAGCGCCGTGCAGCGCGGCCACCGGCCTTGACAGGAAGGAGGGAAAGCCATGCGCTTTACCTGCGACGCGGGCGGCGTGGACGCGATGAAGTACCGCAAAAAGCTGCAAAGCGCCGAATTCTGGACGCGCGCGGCGCGCGAATGGCACGCGCTTTACGCGCCCTACGTGCCCATGGACACGGGCCGCCTTTTGCGCGACGTGCGCTTTGGCCCGGGAACCATCGAGCACCGCGCCCCATACGCCCGCCGCGTCTATCTGGGCGAAGGGCTCAATTTCCGCCGCGACAGGCATCCGCTGGCCGTCGCCCGTTGGGACGGGGCCGCAGAAAAGACGCTGAAGCCGGAGCTTTTGCGCCGCCTGCAGAACTTTATCGACGAAGGCGGCCTGCGCCTTGGCCGCTGAGAAAGGAGGGATACCATGCCCGACGGACAGGCTATCCCAACGACCATGCACGAGGCCGTGTGGGATTGGCTGCTCACCTGCCCCTATGTCGGCGAGCTGTTTTTCGGCTTCGCCACCGCGCGGGAGGGCGGTACGCTGCTCGTGCCGGTGACCGCCTGCATGGACAGCGCGGAAACGGAGTTCGTGGACGGCTCATCCATCCGCAATTACGACCTCACCATCGTCCGCTTCTGCCTTTACACCGCCGCCCCGGACGATCGGGAGAACCTTGAAGCGCTCGACGGTCTGGCGAAACTGGCCGGCTGGGTCGCGGCGCGGGACGCGCAGGGACAGTACCCCGCGCTGCCCGCGGGTTGCACGCCGCTGCGTGTCGAGGTGCTGCCCGGCGGCGATTTTTTCAGCGCCTGGGACGAGGGCGGCGCGAAATACATGTTGCAGATCCGCATCCGCTATGAAAAGGAGTGACAAGCCATGGCTACCTGGGAAAAGCAGAATTCCATGCTCTTTATCGACACCTCGGAAACGCCGTCCGCGCCGGACTGGGCGCGGCTGCGCAAGTCCACCGTCTTTGACCTCGCCTTCAACCCCGAGGTGGAGACGCTCGACTTCATCGACCAGCAGTTCCCCAGCGACGTGCTCAAATACTATAAACCTTCGATGGAACAGGAAACGCAGCTGGAGGAGGGCGACGACCTGTTTGACTACATGTTCACGCTGATGAACGCCCTGCCCACCGGCTCTTCGGCGGTACGGCCGGTGCTCTTCGTCTTTCCCAAGGCGGCGGAGGGCGCGGACGGGGCTTTCGTGGCCTGGAAGGTGGATTGCACGGTGTCCTTTGCAAACTACGACGCGGTGGAGAAGAAGCTCTCCTTCAGCCTCTCCTTCGCCGGGGACGTCTCCCACGGCTCGGCGACGTTTACCGCCGGCGCGCCCACCTTCACCGCGGACTGATGTTTCGCCCCAATTACGCGCAGGACGCGCCGCCCGAGGCCATCTGCATCGGCGGCGCGTCCTATCCTGTAAACGTGGATTTCCGCACCTGGATCGACGTGCTCGACCTGGCGCGGGAATTGTACCCCACTGTCGGCACGCTGGAGGAGGCGCGTTCCAACGCGCGCGTGCTGGCGGAAATGCAGCGCCTGGCCTTTGGCCGCCCGCTGGGCAGGCCGTCCGCCGCCGTGCTGCGGGCGATGATGGACTTTGCCCGCGGCTATCCCACCATGGTCGGCGAGGGCGCGGGCGACGACGGGGAGGGCGAGGAGCTGCTCAGCCTCGACTATGACATCAACGATCTGGTGCTGGCCATCGGGGAACAGTTCGGCATAGACCTTTCCTACCGGCGCGCGGAGCCGTTCCACTGGTGGGAGTTCCTTCTGCGCGTGCGCGCCCTGTGCGGCGACCACGCCATTTTGCGCGCCGTGCGCCTGCGCGCCTGCCGCGACGCGGGCCGGGAAGCGCGCCTGGCGCGTCGCCGCGTGCGCCTGCCCCGCAAACCCACGGCGGAGGAAAGGCGGCAACTGGAGGCGCTGCGCGCCGCCGCCGGCGACGGCGGGAAAGGAGAAGAACATGCGCATTGACACACAGGCCACGCCCGTGCGCGTGGAGATCGAGGGGAGGGAGTACCCCCTCATGCCGCGCACGGCGAGACTGGTGGAAAAGCTGCGGCGCGCCGAGGAAGCGGGCATGCGCGAGGGCAGGCCGCATCACCGGGTGGAGATGGAGCAGCTTTCCCTGTTGCTGGGGCGTCAGGCGGCGCGGGAGCTGTTCCCCAAAGGCGGCGGGGAAGATCTCGACCGCCTGGACGCCATCTATTACGGCGTGCTCGCCGCGCTGGAAGCGCCGGGACGCCTGAAGCGCGCGGAGCGCACGCGGGCGTTGGCCGCGGAGCTGCAAGAGCTGGCCGGGGCGATCCGCCCGCTGATGGAGCTGGCCGCGCTGCTGCGCGGTTCGGGCGCGCCCGAGGAAGAGACGGAGGGATAGGAGGGAAACGGCATGGCGGACGGCATCACCATTCGCATCACCGGCGACGACAGCGACTTTATGCGCACGCTCGCCTCTTTGGAAGAGGAAACGCGCGCTGCGCTGGACGGCCTCACGGCGGCGGCGTCGCTCGCAGGTACGGCCTTCAGCGCTGCGCTGGGCGCGTCGGACGGTTTTGGCCTGTCTGGCGACGGGGAAGAACTGGCGCGGCAGGCCGCGCGCCTGGCGGAAACGGTTGCGCGCGCCTGGAGCGGCGCGTCGGCGCTGGAAGCGCCCTCCATTGCGCTCTCGGGCGCCCTGCCCAATGTCGGCGCGCTGCTGGAAGGCGCGCTTGCCTCCATGCAGGCGGACTTTTCCGCCGCGGCGGAGACGCTGCGCGCCGCGCTCAACGACGGCTACCTGCGCCCCGGCTTCGAGGGCGTGGACTGGGAGGGATTTGCCGCGCGGCTCTCGGAAGGGCTTGCGCTGGCGGGCATGGCGGGCGCGCAGGGATTGGCGGCGACCGCACCGGCTCTTTCGGAGGCCGGGAGGGCGGCCGCGGCGGGCGTGCCCGCGGCTATGGACGTTTCCTCCGCCATGGCGGCGGCGGGGCGCAATTCCGCCATCGGCTGGACATCGGGTTTCAACAGCCGGGTGGACTCCATGCGCGCCGCCGCCCGCGCCGCAGCGCGCAGCGTCACCGCCGCATTCAACCGTTCGCTGGGCATCGCCTCGCCTTCGAAGGTGTTCCGCCGGTCGGGCCGCTTCACCGGCGAGGGCTTCGTTTTGGGCTATGAGGAGAGCATCCGCGAGGCGCAGCGCACGATGCGCGGCCTCACCGGCGGCCTTGTAAGCGCGGCGACCCTTCCGGCGCGGGGCGCGGCGACCGTCGCGCAGAATGCGCAGGCGGGCAGCGCAGCAGAGGACGACCTTTCGCGGCTCAACGTCGGCTTGTACATCAGCGACCGCAAGATCGCCGAGGCCACGGCGGACGCGGGCGCGCGCGTCTCCAACGCGCGTTCAAAGCGCCTGGCGGCGGGATGGGGGCACGCACGATGAAAAAACTGGAATCCGTATGGTTTGAATTCGCGGGCGCACGCAATACCGACAAGGGCGTGCGCCTGCTCTCCCTGCCGGTGCGCTATCATCCGGCGGAGCGCGGGAAGCTTGTGGAAGTGCCGGGACGGGACGGCTATTTGTGGGCGGCGGACGGCGCGTTTGACAACGTGCTCACGCGCGTGCAGTGCCAGACTACGGACGATGCCGACATGGCCGCCGTGGACGCATGGCTGCGCGGCGCGGGCGAGTTGCGCTTTTCCGACGACCCGGAGCGCTTCTACCGCGCGCGGGTGGTCAAGGGGTTCTCCCGCTCGGCGGCCATGAACCGCTTTGTGAATCAGGCGTTCACGGTGACGTTCGATTGCCAGCCGTTTTTGTACCATCGCAGCGTGGAGGACATCCCGTTAGACGGCAATCCGGACACGGTGACAAACCCCGGCACGTACAAAAGCGCCCCGTGCATCAAGATCATGGGCACGGGGACGGCGGTGCTGACCATCGGCACGCAGATCGTGGAGGTGGACGATCTGGGCGGGGGGATCATCCTGGACAGCGAGCTCGGGGAATGCTTTAACCTCGACGAGACGCAGCTTAAAAACAGCGTGGTGACGCTCATGGATGAGGACTTCCCCACGCTCGCGCCTGGGGCGAACATCATTTCCTGGACGGGGGACGGGGTGACGAAAGTAACGGTCACGCCCCGCTGGCGGGACCTTTGACATTGACGTGACAGCTACATATATGCTAGAATAATGCCGGAGCAATGCTCCCGGCAGGAAGGAAACAGATGGCGCTTGGCTTCTCGCCCTCTTACCAAAGGGGGTGATCGTTATGACGGACTACGAAATGTTGTCCCTTGTTGTAGCGATTATCATGCTTGTACTGGCCGCAATGAGCTTTTACAAGAACGATAAGTAAAGCACGAGCCGCCATCAGCGCAAACTGACAGGCGGCTCAATCCATAACGGAGGGGGAAGCCGGTTCAGAGGCGTCATCCCTTCCTGCCGTCATTATAACACAAGAGCGAACGGAAGTCAACGCCGCGGCCGCGAAAGCGGGGCGCGGTTTTTTCATGCCCGGAAGGAAGGAGGGACGCCATGGTAACGATCTACGCGCCAAACGCGCAGGATTTTTCCACGCTCGGCCTTGGGGCGCTGGCGCCTTACGAGTGCGTCGTCGAGGAACAGGCCGGGGGCATGTATGAGCTGACCATGACCCACCCCATGGACGGGGCGGGGAAGTGGCTGAACATCGGCGTGGGCTGTATCGTCAAGGCGCCCGCGCCGGTGCGCGAAACGCCGCTGGCGGACGAGGACGCGGACGGGGAAATACCCGCGGAGCCGGTGACCGTGACGCGCAAGATCTACAAGGTGCAGACCAACACCGGGGCCAACCTGCATTTGCGACAGGGGCCGTCTACGTCGACGAAGATACTCTCCAAGTACCGCCCCGGCACGGAAGTGGTCGTACTCTCGCAGGCAAACGGCTGGGGGCAGGCCATCGTGCGCGCGTCGGGGGCGACGGGCTACATGAGCATGCAGTACCTCGTCCACGTGCGGGACGAAACGGAGACCATCGCGGGCGACGCGCCTTCGCCGGAGCGTGTGGTCTACCCGGTGCAGTCGCGCATGCAGCTGTTCCGCATTTTTAAGGTGGAGCGGGACGCGGCGGAGCGCGAAGTGCGCGTGGAGGCGCGGCACATCTTCTACGACCTGCTGGGCAACGTGGTCAAAAACGAATACGCGCCCGAGGGCGCGGCGGCGGACGCGGTGGTGGCGGGGCTGTTTGAGCGGGCGCTCAACCCGCACGGCTTTACCGTGCACAGCCAGCTTGGCGGCACGGTGACGGGCGAGTACACCCGCCGGGGGCTGGTGGAGTGCCTGCTCGACCCGGACGACGGCGTCGTGCCGCAGGCGGGGGCGCGGCTCATCCGCGACAACTTCGACGTCTGGCTTCTGCCGGACATGGAGCGCGAAACCGGCGTGACCATCCGCCACGGCAAGAACCTGTTGGGGGCGACGCTGACCACGGACTGGGACAGCCTGGTGACGCGCATCATCCCCGTGGGGCAGGACAAGGAGGGCAAGCCGCTGCTGCTGGAGGGCACGACCTACATGGACAGCCCGCACATAGGCGACTATCCCGTGATCTGCGCGCAGACGGTGGAGTACGACGTAAAAATCGGGCAGGATGGCATCGAGAACGCCGCGCAGGCGCGCGCGAAGCTCACGGAATTGGCCGAGGCGGACTTTGCGGACAACGGCGTCGACCTGCCCACGGTGGGGCTGGACGTGGACTTCGTGGCGCTGGGGGAGACGGAGGAGTACAGGCAGTACGCCGACCTGGAGGCGGTGCACCTCTACGACACGGTGCGGGTGATCTCCAAAAGCGCGGGCATCGACGCGGCGGTGCGCGTGACGGGCTACAAGTGGGACGCGCTGGGGAAGAAGTACGAGTCGGTGACGCTGGGCGAGATCGCCGACCTGAAAACGACGGTGTATGGCTACGAGTTGCAGCGCGGCAGCGTCAAGACCATCAAGATCGCGCCCGGCGCGGTGGGCTCGGCGCAGCTGCGGGAGTTGGCCGTGCAGTACGCGCACATCAACACCGCGGCGGTGGAGCAGCTTTCGGCAAACAGCATCACGGCGCTGAAGGCGTACATACACGAATTGGTGGCGGAAAGCGTCACCACGGACCAGCTCTATGCGGACATCGCCACCATCGCGCTGGCGCAGATCACCACGGCGAACATCGAAAACGCGAACATCGACTGGGCGCAGATCGGCACGCTGGCGGCGGACATCGCCACCATCGCCAAGGCGCATTTGGGCGATGCGGACATCGACTGGGCGCAGATCGAAAACCTGACGGCGCAGGTCGCCGCCATCGCCGAGGCCAAAATTGCCGGCGCGACCATCGGCACGGCGCAGATCGACGACCTCAACGCCGTGGTCGCGGAGATCATCCACGCGCAGGTGGCGACGGGCGAATTTGATTTTGCCGAAGTGGAGAACTTTTTGGGCAGCGTGTTCATCCTAGGTCAAGGTGTGGCCGGGAGCGTCAGCATCGAAAACCTGACCGTTACGCAGGCGAATATGCTCGGCGCGGTCATCGGCTCTCTGGTGCTGCCCGGCGAGGACGGCAAGTACTACGAAGTCACCGTCGGCACGGACGGCACGCTCTCCACGGCGGAAGTCGCGGTCAGCGCGGGGGAAGCCGCCGCCGGGGTGACGGAGGGCGGCAAGCCCATCGCCACCACTACCATCAATGCCGGAAGCATCCACGGCAGCACCATCACCGCGCAGCAGGCGATATTAAATACGATTCTCACCCAAGCCCTGACCGCCGGGCAGATCACCGCGGGCGAAGCGCTCATCGCTTCGGCTACTATTCCGACGCTTTACACGACCAGCATCGAGGCGATCGGCAACAGCCTGACGTTCAGCGCGAACGAGAAGATCGAGAGCATCGTTTCCAGCCTGAACGGGACGGTCAAATCGACGGATATTTACTACGCAGCTTCGAGCAGCCCGACAGCGCCGCCTGATTCGGGCTGGTCTTTAACGCCGCCGGAGCGCGCCGACGGCATGCATATCTGGCAAAAGACCGTGACGACCTATACGTCCGGCAATACTACGCAGACCGACCCCGTGTGCCTTTCCGGGACGGACGGCGAACCGGCGACGACGCTGCGCATCGACAGCAGCAGAGGTACGGTGTTCAAGAACAACGCCGTCTCCACCGTCCTGTCCGTGGCCGTCTACCGCGGAAGCGAGCGCATCACCACGCCCGAACAGCTCCACGCCACCTTCGGCAGCGCCGCACACCTGCAGTGGAAGTGGCAGAAGATGGACGAGACCACCTTCGGCCTCATCTCCGCTTCGGACGAGCGGCTCTCAAACGGAGGATTTCAGTTCACCCTCAGCCCCGACGACGTAGACACCAAAGTGACCTTTCTGTGTGAACTTATCGTATAAGGAGGAAAACACCCATGGCCATCAAGAGCGCAGACCAAATTTCCATCGTTGACATTACCGACGCATATTCCGTTATCCTCACCTCAGACAGCTATACCTTCCCCGGCACGGTGAACGCGGCCAAGGCGGGCACATGCACCACGCAGGTCATCGCCATGCGCGGCGCGCAGCAGATACCGGCCTCGGTGAACCCCAGCAACATCACCAAGCCCGCGGGCATCACCGTTTCTTCGGACGGGGATACCACCGCGCCGACGCTGACGATCACGGCCAGCGCCTCGTTCACGACCGCGGGGGTGCTGGAGATCCCGGTGCTGCTGGAAAACGGCTCGGTGACGATCACGAAGAAGTTCTCCGTGGCCATCGCCTTTACCGGCGCTACAGGCGCCACGGGCGCACAGGGCCCGCAGGGGCCGGCCGGCGCGACGGGTAAGGGCGTGGAGAGCGTCACCACTACGTATCAGGCGGGCGCGTCGAGCACTACGCCGCCGACAGGCTCCTGGTCGGACACGCCGCCCGCCGTCTCCGCCGGGCAGTACCTGTGGACGAAAATGGTGCTCAACTACACCGACGACACCACTTCCGCACCCATCTATTCCGTAGCCAAGCAGGGCGCGACGGGTGCGCAGGGGGCTACGGGCGCGACAGGCAACGGCGTGGCGAGCACGGCCATCACCTATCAGGCGGGCACATCCAACACTACACCGCCGACGGGCAGCTGGGTAAGTACGCCGCCCTCCGTCCCCGCGGGGCAGTATTTGTGGACGAAGATGGTGCTGACCTACACGGACGGGACGAAGTCCGACCCCGTCTACTCCGTGGCCAAGCAGGGCGAAACCGGCGCGGCGGGCGCGGACGCCATCACCATGACGATCACCTCGTCGGCGGGCACGATCTTCAAAAACAGCGCCATCGTCACCACGCTGACGGCGCATGTGTACAAGGCGGGCGTGGAAGTGACCGGCTCGGCGCTGACGGCGCTGGGGACGATCAAGTGGTACAAGGACGGCGGCAGCGAGGCCATCGCCACGGGGCAGACGCTGGATATATCGGCGGGCGACGTGAGCAACAAGGCGACGTTCATCGCCCAACTGGAGGGATAAGGCATGGCGGTCAAGGCGACGGCGACGATCACGCTCTCGGCGGTCATGGATGTGGAGAGCGTGTGGTGGTACTACAAGCTGCAATCCTCGACGCTGGCCCCTCCGCCTGCGCCGACGACAAACCCGCCGCCGTCGGACTGGACGGACACGGAGCCGGGGTATGAGGACGGTTCGACGAATACGCTGTACTTCGTGGAATTGACGGTGTACAGCGACGGGACGTTCCAATACACGCCGGTGAGCGTGGACTCAAGCTACGAGGCGGCGAAGGCGGCGTGGAACAAGGCGCACGCGGCGCAGGAATCGGCCGACGCCGCCCAGGACGCCGTAGAGGACCTGGAAGAGCGCGTCACCGTGGCTGAGACGGCGATCACGCAGACGCAGGAAGAGGTCGCGCTGAAGGCGACGAAGGCGGAAGTGGAGCAGGCGCAGGAGACGGCGGACTTCGCAACGCCGTATATTTCCGCGACGCCGCCGGAGACCACCCCGGAAGCGGGGAAGATGTGGGTGGATACGGGCGTATCCCCCAGTGTTTGGCGCAAGTGGCGCGGGGCGGACGTCAGCACGGCGCGGGAGTATACAGAAACGGCCTCTGGCGCGGCGCTGCTTGCCCTTGACAACGCGCAGGGGCAGATCGAAAGCGTGGCTGTGGAGGCTGGGTGCCGGGCGCGGCAGGCGGGGACGGGCGACCCGTCGCCGAGCAACATACGCGCGATCTCGGGGCGGGAGAGCGTAGAGGTGCAGGCGTGTGGGAAGAATTTGATGCCATATCAAAAGCCTTCAAATCCGGTGTATTCAAGAGCTGGAATAACATATACCTGGAATGATGATGGTAGTGTTCATGTCGCTGGAACTTCGATAGGCAACAGTGAAAGCAACGTTATGTATTTTGAAAACTTTCATCTCCCGCCGGGGGACTACCGCATGATTGCATCTGGCGTGAGTGGTGTCGTGCCACAGTTTGTTGTGAAGAAGGCCAATACTGGTTCAAACTTCTGGTACACCCACAATATTACAATAGAGAGTGGGGATATACCGCAGTATTTTTATATTGCCGTAGCAGACGGAACTACGATAGATACAACGATTTACGCGTTTTTATCACGCGGCAGCGATATACCATCCGCTACTTCATACGAACCCTACACCCCCATGGGCGGCGGCACAGTCACGCCAACGGAACCGCTCTACGGCCTGCCGGGGGCGGAGGACACGGTGGAAGTGTCCGTGGACGGCGACGTGCTGGTGACGCGCAGGACAGGGACGTTTATCGCGGACGGCGACCAGTATGCGCCATATGCGTCGACGTTTGCTACGCCGGAGGGCGTATACGCGTACACAGCGCCGCTAACGGGGAGCGGGGCGGCCCACAAGGAGAACTTCGCCGGCATGTGCAGCCACTTTACGGTGATCCCCCGCAACGCCGTACAAAGCGAGCGCGTCGCGGGGACGGTCATGCTCGGCATCCCCAACTCGGGGGATGGCCCGCAGGCGTGGTTCTTCACGACGCAGGCGACGGCTGAGGCGTTCAACGCATGGCTGCAACAGCAGGATTCCGCCGGCACGCCGGTGACGCTGGTCTACGAACTCGCCGCGCCGGAAACGGAAGCGCTGACGGCTGTTGTGCCCATCGCACCGCAGCCGGGACAGCTCAACATCCGCGCCGACGCGGACGCGCTCACGGCCACGATCTACGGCTCGGGCTGGGAGGTGGTAAACGATACGGGCGACCTTCGTTCCGGCCTTTCCGAAGTGGACAGTACGCTGGCGGCGCTTGAGGAAGAATTTGGCATACTGGGCAATACCGTGGCGCAGCACGCCGAGTTCATCGTTTCGCCGGACAGGATATTTGCCCAGGTAGCGGAAGCGTCGAAATACAATGAGCAGATCGATGCTCTGCGGGTGGAGATCGAGGCGAACACAAACGGCATCACGCTGAGAAAAGAGGAGATCGAAGCGGTAGGCGACCGCGTTTCAAACATCGAAAGCGGTGTGCATATCGACGGTTCCGACATCGGGCTGTATTCTTCGGACAGCCCTTTCGAGACGCACGTCACCCATGAAGGCGTGGTCATTTCCGAAAACGACATGGCCATGATCACCGTAAAGGAAAACAAGATGACTTCGCCCCGGGTCCACGCCACCGATTCCCTGATCTTCGGGGCGGACGCCGCGGTCGCTTTCCGATGCGCAAACGGGCACTTCATGATGCTCAGATACGGAGGTTAAAATGCCGACAATACGATTGACGCCAACGGCCTGTACATCCTCGCCCGGATGGTATGACCTGCGCTATGTGGGGAACACCTCCGGGCTGCGGCAGGTTGTATTTACCATCCCGAACAATGAAACGCTCGGCGGCGCGGGTGTAAATATTACAGGGATCACGTTTCACGGTTATGTGCGCAATTCGGCCTCCGCGGTGAAGCGCCTGCGCATTGGCTGCAAGCCTTCCGTCTCGGTCGGGCCGAACGAATGGAGCGTATGGGACGGGCAGGCGGTATTGGACAGCGTCTTTACCGCCGCCGACGCTTCTGGTAACGGAAAATACCGATATTTCAACGTTTCCAGGACGGTATCAGGCACGGCGCTGGAGCGCATCGCCGGGTACATGCAGGCGAAGTTCCAGCAGGGGGATGACCTCTGCGTGGGCGTCATCCAGCCGGACGGCTCCAAGTCCATTCAGATCAACACCGACCCGGACTATTGGACGGTGGACGTCGTCTACGAACTTCTGGGCAACGTCCCCTCCGCCAATGTGGGAAGCGTGGCGCTTAAGGGGTCCGTCAAGACGACGATCCAGAAGGTGGTTTCCGGCAGCAGCACGACGTTGCGATATAAAATCGGCAGCACGACGCTGGCCACCTATTCCCTTGGCACGGGGACAAGCCACACCTACACCGTGCCGGAGAGCGCGGGCGGATATTTCAAGACGACGGCCACGGCGCAGTTGGAGATCGAGGCGGAAACGTTTGTGGGCGGTGTGAGCTACGGGACGGTCTCGACTTCCGTAACGCTTACCCTTCCCAGCGACGCCACGCCCACCGCGACGTGCACGCCGAGCCGCACGTGGGTGAGCGGCGTATCCTCCGCCGGGAAGATCGCCGCGTATGTGCAGGGCAAGTCGGGGGTCAACTTTGCCCTGTCCGGGTCGGGGAAATACGGGGCGACGATCTCCTCGTATGAGTTGGTGATCGAGAACAGGACCTATACGACGGGCGGGAACAGCATTAGCCACTCCCCCATTTCCGGGAGCGGGACGGTATCATACAAGTACACGGTCAGGGACAGCCGCGGGTTATCCAGGACATATTCCGCGTCCCTGACGGTCGTTGCCTGGAAAAAACCGTCGATCACGACGTTCGAGGTGGAGCGCGTGACGGAGGGCAACGCCATCGCCGTGGACGGGACATGCGTGCGGGCGACGGTGAAGGCCAGCGTGAGCAGCCTGAATGTAGGCGGAGATGAGAAAAACAGCCTGAAATACTACGTCCGCTACCGAAAAACCGGGACGGAAACGTGGACGAGCTGCGACACGGAAACGCTGAGCGCCACATCCGTCAACAAGAGCGTGCAGCTGGAAAAGAACGGCGCGGTGGTCGATACGTTCGACGACATGACGGGCTATGAGTTCCAGGTGACGGTCACTGACCTGTACGACAGCTCCCAGGCGAGCAACGCGCTGGCGACGAAGGAAGTATGGTGGGACGTGGACTACCGCAACGGGGCGATGGGTTTTGGCGGGGAAGTACCGCGAAAGCAGTTCATCCTAAAAATCGTCGGCTCCTCCACGATGGCCTGCGCTTCCGGGGCGTATGCATACGTCACATCCCTGGAGGGCGCTTTGCCCCTGAAGGATTTCACGATCCGTGCCGAAGGCTTCACGCAGATCCCCCGGGATTCGGATATATCGCAACGTGTAAACGGGACGATGTTCAGCGACATAAACAGTTCGGGCTTGCCGTGCATATGGATATTTTCCAACAAATCTTCCCTCAGCGCCATGAATGCATGGCTGGAAGATAACCCGATCACGCTGGAGTATGACGGAGCGGAACCCGGATACAAGTTCCACGGGCCGGTGGAAGCGGAAGGGATCCGGGGCGTGAACATCTACAACGCTGGGGAGGAGGCCACGGGCGGGACGTGGATCGACGGCAAGCCGGTCTACCGCTTCAGCCAGAAATACAGCCGCAGCCTGGCGGCGGGGGCGAATACGGATATCGCCCTGGGCATCGGGGCGGTCGGCACGCTATTGCGCATGGACGTATACCTGCACAGCGCGGAGGACGGGGCGTGGAGGCCGGCGTCCTACCCCAACGGCGACACGCGGGTGATCTACTCCCACCTGCTCGTGGACGCGGACAGCGCGCCAAAGCTGCGCATCATCGTCGGCGAGCTGATGGGCGGGGGGACGTTCGACGTCGTGTGCATACTGGAATACACAAAGGCTTAGGAGGTGCTTTTTCATGGCAGTTATCATTGGCAGCGCGAGGATCGACGAAAACGGCAACGCCCACGGCGGCAGGGCCGGCGACCAGACGGGCAGGGAAGTATCGACGCAGAACTGGTACAGGCACTCCAAGGGCTGGGTGGTGCTGCGGGCGAAAGACCCTATCAAGGCGGCGAAGATCGCCCAGGCAATGCGCGCCGCTTGCGCAAACGACAACATAGGCTACGACCAGTACCAGAACCAGACGCTGTGGAACGCGGTGAAGGACAAGGGCTACGACCCGGCCAAAGCCACGGTGAAGTGCGAAACGGACTGCGCGCGATTGGTACGGGTGTGCTGCGCCTACGCCGGCATCATGGCCAAGGACTTCTACACCGCGACCGAGGCCGCGTACCTCATGGACACGGGCGAGTTCGTGAAATTCACGTCCAGCAAGTACACCAGTCAGGACGACTATCTCGGTGCGGGGGACATACTCGTGACCAAAACGAAGGGCCACACCGCCGTGGTGCTGACCAACGGCAGCAGGTACGACGGGGCGGTGGAGGAACCTTCCGTGCCGCTTGGCAGCCGCATCCTGCGCGACGGCGACGAGGGCAAGGACGTGGAGGACCTGCAGCGGAGGCTGAAGGCTGCGGGCTACGACCCCGGCGAAGTGGACGGGGAGTTCGGCCCCAACACGGAGGCGGCGGTACGCGCCTTGCAGAAGGACGCGGGCATCCTCGTGGACGGCGAGTTCGGCCCGGATTCTCTCAAAGCGCTGGAAGCGCTGGAAGTGGACGACGATACGCCGGAGACAGAGGACAAGCCCGCGACCGGCAACGTGCTCATCTCCGGCGGCGACGCCTGGCTGCGCACCGGGCCGGGGACGGCCTACGACAAGGCCGGCGTGGCGAAGGGCGGAGACAAGCTCGCCTACGCCAACGAAGATAACTGGGTGCCCGTGCTCGTCGGTGGGCGCGTGCTCTGGGTGTCCGGGAAGTATGCGAAGGTGGTGGCGTGAGATGAGCGACGCGGTCGCGATCATCGTGGCGCTCATCACCGGCGGGCTGTCGCTGATCGGTTCGCTGGTGGCGCAGCGCCGGCAGACCAGCCTCACCATTTACCGCATCGACGAACTGGAGGCCAAAGTCTCGAAACACAACAACCTCATCGAGCGCACCTATAAGCTCGAAGGGCGTATGTTGGAGGCGGAACACGACATCCGCGACCTCAAGGGGAGGGAAAAAGCATGAAGGGAAAATTCTGCAAATGGCTGCGCGCCGCCGGCGTGCGGGCGGTCAAGACCATCGCCCAGACCGCCGTTGCCACCATCGGCACCAGCGCCGCGCTCAGCGAAGTGGATTGGCGCATGGCGCTCTCGGCCTCGCTGCTCGCCGGCCTGCTCTCGCTTTTGACCAGCGTCGCCGGCCTGCCGGAGGTAGACGGGAGCGCGGACGCCTGAACGATGGACGCCGGACGGGGACTCGCCCCGTCCGGCGCTTTTTGCGTGGGGAAACGCCTACATCAGCGGCGCGAAGATGCGCAGCACCTCGCGCGCCATGCGGCGCAGGCCGCTGGCCTCGCAGTCCGCGGGGGTGATCTGGCGGCAGCGGGCGATGGTCTCCAGGAAGTCGCGCTTCACATCCAGCACCGAGGGGCCGCCGTAGAGGCATACGCCGCACTCAAAGTGCAGATAGAGGCTGCGGTAGTCCATGTTCACCGTGCCCACGGTGGCCACGGCGTCGTCGCAGACGAACGTCTTGGCGTGGTTGAAGCCGCCGGTGAACTCGTAGATCTTCACGCCGCCGTCGATCAGTTCGCGGTAATAGGAGCGCGTGGTCATGTGCACCAGCCGCTTGTCCCAGTTCTCCGGCGTGAGTATGCGCACGTCCACGCCGCTCCTGGCCGCCAGCGTCAGCGCCGAGAGCATCAGGTCGTCCACGATCAGGTAAGGCGTGGAAATGTATACATATTTGCGCGCCCCGGTGATGATCTGCATATACACGCGCTCGGCCACGTTCTCCACGTCCAGCGGGCTGTCGCAATAGGGCTGCACATAGCCGTTGCCGGGGATGGGCGCGGGCATCTGCCCGGGGGTGAAGCGCTCATACAGCGGCAGTCGGCGCGTGGCCAGGCCCCACATCTGCAAAAACATCAAGGTCAGCGACCAGGCCGATTCGCCCTCCACCATCACGGCGGCGTCGCGCCAGGTGCCGAAGCGGTTCACGCGGTTGATATATTCGTCGGCAAGGTTCGCGCCGCCGGTAAAGGCGGTCACGCCGTCGATGGAGACGATCTTGCGGTGGTCGCGGTTGTTCTGCAAAATGGTCAACGCCGGGCGGAAGGGGCTGAACACCTCGCACTGTATGCCCTTGGCGCGCACTTCGGCGCAGTAGTCGCGCGGCAATTTCACAAAGCAGCCGAAGTCGTCGTAGAGCACGCGCACTTCCACGCCCTCGCGCGCCTTCTGTTCGAGGATTTTCAGGACCTCGCCCCACATTTCGCCTTCCTGGAGGATGAAAAACTCCACAAAGATATAGCGCTTGGCCTTGGGCAGCTCGCGCAAAAGCGCCTCAAAGAACGTTTCGCCGCTGGGGAAATACTCGACGCGCGACGCCGGGTAAACGGGGAAGCCCACGCCGTTTTCCAGATAGCGCGCCAGACGCACCGCGCAAGCCCCCTGCGCCTCGGCCGCCGCCAGCGCCCCCTCATGGTGCGGCAGGCGGCGGGTGAGCGCCTCCTGCGAGCTCTCCACCTGCTTGCGGAAGCGGCGCACGCTTGGCTGGAGCTGCATCATCAGGTAAAACGCGCCGCCGAAGATGGGCAGCGTGAGTATGGTGAACACCCAGGTCAGTTTATAGCCGGGCCGTTCGTGCTTGCTGACCACGTGGATGGCCACCAGCATGCTCAACAGCGAGAACACCAGCGACAACAGCCAGGAAGATTCGCTGCCGCTGAGCACCAGATACCCAAAAAAAGCGATTTGCAACAGCAGGAGCAGTATGATGAACAGCCGATGGCTGAGCACGCCCCGCAAACGTTTCCTGTTCATAAAAACCTCCCGCTAGGCAGTATAGCACAAAGCGGGAGGAAAGAACAGGGGGTAGGGAGAAAATAGTTGGCAAAGGGGGAGTTATTACACATCAGCAAAACAAGCGCTTTGACGGACGGAAGGGTTATTCTTCCGCCTGCGTATGGTTTGCGTAGGTTGGCCAGTTTGGCGTATAGGGAAGATTTGCCTGATTTCCCCACAGATCCCATCCCTTGCGCATGCCGCGGGCAAACAGTTCCAGATATGGACCTTCGCTGCATCTTTCGATGATCGGATAAATCTCGTCCGGTTTACGGGAGTGCTCGCGCTTCATTGTGCGCAACAGATTTACCTGACTCCTTGCAGGCGAAAGCGTGCGGTTGTGTTGACCTCGGATACCAAACAGAAGAAGCTCCGTTACGTTCCGAAAATAGAAGCCTACGCCGCGACCGTCAGGCTCGCCGTCCTTGCGCACCTTTTCCCAGACGATATTTGTCTTGTATTCAAAGCCCCATGCGCGCATTACTGCCAGCCCATCCGGGAGCAGGGCGTTGGGTACCCAGAGGTAAAGATGCGCTTTATCCGCGACAATTTCGTTTACGGGTAAGCAGGCAATCTCGTTAAGACGCATGGTGGGATAACGGTTGAGGCGCTTGTGCTCCGGCGCGACTTTGCCTGTGCGATTCTGGAACTGCCACGGCGGATCTGCAAGAATGGTCTTGTATTTTCTTTCGCCACAGAAAGTCAGGAGGCTGTTGGCCGGATCCTCGAAGGATATGTTGAATTCTTGCATGTTTCACCTCACTGGACAATGCAACGCTGGGTAATACCAACCGCAAGAATAGGGCAGCCGCCATGCCGCCGGGCATCCAAGCGGGGAAGCAGTTTTCCCATCCACGTTGTGCTCGCGCCGTATTTCGATTTTACGCCCAGCCTGTCAAAGACAGCGTTCAGTTCTTCGCTGCGTGTGATGATGATCCCGACGCTGATCAGCCCACATTCATAGTACGTGCGCATGGCGTACAGATCGCGGTCAAATGTCTGATCTTTGCTGTTCCACTCGACATCCAGGGCGATGCGTCCTTTGACATAGTCGATATTATGCCCATCAATATAGTTGGGCACAATTGTTTCATGGGAAGGCGTATCGGCGAATCGCCCGCGCTTTACCCCTTTGCGGGGAAAGAACTTAATGTGCAAATCACCGCTTATACGTATTTCCTTCCACCCCTCAGGCTCAAGAATCACAGCAAACTTCGGCGGGATAGGTCGTTCCCACCCTCGGCAACAATTTCCTCCTGGGCAATTTCAAACCGTCGCAAGGCTTCTACAACTTCCCCGAATTCCACAGGGAATGACTGGCTGAGGATTTCCGCAGCGTGATTATAATTGTGCACTTCAAATTTTTCCAGTATATCATCGGGTATCCAATCGCGCAACACAGAAATTCCCCCTTGGGGACATTATAACATACATACCGTCAAATGCCAAGCAACGTCAAACGTTTTATGGACAGCGCGCCTGAGAGGAAAGTTAGCTTCTCACGCCTCCCGCCCGAAGATACGGCTGCCGCAGCGCACCGCCCAGGCGCGGCCTTCGCGGATGAAAAACTCCAACCGCGCGCGCTGGCGTTGCGGCTCCGCCTCGTCCATGGCCAGGAAGCGCGCGCCGCCGCAATAGATCAGCCTGGCGGCGTATTTGCCCACTGTGGCCTTCAGCGCGCCGTTTTCCAGGCGCACCGTCACCACTTCCGGCACGCCTTCGTGGCCGACAAAGCGGCCCTCCACCATCTGCGGGTCGGAAAAGTCGCGCCCCGCAGGCACGAACCACTCGTGCGAACCGTCGAGCGGCAGGCCGATGGCGGCGTTGTAGAGCGTCCACATGATTTCGTCCACGTCCGCGTCGCCCTGGTTGCAGAGCACGGCAAAGCCCCAGCCCTCGCCCAACAGCAGGCCGCCCTTGGTGGACACGCCGTGCAGGCCGCCCGAGTGTTCGCAGATCACGTGGCCGCTTTTGACGCGCTTGTAGAGCCCGAGGCCGTAGCAGGGGATCCTGCGCGCCGGCACGCGCGGGCCGATCATTGCCTCCACCGCCGCGCGGGGCAAGGCCTGCCTGCCCTCGTGCGCGCCCCAGTTGGCGAGGCAGCGGTAGTAGGTCGCCATGTCCCGCGCCGTGGACTTGACCATGGCGCAGCCGCGGAACGGGGGCAGCACGCTCCAGTCGTCGTCGCAGGAAAGCGCGCTGTCCTCGCCGCGCTCGAACAGGGAGGTGATGTTGCCGCCGGCCATGGCGCGGGCGGAGGCGCAATCGTCGTCCATCACCGTGCGCGTCATGCCCAGGGGGGCAAAGATGCGCTCCTGGCAGAACCGTTCCAGCGGCATGCCCGCCGCCTGGTCGGCCACATAGGAGAGGATGGCGTAGCCCTCGTTGCAGTAGCTCATGTTTTCGCCCGGCGCGCCCACGGCGGGGTAGGGGCAGCGGGCGATGTAGTCGATGACCTGCTCGATGGTCGCCATGGCGTTGGGGGCGCTTGCGCGCATGGCGCGCGACCATTCGCTTTCCTCGCGCCGGCTGTTCATGGCGATGGACCATTCCAGCGGCTCCATGGGCGGTATGCCGCTGGTGTGCTCGGCCAGCGTGCGCAGCGTCACCGCGTCGCGGGCGGCCCCGGGCACGGAAAAGTCGGGGAAATAGCGGTATACGGGGTCGTCGTAGGAGAGCCTGCCCTCCGTCTCAAGGATGGCGAGCGCCAGCGCGGTGATGGATTTGGACATGGAGGCGACGCCAAAGACGGTGTCCACATCCGGCGCGATGGCGTGGGCGGCGTCGCGGAAGCCGTACCCCCTGGCAAAACACACGCTCTCGGGGCCGACGGCGCAGACGGAGACGCCGGGGAGACGGTCGCGGGCGATGAGCGAAGATACGCGCGCGTCCACGGCGGCGGTATCAAGCGGCATACAAAGACCTTCTTTCGTACAAATGGCGCATATGCGCCTGCCTCCATTGTACACGCGCGGCGGCGGACTTGCAACGCGCGCGGGGCGAAAATTTGCGTAAAAAAGCCCCCGGCGCGCGCCGGAGGGTGCAAAGATGGAAGTTTATTCGCCCTCGTAATCAAAGACCACGTTGACGAGCGCGAAGCGCTCGGCCAGATCGCCAAAGTCGATGAGGCTCCACTCCAGTTCGCTGCCGCGGTAGTAGACGGTCTCAAGCGCCACGGCGGCGTCAAAGCCCGAGGCGTCCTTCAGGCTCACCGGCCAGACGACGCTCTTGAGCGCCTCGTTGGGGTAGAAGGAGGAATTGCCGCCGATGGAGAATTCAGTCACGCCGTCGGGGATGGCCAGCGCCTCCACCTGCGCGACATAGGGCAGTACGCCGTCGCCGGACTCAAGGCCGTGGGGCAAAAGCAGCTCCGTCAGCGCGGGCAGGTCGCTGCAGGGGTCGTACATGGAGGTAACGGCCGTCTTAGAAAGATCGAGGCGCGCAAGGGACGCGCAGCCGCTGAAGGCGTTCATGCCGATTTCCTCCACGTTCGCGGGCAACGTTACCTCGACAAGGCCGCTGCCATAGAAAGCGCCGCCGCCGATCTGCGTGAGTGTCTCGGGGAAGTCGAGATGCGCAAGCGCCGCCGTGCCGGAGAAGGCGTCCGTGTCGATGACCTCCAGATTGGCGGGCAGCGTCACCGAGGTAAGGGCCGCGCAGCCCGAGAAGCACTGGTCGGGGATAATGCGCACGCTGTCGGGGATGACGACGCTCTCCAGCTTTTCACAGCCGCTGAAACATTTGTAGTTCAGTTCCTGCAGATCGCCGAAGAAGCGCACGGTCTTGAGTTCCCGCGCGCCGCCGAACGCGCCGTTGGTTTCGGGAACGGTGCAGGGCGACCAGATCTCCTCAAGCTGCGAGCCGTTGAAGGCGACGTTGCCGTAGGCGGTGACGTCCTCGCTGACCACGAGGCGGCCGTACAGCCCCTCGTGTACGCCCTTGAGGGTCGCGCCGTCGTCGCCAAGTTCGATGTATCCGCCCTCGGCCAGTTCGTCCCAGGTCATTTCCAGCTCGCCGTCCACGTAGAGGCCGGGTTCCTCCCAGCCGCACACGGAGCAAATGCCGTCCACCATCGTGTGCTCGAGGCGGGGACTGGTCTCGCCCTCCACCACTTCGCCGCAGACGGAGCAGGTGCCCGTGCCGGTGTAGCCCTCGCGGGTGCAGGAGGCCTCGCGCGCGCCGGTCACGTTTTCCAGCGTGTGGGGGACGCGGGGGATGTCCTCGCCGTTTTCCAGCCATTCGCCGCAGACCGCGCAGTAGATATTGCCGGTGTAACCCTCCTGCGTGCAGGTGGCTTCCACCGCGTTCTGCGGCTCGCCGGGCGTGTGGGGCAGCTTTTCGATCGGCTCGCCGACGTGGACATAGGTGTTGCAGACCGTGCAAAGCTCGTCGCCGGTGTAGCCCTCGCGTTCGCAGGTCGGCTCGCGGTCATTCACCAGTTCGGTCGCGCCATGGCCGGTGGCGGGGATGATCTCGCCCTCGGAAAGCACCGCGCCGCACACGGAACAGACGGTGTCGCCGGTGTAGCCGTCGAGCGTGCAGGTGGCCTCCAATGCGCCCTCCACCGTTTCGGTATGGGGCAGCATGGAAATGGCCTCGCCTTCCTTGACCGTCTTGTCGCAATCGAGGCACACGGTGTCGCCGGTGTAGCCCTCCTGCGTGCAGGTGGCCTCCACCGCGCCCTGCACTTCGGTGTTTTCGTGTTTGCAGCCGCAGGCGCTCAAGGAGAGCGCCACGGCGAGGATGAGCAGCAGGAGCAGTCCCTTTTTCACAGTCGTTTCCCCCTCTTATCGTCGTTTTTAAGCTGTTACATCACAAAAACTCCTCCCCGCGACATGCAGGGAGGAGCGTGTCAGCGTCAGTCCTGCCGGAGCGAAACTCAGCCGATGACCTTCTTGGCGGTCGCGGCCACGTTCTCGGCAGTGAAGCCGAACTCCTGGAAGAGGAGCTTGTAGGGGGCGGAAGCGCCGAAGTGATCCAGGCCGATCACCGCGCCGTCCAGGCCCACGTACTTGTGCCAGCCGAAGGTGGCGGCAGCCTCGACGGCCACGCGCGCGCGCACGTTCGAGGGCATGACGCTCTCCTTGTACTCGTCGGACTGGGCCTCGAACAGTTCAAAGGACGGCATGGAGATCACGCGCGCCTTGACGCCTTCGGCCTTGAGCAGCTCCTGCGCGCCCATGCACTGCTCCACTTCGGAGCCGCTGGCCATGAGCAGCACGTCGGGCGTGCCTTCGCAGTCGGAGAGGACGTAGCCGCCCTTGAGGGCGTCCGCGCCGCTCTTTTCGTAGAGGGGCAGATCCTGACGGGTGAGCACCAGCGCCACCGGGGCATCGCCGGTCATGGCGGCGACCCAGCCCGCGGCCACTTCCTTGCTGTCGGCGGGGCGGAACACGGTCAGGCCCGGCATGGCGCGCAGGCCGGCAAGCTGCTCAATGGGCTGATGGGTGGGGCCGTCCTCGCCGACGCCGATGGAATCGTGGGTGAGGATGTAGGGCACGTTCAGGCCCATGATGGCCGACATGCGCATGGCGTTCTTCATGTAATCGCTGAACACGAAGAAGGTGGCGCAGTAGGGGCGCAGGCCGCCGTGCAGGCGGATGCCGTTGCAGATGGCCGCCATGGCGTGTTCGCGCACGCCGAAGTGGATGTTGTTGCCCTCGGGCGTCTCGGCGGAGAAGTCGCCCTTGCCCTTCATGTTGCTCTTGTTGGAGGGCGCAAGGTCGGCGGAGCCGCCGAAGAGGTTGGGCACGCGCTCGGCCAGGCGGTTGAGGACGACGCCGGAGGAATTGCGGGTCGCGCTCTTGCCCTCGAAGGCCCAGAAGTCCTTGTCGTTGAGAAGGTCGACCGGGATCTCGTCAGAGAACCACACGTCCCATTCCTTCTTCAGTTCGGGATACTTCTTGGCGTACTTGGCAAACAGCTCGTTCCATTCCTTCTGCGCTTCCGCGCCGCGGCGGGCGGCCTCGCCGGTCTGCTCGTAGACGCAGGCGGGCACGGCGAAGGGCTCGGTCTCCGGCCAGCCGAGGTTCTTCTTGGTCGCCTCGAGGTTCTCCTCGCCCAGAGGCTCGCCGTGCGCGCTGGCCTGACCGGCCTTGGGGGAGCCGTAGCCGATGGCGGTGTGGCAGACGATGAGGTTGGGCTTGTCCGAATCCTTGGCCAGACGGATGGCGGCGTCCACTTCTTCGTAGCAGTTGCCGTTCTTGACGTCGATGACGTTCCAGCCGTAGGCGCGGAAGCGGGCGGGCACGTCCTCGCGGAAGGCGATGTCGGTGTTGCCCTCGATGGAGATCTCGTTGTCATCATACAGGGCGATGAGCTTGTTGAGCTTCAAGGTGCCGGCCAGGGAGCAGGCCTCGTGGGAGATGCCCTCCATCATGCAGCCGTCGCCGAGGATGCAGTAGGTGTAGTGGTCGACCACGTTGAAGCCCTCGCGGTTGAACTTGGCCGCCAGGTGCTTTTCGGCCATGGCCATGCCCACGGCGTTGGCGATGCCCTGGCCCAGGGGGCCGGTGGTGGTCTCAACGCCCACGGTGTGCTTGTACTCGGGGTGGCCGGGGGTCTTGGAGCCGAACTGACGGAAGGCCTTGAGGTCGTCGATGGTCAGGCCGTAGCCGAACAGGTGCAGAAGCGAGTAGATCAGCATCGAGCCGTGGCCGGAGGAAAGCACGAAGCGGTCGCGGTTGACGAACTTGGGATCAGCGGGGTTGTGGGTCATCTCGCGGCCCCACACGGCGTAGGCCATGGCGGCCGCGCCCATGGGCATGCCGGGATGGCCGGACTTGGCCTTCTGCACGGCCTCGGCGCTGAGAATGCGGATGGCGTTGACGACCATCTGTTCCTTGTTCATGGCGAGCATCTCCTTTATCTTGGTCGTTGTGGTACGAAAAACCTCGTAGTGCCTCTATTGTACCATATCCGCGCCGCTTTGGGCGCGGTTTTGCAAGAATGTTACAAGAATTTATTTTGCCATTTCCTTCAGCGCGGCGCGCAGCGGGCCGAGATCCACTTCCAGATCGTCGCCCAGCAGTTCTGCGAGCTTTTCCAGCATCCACTGCACGCCGCCGGCCACGTCGCTTTCCAGGTTGAGCGCCATCACCGGGTCGTGCACGCTCAATCGCAGCTGGAACCAGGCGCTCTCCACCTCGCCGCCGAAATCGAACAGTATGCGCACGCCTTCGCGGTTGTCCGGGGCCAGCCGCCAGGAGGGATCGTCCAGCGTGTGGGAGAGGATCAGCTCGATCATCTCCTGCGCGGCCTCGCGCGTTTCGTCCGCGCGGATGTTCAGGCGCAGTTCCATGGATTCCACCGGCTCCTGCAGGCCGTCCAGCAGCGAATAGAGCGTCTTGCCCTCGCGCTTTAAGTCCATGGCCTCGCAGATGAGCATGGTGACAAGATACATGCCGTCGTCCAGGAAGCAGTTGTCGCGGAAGGCGGCGTGGCCGCTGGTCTCGATGGCCAGCGGGCAGTCGATGCCCTCGCCGTTCAGGCGCATGGCTTCGTCGATGACGGCGTGGTAGCCGCGCTTGAAGCGGTAGTGCGTGCCGCCCCATTCGGAGATGAAGCGCGTCAGCCCCGTGCTGGTCACGGAGTCCGTGACGATGGTCAGCCCTGGCTGTTTGGAGAGCAGCATGGCCGCGGTGAGGGCGATGAGGCGGTTTTTGTTGACAAAGCGGCCGTCGCTTAGGACGATGGCGGCGCGGTCGCAGTCCGCGTCGAAGAGCACGCCCAGGTCGGCCTCGTTTTTGACCACGGCCTTGGACAGGGCGCGCATGGCCTCGGGGCTCTCCGGGTCGGCCGCGTGGTGGGGGAAGGAGCCGTCCGGCTCGAGGAACTGACTGCCCTCGACCCACGCGCCCAGGCTCTCCAGGAAATCGGCGTAGAAGCCGCCGGAACCGTTGCCGGCGTCCACCACCACATGCAGCCCCAGCAGGGGTTTGGGCGCGTCGTCCTCCAATTTGCGCTTTGCCAGCGCGCGCAGGGACTCCTGGTAGCCGGAAAGCGCGTCCAGCGGCTTGACCAGCCGCACGGGCACGCGCGCCTCCATGGCCAGGCGGATGATGGCGTCCACGTCCTCGCCGCGCAGGCCGCCTTCGCGGGTATGGAACTTGAAGCCGTTCATGCGCGGGGGCAGGTGGCTGGCGGTGACCATCACCGCGCCGTCCGCGCCCTGCCCCTCCTTGAGGGTGGTGGAAAACACCGCCGGCGTGGTGGAAAGGCCGCAGTCCAGCACGTCGCTGTCGGCGGCGGTCAGGCCGTCGATGAGCGCGGCCTTCAGCCGGGGGCCGGAGGCGCGCGGGTCGTGCCCCACGGCGATGGTCAGGCGGTCGGGGGTCGTCTCCATGCGTGCGGCCAGCCAGATGGCGAAGGCGTAGCCGAGCTTTTTGGCGAAATCATCGGTCAGGAGCGCTTCGTCGCCGCGGATGGAGCTGCCGCTCTTGAGCCGTGGCCATGTGCAGGGGTCGGAAGTCATAACTGCCTCCTTTTTTCATAGTAGATCTCTTGCAATGCGTTCAGCTCGTCGCGCGGCAGGGCGTTCTCCGGCCCGTGCAGCTGCGCGAGCGTCAGCACCTTGGCGATGGATTCCACGCCCTCCAGCCGGTAGGCGGCCACGATGGCGGTGGGGGCGACGGCCACCAGGCCGTGGTTGGAGAGCAAAAACACGTCGTGCGTCTTGAGCACTTCGGGGATGTCCGCGCCGATGGCCTCTGTGCCGGGGCGGCCGTAGCGGCAGATGGGGATGCGGTCGTAGAGCGTGCGCATCTCCGGGTAGGCGCGCGTCTCGATGGGCATGCCGGCCACGGCGTAGGCGGTGGCAAAGGGCGGATGGGCGTGCGCCACGGCCTGCGCGCCGCTGTTGCGGTAGGCGCACAGGTGCATGCGCGTCTCGCTGGAGGCCACGCGGCCTTCCTTGGCGCGCAGCGTTTTGCCGGTAGCGATGTCCACCTCGATGAGGTCGTCCTCCTCCAGTTCTTCCTTGCACACGCCCGAGGGGGTGATGAGTATGGTGTCCCCCAGACGCACGGAGACGTTGCCCTCATAGGTGTTGATGAGGAAGCGCCGGTAGAGAAGTTTTGCCGCCCGCAGGCAGTCCTGGGCTTTGAGCGCGCGTTCGTTCATAGGTAGTCCTCCTCCTCTGGTATACAGGCGTTCAGAAAATCATACAGGGGTTTCAGCCGCGCAAGGCCCGCCGCCACCTCCGCGGGAAGGCCGGGCGCGAGGGCGCTGGCAAAGGGCAGGTCCTTTTCCCACCAGTAGTTCTTGCGCAGGTAGAGCCGCCGCGCGCCTTCCGAAAGCCCTTCGGGCACGGCAAGGCGCTTGTATGTATCGCCAAAGAGGGCGAAATCCCCCTCCAGCGCCCCCAGCAGGCGCGCGGCTTCGCCCGGCCGTTCGCGCAGGCGGCGGCGCACGGCGTTCATCCGCGCGCGCTCCGGGGCGTAGGCGCCCAGCCCGTAATACACGCCCCGATCGTCCACCTCGACGAAAAAGGAGGGCGCTTTCCCGCGCTCCCGGTCCGGGCGGCGGAAGGAGATCCATACGTGGTCGCGGTAGGGCGACTTGTCGTGGGAAAAGCGCGTGTCGCGGTTGATGCGTGCCAGCGCCCGGTGCGGGCGCGTCTCCATTTCCGGGTCGATCGCTTCCACCGTGGGCGCGAGCGCCGCGGCCAGCGCCAGGCTTGGCTCGCGCACGCTGCGCAAATACCATTCGCGGTTGTCCTGGAAAAATTCGCGGTTGTTGTTGAAGCGCAGCGCCATGAAAAAGGCGCGCGTCTCCTCCGTATAGCCTTCAAACCTCATGTCTGCCCGTCCTTTTCGCCCTTGGGCTTGTCCCCCTTGCGCTGCGCGGCGCGCACGGGGGTAAAGCGGTTGGTCTTGCCCAGCTCCTCCTCCCGCTGCCGGCGCAACTGCGCCTGTTTTTCCCGCTGCCGCCGCCGCTGCTTGCGGGAGGTGATGAACAGCGCCACCGCCAGCGCGATGAGCACCGCCGCCGCCGTGCCCAGCAGGATGAAGAACGTGTGGTTTTCGCTCAGTTTCACGGACTGGCCGGAGAAGGGCGCTTCCTCATCCACCTGGTCCAGCCGCTGGCCGCCACGGGCGATCTCGACGCGCACGGGCGCGCTCTGGGCGGTGCGCGCGATCCCGGCGGCGTTTGTATAGCGCAGGGAGAACACCAGCTCCGTCGTCTGCGAAACGGGCACGTACACGCGCCGGTGGGTGGTAAAGCGCCCGGCGAGGAAGTCAAAGGCGCGCAGATGCGTGTCCGTGGTATCCTCCGCCAACACGGCGTCGCGGGCGCTCTCGCCGCCCTCGTTGAGTATATACACGTCCACGGGCACGTCCCCGGCGGAGGCGATTTGCGGGTAGACGGCCTCGGCGTAAATGGAGATGGCCGCCCCGTCCCCGGCGGGCAAGGCCTGCAACGACACGGGCTCGGTCAGCGTCTCCACGACCGCCCCGGAGGAACTGAGCGCGCGCACGCGTAGCTGGTAGCTGGCGTCGCCGCGCACGGGGTATTCGCGCTCGATGGTCAGCGTCTGCGAGCCGGCGTCCATCTCCAGGCCGTCGGCGACGAGGCCGCCGTAGCTTTCGTCATACACGGCCATGTCGTAAAAGTTGACGTTGCCAAGGCTCATGATGGTCAGCGTGGCCTTGACCGTCTCGCCCACGCGCGCGGTCTCGCGGTCAAGGGAGAGCGTGGCGGTGAGCTGTTCGTCGGCCAGGAGGATGCGCGCCTCCTCCAGCGTCATTTCGTATTCCTCATCGCCCACGGCGGGCGCCTCGTAGCGCAGCCGCGGCGCGGAAACGGTGATGTCCTCCACGGCCACGCGGCTGATGAACAGGCGCGAAGCGCCCACCTCCAGGCGGTCGGCGCGGCCGGCGTATTCGCCGGGGGCGTCGTCCACGCGCAGGTTCTCGATGGGCACGTTGCCGGTATTGCGCACGCGGTAGGTGATGGTCACCACATCGCCGGGCCGGGCGCTGCGGGCGGAGAACTGGCGGGTGAACTCCACTTCCGCCCGGGCGATGGCGCGCTCGATGGGGCAGTCCACGGTGTAGTTGACCGTGTCCTCGTCCCCGGCCACGCCGTCGTGGGAGAAGATGTAGGTGATAAGGCCGTTTTCCAGCTCTTCCTCGGTCGCGTTGTGGGCGCGGCTGAACACGCGGCTGTCGCCGGCGTCGATCTGCCCGAGGGGCTCTGTGCGCAGCCCGTCCGAGGAGGAGATGTAGACGTTTTCCGCGTCGTATTCCGAGGCGTTGGTGATGGTGAATGTGAGCGTCACTTCCCCCGGCTCCACCAGCTCCGCCGGGGAGACGGAAAAGCTGATGTCCAGTATGTGCCTGAGCGGCGGCAGCGTGGCCGGCGGCGCTTCCTCGGATCGCGCCGTGGGCATGGCAAAGCCCCCCGCGCACAAAAGCGCGAGGGTGAGGGCCGCAAGCAGCGCTGCGAACCTGCGCATGCGGGGGCAGACCTCCTTTGGACAAAGTGGGCGAGCCGTCAGGGCGCCGGGAAAGCCCGCAAACCGGGGAAAAAGACCCGCGTCCAAGGGCATTTAGTGTGCGCCCGCGGCCGCGGGCGGCAAAAGCGGCGGACGCCCCGGCTTTGGGCGGTTTTCGCGGCCGTGGCCGGCGCACCGCGGGGGCGGGGCATGCCGCCCCCTTCTATTATTCACACGCGCGGCCCGCCTGTCAAGCCTTCTTTACGGTATACGTCTCGCCGAAGGTCTCCACCGTGGCGGACCGAATCTTCTGTTCCTGGACGGGGCGGTCCTGCGCGCCGGTCTGGCAGGAGGCGATTTCATCCACCGCGTCCATGCCCTCGATGACCTTGCCGAAGGCGGCGTACTGGCCGTCCAGGTGCGGCGCGTCCTCGTGCATGATGAAGAACTGGCTGCCGGCGGAATCCGGGTGCATGGAGCGGGCCATGGAGAGGACGCCGCGGGTGTGCTTTAAGTCGTTCTTCACGCCGTTTAGGCGGAACTCGCCCTGTATGCGGTAGCCGGGGCCGCCCATGCCGGTGCCGGTGGGGTCGCCGCCCTGGATCATGAAGCCGGGGATGACGCGGTGGAAGATAAGGCCGTTGTAAAAGCCCTTCTCAACGAGGCTGACGAAGTTGGCCACGGTATTGGGGGCGACGTCCGGGTAGAGCTCCGCCTTGATGACCTTGCCGTTTTCCATGGTGATGGTGACGATGGGATTCTTCATATGTCCTTCTCCTTTACTCGTTCTCCGGCGCGGGCGACGGGGTGGCCTCTTCCCCCACCTTGGCAAAGGGGAAGGAATAGCCGTGCGTGTCCACGCGGATGGTGTCGATCTTTGTGACCACCAGGGGCCGGTAGTAGGCGTCTACGGCGACGCCGGCGATGGCGTTGAGCGTATTAAGGCTCTCCTCGTCCATGAGCTTGCCGAAGGCGGCGTACTTGCCGTCGTAATCGGAGGGATAGCTGCCGTGCATGATGAAAAACTGGCTGCCGGCGGAGTCCGGGTCGTCCGACGTGCGGCACATGGAGAGCACGCCGCGCGTGTGCGAAAGCGTGTTGCCCTCATAGCCGTTTTCGGAAAACTCGCCGCGTATACGATAGCCCGGCCCGCCGGTGCCGTTGTTCAGGGGATCGCCGGTCTGGATGAACGCCCGCGTCACCACGCGGAAGATCTCCAGGCCGTCGTAAAAGCCGGAATTGGCCAGGGCGATGAAGTTGCCCACGGTGTTGGGCGCCTGCCGCGGGTACAACTCGGCGCGCATCACGGAGCCGTCCTCCAGCGTGATGGTGGCCACCGGGTCGGGCACGCCCTCGTAGGGGTCGGCTTCCTCGCGGCTGCAGCCCGCGAGCATCAGCAGCAGGGCCAGCGCCAGAAGCGCCGTCCAAAGCCTTCTCATGCCGCGCCTCCTTTCAGGAAAAGATCAGTTGCCGCTTGCGCGCGGCCATTTCCTCCACGCGCTCTATGTAGGCCTCGATGTTTTTGACGTTCGGGGCGCGCTCGATGCGCCGCGCCCGGTCGAACAGCCACTTGGTGATCGACCCCGCGCCCAGCGCCAGCACGCTGGCCGTCTCCTCCATGTTGCCGATGTTGTAAAGGCAGGCCATGCCGGGGCGGGCGTAGCCGACGTTTTCCAGGTTGCCGGCCATGTACTTCTGGCGGTAGAGGTAATAGGGCTTCCAGCCGCCCGCGGCCAGCGTTTCGCGCGCCAGCGCGGTCATCTGTTCGGCCTCGCTTGCCGGGGTGAGGCCGTGGCCGCCGCCCTGTACGTGCATCTGCTCATGCAGCCGGCTGGAGCGCTTGATGGCCAGCGCGTGCACGGTGACGCTCTCGGGGGCGAGGGAAACGGTCGTTTCCAGCGTGCGGCGGAAATCTTCGAGCGTCTCGCCCGGCAGGGCGGCGATGAGGTCCATGTTGATGTCTTTAAAGCCCACGTCGCGCGCGAGACGGTAGGCCGCGATCGTCTCCTGCGATGTGTGCGCGCGGCCGATGCGCCGGAGCGTTTCGTCGTTGAACGTCTGCGGGTTGACGGAGATGCGCGTCGTGCCCGCGCGCAGAAGCATTTCCAGCATGGGGCGGTCGATGGTGTCCGGCCTGCCGGCTTCCACGGTCTGCTCCACCGCGCCGGGGAAGGCCCCGCGCGCGGCGAAAATCACTTCTTCCAAGGCCTCGCGGGGGATGGCGGTGGGCGTGCCGCCGCCCACGTAGAGGGCGCGGGCGCGCAGCCCCTTTTCCGCCACGAGCTGCGCGCTGAGGGCGATCTCGCGCTTCAGGGCCTCCACATAGGGGGCGACCAGATGCCCGTCGCCGATCTCGCCCGAGGAAAAGGAGCAGTAGGCGCAACGCGTCTTGCAGAAGGGGATGCCGATGTAAATGTCAAAGGCGCCCTCCGGCGGCGTGCGCACGTCCGTTTGCATATCGTGCATTTCGCCAAGCAGCCGGGCGCGGTTTTCGGTGACGTCGAACACGTCCACAAGCGTGCGCACCGGGTCGAGCCCTTCTTCCAAAGCCTCATAATAGAGCCGCGAGGGGCGGATGCCGGTCAAAGAGCCCCACGGGGGGTGTACGCCGGTCAGCTTTTTGCAGTATTCGTACAGCGCCAGCTTTACGGCGCGCTTGCGCAGGCGCTTCTGTTCCAGTTCGCCCGCGCCGTCCGCGCCCTGCAAATGGAACACGGACACCGGCCCGCCGCTGAACTGGTCGCACCAGCGCCCATTCTGGCGGGAGACGGCGTGCCCGACGCGCAGATCGGCCTCGCCCTCCTCGTTGAAGAAAATGGGCGCGCCGCCGTAAAACAGGCGCAGCACGTCGGCCATGTCCTGCACAAAGCCCGTCTCCGGGGTGAAAATACGGATGGTCATAGCTGGTAGCGCGCCCTTTCCCGCGCGATGGTCGTGCCCTCCCCGTGGCCGGGATAGACGCGCGTGTCCCCCGGCAGCGCGAACAGTTTGAAAAGCGATCGGCGCATGTCCGCGGCGTTGGAGCCGGGGAAGTCCACGCGCCCGTAGCCGGCGCAGAAGAGCGTGTCGCCGCTGAACAGAACGCCCTCGTCCTCGGCGTAGAGGCAGACGCCGCCCGGCGTATGCCCCGGCGTGGGGACGACCTTCAGGACGACGCCGCAGACCTCCAGTTCTTCCCCGTAGGCGCGGGCTTTCAACCCCTGCGGCGCGGGCAGGCGCGACCAGGCGGCGTTGTAGAGGTTGAGGCGATCATCGTTGAGCGCCGGCATGTCCTTCGCGCCCACATAGAGCTTCGCGCCCGTGTCGGCGATGAGGCCGGGGGCGGCGAGCATGTGGTCGTAGTGGGCGTGGGTCAGGCAGACAGCCTCAAGGCTGCGCCCCGAAAGCGCCCGCACAAGGGCGGCGTAGTCGTCGCCGGGGTCGATGAGGAACACGCCCGCGTGCCCATCGTTTTCAACGATGTAGGCGTTTTCCTCCAAAGCGCCGCAGACGACGCATTCGATCTTCAACATCTCAAAACACCTTCCGGCTGTCGATGAGTATGGTCACCGGCCCGTCGTTGACGAGCTCCACGTCCATGTGGGCGCGGAAGCGGCCCGTCTCCACATGCAGCCCCTTTTCCTCGAGCATGGCTTTCATGGTTACCAGCAGCGGTTCGGCTTCCTCGGGCCGCGCCGCGGCGATGAAGCTGGGGCGGCGGCCATGGCGCGCGTCGCCCAGCAGCGTGAACTGGGAGACGAGCAATATCTCGCCGCCCACGTCCGCTACGGAGCGGTTCATCTTGCCCTCGTCGTCCACAAACACGCGCAATCCGGCCAACTTGTCCGCGCACAGGCGCGCGTCGGCCTCCGTATCGCCCACTTCGGCTCCGACCAGCACCATGTAGCCCCTGCCGATTTTGCCGACCACTTCTTTTTCCACGGTCACGCTGGCGCGCGTGACCCTCTGCACCACCAAACGCATAGTCTCACCTCGCCACCCGGAACACTTCGATGACGTCCGGGCGTTTTTGCAAATCGCGCAGCAGCTTGTCGAGCTGTTGCGTCGTCTTGATGACGATGGTCATGTTCATCGTGCACAGCCCCTGTTTGTTCTTTACCGTGTGCGCGGTCACGGCCGTCACCGGCACGTCCTGGGAGGCGAACATCAGGCTGATCTCGGCAAAGAGACCGGCGTGGTCGTAACAGAGCATCTGTATGTCGGCCTCGTAGCTGCCCGCGCCCGAGGACTCCCACTCCACTTCGATCATGCGCTCCGGCTCCACGCCCGCGTCCTTGAGGTTGATGCAGTCGGCGCGGTGCACGCTCACGCCGCGGCCGCGGGTGATGTAGCCCACGATTGCGTCGCCCGGCAGGGGGTTGCAGCAGCGGGCGAAGCGCACCAGCATGCCGCTTTCGCCCTTGACGATCACGCCGTTGGACGAGGAGGAAGGGGCCGGTTTTTTGACCTCCTCCGCCGGTTTTTCCACGATGGGCAGAGGCGGCGCCTCGGCCTTGTTCTGCTTTTTGTACTCCTCAGTAAGGCGGTTGAGCAGCTGCAGCGTGGAAAGGCCGCCAAAGCCGATGGTGGCGTAAAGGTCGTCCAGCGAGGAAAGCGAATAGCGCTTGAACACCGGCTCGAGTATGTCCGCCTTGGTCAATTGCGCCATGGTATAGCCGGCCTTTTTCGCCTCGGCGGCGAGCATCTCCTTGCCCTTGACGATGTTCTCCTCGCGCTCTTCCTTTTTCAGCCAGGCGCGTATCTTGGCCTTGGCCTCGCTGGTCTTGACGATGTTGAGCCAGTCGCGCGAGGGGCCGTGGGAGGCCTGCGAGGTCATGACTTCCACAAAGTCGCCCGTCTCCAGAGAGCTGGACAGGGGCACGATGCGGCCGTTGACCTTGGCGCCGATGCAGCGGTTGCCCACGGCGGAATGGATGCGGTAGGCAAAGTCCAGCGGCGTCGCCCCGCGCGGCAGGGAGACCACGTCGCCCTTGGGGGTAAAGACGAACACCTCGTCGGCAAAGAGGTCGAACTTGAGAAGCTCGCCAAAGTCCGAGGAATCGCGCGCCTCGCTCTGCCAGTCGAGTATGCGGCGCAGCCAGCTTAATTTGGTGTCCAGCTCGTCGATCTGCTTGCCCTCTTTGTACCTCCAGTGGGCGGCGATGCCGTATTCGGCGGTGCGGTGCATCTCAAAGGTGCGGATCTGTACCTCGAAGGGGCGGCCCTGGTTGACCACCGTGGTGTGCAACGACTGGTACATGTTGGCCTTGGGCACGGAGATATAGTCCTTGAACCGCCCCGGCACCTGCGGCCAGAGCGTGTGCACCACGCCGAGGACATAGTAACAGTCCTGCTGTGTGTTGACCAGCACGCGGATGGCGATCAGGTCGTTGATCTGGTCGAAGGTCTTGTTCTGCGACTTCATCTTCTTATAAATGGAATAGAAGTGCTTCGGCCTTCCCTCGATCTCGGCCTTGATGCCGGTCTTGCGCAAACTGTCCTGCAGCTGCCGCGTCACCGAGGCGATGAGCTTTTCCCGCTCCTCGCGGCGCATGCCCACCTTGGCCACCAAGTCGTAATAGCCGTCCGGGTCGATATAGCGCAGCGCCAGGTCCTCCAGCTCCCACTTGATGGTGTACACGCCCAGCCGGTGGGCAAGCGGCGCATAGATGTCCAGCGTCTCGCGGGCGATGGGCACCTGCCGCTCCGGCTTCTGGTACTTGAGCGTGCGCATGTTGTGCAAACGGTCGGCCAGCTTGATCAGCACCACGCGGATGTCCTTGGCCATGGCCAGGAACATCTTGCGCAGGCTCTCGGCCTGCTGCTCCTCGCGGGAGGAGAAGTTGAGCTTGGAGAGCTTGGTCACGCCGTCCACCAGGAGCTCCACGTCCTGCCCGAACATCTCGCGGATGGTCTGGGTGGTGACGCATTCCACGTCCTCCACGCAGTCGTGCAACAGCCCGGCGGCGATGGTGGTGGCGTCCAGCATAAGATCCGCGAGGATCACCGCCACCGCGCAGGGGTGGATGAAGTAGGGGTCGCCGCTCTTGCGGCGCTGTTCGCGGTGCGCCTGCTCGGAAAAGGCGTAAGCGCGGCGCACAAGGTCCATGTTGTCGTCGGGATGGTAGCGGCGGATCTTCTCGATGAGCTCTTCCACCGAAATGTAGGGACAGTTGCTGACTTTTTCGTTGTTCACAGCCCCTTACCTCCCTTCCGCGCGCAGGCGCAGCAGCGTTTGTACCACGGCGCTCTCCATCGGGTCGCGCTTCTCCATGGGCAGAAGGCGCGCCCCGCGTTCGTCGGTCTTGATCAGGCGCATGTCCTGAAGCGCCAGCAGCGCCGCGCCCGCGCCCACGCCGCTAAGGCCGCATTCCCCGCCCACCAGGCGGCACAGCCCCGCCAGCCCTTCGTATACTGCCGGGCGGCGGAGGATGCCGCGCAGCGCGCGGTAAGCTTCGCGCAGGCCGTCCACGTCCGGCAGCTCCGCCCTCCACGCGCACGCCGGCGCGCCCCTGACCTCCCGCGCCCAGAGCACGCGGCGGTAGTTGCGCGCTTCCCGGCCCGCGGGCAGCAGGCACAGGGCGTTGAAGGCGCGCGCGTCCTGCGGGTACGCCCCGATGGTCACATCGCAGCGCAGCGCCGGTTCTTCCTCCACGATGCCGATGAGGAACAGCGCCTGTTCAAAGTCCGCCGCCGCCAGCAGCGTGCCCTGCGGGGAGGCGGACAGCAGCGCGCGCACATCCCCGGGGGAGAACGCGCCCGCCTGAGGGTCTATCCCTTTATTATAGAGCATTTCTGTTAAGAAATGAAATACCAGCGCGTCCCTTTGCCCGCGCGACAGCTCGATGCGCGCGCGCGCGTCCAGGGGCTCCATGGCCCGCATTTCCATCTCCACGCTCGTGCGCCCCTGCCAGGTGTTGAGCTTCGGCGTGAACAGCAGGTCGCATTCGCCGCGCGCCTCGCCCGCGCGCTCCCCGGCGGAGAACATCACCCCGCGTAGCCCGCCGCCCCCGTCGCGGGCGAAAAGGCTCAGGTGCGCCCCGTCGCGGCCGATGCGCCGGGCGTTTTCCAGCGTGGCGCGGGTGCGCAGCACCGGCGCGGGGTTGCCCATGCCCGTGGGCTGCAATTGTTCCAGCGCCGCCACCGCGTAGGCGTCCAGGTCGCCCAGCCCCACGTCCAGGTCGTATTCCATCGCCGGCACCCAGGCTTCCGCCGGCACGTTTTCCCGCAAATACGCTTCCAGCGCCGCCTTGAACGGCTCCAGCGCCCCGCGCGCAAGCGTCAGCCCCGCCGCCTGTTTGTGGCCGCCGTACTTTGTCAAATGCTCGCCCGCCGCCGTCAGCGCCGCGAAGATGTCCACGCCGGGGATGGAGCGGCAGGAGCCCTTCAAAACGCCGCCCTCATCGCACAGGAGGATGGCGGGGTAGTGGTATTCCTCCACCAGCCGCGCCGCCGCCAGCCCCAGCACGCCCGTGTTCCAGCCCTCGCGCGCCAGCACGATGGCGCGGTGGCCGGGGAAGTCGAAATCCTCCAGCATCGCTTCCGCCTCGGCGAGTATGCCCTTTTCCACATCGCGCCGCGCGCTGTTCTCCGCCTCCAGTTCGGCGGCCAGCGCCTCGGCGCGCGCTTCGTCGTTTGTCAGGAGCAGTTCCAGCCCCCGCCGCGCGCTGCCCAGCCGTCCGCCGGCGTTGAGGCGCGGGCCGAGCTGGAAGCCCAGGTGCCCGGCGGTGAGCGCCTTCCCCTCCAGCCCCGCCGCGCGCTTGAGGGCGGCGATGCCCACGCGCGGGCGCCCGTTCATGCGCTCAAGCCCGGCGCGGACGATGAAGCGGTTCTCGCCCAGGAGCGGCACAACGTCCGCTACGGTGGAAAGAGCCGCCAGGTCGATATACTCCATGGCCGCATCCCGCCCGGAGAGCGCTTCCACCAGCTTGAAGGCCACGCCCGCGCCCGAGAGGTGGGGGCAGGGATAGCCGTTCAAAAGCGGGTTGACCAGCGAGCAGTCCGGCAGCGTCCCGCCGGGGCGGTGGTGGTCGGTGATGACGACGTCCATGCCCAGTTCTTTTGCCAGCGCCGCCATGTCCACGGCGTTGACGCCGCAGTCCACGGTAAGCAGCAGGCCGGTATCCTCCGCCAGCGCGTGCACGGCGGCCTCGTTGAGGCCGTAACCCTCGCGGTGGCGGTCGGGCAGGTAGACGCGCGCGTCCGCGCCCAGGGTTTTCAGGTGCAGGCAGAGGATGGCCGAGGCGCAGACGCCGTCCACGTCGTAATCGCCGTAGACGCAGATGCGTTCGCCCGCATCCAGCGCCTTGCGCAGACGGGAAACGGCGGCCGCCATGTCCGAGAGCAGCATCGGGTCGCACAGGCTTCCCGCGTCGGGGGACAAAAAGGCGCGCGCCGCGTCCGCCGAGGCCACGCCGCGCTGCAAAAGCAGCGCGTGCAAAAGCCGCGGCATGTCCTCCGGCCGCGCAAAATAGCTGCGTTCCGCTTCCCGCTTGCGATAGACGAGCATGACGTCCTCCGCTTTCCCTGGTATTTTCCCGCGAAAGGGTGAAAAAGGAATTCGGAACCGAAACCGATCCCGAATTCCCAACGGCTGTTGTTTATTTTCCGCCGCGGCGCAGGCGCGACCATACATAGCCGGTCAGGCCGGTGGCGGAGACGGCGGCGGACAGCGCGCCGACGAACATCGGCAGGCCCATGCCGCGCACGCCCGCCGGCCCCAGCGCCAGCATGCAAAGCCCCGCCAGCAGCAGCGGCGCCACCACGCCGGACACGCGGCAGCGCACGGCGCGGGCGTCCTGCGCCAGCACGGCGGCGGCGGTGAGGCGCGACGAGCCCGGGGCGCGCAGCGTCTCGCGGTAGCGGTTGAGCGTCAGCGCGCCGGCCAGCAGCGAGCAGGCGCAGGCAAAGGCGATGGCGGCGGGGAAGGAACCTTCCGCCGGCAGCGCCCAGCCGAAGATGGCGGAGACGGCCAGCGCCATGAGCGCGTCCAGCAGGCAGGAAGCCAGCGCCGCCACGCCGCCGGAAACGCCGAAGCGGATGGCCAGATAGGCCGCGGCCAGCAGGCAGCCGGCCAGCAGGCCCCAGAGTTCGGAAAGCGGCAGGCCGCCGGCGGAAACATCCTCTACGGACACCAGGCGCGCGCCGGCATAGCGGCCGGAAAGCGCCTGCGTGAGCGACGCCTGCGCTTCCTCCAGCGCGCCCGCGTCCGCGCCCAGCACGCGGATCTCCACATCCGTCATGCCGCCGGCGGCGGTTTCGTCCGTGGCGGTCTCGTCCGCCGCAGCTTCGTCGACGGTTTCGTCGTGGCGGCCTCCTCCGTGGCGGTTTCGTCCGCCGCGGCCTCGCCGGCGGTTTCCCTCGTCGGCGGTTTCGCCCGTGACGGCCTCGTCGGCGGTTTCCTCTGCCGCCTCTTCCTGCGTGGCCTCGGCCTTGACCACCTGCTCGGCGTCCACGCCGGCCTCGCGCGCGGCGTCGGCCACTTCGGAAATATCAAATTCTTCGCCCAACGCATAGCGCACGACCGCGCCGTCGCCAAAGTCCAGCCCGCCGCGCAGGCCCGCGCCGCACAGCTGCATCACCAGCGCCACCACGGCCAGCGCCGCCGGCACGGCCAGCTTGAGCCGCATGGAGACGACGGGTTTGGTCTCGGAAAGGTGCATCTTCGGCGTGAATACCTTTTCACCCAGGCGCATGCCGTTGCCCACAAAAAAGCGGGAGAGCAGTACCAGCACCACCAGCGCGCAGGCCACGGAAACGAACATCGCGGCGGCGAAATTCCGCACCGCGTCCGCGCCGAGGAAGTACATGGCCAGCCCGGCCAGCAGGATGGCCACGGCGGCGTCGGCCACGGCCGGCATTGCCGAGCGCCAGGCGCGGCGCAGGGCGGTGGCAGGCGCGTAGGAGCGCACCTCGCGGCCGCAGCGCTCCAATAGCAGCGCGAAGCCGCCCGCGGCCAGCCCCAGCCCCGTCAGCACGCCCGCCACGCCCGAGAGCGACATGCGGGCAAACGAGGATTCGCACAGGAAGATCACCGTCAGCAGCGCCCACACGGCCACGCCCAGCGCCGCCGCCGCGCCCGGCAGGCGGTAACGGGCGATGAGGCCGACGATGGCCAGCAAAAGCGCCGCCAGCGCCGCCACGGCCACCAGCGCGCCCGCGCCTTCGCCCATCAGCGGGGAGATGCGTTCAACGCGCGTGTTTTCCAGCGCAAGCGGCATCTCGCCCGAGGCGAGTATGGCCGCCAGCCGCTGCGCCGCCCGCGCGCCCTCGGCGGCGGTGGCGTAATTGGTCAGGGGGATGAAGCCCACGCCGCCGCTGGAGAGCTGCTCCGGGGTGACGGTGGCGATGACTTCGCCGTCCAGGTAGACAGACAGCGTCGCGTTCAGGTCCAGCGCCGCCAGCGCCTGCACGGCTTCGTCCGTGGGGTGGAAGTCCACCGCCGGGTAGGGGTTGCCCTCGTCGTCGTACACGGTGGAGACCGCCGGCGAGGCAAGGGCGCCGCCTTCCACGACGACGTTGCCCGCGCTGTCCTGGCACTCCAGATGGCCGACGGCGCCGACGGCGGAAAGGTCGCCCTCCACGCCCGTCAGGGCCGGCGCTTCCACGCGCAGACCGTCGCCGAGGCGGGAGACGGTGGCCTCGGGAAGATCCAGCGCCGCGAGCCGCGCGTGCAGCACGTCTTCCGCCGCGGAAAGCTGCGCTTCCAGGTCGCCTTCCGCGCCTTCCGCCGCCTCATACGTCGCGGACACGCCGCCGCCCAGGTCCAGCCCCGGGTCGAGGAAATCGGCAAAGGGGTAGAACCTGTACTTGCCGACGCGCACTTTGCCCGTCAGCCCCAGGACGGCGATGAGGATCACCAGGATGAGCACGACGCCCAGTTTGATACGGCTTGCAGTGCTGGCTCGCATATGTCCGGCCTCCCTAACGGCTTGATGATTCCTTATTATAAAACGGCGGGCGGGGAACAGTCAATAGATTAACGAAAAGTGCCCCGATTTGAACGAATTCATGTGCTATGATATAGGAAAAAAGGAAGGTGGCGGGCAGCATGCGCATACGCTCCAACCCCCATACGCACACCACGTTTTCCGACGGGCGCGACACGCCGCGCCGGCAGGTCGAGCGCGCCCTGGAGCTGGGGTTCCGCGCGCTGGGCTTTTCCGACCACGCCGTGCAGCGGGTGGACGCCTTCGTAGGCATCCCCGCGGGGCAGGAGGCGGACTACCGCCGCGAGGTGCGCGCCCTGCAGGAGGAATACGCCGGCCGCATCCGCATCTTTCTGGGCGTGGAGCTGGACAGCGAGTTCGGCCTCGCCGCGCGGGAAAACTACGATTATATACTGCTCAGCGACCACTACGCGCGCAGGGGCGACGCCCACGCGCTGGTGGATTGCCCCACGCACCGCGAGCGCGTGCTCGCCGTGCGCGACGCGGCTTATGGCGGCGACGGCGAGGCCATGGCGGCGGATTATTTTTCCCGCCTCGGCGCGCGCGCCCTGGAGGTGCGCCCCGCCATCCTCGGCCACTTCGATATCATAAAGTACTTCAACGCCGGCGGCGCCCTCTATGCCCCGGATAGCCCCCGCGTGCGCCGCGCCCAGCGGGAGGCGCTGGAAATGGTCAAACAGAGCGGCGCGCTCCTGGAAGTGAATACCGGCGGCATGGCGCGCGGCTATATCTCCGAGCCCTATCCCTCGTGGGAGCTTTTGCGCGCCTGGCGCGCCCTGGGCGGCGGGGTCATCCTCGGTTCGGACTGCCACGACGCGCGCCTGATGGATTTTGGCTTTGACGAGGCCTGCGCCCAATTGCTCGCCGAGGGCTTTGACGGCGTCTGGGAGCTGGGCGGCGAAGGGGAGGATATGTTTGCTTTCCGCCCTTTTTCCGACGGAAAGAATTAACGCCGCGGCCATGACCGTAAAAAATCTTTATATAATTTTTAGATGACATATTGCTGCTTTTGTTATATAATAGTAATCGGTGGCAGTTGCGCTTGCTGGCGGCCCCGCGGGCGTAAAAACCGCTTCCAATACTATTATAAGGGGGATGCGCAATGGGAACTCCTGAGATCATTTGGTCCTGTATCGCGCTGGTGATTTCGATCGCCTCATTCGTCGTGGCCGCGTACTTTTATAAGTGGGTAAAGCAATTGCCCGTGGCCAACGCCCGCCTGGAAGAAGTCGGTAAGCTGATCCGGGACGGCGCCTTTACCTTCCTCAAGCGCGAGTACCGCATCCTCGGCCTGTTCGCGGCCGTGGTCATGGTGCTCATCATACTGTTCTTCCCCGAGCCCATCTGGCATGGCAACCCGGGCAAGAATATCACCATGGCCATTGTCTACCTGTTCGGCACGGCGCTCTCCGCGCTGGCCGGCTACGTGGGCATCTCCATCGCCACGCTGTCCAACGTGCGCGCGGCCACCGCGGCGCAGGATTCCATCCAGAAGTCCTTCATGGCCGGCTTCCGTGGCGGCGCCGTGATGGGCATGGCGGTGGTCGGCACGTCCCTGGCGGGCGCGGCCCTCGTCTACCTGGTCACGCAGGATCCTGAGATCGTCATGGCCTTCTCCTTCGGCGCGAGCTCCCTGGCGCTGTTTGCCAAGGCTGGCGGCGGCATCTTCACCAAGACCGCCGACATCGCCGCCGACCTCACCGGCAAGGTCGAACTCGGCATCCCCGAGGATGACCCGCGCAACCCCGCCGTCATCGCCGACAACGTGGGCGACAACGTGGGCGACGTGGCCGGCATGGGCGCCGACCTGTTCGACTCCAACGTCGCCGCCATGGCCGCGACCATCGTCATCGCCGCCGCCATCGGCCAGGTGGCCTTCATGTTCGCCATCACCTCCATGGGCCTGCTGGCTTCCATCGCCGGCGTGTTCCTCTCCCGCCTCGGCCCGAAGGGCAGCCCCTCCCGCGCCCTCAACGGCGGCACCTACATCACCTGCGGCATCTTCGCCGTTTTGACGCTGATCGCCGTTTTGATCTCCGGCTTCAACATCCTTCTGTGGGTCTGTGCCATGCTGGGCATGGTCGCTGGCGTCATCATCGGCATCACCTCGGACTTCTTTACCGGCGATGACAAAAAGCCCGTCGCCAAGGTCGCCGAGTCCTGCCAGAACGGCCCGGCCTTCACCATCCTCAACGGCTTCAGCTACGGCCTGCTCTCCTGCCTGCCGGCGCTGATCGGCATCGGCCTCACCGCCCTGATCTCCTACAAGCTGGGCGAGGCCATTGGCCCCGGCTACGCGATGATGGGCATCTCCACCGCCGCCATCGGCATGCTCTCCATCATCGGCATGATCATCTCCAACGACGCCTATGGCCCGATCGTTGACAACGCCCGCGGCGTTGCCGAAATGGCCGGCCTCGGCGATGAAGTGCTGGAGATCACCGACGAACTGGACGCCGCCGGCAACACCGCCAAGGCCATCACCAAGGGCTTCTCCATCGGCGCTGCAGGCCTGACGGTCATCTCGCTCTTGGGCGCGTTCCTGGAACTTGTCGAGGGCGCGGGCGCGACGGTCGTGTTCGACGTGATGAACCCCATGGTGTTCTTCGGCATCCTCGTGGGCGCGGCGATCCCCGCCGTGTTCTCCGCCATGCTGATGAACGGCGTCAACCGCAACTCCCAGGTCATGGTCAAGGAGATCCATCGCCAGTTCAACTCCATCCCCGGCCTGCGCGAGGGCACCAGCCAGCCTGACTATGCCAAGTGCATCGACATTTCCACCCGCGGCGCTATCCGCGAGCTGATCCCCGCCGGCCTGTTCACCATCCTCATGACGCTGGTGGTCGGCTTCATCGGCGGCCCCGAAGCCATCGGCGGCTTCCTCGTCGGCAACATCGTCACCGGCCTGCTGCTCGCGCTGCTCATGTCCAACGCCGGCGGCCTGTGGGACAACGCCAAGAAGTTCGTCGAGTCCGGCAACTTCGGCGGCAAGGGCTCCGACGCGCACAAGGCGGCCGTCATCGGCGATACCGTCGGCGACCCCTTCAAGGATACCGCGGGCCCGTCCATCAACACCCAGATCACCGTGGTCTCGCTCGTCAGCTCGCTGGCCGCGACGCTGTTCGTCCGCTTCCACCTGTTCTAAGCCTTAAAACAAACCAGGGAGAGACTGGAAAATGCCAGTCTCTCCCTTTTGTCATTTTGAAAGGAGGCCGCGCGATGCTCTCCACGCTCTACATGGCCGCCTTTGCCTTCAAGTACTGGTTCCACGATGTGCCCTTCTACCGCCTGTCCCGGGATCAAAATGACCGCGAGCGCCATGGGGAACCGTCTGTAGTTTCGCCAAAATTTCTCCGCTTCCTGCGCCGCGTCGACAAGGTCTGTTTCGCATTCGATACCGCCAACTTCGCCCTCTGCTGCCTGCTGTTTCTGGCAAAGTGCGCAGGCGTACTGCCGTGGTGGTAGCGCGTCAGCGGGAAAACGCCGCCCGCAGACGCGCGAGTCCCTCCGCCGCGTCGATTTCTCCGCGGAAAAACGCCTCAGAGACGGCGGCAAGCGCTTCCCGCCCTTCTCCCCCGAAAACCGGGGGGATGAGCAGGGGCAGCGAGGCGGCCGCCTCCAGCGCCGCGTAGCCGTTCTCGCCGCCGTACACGCTCAGCCCCTCGATCACCGGCAGCGCGCCGCAGGTGTCGAGCGTTGCCTGCGTCTCCGCGTCCAGAAGATGCAGAAGGAACTCCCGGCAAAGCGCCTGCCGTCCGGCGATGTCCTCCCGCGGCCAGTCGACGATGCCCAGCAAGAGCAGCTGGTCGGCCAGCATCGCCTCGCCCGTGGCCGCCGCCGTCCAGTCCGGGCCGCGCCCCGTCTCCGCCAGCGCCGTCAGCCGCCGCACATCCGCCTGCGTCGCCACCAGCGCCGGGACTTCTCCGCGCGTGAACGCGCCGTAGGCGTCCCCGTTTACCGGCGATGCTTTCCCGACCTCCGCGCTCGCGGGCAGTCCGAGATCCAGCCCCGGTGCTTCCAGTTCCATCTCCGCCTCGCGCTTGCCGGTCGAAAGCAGCATGTACGCCGCCGGCGGGGAGGAATACGCCCCGGCGGGCGCGCAGGCGGCGGCATCCTCCTCTCCCGGCGCGCCCTCCAGCGCCTGCCGGTCGTACACCCAGGCGTAGCCGCCCATCAAGACCGGCGCGGCATAGCCGTCCGCGCACGCGGCCAGCTCCGCCCGCAGCGCCGGCAACTCGCCCACCGCCGCCAGCCCTTCGGAGCTATCCAGCAGTCCGGGCGGGAAGAGGATCATGTCCGGCGGATTGACGCCGCTGGAAGCAAATGCGCGCAGCGCTTCCGCGTCCACCTTGCGCGCCTGTATGTACACGCCCTCGTGTTCCTTTTCAAAGGTGCTGATGGCGCGGTTCAGCCAGGTCGTGGCGCCGGCCTCCCAGCCCTCGTATATCCACAGGCGCAATACGCCGCTCCAGCCGCCGTACTTTTCACGGATGAGCAGCCCGGCGTCGCCCGGCAGCGAGGCGCGGATATGCAGAAACAGCAGCACAAGCGGGATCACCAGCAAAACGCACGCAACAGAGATCGCCCGGCGCAAATCCCCACCCCCTCCGGCCATTTTATGCGCCTGCCCGCGCCTTCATGCGCTTAACGCAAAGAAAATCTGAAAAAAGTTGCCAAAACCCCTTGACAACTGCCTTCGACATTGCTATAATAGCATACGCCGCTTGAAACGAGCACCCTTGCGGGAGACTGTGAAGGGGGCTAGGGAGGGCGGCGAGCGAACCTTGAAAACGATACAGAGAAGGAAGAAGAGCGAGTGTTTTCATCGGAAGATGGAGGCGCTTGCGACAAGAACAGTCAGATTCTGAGAGAGTAGACAGCGAGTGCGCGGAGGCTGCGGAAGGCTTTGGCGAGCCGGATGCAGAGGAAGCGGACTTGTGAGAGATCAAACATAAGAGTTTGATCCTGGCTCAGGACGAACGCTGGCGGCGTGCTTAACACATGCAAGTCGAGCGGGGATATCTGGAGTGCTTGCACACTGGATATTCTAGCGGCGGACGGGTGAGTAACGCGTGAACAATCTGTCCCATACAGGGGGATAACAGATGGAAACATCTGCTAATACCGCATAAGACCACGATGCCACATGGCGACGGGGTAAAAGGATATATTCGGTATGGGGTGAGTTCGCGTCCGATTAGCTAGTTGGCGAGGTAACGGCCCACCAAGGCGACGATCGGTAGCCGACCTGAGAGGGTGATCGGCCACACTGGAACTGAGAGACGGTCCAGACTCCTACGGGAGGCAGCAGTGGGGAATATTGGGCAATGGGCGAAAGCCTGACCCAGCAACGCCGCGTGAGGGAAGAAGGTTTTCGGATTGTAAACCTCTGTCCTCAGGGACGAAGGACGTGACGGTACCTGAGGAGGAAGCCCCGGCTAACTACGTGCCAGCAGCCGCGGTAATACGTAGGGGGCGAGCGTTGTCCGGAATGACTGGGCGTAAAGGGCGTGTAGGCGGCTTTTTAAGTCTGGAGTGAAAGCCCCTTTTTCAAGGAGGGGAGTGCTTTGGAGACTGGAGAGCTTGAGTGCGGAAGAGGTAAGTGGAATTCCCAGTGTAGCGGTGAAATGCGTAGAGATTGGGAGGAACACCAGTGGCGAAGGCGACTTACTGGGCCGTAACTGACGCTGAGGCGCGAAAGCGTGGGGAGCGAACAGGATTAGATACCCTGGTAGTCCACGCTGTAAACGATGAATGCTAGGTGTAGCGGGTATCGACCCCTGCTGTGCCGGAGTAAACACAATAAGCATTCCGCCTGGGGAGTACGGCCGCAAGGTTGAAACTCAAAGGAATTGACGGGGGCCCGCACAAGCAGCGGAGCATGTTGTTTAATTCGATGCAACGCGAAGAACCTTACCAGGTCTTGACATCGAGGTAAAGCTACAGAGATGTAGTGTGGATTCGTCCAACCGAAGACAGGTGGTGCATGGTTGTCGTCAGCTCGTGTCGTGAGATGTTGGGTTAAGTCCCGCAACGAGCGCAACCCTTATGATCAGTTACTAACAGGTTATGCTGAGGACTCTGATGAGACTGCCGGGGACAACTCGGAGGAAGGTGGGGACGACGTCAAATCATCATGCCCCTTATGACCTGGGCTACAAACGTGCTACAATGGCGGCCACAAAGAGGGGCGAGACTGTGAAGTTAAGCGGATCTCAAAAAAGCCGTCCCAGTTCGGATTGTGGGCTGCAACCCGCCCACATGAAGTTGGAGTTGCTAGTAATCGCGGATCAGCATGCCGCGGTGAATACGTTCCCGGGCCTTGTACACACCGCCCGTCACACCATGGGAGTTGGGAGCACCCGAAGTCAGTGAGGTAACCGCAAGGGGCCAGCTGCCGAAGGTGAGACCGATGACTGGGGTGAAGTCGTAACAAGGTAGCCGTATCGGAAGGTGCGGCTGGATCACCTCCTTTCTAGGGAGAGGTGCGAAGGCTGGGAGGCCGGAGCATGACCCGAGGTCGAAATGAGTGAAAGCAGAGCGGAAGCGGCGCGAGAGCGAAGCGGAGGCGAAGAAGCGGAGCTCATACGAGGAAAACGCCGGGAGGCAGACCGGCGGGGCGAAGAGCCGAAGAAAAAGATGCCAGCGACGAGTCAAACCGTTCTTGGAGTATTCCTTCACTGTATCGCTTTGAAGGTTTGCCAGGCAAAGGCAAAGCTTCAAGCCATCCGTCCTGAAAAGGGACGGGGGCGCCCGCACCTTGAAAACTGCACAGGGAAAGAGAGCAAGCAAACACTCAAGAGGAGCCGAAGAACCGCCTAAGGAGTCTTAGGAGGGCGGGGGCGCGGCAGACAGATCAAGCGAACAAGAGCGCAGGGTGGATGCCAGGGCACTGATTGCCGAAGAAGGACGCGATAAGCTGCGAAAAGCCATGGGGAGCCGCAAGTAGGCATTGATCCATGGATATCCGAATGGGGGAACCCGGCGGAGGTAATGCTCCGTCACCGTCAAATGAATCCATAGTTTGACGGGGGGCACCCGGGGAAGTGAAACATCTAAGTACCCGGAGGAGAAGAAAGAAAACTCGATTCCCTTAGTAGTGGCGAGCGAAGAGGGAAGAGGCCAAACCAGGGGTCTACGGACGCCTGGGGTTGCGGGCCATCGGGAAGTGACGATAGTTGAGCCGAAGACCGTTGGAAAGCGGGGCCAGAGGGCGTGACAGCCGCGTAGGCGAAGGCGACAATAGCGAGATGGTACCAGAGTACCGCGGGACACGAGAAATCCTGTGGGAAGCAGGGGGGACCACCCCCCAAGCCTAAAGACGATCAGTGACCGATAGCGCATAGTACCGTGAGGGAAAGGTGAAAAGAACCCCGGGAGGGGAGTGAAAGAGAACCTGAAACCCTGTGTTTACAAGCAGAGGGAGCGCAAGTAAGGCGCGACTTTGTACTTTTTGTAGAACGGACCGGCGAGTTGCGTTATGTTGCGAGGTTAAGGTCTTGAGGACTGGAGCCGAAGCGAGAGCGAGTCTGAAGAGGGCGGAAGTAACATGACGCAGACCCGAAACCGGGCGACCTATCCATGGGCAGGTTGAAGTGAAGGTAAAGCTTCATGGAGGACCGAACCAGACGTCCGTTGAAAAGGGCGGGGATGACCTGTGGATAGCGGAGAAATTCCAATCGAGCCCGGATATAGCTGGTTCTCCTCGAAATAGCTTTAGGGCTAGCCTCGTGTTAGTCTTATGGGGGTAGAGCACTGAATGGGCTAGGGGGTCACAAAGCTTACCGAACCCTATCAAACTGCGAATACCATTAAGATGATGCACGGGAGTCAGACTGCGAGTTATAAGATCCGTAGTCAAAAGGGAAACAGCCCAGACCGACAGCTAAGGTCCCGAAGTGCGTGTTAAGTGGAAAAGGATGTGTGATTGCACAGACAACCAGGATGTTGGCTTAGAAGCAGCCACTCATTTAAAGAGTGCGTAATAGCTCACTGGTCGAGTGATGATGCGCCGAAGATGTCCGGGGCTAAAACACGCCACCGAAGCTACGGGTTCGCTGAAAGGCGAGCGGTAGAGGAGCATAGTGTGCTGGCAGAAGCGGTATCGTAAGACGCCGTGGACGGCACAGTAGAGAGAATGCCGGTATGAGTAACGAGATGCAGGCGAGAAACCTGCAGGTCGAAAGCCCAAGGTTTCCTGGGGAAGGTTCATCCGCCCAGGGTAAGTCGGGGCCTAAGCCGAGGACGATAGTCGTAGGCGATGGACAACTGGTGGAGATTCCAGTACCACCTTCAAGAGCGAAGCGTTGACACAGAAGGATAGCATGAGCCGGTTGATGGTAGAGCCGGTCCAAGCGGTTAGGCTGGTATGTAGTGAAGTACGCAGACCATAAGGCGGAGCCGTGATGGGGAGCGAAACAGGAGTAGCGAAGCATGTGAATCCAGGCTGGCAAGAAAAGGCGCTAGTAATGTTGAGGGTGCCCGTACCGCAAACCGACGCAGGTGGGCGAGGAGAGAATCCTAAGACGAACGAGAGAACCCTTGTTAAGGAACTCGGCAAAATGACCCCGTAACTTCGGGAGAAGGGGTGCCACTCAGGTGGCCGCAGAGAATAGGCCCAAGCGACTGTTTAGCAAAAACACAGGTTTGTGCGAAAGCGAGAGCTGACGTATACGAGCTGACGCCTGCCCGGTGCTGGAAGGTTAAGAGGAGTTGTCAGAGCAATCGAAGCAGCGAATTGAAGCCCCAGTAAACGGCGGCCGTAACTATAACGGTCCTAAGGTAGCGAAATTCCTTGTCGGGTAAGTTCCGACCCGCACGAATGGCGTAACGACTTGGGCGCTGTCTCAACAAGGGACTCGGTGAAATTGAAGTATGGGTGAAGATGCCCATTACCCGCGACTGGACGGAAAGACCCCGTAGAGCTTTACTGTAGCTTATCATTGGAATTTGGTAACGGATGTACAGGATAGGTGGGACGCAGAGAAGGCAGGACGTCAGTTCTGTTGGAGCGGCCGTTGGGATACCACTCTTCTGTTACTGAATTTCTAACAACGTGCAATGAGCTTGGCGATGGACAGTGATAGGTGGGCAGTTTGACTGGGGCGGTCGCCTCCCAAAGAGTAACGGAGGCGCCCAAAGGTTCCCTCAGAATGGATGGAAACCATTCGGAGAGTGCAAAGGCAGAAGGGAGCCTGACTGCGAGACGAACATGTCGAGCAGAGAGGAAACTCGGGCTTAGTGATCAGGCGGTATCGAGTGGAAGAGCCGTCGCTCAACGGATAAAAGCTACCTCGGGGATAACAGGCTGATCTCCCCCAAGAGTCCACATCGACGGGGAGGTTTGGCACCTCGATGTCGGCTCGTCGCATCCTGGGGCTGAAGCAGGTCCCAAGGGTTTGGCTGTTCGCCAATTAAAGCGGCACGCGAGCTGGGTTCAGAACGTCGTGAGACAGTTCGGTCCCTATCCATCGTGGGCGCAGGAGTCATGACGGGAGCTGTCCCTAGTACGAGAGGACCGGGATGGACGCACCTCTGGTGCAACAGTTGTCTTGCCAAAGGCACAGCTGGGAAGCGAAGTGCGGACGGGATAAACGCTGAAGGCATCTAAGCGTGAAGCCCCCCTGAAGAAGAAGACTGCCACTGTTTAAAACAGGTAAGACCCCTCAGAGACGATGAGGTAGATAGGTCGCCGGTGGAAGCGCGGTAACGTGTGGAGCTTGGCGATACTAATCGGTCGAGGGCTTGATCTGGAAGCGAGAGGAAGCGCGGAAGCGGAGAGTGGAAGCGCTGAGAGGAGCGGAAAAGGGCCTCAAGGGTGTGAAGTTTGCTGGTCAACTCTGACCTGTGCAGTTTTGAAGGTGCGGGAGCGAGGAAGTTTCCGGTGACGATAGCTGGAGGGAACCACCTGTACCCATACCGAACACAGAAGTTAAGCCTCCAAACGCTGATGGTACTGGGCTGGGAACGGCCTGGGAGAGTAGGAAGTTGCCGGGATCCAAGGGGAGCGGGAGGAACGGAAGTTTTTCCCGCTCCCAAGCATAAGGAAGAACGGGGCGGCGAGCGGAAGCCGGGCGATCGGGCAGCGAAAGCGAAGCAGAGGCAGGAGCCAAAGCGAGGCAGAAGCGATGTGCGAAGCCGGGGCGTGCCCCAAAGCCAAGCGTAGAAGTGGCGGAAGTTGACAAACAGACCGCCAGGCAGAGGCAAACAAGCCGCGCCAAAGCCCCCGAATGATCCTCAGTAGCTCAATGGCAGAGCATTCGGCTGTTAACCGAAGGGTTGTAAGTTCGAGTCTTACCTGAGGAGCCAGATGGCAGGCTGCGCAATGCGCAGCCTCAGACCCCTGACAAACCCCTGCGTTCAGGCACAAACGCAGGGGTAAAATGATAGAAAGGGGGTCAATCCCAAATTCTGTGTAAACTCCAAATGAGGCATGAACAGAGCAGGATCATCCATTGTGCGCGGCAGCGGATTTATCCGACTGCCGCCTTGTGTGCAGTATAACGCCGGCGGGGGTGGATGTCAAGGGCGGCGGCAAGGCCGCCGTTCATCGGAGCGCCGCGTACAGCGGCGCGCAGACCCTTGACCTCCGGCTCCGGCGGTGTTATTCGGGCATGCGTCCGGCAAAGTAGATCGACAGCTGTGCGTGGATCACGCTCCAGTCCTGCCGCCGTCCCGTCCACTTTTTCGTGATGCCCATCATCGCCAGATACAGCATTTTCAGCAGGCTGTCATCTGTTGGAAACACCGATTTGGCCCTGATCACCTTGCGCAGTTGGCGGTTGAAACCCTCTATGGCGTTGGTGGTATAGATCAGCCTGCGCACCTCCTGAGGGTACTTGAAATATGTACTCAGATTGGCCCAGTTCGCCCGCCAGGACTGGGAGATTCTCGGGTATTTCCCGTCCCAGCGCTCTCCAAAGGCGTCCAGAGCATTCAATGCTGCCTGCTCGTCTACGGCGGCATAGACTGCCTTCAGATCCGCCATGAGGGCTCTTATATCCTTATAGGACACATACCGGCTGGAATTGCGCAGCTGGTGGAGGATGCAGTTCTGGATCTCGGTCTGAGGGAAGGTGGCGTGAATGGCCGCGTCAAATCCCGTCAAGTTGTCCGTGCAGGCGATGAATATGTCCTCTACGCCTCGGTTCTTCAGACCATTGAGTACAGTCGCCCAGAATTTGGCGCTCTCGTTTTCTCCGACCCACATACCCAGAACGTCCTTCCGGCCGTTCAGGTCAATGCCAATAGCGATGTATACCGCCTTCTTCACGATCTGGCCCTCGCTGCGGACATGGTAGTGGATCGCGTCCAGAAACACTACGGCGTAGATCCCCTCCAGCGGCCGTTGCTGCCACTCCCGCACGATGGGCAGGATCTTGTCCGTGATCCGGCTCACGGTGCTGTCTGAGACGCAGATGCCGTAGATGTCCTGTATATGGGCCTCAATATCTCCCGTCGTCATCCCCTTGGCGTACATGGACAGGATCTTCTCCTCTATGTCCTGGCTGATGCTGGTCTGGTTCTTCTTCAGCACCTGGGGCTCAAATTCGCCTTTCCGGTCGCGGGGAACGGACACTTCCACATCTCCGAAGCTGGTGCGCAGCGTCTTGCTGCTGTGGCCGTTGCGGCTGTTGTCCGTGGCCTTGTTCCTGTAGTCGTATCTGCTGTAGCCCAGTTCATCCTCCAGCTCTGCCTCCAAGCCGTTCTCCATGAACTCCGCGATGGTCTCCTTGAACAGATTCTGGATGTCGTCCATGCTGCCGATGTTTGCCATCTGCAGCAGCTCCCGGATCTTCTCCCGTCGCGCCTTTTCTTCCGGGGTACGGTTCTTTCTGGCCATGTGTTTTACCTCCTGTGTGATGCTTCTATTCTACACCTCATGGGAGGTTTACACAAAGTTTGGGACGGTCTCGGGTAAAATGATAGAAAGGCTTGAAACGCGCGATAGAAAGAGGCCACCAGCCTCTTGATATTTTGCACAGCTGCTGTCAGGAAACACTGCTCCCGCATGTTCCGTATCCCAAGCATGCGCGCATAGCGCAGGCCATGGTTCTCCTTGGCCTCCGCGAAGGATCGTTCGATCGTCTCTTTCCGCCATCCATAAATACGCTTGCCACGATGCGTTTTCGTAAAGGCATCGACCCTCTCCAGCGCGTCCTGCCACACATGCCGCTCCACCACCTTTCGGTTCATACTCGCCCCGAAACATTCTGCCCGTCTCGGACACCCCTTGCAGGTCTTGCCTTCACAGCAGTATTGCCGGTACCCCTCACGCGTCGTGGTCTTCCAGGTCAGACGTTGCTTTTCCGGGCAGATGTATTCGTCGCAGACTGGATCATAGCGGAAACGGTACTTCCCGTAGTGCGCTCCTTTGTGTGTGTGCCGTCGGTAGCCAATTACCCCTTGTATCCCCTTCGTCTCCAGCAGATGCGCTATCCATGCGTTGTGATATCCCGCGTCCAGTCCCATGTATTTGGGCAGCTTCCCAAGTCTTCTCTCCACATCGTCGAGTATTTCGGGCATCGGCGTCACGTCGTTGATGTTTGCCGCTTCCACATGCACGTTTACGATCACATTGCGCTTGCTGTCCACCGTGCGGTGTTCGCTGTAGTAAAACCCGTTCGGCTTCCCATCCCGGCTCTGCTGTCCACTCTCCGGGTCTGTCGTGCTCTGCATCCGCGTGGCGCTCCCGCCGCCCTTGTGCGCCTCGTCATCCCGGTCAAACGGCTTCTTCCCCAGTTCCTTACGTTCCTGATCTACCTGCGCGTCCAGTTCGCTCAGATATGCCTTCGGCGTGACCGCTACTTCCACCAGCTTCTTCTTGTGTTTGTTCGCCTTTGCCTTGATGTGCGTCGAATCCGTATACAGGATCGCTCCGCCCACCAGCCCCTTCGCCATGCACTGCCGCAGAATCTCGTTGAAGATCTCTTCCGCAATGTTGTTGTCGCGGAAACGTCGGCGACGGTTCTGGCTGATCGTCGTCGCGTCCGGCGCCTTGTCTGTCAGATCCAGTCCGCAGAACCACTTGTAGGCGATATTGTAGTTGATCTCTTCCTCCAGCCGCGCCTCGGACTTGATCCCGTACAGATACCCCACCAGCAGCATCCGAAACAGTATCTCCGGGTCGATGGCGGGCCGGCCGTTGTCCGCGCAATACAGCGGCGCGCACAGATCGTAGATGAAGCTGAAGTCCACCGCACGGTCTACTTTTCGCAGAAAGTGATCCTCCGGCACCATCTGTTCCATGATCACCAGTTCCATTTGCTGCTGCTTCTCCCGCCGCTGCTTGAGCATTCCCTTCACCGCCTGGGTTTCTTTATGGTTGTGTTGATGTATTTATATTCGACGTGAGAACTGTCTTTCCCTTTTGGTTCTTTCGGTTTTTTTTAAATTGACCGTTGACTGGACTTTGTCAACGGTCTGACATAGGCGCAGACCTTAACGGCCTGCGCCTATGTGCAGTATCGGTCGGCCCAAACAGGCGGGCATATGGTCATTCTGACGGATCCGCCTTTTCGTCCAGCAACAGGCGTATGATCTCGCAGGAGGTTTCCGGGTCGCGTTCAAGCAGCAGCTCTGCCAGCGTGTTGGAGGTGATCTGAAAGGCAAAGTGCAGCAACGGCACCGCGAGAAATTGCTTTGCGAACAGCTCGTTCAGCTCTTCCATATCCGCCTCGCTTCCCAGTATCTCGCAGACCTCGTCGTATAGCTTATCGAGCAATGCCATGTCCATGCGCATCTCAACATCGGACCAGACCTCGCGAATAAGCACCGGGAGCTGCGTGTGAAGATAACCGCTCAGCAGGTGGCTAAAATAGACCACGCAGCGCGTACTTGCTTCCTGGTAAGGCAGAGGATGCTTTGAGGCGTATTCCCGGACTGCAGGGTAGATGCCGTCTTGCCGAGCATGTTCAGATGACAGCCCTTGCGCGACCAGGCGGCACTGGGTGAAAAGCGGCCCGGTTAAGGAGGTGTCCGCGGAGAAAGCCTCATCCGGGGGCGTGGAACAGGCGATCAACAACTGCCGGATATACTCGTCGAGCTTATATGCGCGTGTGCCCAGCAGATGGCGGATCTCCCGTGCTTTGGTCAAGAAGCTATCAAACGTGTCGTGCGCCGCGATAAAGTCAGCGTTTCCCAGCAGGCCAGGCTCATCTTTCAAGAGATTCATAATTTCCTCCTTGTGTGTCTGTCGGCAAAGACTGCGGTATGGGTTACTGCAGGCAGCTGCACAGTTTCGGCTTGCCTTTCCATGTGTGCAGGTTTGAGGTACAATGCACTTGCGCCATGGTGCCGTTTGCGGTTGTACAGGTGTGGGTGTTCCGCCTTTGTGCAGAAAGAAAGGGTTCGTGCTCATGCCGTTCTGCTATGGCGCCTTGTCCTTGCCGCACTGCTAGTAAAACTCTGTAACCTCCTATTGTCAAGGGCTGGGAGTATTATATTCTCGTGTGCTGCCGATATGCTGTTTCAGAGGGCTTATGGAGCCGCTGGGGCGCGCCTGGGTGGTGGACCGCAATGGCCAGACTTAGCGTGCTCGACGCTTGGCATCTGGATAGCTCCTGTCAGGCGGGTTGAAGAGGACAAACCAGGTACCGTAATACGATTTTAGTGATGGGCTTGCTATACTTTTGTTTATCGATGGGCGTAAAAATACCTGTGGATCGCCAGTTCCCCCAAATTGTCTGTCCCGCCTGCGTAGTGCCAATTGGCACACGGGCGGGACAGTGATCTATATGGAAAGAAGGGGTACGGCCATCGATGATCCTATCTTATCAGGCGCTGATGAACCAGATATGAACAGGCTGGAAATTACCGTCCCACGCCGGTGATGAAGGACTTGAAGGCCATTGTTGGGGTAAAGAACTACTTTATCGTCACATCCAACGGGGAACAACACTTTGAACTATGTGGCTTTGAACCAAGGAAGATCTACGAGATCAAGGGCAACTGGCTCACCATGCAGTGCGCCTGCCCCTGCCACATTACCCGCTATCCCAGTCTGGAAGCGGTGGAAAAGCTGGTTGCCGCGGTGCGGGATGGCCGTGTTCCCACGGAATTGGTGCCCCGCTGTCCCAGATGCGGCGGCCCTATGGCCATCCACATGGCCGCTGGGCAGAGCGTGTTCCCGGATATCGATGCCCAGAGACGGTTCCAGAAATTTCTAAACCGCTATCACGGAAAAAACTGGTGGGCTGGAACTGGGTGTCGGCTGGCGCAACCCGCTCATCAAGGCCCCGCTGATGCGCCTGATAGCCAGCGAGCCGGGCGCCGCCTATGTGGCCATCAACCTGGGAGAGGTCTACATCGCCGACGATATCCAGGAGAAATTCTTTGGTTTGGACAGCTGGCTTGCGGAGCAGCTTTCTCTGCTGCGAAAAGCCATATGGGACAGGCCTGCCCTTTGAAACAGGAGTGAGACAGAATGGAAAGGAAAGTCAGGATCACCGTCTTGAACGTAGACATAAACGAAGAACTCAAGGCGAGGTATGCCGTATCGGATCTGGCTCCTTCTATTTTTTGTTACTGAAAACGGCTTCGTGCGCCACGCCGTCGATGGAGTATCTGCACACCAAGGAGCTTGGACGACGTTTTTCTGGATCGTCGTATTCGAGTTGAACACGGAGAAACACCTCCCTGCCCTCTCCGACCGCTTTTGCTAGCTGAGTTTCCAGGCTCTTGAAGCCCCCTTGGTTGACCTGCGATAGCATAGCTACGATATTGTCGGCTCTGTTGCTGGCCTGGAAGCGATCGCCGATCACATGGCTCCGCTGGTCTCCCTCCGCAAGCGTGTCCAGGGATACGTTCAGGGCCCGGCGTTCACCATCGGAGAGCCGCAGTTTGCCTTCGCCGCTGAGGATCTCCCCATAACTGCCCGTGCGATATTCGTAACTGTTGGAAACGTAGTGATGATTGGGGAGCAGGAACCAGTTTCTTTCGTCCTTGTCGTAGTACATATGGCAAATGCCGTTATCATCTGTGCGAAACGCATAGCCCTCCAACCTTACTTTGGAGTTCGGCGGCAGTAGATCACCGTCCTCCTTTTCGGCGCTGTTCTCCAGTTTCACCGATGAGGATTCGTTCTTTTCGCTCTCCGTGTTCTCTGGGGAAGCAATGTCTTTTTCCGCTTCGAGAACAGGCGTTGCCACGCCGCCTCCCTCTTTCTCTGGAGCAACATGCTGGCCGCCTGTTTCCGTCACATCACCGTCGCCGGCCTCCGCGGAGACGCTGCCCTTCTCACCGCCTGTCTCCACCACATCTTCGATAGAGAAGAAGTCCGCGTCGCCTGCTTCCACAGTTTCGTCTTCGGGGACCTCATAGGCGTCATCTTCCAAGCAGCCGCTCATGGTTCGTCCTCCTTTCGGCCGAACAATGCCGCAGAAACAAGGTCGGCGTTTTCACAGCCCATGGCGGCGAGCATCAGCCGCAGAGCCTCGCGCGTCCAGGTTTTTTGCGCAACATGCGCGCAGTGGTCGAGAAGGGCGGCCGCTTTGCGCATCCAGACGCCGCATTTTGCCTTGAACACCACGATGGAGCCATCGTTGTCGCCGCGCCTGGCGGAAGGGAGGCCGCACAGCGCGTCTTCGCAGCGGAGCAGGTCGATCAGGCAACGCCCGTAGAGGGGCTCGACATCCCCGCCTCGCCCTGCGACCGACGCGATCCGCCGTCCATGATCCTCCAACAGCGCTCTCAGGTCGAAGACGATGCCGCCCAGGTCTTTGAACTGCGAGAGCGCCCGATCGAGCGCTGCATAGGGAAAATCGTCATGGGACGCAAGCAGGATACCGGCGAGCGCTCCTCGCAGGTCGCGCAGACGCGCGGCGTCCATGCGTTCGCCTGTGGCGGCAGGGCGACGCTGAAAGGAGGGAGCGGCGATTTGCACGAGAACAGGTTCCATCCAGTTTGCCTGCTTGATCGCTGCCACATGATTGGGAAGGCGGGGGAGTTCGGCGGCCTGTTCATAGCTGAGAGCCATGGCGCTCGTCATGGCTTTTTGATCCTCGGTCTCAGAGATACGAAAAATTATTTTTGTCGAGGTGTTTCTGATGGCGCCGGGATGAAGCTGCCCCGGGGACTGGTCGCAGAGGAGGACGGATTGGCCGTATCCCCGCATCTCTGCGATGGAGCTGGAAAGCATAGTGACAGCCTTGGCGGATGCGGTGTCTCCGTTGCCGTCGTTGCGAGCGAGAGCCTGTTGGCGCGCAAGGAGAGTATGGGCTTCCTCGAGAACAAACAGGTGTTCGAGCGGACGATTGTCAGGCGCGCCATGCGCGGCGCGAAATTCACGCAGGCGCATAAGCAAAACACCCATGACGACAGCTTTGGCCTCGGCGTTGTCCAGGGCGCTGAGGTCAATGACCACACGACCCGCAAAAAGCTCTTCATCCGGCAGCGCGCCACAGGGGCGGAAAATTTCCCCGAACAGGCCCTGCCTCAACATCTGCAGCCGGGTGGTGAGCGCGCCCAGATAGGTGGCCCGCGGCTCGCCTGTGAAATGGCTTTTTTCCATGATGCCGGGCAGTACTTCCTGCAGGTCGCGGAACGTCGGGAATACGGGCTCGCTCCCGCGGATAAACGTACTGTTTGCCAGATCCCAGCCAGCGGCGCGGTACGCTTCTTCGATGCAGGCGCGCAATATGGCCGGCTGAGCCGCGTAAAGAGGCCAGCAGGTCTGCAATACGTCCAACAAGCGGTCAATGTGATTGTAGACATGTACTTCAGGACTAAAAGCAAACGGGTCGATGTGGAGCATTCGAAATCTGTCTCCCGGGTCGGCGGTATATACGTCCAGATTTTTGAGGCCCCAAAACAGGTTTTTGTATTCGCCCTTTACGGGTTCCACCACCAGAAACGGCATGGGGAGCGCATGCAGGAGGCTGGCGATAAAGGCTGTTTTCCCGGTGCCGCTGGCCCCCGCGATCAACAGATGGGACGGGAATTCAGAGAGGGAGAGGCAGACTTCGCTCATTGTGGGTATGCCGTTGGCGAACGCCCGTCCAACGCAGAGCCTGGGCGAGTCGTCCGGCGCGTAGAGCACGGGTTCGCGCCCAAAGTCGGCGGCGGGGCGGAGCACGGGCAGGCCCGGCACTGACCTTTGCGGCAAGCTGAAAAATGACGCGGAGAGGGAGGCGGTATCTGTCACGATCCCCAGCGGATAGAGCTTTGCGTCCGCGGAACGGCAAAGCGGCAGGCATCCGGCAGCCAGGGAAGCGCGCAGACGCTCCAGCGGCGTTGGATCTTCCGTCACGTTCCAGACCCAGAGATTTCCACCCCGAGGCCGCTCTGCATCCGTGCCGAGGACGATAGAGTCGAAATGGACAGCGGCGATACAGGAAGTCTGAACGGTATCGCTGAAAAAGAAGCCGGAGGTGACCCAGGCGCCCAGGCGCTCGCAGCGGGCCATGCCCTCCATGGCGCGCTCCAGCTCGTCGCAGAGCTCGTGGGCGGCGCGGTGGGTCTCGCGGATGGTGACCGCGTCCGAGTAGGACGTCGTATCGGTGTTCGAGACGCCTGTCGTGGTCTGATCGGCGGTGGCGTTCGTGATCGACGAGCCCTGGGTATTGCCGGTGGAGGTCGTCTTGCTGCTAAAGCGTCCTTTCTGATGCCCAAACCCCAGCATAAGCAGCGGCGAAAACGACTTATTGGAAGCAAAATTTCTGCCGTCAGAGTCGCTGGTGGTGTCAGTCGTCGCGTCGCTGATAGCGGTCGCCGTGCTCGTGGCCTTTGTTTTGGCCTGCGAGCTCTGCTGCGCTTTGCCGCCGCCGTCGCTGTGCTGGCGCGTGATCTCCACCTTGGGCGATATGGCGTCGTGAAGGTTTTCCAAAGCTGCCCGGCGCGCGGCAAGGTCGGCGTCATTCAGCGGTTCCGCCAGAAGCATCGCCGTGTAACGGCGGCCGGCCATTGCGTCCAGGAAGCGTTCAAAACCTTCCGCGTCATCGTCGCTTTCTTTTTTCGGGCAGAAGGGGGCGCGCAGCACGGCGGCGACCGCCTTTGCATCTTGGATGAACTGGCCGGGAGCGGCGGTCGCCTGTTCCAGAACTGTCCCGGGAAACGCGCCGGCAATGCCTGTGGAAAGCGTTTCTATGGCCAGCTCGCCACCGCTTGCGTCATCCGCGCCCGCGCCGATGTAAAACTCCACGCTGTTTCCATCGCTGTGGATGAGCAGAAAAGCGGAGCTGACCACGCGGCGCATGGCATTGAGCAGCCTGGCGAGCGCTGAGGCGGTGTCTCTGGCAGGCACCAGCCGCGCGAGACGGCGCATGTATACCGCGGGGCGGCTGGTTGGGGCGCAAATTTCCTCGCTGGCCGGGTCGGGGCAGAAGATGTCGCCCCGGCTGGCAAGCCTTTCCGCGGCGCATTGCGGCGACAGCGCAGTCGTACTCATGGTCGATCCTCCTTTCAATCAGGGCAGGGCGGAAGGACTTCTCGGTTCCAGGTATAGCCGGCGCGGACGAGAGCGGCGTCGCCATGGAGAAAATCAGCGCTGGCCTTTCCTCTTTCAAGCGCCTCATCGAGCTGCGAGGTAAGGTCGATATGCTGGCACCGCCCGTCGATCTCGACGATGTTCCAGGCATGTGATATAATTGTTTTGGCATCCAAAAGTGTGCCTGAGGCCACGATGCAGGGTAACCCCGCGCCGTCGCAGAGGAACTTGTACGCCTTTGCCAGGCCGCTGCAGACGGCTTCGCCGCGCGCCGCCCCCACGATCGTGTGGGCCTCGGCGCGCTCGCCGCCGCCATAGCGGACAGTGCGGGCGAGGTAGTCCATAAGCATCCACGCCTTGGGCGCGCTGGCGGTGAAAGGCGGTATTTGCGCGCATACCCTGCGCTGCCACAGGCGCAGTTCACGGCCGAGGCGCTCCGCCTCCCGCGGGTCGCAGAGCGGGTGAAAGAGCATGCGTCGCAGCGGGATGAAGCAATAGCGCGTCTGCATGGTGTAGGCGTGCGGATCGACCGCGAAGAGCCCCGGGTTGTCCAGCGTCACCGCCTCGATGGTACGGCGGATAGCGCCGCCGCGCAGCAGCGGGCTGACTTCGCAGGTGGGCGAGGCGGAACTCCATGCGGCGCTGATGGCCGCATAGAGTTTCCGCTCGTGGAATGAGAGACGGTTTTTATAAAACTCGGTCGCATGCATGGCGCTCTCCTTTTTACGATTCTTTGCGGGCAAAGAAGATTACGGCCAGAATGCCCGCCAGAAGCAGGATCAGGCCGGCAATGACGTAAAGGACGAGGGTGACGAGCCAGATCGCACCGAACGTTGCGAGGGCAGCGAAGAATCCGGACTTGAAAAACACAGCGACTGGTGATGCGGCTGACGGGAGATCTTCTGTATACAGATATGCAACTGTTGCCCCGACGCCGACTGCTACGGCCAGCGAAAAGAGCCAGCCCCATACAGGGTTGATCCACAGATCGGCGCCCGTGTAGAGGGCCTGAAGCGCAGGATCAACTGAAATGGCAGCGGCTAATATGGAGAAAAAAAGCGTTAAAACATACAACGCCGCCGGACTGCTCGATTGGGAAGCAGTGGCAGGTTGTGCCGCAGCCGCGCCCGCGACGGGGATGGGCTGGCGGGGTTGGATCGGTATGGCGGAGGGCGCCGCATTCTTCGTGGCGGCAGGGGCGGCGGCGCCGGGGATCGCCGTGAACAGGTTTCGACGATTTTGCTCCGCTTTGCACCATGGGCAGCCGCCGCGATAGGACTTTGGATAAACATGCCTCGGGTTTTCAGGGCATGTTGTCATGGGTTCGTTGGACAGTTTGAGGAGGGCCTGCTTCCACTCCTCCGCCGACGGCCGCCTGGCAATGGTCGCATCCATGGTGGCGGTCTGTTCGGTATAGTCGAACGTGCGCTCGAAGAGGTCTCGGATGTAGGACGGCAGCAGCTGGTAATCGGGAGCATAGGACGGGCCCCGACCTTTCAAATAAGCACAGTAACCTTTTCGAATATTGCGGGCGAAGATCGAGCCTCCGTCGTCGGCGCAGGCGCTGCAGCTTGACCCACCCTTGTCCACCCCAAACGGATGATTATTGGCCATGAGGAGCCGAAAGACATGAACCGCCAAGGCAAAGCAGTCGCTGGAAGTCGAAAAACTGTTTTTCTTTTTCGCCAGCTCAGGAGCGCGTATGGTCGGTAAAACCACTTCGCAGGGGAAGCTGTCAGCGCCGATCTGCAAGCCGAACGAATCTGTGTCGATGACGGTCACCATTCCGGTGGAACCAACAAGGATGTTCTTCTCATTGAAATCTCCAATCGTAATTGCGCGCTTATGAAGGCTGGTCATCACGGCGGAAAGATTGTACGCCACCTTGACGGCTTGCTCGAAGGTAAAACGAAAGCTGAAAAACTTGTCTCGTTCGCTCTCGCGAAAGACCTTCAGCAAGGGCACCGCGCCAGTCACTGCCGGCATCGTATACCCTGCAAACGCGCCCGCGCTGTCAAAAATGACCTCCTGCGGCCAAGTGTAGGCCAAATGGCCCTTCACGTAGGGGTCCCACGCCATGGCGCACATGCCCCGCAGCTTTTTCTCCAGAGACTCGTCGCTTTTCTGCAATTTTGCGGCGCTGTAAAGCTTGGCGACCGTATTGGGGTCTCCGGAGATGGAATAAACACTGCCTTCGCCGCCGCTCTTTGCGTTATCCATGAGCAATTGGATGGGGCGATGTTCTGCGGTATAATACGTTTTGATGCTCATGGTGCCACCTCCCGTCTTCCAGCTATGTCAGGTGCAGGCCAGCGCCTCCAGCCACTGTTTCGCAGTTGGGCGTTCGTCCGGCGTGGCGTGGAGCGCTTTCACAGATAACGCGCGGACATTGGGCGGCGCGTCGCGGCCGCCCATCAGCCGACCGACGAGCTTGCCCAGCGCGTAGCAGTCGCTCGCTTGCGTGCAGGGCTCGCCATCGAGCAGCTCCGGGGCGGCAAGGCTGGCCGGACAGGGGCCCGCGGCCCAGGTTTTTCCCTGGCTCTTCTGAAAGCCGCAATGCTCCAAACCGATCAGCGTTACGGCGAAGCCCTCGCCCACCAGCGCGCTGTTGGGGCTCAAATCGCCGATCACAAGTCCGTTCTCATGGGCGTGGGCGACGGCGGCGCAGAGGCCGTGTGCCGCGCGCCTTGCGGCGTCCCGGGAGACGGGCGCGCGCAGCATTCCGGTAAGCGGTTTGGCGTTTGGCGACGCAGCCGGCATCACATAGCCCAGGGTCTCGCCGCCAGGGGCGGTAAGGAGCTTGCTGGGCCAGGCGATGGCCAGAGCGCCGTCGGCCAGGCGCGGTTCGACGCCCATCCCGAGCATCGCGCGGAGCTTCTCGGAAAGCGCCTCGCTGACGCTGAAGAACACCTTGGCAAGCTCGTCGCTGTTTCCGTCGATGGCGAAAACGCAGCTCTGGCCGCCGCAAGCGTCAGGACGGCGGAATGGACGGGGCTTCTTCTCGCGCAGCTTTTTCAACCACTGCTTTTTGCGCGGGGGCTGCTGCGGACATTCCTTGCGCAGCTGGGCGAAGGCCTGCGCGCGTCGGGCGCGCTCCGCCTCCACGGCGGCGATATAGCCGGCTTCGTCAAAAATGAGCTCGCGCAGGCTGGCCGTGGCTGATTCGTTTTGCAGAACGCAGAGCGTGCGGTCATCCTGGATGTGCTTGCGCACCTCCTCGGAAGCCAGGATCTCTTCCCACGCCTGGCGGGTGGAGTCCGCGTCCTCGCCGCTGCACAGCGCCGGGGCGAAAAACGGCACGTATACCTGACTGCCCAGCGCCTCATCCAACACGGCGAAGTCAAGGAGGCCGTCTGTACACAGCGCGCAGGCGATCACGCCGTCTGCTTCGCCAAAGCTCCACATCTCCTCGGCTTCGAGGGGGTAAACTTCATTGGAGGCGGCGCCTTTCATGCGGCTGGTGACAAGCCCGGCGCGACCGTCTTCGAAAAGCGCCACTACACCGCTGTCGCCGACATGGGCATAGTAGAGCTTGCGATCCTCTTCGGTCAAAATGGCAACGGTCAAGGTGGTGGCGTACTCGCCGCTATCGTCAGAGGCGTGGGCGGCGGTGGCGCGAACGCGGTCAAGGGCCGCGGCAAACGCGCCGCGCAAGGCTGTCTCAAAGTACGCCCGGCGCGCCTCCGCCTCTTCGGGAAGCTGCGCGGCCTTGAGCCGCTCGGGAAGATAGCGCATGCAGGTGTCCACGGCGGTGGCGCTGCCCACCTCAGCGCGTTCGCAAGATCCAACGCCGTCAGCGACTATGCCGATGACGGCATTGCTGTCGCCCGACTGCGTTCGCAACTTCAGTTCCGCCGTGGCGGCGGCGTCCTGGTTGGGGACGCCGCGGGCCACATGGTATTCTCCGGGCTGGGAAACGACGAAATTCTTCATACTATATATACCTCCTAGGGAAGTTGGATCTGGTCCATCCTTACCCCCTGCACCTGGGGGGCTGCTATGGTCGAACCGTTCGGCGCTTTGGATCCGGCTTGGACGGAGAGGCTGATGAATTTAAATACCTCGCGGATCGCAGCCTTGTTGGCGCTGACGAGGATGCCTTCCGTGCTCAGGCCGCGCAGGAGCGCCTTGTCCGCCTCATCCCCGATCGCAATGGGATACAACAACAACTTGCGGTTGGATTGGCGCTTGCGGGATTCTTCAAACGATCCATCGTCCGCATCGTTTGGCTGACCGTCGGAAATCAGAAAGATCCAGGGGGCCTTCTTGTGCGGAATGTTCCAGCCGCGGTACAACTCCAGTCTGGCGTCGATCTCCATCAGAGCGCGCCGCATGGCCGCGTGCATGGGCGTCGCTCCGCCGCAGACGATCTCAGGCGCGTTGACGTCATCCACAGGGCCGAAGGGAATAACGACCTGGGGGGCTTCGCCGTTGAAGAGGATCACGCAGATCTCGCAGGCGACGCTGGCGGTGTCATCATCACGAATGGCCTGGAGCGTTTGCTGGATGGCGTCTTGGATGGCGGCTTCACATCCTTTCATAGAACCGGAAACGTCGATGAGCACTGCGACGGGGAGGCGCTCCTCGCCGAGTTCGGCATTGGGCAGGCGGGGGGTGTCGTTGACGGGAACGCGGGGGGCGTCACTGGTCGCGGCGGGGGAATTCTTCATGGTTTTTCCAGACAGAATGTTGAACATGGGGTCTACCTCCTTTTTCGTGTCGGTGTCAGTGTCGCAGCATAAATCGTTCGAGTCCTCAGGGGGAGAGCTGTATTGATTCGGATCTATATGCATTGAATGGCATGCGAAACAAACCTCCTTTACATGCGGGCGAGGGACGGAGTGACGCGGGCTGGCATGGTCAGGGGAACGTGGCGGCTGGCGCCGGCAGCCTTCCGTTATCATGAGAATAGCACAAATTGAAAGTCGTTCAGAAGGGAGGGGGAGAGCCGGTTCTAATATGCGATGGGCGAAACAAACCTCCTTTCCATGCGTGTGCGGGACGATTTGACGCGGGCTGGCGTGGTCAGGGGAACGTAGCGGATGGCGCGACGGCCTTCCGTTATCATGAGAATAGCACAAACTGGAAGTCGTTTAGAAAGGAGGGGGAATATGGCGATGGACAAAACAAACCTTCTTTCCATGCGTGTGCGGGACGACCTGACGCGGGCCGGCGTGGCTGTCGGAACGTGGCGGCTGGCGCGGCGGCCTTCCGTTGGCCGGCGCTTCGCGAGGTTCCAGGCCCTTAGCGCAGTGAACCCGCGGGCGTTCGGGATGGCCAGGCCCGATCTCCACGTCGCCCATATCGTTGCGAAAATGCCCTGTTGCGGCGCTTGCGCCAGATATTTTTTTGTGATACAATACTTTAAAAATATTAAAAATCGCAGGAAGGGCGGTGCGATGCGACGTGGCGGAGATTACGGAAGTTGCCCAAAAGCTTGTGGAGAAGGCGAAGGCCAGCGTACCATTTTACACGAAGGAGGACCTCCAGAAACTGTTAAACAGCTTGGCCCAAGCTCCAGAGGGGTCTCCCAGCCGCGTGAGCGTACAAGAGGAGCTTTACAGGGCGCTCGACGATTGTGGTATCGGCTACGAACGCGACAAGTCGGTTACTTATTACCGTGTCATCATCGCGGCATCGAACGTTCCCACGCTCTCGGAAAGCTACGAAAAGCTGATCGGCCGGCTGTATGAATTCTATCTTCATAACGCATCACCGAGAAAGTATATGACGCGTTTGGTCAACGCATTGGCAGACCCGAAAGATGGCGGCAGGGCAGACGAGCCCACGCGCCTGCGAATCCTCCGGCGCTTCATCCGCTGTGATTACCTTGGCAATGTTAAGGACATCAGGGGAAAAAGCACAATCGGGGGAAAAAACACGATCCTGACGTGGGCGAAGAAGAAATCTCACAAAGCAGGTCCGCTCACGGTTGAAGAAGTGTTGGGGAATATCGACGATACCGTGTTCAAGCCTTATGAGGAGGCAGTCGCAGCGGCCAAGGCCGCCGTCTCAGCGGCTCAAGGCCCCGCCGCAGCGGCCAAAGCCGCCGTCGCAGCGGCCAAAGACGCCGTAAAAAAAGCCGAAGAAGCGATCCCCCCAAACATGACCGCTCTGGAGCAGGCCCAAAGAGAGCTCAGCCTAAACACGACCGCTTTGGAGCAGGCCAGAAGAGAGTTCAAAATTGCGAAGGATGCTTACAAAGAGATCAAAAAGACAAGCGGGAAATTTGGGCTTTTGAAAATGGCCGACGACCTCGCCGCCGGCCGGTTTCGTGAAGGCGAAACAAAACGCGACCTCTACTTGTTCGCCATCGCCTTTGACATGACCTACCATACGGCGCCAAATACGTCCTTGCGCGACATTGAGCGCAGCCTCTTTCAGGATTATTACACCAATAACCTTGTTCGCTTCGTCACCAGAGCCTATCAGGGCAACAGCGGTTTGGAGCAGGTACCGGCTGAGAGCGGGATCAACTTCAAGAACTTCGCCGAGATAATCTATGTCTATTATATCGCCAAAGCGAATATGTCCTCGACAGAAAAGCTCCGCCGCGTTTCAGAGATGATCGCAAAAATCGCTATAAAGCCGGATATCGCCATAAAGCCGGGCAAAGAATCGGATAAAAAGAAAGCCGACGGGAAGGCCAAAAGGACGGATAAAGAGACGGCTGTATACCGCATGGAATTCGACACAGAGATGCGGGATTTGACCGAGGAGGAGTTCGAGAAAAAACTGTTAGACTACGATCGCTGCATGGGCAGGGACGCCGTCCCCTTTAGCGTCGCCACGGAAAGAAGAACGGCCTTCAAGCTTTTCCAGGAGTGCATGGCTCGTGTGGACGATGCCCTCAAAAATCCGGCCAGCTGGGATCCCGGCTGGGATCGCCCGCGGGACTGGCGGGGCTTTGTGGACAAACATTCGGGGCTGTTGCTGTGGGGGCATGCGGAACAATACATTGAAAAGCGCAAGGCTCAGCTTAGGCAAGAAGAGAACCCGGAAAAAGCCCTGAAGCTCAAAAATCTTCTCGAAAAGTTTCGCGCGGTGCTGGAGAAAATGGACGCGTTCATGAAAGACAGCGTGCTGAAAACGGAAAATGAGCGCAGCGTCACCCGAACGTCTCTGCTCGCGGCCTGTTATTACGCCCGCATCATCCGCCGCGAGGTGGGTCTGGAGGATGATCTGCCCGCCATGCGCTTTAATGAATTTTTCGAAGATTTCCGAAACGATGTAAATGTTTTGATGGACAAGGCGGGCTATGCAAGGCTGAGCTACAAGAGCCTTTTGGATGTGCTGGTCGTTTTCTCGGCCTATATGCAGCTGGTCGGCAAGAGCGTGAGCATCCGATAGGGGAGGGAAGATCATGGAGAAACGAACGCTGCAAAACGGCGCGACGCTGCTGCTCTACGGCAAAGGCTCGAACGGGGAGTTTGCAAGGGAGTTCACCATTCAGGAGCAGCTGGGCTGCGGCGGCTCTGCGATCAGCTATATTGCATCCCACAGTCAGAGCGATCGGGGCGTGTTGAAGGAGTTTTGTCCGCAGGGCTTTCCGGGCCTTTCACGGGCGGAGGACGGACGGCTGCGCGTGGAAAAAGAGCAATGGGAATGTTTCGCGCAAGCGCAGGAGAAATACCTTGAACCCTATGAACGGCTGCTGAGCATCAAGCGGGAACGCGGCGGGGAACTGGAAACGTTTCTCCCATCTGTCGAGATCTATCTCAGCGCTCCGGGCGACGCGCCGCGTATCGCCTATGTGTGGACGCTGCGGCCGCCGTTGGTGACGTTCGAGGAGGTCTGCAAGGCCATCCATGCCCAGCCGTCCACGGAGCCGGAGGCTGGTCTGGATCAAGTGTTGCGCGCTGTGACGGCGCTGGCCAAGTGTCTGCGCCTGTTGCATGAAGCGGGATTGGTACATGGGGACGTCAAACCCGCGAACTTCGGCTTTCCCAAGCGCGGGAACGAACTGCTGGTGGATGCGCCGGAGTTGTTTGACGTTGATTCCATTCGCGCCATCGGGGATGACGCCGTAGAGCGCAGATTCACTCCCGGTTATACGGACATGAGGGATCTGTCCGTATCGGCCGACATCCGCGAGGACATATATTCCTTCGGCGCGGTACTGTTCCATGCCGTCGTACTCACGGAGGAAACTCGCATCTCCGCGGGCGTCTACGATCCCGCCTGGTATGATCGCCTTGCGGAGCTGGTCGATTCGTCCGAGTGTATCCTTGCCCTGAACGACAACGTCAGACCGACGCTGCGCAAGCGCCTCACGACTGTCCTGCGCCGTTGCCTGTGCGAACGGAGCGCGCGCTATGCCAATTGCAAAGAGCTGCTTGATGATTTGCGCGCCGCGCAGGAAGAACTCGCCTGCGCGCAAAGGCGTGAAAACCCGCCAAGATCCGTTGCCCGGGGACCCAAAGTCGCGCTGGCCATGCACTGCCATTTCTACCGCCATCCCCTTTATCAGGGCATGCCAAAGGACGCGCCGGCGCTGGAGCTTTTGTTTATCGGCTTCGATCGCTGCGGCCAGATGCTCCTGGATCTCTGCCTGCAAAATGGGCAGCTGCTGGGAAAGGAAATCCGCGCGACCATCCTTTCCCCGAATATCGCGGATTGGCAGCGCTACCTGCGCGCGCGGCCGGCATTGAAGGACTTCTTTACCATCGACGGCCAGGGTTGTGCGGGAGAGAGTTACGGGGACATCCGCTTCCGTGCAGAAACGATCCCCGAGGAGACGGGAGAACTAAGGAGATTTATCCCCAAGGGCGGCGCGTGCTGCGCTTTTGCCGCCACGGGCGATGATGGGCAGAACGAGCGCGTCGCACAGATGTGCCGCGAGGCATTTAGGCTCGAACGCACGGCTGGTACGGTGCGTTTTGTGTGGCTGGGCGACGCCGCCGGTCATCGCTTTGCTGAGGATACGCTGCCGGTGCTGCCAAAGGAGGACGCAAAGGCGTTCAAAGGCTACGAAGAGATCGAGCGCATGGCCTTTAACAGCCATCTCGTCTGGGCGGATGACCTTGATATCGACTACGCCGAATCAAAGCGCGATTTCCGTCGCCGCGGCAACCACGAATCCTGCATTTCCAACGTCTGCTCCATCAAATACAAGCTGTACAGCGTGGGCATTGACATGAGCGATGTCAGCAAGGCGGCGGCTGAGTTTTCCCGACGCATGATGGAGGACGGCGGGCATATGGTCGACGCCCTCGCCTGCGCGGAGCACCGGCGTTGGGTCGTGGAAAAGCTCTGCGCCGGCTGGCGGCAACGGCCTTTGGAAGCGTGCAGAGACGGGAAAACGAGCGATGCGAAGCGGAAGCTGCACATTTGCCTTTTGCGCAGCAGGCCTGAGCGCGCGCTCCATACAAACTTCAGCCGTTTTGGGGATCAGCCGCTATGGGATCGGGCGGACGACGCCGAATTGCGCTCTCTGGATGATCTTGACCGTCTTTCCGTGGATTATCACCGCATGTTCGCGAAGATGGCGGACGAGGCCATTCAAAATGGCCAGCCCCGCACGGCTGACATCAATGCCCTGCGGGAAGCCGTGCGCGCCCACTCCGAGGCGGAAGCCGCGTTCCGCGAGTGGTACGCCTGCGCACAGGCGATCCGAAACGGCGACCGCGCCAACAAGCGCGTGTACGACCGCCTGCACAGCGCCCTGCGCACAGCGCTTGAACGCCTCCCGGAGGCGGAGCAGAAGCCTGCACAAGACCATCTCAGCGCCTTTGACGCCGCTTTTCTCCCCATTCTCAACCGCGTCGAATACCGCGACTTCAAACGCCAGGACGTAGCGCTGACGGAGAATATACCCTTCATACTTACATATTCCGAGTCTGTCTGCATGGTCGTCCCCTATGCGGCGAGCGACGTATCCGGCAGCTTTTCCGGCGCGGCGTCGGGGAAGGTCAACTTATCCGCGTTGTTTTCCAATGTGGCTGCGGCAACGGTGGCAAACCCCATGCGCATCGTCTATCTCTATCTGGCCCAGAGCACGGAGGCGCTGTCGGCGCTGAAGGCCACGCTCCCGCACATGGCGGAGTACATGCGCAAGAAAAATTTCAATGCCAAGGTGGAGTTTGCCATACTCCACACCGCGGCCGTTTCCGTGGCGGATGGTTTCGCCGCGTCCCTGCGCGCGCTTTCGCGGGACAGGGTCGAAGCTGTTACGGTCCTGCCTGTCGAAAGCGATTTTGCAGACGCGCCCGCGAAGCTCGAACGCTATCTGAAACGCAAGCAGAGAAGCAGAGGCGTGCGCCGCCTGGTCATCGAAAAGAATGGAACTGCGCTTTCCACGCTGATGCTGGCCACCGGTTTTTACCGCCGCTACCCCAGCTACCGCTTCGATTCGCGCGCTGTGCGCTTTGAGGAAGCCTCGGGCTGCGACGAGTTCCTCTACATCCGCAAAACGCCCGTCATCACCGTGGCGGACATGATGTCCATCGGCCTGACGAAGGATCTGCGGGTCGGACGGTCCGAGTTTTATCTGGATCACGAGGCGCTTTGGAAAACATACAACGACGACCCAGATGTGTGGAAACTGTTGTGCGGCGTGCTGGAAGCCGATATGAATTTGCGCGACGCGCTCGGCGCCTTTCCCAAGAACAGGCCGCCGCTGCCTTCCGAGCGGGCGTACACCTATATCGTGCGGCCTGAACTTCGGCAGGTGCTTGGCAAGGCCATCGAAGGGCTCGTCCACTATCGCATCGCCGGCAGGGACAGCTGTGTGCGCATGCGTTCGGATGGCAAGTGCGAACTCTTCGTCCAGGATCCCTACGGTTTTGACAGGGCTTACGGGTTGATGCTTACTCGAATTGCTGATGTGCGTGACGCGGACGCTGTCGAAGTGCGCATGGACACGCGCACGCATCAGGTGTCGGTCGTCTGCACGGACGGGCTCAAGGTTGAAAATGTCCTCGTTTCCGGACCCAGGCAAGCCGATATCTTCTCCCTGATGCGGAAGTTGGAGGAAATGGGTATCGTGTCCGGCCTGAGCATTGACGAAGAGCGGGAAACGATGCGTTTTTCCTACGCCTCCCGCGCGGCCAAGGAATTGCTGACGACGGCAGGGAAAATGCTGGAGGTGCATGTTTATCACTGCCTGAAGGCATCCGGGGCGTTTGACGACGTAGTGATGGGCCTCTCCTTCCACTGGGGTGGGACGAGCACGGAAAACGAGATAGACTGCATGCTCACCAAGGGCTTTTCCTGCGCTTTCGTGGAGTGCAAGGCGCGCGCCGCCATCGATGCGGATTTTTACTACAAGCTCCGGGTGCTCTGCGACCGCTTTGGCGTCAATGCCAAACCCATATTGCTCATCGACACGCGGGAAAAAAGCTATTCTGACGTCGCCATCACCAACGATGAAAAACGCGAGCGCGGCCGGAAGATGGGCATCGAGACGGTCTGGACGCAGGATGAGATCGGCGACCCCGCCGGGGCCGTCGCAAAGATCCTGGAAGGCGCATACAGGCCCAAGCATTGGCCGAAAAAGTAAGGCCTTTCCCCCTCCCTGAGCAAATGCGTATCTGTTGTGGTAAAATGAAGTTGGAACTTGGAAAGGACAAAGACCGCGGCGTCTCTTGCCGCGCAGAAAGGATGGTTACCATGACGTATATTCCCCACCCCCTGGATACCGGCGACGTAAAGCTGCCGGAGGAGCTGTTGGAGCTTACTGAGAAGATCGCTGAGAACGTGCACGATATTTGGGCGCAAGGGCGCATTGCCGAGGGTTGGCGCTACGGTCCGGCCAAGGATACTGTCGCCAAATGCACTCCTTTGCTCGTGCCCTACGGCGTGCTGCCGGAGAGCGAGAAGCAGTACGACCGCAACACCGCGTTGGAAACGCTGAAGCTCATCGTCAAGCTGGGCTACAGGATCGAGAAGGAGACGCGCGGATAAGCCTTGTATGCGTCTGCCGCGTGGCGGGAATACGTTTCTCTGATCGCATGAAGGGAGCAGCTGAATATGTTGACATACAAAACGATCGGCATGGGCGACCCGAAGGGGAAGCCGAGGGTGTATTTCACCTGCCATCCGGAGGATTTTGCGGGGACGTTCGAGACGTTGAGCGAGGATATACTGCGCTGCGCGAACTGCGCGGTCTGGTACAACGACGCGCCGGAGGACGAGGGGGCCGTAGTGCCGGAACAGGATCTGACGCAAATGCAGCTGTTCGTCATGCCCGTGACCACGCGGCTGCTGTTTACGCCGAACGCGGCGCTGTCGCGGGACTTTCCCTTCGCGATCAAGAACACCATTCCCGTGCTGCCGATCCTCATGGAGGACGACCCCGTGATCGTGGAGGCGTTCAACACGCGCTGCGGACATCTGCAGGCGCTCTCCCGGGCGCGGCGCGACCTGACGGAGATCCCCTATGAAGAGAAGCTGAAGCGGTACCTGCAAGCGCTGCTGATCAGCGACGAAACGGCGCAGAAGGTACGCGATGCGTTCGACGCCTATATCTTCCTCAGCTATCGGAGAGATGACCGCGCGAAGGCGCAGGAACTGATGCAGCTGATCCACAGGGACGGCTCGTGTGAAAGCGTGGCGATCTGGTATGACGAATTTCTGCGTCCCGGCGAGAACTTTGACCAATCGATCCAGCGGATGCTGGAAGATGGCGACGTGTTTACGCTGCTGGTGACGCACAACCTGGTAAAGGAAGACAACTATGTGCTGCGGGAGGAGTACCCGAGGGCAAAGGAACTGAAGAAGCCGGTGCTGGCGGTAAACGCGGACAAGACGCCGGCGGAGGCGGTGGAGGGGGCGTTCAGGGAAGCGCTTGCGTGCGTGGGGATGGAGGAAGAGGAGAAGCTCCACAAAGAGCTGCGGGAGAAGCTGCAGGAAAAGCTGAGCCGGGCGGCGCGGGAGACGGAGGGGACGCCGCCGGAGCACAAATACCTCATGGGCCTTGCGTACCTGAGCGGCATCGACGTGGAGGTAGACCACGAACGCGCGGTGCGGTTGATCCAAAGCGCGGCGGAAGCGGATCTGCCGGAAGCGATGGAGCGCCTGGTGACGATGTATAGGAATGGCGAGGCAGTCGAGCGGGACTACCAGGCGGCCATCCGATGGCAGGAAAGGCTGGTGGACGTTCGCAGGGCAGAGTATCAGAAGACGCAGGGGGAGGATGAGCTGTCCAAGTTGCTTGGCGCGCTGGATGACCTGGGGAGATACCGCCGCGAACAGGGCATGCCGAAAAAGGCAGGAGAAGCCTATGCCGAAATGATCTGCCTGGCGGAGGGAACCGAATACAAGGGGCAGGATGAGATAGCGCATTTGCTTTTCTGGAGTTATCTCGGTTTAGGCCGTATTGAATCCGATTTGGGGAGATCTAATAGTGCACATGAGTGGTTCAAGAAAGCTTTGGAATTAGGTAAGTGCTTAGCGAAGAAAAGAGGAACGAACGAGACTGCACGAGATTTGGCTGTCATTTACGAGGAAATGGGAAGGTCTGTGGCTAGGGTTAAAAATTCTGTACGAGCTGAGGAAACACATTCATACCTCATAAAAAGTTTTGAGATTCGAAAAATGCTTGCAGAAAAAGAAGGGACGATTCAAGCTCGATGGGAATTATCAAAAAGCTATAGACAACTGGGTATTGATTGCCAGATTAAGTGTCCTGAGTGTGCACTGGAATACTACAATAATAGTCGGGTCATTCTTGAACTGTTAGCAGAAAAAACAGAAATGATTCAAGTGCAACGAAGTCTGTGTATCTGCTATTTGGATATCGGTGATGTAGAGCTTATGATTGGAAATCCTCAAAGTTTAAAGCGTGCTCAGGAACAATACGCGAAAGCTCTCAGGCTTAGCACAATCCTAGCGGAACAAAACAGGACTATCGAAGCGCGTCGAGATTTATCCGTCTGTTATGAGCGCATGGGTGATGTTGAATTTCAACTTGATAATACAGAACGAGCTCTAAGTTATTATCTGAAGAGTTTGTCTTTGGATGAAATATTAGCAAAAGAAACACAAACCATCAAGGCACGTCGAGATTTGTCGATTGGATATGAACGAATAGGAAACATTTGTCACCGTTTGGGTGATTTGGTATCCGCACAGAAGTACTATGAAAAATCATTGGCGATTATTGTGGCTCTGGCAAGCGAAGAAAATACGACAGATATGTTGAGTGACCTTTCGTGCGTTTATGGCAAAAACGGAGAAGTTGAGTTTGAGCTTGGACATTTCGACCAGGCAAGGATGTATTATGCAAAACAATTAAAGATTCAAGAAATAGTAGCAAAGGAAACGGATGATTCTGAAGAATGGCGTTGTTTGATGATTGCTCACAGCACTATAGGCGATATGGAATGTTCTTTGGGCCGCTGCGAATTTGCGAAAAAACATTACCTGGAGGCATTAAATATAAGTGAAATGCTAGTCTCAAAAAAGAGTACGATTAGTGCTCGACAGGATTTGGCAGTTAGTTGCAATAACGTGGGAGATGTTGAACTCAAACAAGGAAACATCAAGCGCGCATGGGACTATTATGCGAGGAGTCTTCAAATCAGACAAAAACTAGCAACAGAAGTGAAAACCGCAAAGGTTGCAAGAAATTTAGCAGTTAGTTGCAACAATATGGGCGATGTTGAACTTCAGCTTGGTCATTTTAAACTTGCAAAGGAATATTATCAAAGAAGCTTGGAAATTTGTAAGGATTTGATGGAAAAAATTGAGATGCCATGGTGGAAGCGCGATTTGTCGATTAGTTATCAAAAAAATGGCGATATCGAGATCGTCGAAAGCAATTTTACCCAGGCGCGAATATATTATCAAAACAGTTTGGATATTTTTCAAGCATTAGCCGATGAGTCGAGGACAGTTTTGGCGAGAAGAGATTTATCGGTTGGCTACGAAAAAGTAGGAAATGCAGAACTTGCACTCGGACGCCCTGAAAGAGCAAAGGAATACTATGCAAAAGCTATGCATTTGAGCGAGGATGTTATGAAAGAAACAAACTCACTACAAGCACGACATGATTATGCAATTAGCCATCAAAAGATGGGCGATGTTGAAATTGCGTTGAACGACTTCCTTAAAGCGCGTGAGCATTACCAAAACAGCCTCAACATCTTTAAAGTGGTCGTTCAGGAAACGGACGCCATTGATGTGCGACGCAATCTCGCCGAAGCCTATGAAAAGATGCGCGACGTCGAACTCGCCCTCGGCAACGAACAGGCGGCGCAGGAGTATGCCCGCAAGGCCAATGAACTCCGCGCAAACCTTCCCGGAGGCGATGTGGGCTGACCCGCCGGTCTCCCCCCTCCTTTTCCAAAGGCTCCCTCGTTTCTGATAGAATATGTATCAGAAACGGGGGGAGCTTTTTTATGGAGGTGATCGGTATGACATATTCCCCGGTGATCGCCGAGGCCGTTTTTGCGCATTTGCAATGGCGCGGTTGCTCCTACTGCTTTGATGAGCAAGCGGGCGTTTTTTCCTTCGCGCTTGGAGTTTGCGAGGAGCGCTTGAAGCGGGCCGAAGTATCCATCGAAGTGGGCGAGGACAGTCTGGTGCTCTACGGCGCGTATCCCGTGCGCGCTGCAGCCGGCGACGGGCGCATGATGGCTCGCCTTGCCGAATACGTCTGCCGCGTCAACGGTGAGATTCCCGGCAATGCCTGCTTCGAATTCTGCGCGGCAAGCGGCGAAGTGCGTTTCCGCGTCTTTGCCGGCGGCGATGATGGCATCCCCACGGCGTCCGCGGTCCGCGACTGTGTATGCATGGCCGACGCCGCGTGTACGTATTACGCCCATGGCTTCGCGCGCGTATTGCTGGACGGCGCATCCGCCCGCGCCGCCCTTGAAAGCGTATACCGGCGCTGGCGGGGGCGCGCTGAAGCTCTGCCCGATATGGAGGAAGCCCGCTATTCCCAACCGCTGGCGGAAGGCATCGCAAGCGCGATGGGCGACGATGCCGTCTTCACGTTTGACCGGCAGAGGGGCGTTTTCCTTCTGGGGACGAAGCTCAATGTCCCCAGAATGCCCTTTCTTCCGCTGCGCATACACATGGAGCCAAACGGCTATACCGTGCGCGCCGCCTTTCGGGAGGAAGCCCTGGAACAAAAGAGCCGCACGGAAATGGCGTTTCTCGCCAACAGCGTCAACCGCTCCGTGCCGATGGGGTGCTTTGAGGCGGACATGGATGATGGAACGCTCTGCTTCCGACGTTCCTTCCACGGCGAGGATAGCTGGCGCGGAGTCCGGCGAAACATTGCGGGCGTCCGCCGTGTGGCTGATTTTTACGCGGAAGCCATCACGCAGATCGTCTTTGACGGCGAAACCGCCGTCAATGCCATTCACCGGACCTGTGAGCATTGGCTGAAGCGCTTCGGCCCGCGGATCGACAACGAATGATCCCTGGAAAGGTGTGATGAGGGATGTTTGGCAGGTCGATCAACACTTTAACGCTCGGGGTATGGGCTGCGCCTTTTCCTGGATGTTTCATCCGCTGCGCGCGCTTTTAGGATGGCCCGAGTTTGTTGTCTGCCGGCGCAAGTCCCCCTGTTGCGACCCAAAATCCCCCTCCCTTCCTTTCTTTTTTCAGATCCTGGTACAATGGGATCAGAGGGAGGGCTTCGACCCGAACGCCATGATCCGCCTCTGGATGAAAGGAGTTGTTTTTTCGTGGGTAAGATCAACAACACATTGAACATTCGCAAGGTACTGACCAACGTTGACGCCATTTACTCCTGGCGCAGAGGATGCTTCCGCTACGCGGTCCTTCAAAAGGGCATCATCAAGCGCTGCGACATGCTCGTATTTCCCGACGACAACGGAATAAAGATCTTCGGCAAACTGGCGGTAGGCGTACCTGACGAGGACCCTGTGTACATTGAGCGTGTCGCCCACTATACCTGGCTTGTAAACCGCCACGTGGATAGCAACATGTCCTTCTCGATCGACCTCGATGATGGCCGCCTGTACTACGGGCAATATGCCGATCTTGCTTCTGCTGAGACCTCCGATTGCATTCGCGATGCGCTCGAAGATGCCGAATCGACCATCTACCGTTACCAGACAGGGCTGCTTGCGATCCTGCTTCACAATAAGAGCGCCGAGGAAGCGCTGGCTGATTTCCGGGAGGCTTACCTAAAGTCCGCCCCGCCGCGTTCTGAGGATGGGACGAAACGTGAAGTTATAGAAGTAAGACTACCGGATAATAATGCGAAAGCGGAGCCCTTGACGATCATTTAATAACGGTTCGCAACGACATCTGGAAAGGAGAAAAAAAGATGGCAAACAAGAACTATGTGGACGTCTCCATCGCGCAGGTACTGGAGGATTGTTTGGACGAAATGACGCTGGGAAGCACGAACGCACTCGTTGTGCCCGCAGATGTAAAAAAAGAGGAGGATGCTGCGCCCGCAGATGAGGATGAAGCGATGGACGCCGACGACATCGACGCTCTACTGGATCTCCTTGAACGCCGTACCGCCGAAGAAAGCGGTGGCGAGGAAAGCGGCGAAGGCGAGGACGCGGACGAGGACGGCGTCGAAGACGAAGATGCCATAAATTGGCGGTTCCCGCTTGAGGACGAAGACGAGGAAGAGGACGAAGACGAGGAAGACTGGGGAAACTTCAGCGCCATCGGCTTTCACAACCGCACCGTTGACCTCACCCGACGCGGCGACTTTGCCGGCGCGGTGGCGGTGTGCATCCGCGGATTGAAGCGGTTTCCGACGGACATCGACCTCCTGGCGGATGCCATCTGTTACAGCTCGCGCCGGGGCGACAAAGCGACTGCGGAGCACTATTACCAACGCCTTGTCGAAACGATCCCTCGCAGGCGCTGGAACTGGCGTGCGTTCACCTTCTCTTTCGACTACCTCTTAAAGGACCCGGTGCGCAATGAGGAGTCCTGCCGCGCAATCATCGCAGACTATAAAAAGTACCACCCCAGTGAGGAGCGCGCGTACTGCGCTGAAAGCGAGCTGGAAGGCGCCCTTGGTAACGAGACGCGCAGTCGTGAGGTGCTTGAAGAGGCTGTCAGCACACTAAAAAGCGCCAGTCAGTGCGCCCTGCGTCTGGCGGAGATGCAGCTGGATAGCGGTTGCTTTCAGGAGGCGATCCAAACCGTGAATTACGCTGTTTGTTCCTCCGCACAGCTTCAGCCATCCATTGATGTTTCCTGTTTGCTGCTGGTGCGGACGATGGCCAAGGACGCGCTGCTCCATCAGAAGGCGGTCGCTACGGGCGATGTGTTGGAAGAGGACGTGGATGCGCTCATCAAGGAATATAGGTATATCCTTCAAGAGTTTCCTCGCTTGCGCCGCGAATATGGGGACGAGGTCGACTGCCGCATCTCCATCCTCAAACTGCTGGCAATGGGCCTGTGAGCCCTCCCAAGCGCCGGAAGCCTGCGTGCGCCCATGACGCACGCAGGTTGCCGGAGCCGCTACCCTGCAACAGGGAAAGGCGCATTGTTCTGAACGCGCAACCCGTCTTACAGGAATGTGCCAAAGCGCGCCTTTGACAAACCCGCGCGACGTCGGTTCCCATCGAAACTTCAGAATTGGCACAAAGGAGTGATAAATGTGCGTCGCCCTGATCTGCGCAAACGGTTGGAAGAGATGAGCGCTGAACAGCGTGCTGCGCTGCTCAAACGCATCGCGGCCGAACGGAAGCCGGTTGAAAAGCGCTGGTTCGACGAGCCGATCTGCGGCCTGAGCGAGGACGCCATCAAGCGCCTGAAGGAAGAGGATAATTGCATTTCGCTGGGACACGCCGAATCCAAGTGGTTGCGCTATGCAAAACAACTACACTCCATGCGCCGTTTGAAAGTGCCCGCTTTTTTTCGCGAGAATGTGAGCCCTAGGGAGCTGTATAAGCGCCTGGTGGCCTTTTGTCAGGCCAATGATCTTCCTGAGGAGATCATCTTCGCCGTAGTGCCGTCGCTCGTCAACTATATCCATACGGGTATGATGACACCGATCATTTTCGTGGGCGAAAAGGGGTGCGGGAAAACGACCGCCGTAAAACTGCTGATGCACGAGGCGTTGGGCATCCCCATAGAGGTCGTCAAGGTGCCCGGCATGGCTGGCGGGCGTGGCATTTCAGGGGACAATGGCAGCTATAAAGCTGCAGACGTCGGTTGTGTGCTCAAGGCCCAACTGAAGCATAATTCGCTGCTGATCGGATTTATCTTTGATGAGATAGACAAGCCGGAGCGTAGCCGTGGTGAGAACCTCATCAATGAATTGCTGTCCCTGACAGACGGAAGCGAGGAGATCGTCGACAATTTCATGGAGACCCGGATCATCGGCCTGCGCCATTGTCCGGTTTTTTTCACCGCTAACGACCTTGGACAGGTGGATCCCATTTTGGCAGATCGCTGCAAAATCATCCACTATCCACGCGCAACGGTACAGCGCCTTCAGTCCATCGCGCGGAAGTACAGCGTGAAGAGGCTCGAACAAGAGACATACCAGATGATCGACTTCGACAGAGGGCTGCTTGAAAAAAGCATAGACAGACTCGCACGACGCAATGTGACGTCCCTGCGCAAGTATCAGCGGCTGATCGAAATAGTGCTGGACAGTGCCTTTCAAGAGGCAATGCGCCACGAGGAAGGCTATCGCCCGCGCACGACGGCGGCGATGTTCGAACATGCTGAACGGGAGATTTTCGGCGAAGAGCGCCGCCGAGTTGGTTACAATGTTTAACCTTTGTTGATTGTCACGGATCTTTTGTGGATTCCCCGGGGGGGGTAAAAACGAGGAAACTTAGCTTGAGAATTACCCCGCTTGGATATTTCGCCAGATTGTATCAATTTCTGGTAAGGGAGCCAGACGGCAGGCTGCGCAATGCGCAGCCTCAGCTTGTCAAAGAAGCCCCTTTGCGAGAAAGCGAAGGGGCTTCTTTGACAGACAAGATAGAGAAAAGAAGGAGATAAGATAGAGAACCGAAGGAAAAGAAGGAACGGCCGCCATTTGTGGATGGCGAGTTTCTTGAGATTCAGGGTCAATCCCAAATTCTGTGTAAACTCCAAATGAGGCATGAACAGAGCAGGATCATCCATTGTGCGCGGCAGCGGATTTATCCGACTGCCGCCTTGTGTGCAGTATAACGCCGGCGGGGGTGGATGTCAAGGGCGGCGGCAAGGCCGCCGTTCATCGGAGCGCCGCGTACAGCGGCGCGCAGACCCTTGACCTCCGGCTCCGGCGGTGTTATTCGGGCATGCGTCCGGCAAAATAGATGGACAGCTGTGCGTGGATCACGCTCCAGTCCTGCCGCCGTCCCGTCCACTTTTTCGTGATGTCCATCATCGCCAGATACAGCATTTTCAACAGGCTGTCGTCTGTGGGGAACACCGATTTGGCCCTGGTCACCTTGCGCAGCTGGCGGTTGAAACCCTCTATGGCGTTGGTGGTATAGATCAGCCTGCGCACCTCCTGAGGGTACTTGAAATATGTACTCAGATTGGCCCAGTTCGCCCGCCAGAACTGGGAGATTCTCGGGTATTTCCCGTCCCAGCGCTCTCCAAAGGCGTCCAGAGCATTCAATGCTACCTGCTCGTCTACGGCGGCATAGACTGCCTTCAGATCCGCCATGAGGGCTCTTATATCCTTATAGGACACATACCGGCTGGAATTGCGCAGCTGGTGGAGGATGCAGTTTTGGATCTCGGTCTGAGGGAAGCTGGCGTGAATGGCCGCATCAAATCCCGTCAAGTTGTCCATGCAGGCGATGAATATGTCCTCTACGCCTCGGTTCTTCAGACCATTGAGTACAGTCGCCCAGAATTTGGCGCTCTCGTTTTCTCCGACCCACATACCCAGAACGTCCTTCCGGCCGTTCAGGTCAATGCCAATAGCGATGTATACCGCCTTCTTCACGATCTGGCCCTCGCTGCGGACATGGTAGTGGATCGCGTCCAGAAACACTACGGCGTAGACCCCCTCCAGCGGCCGTTGCTGCCACTCCCGCACGATGGGCAGGATCTTGTCCGTGATCCGGCTCACGGTGCTGTCTGAGACGCAGATGCCGTAGATGTCCTGTATATGGGCCTCAATATCCCCCGTCGTCATCCCCTTGGCGTACATGGACAGGATCTTCTCCTCTATGTCCTGGCTGATGCTGGTCTGGTTCTTCTTCAGCACCTGGGGCTCAAATTCGCCTTTCCGGTCGCGGGGAACGGACACTTCCACATCTCCGAAGCTGGTGCGCAGCGTCTTGCTGCTGTGGCCGTTGCGGCTGTTGTCCGTGGCCTTGTTCCTGTAGTCGTATCTGCTGTAGCCCAGTTCATCCTCCAGCTCCGCCTCCAAGCCGTTCTCCATGAACTCCGCGATGGTCTCCTTGAACAGATTCTGGATGTCGTCCATGCTGCCGATGTTTGCCATCTGCAGCAGCTCCCGGATGTGCGCCGTTGGCTGCCGCAAGGCGCTGGAATTGGCGGTCAAGTGGGTGTATGCCGCCGACGCCTCCATGGAAATGCCCTATCGTGACAACCTGCAGTCCCTGATCCACGAACCCTCTTTCCGCTTTGCCGTGGACAGCTAGACCTGGGGAAAACTCCCGTTCATCATCAAATTGGGGAATCTGGCAGTGCATACAGAGCGCGCGGTGCAGCCCAACGACGCGCTTTTGTCCCTGCGCAGTCTGTTTGATTTTATCGAGTGGGTCGATTATTGCTATGGCTCAGAGTATCAGGAGCGTTCCTTTGATGAAAATGCCGTACCGCAGCAGCAAGTGGAGCTCGACCGGCAGAAGATCAGGGAACAGCAAAGCCTGCTCTTTGAAAAAGACAGCGAAATCGAACGCCTGCAAAAGCAGATCGAGCAGATGTCGGCTCAATATACCGCGGAAAAGGCGCAACATCAGCAAAGCCGCGCCTTTACGCCGGACGACATCTCTGAATTCCAGACCCGCAAGATCTATATCGACGTCGACCTGAAAGAATTGGGCTGGCAGTTCTCCGGCCCGCAGGCGGACGTGTGGGAAGAATATGAAGTCGAGGACATGGCCGGTATACCGGGTCAGAAGGGCTACGTGGACTACGTCCTGTTTGGAAAGGACGGATTGCCGCTGGCGGTGATCGAGGCAAAGCGCACCAGCGCCGACCCGAACAAGGGGCGCAAACAGGCCATGCTGTATGCGGATTGTCTGGAACGGAAGTTTGGCCGTCGTCCGATGATGTTCACCACCAACGGCTTTGAAACGTACTTCTGGGACGACAAGACCTCGCCGCAGCGCAGGGTCAGCGGCATATTCAGCAAGGATACGCTGCAAAAGCTGATGATCCGGCGTGATGAGCGCAAGGATCTGGATACCATTGCCATCAACAACACGCGATCTAGTGGCTATTACCAAAAAGAGGCTATCCGTGCCGTATGCGACAATATAACGAAAGGCTTCCGCAAGAACCTGCTGGTCATGGCGACCGGCACGGGCAAGACGCGCACGGCTTCCAGCCTCGTGGACGTTCTGAGCCGCGGCGGATATATCACGAACGTCCTCTTCCTTGCCGACCGCACAGCGCTGGTAAAGCAGGCGAAGGATGACTTCAAGAATTATCTGCCGGATATGTCCCTGTGCAACCTGCTCACAAGCAAGGACGACCGCACGGCGCGCATCGTATTCTCGACCTATCCGACGATGCTCAATGCCATTGACAGCGCCAAGACAAAGGATGGCCGGCGCCTGTTTACGCCCGCCCACTTTGACCTGATCATCATCGACGAGAGCCATCGCAGCATTTTCAAAAAATACCGGGCGATCTTCGAGTATTTCGACGCCATACTCGTAGGCCTCACCGCTACGCCGAAGACGGACGTGGATCGGAATACCTATGACTTCTTTGAAGTGGAGCACGGCGTGCCGACCTATGCCTACGATTACGAAACGGCCGTCCACACCGATCATGTGCTGGTGCCCTATTACAACATCGAGGTCACGACAAAGTTCGAAGCAGACAAGGGCATTTCATACGACGATCTCTCTGAGGCGGATAAAGAGCGCTATGAAAGTGATTTCGCGGAGGATGACGCCTCCGTACCCTCGTTCATCCCTTCGAACAAACTGAACAAATTCGTGTTCAACCAGCAGACCGTGGACACGGTCCTGCAGGATCTGATGACCAGAGGCATGAAAGTCGGCGGAGGCGACCGCATCGCCAAGACCATCATCTTTGCGCAGAACAAGCGGCATGCCGAATACATATTGCAGCGCTTTAACGCCCTGTATCCGCAGTATAAGGGTTCCTTTGCCCAGCGCGTCATCTGCGACGACAGTTACGCGCAAACGGTAATCGACGATTTCAAGCAGCCGGCGCCGCCCGCGCAGTACCGTTTGGAGGATGAAAAGGAGCCGCATGTCGTCGTATCGGTCGATATGATGGACACGGGCATCGACGTCCCGCATGTTGGCAATCTGGTCTTTTTCAAACAGGTGCGCTCCAAGACCAAGTTCTGGCAAATGATTGGACGCGGCACGCGACGTTGCCAGGGAATGGAATGCGTGGACAGCATAGATGGCGCGTATACGGACAAGCGTCGATTCTTTATTTTCGATTACTGCGGGAATTTTGAGTTCTTCCGCACACACAAGAACGGATTCGAGGGCCGCGATACCGATTCCATCGCCGCAAAGATATTCAAAAAGAAAACACAGATCGCCATGGCGCTCCAGGACGCCGCCTTTGCTGGTGAGCGCTATCAGGCGTGGCGGGATTCCATCGTGTCCTCCTGCCGCGAGCAGATAGACCGGCTGAATCCCGAGCTTGTTTCCGTCCGATTGAAGCGGCAGTATGTCAAAAAATACCGGTCGCCCGAGGCATTCAAATGCCTGGGAGAGCTGGAAAAAGGCGAATTGTGGGAAAATATCGCGCCATTGGTATTCATGGATGATCCCGATGAACAGGCGAAGTCGTTCGACAATTTCATGTATGGTTTGATCATCGCACAGATGGACGGGCTGCCTTCCTTCAAAAAGGCGAGGCAACAGCTTCAGGCCATCGCGGCGCTGTTGCGCAAGAAAGCCAGCATTCCCCAAGTGCAGGCGCAGATGGAGCTTATCGAGTCGCTCCTGACCGACGAATACTGGATGTCAAGTGACCCGCTGCGCTTTGAACAGGTGCGGACAGCGTTGCGTGATCTGATAAAATTCCTCGCCGACAACGAGCAGCAAAAGGTCATCTATACCAACCTTGCAGACCCCATTGTCGACGTAAAGGAAGGCGTCGAGCTGGAGGCTGCCTATGATTTTGTCGATTATCGCTTGAAAGTCAACCGTTACGTCGCTGAACACGGGGATTCCCTGGCGATCCACAAGCTTACCCACAATATACCGCTCACGGCATACGACTACTCTGAATTGGAGCGCGTCTTGACGGAAGAACTGGGAAGCCCGGAGGACTATGCGCGTGAATATGGCGAGACTCCCTTTGGTTTGCTGATCCGCAAGATCGCAAAACTGGATCACGATGCCGCCATGCGCGCGTTCTCAGCGTTCATCAACGATCAATCGCTGAATCAACAGCAAATCGCCTTCGTCCACAAGGTGATTCAACATGTCGAGAACAATGGCTACATGGAAGCCGCTGAACTGCGGAATCCGCCATTTGACAAGCCTGTCAGCTTCATCCGTCTTTTCGATGCGAAGCGCCAGAAGGCCTTGATTGAAGCGATCAACAAGGTCAAAGAGAATGCGACTGTGACCGCATAGGGGGGAGGACGCAGAAACCAGACGACGATATGGCGTGATGTTCTTTGCTATTTTTACAGCGACGCGCTTGGCCGAAGGGACATCCGGGCAGCAGGGCTGGGAAGACGGTGCGCGAGCCTTGATAGGATTGTGATCTTGCGCTTATGAAGGTGTGGACTCACAGTCGCCTGCAATTTGTTGATTTGGCCGCATCCCTTACGGCATCCAGGAAACAATACAAGATAACGCCCAAGTTCTTGTAGAAGTTCCCTATCTCAAAAAAGCCCAGTCTCACTTCAACGAAGCGGTGCGCCTGAACGGAGAACGCGACGGCATCGACCACGCTTGCGCGGAGATCGCCGGCTATATCGACGCGCATCAGGCCGCAGGGGTGTACATGGACGATGACGCGAACGCCATCATGTACTGCGCCGGTGTAAAGATCATCCTCAAGCGTGTGCTGCCGCATCTATGGATCCTCGTCATCGTGCGCTTTATCGGCCACATGCCTGCTCCTGCTTCTTTCTTGGTATACGTCCTCAAGCTTTGTGGACGACGGGTACAGCGGCGCCAACTACAACCGCCCCGGTTTTCAGGCCATGCTCACGGAGATCGAAGCGGGACGGGCGGCCGTCTGCATCACCAAGGACCTGTCCAGACTGGGACGGAATTCCTCGCTGACCGGGCTGTACATCAACTTCACTTTCCCGAAGTACAATGTGCGGTATATTGCTGTCAACGACCACTTTGACACCATCGACCCCAACAGTACGGACAGCGACATCGCCGGCATCAAGAACTGGTTCAATGACAACCTCGAATAAAGAATGACACAAAATCAGCAGTGCGTCAGCAATCAGAAAATTCAAACCGCCTGTCCCTTTGGCTGAGCTAATCGGTCTGTGGGACAGGCGGTTTTCTTTGCCTTGAATGATGGATAGATAGGGACGATTTACTGTCAGGATAAAGGTCGATTTGGGGCGTTTTCTTTCGCTGTAAGCGGCTTTTGAACGGCTTGCCATATCTCGGTATTCATACCTCTGCGAACAGCTCTCAGAGGCCATAAGGATTAATTTTCTGCCGTCTCCGTATGGCAATATCCGCACAGGGAAAATCCATACACGGATAATCCGCATCTGGAAAACCCGTACACGGGAAATCCGTATACGGAAAATCCCGCACAATAAAATACTAAATAAAGAAATACCAAAGAATCAAATAACAATCTAATTAAATATCAATTCTATCAATCTTGATAAGACCAGACTATTACCCAAATTTGCAATGGTTCTCCGTTTGGATTGGATGGACAGGACTACTGTCAGAAAAATGTCGATTTTAACGGTCGCTCCTATCCTTGGAGTCTCTATGGACGCTAACCCTATTGACAGCGCAAAGCATGTGGAGTATAATTTGTTATACAAATCATACTATGTGAGGTGTTAATGCGATGGGAATGCCAAAGGGAAAATATGCATGGACTGCAACGGTGGGCGAGAAAGGACAGATCGTCATTCCCAAACAGGCAAGGGAACTATTTGATATCCAGCCGGGAGACACGCTGGTGCTTTTGGGCGATGTGAAAAGAGGGATTGCGATCCCTCCCAAAGCGATGTTCTCTCAGTTTGCCGCCGCGGTATTTGAAACGGAACAGGAGGACGAGTAAATGCCATTGTGCGAAATCAAAAATCTGCGAAAGACATATCCGTCCTTTACCCTAACCGACCTGTCCTTCCAGCTGAACGCCGGTCAAATCGTCGGGTTCATCGGCAGAAACGGGGCCGGGAAAACGACAACGATCAAATCCATGCTGGGGCTGATCCACCCCGACGGCGGCGAGGTGTGCTATTTTGGCTTACCCCTTTGGGGGCATGAGGAAGAGATCAAGCAGAGGATTGGGTATTCCACAGGAGCTGTCAACTACTATCCCAAGAAGAAGATACGGAATATCGTATCCGTGACGAAAACTTTTTTCTCTGCATGGGATGATGGCGCTTACCGTGAATACCTTTCGCTCTTTGCTTTGGACGAGGACAAAACACCATCGGAGCTTTCCGAGGGCATGAAGGTAAAATTGAATCTCCTGCTTGCACTGTCTCACAGAGCGGAGATGCTGATTTTGGATGAACCAACCAGCGGCCTTGACCCGTTTTCGCGTGATGAGCTGCTGGATCTGTTCGCGGAACTCAAAAGGCTGGGCGTGGCTGTGCTGTTTTCCACACACATCACCTCCGATATCGAGAAATGCGCCGATGACATTCTGTATATCCGGGATGGCAAGCTCGTTGCTAACTGTTCTATGGACGATTTCATTAAAAATTGCTGCGAAGATGGCGAAAGTCTGGAAGATGCCATTCTGCGCATGGAAAGGGGCGTCAGGGCATGATCAAGCTGCTGAGAAAAGAGATACAACTGGCGGCATCGCCTCTTTCCTACTTCTTCATCGGGTTTGGCCTGATGGCGTTCGTTCCCGGATACCCAATCCTGGTCGGTTCCTTTTTCGTCTGCCTTGGGATGTTCCAGTCCTTTCAGACAGCGAGAGAGGCGAACGATCTGACCTACACGGCTCTCCTTCCGGTCGCGAAGCGCGATGTTGTCCGGGCAAAATATGCCTTTTGCTGTTTTATCGAGATTTGCTATTTTACATTGACCGGGGCCGTGACGCTGATCCGCATGACTTTGCTGTCCAACGCTGCGGTCTACAGAAACAATGTTCTGATGAACGCAAATCTTGTCTATCTCGCCTTTGTACTGCTGATTCTTGGGCTGTTCAACGCAATATTTGTCGGCGGATTTTTTCAGACTGCCTACAAATTTGCCAAACCCTTTGTAAAATTTATTATTGCCGCCTTTGCGGTCGTGGGGCTGGGCGAAACGCTCTTTCACATCCCGGGGCTCGCTGCGTTGAACGCGTTTGGTTTTGCGCATATGGGGTTGCAGTTGGGCATCCTTGCACTGGGGATCCTTCTGTTTTCAGGATTGACGGTGTTATCCAAACACCGGGCAATGCGAAATTTTGAAAGGATTGACTTGTGATACGAAATGAATGAGATAAACAAAACTTTATACATTCCTCTATACGGTAAGGCGAAGGTCAGTAAAATGGGGATTATCCTGAATGATAAGACCGCCGAAACAATATGGGATGAAAACGCTGTATCACTGGGAAGAAAGTCGAAATCCAAATGGCTTGCGTACTTTATGGCGATGCGGGCGAGGGTATTTGACGACTGGGTCAGGCATATGCTTTCCGAAAATTCAGATGCCATCGTGATCCATATTGGCTGCGGGCTGGACAGCCGGGTCAGCCGCATCGGCCCAGTAAATACCATGTGGTATGATATGGACTTTCCGGAGGTAATCACAGAACGAAAAAAATTCTATGCTGAAACAGCCCATTACCACATGCTTTCCGGAAACGCCGCAGATCCTATGTGGCTGACACAAATTCCTGCCGGCAAAGCAGCAGTGATTGTGATGGAAGGCGTTGGCATGTACCTCGCGCCCAAAGAGCTTGCAGGTCTGTTCGAGAGGCTGGAAGATCGGTTTTCCTCTTTGTGTCTTCTGATGGATGTGTATACGAGGCTTGGCGCAAATCTGACCAGATTCAAAAACCCCATTCACGAAGTTGGGGTAACAAAGACCTATGGAATAGACGATCCTGCGGTACCGCTTGGCACAAGCGGGATCCGCTATGTTCGGGAGCATTCCATGACACCGTCGGAGCTTGTAGCAGAGCTGAAGGGATTTGAGGGCTTCTTTTTCAAAACCCTGTTTGCCGGGAAATTTGCAAAGAAACTTTATAGAATGCATGAATATCAATACGGATATTGATGATTTTCATATATTTTTCCCTCTCCGCTTGATGGGTTTGGGAGACTCCCAAAATAGAAAAATGGCGATCCAGCAGACAGTCCGAAACGCCCATTTTTCCGGTGTGTGGCCACACCGGATGTGCTTGCTATTCAGCAAGTCACTCCGGTATGGCAAGCACCGTTTTCCGCAAGTGTACATACACTTGCTGTGCTTGCTGTTCTCTTAAATCTCAGCCCCAGCCCTTTTGGAGTGCGTTTTTTACGCTAACACGAACACTTTTTTCGCCGCGAATCTTGACTCGAACGCCTGTTCCTGATATACTAAAATCAATCAAATAAAGTAGCTGTGCTGTGGAGCCGCTGACGAAGCGAAGTCTTCCTAATGCCGCATGAACGCAGAAATCCGCACGGGTTTCTGTGATGTCGGTATGGGAAGATTTTTACCGTCATGCGGCTCTTTTCTTTTTTCTCCGTCCGCCCTCCCCGCCAGCGGGAAGGAGTGCGTCATGTAAACAGAATCATAACCAATCAAAGCCTTTTGCAAAAGGCGGCTTTGCCGCCTTGGTTACCCATCTGCGCGGCAGAACACCGCTGTCAAGGACGCGCAGCGAGGCGAAGCCGGTTCCTTGATTGCGGCGGGCTGCTGTGCCACACACGACAAATACGGAGGAAGTTGGAATATGAAAAATCAATACAGCCGCATGGATAATATCTGCCCGAAAGAACCCAAGAAATTACGGATTCCAGACCAGGTAGATTTCTATATGGAGGATGGCACTATCTACCATGTCCGCAGCTTCTTTGCTGGGGATTTGCTGATGGGCGATGTGCTGGATGCCCTGACGATGGAAAAGTTGGAAAGGGCGCAGTGAATCCCAGCACTTTGCCCAGTGGAATCAACAGCGGCGCGGTGGTATAATACAATCAGGATTTCTGATTGTGATACGCACTGCATTTCGGGAGGTTAAAGAAGAAAATGCAGGAACAGTACAGTGTTGGAATCTACGCCAGACTGAGCCGGGACGATGAACGCGCCGGTGAGTCTGTGTCAATCGAAAATCAAAAAGAAATGCTCGCCCGGTATGTGCTGGAACAGGGCTGGACGCTCTACGACTACTACTGTGACGACGGGGTCTCCGGTACGACTTTTGCTGAGGTTAGATAGCGATACTTTTTACATCTACCATGTTACGGCGGTCATGGTTGACAACTTGCGTCGGCTCCTGCTCGGTATCAACCTGTCCGACAAAGCTGTAATGGATTTCGATTTTCCGGGTGTTGGTTTCCCGGTCTAATTCATGTATCAAAATACGGTCGATAAACTCATGGACGTTTTCATAGGTCAATTCCTGTATGTCGCTGTATTTCCCGACAATCTGAATAAACCTTGATATATCCCTTTTTCGCTCGGTAACGGTTGCGATCTGCTGTTGTAACTCGTCTATCCTTGCGGCAAGGGATTTCTTTTCGTCCTCATAGCCGGAAGTTAGAAACACAAACCGTTCATCTGTCAGTCTGCCTAATGCGTTGTCCTCATACAGCTTGCGGAAAAGCGTGTCAAGTTCGGTCATACGCGCCTGTGCTTTGAAAAGTTCCTTTTGCTGCTGCGCTAATGCCTTTCTCGCTTCCATGTCGCCGTACTCGGTAGCTTTACAGATAAAGTCCTGTTCGTGTTCCTTAACATACCGCAAAACCCGCCGCATATCTTCCAGCACTAAATCAAGAAGTACGTTTTTGCGGATATAATGAGAGGTACACTCGCTGCCTGTCCTTGCCCTGTTGCGCCATGCGCCGCAAGAATAGGAAAACTTGCGCGGCTCGATATTTACGCCCTGTTGGTAATACATCTTATGTCTGCAACCAGCGCAAAACAGCAAGCCGGAAAAAATATCAATCTCCGCTGCTTTTGTCGGGCGGTGGCGGGTAGCAATCCGCTTTTGCGCAAGTTCAAAGGTTTCCTCGTCAACAAGCGGCTCATGGGTGTTTGGGAAGAAATAGCGTTGTTCTTCTTCGTTCTTCCGGGTCTTTTTCGACTTGTAGGATACCTTGTGAGTTTTCGCGGTTATGGTATGCCCTAAATATTCCTGCCTTGCTAATATGTCATAGAGCGTTTTGTCCGGCCAAGTATAGGGGGCGATCATTGCCCGCTGATACCGCGCCTGTCCTGTACGCTGATAGCGCAACGCTCCAATCGTCAAGACTTTGTTTTCCGCAAGCCATTTTTGGATTTCGCACATACGCACGCCGCTAACAAACATAGCGAAAACCTGTTTGACAATCGGCGCGGTTTCCGGGTCGGGTATAAGGTGGTGGCGGTTGTTCGGGTCTGGGATATAGCCGTATGGATATTCCCCGTTGACGCGCTCGCCTTTTTGCGCCTGTGCCTGTTTAACTGCGCGGATTTTCTTGCTTGTGTCGCGGGCGTAAAACTCGTTAAACCAGTTCCGCAAGGGGGTAAACTCGTTATCCTCCCGCGCTGTGTCAACTCCGTCGTTGATCGCGATATAGCGTACTCCGTTTTCGGGAAATACAATCTCTATGAGTTCGCCCGTTTTCAGATAGTTTCTGCCAAGACGGGAAAGGTCTTTGGTAATGACCGTCGCCACTCGTCCGGCTTCCACTTCCTGCAACATCGCTTGCAGCCCCTCGCGCTCAAAACTCACGCCGGAAAATCCGTCGTCCACAAAAAACTTTGTGTTCAAAAAATGGTGTTCGTCCGCATAGCGTTGAAGTATCATTTTTTGGTGCTGTATGCTTCCGCTTTCTCCGGCTTGCATATCCTCTTGACTTAAACGGCAGTAAAGGGCGGTGATTTTATTCGACTGTAACATTAGTCCTCCTTTCCGACAGCCGAATAAACAGGTATAATGTGTTGCTATCATTATACCATATCCCGCCGCCTAATGCACTACTCGGACGCTAAAAATCCCGGATTTCCGGGCTTTTTCTGCAAATCCTTTACAATGAGTTTCTCAATCTTTTTATGGATTGTATCGGTTGCCTTTTCACTCGGCAACGCTTGAACAAGATAGGTGATTTTCCCTATTTTGCGTTCGGTTGTAATTGTCTGTTTTTTATCCATTAGAAAAACCTCCTTTTCCTGTATGGATAAACTATATTCGTCAAAAGGCAAAAACGGGCGGTTGTTAGCTGCAACCTCACGGGAGTTTCACCCCGGCCCATGCTTATGGGTGCGCCGCGCAATACTTTGAGGGTGTTCAACGCGGGAGTATCATTGTGCCGCCTTGTATGTCGTCGCCCACAAGCTGCTAAACCTGTTTTACGGCGCGGTAGTTCTCGCTCGGCTTTTCCCCTATGGGGAAAAGCTGTCATGGCGTACCCGCCGACTGGCTCGGTACAGACGGAATGTACCCGTTTGCCTGTTATGCTGCGCACCAAAGGCCGCTTTCTTTGTCAAAGAACAATAGGCTTTGTCGGCCTGCAAAAGCACATCAACAGCGGATATGCTTTTGCGGAACGACAAATAGCCCATAACGGGAAGCGTGGAAAGGGGACACGCTCCCCGCATGGGCTAAAAGATTATCCTACATGAAAAGCAAGGGTGCGGGTAATAAGGCGCACTTGCAGCCTGTTACGCATTTCCTCGTCCACATAGGAATAGGTATTGCCCGCGTCGTCTTTCAGCGTGCGGGTACAAAGTTTCGCTATGTAACCCTCGTAGTGCTTCAAGATCGCGCACATGGCGGTTGTGTCGCCGTTTGCCGCTGCGGAAATGACAGGGAACGGCAACAGATTTTCAGACTTCCTAACGGTATTCATCATCTGCTTTTCCCTCCAAATACTGTTTGATTTTCGCAAGCGCGGATTTCCTGTGCCGGAAAACCGTCGTGCGTACAACATTCAGCAGTTCGCCAATTTCCGCGTCGCTCATATCCAAGAAGTAGGACAAAAGGATAATGTCGCGTTTCCTTTCGGGCAAAGCGTTAAGGGCTTCGGCAAGCAGTTCATTTTTGACGAGTACATCAAAGCCGGACACTTGAAAACGGAAATAATCGCTTTCGTATTCGTCCGTTGTGAAAAGCTGCGCGAGTTCGCTTTCGCTCAAATCCGAAAAAGTAACTTCGCGTGCTGCGCGTTTCGCAAGAGTGCGGCGGTGGCTTTTCGCTTCGCCGACCAAAGTTTTCTTTGCTAATGCGTCGTACTGATGTTGTATTCTTTCCTTGTCGGAAGAAGATAGCTCCATAGAGTTCACCTCCTTCCCGCGTGGAGTAGAGGACGGGAGTTAAGGGCTTGTCCTCTCTGCCCCTTTCGCTCCGTACCCGTTCGGGAGATGGCTCTTGAGTGCGCTTTTCAGAAAAAAGTTGAAAAAAGCAAAATGCGCCCGTCCGCAAGACGCGGACGGGCGCAAAGGAAATGTAAGCAGTAGCTAAATGTATTGACAGTTCACATTCATAGCCGGAATATCCCGCTTGCGGAGCATAGCTTTTTTTGACCGCAAAGCATTAGGCGGGTTACAGTAAATAAAAATGGACACGGCGATACCTCCCCGATACCGCCGTATCCTTAAAAAAGGGCGACTTTAATACACTACCCGCAATCCATTCTATAATAGGGAACAGCGGCTTTTGCGCAATATTAAATAAAAAAGCCGATAACACATAGGTTTTTTGACCTAATGCGTTATCGGCTCTGCGTCTATGCGTCTGGCACTTTTAATCATTTTTTTTTGAATTTATTATATGTGTTAGCTAACTGTCCACAAGCCGCGTTAATCTCTCTGCCATGAGAAACTCTCATAGTAACTTCAAGTCCTGCTTGCTCTAATTGATGTTTGAATGCAACTATTTCCCGTTTCTGTGGTGCTTTAATTCTTGAATTGCTTGTTGGGTTGTATTGTAACACGTTAATCATAACTTTTTTGCCCCGAAACCATTTTGCAAGTTGTCTTACATCTGAGGGCCGGTCATTTATACCCGGTAAAAGCAAATACGCAAAGACAATTTTGCGATTATGCCTTTCAGAATAGGATAAGGCTTGCTTAACAACATCTTCAATAGCATATATGCGCATGTGAGGAATAATACGATTTCTTGCAGATTGTGTTGCTGCGTGTAAAGATATTGTCAACTGAATTTTAAGATGTTCCTCGCGCAATTTTTTTAATTGATCAACCGGACCAACTGTTGATATGGTAATGCCGTCGGTTGGAAAGTTGAGCCCATATCTATCTCGGAGAATATGGATTGCTTTTATCAAGTTGTCATAATTGAATAAAGGCTCTCCCATACCCATAAAAACGATACGGTTTACTTTTCGACGCAACAATATAATCTGTTGTACGATTTCTGACGATGTTAGATTACGAACAAAGCCATTTCGCCCGGACTCACAAAAAATACAACCAACAGGACAACCGACTTGTGTGCTCACGCAAACAGTTCCACCATCTCGCCGCTTGATAAAAACCGTTTCAATGTATTTGTTGTCTTTCAGTTCGTAAACATACTTTTCAGTATCACTGCTTTTGCAAATATTTTTTACCAACATTGATAGATTTTTTTTGCGTGGTAATTGCTTATATAATTCTTCATATAAGGCTTTTGCTTCATTCTCGCCAATAACTTCCGACATTTCTTTGTAAGTAAATCCGTATGGATCATTCCGTACTTCCGCAGGCGTATATTTAGGTAAACGTTTCATTTTTATATCCTTTCTTCTAAATAATAAAAGTTTGTTTTTCTGTAGCATCCGCAAAATAAGCATGACAAAAAAGCCCATGTTGAAAATGGGAAAATCCTTTTTTTCAATGCTTATCTAATACGCATGCTATGCAACATAAACGCCGCCTCCTTTTACATAAATTTTATTTTATCAGAAAATCAGTCTACTGTCAATACACAACAGGAAGTATTTAACCTAATGATATGAATTGTGTGGACATATCCAAAAAGAAAGGTGAACTGTAAAATGTAACAGGGTGAATGAAAATGGCAAAAAGACCCGTACCATTGTACGACTTTAAGGCTTTCGGGGCAGCTATAAAAGCCGCGAGAAATGAATACGGCGAGAGCCGCAAAAAGGTAAGCGACGAGTTATATATTTCCCCGCGCTACCTTGCGAATATCGAGAACAAGGGACAACAGCCGAGTTTACAGGTATTCTATGACCTTGTAACCCGGTATCATATTTCGGTAGATCAATTTTTCTTCCCGAACAGCAATGCGGAGAAATCCACCGGGCGGCGGCAGCTTGACGCGCTGCTGGACGGTATGAGCGATAAAGGCATACGGATTGTAACCGCAACAGCAAGGGAGATAACGGAAGTCGAAAAAGCAGAGGATTAACCTCACAATATGAGAAATCGGGAGATTGCAGCGCATGGCGGCTGCAATCTTTTTTTGCGTCCAAAATCAAAGGAACGCGCAACAAATACCGCCTTTCGGTGGGGGTATGGAGTAGATAGCAAGCACAGCAAACGAGTACCCGTTTGCGGAAAATGCTTGTTGGGATAATCCCAAACCCTTATACCGAAAGGCGGTGCGGAAATGGAAAACCGAAAGAGAAATATACAGATGAAGTTTTACGTTACGGAAGAAGAAAAGCGGCTGATCGACGAGAAGATGAAGCAGCTTCCCATAAAGCAGTATGGGGCATACTTCCGTAAAATGGCGATAGACGGGTATATTCTTGTCGTTGACCGAAGCGACACAAAAGCATATATCCGGGAACTGCAAGCGGTGAGCCGGAACATCAACCAAATTGCAAAACGCGCCAATGCGACGGGGACGGTTTACAGGCAGGATATAGAGGACATTAAAAAGGCGGTGGACGAGATATGGCGGTTACAAAGACGCACCCTATTAAATCAACCTTAAAGGCTGCGATAGACTATATCTTAAATCCCGAAAAGACAGACGGGAAGCTGCTTGCGTCCTCTTTCGGCTGCGGGCTGGAAACCGCCGATATTGAGTTTGCATGGACGCGGGAAGCTGCCGGAGATCGCGGCACACATTTAGGGCGGCACTTGATACAATCCTTTGCGGTGGGAGAAACCACACCGGAAGAAGCGCACAAAATCGGCATGGAACTTGCCGGGGCGGTATTAGGCGGCAAGTATGAGTTTGTTTTGACAACTCACGTCGATAAAGACCATCTGCATAATCACTTGATTTTCAACGCGGTTAGCTTCGTTGACTACAAAAAGTACCATTCCAACAAGCAAAGCTATCACTTTATCCGGCGCACCAGCGACAGGATATGTAAAGAGCATGGGCTATCCGTCGTCGTACCGGGACAGGACAAGGGAAAAAGCTATGCAGAATACACCGCCGAAAAGCAAGGGACAAGCTACAAAGCAAAGCTGAAAACGGCGATAGATACTCTCATTCCCCAAGTGAAAGATTTTGACGAACTGCTGCGCCGCTTGCAGGAAATGGGGTATGAAATCAAACAGGGCAAATACATTTCCTTTCGCGCTGCCGGACAGGAACGGTTTACCCGCACAAAGACGCTCGGCGCGGCCTATACGGAAGAAGCGATAAAGGAGCGTATCAAGGGCGTGTATGTTGCCAAAACAAAAACGCTGCGGGAAGATAAGAAAATCCGGCTTGTCGTCGATCTTGAAAACAGTATCAAAGCCCAACAATCGGCGGGCTATGAACGGTGGGCGAAAATCCATAATCTGAAACAGGCTGCGAAAAGCATGAACTTCTTGACCGAAAACAAGATTGAATATTATAGCGACCTTGAAAGCAAAATTGCGGATATTATGACCGCCCATGACGCGGCGGCAAAGGCGGTTAAGGAAGTGGAACAGCGTATGTCTGATTTGTCGCTGCTTATCAAGCACACCACCACATACCGACAGTTAAAACCGATTTACGATGAATACCGAAAATCGCCGGACAAGGAAAAGTATCTGCGGGGGCATGAAAGCGAAATTATCCTGTTTGAAGCTGCGGCAAGGGCATTAAAGGAAATGCAGATAAAGAAGCTGCCCGATCTCGCCGCGCTGCGCAAGGAGTATAGAAGCTTAAACGACAGGAAAACCAAATTGTATGAAGATTATCGGCAAGCCAAGAAGCAAATGCAGGAATACGGCGTTGTCAAAAAGAACGTCGATAGTATTCTTTACCCGTCCCAAAGCAGGGCGCGGGAGCAGGAGCGATAAGGCGCAAAACATGGGGTGGCAAGTGGAATGTTAAGGGCTGAAAACGCCTGTGTTTCTGCGGCTTCCAGCGCATGAAAACGACATAGACGATAAAGTATATTCAAACCCGCAAAAACGGCTTTCTAATTGTCCACGCAAGGACAAAAAAAGAACAGGGGCGCGGTGCCGGAAATCGGCAACCGCGCCCCTGTTCTCTATGGGCTATTCCTCGTCGGTCAAGATAAACTCCCTTTCGGAAAACTCGCTGTCCGTCATGGCTTGCAGCTTGTTCACCGCTGCGGCGGCAAGCTGGCGCATATCCTCGTCCATGTAGGGCATGGCGGCAAGGATATTTTCAAGCGTTGTTTCCCGGCTGTCCTCGGCGTAGATCGCAACAATGTTTTCTTCCTCAATGGTAAAGCGGGTATTCATGCTATCAAACCTCCAAATCCTTTTTATGCTCTTTCTGTTTATCTTTCGGCTGCTGCGCCGCCTGTTTCTTGTATTCGTCCAGCTTCTTCAAAATGGACGGTTTTTTCTGCGGCTGTTCCCGTTTCTCGGCTTTTACCGCTTTTGCAAGGTCGGTAACGGAAATCGCTTCCCCCGCCTTTGCCCGCTGCTCAAAATCTGCAACGGTGGGCGTTTGCGGCGTATTGTTGATAAGCCCGTCAAAATTGTTGTCGTTCTGCTCTATGGTGTCCTCGACGTGCTTTAAGGGATTATCCCGCTGCGGCTGCTCGGCGGCTATGGCATAAGCCTGTGTGCCATTCCCCATAATGAGATACTTCCCGTCCTCCGACGCATGGTGAAAACCAAATCCCGCCGCTTCGATCTGTTCACGGCTCATATCGGTAATATGAAAATTGCCCCTCGGCGTTCTAACGGTTTCACCCGTCAAAAGGCTGTCGGGGGTCGCTTCCGGCTGCTGCTTTTCAAGCTGCCCGTCCTTGTAGGAATATCCTTGCGCCGCGATTGCTTCAAGGGTCTTGCCCGTAACGTCGCCATAAATCCGCTTGTCTGCGTCAACCAGCATTTGCAAAGTGTCTTGTACGGTGTCGGACAAGGCTTGCTGCTGTTCGGGCGGCAGCTTGTCAAATACGGGGGTCTGCTGCTCCTGCAAAAACTCCGGCACTTGCTGAAAACCGATACTGTCTACATAGTGGGCGGTGTCCTCGTCGTTCTGATGAAGCACAACAATGTCGGAAACGGAAAGGCTATGCCCCTTAAAGTCGGCGGGGTGGTCGATATTAAACCTTTCCCAAATGTCGCCCAGCGTCATATCCTTTGTAAGCGGTGCAGTATAGACGAGTTCATAATTTACCCGGTCAATGGTAAGTCCAGCCGCTTGCAGACGGTCATAAGGCTCAAAGCGCAAGTCCCTTGTTTCGTCCCCGCGCTTTAACTGATAAATGGAAAAGGTATCGCCCTGCTCCTGCTCGGCTTGCCGCTGCTGCTGCAACTCGGTAAAATGCCCCTCAATCTCGGTAATGAGTTCCTTTGCGGTGGTCTGTATTGTTTCAAGGGACGCTTTTAACTCGGTCATTTCCTTGCCGCTGCTCCAACCAGCCACATAGCCGAAAGAGTAATCGGAAGTATCAAGGCCGAAATGCTGGCAAACCGTATAAGCGACGCTTTCCGCTTCTACCTCGCAGGTATGGCGGTCAACGCGGTTTTGCTGCTCCGGCGGGGCGTTTAAGTCTACGTCGTGCAGCTTCGCATGGGCGATTTCGTGAATGGCGGTCTTTACCGCCTGTAATTCACTCACGCCCTCTTTGATTGCAATACGCTTGTCGGTCAAACTGAAATACCCATTTGCGCCGTTTGTGATCTGCTCAAATGCAATCGGGACGGGGGACGCTTTTTCAAGGGCGGCGAAAAAATCCTCGTACTGCTCCACATCGGCAAGCAGCGGTTTAACGGAAAGGTCGGGAAACTCCTTGCCCTCGGTCTGCGAAATATCAAAGACGGTTATAACCTTAAAGGCGGGGACGGTGATTTCCTTTTCTTCCTTTACCACTTTTCCCTCGCGGTCAAGCATGGGCTTTCTCGTTTCGGGGTCGATTTTATCAACCAGCTTTTTCACCTTGTAGGGCGCGGGGGCAAAGATTTTAATGCCTTTCTCGCCTTTCTTTACATGGCGGTCAAACTCCTTTTCCCATTGACGGAAGCCCATTACCAAATTGCCGCCCTGCATAGCAATTAGGATAGTGTTATTCAAACTATAATCATGGAACTTTGACATAGCGGTTAGAAACTCTTTGTAGCGGTCGCTGTCAAAAATCGCCTGTACGCCCTGTTCCAAACGCGCGGTGATCTCCTTTACCTTTTCGGCGGGCTTTTCGGAAGTAAGGATAATGGGGACGACGGGGCGGGGCTGCTGCGGCTCTGCGGCCTGTGCGTCTGCTTGCTGCGTTTCGGCTGCGTCCATATAGGCTTTGTCCTGTTCGCCGCGCTCCGGCTGCGGGTAACTCATAATGCGGTATTCTTCCGGCACTTCGCGCCCCTCAAACTGACGCTCCCACTCGTCGCCGCTTTCCACGATATAGCCGTACTCGGTAAACGCGCCTTTTTCCTGCGCGGCAGCGTTCCTGCCAAAAGTAGAAAGGTCAATGCCGCCTTTCCATTCTTCGGGCATTTGTACCATGCCGGATTGATTTAAGTAATAGTCGCCCAAATCGTGGTAGTTATGTACTTCGGGGATATGGACGTAAAAATCCACGTTGTAGGTGAAGTCAATTACCTGTCCAATATTTGCAAGCCCGTTTTTCTGCTGCAAAGCTGCGTTCAGCTTGCCAACCTCGGCGGGGTCAAGCTGTTCGAGCCGCGCCGCAAGAAAATTGAGTTCGTCCACGTCGGCGGCGCATACCATTTCATAAGGCAAGGCAATATGTTTCTCCGGGTCGTCGGAAAAGCCGCGAATGGAAAAATCCTGCGGGTTATCGGCGGTAATGCCGACGCTCTGCATGGCTTCGTGAAGCTGCTCCTTTGTGGCGGGCATATCCAGCCAATAGCCGCTTGGGTCGCCCGCTTCAAAACGGCTGCGGTTGCCAATCATAATAGAAAACTGTTCGCTCATGTGTTCACGCTCCTTTTCCTGCCCGGTAGTTTCGGGAATAGCTGCCGCCTGTTGCTGCTGCTGCGGGGGTTCTTCGCCCTCTATGGTGTAGTCCGGCATGAGCATACCGTTTACTTTGAAATAGTCGGCGTACTCCTGCGGGATAGGCGGGGAGATTTCCGTAAACAAGCGGTCATACGCTTTGATACGCCCATTCAGATACTTTTCCATAGCTGCCTTGTCGGTGAAAACCTTTCTATCTTGTCCGGCAATCTTCGCTTGGGTTCTGCTTGGGCTGTTGGTGCGCACGCTCCATGTAAGCGTCCATGAATACGGGATAGATTTCTGCGCTTCTTTGTCGTAGCGGGTATTCTCGTAAATGTAGTAATTCATCTGATATACCCGGTTGCTGCGAATATGGCGGTTATGCTCGGTGGTCTGCCACTCGTTAGCGGTGTGCTGCACAACGGTTGTCCTTGTGTATTCAATCGCTTTGTCAAGCAAAAGCGTTTTGCCCGCCTGTTCCTCCCATGCGGCGGCGCGGCTTGAGAGATCGTTAAAAATCGCCTGTTCCGCTGCCGCGCTTTCCTCGCGCATGGCGTGTAGCTGCTCCGGCGGCAAGGAAACATAGGGGGCAATATCCCCGTCCTTTGCTTCAAAATATATCCGGCGTTCTATCCGCATGGTTTCGGCGGTTTCCAATTTGTCATGGTCGTATGAAGAATACGGCATATTGTTTCATCACGTCCTTTCTCGATTTTTAAGGGTTTGGGACTATCCCAACAAGCAAAATGCCCGCGCTCTCTATGGGAAGCGCGGGCATTTCTCGCAAACGGGTACTCGTTTGCTGTGCTTGCTATGTAGTTGTTTTTATCCGTAAACGCCTGTTTCTCTCGCTTTGGGCTTTCTGTCTGCGGCGTATCTTTGCCGCGCAATCGGGGCAGTATTTCGCCCGGTTGCTGCCCGCCGCAAACGTGCTGCCGCATACCGCGCAACGCTTCAAATCGGTTTCCCCGCTGCGGGTGATCTGTTCGCAAAGCTGCCTGTCGGCGGGTAATACCGCTTCGCGGAAATAGCGGCATAACAGCGAATAGCTGATACTCTGCACACACACGCAAGTTTCCCCGTCGTCCAGCAGCAGACAATTCCCGCAATCGTTGTTTGCACAAGCGGCGCGGGTCATTTTCTTTACGGCGCGGTATTGCTTTTCATCAAGCCTTATCATTTTCGGTTCTGCTCGACGCGGAAGTTTACATACTTGCCGCCTGTGTCGGCAAGCAGCACAACTCCGTCAAAGGTCTTTCCCGTCTTGGTCGAGTACATACCTTTGATTTTTACCTTTCCGTCTTTCAAAAGGGCGGCGGCAATCGCCTTTGTGAAAGCCTTTTTGCGCTGCTCAAAAAAGCGGTCATTCTTCCACATCACAAAGCTGCAAGCCCTGTCGGAGCAGTAAAAGTTTTTCTTGCCCTCGTAAACCGCCGCGCCGCAACGGGGGCAAGTGCCGATTGCTTCCCGCTGCGGGGTAAACAGCTTCGCTTTATCCTCGGAAATCGCGGAATAGGTCTTGACAAGCCCCGCTGTCATTTCCTCAATCCCGCGCATGAAGTCGGCGGGGCTGTCGCTGCCCTTTGCAATCCCGGTAAGGCGCGTTTCCCATTCTGCCGTAAGCTGCGGGGACGTAAGGCTGTCGGGCAGGATAGCGGCAAGGTTATACCCGTCCTTTGTGGGGATTAGCTTTTTGCCCTTGCGCTCGGCAAAGCCCGCACTAATGAGTTTTTCAATGATACCCGCCCGCGTTGCGGTAGTGCCTAACCCTTTGCGCTCTGCGTCCTCCGGCGTTTCTTCCTTGCCCGCGTTCTCCATAGCGGACAGAAGCGTATCTTCGGTATATGCTTTCGGGGGCTGCGTGTAACACTCGGAGATCTCCGCTGCCGGATTGTCAAAGGTCTGCCCCTCGGCAAGCGGCGGCAAAACGGTTTCCGGCTCTGCGTCCTCGTCCTGTTCCTCGGACGCGGCGCGGGACAGCTTTTCAATCTCACGCCACCCCTCGCAAAGCGTCGTCTTTCCCTTTGCGGTAAAGGTATAACCGCCGCAAGAGATAACCGCCGTAACCGCTTCATATTCATAGGGCGCGGCTGCGGCGCAAAGCAGCTTCGCGCATACAAGGGTCATAAGTTTTGTTTCGCTGTCGGTAAGGGAAGAAAAGCCCGTTTTCAAAAACTCGGCTGTCGGCAAAATAGCGTGGTGGTCGGTTACTTTGCTGTTGTCGCAAACCCTTGTAAGGTCTGCTTGCAGCTTCACGTCCCGCATAAAGGGAAGCAGCGAACAAAGCCCGGTAATGAGTTCCTTTGTGCTGTCCTGCATATCGGAAGTGATATATTTGCTGTCGGTGCGGGGATAGGTCAAAAGCCGCTTTTCATAGAGGGCTTGCGCATAATCAAGGGTCTGTTTCGCCGTAAACCCGTACAGGCGGTTGGCTTCGCGCTGCAACGCGGTAAGGTCAAACAGCTTCGGCGGTGCAACGGTCTTTTTCTCTTTTTTGAGGGAAGTACAAACGGCTTGCGATTTCTCGCAAGCCGCTTTCATCTGCTGCGCTGCCGCTTCGTCGTTCAACCTTTCGGACAAAGCCGAAACACCGCCCGCGTCCAGACGGACAACATGATATTTTTCTTTCTTAAAGCTGCTGATCGCATAGTCGCGGTTTACCAGCATGGTAAGGGTGGGCGTCTGCACTCTGCCGACATTCAGCGTTTTGTGATAGAGGATAGAGAAAAGGCGGGTCGCGTTAATCCCGACAAGCCAATCTGCCTTTGCTCTGCAAAGCGCGGATTGATAGAGGTTGTCATAGCTGCGCCCGTCTTTGAGGTTTGAAAAGCCCTCGCGGATTGCGCTTTCTTCCATACTGCTAATCCAAAGGCGGGAAAAGGGCTTTTTGCAATTTGCCTGTTCATAGACAAAGCGAAAAATGAGTTCTCCCTCGCGCCCGCTGTCGCACGCATTGACAATCTCGGAAACGTCGCTGCGGTGCATAAGGTCTTTGAGTACGGAAAACTGCTGCTCCTTGCCGTTGGCAACGGTAAACTGCCAATCCTGCGGGACAATGGGGAGATCGTCATACTTCCATTTTCGGTACTGCTCGTTGTAGGTCGCCGCGTCCGCAAGGCTAATCAAATGCCCGATACACCAGGACACAAGGTAGCCGCCGCCCTCAAAATATCCTCTGCGCTTTTCATTCGCGCCAAGTACGGCGGCAATCGCCGCCCCGACGCTCGGTTTCTCTGCAATTACAAGTTTCATACTTTCTCGTCCTCCTGCTCGGTTTCTAATTCTTCCTCGTCCTCGTCGTCCTCGTCAAAATCGAGATCGTCAAGGTTGCTGCTGCCTTTTGCCGCGTCCTTTTTGGGCTTCATAATCTTAAAGTAATAGAACGCGCCGCCGCCCACTGCGGCAAGAAGCAGCACGACAAGCAGAATAGCACCGCCCATGCCGCCGCCTTTATCTTCCTCCGGCTCCGGCTGCTCGGTTTCTTCCGGCTCCGGCTCGGCTTCCTTGCCCGCGCACTCGCTCATATTGACGCTGCAAACGGGGCAATCGGTGTTGACGCTTCCGGCAACGCATTTTTCAGTACAGCTACAAGCGGGGGCTTCGGTCTGTTCGTCCTCCATAAGCTGCAAAAGGTCTTTTTCATCAACTTGATTGAGGAAATGGACGGTGTTTTCTCCGTCCTCGGCGCGGTCAATGATGATGTAAAAATAGTTTCCGTTTTTCGTAACGACGGTAATAAACTGCTTATCGCCGGACGCTTCGCCCGTTATGTCGTCCACAAGGCTCATGTTGCCCTCCGGCGTTAAGGGCTGCGGCTCATAGCCGCCCGTCGTTTCTTCCGGCTCGGTTTCGGTTACGGGGGTAGGCGGCTCGTCGCTCACATCACCGCCGCCCGCAAAAGCGGTAACAGAAAAGCCGCCCATGAGTACAAGGGCGGCAAGCAAAGCGGTAACGCTGCGGAACAGTTTTTTATGCTTCATCTTCGGTTTCCTCCTGTTCGTCGGTATAGTCTGTGTCCGGCTGCGGCAAAATGATTTCGCCGTTGGCATAGGCGGAGAGGAACGCGGCAAGCTGCGCCCCGTCAAGGTGTACCGCTTTCACCATTTGAACGATCTGCGCGTTTTCTTCCTCGATTTTCTGCGCTTCAAGGTCTTTCAGCCTTTTTTGGTATTCAAGGACTTTCGCCCTCGTTTTCTCAATATCCCTTTCGATACGGTCAAGTTTCGTGTTTGCCATAGAAATAAACTCCTTTCAAAGTCAGTTGTAATGTAGCCGCCCATAGGCGTAAAAATGGGATTGCCAATAGCTTGTATCAAGTTTTGCGTATTGTATCGGGTCGCCACAATGCAGCATGACGGGGCTTCCGTCCCCGTCCTCGCCAACGTAGATACCCACATGAGATACCCCCGGTGTGTCATATGTACCCGTAAAGAAAACCAAATCCCCCGGCTGCGGGTTGGAAACGCGGGTTGAAATGTTGTAAAGCCCCTGCGCCCCAAGTCTGCCCGTATTGTATAAGCCGCTGTTCGTCAGCACATAGCTAACAAAACCGCTGCAATCAAAAGAGGTTTCCGGGCTGCTGCCGCCCCACACATAAGGAAAACCGACATACTTTTCCGCTTCCTCAATGAGCCGCGCAAACTGTTCATCTTCCAGATAGGCGGGCGGGATTTCATAATCCGCTGGCGGGTTTTCATAGTATTTTGAAATATAGCCGGATTGCGGGAAAAGATCGGGTCTGTTTCCCAGCGACGACATATACATAGCGTACATGGATAGCTGTTCCTCGCCCATAATGTAAACGGGAACATGGGAGAGGTTGAAGTTTTCCAAATCCACATTGAGAATGTAATAGTTATAGGCTACTTCAACGTCGTATTCGTTGCCTTCGCTGTCCGTCCGCGTTTCGGTGCGGTAGCGTACCTCGACTTCCTCCGTAACCGTCAAGATATACTGTTTATCAAAGAGCATTTCAAGGGTGCTTTGCGCTTCATCGAGAGTAAACACGCCCTCATGCCAAGCGGAGAGGATAGAGATTAGCACATACGGGTCATGCTCGATCTCGTCAGCCGTTACCCGGTATTCGTCATAGCCGGGGTATTCGCTTTCGATGTTATCCAGCATATCCTGTAACTCGGCTTCCATAGCGACATACGCGCTTTCTGCGCCTGTAATATCCGCGTCCTCGGAGAGATAGGACGACGCAATCAAGCCGCTGCCGCTGTTGCCGCCGAACAGGGAACAAGAGGACAAGCCGCCGAAAAACAGAAGCACGATAAAGGCAATCCCGCCCACAATCAAACAGCCTTTCCAATGCCGGACGACAAAGAACGTCGCCCGTTTGGTTTCCTGCGCCGTTTTCTTCGCCGCCTTTGCGGTGGCTTCGGCGGTCTTTTTCACCTTGCCGCCCGTTTTCAACGCCTTTGCATACTGCTTTTTAATGCGCTGTTTTTGCCAAAAACGGGAAATCGGGTTGGAGTGCGCAAGGGCGGGGTTATCATGCAGCGCCTTTTGGTAGAGGAAATCGGCGTTTGCCTTTGCTGCCTTTTTCTCGGCTGCTGCCGCCGCCCGGTAAGGTTTCAGCTTATGGCTGCGTATGCCGCGTTTTACTGCCCGCGTCGTCATGCCGCCCGCTTTCTCGCCCACAAGTTCTATCCTGTGTCCGCTTTCCACACCGACGTTTTCTTTCTCCACCTCATAGATTTTTCCATGTACGGCGGCGTCCAATTCCTGCGCCGGACGGGATAACGGGTTATGACGCAACTTGCCGTTTGGGGGCTTATCCGTTTTTTCAAAAGCAAGGCGCGTCTTTGCTTTGCCTTTGGCTTCGTCAAAAACGCGCTCTTTTGTGATTTTGGTCTGTTTGGGGATAGCTGCCCGCGCTTTGTCTAAACGGTCAGCCGCCGTATCGGATTTTTTGATTGCCTTTTGCAGGTCCGGCGTTGCCCGTTCCGCTTCGGAAAACTGCAAGCGGGACGTATGGGTTTTAAGCTGTGCTGCGTCAAGGGTCTTTTTCTCCGCGCCCTTTTCAAAGTGGCGGCTAACCTCTGTGCTGATACGTTGGGTTGTCTTTTCTGCTGCTCCCGCTACGGGGGCTGAATAGTTTTCCTCCGGCGGTCTTTCGCTGATACTCGTTGTTTCGCCCGTCGTAAGGTTTTCCGCAATCGCCCCGTCGCGGGTCATTTTCTGCGTTACCTTGTCGGGGGCTTTTAATTCCTTGCTCAATGTTCATCACCTCCAATACGCTGTTTTGCAAGGGTGCAGTATTCGGGGTTGATCTCTATACCCACATAGCGGCGGGAAAGGCTTTTTGCCGCCGCTGCGGTCGTGCCGCTGCCTAAAAACGGGTCAAGCACAATCCCGCCGACAGGACAGCCCGACAAAATGCACGTTTCCGCAAGTTTGGGCGGGAACGCTGCAAAATGCCCGCCGCGATAGGAAGCTGTGTTGATCTGCCAAACGTTGCGGCGGCTGCGGACGGGGGAAATCATTTCGTCGGTGTATGCGCCTTTCCTGCGGGGACGGTTGATTTTCTGCGGCTGGTTTTGCCCCGGAACGGTAGCGGCATATTTGTTGCCTTTCCCAACTCCGCTTTTCAGCCGTACCGCCGTTGTGGGGGCTATCGGCTCGGCTACTGCTTGCCAATCATAGTAATATTTCTTTGACTTGGTAAGCAGAAACACATATTCATAGCAGCGCGTCGGTCTGTCCCGCGTGCTTTCCGGCATGGCGTTTCCCTTGTGCCAAATGATAGAACTGCGCAAATACCAACCGTCGCCCCGCAAGGCAAGGGCTACAAGCCACGGAATACCGATTAGGTCTTTCGGCTTGCAGCCGGGGGCGCGGTGGTTTACCGCCACTTGCTGCCCGTTCCTGCCTTTGGGGTATTTCGGGTCTTGGTGGTCGGCTTTGCTGCCTGTGCCGCAATAAGTGTCCGCGATATTCAGCCAACAAGTACCCTCCGGCGTAAGCACCCGCTTTACCTCATGGAAAACCGCCGTAATGCGGGAAACATATTCCTCCGGCGTTGCTTCCCGCCCGATCTGCCCGTCTGTGCCGTAATCGCGCAAAGCATAGTAGGGCGGGGACGTTACGCAACAATCCAAACAGTTATCCGGCAAGGTTTGAAGCACCTGCAAGCTGTCGCCGCAATAGATTTTATCCGTTTCTATCCTCATGCCGACACCTCGCCGGGCTTGGTCGTCATTACGCGGTAGAGTTCCGTATCTTTCGGGAAACGGTCAATAAAGGGCAAAATCACGTTGCCATAGAAGATAAGTCCCTCGCCCGCTTCGGAATGGGTTACATAGGTCATTTGCTGCTGCGAAATGTTAAGCTGCTTGGCAAGGATTTCCCGGTCGCCCTGGGCTTGGTTGAGCATATAGACAAAATCGCTGTTTTCAAAAACGTTTGAAACTTCTCTGCTCGTCAAAAGGTCTTTGACGTTCTGCGTGATACCTGTCGGAATACCGCCCCACTTGCGAAAACGCTTCCAAATCTCGACGGAATAGGCGGCGGTCTGTTCCTCTTTCAAGAGCAAATGAAACTCGTCGATGTAATACCGCGTCGCCTTGCCCTCGCTGCGGTTTACCGTTACTCTGTTCCATACTTGGTCTTGGACGATAAGCATACCGACTTTTTTAAGCTGCGTACCGAGTTCCTTAATATCAAAGCAGACAAGGCGATTATGAATGTCAACGTTTGTCCTGTGGTTAAAAATGTTCAAGCTGCCGTTTACATAGAGTTCCAATGCCGCCGCGATACGCTGCGCTTCCTTTTCCGGCTGCTTCTTGATTTCGTCGTAGAGGTCGCCCAAAATCGGCATATTTTCAGGCTTCGGGTCGGCAAGGTAGTTGCGGTACACGCTGATAACAGCGCGGTCAATCAAGGTCTTTTCAACAGCTTCCAGCCCGTTTTTACCGCCCATAATCAACTCACAAAAGGAAAGGATAAAATCGCTCTTTAAGGCTATGGGCGTGTCGCCCTCGCTGTAATTGAGGTTAATATCCATAGGGTTAATGTACTGCGTGCTGTTCTGCGAAACCTTGATAACCTGTCCTTTCAAACGTCCGACAAGGGGGTAATATTCGGCTTCGGGGTCGCAAATGATAATATCATCTGCCGTAATAAGAAAAGCGTTTGTGATTTCGCGTTTTGCAGAAAAACTTTTGCCGCTGCCCGGTGTGCCGAGTATCAAGCCGTTGGGGTTTTTCAGCTTCTTTCGGTCGCACAAAATCATGTTGTTGGAAAGGGCGTTTAAGCCGTAATACAATGCTTCGCCGCTTTGGAACAGCTCTTGCACCGTAAAGGGAACGAAAACGGCGGTGCTGCTGGTCGTCAAGCCGCGCTGGATATGGATAAGGTTTTCCCCCAACGGGATAGAGGACATAAGCCCCTGTTCCTGCCGGTAGTCAAGGCGGGTCAAAATGCAGTTGTATTTCTGTGCGATTGCCGCCGCCCCAAATACTTCGTTATCCAATTTCTGCTTGGTATCTGCAAGGTTTAAGACAAGCAGCGTGAGCAGAAACATTCTTTCGTTGCGGCTCTGCAAATCGCGGAGTAGGTTTTTTGCTTCCCCGCCGTAGGTGGCAAGGTCGGACGGAATAATATCCATGTCATAACCGCTGCGGATTGCTTTCTTTTGTTCTTCAATCTTCATGCGGTCAAGGTCGGTGATCTTGCGCTTAATCGTCTTGATTGCTTCGTTGTGGTCGATACTCTGAATGTGCAGATTGACGATAATCCCGTTTTCCGCGTCCATGAAGTCGGCAAGCATACGGTCGGAGAGTTCCGGCGCGACGATCTGCAAAAAGGAAACCGCACCAAACTTGCCGCCCATTTGAAACATTCGCCCGTCGCCAAATCGGAAAGAGGACGGGGCGATAAAGTCCTTGACGGAAAGCCCGCTTGCGGGTAGCCATTCCCACGCAAAGTTAAAGCGTTCCCCGTCCGGGTGAAAAATCCCATGCAGCACTTCAAGACGCTGTTTCCCGTCCAATACCCGCGCCGCCGCGCCGATCACCTTAAAATGGTTGAGGGTGTCCGTTTCAATGCGGGCAAGACGCGCCCGCGCCGATCTAATGTCCTTTGCTTCAACGGTAAAGGTGAGAAACTTGGTTTTGATAAGCCCGTTGTTTCCGCGTTCAAGCTGCGTCCTAAGCATTTCGGTGTATTCTGCTCTGATACTGTCGAAGTCGTCATTCTGCGGTGCAATCGTGATACTGTTCTTAAAATCGTCCTTGTTCGCATGGCGGCTGATTAGGGAAAGCTGCACGCTGATAGAAGCGTCGAACGAGTTATACATATCGCAAAGGGCTTCAAAAATGGCGGTTTTGTCGTCCGGCTGCGCAAGCTGATAATTTATATCCTCAAACTCAATGCACTTGGAATACCGCCCGTTTGCAAGGCGGCAAATCCCGTCCTTATACATTCGCTCAAACGGTATGCTGTCCTGCGCCGTATGGGGCTTCCCGTCGCCCTTTGCCTGTCGGATAAGGGTATCTATCTGTTTTCTTTCCTGTCGGGAAAGTTTACGCTTTTCGTTTTGGGTGTTTTTCTTTTCCTTTGACAATCGCCCGTACCTCCTTATCTAATTGCTCTTGCCGCGCAAGGGCGGCATAAAAATTGTTGGTCTGATAAGGTCGCTCTTTGGGGCGAAGAAACTTCACTTCCACAAATTGCCGAATAATCACTTCCAGCGGTTGCCCGTTTTTCTCGTACATGGCAAGCAAAAACATAGGCAGCATGGCAAGCACCATGCACAATGCCGCTGCGCTCGTTCCAACGCTGCCTTTTACCAAAAAGAACAGCGGCAGTCCGATTGCCACCGCCGCGCTGAAACAAATTAGCTGTCGTTTCGTAAGGTTGAACATTACCTTGCTTTTGATTTTTGTTAAGTCCTTTGGGACGGTTACATACGCCATTTCATACCTCCTTTCTGCCCGGAATGTAATCTTCAAAGCGGGGAACAGCATAGAAAAGCCGCTTGTTGTTTACCCATCGTTGCAAATGGCGGGTAACAGGCGGGGCGGTTGGACGCTCGTAAATCATCACATACGGGTCAAAGCCCATAGCCCGCAAGGTGTTCACGCGGTATAAATCCTGTTCGTGAGTGCTGCCGTAGTTGGTAAGAACATACACGCGCCGCTGGCGGCTGCTTTTAATGGCTGTCAAATCCAAAAAACGTTGGAAATACCCGGTCAAGTCCTCGTCGGGATTATCCCATGCAAAATGT
>CAWVKS010000008.1:0-740126 GCA_963930055.1 uncultured Bacillota bacterium | reverse complement strand
ACACTAGATCGCGTGTTGCGCTGCCTGAAAGGCTTCGTCGGATAAGGAGGAAAAAGCATGGAATTGCAAGAGAGGATCGCCCGCGACCTGCTCTCCATCGGCGCGGTTTTCCTGCGCCCGGAGCAGCCCTTCACCTGGGCCAGCGGCATTAAAAGCCCCGTTTACTGCGATAACCGTCTCACCCTCACCCGCGCCGCAGGTGCGCCTGGACGTGGAAAACGGCCTCGCCGAAACCATCCGCAACCACTACCCGGACTGCGAAGTGCTGATGGGCACCTCCACCGCCGGCATCGCCCACGCCGCCATCACCGCCCACATACTCGGCCTGCCCATGGGCTATGTGCGCTCCGGGGCCAAGGATCACGGCCGCGGCAACCAGATCGAGGGCAAATTGGAAAAGGGCCAGAAAGTCGTGGTCGTCGAGGACCTCATCTCCACCGGCGGCAGCGTCATCGAAGTGGTCAACGTGCTGCGCGAAGCCGGCGCGCAGGTGCTGGGCATTGCCAGCATCTTCACCTACGGCATGAAGAAGGGCCTTGACCGCCTCGCCGCCGCGAACGTCCAGAACATCAGCCTTTCCAACTTCGACGCCGTCTGCCGCGTGGCCGCGCGGGAAGGCTACATCCAGGAAGCGGACATCGCCCGCCTGCTGGCCTTCCGCGATGACCCCTCGGACGAGAGCTGGATCGGAGGCGCGAAATGAGGAGCCTGATCAGCATACTGGAACTCTCGGCGGAGGAGATCGCCGATCTTATCGCCACGGCGGAAGACATCATCGCCGACCCGCAAAAATACGCCGAGGCCTGCCACGGCAAGAAGCTGGCGACGCTGTTTTTCGAGCCTTCCACGCGGCACGCGCCTCAGCTTTGAGGCGGCCATGTACGAACTGGGCGGCCAGGTATTGGGCTTCTCCGAGGCGGCCTCGTCCTCGGCATCCAAGGGCGAGAGCGTTTCCGACACCGTGAAAGTCGTCTCCTGCTACGCGGACATCATCGCCATGCGCCACCCCAAGGAGGGCGCACCGCTGGTGGCCTCGATGAAGGCGGACGTGCCGGTGATCAACGCCGGCGACGGCGGCCACAACCACCCCACACAGACGCTGGCCGACCTTTTGACCATCTGGCGCGAAAAGGGACGCTTCACGGACCTGACCATCGGCCTGTGCGGCGACCTCAAGTTCGGCCGCACCGTGCATTCGCTGATCGAGGCCATGGCCCGCTATGAGAACGTGCGCTTCGTGCTCATCTCCCCGGAGGAGCTCAAGCTGCCCAGCTACGTTAAAAAGGACATACTGCAGAAGAAGGGCATCCCCTATACGCAGACCACCGATCTGGAGAGCGTCATGCCCGAACTGGACGTTTTGTACATGACGCGCGTGCAGAGGGAGCGCTTCTTCAACGAGGACGAGTACGTGCGCCTCAAGGACAGCTACATACTCACCCCGGGAAAAGCTCAAGACCGCCAAGGAGAGCCTTTCCATCCTCCACCCGCTGCCGAGGGTGAACGAAATCTCCGTGGCCATCGACGACGACCCGCGCGCCTGCTACTTCAAACAGGCGCTCAACGGCAAGTACATGCGCATGGCGCTGATCCTGAAACTGCTGGGGGTGGAAGTATGAACATAGACGCGATCCGCAACGGCATTGTCATCGACCATATACGCGCTGGCAAGGCGATGGAGATCTACAAGCTGCTCAACCTCGAAGCGCTGGATTGCTCCGTGGCCATCATCAAAAAACGCGCCCAGCGAATTGATGGGCAAGAAGGATATCATCAAGATCGACCGGGCGCTGGACGTGGATCTGGACGCGCTGGGGTATATCGACCCGGATATCACCATCAACGTCATCGTCGATGGCGTGCTGACTGAAAAGCGCCATCCGGAACTGCCGGAGACGATCACCAATATCATCAAGTGTAAAAACCCCCGCTGCATCACCACCACGGAACAGGAATTGCCGCAGGTGTTCAAGCTTACCGACCGCGAAAAGCGCGTCTACCGCTGCCTCTACTGCGAGGGCCAGGCCAAATAGCCCCAACGCCACCCCAAAAAGGGATTCTCAAGGGATTGATCCCTTGAGCGGGTCCGGGCAGCCGCCCGGCGGGTCTGGGCAGCGCCCAGGCGTCACCCTCCGTTCCCCCGTTCCCCGTTCCCCCGTCCCCCGCGCGCCCGCCAGACCCCGATAGGCGCGCGGGGCTTCTTTTCCCAAAAACTACTCTTGACCCAAAATCCGGGCGCGCGCCCCACAACGCAGCGCCTTTGCCCCGCAGGGGCAAAACAGCGTCGCCCCCGCCCGCCGCAGCGCCCCCCTTGCCGCAGGCAAGGCAGCGTCGCTCCACTCACCCACGCCCCTGCTGACAACCGCCCCCTTCCGTGCTATAATAAAACCATCCCCACGAAAGCGAGGCGAACCCCATGAAACTCGGCATCATCCGCTGCATGCAGACCGAGGACTACTGCCCCGGCACCACGGACTTCCGCCTGCTCGCCGCCCACGAAGGCGCTTTCCAGAACATCTCCGAACCCATCGAGCTGGTCGGCTTCACAAGCTGCGGCGGCTGCCCCGGCAAGCGCGCCCCGCTGCGCGCCCGCCTGCTCGTCGAGCGCGGCGCGGACGCCATCGCCTTCGCCTCCTGCATCGGCAAGGGCACGCCCATCGGTTACCCCTGCCCCTTCTTCCGCAAGATGCTGGAACTGGTCAAACAGGAACTCCCCGAGGCGCAGAGGTATTCGAGTACACCCACTGACGCCCCGCCTTTAAGAATTTTTCAGAAAACCTTGCGGCCAAATTTCAGAACGACCCGCGATAATGAGAAAGGAAGCACCATGCGCGCCACCATCCTCCTTGTGGACGACGACGCGGAGATCCGCGAACTGCTGGAACTTTTGCTCGCCGGCGAGGGCTACGCCGTTTTGCAGGCCGAAAGCGGCGAGGCCGCCCTTGACCTTCTCGGGCAGGGCGCGGGCGTCGACCTCATCATACTCGACGTGATGATGCCCGGCCTTTCCGGCTACAAGACCTGCGCCCGCATCCGCGAGACCTCCAACGTGCCCATACTCTTCCTCACCGCCCGGGGCATGGACACCGACCTCACGCTCGGCTTCTCCGCCGGCGGCGACGATTACCTGTCCAAGCCCTTTTCCAACGCCGAACTGCTCTCGCGCGTCAAGGCGCTCCTGCGGCGCTACCACGTCTACGGCGGCAAGGAGGAAACCGTGGACACAGGCTGCATCGTCGCGCACGGCCTGCGCGTGGACAAGCGCTTCAACGACGTCTGGAAGGATGGGCGGGAGCTTTCGCTGACGGAACTGGAATACCGCCTTTTGCGCCTGATGATGGAGCACCGCGGCAAGATCTTTTCCGCGGAAAACCTCTATGAAAGCGTCTGGGGCGAGCCGTACTTTTCCGTCAGCGCACACCGTGATGGTGCATATCCGTAAATTGCGCGCCAAGATCGAGGACGATCCGCAAAACCCGCGCATCGTCAAGACCGTCTGGGGAAAGGGGTATCGCGTTGAATAGCGGCAAGAGCGAAAAAACGCCGAAGATCGCCCTGCGCCATTCGCGCATCGGCCTGCGGCTGCTGCTCAATATGCTGGCGGCGCTGGTGCTGGGCGTGATCGTTTACATCGGCGTCACCCAGCTGGGATCTTGGGCACAAAATTCCATCATTTACGAGCGGCTCTTCAGCGAGGAATACAAGCAGAAGATGCTGCACGATCTGCAAAACTACGTCACCGACAACGACATCAGCTCATCGGACTACATGCAGATCAGCGTCTGGCTCAGCGACAACATCGGCATCGGCTTTTTCTATGATCAGCGCACGCCGAGCGACGGCGATTACGTCATCCAGTTTGCCGACCGCGCCGTCTCCGTGGTGCCATACGTCACCTCCAACGCCTATGACCAGCAGATCACGCTCGTGGCCGCGGTGCTGGCGCTGGCGGCGGCGCTGCTCATCATCGCGCCCTACGCGCGGCGCATCTCCTCGGACATCAAGCACCTTTCCGGGGACATGGCGCTCATCGCCGGCGGCGATCTCTCCCACGAGGTGAAACTCAAGGGCAAGACGGAACTGGCGGAACTCGCCCAGAGCTTCGACCAGATGCGCCAGGCCATCGCCGCGCGCATGGAGCGCGAAAGCGAGGCCGTGCGCGCCAACCAGGAACTCATCGGCGCGCTGTCGCACGATCTGCGCACGCCGCTGACCAAGCAGTCCAGCTATCTGGAACTGGCGCTGAGCGAGCGCTACCGGGGCGATGCCAAGGGCATGCGCGCCTGCGTGGAAAGGGCCGCCAAGGCCACGGGCGAACTGCGCGAGCGCATCGAGGAGCTGTTTTCCTATTTCCTCGTCTTCTCCGGGGAAAAGGGGACGGAGCCGCTCTTGGAGGATGTGGACGGTTCGCAGGTGCTCGCGCGGCTGCTCAACGATCAGGCGGAGTTTTTGCGCCTGCGGGGCTTTACCGTGGACAGCCAGACCGTGCCGCAGGGGCTGCGGCTGCGCGTGTATCTGCCGGGGCTGACGCGCATCTTCGACAACATGACCTCCAACATACTGCGCTACGCCGACCCCGCGCGCGATGTGCTCACCTATGTGGTGGTCAACGATTCGCGCGCCTTCGTCCACTTCGACAACAGCGTGCGCGAGGACGCGGAGCGGCGCGAAGGCACCAACATCGGCTGCCGTTCCGCCGCGCGGCAGGCCGAATTGATGGGCGGCGCGCTGCGCACCGAGCGCACCGGCAGCCGCTACTACGCTATCCTCGAATTGCCCGTGCCCGGCGAGGGATGAGGCGCGCCAGGCCGTAAAGGCTTTCCGCTCTTTTTTACATTCGATGCCGGCAAAAAGGGCTTGACAAATGGCAGAAAAACGTGTATAATATTCTCTGTTGCCGATAAAAGCCCGGGCGTGATGACACGCTGGCGTAGCTCATTGGCAGAGCAGCTGATTTGTAATCAGCAGGTTGCGGGTTCGAGTCCCATCGCCAGCTCCATTTTTGCTGGCCGGGCCGCCCGGAACAAAATGGATGGGTTCCCGAGTGGCCAAAGGGAGCAGACTGTAAATCTGCCGTCGCAGACTTCGGTGGTTCGAATCCACCCCCATCCACCAACAAGCGGGAATGGCGGAATTGGCAGACGCGCTAGATTCAGGTTCTAGTGAGCAATACGCTCATGCAGGTTCAAGTCCTGTTTCCCGCACCAACGGATTGCATAAAATGCAATCCGTTTTCTTATGTGTATTGCACCAAAAATGACCATTTTCAGGTAAAGATTGCGTTGATTTCCCGTCTTGTGTTAAGAGCGAAAACTTTGCTAAACAAGGTCGTTTAACAATTCCTTTCGATTTACGTCCAAACGCTTGTCGAAACTGCTACTGCGCAGCCAGAAAATCGGATACCTTTTCAATGGCATTCGGTATCCTGCTTTCTTCCTGTTTGGCGTAAACTTTCAGCGTCATTTCCGGCGTCGCATGGCACTTTATTTTTTGAGCCCAAAGTATTCGAAGACTTGGAGGGAGTTGCGCGTGATAAGATCAATAAGCTGCCGGTGGAATTGTTGAGGCTTGCAATTCTTTTTTTATGTGTAATCTTTGCAGCCTACTGGAATGTAACGCGGATGTGTGCTAAAATACGAATGAATAAAGCTGGGGGTGTTTTCAATGCAAAGAGCTTTTTTTCAATCGCACATAAGGGGGTTACATGCACGCGATGCGCAATCATGGCGTCGCATTTTCAACTCTGGGCTCGCGCATATTATTGGGGCCTCGCGAAAACTCGCCGGACTGCTGCTGATTTTGACGATACTTGTCCCTTTGGCCGCGCAAGGAGAGACTGCGGGAACGCCCGACTACGCGCAGGTGGAAAACTGGGCTTATATTGAAGAAAATACGGATAAGCCCGTGGACATCTTCTTCGTCTGTCCCACCGTTTACGGAGGCGGGGAAGGCGTTTTCAACATGGATATGGAGGATGAGGAGACGAAGGCCAGCTTTTTGGGCGCTACCAATATGGAAAAGGGGATCTATGATGAAAGCGGCCGCTTCTTCGCCCCTTATTACCGGCAGGGCGGTCTGAATGTCTATGCTCTGCCGGAGGAAGAACGCGAGGCGTATCTCGCGTTGGCCTATGAGGATGTGCGGGCCGCGTTTTCGTACTATTTGGAGAATTATAACGATAGCCGTCCCATTGTTTTGGCCGGGTTTTCGCAAGGGGCGGACATGTGTATCCGTCTGCTCAAGGACTTTTTTGACGACGAAGAGATCAACAGTCTGCTGGTGGCATGCTACGCGATTGGCTGGCGGATAACCGAGGAGGAACTTGAGGAATACCCGCATCTGCGCTTTGCGGCGGGAGAGGACGATACCGGCGTGATCATCGCCTTCAACAGCGAGGCCGAGGATGTGACGGATTCGCTGATGATCCCCGCGGGCACGCGCACGCTGGCCATCAACCCGCTCAATTGGGAAACGGACGGCACGCCGGCCGGAAAAGAGGAAAACCTGGGCGCGTGTTTCACCGATTACAGCGGGGAGATCGTCACGGAGATCCCGCAGCTGACCGGGGCCTATATCGACCCGGAGCGGGGCGCGCTGAAGGTTCCCGACGTATCGCCGGATGATTATCCTCCGGGATTGGATATTTTCTCCGAAGGCGTGTATCATCTTTACGACTATCAGTTCTTTTATCGGAATTTGCAGGAAAATGTCGGTGCGCGCGTCAATGCTTATCTCGCCGCGGGGGAGCAGGAACAAAAGGCCGCGTAGTTTTCAGCCTGCATTGGGCGATGGAAAACCCCGGTTGAGCGCTTTGGCAAGGCCATGACCGATTGACAAGGTGGTATAACGCAATGATCACGTCTCAACGTTCGGAAACGCCGATTTCCAGAGCCAGCTGGCCTTCGGCGGCAGTGAGTATTGTCTTTACGGCGGCACTGCTCGCGTTGACGCTGTCTTTCCTGTTTTTGCGCGTGTTTCCACAGACGGTGTCGTTGTCCGCGGTCGAAAGAGATGGGCAATGGTGCGCGTTTGTGGATACAGATACGTTCGGTCTATTGCGCGCAGAGATGCCCGCGAGTTCAGCGGGTCAGGAAGGGCGCATTACAGAACTCGGGCCATGGATGGATGCGCAGGAAATTGCCGCGTTCGTGGGCAACCCGCTGGCGCCCGCGGCGTTGGATGTCACGGATGGCGGTTACCTGGTGCTGTTGGCATTGCCGCCCACTGTGGATGACGCCGCTGTGCGCCAGGCAAGCGTAGAGATCGGCCGCGCCACGCCGGCAAGCCTGCTTTGGTAGGGCGGAGGAAGCGGCATGAAGAAAGAGCGATTTTGTAAGGTGCCGTTTGTCATGCAGATGGACGCCATCGAATGCGGCGCGGCCTGCCTGTGCATGATACTGGCTTATTACAGGAAGTATGTTTCGCTGGAGGATGTGCGCGTTGCCTGCGGCGTTTCCCGCGATGGCACAAAGGCGAAGCACCTCCTGGCGGCGGCGCGCTATTACGGCATGGAGGCTGTTGGCGTGCGCTGCCCGGCCAAGAACCTGCTTTCCTCCGCATTGCCCTGCATCCTCTACTGGCAGTACCGGCACTTCGTGGTGCTGTGCGGCGTGGACCGAAAGGGGAACGCTGTGATCAACGACCCCGGGAGAGGCTGCGTACATATCCCCATGGCGCAGCTGGAAGCGGATTACTCCGGCGTCTGCCTGCGCATGCAGCCCGGCGAAGGCTTTGCGGCGGAGGGCAAGCCGCGTCAAGCGGGGCTGCTTACTCCCTATGTACGGCGCATTGCGCCGATGCTGGCATTGGTAGCGGTTCAGGCTCTGCTGGTCATGGTGCTTCAGCTTTTACAACCCCTGTTGGATCAGCGCTATGTAGACAACGTGTTGGCCGATCCCGGCGCGTGGTTGATTCCGTTTTTATGGGTTTGCGCTGCGGCGTTTGCGCTGTCTCTGGCAGCAAGCGCGTTGCAAACCCTTTGTGTCAGCCACCTGCTGATGCATATGACCAGAGAAACCACTTCTGATTTTTTGCGGCATACGCTGTCCTTGCCGTTGCGCTTTTTTGCAAGCCGCAGCGGCAGCGATCTGGTCAGCCGTCAGAACATGTTGGCAGACACGGGTGTGAAGCTGCTCACACGTATCATACCCATGCTCAGCAGCATACTCACGCTGGCGGCCTCCCTGCTGCTGATGGTGCGCTACAGCCCGATATTGGCATTGACAGGCGTCGCCGGCCTGGCGCTGCAAATGTTTGCGCGGCGCAAAAGCGCCCGCGCTTACGATAACGCAATGCGCGTAGTCGCCCGCGATGAGGCTGGACATATGGAAAATACGACCATGATGCTGGAGGCGATCGAGAGCATCCGCGTGGCCAGCTCGGAGAAAAATGTATTCGCCCGTTGGGGCAACACGGAGGCGCTATTGCACAATTCGCAGTTGGATTGCCGGCGTATTCTGTGGCTGAACCGCATAGATGGGATCATAACGGATGCCATGCCCTTCCTGATGCTCTTTGGCGGCGCGGCGCTGATCATCGCCGGGCAGATGACGGCGGGTATGCTGCTGGCGTTCCAGGGGGTGTACAGCCGCTTCTGCGGCCCGGCCGGTACGCTGTCGGAGACGGGAGGCGAAATGCATCAGGTAAAGGTCGCGCTGGAGCGCGTGCAGGACGTGATGGACGCCAAACCCGATCCCGTTGCCGGCGCCACGCGGAATTGCGCATGGACAGGGCGTGTGGAGATGCGCGACGTCAGCTTTGGCTATGCGCCGCTGGAACCGCCCTTTATCCGCCATTTCAACCTGTCGCTGCTTCCCGGTCAGAGCGTAGCCCTCACCGGGCCCACAGGTTCGGGGAAAACGACGGTTGCAAGCCTGCTTGCGGGATTGTATACGCCCGGAGAAGGCGAGGTGCTGTTTGACGGCGTCCCGGTCGGTCAACTGGAGCATCGGAGTTTTACCGGCCATGTTTCCGTCGTAGATCAGGAGGTAGTGCTGTTTGCCGACACCATCCGCAACAATATCACCCTGTGGGATGATTCCATCCCGCAGGAGGATGTGGAAGAGGCTTGCCGTCTGGCCTGCATCCACGAAGAGATATTGCTGCGGCCGGATGGATACGATACATTGCTGAGCGAAGATGGGCGCAATTTGTCCGGCGGGCAGCGCCAGCGGCTGGAAATCGCCCGCGCTCTGGTGCGGAAACCGCGCATATTGATGTTGGATGAGGCCACCAGCGCGCTGGACGCCCGCACCGAACAGCAGATCGTGCGCAATTTGCAGGCGGCCAACATTACGCTGATCGCCGTTGCCCATCGGTTGAGCACCATTCGCTCCTGCGATGAAATTGTGGTCATGGATCACGGACAGATCGTACAGCGCGGGAATCACGATGCGCTGTTTTCGCAGGACGGGCTGTACCGGCAGCTGGTTCAACTGGAATAAACAAAGGAGTATACCATATGCGCGCAGGAAATAGCAGTATATATGCCGCGGCAGCGCGATTCTTTCGCGTCCCTGCGTTGGCGCAAGCGACGGACGCCGCCATTTTGCAACGGTTAATGGAGGAACACCACGTTTTGTCGCGCCCGGTGACCCTATCGGCTCGATTCCTTTCGGAAACCAGACAGCCCATGTGGGTGAGCCTTAAAGATGGCGGGGAGGGATTGCTCCTGCCCGAGGGCTTGCGGAGGTACCGCCTCTATATCCCCGACCGTCCGGCGGAGAGGCTGCGCCCCGGAGAAGAAGAGCGTTTTGTCGGCGACGCCCAAATGCTGTACCGGCCGCTGCCCGAGGGGCCTCTGACGGGCAGGCAGTTTCTGCGTTTTATCCTTCGGGGAATGATGCCTGCCGAGATCGCGCAGTGTGTGGGCATGGAGACGATCGCAACGGCGGCTGGGTTGCTGTTGCCGTTATTCACCCAATGGGTCTTTACACAGCTCATTCCGCAGGGAAGCATTTCTTTGCTGGCAACGGCATTTTTGCTGACGCTGCTGGTGATCGTGACCAGAAACCTGTCGTCAGCCATCAGGGAGCTGCGCGTAACGAACCTGTGGGTAAATATGACCACACAGGCGGAGGCGGCGCTGGTCGAGCGCCTGCTGCGCATGCCAGCGCCCTTTTTCCGCCAGAAGAGCGCCAGCGAACAGACGTCGGAATTGCACTATATGCAAACGCTGAGTATCATCCTTGTGGAATTTCTTTTTTCGGGGATGGCGCACGTCCTGTTCTTCTGGGCGTATGCGCTGCAGATCATGCGCTGGAGCGTGGGGCTGGGCATTTTGACGCTGGCGGTCGTAATGCTCCAGGCGCTTCTCTCCTTTGGAATGCTCAGAAGCCAGATCCGCCGCGTGACCTCTATGGTGGAGCAGAGCAACCGCAATGGCGGATTGCTGGACGCCATCATTCGGGGGATACGCAAATTGAAGCTGTCCGGCCGGGAAGAAGCGGCGTTTTGCCAATGGCGGCAAGGTTTTGACCGGCAGATGGAATACACCTACCGTGGTCCGTTTCTCCTGCGGCTTCAGAGCGTGTTGCTGCAGGCGGTCTCGCTGGGAAGCATGTTGCTGATTTATCTGTGGGCGGCGCGCATGGAAATGTCTGCTGCGAATTACATGGGTTTTATTGCCGCCTATGGAGCGGCGGCGGGGCTGGGCGCGGTGATGGCGGGCATGCCGTTGGCGCTGAGCAATGTGGCTGCGGGGCTGCGCATGCTCGCGCCGGTTTTGCAGACAAACCCGGAGCAAGAAGAACGCCTGCCGGAAATTGCCCGCCTGCGGGGCGAGATTTGCATGGAAAAGGTAACGTTTTCCTACGCGGAAGGCATGGTCGACGTGCTTTCCAATTTTTCCCTGCACATCCGTCCCGGAGAGTTCGTCGCCATCGTCGGTCCCACCGGTTGTGGGAAGAGTACGGTCATCCGCCTGCTGCTGGGTTTGGAAACGCCGCGTGAGGGCAGGATTTGTTATGACGGCGTCGATCTGCAGACCGTCAGCAAGAGCAGCGTGCGCCGGCAGCTTGGCGTGGTCATGCAGGATGGCAAGCTGTTGCTGGGCAGCCTGCGGGACAACATCGCCGTTTGTACCTCCGATGTGGACGACGCGCGAATATGGCGCGCCGCGGAAGCTGCGGGCATTGCCGGAGATATTCAGAATATGACCATGGGATTAAATACGTTTATCAACCCGCAGCAGGCTGCGCTGTCCGGAGGACAGCGGCAGCGCATTCTCATAGCACGCGCTGTACTGAACGACCCGGCGGTACTGATTCTGGACGAGGCCACCAGCGCGCTGGACAACGCCACGCAGGCGCAGGTAATGGAGGCGCTGATGGCTTACGGCAGCACGCGCATTGTCGTGGCGCACCGCCTTTCCACGATTCGGGGGGCGGATCGCATTCTGGTGATGGATCAGGGGCGCATCGTGGAAGAAGGCGGATTTGACGCGCTGTTGGCGAAAAACGGACTCTTTGCGCAGCTGGTACAAAATCAGCGCCTTGATGATTCGCGGACAGCGCGATAAAGAACAAAAGGAACGCCTCTGGCACGCAAAGCGGCCAGAGGCGTGGTCTTAAATCTGTTCAGAAAAGGAAAGGGGTGTCTCTACCAATGTCGCCACTCTGCGGCGGCCGGGTAATGCTACCTGCGCCGGCTACATTGTCAAGATCGTCTTCGTCCAGCAATTCTTCCAGTTCGGAATCCGTGAGCATCGTATCTTTTTCCAAATTATCATTCATGACGATATCCTCCTTGATTTTGCTGCTTTGAATCTATTGCAGAATCGCCGCGCGTAAGATGTTTGCGCAGGACACGGCGATTTTGCTCAATGATGCGGCTGTCGGGCAGGGTGCCGGCAGCCTTCTCGTTGTGCTCCCAAGCGGCGGTGAAATTGCCAAGGGCGGCATAGCAGCGGCACAGGCGCAAATGCGGCACCCATGAATCGTACCCCGGATGCTGGCTCAGGGTTTCCGGCTCGCGGCAGGGGGTGTGCAGCGCCAACGTGTACCAGCCGGCAGCGGTTTGCGCCTTGCCATGATCCAGGAACCATTGCCCCATCTGACAGCACAGATAAGCCGTGGGCTGCGCGATCTCCAGAAGCAGCGAAAGGGCTGGCAGGCGTTCCTCCATGCGGCCAAGCTGCTTCAAGGCGTGCAGATAGCTTTCAAGGCACTCATACAGATAGCCGCTTTCCCGGGCAGCCATAAGTTGCGCGTATACCTCCGGAATGTCGGAATAGCGTTCCGCCGTGTTTAACGCCATGCACAGGGCGTACAACGTTCGCGGCGACCTGTCGCCTGAAGCGCGCAGCGCTTGCAGAATGCGCAGATTGCGGCCGGGATCGTTGACGCGAAGCTTGTCGTGGATGATGGTGATATCCCTCCGCGTCAGCCCGCGCCAGTCCGGGGCAATATCAAGGTATTCGCAAACCCGCTCTTTCCACACGGGCTTCCGGGCACGGCGCACAAGCTTTTCCCGCATCATCTCGCCGCGTTCCCCCTGGCCGGAGAAACGGAATCCCACCCGCACATAATCGACCTGGTCGGTCAATGTCCGCTTGAGTTCCAACATGGCCGCCACGCTTTGCGGGGACAGATACTCGTCCGCGTCAATGCTCAGGATCCAATCTCCCGTGGCATAACTGAAAGCCCGGTTGCGGGCGGCGGCAAAATCGTCTTCCCAAGGCATGAAGAATACCTTGTCCGTATACCGCCGCGCGATTTCGGGCGTTTCGTCGGTCGAACCGGTATCCAGAACGATCAGTTCGTCCCACACGGCCCGCAAACTATCCAGACAACGCTCAAGGACCGGCGCTTCGTCCCGTACGATCATACAAACGGACAGTGTCATTGCGCCATCCTCCTTTGGCTGATATTATACGGCAAAACGCCCTCGTTGTCAAATAACCGGCGCCGCTTTGTGCGATTCATTTTACAAGTCCTCTTCTTGCTGTCCAGCCCCGTTGATGCTATAATATGAAGCGGGGGAGGAGGATACGCACCACCAGAGGGAGATGTTGGTTTGACGCGACGCAGAACCATTGGCAATAAATCTTATTCCTTCAAGGCTACATGGGAGCTTTTGCTGTTTTGCCTGCCAGGACTGATCATTACGTTCATATACAGCTATTTGCCGCTTTGGGGCGTGCAGATTGCGTTTTTTGATTACAATCCCCGCCGGGGGATCGCCGGCTCGACGTGGGTGGGCTGGGAAAATTTTGAACGGTTCTTTCAATCCGCCAATGCATGGAATATCATCGGCAATACGCTTATTCTAAGCGTCTACTCTCTGGCCGTCGAGCTGCCTTTGGCCATCCTCTTCGCGCTCGCGCTCAACGCTCTTCGCCATAAGCGGTATCGGAAAGTGGTTCAGACAGTGACCTATGCGCCGCAATTCATCTCCACCATCGTTATGTGCGGCATGATTACCATGTTCCTTTCTCCCAGGATCGGCATTGTCAATACGCTCATTCAAATGCTGGGCGGAGAATCGGTCAATTTTTTGGACAATCCCTTCTGGTGGCGGCATATCTATGTGTGGAGCGGCGTTTGGCAGTCCACAGGATGGAATTCTCTCATTTTTTACGCGGCGCTTTCCCGCGTAAATCCCGAACACCACGAGGCGGCAATTATGGACGGCGCGACGCGCTTTCAGCGGGTGCGTTATATCGACCTGCCCGCCCTGAAGCCAATCGCCGCGCTGATGCTTCTTTTGCGTTGCGGTTCAATGATGTCCATTGGCTATGAAAAGGCGCTGGCCCTGCAAAATGATTTGAATCTCAGCGTGTCACAAATCATTTCAACCTATGTGTACCAGATGGGATTGCTCAACCGGGACATTTCTTTCTCCACGGCCATCGACCTGTTCAATTCCGCCGTCAACCTGGTGCTGCTGGTTCTGGTGTATTTCGTCACGCGGCGTTTGTCGGATGAACCGGAGCGGTAAGGGGGAAGAAGAATGAAAAACCAGTCGGGTTCCCGTTCGGACAAGGTATTTGACGCGGTGCTGCTGGTAGTGCTCACGCTGATCCTGCTCATCACGCTCTATCCGGTGTATTTTGTGCTGATATCCTCCTTCAGCGACCCTGTGGCCGTGGCCGGAGGCGACGTGACCTTCTGGCCGGTCGGTTTTACCTTGGAAGGCTATCAGACCGTACTCAAGGATTCGGCCATCGTCCGCGGGTTTTTCAACTCTGTCGTTTATACTGTGGTAGGGGTTTTGGTCAACCTGTTTCTCACGCTGCCGACGGCTTATGCCCTCTCCCGCAGGGACTTTCCCGCGCGCAAGCCGATCCTGATATTTTATATGATCACGATGTTTGTCAGCGGCGGTATGATGCCCACCTATCTGGTGGTGCAGCAGACGGGCCTGCTGGATACAATGTGGGCTCTTATCCTGCCCGGAGCGGTCAATGTGTACAATCTGCTCACGGCGCGCGCTTTTTTCAGGGCCGGAATACCGAAAGAACTGCTGGAAGCGGCAAGGATAGACGGTTGCAACAACACGCGGTTTTTCCTGCAGGTGGCGTTGCCGTTGTCGGGAGCGCTGGTGGCCATTATGGTGCTGTATTACGGCGTGGCGCATTGGAACAGCTATTTCAACGCGCTGCTGTATATTTCTGACCAGAACAAATGGCCGTTGCAAATGCAGCTGCGCAGCGTTCTTCTGCAAAACAGCTGGAATGCCGCCGCCACGGGTTTTACGCCGGAGCAGCTTGCCGAACGGCAGCGCTTGGAAGCGCTGGCGGAAATGATGAAGTATTCGCTGATCGTTTTATCCTGCCTGCCGATGCTGATCGCGTACCCCTTTGTACAGAAACATCTGGTCAAGGGCGTAATGCTCGGCGCGATCAAGGGATGATTGTTGCAAAAGACGTACAGAAAAGGAAGGAAGATTATGAAAAAACTGCTTACAGGCCTACTTGTGTTGGCACTGCTGTGCGGGCCGGTTTCTCTGGCGCAGGTTACATCTTCGGGGCTGCCGATCGTTGATGAACCCGTCAGCTTTGAAATACTGGTGGACGATTATGGCACCCCGGAGGAAAAAATCATGTATCCCATCCTGGAGGAGATGACGGGCGTACATGTGGATCTTCAGCTTTATCCATACGAGGTTGCCCGGGAGCGTTTGAATACGCTGCTGATGGGCAATGATTATCCGCATGTATTGGCGGGCTGGACGCTTTCTACTTCCGACATCATTGAGCTGGGCATGTCGGATGGCCTGCTGCTGCCTCTGGAAGACCTGATTGAAACCTATGCCCCCAATATTTCCGCGGTGTTAGACGAGCCCGGCGTGCGCGAAGCAATGACGCTGCCCGACGGACATATCTACACCATTCCCTTTTTGGTAAATGAACCCTTGGTAAACTACCTGCCCTACATTAACAGCGAATGGCTCGACCGCCTGGGCTTGAGCGTGCCGACCACGCCGGAGGAACTCAAGGAAGTTTTGATTGCCTTCCGCGATGAGGACGCGAACGGGAATGGCGACCCCAACGACGAGATCCCCTTTTCCGGCACGCCGGACAACCTCTCCCTGGGCATGTGTGCCGGCTGGTTTGGCGTGGACGCCTATGAGAAGAGCGAATATCCTTTTTTCTATCGCGACGGCGATACCATCCGCTTTGCCGCCAATACCGAGGAATACCGTGAATTTATCCGCTATTTTGCCGATCTGTATCAGGAGGGGCTGATTGATCCAGAACTGTTTACGCAGGATGAATCCATGTGGACGGCCAAGGTCAATCAGGGCCTGGTGGGTGTGTGTATTTCCTATAATCAACCCATTGAGGGCAGTTATGTATATTTGCCGGTGCTCAAGGGTTGCGATGAGCCGGTGTTCCATCGTTCCAGCAACGGGACATCGCTGTTCCGCTCACAGGTAGCGCTGACAGACCGCTGTGATGAAGACATGGCCGCCACCATTATTCGCTGGTTTGACGTGACCTTCGACCCGGATGTCTCCATACAGCTGGAACACGGCCCGCTGGGAGATTCCATCGTCAAGCTGGATGAGCATTTGTTCCAAATGGTGGATCGCAGCGACTGGAGCGCGGAAAAGGACGAAACATATGCATGGTACAACTACTACACGCAATCCCTGCCCAAAAACAACAAGGATAACGTACTCCTCAGCGCGGGAGAGGATACGCCGGTTCCCGACTACAAAGCTGAAGCGGACGCCGCCTATGAGCCGTATCTGAACGAAATCTTCCCCGCCGTGTGGCTGGAAGACGAAACGGATATCCGCCGTGCTTCGACCCTTTCGGTAGACATCAACAGCTATGTAAAGACGAAGATGGCGCAGTGGATTACCGGTCAGGCGAATGTGGATGAGGAATGGGACGCCTATCTTGCCCAGCTTGAACAATATGGCCTTACGGAGTTGACAGAGATCTATCAGCGCATCCTGTTCGGCTAGGATCGGGAGGAACACAATGACATTTGAGGCGTTGGAACAGTACCTGGAGGAAGAAGGTAAGCGCAAATACGCGCTTTTGGGCGCGCGGCAGGGCGAATGGGACGCTGCACTTGCGGATTGCACCGAAGCGCAACGGCGGATCATGCAATATTATCTTACCTGCCTGACCGCTTGCGAGCGCGCGGAGCTGGATTCTGCGCTGCTTAAACGCTTTGCCGTCCATGCGGCGCGCATGCGGGAGCAGATGCCTTGGACGCGGGCGCTTGCGGAGGAGGATTTTCTGGCGTTTGTGGCTGCTTATCGCATAAACGCCGAGGCCATCGTGGAGCATCGTGAGCGCTTTTGCCAAATGCTCTTGCCATATGTAGAAGGGAAAACCGCGGCGCAGGCGGCGTTGGCGGTCAATTTGTGGTGCGGCTGCACCGCGGGATACCGCATGACGGACGGGCGGGATGCCTCGCCCCTGTGCGTGTACGGTTCTACCTATGCCCGCTGCGGCGAAGAAGCCGCCTATCTGGTCGCCGCCCTGCGCAGCGTGGGCCTGCCCGCCAGAACGATTACCTCCATGTGGCCCATGAGGGACGACGGCCATGTCTTTGCCGAGGTGTTGTTGGAAGATGGCTGGCATTTCATGGGCGGATGCGAACCGGAAGGCATTCTGGACCGCGGCTGGTTCAACGAGGCGGCCGCGCAGGCCATGATGGCGCAGACGACCGGATTCAGCCTGGTGGGCGCGCCGGAATTCCACTATCAGGCCGGGGGAATGACCTTTGGCTCCCATCTGTCCCACTATGCGAAGGTCAAGATCGTCGCGGCGCGCGTTGTGGACGCGGAGGGACGGCCTGTGCCCGATGCGCTGGTGCGGGTTGAGGAGTTCAACAGCGGCGGCTTTATTCCCCTGGCGATCCTGCGCAGCGATGAAAACGGCGAGGCGCGCTGGCCGGTGGGGTTTGGAACGGTCAAACTCTCCGCATGGAGCGCGCAGGGGATGGCGGAAGTTTTCCTTGACGCGGAGGAGACAAGCGCGACGCTGCGTCTGGCCGCCTTTGCGCCCGAAGAGGGATGGCAGATCGTATGCATGCGCGTCCCGGGTGGAAAGACGCCCTATACGTCGGAAGCTACCGCCGCGCAAAAGAAAGCTGTGTTTGGCGACACGGATCCGGGAAAAGCCTGCGAGGCGCGCCGGCAGGGGTTTGGCGATGCGGATCTGGCAGCGGCGTTCCCGGCGCTTGCGGAACGCCTGTCCTGGGCGGGAGAAAACGTGGGCGTGCTGCGGGAATTCCTCACGGCGGATGACGAACCTCTGCGCGCGGCGTTGGTGGCTACGCTTAACGAAAAGGATCTGGCAGATATTGGTATGCCGGTGCTGGAAGATATGCTCCATGGCGCTATGGCCGTGCGCGAGGGGCTGGAGGAAGAAGATTTTCTGCGGTATGTGTTGCCGCCCCGCGTTGCCACCGAGGAACTGACAGCGCACCGGCGCTATGTCCAGAACTTCTTCACGCCCGAGCAGCAGGAAGCGTTCCGGGCTGATCCGCGTTTGCTGGAACAATGGGTGCTTGAACACTGCGCTATGGAGGCGGAGGACGCGGCGGGCTTGATCCCCAGCGTTCCCTGCGCGCTGCAAACGGGCCTGTGCCCGTTGGAGGCTCGGCCTGTGCTGCTGACGCAGTTGTGCCGTGCGCTGGGGATCCCGGCGGCGCTGGACAGGAGCCGCGGGCAGGTACTCTGCAAAATGAACGGCGAATATTTGATCCTGATGCCCGAAGAACCCGCTGCGGCCGTGCTGTTGATAGCGCCTCCGCGGCCGGAGATGGAGTTTATGAACGGCTGGTCGCTGTTCATCCGCAGGAAAGACGACTGGCGGCTTGTTCCCCAATGGCATGTTCCGCCGCGAAAGGGCGCCTATCGCTGCCGCGTGCCGGCAGGCGATTATCGGTTGCTCACCTGGCGGCGGCTGACGGATGGCAGCGCCCAAGTAGCGCAATGCTCTTTGCGGCTGGGCGAAGGGGAAAAGAGGATCGTCCGCCTGCCGGATTTGGAAAAGGAGGAAGGCTGATATGTTCAGAAGGGTATTTGCCTTTTTGATGCTTATAATGGTGGGGCTTTCCGGCTTTGGCGCGATGGCGCGGACGGAAGAACCGGAAGCGTGGCAGGTGTTTTTGGAGGAGGAATACCAGCGCCTGCTGCCCGATGCGGGCGTTCGCATGGAGGAGTGGGAAGCGGCGCTGGATGCCTGTGCCAGCGAAGAGGAAAAAACGGTGATGAAATACTACTTCACCTGTATGCCCATGGCCGATCTTTGCGAGCTTGATTTTGACCTGCTGCGCTCCTATGCCTCCCATGCCGTGCGGCTGCGCGAGGAGATGCCATGGACGGCAGAATTGGACTTTGATGTCTTTTTGGCGTATGTAGCCGCGTATCGCGTGGACTTTGAGCCTATCGTGGAGCATCGCGCCTTTTTCCACGACCAGATTGTTGGCTCCGGCATATTGGAAGGCAAAACCCTGGAAGAGGCGGCGTTGGCGGTCAACCTGTGGTGCGCAAGCCGGGTCACATTTGAAAATACGGATCAGAAGGTTGCTTCTCCCATGGGCATGTACAACGGCGGCCTGGGACGTTGCGGCGAGGAAGCCAACTTTGTGGTCAACGCGCTGCGGAGCGTCGGCATCCCGGCGCGGATCGTCTCCGTATACTGGGCGGAAAGCGGCGACCATGCCTTTGTCGAGGTACTCGTCGATGGGCAATGGCGTTTTCTGAGCGCGTGCGAGCCGGAAGCCATGCTGAACCATACATGGTTTAAGGATCTCACCGCAAACGTGCTGAGTACGTCCATTCTCACGTACAGTCTCATTGGCACGACGGAAGCGTATTACGGCGGCGACGGCATGTATATCCTTAACGATGTGGAAAACTATGCGGACGCGCGCCAGGTGACCTTTACCGTACTCGACGCCCAGGGCAACCCTGCGGAGAACTGCTATGTGGGGCTGTATCAGTACGGGGATTATATGTACAAGAATCTGGCGGAGCTTTATACCGACGGGCAGGGCGTCGCTCAATGGACGCTCGGCCGGGGAACCGCCATCGCCATCGCCGTGCTGGATGGCCAAACGCGCCAGCAGGTTGTCACGCTCGACGCGGATGCGGTCCTGCTGGATTTCTCCAGCCCGGAGCCGCAGGGCGAGTGGCAGGAAACCGAACTTGTCTACAACGACGCCGTCAGCCGTTACGACCAGCAGCCCACCGAGGCGCAGACCGAGGCGTTTTTGGAAGGACGCGATTTGGAGGCGCTGCGCCAGAGCCATGTGACGGAACTATACGATGCGGAGGCGGCCGCGGCGTATCCGCAATGCGCGGATGCTCTGCGGCTTGCGGGGCGTAATTTCCCGGAGCTGATGGCTTTCCTTTCCGTGGACGACGATCCCCTGCGGCAGGAACTGCTCAGCCGCATGGAGGCCAAAGATTTGCGCGAAGTGGACGCAACGGTATTGGAGGATATTCTGCAGGGCGCAAAGGCTGCTCAGGGAGAATATGCCGATACGGACGAGGCCTTTCTGGAAGGGATTTTGACGCCGGTATACGACCGCTCGCCTTTGAGCGCTTACAGACTGGAGCTGCAGGGGCTGATGACAGACGCAGGCCTGGATCTGGACGCGGTGCGAAAAGAGCCGGCGCTTCTGGATGCCTGGCTGCGCGAAAGGCTGAGCGGCGAAAGCGTCAGGCGCTGCGATATCTATGGAGCCGATCCCGTCAGCGCGCTGCACATGGGTTATTGCGCGGAAACAAACTACCTTTCCACGCTGGCGCGCGTGGCGCAGGCGGCTGGCATACCGGTGCGGCAGGATGCGGCTACGGGCAAATGGATGTGGTATGACGGCGCGAACTGGGGCGCCATGCAGCCGCTGTCGGAGGAGAGCGGGGATACCGGCGTATTGCTCTATGCGGTGGAGGGCAGCGAGGTTTGGCTCGGACAGTACTGGATGCTGTATCAGCTTCAGGGGCAGCAGTGGACAGAGATGTTCTACTGGTATGTAGCGGAGCAGGATGCGGACGAGGCCATTGAGCTGCCCGCGGGAGAATATCAAATCGTGATGTTCATACCGGGAGACGAGGAGACAAATTCCCGCTTGTATCAGAATTACATTTCCATCGAAGCGGGAGAAACGGTGACTGTATCGCTTCCGTGATTGAAATTGCGGCGATGCAGTCAGAGAATTGCATTTGATAAACAACAATGGACGCTGAAGGAGAAAAACTATGAGGATCGTAAGAAGGCTGTTGGCGGTGCTGCTTGCGCTCGCCCTGGCGATGGCTGGATGCGCGGCCATGGCGGAGGAAGCGCTTCCCACCCAATGGGATTTGACGGAAATCTACGCGGATGTGGACGCGTGGCAGGCGGACTATGACCGCGTCATGGAGCTTATACCGCAACATGAATCGTATCGGGGAACGCTGAATACCGCGCAGGGCATTTACGATTATTTCCAGTTTGCCTACATGGGCGAGCTGACGCGGTTGCAGAACCGACTTTATCTGTATGCGTATTTAGGATATGTACTCGATCCCGCCGACCCGACTTTCAACGCGCTGATGACGAAGATCAACGCGCTGACGAGTCAGGAGGCGCAGTACAGCGCATTTGTGGACCCGGAAATCTATTCCTTGCCACTGGAAACGCGGCAGGAAATCTTTGCCGATCCCCTGTTGGAGCCCTTTGCCTACGCGATGCGTCGATATCTGGATCCCGATCATGAGCCGTTGAGCGAGGAAGCGAACTCTGTGCTGGCCATCCTCAGCCCGACGTTGGGGCAGGCTGAGAATTTGTTTAATACTTTGGACGGCATGGAAGTGCCGGACCCCATGATCACCATGCCGGACGGGACAGAAGTGGAATTGACAAATGAACTCTACAGTCAAATTGTTTACAGCGACGAATACGACCGGGAATTCAAGGCGCTGTGCAATCAGGCGCTGTTGGAAAAGCCGGCGCCCTATATCAACACGTTTGCCGCCCTGCTGGAAATGAACGTGTCGGAAAATTGGGCCATTGCGCAGATCAACGGCTATGAAAGCAGCCGTGAGGCGGCGTTGGATGCGTCAGATGTCGATCTGGCCGTTTATGACATGGTGATTGAGGCGGCGCGTCAGGGCGCGGCGGATTATCAGCGTTATCTCAACGCGCACAAGCGCGGTCTGGGGCTGGAGGAACAGTATCCCTTTGACACCGTCACCTACATTTCCGATTATGCCGTGGAGGAAATCCCCTATGAGGACGCGGTGGAACAGGTGCGCGAGGTGCTTTCCGTTCTGGGCGAGGAGTACCTGGCGCATTACGACGCTCTGGTCAGCGGCGGCTACTTGGAGGTATATCCAACGGATACAAATGTCGCGGGCGCGTATACCTATACGATTGGTGACGAGTTTCCGCCGCATGTCATGCTCAATTATATGGGTTATGATATAGATGTGGACACATTGGCGCACGAGATGGGCCATGCTGTTTACGAGTGGTATGCCGTGGAAAATCAGAACGCCGTCAATGCGCATCCTACAAGTTTTACGCATGAAGTGGCTTCCACGACCAACGAGCTGCTTTATTACAGCTATATGATGGAACATGCCGCCACAGAGGATGAACGGCTGTACTATCTGGAGAACATGCTGATCATGTTTTTGCAATCCTTTTTTACGCAGGCATTATATGCCGAATTTGAGGACGCCATGTACCAGACGGTTGAGGCGGGCGGCTCTCTGAACGCTGAGGCGCTTAGCGACTTGTGGGCGGGGCTTTTTCAGGAGTACCGCGGCGACGCGGTTGTGGCTTTCCCGAACGCACGCTATGCATGGGCTGAAACATCGCACTTCTATTACTACAGCTACTATGTGTATCAATATGCTACTTCCGTCGCCTATGCCGCTTCCATCTGCGAGCGAATCACCAGCGGCGAAGAAGGCGCTGTGGAGGACTATCTTGATTTCCTGAAGCTGGGCGCGTCGCGTTCGCCGGTGGAATTGCTCACCGTGGCGGGCGTCGATCCGCTGGATACGGAGACCTATCAGCGGGCGCTGGATTTCTTTGGCGGGCTGGTAGACGAGTATGAACGCCTGGTGGACGCCAAGCTGGAAGCAGAATAAGCGAAGGATAAATGCTTTCAGCAACTGTCGCATCAGGACCAAGGCTATAATCGACGGCATGGAAACCAGCCGCCAAGCGGCGCTTGTGGAAAGCGGGCTTTTTGTGCTGATCATGCAATAACACGGCGACGACAAGAAGCGGCGCCCATGTGATATGCTCCCTCTATGAGAGACAAATAAAACGCTGTCAAACATGGAGGGAGCATATCAGTGCGGGGCGTCGCTTCGTTTATCAGTGGGAGACTAACTATTAAAAGTCAAGGGGGGAAGAGCGATGATCAAGAAGTTTTTCTTTAGAAGCCCCGCCGCCCTTGACAAACAGCATTCAAATGCATGAGAGGTTCAGCGAGGGCGAAGGAGGGAATAGCAAAGCAGGCTCAGCGTCGCCCTCTAAACAAAAGCATAGCATTTGAATGCAAGGTTGAAAACTCTATGAGTTTTCAAGTCTGCCAAAGGCAGACCGCGGGTGGTCAAATCAAAGATTTGAACACCGCGCCTTCTGGATTGTCAAGGGTACGCTGCGCCGGCTCCGTAGATATAGGATCGCTCAGGCTCCGAAGAGAATAACGGAGTTACGCCGCAGGACAGTACGGTTGACCGGAACGTTGCAAGGCAAAGATGAGGCGCACCAGTTTCTTGGTGGCGTGGGAGATGGCGACATTGTAATGCTTGCCTTCAGCCCTCTTTTTCGCCAGATAAGCGGAGAAGGAAGCATCCCAATGGCAGACGTACTTTGTGGCGTTGTAGAGCGCATAGCGAAGGTAACGGGAGCCACGTTTCTCCATGTGCGCATAGGCGTTGTCCAGTTTGCCCGACTGGTAAGTGGAAGGGGAAAGACCTGCATAGGCGAGGATCTTATCCGGGGAATCGAAGCGGGAGAAATCGCCGATCTCAGCGAGGATCATAGCGCCCATGCGGTAGCTGATACCGGGAATGGTGAGAATAGGCGAAGCGATCCGATCCATGATCTGCTTAAGAGCGGTTTCGATTTCGCTGATCTCAGCGTCGAGTTCACGGATGAGGCGGATGGTATGCTGAAGCTCGAGAGATTTGGCGGGCATGGCGGAGCCAATGGAGCGCCTGGCGGCATTGCGAAGTTCAACAGCTTTGGAACGGTCATAGCGGCCTTTGGAAGCGGTGGAGAGGAGGTTGGTGAGGTGCGTGAGATGGCAGGAAGCGACCTGCTTTGCGCCGGGTAGTTCGGCAAGCAGGGCATAGACCGACGCTATATGGAGCGTAGGGACGAGGTTTTCCAGTTCCGGGAACAGGATGGTGACAAGCCTGGAAACGGACTGTTTCAGTTTAGCACGCTGGCGGACCTTGTCAAATCTGTACCTGGATAGTGACTTTAGCTCCTCATTGTGGTATGATATAGCCGTGTAGGACTTAAGGACTACATCGGACATCATCATAGCTGCAAGGTTGGAAACCCTAAGGGTTTCCACAGCCTGTCAAAGAAGCCCCTTTGCGAGAAAGCGAAGGGGCTTCTTTGACAGACAAGATAGAGACAAGAAGGAGATAAGATAGAGAACAGAAGGAAAAGAAGGAACGGCCGCCATTTGTGTAGGGCGAGTTTGGGTCAATCCCAAATTCTGTGTAAACTCCAAATGAGGCATGAACAGAGCAGGATCATCCATTGTGCGCGGCAGCGGATTTATCCGACTGCCGCCTTGTGTGCAGTATAACGCCGGCGGGGGTGGATGTCAAGGGCGGCGGCAAGGCCGCCGTTCATCGGAGCGCCGCGCACAGCGGCGCGCAGACCCTTGACCTCCGGCTCCGGCGGTGTTATTCGGGCATGCGCCCGGCAAAATAGATGGACAGCTGCGCGTGGATCACGCTCCAGTCCTGCCGCCGTCCCGTCCACTTTTTCGTGATGCCCATCATCGCCAGATACAGCATTTTCAGCAGGCTGTCATCTGTTGGAAACACCGATTTGGCCCTGGTCACCTTGCGCAGCTGGCGGTTGAAACCCTCTATGGCGTTGGTGGTATAGATCAGCCTGCGCACCTCCTGAGGGTACTTGAAATATGTACTCAGATTGGCCCAGTTCGCCCGCCAGGACTGGGAGATTCTCGGGTATTTCCCGTCCCAGCGCTCTCCAAAGGCGTCCAGAGCATTCAATGCTGCCTGCTCGTCTACGGCGGCATAGACTGCCTTCAGATCCGCCATGAGGGCTCTTATATCCTTATAGGACACATACCGGCTGGAATTGCGCAGCTGGTGGAGGATGCAGTTCTGGATCTCGGTCTGAGGGAAGGTGGCGTGAATGGCCGCGTCAAATCCCGTCAAGTTGTCCGTGCAGGCGATGAATATGTCCTCTACGCCTCGGTTCTTCAGACCATTGAGTACAGTCGCCCAGAATTTGGCGCTCTCGTTTTCTCCGACCCACATACCCAGAACGTCCTTCCGGCCGTTCAGGTCAATGCCAATAGCGATGTATACCGCCTTCTTCACGATCTGGCCCTCGCTGCGGACATGGTAGTGGATCGCGTCCAGAAATACTACGGCGTAGACGTTCTCCAGCGGCCGCTGCTGCCACTCCCGCACGATGGGCAGGATCTTGTCCGTGATCCGGCTCACGGTGCTGTCTGAGACGCAGATGCCGTAGATGTCCTGTATATGGGCCTCAATATCTCCCGTCGTCATCCCCTTGGCGTACATGGACAGGATCTTCTCCTCTATGTCCTGGCTGATGCTGGTCTGGTTCTTCTTCAGCACCTGGGGCTCGAATTCGCCTTTCCGGTCGCGGGGAACGGACACTTCCACATCTCCGAAGCTGGTGCGCAGCGTCTTGCTGCTGTGGCCGTTGCGGCTGTTGTCCGTGGCCTTGTTCCTGTAGTCGTATCTGCTGTAGCCCAGTTCATCCTCCAGCTCTGCCTCCAAGCCGTTCTCCATGAACTCCGCGATGGTCTCCTTGAACAGATTCTGGATGTCATCCATGCTGCCGATGTTTGCCATCTGCAGCAGCTCCCGGATCTTCTCCCGTCGCGCCTTTTCTTCCGGGGTACGGTTCTTTCTGGCCATGTGTTTTACCTCCTGTGTGATGCTTCTATTCTACACCTCATGGGAGGTTTACACAAAGTTTGGGACGGTCTCTCTATTGAATTTTGCGCACACACAACTGATTATCTACGGCGCGTATATCTTCGGCGGGACGTTTGTGCGCAACCTTGGATGGCCGCACTGGGCATCCTGGATCGCTACGATCCTCTGCATGGGGGCCATTGGCATCGTCATCGCTAACCTGATCCTAATCCCTCTAAGCAAGCTCTCGCGCCTTTTTTCGATCATGGCTACGATGATGCTGGGTATGGTATTGGTAGAAGCGGCGAATTCGCTTTGGGGGCCGATGCCGTTCACGCTCCTGGGATACCTGAAGGGGAAAATTGAGATCTTTGGCGCTTCAACAGCGCTGGCGAACATCTACATCATGGGTGCCGCGCTCATTGTGATCGTACTGCTGTTACTGTTCATGCGCAAGACCAAGCAGGGCAAGGCGATGCGATGCGTCGCGGAAAACCGAGAAACGGCCGCCTATATGGGCATCAACGTCCGAAAAAATATGACGCTGACGGTCACGATTAGCTGCGTCATCTGCGGAATCATCGGCATGCTCATTATCCCCCTGTATCAGATCAGCAACACGATGGGCGGCAATATGGGCCTAAAAGGATTCGCAGCGGGCATTATCGGCGGCTTTGGCTCTGTGCCCGGCGCTATACTGGGCGGGATCATCATCGGCCTGCTCGAAAACCTTGCCGTTTTGTTCGTGCCGGCGGTCTATAAGGACATCACTGCGTTTGTGCTAGTCTTGGTCGTCCTGATGATAAAGCCGACGGGGTTGTTTGCGGACCTTGGCAATTGGTCGGAACATCGGAGGGGGCTATTCCTCCGTAAAGGGGGCAAGTTCGATGGGTAAGATGCGGATCTCGAAAAAGGCTACCCAGTTGCGATCGCATTCGCGGTGGCGGGGATCATCGGCGGCTTGTTGTTTTCCAACAATTACTATTTTTCGATCCTGTGCCAGATCATGTGTTACTTCATCGCAGCGCTGGGCATGAACTTCATAACTGGGATGATCGGGCAGCCGAACCTAGGCGCGGCGGGTGTGTTCGCTTTGGGCGCGTATACTTCCGCATTGCTGGCGGTAAAGGCGGGGATATCCCCATGGCTGGGCATCTTCGCGGCGATGGGGATGGGATGGATCGTCGGCAAGACGCTGGGCTATCCAAGCCTGCGCGTCGAGGGCGTATACTTGTCTTTGACGACCATAGTATTTTCCGAGATCATTCGGATCGTCCTGAACAACGCGACGGATTTCTGTGGCGGCGCTTCGGGCTTGAAGCAAATCCCCGCCTACGATATCGGCGGGTTCCCGCTCGATAAGCCGAACCATATGTTCGTATTCCTTGTGATCGTGAGCCTGCTGCTTTCGTATATCGCTTACCGCATCACCAGATCCCGATGGGGTCGCGCGTTCATCGCCGTCAGGGACAATATGGATGCGGTCGAATCCTGCGGTATCAACGTTTCGCGGATGAAAGTCAGCGCCTATACGTTTTGCTGCGTGTTCATCGCCATAGCGGGAGCACTGTATGCGCACTTTGTAAGATACCTGAATCCGTCGACATTCGTGCAGACCTTTTCCAACACCTTTGTCGTCATGCTCATCGTCGGTGGCCTGGGTCTGGTCAGCGGTGCCTTTATCGGCACGATCCTCGTGACCATACTGCCCGAGCTGCTTCGCTTCACGGGGTCGTATTATCAATTTGCTTACGCCCTGATCGTCCTATTATGCATCCTTCTCCTGCCCGGAGGCATCATTCCTTCACTCTCCAAAAAACAGGGAAGTACTCGGGCGATGGACATCATCAGGATTTTCATCGGCAAAAGGAAGGGGGATAAGCATGAGCGACATCATTCTTGAGGTGAATGGCCTGACCAAGAAATTCGGCGGCCTGACAGCAGTCAACAGCGTTTCGTTTCAAATGAAGCGCCGAACAATCCATTCCCTGATCGGCCCAAATGGATCCGGGAAAACGACGACCGTAAACATGATCCACGGCACATTCAAGCCGACGTCCGGCTCCTGCTTTTTTCTAGGAGAGGACGTGACGGGGATGCCCACGCACCTGTTGGCCCTGAAGGGGATGGGAAGAACCTATCAGAACATCAAGCTGTTCAACACTATGTCTGTCCTGGACAATATGCTTGTCGGCGGAGATCATCTCTTCGGCCGGCAAGGAGTCATACGCTATCTGCTCACCGGGAGAGCATATGCCAAAATAGAGAAATGCGTGATCGAAAAGGCGGAAAGCGTATTGGAGTTTTTGGGCATCGTCGACCTGAAGGACGAAGTGGTTTCTAACCTGCCATATGGGCGGCAGAAGGTCTGTGAACTTGGTCGGGCGCTCATGGGAGAGCCGAAGCTGATCCTGCTCGACGAGCCTGCGGCAGGACTGAACCCCTCTGAACGGCGGGAGTTCGTGGAAATACTGCAAAAGACGTTCGCGCAGGGCATTGATCTGTTCTTGATCGAGCACAATATGGATGTCGTCATGAGCATCAGCGACAGGATCACGGTTCTCAATTTCGGCTCGAAGATAGCCGAGGGCACACCAAAAGAGATCCAGAACGATACGGAAGTTATCAAGGCATATCTGGGGGATCGGTATAAAGCGATTTCGTAAGGAGGATCATCAATGCTATTGTCGGTAAACGGGATTTGCGTCGCATACGATAAGATCTCCGCGCTCACAGACGTCAGCATCGAATGCGATCAAGGCGAGATCGTTTCGATCATAGGCGCTAACGGCGCCGGGAAGTCCACGTTGATGAAGAGTATCATGGGGCGCGTAAAGCCATCCCATGGAACGATCTTCTTCCATGGCGAAGCGATCACAGGGCTTCCGGGGCACAAGATTGTCGAAAAAGGGATCGTCTGTGTGCCGGAAGGCAGAGAGATTTTCAACGGCCTGTCCGTACAGGATAATCTTGAAGTGGGCGCTATCAGCAGAAGCTTCTCACCGAAAGAGATGAAGGCTCATTTTGAAATGGTCTACGATATGTTCCCGATCCTCGCAGAAAAGCGCGGCCAAATAGCGGGCGCTTTGAGCGGTGGGCAGCAGCAGATGCTGGCGCTAGGGCGCGGCCTGATGAGCGACCCTACGCTGATGATGCTGGACGAGCCTTCCCTTGGACTCGCGCCTATCGTCGTTGACGAAGTCTTTGATTTTATTAAAAAAATCAACAATGAAAACGGCATATCGGTCATCCTCGTTGAGCAGAACGCCTATATGGCGCTGGAGATCTCCCGGCGCGGGTATGTCTTGGAAAATGGATCGATCTCTAGAGAGGGGGCAAGCAACGCCTTGATCAACGACCCCACGATAAAATCCGCTTATCTGGGGAAATGATGGCCGGAAGGCTGTATGCCGAATGGGATGGAACACATCTTAAGGCATCTATGGCAAAACAGCTAGGCGCGCATGGAGGGAGGTGGCATTTTGCTGATCGGGAAGGAAGATCTCTTGCAAATGCGGGGGCTCATGCCGGAATCCTATGGCGGCATACACTTTCCATCAACATTTGCTGCCGAAACGCTTCTGTATTGTACCCGATTTGGCTACTATGTATGCAACGAGGACTATTGCATCGTCCGGGAGCGCCGGAATGGATACGGTCTTTATTATGTCGCAGAGGGAACGATGGAGCTAAAAACGTTGGGCCAGCGTCTGATCGCCAAGGAAGGCAATCTGATTTTTTTTGACCGAAAGTATCCCTATGTATTCAACAGCGTGGATACGCTGGCATATTATGGTCTACACGTCAACGGCGCGATGTTCCGCGCCTATTACGACCTGATGATCGACAAAAAGGGCATGTTGCTCTCGGACAATTACCCAAGGGATATTAAGAAACACTTTGAAAACATCATCGATATGCTATCTAGCATAAACGTCAATGAGCATCAAGTATCCGTCGAGCTCCATGTCGTCCTTGCGCTCCTCGCCAGCAATGCGGAAGAACGCAAGGAGCTTGAACGGGATCATCCAATTTCGAGGGCGATCCAGTTTATGAAGGAAAATTATTCCCGGAATATCTCCATACAGGACGTGGCAGATGACGTCCACTTAAGCAAATATTATTTGATACGCCTGTTCAGCGAGAAGGTGCATTGCACACCTCACAAGTTTCTTTTGCGTCACAGACTCCGGCAGGCGGATGTACTCTTGCAGGCGACGTCTCTTAGTAGCGAGCAGATCGCCGAAAAATGCGGCTTTAACAGCGCTTCGCATTTCGCGCGAGCGTTTGCGATGCAATATAATATGTCCCCGCGGGAGTTCAGGGATAAAAACCGCTATGTGCAGCACCCTAATGAACAACAATAACACCTGTAAAATGGGCGTGAAAGAGCAACAAAATTCTTTCGCGCCCATGATCTTTTGCTTCAACTCGTTTGGATCTGCCCGAAGATGCCGGCCCTTTGGGCGGCCTCGACGAGCGCCTGGCCGATCCTGTCCGGGGTTTCGGCCACGACCGCGCCGGCTTCGCGCAGGGCGGAGACTTTGCCCGCCGCCGTGCCCTTGCCGCCGGAAATGATCGCGCCCGCGTGCCCCATCCGCTTGCCCGCCGGGGCCGTGCGCCCGCCGATGAACGCCGCCATGGGTTTCCCGGGGTGCGATTTCAGCCATTCCGCCGCTTCCTCTTCCCCGCTGCCGCCGATCTCGCCGATCAGCACCATCGCCAGCGTCTCCGGGTCGTCGTAAAACGCGTCCAGCACCTCCACAAAGCCCGTGCCCTTCACCGGGTCCCCACCGATGCCCACCGCCGTGGACTGGCCGATGCCGCGCATCGTCAGCTGGTTCACCGCCTCGTAGGTCAGCGTCCCAGAGCGCGAAACCACGCCCACGCGGCCGCGCTTGCAGATGTAGCCCGGCATGATGCCCAGTTTGCACTCGCCCGGCGTGATCAGGCCGGGGCAGTTGGGCCCGATCAGGCGCGCCGCCTTGCCCCGCAAATGTTCCTTGACCTTCACCATGTCCTGCACGGGGATGCCCTCGGTGATGCACACCACCAATTCCATGCCCGCGTCGATGGCTTCCAATATGCTCTCCCCCGCCGCGGCCGGCGGCACGTAGAGGATGCTGGCGTTCGCGCCCGTAGCCTCGCGCCCTTCCCTGACCGTATCGAACACCGGCAGACCGAGGCATTCCGCGCCGCCCTTGCCGGGCGTCACGCCGCCGACGATCTTCGTCCCGTAGGCGAGCATCTGCTCCGCGTGGAAGCGCCCCTGGCTTCCGGTCATCCCCTGCACCAGCACGCGCGTGTCCCTGTTTACGTAGATGCTCATGCGCCCGCCCCCTTTGCCAGGCGGCAGGCCTTTTCCGCCCCGTCCGCCATGTCCGCCGCCGCGACGATGTTCAGGCCGCTTCCCGCCAGGATACCCTTCCCCGCCTCCGCGTTCGTGCCCTCCAGTCGCACCACCAGCGGCACCTTCACCGCCAGCTTGCGCGCCGCCTCCACCACGCCCTCGGCGATCACGTCGCAGCGCATGATGCCGCCGAAAATGTTGATGAATATGCATTTGACCTTGCTGTCGGCAAGGAGGATGGAAAACGCGCCCGCGACCTTTTCCGCCGTGGCGCTGCCGCCCACGTCCAGAAAATTGGCCGGGCTGCCGCCGAAGGATTGGATGATGTCCATCGTCGCCATGGCCAGGCCCGCGCCGTTGACCATGCAGCCGATATCCCCATCCAGTCCGATATAATTGAGGTCGTACTTCGCCGCCTCCGCTTCGCGCGCGTCCTCCTCGTTGGGGTCGCGCATCGCGGCGATATCCGCGTGGCGGAAAAGCGCGTTGTCGTCAAAGTTGACCTTCGCGTCCGCGGCGACCAGGTTGCCCTCGCCGTCCACGGCCAGCGGGTTGATCTCCACCAGCGAGCAGTCCTTCTCCGTGAACAGGCGGTAGAGGTTTTTGCACAGGGGTATGAACTGCTTGACCTCTGCCTGCGCAAGGCCGAGCTTCTTGCCCATTTCCCGCGCCTGATAGCCGGTCATGCCCAGATACGGGTCGATCTCCTGCGTGAATATTTTCTCCGGGGACGTCTTTGCCGTTTCCTCGATCTCCATGCCCCCGGCGGGGGAGGCGATGAGCACCGTCCGACCGCGCGCGCCGTCCACGGTGAGGGAAAGATAGTATTCCCGCGCGATCTTGACGGCGCGGCTGACCAGCACCTTTTGCACCACGCGCCCCTGCGGCCCGGTCTGCTTCGTCACCAACGTCATGCCGAGGATCCCGCCCGCCTTTTGCGCCGCTTCCTCCGGGGTGTTGGCAAACTTCACGCCGCCCGCCTTGCCGCGCCCGCCGGAGTGTACCTGCGCCTTGACGACGAAGGGCCCGCTTTGCAGCGCCCGGGCGACAGCCTCCGCCTCCGCGGGGGTCGAGGCGGGCCCGCCCTCCGGCACGCGCACGCCATAGGCGGATAACAGCGCCGCCGCCTGGTATTCGTGTATCTTCATATGCTTTCTCCTGAATATGTGTCCAAAAATCGGAGGATGTCATCCTCTGTGGGCATGGCGGTAATAACGCCCTTTTGGAGGGAGGTAATGTGTGCGGCAGCATTTGCATAGGCGGCCGCTTTGTAAAGGGCGTTGCCCCGAAGTCCGCCAGTGGCCATGTAGCGCTTCAAAAGGGCGGCAAAAAACGTATCGCCAGCGCCGCAGGTATCCACAACCGGCACAGCGGCGGCTGGTGCGTGAATATATTCTCCCTCTCGGTCGGCCAAATCGGCGCCATCCGCGCCCAATGTCACTGCGATCAGACGCAAGCGGGGGAACTGTCGCAGGGCATGCTGGCAAAGCGCAATGCGCTCCCCCTCCCCAAAGAGGAAGCTCAGCTCCTCGTCGTTGACTTTGAGGATGTCGACATGCACCATCATTTTCAGGATCTGCGTCTTTGCTGCTTCCGGGCTTTCCCAGACCCCGAGGCGCACGTTCGGGTCAAAGGCGACCAGCGCGCCCACCGTATTAGCGAGCTTCGCCGCGGCAAAATTGGCCGTGCGGATCGGCTCATGCGCCAGGGACAGCGAACTGAAGTACAGCGCGTCGTACGGCTCGAACTGGAGCCCATGAAGATCCTCCAAACAAAGTTGCACGCTGGCGCTGTTTTCACGGTAAAACAGGTAATGGGGCACCTTATACTGGTCATGCGAAAGAAACGCCAACGTCGTCAGGCCATGGGGATCGCGCACGACACGCGATGTATCCACATGATAGCGCTTCAGCGTATGCAAAAGGAAATCCCCAAAGGAATCCGCGCTTACGCGCCCCAAAAACGCGGAGGCAACGCCCAGTTTTGACAGGCCGACTGCCACGTTTCCCGCCGCGCCGCCCGCGAACCTGCGGAACACGGCAGGGCCATCCTCGCCAGCCTCCTCCCCGATCATATCGAGCATCAATTCCCCGAGACAGTATACGCTCATGCCACCCCTCCATTCAAAGCTCCGGCGTCTGCAGGAATGCATCGATCGCGTCCAAGAGGCCGACCGCCTGGGAGCCATTGATGATACGATGATCGTAAGACAGGCACAAATACATCATGGGGCAGACAGCGATCCCGCCGTTTTCATCAACGATGGGCTTTTGCCTGATCCGCCCAACGCCAAGGATAGCGCTTTGGGGATGGTTGATGATGGGCGTAAAGATCTCCCCGCCAAGTGCACCGGAATTGGAAATGGTAAACGTCCCATCCTTAAAGTCCGGCGATTTGAGACCCCCAGCCTTCGCGCGGACGGTAAGATCGTGAAATGCGGCGCAAAGCCGGGGAAAGTCCATTTCCGATGCGCCGTGAATGACGGGAACGACAAGGTTCTCCCCCACCGTCACAGCGATGCCCATGTTGACCGGGCTGCAAAAGACAATCTCTTCCCCCTCCAGATGGGCATTGAAGATCGGCTGCGCGCGAATGGCCGCGAGCGTGGCGGCAATGATGTACGGCATGAAGGAAACGTGTTCCTCAGGGTGCTCCCGGTTGTGCTGTGTGCGCAAAGCACTGATCCTGTCCATACGCACCTCGCGGATGGTAGTCACATGCGGGATCTCATTCTTGCTCTGCACCATATGCTGCGCGACCTTGCGCTGTATGCCGCGCAGGCGCACACGCGTTTGTTCCATAACTGTCCCCCCTTCTGTATGCGTGACGCACCAGATCACTCCTCGTCGATGATGGCAATAGGGTCGTCGAGCGTGACGATCTCGCATTCATCCTTGAGGACCTTGACCAGCCGGCCAGCACGTTCGGCGGAGATCTCAATGTTTTCCTTACCGGTGATGACTTCAAGTAGTAGTTCACCAACGCCGTAAGCATCGCCTTCCGCCTTTTTCCACGTGCAGATCTCAATGTCGTCATCCGCTTGCATATAATCGCGCAGTGTCAGTTCCTTTTCCATGAAGATGCCTCCTATCGTGTCGATATTTACATCGCTGCCCTGCAGGGCTCAGCATTGAAACATGGCGCGCGCCGCCTCTACGATCGCCTGCGAAGAAGGGATCTGGAGCGCTTCAAAGTCCGCACGGGCGGCGAGCGGGGCATCCAGCGCCGCTAGGCGCACCGGAGCCGCCTTGAGCGCTGCGAATGCTTGTTCGACAGCAGTATCGACCACCTGCGCCCCCCAGCCGCCCGTACGACAGGATTCCTCAACTACCATCAACCGCCCCGTACGGCGCACGGACTCCAGCAGGCCTTCCTCGTCCAAAGGCTTGAGCGTGCGCAGATCGATGACTTCCGCCTCGATGCCCTCGTCAGAAAGCTCTTTGGCTGCGGAAAGTGCACGATGAACCATCATCCCGCAAGCGATGATCGTCAGATCGCGTCCCCCGCGCTTCACATCCATTTTCCCCAGCGGAATGGGTTCGTTGTGCAGCAAAATCTCTCCAGTCAGCTGGTAAAGCATCTTGTGCTCAAAAAACAGGACGGGGTTGTTGTCTCGAATCGCGCTCAGGAGCAATCCCTGTGCATCCCTGGGCGTACTGGGGGCGACGATCTTGACTCCGGGGTAGTTTATAAACCAGGCAAGCGGATCCTGGCTATGCTGAGCGCCTTCCCCTTTGCCGCTGCCATAATTCGCTCGGATCACGACCGGTACGCAGATGCTGCCGCCGGAAAGGAAGTGCATCTTTGCCCCACAGTTGACGATCTGATCCATGGCGATAGGCAAAAAGTCCGCATACATGATCTCCACGACAGGTCGCATGCCGTTGATCGCCGCGCCGACGCCCACGCCAGCAATGGCGATCTCGCTTAGCGGACTGTTGATGACGCGTTCGGAGCCAAAATGATCCGACAGTCCCTTGGTAGCTTTATGGATGCCGCCATATGGATCGGCGATATCTTCACCGAAGAGAAAAACCGATGGGTCGCGCTCCATTTCTTCCTTCAATGTTTTGCGGATCGCCCCCGAGATGTTGGTTTTCATGGTATAGCTGTTCATTTGTCCGCTCCTTTGTATCTCACTAGCCTGCGTAGACAAGCTGTTCCAAGTCGGTCGCGTCAGCATCCTCCGCCTGCCAGGCATAGCGGACGGCCTGCTCGATCTCCGTGTCAATGCGTACCTCGATCTGCGAGAGCGTCGAAGAGGAGATCCCTTCGACGGAAAGCATGCGTTCGCGCGCGAGTGCGATGGGGTCGCGCATAAGCCAGCGCTGATATTCGGCCTCAGGGCGACCATCTATGGGATCGTGCGTTTCAGTGTGGCCACGATAGCGGTATGTCTCGCATACGAGCAGCGTGGGGCCACCACCATCCCGAGCCCTGCGCACGGCTTTCTGCGCCGCTTCGTATACCGCAAATACGTCCTGGCCATCCACTGTCACGCCCGGCATGCCATAGCCTGCGGCACGGTCAGCGATGTGGGGGTTCTTCATCTGATCCTGGATAGGCGTGGAGAGCGCATAAAGGTTGTTTTCACAGATGAACACCATCGGCAGCGCCCGCACGGCCGCCAGGTTCATCGTAGTATGCGTATCCGCGCGGCTGCAGGCACCATCGCCAAAAAAAGCCATTGTCACAGCTCCCGTCCCCTGCAACTGCGAAGCCAAGGCAACGCCCGCCGCGACGGGAAGAACGCTGGCCACCAAAGCGCTTGAAAGGATCACCCCGCGGCGCATATCACCCATATGGTGCGCCGTCCAAAGGCCGCGAGAGAGGCTCTCCCGCCGGCGGAAGAGCTGCAAAAAGCAATCCTGCGGCGTGAATCCCTTAGCAAAAAACGCCGCTTTGGAACGTAGCGAAGGGGCGACGAAATCCCGCGCTTCCAGACAGGCGACAGCGCCGGCCCCAACGGCTTCCTGGCCGATGCCAGACAACGGTTTCTCCCCAAAAGCCTTTCCCTTAAATAATGCGTTCGCGCGTTCCTCATACTTCCGGCTCATCAACATTTTGGAGTAGAGTTCCAGAGACAGCGCCTGACTCGACATCATGACCCCTCCGTGAGTTTGATTTAGTTTGTTTTTGTTCATTATAGCACATATCCAGGAATTTTCAATAGAAATCAGCAATTTTCTGTTGTTAAATATTATCTGACGCTTTGAGATCGACTTATTCCTTCGGCGAAATTTTTCATATCCTTCCATTTAAGTGTTTTTTGGGAATTTCCAGGACTTTTCTGTTCGTTTTCTCTTGACTTTCGCATTAATAAGTTCTATAATGTTCAAAAGAACAAAAACAATACATCGAGAGCGAGCGTCATTCATGCGGCTGTTCAGGCTCAAACGTCGACCAGAGAACGGGAATTGGAGGGATATTATGCATACAGCGGCGGAATACAACCTTTACGAATTGCTTGCGGTAAACATCGCCAGAACCTTTAAAGACGGAGACGTCGGGTTTACCGGCATGGCCACCGGCAGCGAGACGGCGATCTTTTCTTCCCTGGTTCCACTTGCCGCGATGGGTCTTGCGCAAAAAATGCAGGCGCCCAACATGACGATCCTGCTGGCGGGGGCGCTGCACAATCCCGACCTCGCCGCAATGGAGTGCGTGCCGGACTCCGAATGCGAGCCGCTTCTGGCATATATGAACTGCGAAGCGATGATGTTGTCCTTCCCTCCGCCATGGAGCTGTGACAACGGCGACGTCACCTGTGGCTTTTCCGGGGGCGCGCAGGTAGACCAGTACGGCAACATGAACAGTGTTTGCATCGGCGACTATCGTTCCCCCAAGGTTCGCCTGGTCGGCCCCATCTTCCAGACCGAACATGTAGTGCTGTTCCAGCGCGAAATCATCATGATGCCGCACCACGACCGCCGAAACTTTGTGGAAAAAGTCGATTATGTCTCCGCGGTAGGCTGGCCGGGCGGGCGCGAGGGACGTAAAAAGCTCGGACTGAAGCGCGGTGGGCCGATGTGGATCGTGACACCCAAGTGTATTTTCGACTTTGACCTGGACAGCGGCCGCGTGCGCCTGCGATCCGTTCATCCCGGGGTGGACAAGCAGGACGTGGTCGATTCGACAGGCTTCGAGATCCTCGGCGTGGAAGAGGCCGGCGTCACGCCAGAGCCGACCGGCGAGGAACTCTCGATCCTGCGCAACGAAGTTGACCCACGTGGTATACTGATCCCCCGCGATTGAGGAAGGAGCCGAATATGACGCAGATGAAGGAAAAACTCATTGATATGCAGGCCGCCGTACAGATGATCCCAGATGGCTCCCGCCTAGCGATCGGCGGCATGACGATCCACGCGCATCCCATGGCTTTCGTCAGGGAACTGATACGGCAGGGAAAAAAGGATCTGACCATCGTCGGTTCGCTCAACGGCATGGAAACAGATATGCTCGCGGCGGCGGGCGCGCTGCGGCGCGTGGAAAGCTCCGCCGTCTCCATGGAGCGCTACGGCTTGGCGCGCTGCTTTCGCCGCGGCGTTGAACAGCGGCAGTTCGAAATGGTCGAATACTCCGATTACAGCGCCTTCAACCGCTTCATCGCTAGCCAGTGCGACCTGCCTTTCTGGCCGTGCGATTACCTCGGCGGTAGTGATATCCCCACGTACAACACGGACATCAAGCCGTACCAATGCCCTGTCAGTGGAAAGCAGATGTATGCCATTCCGCCCGCCAACGCGGACTACGCCATCATCCATGCTGCGGCGGCCGATGCTTACGGCAACGTACTGATGCCGCAGCGTATACTCTTCCCGCAGGCGGATGATATACTGTTCGCCCGGGCGAGCAAGCATGTGATCGTAACGGTGGAGCGCATTATCTCCAATGCGCTGGTGCGCAGAAACACCAACATGGTGCAGTTGCACAAACACAAGGTCACGGCGGTCGTACTCGCGCCGTATGGCGCGCATCCCTGTTCCTTCCCGCAGTTTTACAACGTGGATGATGCGCACATGCGTCAGTACATGGAAGCCAGCCGTTCCCAGGAGGGCATGGACTCCTATCTGGATACCTATGTGCGCGGTATCCCCGACCACTATGCTTACCTGGATATGATGGGTTCGCGCCGGCTGAGCGACATCAACCTTCCCACGTTTATCTGAGCCTCAAACGATACGACTGGAGGATGTGAAAATGGAAAAGTTACTCAGTGGCATCAAGGTCATAGACCTCTCCCGTTTCCTTGCCGGGCCATATTGTGCCTCGATGCTGGGCGATATGGGGGCGGAAGTCATCAAGGTCGAGCCCAACGAGGGCGAATACCTCCGCCATGTCGGCCCCTTCTATGAAGGGCAGAGCCTGTATCACATGGTCATGAACCGCAACAAGCGCGGCATCACCGTGAATACAAGGGTCAACGCCGGGCGCGAGGTACTGGAGCGCATGTTCAAGACCGCTGATATCGTGATCAGCAACTATAAGCCCGGCGTAATGGAAAAGATGGGGTTCTCCTGGGAGCACCTGCATGCGCTCAATCCCCGGCTGATCCTCGTGTCCATCTCCGGCTGGGGACAGACCGGGGACAAGGCGGGCAAGCCCGGCTTCGATTCCTTGGCGCAAGCCATGTTCGGCTTGATGAGCATGACTGGCCCTGCAGATGGCGAGCCGTACCTGGCCGGCAGCTTCCTGATCGACTACGCGACCGGCATCTACGCGGCGCTTGGAGCGATGTATGCGCTGTATCATCGAAACACGACCGGCCTTGGCCAGCGCGTCGACGCTTGCCTTCTGGATTCCGCAATCTCGCTTATGGTAGACGCCGTGCCGGTGGAGGCGCTGCTAGGGCTACATCGCAAGCGCATGGGTAACCTCGACCGCAATTCCGCGCCGGTGGGGAACTTCAAGACTGCCGACGACAAATATGTATTCATCGTCGCCGGCCCGGACAACTTCTATGCGGCGCTAATGAATGTGATCGGCCGGCCGGAATTGATCGAGGATCCACGCTATAAGGAGCCGGACAGCCGCTTTATGCATGCGCTTGAGATCAACGGAGTTGTAGGAGAATGGGTCGCGCAGCATACGCGGGGCGAAGTCGTGGATATCCTTGAATCGAAAGGTATCCCCGTCGCGCCTGTGCTGGAATGCTGGGAGGCTATCCAGGACCCGCAGGTAAAACACAATGAAATGATCGTCGAGTTCCCCTACACGGGCCTGCGCAACATCCCCATGCCGGGCTTCCCGGTTAAGATGTCCGAGACGAAGGGCGCCGTATATCGCGGCGCGCCGCGCGTTGGTGAACACACGGATGAAGTCCTGCGTGAATATGGCTATTCCGACGCCGACCTGGAGTCTCTACGCGCGCAAAGCGCGATCCGCTGAATGCAACCAGTTCGCGCACGTCTGTAATGGGATGCCGTTTGCACATTTCCTGTATGCAAACGGCATTTTCCGTATATTCAGGTCGCTATTTGGCCGCCTCCGGCGCTACCTTCAGGTTGATTTGCTGGTGAAAATGTGATAATATATTTACAATTATAAAACGCCTACAAAAGAGGAGGATGCAATAGATATGTTGGCAAAGCGCCTAGAGCTGATTGCAAACCTTTTACAACAAAACGGCAGTGTCGAAGTCACGGAGCTGAGCAAACTCTATGGCGTGACGGAAAAAACTATTCGCCAGGATCTTATTAAGCTAGAGAAACTGCACATCGCCACGCGTGTACACGGCGGCGCCTTGCCCTATAACGGAAAAAACGATATTTTCCCCATTGTCGAACGCAAAAATCGCTACACTAAGAGAAAACAGGAGATCGCCCGCTTGGCAAAGACGCTCGTCAGCGAAAACGACATCATATTCCTCGATTCAGGGACGACGACGTTGGAGCTCGCGCGTCTGATCGACAAGCGCGTGATCGTGATCACGCCAGACCCCATCATACAGGCGGAGCTGATGGGGCACGACCAAGTGATCCTCTATTCCACCGGGGGCAGGCTCAAGCGCGAAGGCGGTTCGTGCACGCTGATCGGCAGCGACGCCGTGCGCATGATCCGCAATTACAGGGCAAAAAAATGCTTTATAGGCGCAAGCGCGCTGGACTATGAGCATGGATTGATGGTGTTCTCCCCTGACGAAGTGGATACGAAACGCGCAATGATCAAAGCTTCGCAAGAGGTCATTGCCCTGGTGGATTCCAGCAAGCTTGAGCAGACGGCGTTCGTCTCTTTTGCTGAGATCACGGAAGTATCGCATCTTGTCACAGATTCGGATATCCCACAGGGCTGCGCCCAGCAATTGGAGCAATACGGCCTGCAAGTCTACATCGCCCAGGGCTGAATCGTCTAATCGCTCAATATCCAGCCAGCCTGCCGTTCAGTGGCAGGCTTTTTTTGTAGCGGTTTTTATGGTTCTAATTTGTTTCATTTAGGTTCGTATATGCTCATTTTTATTATTTTATCGCGCAATACGCTTGACAAAGAAACTATTTTATACTATAATGTGTATACGATAGTTTGAATATATTTTTTACGGCCAAAGGCCAAGAATGATTACGATAAATTAGTGCATTTAGCGCCATTATAAAAGTATATTTGACTTCTTTTCGTCGAGGAGGAACAAATGGGGAACTATATTCTTGAAATGAAAAACATTTCAAAAAACTACGGAGGCATCCAGGCATTGAACGATGTCACACTGGAGCTGAACTACGGAGAGGTGCTTTGCCTGTGCGGAGAAAATGGCGCGGGCAAATCCACGCTGATGAAGATCCTCACAGGCGTCGAACAGCCGACCAGCGGCGCCATCTATCTGGACGGCAAGCTGACGCACATCGCCAAACCGCTCGACGCTTACAACGCCGGCATCAGCATCGTCCATCAGGAACTGGTACAGATCCCCCAGATGACCATCGCTGAGAATATATTCATCGGTCGTTACGACCTCACCTGCGGTTTCATCGACCGTAAAGCTTTGCGGGAAAAAACTAAAAAGCTGATGGAGCGATTGGATATATATTATGATCCCGATTCACTGATCCGCCAGTATTCCGTGGCGCAGCGGCAGCTGATCGAAATCCTCAAAGCGCTCTCCTTCGACTCGCGCATCATCGTCCTGGACGAACCGACCGCAGCGCTGACCATCGACGAGACGCGGATGCTTTACCGCATCGTCCACAAGCTCAAGGAGGACGGCGTCTCCATCATTTTCATCTCTCACCGCATGGACGACATCTATGCCGTAGGCGACCGCGTTTATGTGCTTAAGGACGGCTGCCATTCCGGTACGGCGAACGTCAAGGACGTCACCACCAACGACATTGTGCGCATGATGATCGGGCGTGACTTGGGGCAACAGTTCGTACAAAAGACCAATGTGCCAGGCGAAGTGGTGCTTGAGGCCAGGCACCTCTCCAACAGCCATATCCACGACGTTTCGTTGAAGGTGCGCAAGGGCGAAGTGCTGGGGATCGGCGGCTTGATCGGCGCCGGGAGGACGGAGCTTTTGCGGGCGCTCTTTGGCATTGATGAATATCAGGGGGAAGTATTCTACAACGACAGGCCTATTTGCAACCGCTCGCCCCAGGATGCGATACAGCGCGGCTTTGCCTTTGTCCCCGAGGATCGAAAGGATCTTGGCCTGATCCTTTCCCATTCGATCAAGGACAATATCCTCATGTCCATCATCGATCGTATTTCAAAACTCGGCTTTATCAAGCGAAACAAGGAGCGCGAGATCCCGGATCGCTATATACGCGAGCTCAATATCAAGACGCCCAACGCCCAACTCAAGGCGGGCGCCCTCAGCGGCGGAAACCAGCAAAAGGTCGTGCTTGGCAAGGCGCTGGCTTCGGAACCTTCGGTCATCCTTCTGGACGAACCGACGCGAGGCGTGGATGTGGGCGCCAAAGCGGAGATCTATCGCATCATCAATGATCTGACATGCAAAGGCTTCGCCGTCATCATGGTATCTTCTGAACTGCCGGAGTTGATCGCAATGAGCGACCGTATCCTCGTGATGCACGAAGGCTGCGTTTCGGGAGAACTGGAGGCTCGGGAAGCGACGGAAGAAGCCATCATGCACATGGCAATTTGATAGCAAAGAGAGGTCATGAACATGCAAAAACAAACGGAACGGATGTCTATGCCGGCGCGCGCCTGGGAGCGGTTCCGCAGGTCGAGTTATGTCGAACTGCTCGGTATCGTCTGCCTGATTATCACGTACTCTGCCATCGTCCAGACGCAGAACCCCGCGTTCCTTTCCGCGCTGAATATTCGTAATATACTCAAGCAGATTGTTGTCTACGCGTTGCTCTCCTGTGCGCTGGCATTCCCTATGATCAACGGTACGTTTGACCTTTCCAACGGCGCCATGGCGGGTCTGGGTGGCGTCATCTGCGCTCGCTTCATCACGGAAGGCTTTTATGGTATCGTCCTTCCGATGGGCTGGGCCTTCCTTGCCACGATCGTGATGTGCTGCGTATTCGGTCTGATCAACGGCCTGCTCGTGGCACGAACCAAGATCCCGTCGTTTATCGTTACGATCGGTATGGACACCGCCCTGCGCGGCGTTCTATATATCTTTTCCAACAACACATCGGTCAACGGTTTGCCCAGCGAATTCACCGGTATGAGCAATGAATTGCTGTTTGGCATCCCCGTGCCGACGATCATCATGCTCGGGCTCTTTATCATTGCCGGCATCGTGCTTACGCGCACATCGTATGGCCGCAAGATCTACGCGATCGGCGGCAATTACCAGGCTGCCTACACATCCGGCATCAACGTCCGCGCCGTGCGTTGTTCAACGTATGTGATCTGCGCGGCGCTGTCCGCTGTCGCCGGCATACTGATGACTTCACGCGTCGGCGCCGCCACGCCCAGCGCCGGTGACGGCTATTCCACCATCGCCATCGCCGCCTGCGCGATGGGCGGTGTGTCTCTCGACGGTGGCAGCGGCACCATACTGGGCGTGTTCCTGGGCTCGATGATGATGGGCTTGATCACCAACGGCATGAACCTAATGCACATCGGCTCCAACTGGCAATTGATTGCGCGCGGCGCGCTGATGATCCTGGCTGTGTTTTACTCTATGTGGATCTCCGGCATCGCTTCGCGCACAGGCAAGAAGAAGCAGAAGGCGAACTGAATAAGTGCGCATGAGCGCTTAGAAAACAACAAATGGAGGAAAGACGAATGAAAAAGGTACTGGCTTTGGTTCTTGTCATCGCAATGGCGCTGGCCATCGCGGTGACCGCGTCCGCAGAAGGCGTCGCGAGCTTCGACGAGGGCTGGGAGCCCATCGATGTCGGCGTTAAGAAGATCGGCATCGTGCCGTGGGACATGGCGCACGAGTTTAACTCCATCGTCGCGGAAACCTGCCTCGATCTGTGCGAACAGCTCGGTTGGGAAGCCACGATCTACGATCCCGGCTCTGACTGGACCAAGATGCAGCAGATCCTCGAGGACCTGATCGTGCAGGGCGTGGACGGTATCATCTACACCGCGATCGACACAGAGGCCGCCAACGCCATGGTCGACCTAGTGCATGAGGCCGGCATCTTCATCGTCAGCTATGACTGCGTTGCTTCCTCGGGCAATTCCGACATGGACGTTGTCTATGACGACTACGAGGGCGGCCGCATGGCTGGCGAAGCGGCCATGGAGGCGCTCAACGGCCAGGAGGACGCGACCATCGTCGTCTTTGAGACCGAGCCTTCTATCATCACCAGCGGTCCCCGCGTGGACGGCTTCTGCGACTATGTCGAGGAAAACTATCCCGGTGTTGAGATCATCCTCAACCGCACTGCGGATCGCACCAATGACGGCTGCTATCAGTGGGCGCTGGATATGTACACAGCCTATCCCGAAGTAGACGCCTTCTTCTGTTGGTGGGGCGACTGCGCCACTTCCGCGTGGTACGCGCTGCAGTCCGCCGGCGCGACGGATGTCGTGATGATCGGCTACGATGCCACGGATTCGCACCTGGACATCATGCTTGAGGACGGCCCGGACAGCAAGTTCTACGCCTCCGTGGGTATGTTCCCCGAGGTCTATGCTGCGACCTGCGTCCAGAAGCTCGATGAGATATTCGCCGGCACGTACACCCGCTCCGGCCCCGACGACGAGATCGTGAAGATCCCCGAGATGCTCTATGCTTCTGAAGCGGAGAACTGGAAACACTAAGGACAAACCCACCTTGCGCCCCATCGGCGGGCGTGTATGAACGGACACGCGCCCTGCCATACATCTCTCATGGCAGGGCGTTCCATATCGCCAGACTGGAGGTATTTATATGATTATTGATTCCCATATGCACTTGGTTCGCAGGGCGTGCATGGATGGACCAACGTTCTGGAAGCGTGACCATGACATCCCCCAGGATACGGACCTGGATCAGCTGGTCAAATGGATGCGGGATGCGGGCATTGAGCACTGTGTATGCATGGGACAGGATATGCACCGCATCTGGAATTCGGAATTCGGCGAAGTTGCCGTACAGGAAGGCATCGCCCGCTACCCGGATTTTTTCCTCCCACTCGCCAGCGTAGAGCCGATCGACGAATGCGGCCGTTTTTCCAAGGAAAAGTTCGACTACGTCGTGGACAGGATCGACAACGCCCACTATCGCGGCATCTACTTTGCCCCGCCTTATGGGCAGTTCAGCTCCAACGACCCGGCCATGTTCCCCTACTATGAATTCGCGCGCGACCGTGGCGCAGTCGTCCAGTTCCACCACTCGGCCGCGGGTGGCCCGACCGTCCTGGCGCACACAAAGTATGTGCAGATGGAAAAACTCAACGATGTCACCTTCAATTTTCCGGATCTAAAAATCGTGATCGAGCATCTGGGCTATCCCTTCAGCGAATATCTGTTCACGATGATGATCAACGACAAGAACCTTTGGGTGGATCTGGCCATGATGTACCGCCGCCCCTTCTGGATGACGTGGAACTTAGTGATGGCGAAAGAAATGGGCGTGATCGACCGCGTCATGTTCGCCACAGACTTCGTCTCGGCGAATTGCGACCTGTTTGGGGACAACCCGACGCAGGATATACTCGGATGGGTGGAGCTCATCCGGCACGGGATGAACGACATCTGCAAAAACGCCGGCTGGCCGATGTTTACCGAAGCGGAAATCAACGGCATACTGCACGATAACGCCGCGCGACTCTACGGCTTGCAATAAGCTGAAAAAAACGGGGAGTGCGTTGGAAAACCCAGCCCACTCCCTCGCTACCCACAAGACCCTTTTCAGCCATCACCCGGTAACGGCAAACGCCTGATCCAAATCCAGCAAATAGGGCGAATAGCGACCTGCAAGGTTGCTCATCGGCAGAACCTCCTCCTTCAGACAAATGCCGAGATATTCCCGCATGTAAGCCCTGCGCTGCATGAACCGCTCCCACATTTGTGGATAGAGTGTCTGGATTTGTACGCGCAGCACCTCGTCTGCCAGGCAGATGCCGTCTTCCGCGTTGGGAGATACGAACGGGGCGACGGATGGGATGATGTCCATCTGCACGAGCATACCGCTGCAAAAATGGTCCCTGTTTCCTGGGGCTATCCCCGAACTGAGCCATTCTTCGTAAGAGATCAGGTGCCCTGGATTCAGTTTCCAGCCGTAGGACTCGTGCGGTATGCGTTTCTGAACGATGTCATACAACGCTCCGCCGCTGACGCCAATGCCAATGGTCTCATACCATTCTGCAACAGCCCTGTAGTAGGGACAGGCGACTTCTTCCGCAAAATTGCGCTGCCCTTCCGGCAGGTCGTCCTCCCTCTGCGCCGCATACGCGCCCCGGCAGGAAAGCCCGCCTTCGAGCCCCATGGACATGGAGATCGGGTCGCCCAGCTGAACGACGCGAAAACCGGGGCTGACCAGCCCTTTCCTTGTATTCTCGCCGGAAGCGAACATCACATGGCAGCTGAGCTGCTGGCCATATGTTTGCATACAAGCCGCAATTTCCATTTCGCGTTTGCCGCAGGCGAGGCCCTTCCACGCAGCGCGCATGCCCTCTGAAGCCAGGGCGGCGCCGTATTCGAGGGCAGCGATCTCATGCACATCGTGGACGACACGTAAGCCGTTCCTCGGATGGATCAGCACCTCCGTCGCATTGGTCAGACTTTCAAAGCCCACTACTTCCCGCAGACTCTCAACGAGGAACGAAGGGACACAGAACGTATGCGCCGGGTCGTCGCAATGGCGAGTGCCGATCAGTTTCCAGCCCGCCAGGCCAATGCGCATCCCTTTCTCCAGGCCAGCTTCTCGCAGGCATTTTTCCATCGAAACAAAGCCGTCCATCGGCTGTCCGGGCAGCGAAAAATATGGGCAGAGCACGCTTCGGACGGGAATGCGAGCATATTTTCCCATGCAAAAGCACTCGTTGCCAAGCAGCACGGCGCTTTCCCTGCTCGCATTCTGATAGATGACGAGCAACCCTTCCTCGAAGCGGGGCTCAAAACCCAGATAATATTTGAAGCTCGCATAGTGTTCCCTATCGCCATAAATGGCAATACAATCCAGCCCCCGTTCCCGCAGGCGGTCGCGCAAGGTCGAGAGATGTCGGGCATAAGTCTCTTCCGGGATCTCAGGCCTTTGCATGGGTCGGCTGATCTCCAGCCATGGGACGCGCTGCAACTGAACTGTTCGCAAATAAAACCCCTCCTTAATGACGAATGATAGCTCCGCCCGCAAAAATCATCCGCATCGGGCAAGTTCCTCAGGTACAACGCGGCGTTTTGGGGCGAAATTATTTCTGAACAGTTTATATAAATCCTTATTCGTTCTTTTGCATATTATATCATACCAAATAGGAAAAATCAATACATTTTCGTAATGGCTATAGGATCGATTGTACGAGCGCCAAACATAGGTAACACGGAACCGAGCGAGAACAGTCAGGGGAAGGGTGGAGATTTGCGAAGCAAATACTACCCGACCTTGAATGGGGCAAGGAAAACATAATGGACTTGGGCCGCCCGGGACAATGAGCCGGATGGACCTGTCTGCTACATAATGCCCCAATGCGGGTCAAGCATCTGATTGGGGGCTCTCATGCCTGGGCAAGTCATAATATGGTTATTGGATCGACGCTGCTACACTGCCAGCTGCCTGCGGCCATCCTTCAAACAGTACATCACGCATGCGCTTGTAGAACCGTAGCTCGTCCGTGCGATGCTGGCGCTCCACCTTCCCGTTATGGCGCGGGATTGCGATTTGGATTCGATGATACTCTATCCCCATTTCGACCAGCGCCTCCTCGAACAGCGTCCTGTGCCTGGATTTCGTCACCAGTAATGCACTGGGGAACTCCGCCCCGTTGTCCGTCTGGACCATCCGTATCGGAAACGGCGCGCTCCTGACCAGCTTCTCCGGAAAGTTCTTCGCGCTCACGCTGCTGTGTTCATCGTGATAAGGTACAATAAGTTGCGCAAAAAAGAATAGACATGGTAGGCAGGCAGCTGGTAGAATGGAGTTGCTACACGACACATTCGAAAGGAGCCTGGGGACCATGTCTGAGAAGATTGTAACACTGAACGAGGAAGTAATCAAGGGGCAAATCAAGGAACTGGTGCGCGGGAGCGTTGAGGAAACGCTGAACGAACTGCTGGAGGCAGAAGCGGAGAAGCTGACGCAGGCCGCACGATACGAGCGCAACGAGGCCCGTCAGGGCTACCGCAGCGGCCACTACGACCGGAACCTGACCACGACCTCCGGCGACGTGACACTGCACGTGCCTCGTCTGAAGGGCGTATCCTTCGAGACAGCGATCATCGAGCGGTACCGCCGCCGGGAGAGCAGCGTGGAGGAAGCGCTGATCGAGATGTATCTAGCAGGTGTCTCTGTGCGCCGGGTGGAGGACATCACGGAGGCGCTGTGGGGCAGCAAGGTATCTCCGGCCACGATCAGCGAGCTGAACAAGAAGGCGTATGTCCACATCGAGGACTGGCGAAACCGTCCTTTGCAGGGCGGAAAGTATCCTTATGTGTATGTAGACGGCATCTATCTGCGCCGGAATTGGGGCGGAGAGTACGAAAACGTGGCCATACTGGTGGCGATTGCGGTCAATGAGGACGGTTATCGGGAGGTTCTGGGCGCTGCGGAGGGAATGAAGGAGGACAAGGCCAGCTGGGTCGGCTTCTTCCAGTGGCTGAAGGGCCGTGGCCTGGACGGCGTAAAGCTCATTGTCGGCGACAAGTGCCTGGGGATGCTGGGGGCTGTGGGCGAGGTCTTTCCTGACGCGAAATACCAGCGCTGCACGGTGCACTTCTACCGCAACGTGTTTTCGGTCGTGCCCCGTTCCAAGGTGAAGCACGTTGCAAAGATGCTCAAGGCGATCCACGCACAGGAGAGCAAGAAGGCCGCCCGCGAGAAGGCCAGAGCCGTCATCGCCGAGCTGCGCGAGATGAAACTGAAGGAGGCGGCGAAGAAGGTAGAAGAGGGTATCGAGGAGACGCTGACCTACTGCGATTTCCCCTCCGAGCACTGGACGCGGATCCGCACGAACAACGTCATTGAGCGCCTCAACCGCGAGATCCGAAGGCGTACCCGGGGAGACCGTCCCAAACTTTGTGTAAACCTCCCATGAGGTGTAGAATAGAAGCATCACACAGGAGGTAAAACACATGGCCAGAAAGAACCGTACCCCGGAAGAAAAGGCGCGACGGGAGAAGATCCGGGAGCTGCTGCAGATGGCAAACATCGGCAGCATGGACGACATCCAGAATCTGTTCAAGGAGACCATCGCGGAGTTCATGGAGAACGGCTTGGAGGCAGAGCTGGAGGATGAACTGGGCTACAGCAGATACGACTACAGGAACAAGGCCACGGACAACAGCCGCAACGGCCACAGCAGCAAGACGCTGCGCACCAGCTTCGGAGATGTGGAAGTGTCCGTTCCCCGCGACCGGAAAGGCGAATTTGAGCCCCAGGTGCTGAAGAAGAACCAGACCAGCATCAGCCAGGACATAGAGGAGAAGATCCTGTCCATGTACGCCAAGGGGATGACGACGGGAGATATTGAGGCCCATATACAGGACATCTACGGCATCTGCGTCTCAGACAGCACCGTGAGCCGGATCACGGACAAGATCCTGCCCATCGTGCGGGAGTGGCAGCAACGGCCGCTGGAGGGGATCTACGCCGTAGTGTTTCTGGACGCGATCCACTACCATGTCCGCAGCGAGGGCCAGATCGTGAAGAAGGCGGTATACATCGCTATTGGCATTGACCTGAACGGCCGGAAGGACGTTCTGGGTATGTGGGTCGGAGAAAACGAGAGCGCCAAATTCTGGGCGACTGTACTCAATGGTCTGAAGAACCGAGGCGTAGAGGACATTTTCATCGCCTGCACGGACAACTTGACGGGATTTGACGCGGCCATTCACGCCACCTTCCCTCAGACCGAGATCCAGAACTGCATCCTCCACCAACTGCGCAATTCCAGCCGGTATGTGTCCTATAAGGATATAAGAGCCCTCATGGCGGATCTGAAGGCAGTCTATGCCGCCGTAGACGAGCAGGTAGCATTGAATGCTCTGGACGCCTTTGGAGAGCGCTGGGACGGGAAATACCCGAGAATCTCCCAGTTCTGGCGGGCGAACTGGGCCAATCTGAGTACATATTTCAAGTACCCTCAGGAGGTGCGCAGGCTGATCTATACCACCAACGCCATAGAGGGTTTCAACCGCCAACTGCGCAAGGTGACCAGGGCCAAATCGGTGTTCCCCACAGACGACAGCCTGTTGAAAATGCTGTATCTGGCGATGATGGACATCACGAAAAAGTGGACGGGACGGCGGCAGGACTGGAGCGTGATCCACGCACAGCTGTCGATCTACTTTGCCGGACGCATGCCCGAATAACACCGCCGGAGCCGGAGGTCAAGGGTCTGCGCGCCGCTGTGCGCGGCGCTCCGATGAACGGCGGCCTTGCCGCCGCCCTTGACATCCACCCCCGCCGGCGTTATACTGCACACAAGGCGGCAGTCGGATAAATCCGCTGCCGCGCACAATGGATGATCCTGCTCTGTTCATGCCTCATTTGGAGTTTACACAGAATTTGGGATTGACCCTTCCTTCCATCGATATAGTCCTCATAATCGCAGGGACGTATGCTGGTTTCTTCCAAAGTTACCCCCACGGCCCAGCGCTCGGAGAGAAACCGGATGTCCCCATATTGAAAGGGAAGGATCTCGTTGCCCGTCCCGTCCAGCGCGCCACGCACATTGACGCCTTCTTCCCTCTGCGCCACGTAGTAACCTGTCGCGCCGTAGCCACTGAGAGCTTCGTATTCGCAGGGGATGAGGAGATTGCCATAGACGTCGAAAAGACCCTCCTGGTAATCCTCGTTGACGTCGATAATGCGGGCGCAGTCGTCCTCAAAATAGGCGTAGTCGCTGAACACGCCTGCAGGAACCAGGGCGATCTCCGCCGCCGCGGGCAGGCACAGCGCCAGCGCCAGGAGCGCGCAAAGGGTCTTTTTCATGGCCGTTCCTCCAAAGGGTAGAATTGCTGTACGGGCGCGTGTGAAGACGCCCGTACACAGAGCGCTGATAAAGCCCACAACCGCAAAAATCGCTCTGATATAAAAAAATCAGAGGCGATTTTTGCTTCCGGCGGTGGATTTGCCGAGCCCTACGGGATCGTCAAATCCAGTCGCAAGGTTGCAAGCCCAAAGGCTTGCAAGTCGCCGAAGGCGACCCAGACCCCTGACAAACCCCTGCGTTCAGGCACAAACGCAGGGGTAAAATGATAGAAAGGCTTGAAACGCGCGATAGAAAGAGGCCACCAGCCTCTTGATATTTTGCACAGCTGCTGTCAGGAAACACTGCTCCCGCATGTTCCGTATCCCAAGCATGCGCGCATAGCGCAGGCCGTGGTTCTCCTTGGCCTCCGCGAAGGATCGTTCGATCGTCTCTTTCCGCCAGCCATAGATCCTCTTGCCTCGATGCGTTTTTGTAAAGGCATCGACCCTCTCCAGCGCGTCCTGCCACACATGCCGCTCCACCACCTTTCGGTTCATACTCGCCCCGAAACATTCTGCCCGTCTCGGACACCCCTTGCAGGTCTTGCCTTCACAGCAGTATTGCCGGTACCCCTCACGCGTCGTGGTCTTCCAGGTCAGACGTTGCTTTTCCGGGCAGATGTATTCGTCGCAGACTGGATCATAGCGGAAACGGTACTTCCCGTAGTGCGCCCCTTTGTGTGTGTGCCGTCGGTACCCGATCACCCCTTGTATCCCCTTCGTCTCCAGCAGATGCGCTATCCATGCGTTGTGGTATCCCGCGTCCAAACCCATGTACCTGGGCAGCTTCCCAAGTCTTCTCTCCACATCGTCGAGTATTTCGGGCATCGGGGTCACATCGTTGATGTTTGCCGCTTCCACATGTACGTTTACGATCACATTGCGCTTGCTGTCCACCGTGCGGTGTTCGCTGTAGTAAAACCCGTTCGGCTTCCCATCCCGGCTCTGCTGGCCGCTCTCCGGGTCTGTCGTGCTCTGCATCCGCGTGGCGCTCCCGCCGCCTTTGTGTGCGTCGTCGTCCCGGTCAAACGGCTTCTTCCCCAGTCCCTCCCGTTCCTGATCTACCTGCGCGTCCAGTTCGCTCAGATATGCCTTCGGCGTGACAGCCACCTCCACCAGCTTCTTCTTGTGTTTGTTCGCCTTTGCCTTGATGTGCGTCGAATCCGTGTACAGAATCGCTCCGCCCACAAGTCCCTTTTCCATGCATTGCCGCAGTATCTCGTTGAAGATTTGTTCCGCGATGTTGTTGTCCCGGAACCGACGGCGCCGGTTCTGACTGATCGTCGTCGCGTCTGGTGCCTTCTGCGTCAAATCCAGTCCGCAGAACCATTTGTACGCGATGTTGTAGTTGATCTCTTCCTCCAGCCGCGCCTCGGACTTGATCCCGTACAAATACCCCACCAGCAGCATCCGAAACAGTATCTCCGGGTCGATGGCGGGCCGCCCGTTGTCCGCGCAATACAGCGGCGCGCACAGGTCGTAGATGAAGCTGAAGTCCACCGCACGGTCTACTTTTCGCAGAAAGTGATCTTCCGGCACCATCTGTTCCATGATCACCAACTCCATTTGCTGCTGCTTCTCCCGCCGCTGCTTGAGCATTCCCTTCACCGCCTGGGTTTCTTTATGGTTGTGTTGATGTATTTATATTCGACGTGAGAACTGTCTTTCCCTTTTGGTTCTTTCGGTTTTTTTTAAATTGACCGTTGACTGGACTTTGTCAACGGTCTGAATCCTTCATTCCTGAAGGATTTCTGGAGCTGATGACCGGATTTGAACCGGTGACCTCATCCTTACCAAGGACGCCTAGAGCAAGAAAAACAAGAATGCCCGATGCCGAAAGTTTCCTGTGAAGCGATCTGATCTACCGCTCCATGAGAAAAATCAGCGTGCATGAGGCTTTTCATGGAAGACCGCCGGCATGCTTCTTTCTCATAGCCTTTCGCACACCGCCTTGCAGCGCTTCCTGTTAAAGGCGATGCCGTAGGCGAGGATGTCCTCCCGGCCGTCCTCCCGCAGGCGCTCGTCGTAGCGCTGCGTTTTGATCTGCTCCATCGCCCTTGCGCAGGCCTGCTCAAGCCCCTGAAACGTGGGTGCGTACTTGACCTCGATGACGATGCCCGCATCCGGGTCCTTCGGCTCCACCAGTATATCGCTGAAGCCCTCGCCCGATTCCGCGTTGGATAGAATCAACCAGTCCGGCTCGCTTCGCAAAAGCCCCAGCAGCAGGCCGTGATAGAAATTTTCCTTCTGCTCATCCACGCGCCTTCGTATAGCACGCTGATCATCCTGCCCATGATCGCCGTCAGCCCTGCGGCGACGCCCTCCGCGTCCCCATCTAGGAATGCCTTGTGCAGAGCCTGCATCGGCTTTGCATCGCTTATGACGTTCTCCCTGAACCACTCCTGGATCTGCCTCACGAACACTTCCCGCACCTCGCGGTTGGGGATGACAAGACAGTATCGGCCATCTTCCAGAACGCCCGTATAGGTAAGATAGCCGGTCGTGAACAGCACGCTCCACAAATTCTCGATGGTCCTGTCCACTTCGTCGTAGGTCAATTCCAACTGGATATCCTTGGCGATGGCTTCGCCGTCGATCAGACGCTCGATCTCCTGCTGCGTGGTCTTGTCCGACTTGTCCACAAAGCGCTTTACCATGTCGTTGCCGCTGGTGTTGATCCAGAATGCCTGCGGTCTGGCCTTCGGGTCTGCCAGCAGCTTTTTGGCGTGATTGATCACATCCCATGGGCAATATACGTCCGCATAGCCAAAGCGGTAACCATCGTACCACGCTTTCATCTCGGCAGCGTGATCTTCCAATCCGTAGTCAGACAGCAGCTGCATGACATCCTCGCCCGTAAAGCCGTGAAATGCTCATCATATCGAGCGTCCACGATGGAGTTGACATCAAAGTTGTTCAGCCCGGTGAAGATGCCTCTCCTTCGCCACGCGCAAACAGCCGGTCAGGACGGCGAACTGCAAGTATTCATTCGTCTTTAACGCCTGCCCGAACAGCCCGCGGATGAGCGCCACCATCTCCCGGTAATAGCCGTGATGAAAGGCCTTGTCCAATGGCACGTCGTATTCGTCGATAAGCAGCACGGCCTTTTGGCCGTAGTGCCTATACAGCAGCATAGAGAGCGTTTTGAGGCTGTTGAGAATGTCGTCCTGCGTATCCTGCTCCTGCAAGATCCTCTCCAGGGGCTTTTTGTCGTCCCCGGCGATCCGCTCGCTTTCGAGCAGCACCCGCATGCGCGAGGCCTCGGAGCGTATGATCAGCCGCAGCATGCCATAGGCGTCCTCAAACGTCAGCCCATCCACGCCCCTTGAGCGAAATGAACACCATCGGAAACTTTCCCATATACGCTTCGCACAGTGCCGTTTCCTTTGAGATCGCAAAGCCCGTCAAACAGCGACTTATCCGCGCCTACCTCCAGGAAGCATTTCAGCATGCTCATGTTCAGCGTCTTGCCAAAACGCCGCGGCCGGGTAAACAGATTGACCTTTCCCCAGTTGTTCAGCAGGTCACGAATCAGTCCCGTTTTATCAATATAATAAAAGCCTTCTCGCCGGATTTCTTCAAAGCTTTCGATACCCACCGGCAGCTTCTTTCTTTCCATACCGCAACCTCGCTTTCCCCGGTCGCTGTTGACATTCATTCGAGAATATAAAGCTCCACTTTTATTTTACCCCAAAACCCGCTCCATATCAAGCCGCTGTCCCAAAGATAACGGAAGAAACGACGCCTGCCTTCTCACGCAAGAGGCCGCATTTTCAGGCAAAATATGGTATAATACAGTGCGAGGGACTTGCGGTGAATGGAGTTCGGAAGGAGAACATGGCGTACAGGCAGAGCGAGCTGACGATAATCACGAAGGCGAAGGAGTTATGCTCCTATGTGCTGACGGTAACGGAGAAATTGCTCAAGCGATTCTGCTTTACCACTGGTGGCGAAGTTGCAGGGATACGCGCTGGAGAGCGTGGAATGTCTGTACAGGGCCAACGAGGTATACGCCAAGACGCCGCAAGCGACGGAAAAGCGGCTGGACTGGCAGCATCAGGCAATCACGGCGTTCCGATTGCTGGGCTACATGGCGCAGCTGGCGATGGAGCAGCAGTGCGTCCTGCCCACGCAGTATGAGCAAATCACGAGGGGGCTGTATGATTGCATGAACCTGACAATGGCCTGGATCAACAGCGACAAAAAACGGACGATGGTATGAGCCTAGCCGCTCTAAACAGCAAGGCTTTTATCATAGGGAGCGGGTTGTTATGTGCTTTTTTGCGGCGTGCGTGTTCAGCACGGGCTATGTCAATAACAATGGTAACAACACAAACAATGAGCTGAGCGTGCGTCCCGCATTGCCCCAATTTGCCAGAAAGCCGTTCCAGGAGGAGCGGCCCCGTGCTGGGGCAAAGGAACCCTGTTCTTTTTCACACGGAGGGGCGAAGCCCAAAGCCGTGGGAAAAACACATGCCGCCGGATGCGTGGACGCAAACGGGGCGGAAACGCCTGACAGGATGCTTTCACAAATGCGGGATGGGCAAGGAACAAGCCCATCCCCCCGGCAGCGACGGAGAAAGGCTGTGACGGCGTGGGAACGGAGTACGAGAAAATCTATAATTTCAGGAACCTGTATCGCGCCTATAAGCTGACGCAACGGGGGAAGCGCCGTAAGGAGGAAGTCATCAAATTTGAATTGAAAGAAACGATGCTGCGCATGATGGAGGATGAAGAATGAAAGCTGTCATCTACGCCCGCTATTCCTCCGACAACCAGCGGGAAGAAAGCATCGAAGGCCAGATCAGAGAGTGCAGCGCCTTTGCCGAGAAGAACGGCATCACTATCCTGCGTCACTACATAGATCGGGCCTTTTCCGCCAAGACCGACAATCGCCCGGAATTTCAGAACATGATTAAGGACAGCGGCAAGCGCCTGTTCGATATGATTATCGTCTGGAAGCTGGACAGGTTTGCCCCGCAACCGCTACGACAGCGCCCGCTACAAGGCCGCGTTAAAAAAAGAACGGGGTCAAAGTGGTGTCCGCCACCGAGGTCATTTCCGACGGGGCTGAGGGTATCATTCTGGAAAGCGTGCTGGAGGGATACGCCGAATACTACTCCGCCGACCTGTCCGAAAAGGTCGTGCGCGGCATGACGGAGAACGCCCTGAAATCCAAGTATAACGGCGGTACACGTCCAATCGGTTATCTGATCGACGGGCGACCAGCGCTTTCAGCCTGACCCATTGACCGCTCCCTTTGTGCGGGAGGCGGACACGGCCATTCAAAACCTCTTGAACGCCATCCAGCAGGGCATCCTCACCAAGTCCACAAAAAGCCGCCTGGAAGAACTGGAAGCTGCGAAAGAGGAACTGGAAACCAAGATTGCCTGCGAGAAGCTGGCGAAGCCCAAAGTCAGCGCCGAGTTTATGATGTTCTGGCTCCAACGCTTCCGCAAGCTGGATGTGCGGCAGAAGTCCCACAGGAAGATGTTGATTGACACTTTTGTCAACGCCATTTCCTGTATGATGACAAGATGGTGATTACCTTCAACTACAAGGACGGGACGGATACCATCACTTTTGACGACCTCAAGACTGCACTGGTAGACAAAAAAACTGGTTCGGATTTGGATTGCTCAACTGCACCAAGCCCCGAAAACATTGCGTTTTCGGGGCTTCAGACCGTTGACAAAACCCCGTCAACGGTCAATTTTTTAGAAAAACCTAAAAAACCAAAAGGAAAAAGGCACCCCACACGTCGAATATAACTACATCAACACAACCAGAAAGAAACCCAGGCGGTGAAGGGAATGCTCAAGCAGCGGCCGGGAGAAGCAGCACAGCAAATGGAACTGGTGATCATGGAACAGATGGTGCCGGAGGATCACTTTCTGCGAAAAGTAGACCGTGCGGTGGACTTCAGCTTCATCTACGACCTGTGCGCGCCGCTGTATTGCGCGGACAACGGCCGGCCCGCCATCGACCCGGAGATACTGTTTCGGATGCTGCTGGTGGGGTATCTGTACGGGATCAAGTCCGAGGCGCGGCTGGAGGAAGAGATCAACTACAACATCGCCTACAAGTGGTTTTGCGGGCTGGATCTGACAGACAAGGCGCCGGACGCGACGACGATCAGCCAGAACCGTCGCCGACGTTTCCGCGACAACAACATTGCGGAAGAGATCTTCAACGAGATTCTGCGGCAGTGCATGGCGAAGGGGCTGGTGGGCGGAGCGATCCTGTATACGGATTCGACGCACATCAAGGCGAAGGCGAACAAGCACAAGAAGAGAGCAGGTGGAAGTAGCGGTCACGCCGAAGGCATATCTGAGCGAACTGGACGCGCAGGTAGATCAGGAACGTGAGGAACTGGGGAAGAAGCCGTTTGACCGGGATGACGAGGCACACAAAGGCGGCGGGAGCGCCACGCGGATGCAGAGCACGACAGACCCGGAGAGCGGACAGCAGAGCCGGGATGGGAAGCCGAACGGGTTTTACTACAGCGAACACCGCACGGTGGACAGCAAGCGCAATGTGATCGTAAACGTGCATGTGGAAGCGGCAAACATCAACGACGTGACACCGATGCCCGAAATACTCGACGAGATCGAAGCAAGGCTGGGCACGCTGCCCAAATACATGGGACTGGACGCGGGATACCACAACGCATGGATAGCGCATCTGCTGGAGACGAAAGGGATACAAGGGGTGATCGGGTACCGGCGGCACACGCATAAAGGGGCGCACTACGGGAAGTACCGTTTCCGCTATGATCCAGTCTGCGACGAATACATCTGCCCGGAAAAGCAACGTCTGACCTGGAAGACCACGACGCGTGAGGGGTACCGGCAATACTGCTGTGAAGGCAAGACCTGCAAGGGGTGTCCGAGACGGGCAGAATGTTTCGGGGCGAGTATGAACCGAAAGGTGGTGGAGCGGCATGTGTGGCAGGACGCGCTGGAGAGGGTCGATGCCTTTACAAAAACGCATCGGGGCAAGAGGATCTATGGCTGGCGGAAAGAGACGATCGAACGATCCTTCGCGGAGGCCAAGGAGAACCACGGCCTGCGCTATGCGCGCATGCTTGGGATACGGAACATGCGGGAGCAGTGTTTCCTGACAGCAGCTGTGCAAAATATCAAGAGGCTGGTGGCCTCTTTCTATCGCGCGTTTCAAGCCTTTCTATCATTTTACCCCTGCGTTTGTGCCTGAACGCAGGGGTTTGTCAGGGTCTGAAGCCCCGAAAACATTGCGTTTTCGGGGCTTCAGCTTGTCAAAAAAGGTCGCGAAGAGCGATCTTTTTTGATATACTAAAGACAGGTGAGGAAGATGCTAAAGAAGGAAAGAGAACAGCGGCAAGCGATAGAGATGCTATGTACAGATATGCTAGTACCGAAGGAGCACCTGCTGCGGAAGATCGACGCGGCGGTGGACTTTGCGCGCATCTACGAATTGGTGGAAGATTTGTACTGCGAGGACAACGGACGGCTCAGCAGTGATCCGGTGGTTCTGTTCAAACTGGTGCTGATACAGCACTTGTTTGGGATCCGCTCGCTGCGGCAGACCATGAGGGACGCGGAAGTGAACGTGGCGTATCGTTGGTTTCTGGGGTATACCATGTCACAGAAACTGCCGCACTTTGCGACGGTCAGCTACGCCTTCCGGCACCGATTCACAGGCGAAGTGATCGAAGGCGTGTTCCGGTGGATACTGGAAGAAGTCGCCCATGCGGGATATCTGTCGCCGGAAGTTGTGTTCGTGGATGGGACACACATCAAAGCGAACGCGAATCTGAAGAAGCAAGTGAAAAAGGCCATACCCGTGGCGGCGAAACGGTATCAGGAGCAGCTGGATGAGGAAATCGAAGCGGATCGCGCAGCGCATGGAAAGAAACCGCTGAAGAAGGATGAGAAGAAGGACGATGACGGCGAAGACCGGCCCAGTGCACCAGGGAAGGAAAAAACAGTCGTTGGATCCAGCACTGACCCGGAGAGCGGATTGTTTCACAAGGGAGAGCACAGGAAATGCTTTGCGTACGAGGCGCATACGGTATGTGACAGACGCGGGTATGTACTGGAGACGGAGATAACCCCCGGAAACGTACACGACAGCGTTGCGTTCGACACGGTATTTGAACGTCTGAGGATACATTATCCAGAAGTCCAAGTGATCACAGCGGACGCGGGCTACAAAACGCCATGGATCTGCAAACAAATCTTTGACAGTGGAAGGATACCATCGCTCCCCTACAAGCGGCCGATGACGAAGAAAGGGAACCTGCCGTGGTATGAGTATGTATACGATGAATATTACGACTGTGTCCTGTGTCCACAAGACAAGATCCTGCGTTATGCCACCACCAACCGCGAAGGATATCGGGAATACAAGAGTAAAGGCTACGAGTGTCAGGAGTGCCCTGTGCGGGAACGATGCACGCAAAACCAGCAGCACACGAAAACCGTGACCCGGCATATCTGGCAGGAGTATCTGGAGCGGGCTGAGGACATCCGGCATTCTCCGCTCGGCAAAGCGACTTACGCGCTGCGATCACAAACGATTGAGCGAGTCTTTGCGGATGCCAAAGAAAAACACGCGATGCGATATACGCCTTATCGAGGGCTGACCGCGGTTACCGCCGGGTCAATCCCAAATTCTGTGTAAACTCCAAATGAGGCATGAACAGAGCAGGATCATCCATTGTGCGCGGCAGCGGATTTATCCGACTGCCGCCTTGTGTGCAGTATAACGCCGGCGGGGGTGGATGTCAAGGGCGGCGGCAAGGCCGCCGTTCATCGGAGCGCCGCGCACAGCGGCGCGCAGACCCTTGACGTCCGGCTCCGGCGGTGTTATTCGGGCATGCGTCCGGCAAAGTAGATCGACAGCTGCGCGTGGATCAGGGTCAATCCCAAATTCTGTGTAAACTCCAAATGAGGCATGAACAGAGCAGGATCATCCATTGTGCGCGGCAGCGGATTTATCCGACTGCCGCCTTGTGTGCAGTATAACGCCGGCGGGGGTGGATGTCAAGGGCGGCGGCAAGGCCGCCGTTCATCGGAGCGCCGCGCACAGCGGCGCGCAGACCCTTGACGTCCGGCTCCGGCGGTGTTATTCGGGCATGCGTCCGGCAAAGTAGATCGACAGCTGCGCGTGGATCACGCTCCAGTCCTGCCGCCGTCCCGTCCACTTTTTCGTGATGTCCATCATCGCCAGATACAGCATTTTCAACAGGCTGTCGTCTGTTGGAAACACCGATTTGGCCCTGGTCACCTTGCGCAGCTGGCGGTTGAAACCCTCTATGGCGTTGGTGGTATAGATCAGCCTGCGCACCTCCTGAGGGTACTTGAAATATGTACTCAGATTGGCCCAGTTCGCCCGCCAGGACTGGGAGATTCTCGGGTATTTCCCGTCCCAGCGCTCTCCAAAGGCGTCCAGAGCATTCAATGCTGCCTGCTCGTCTACGGCGGCATAGACTGCCTTCAGATCCGCCATGAGGGCTCTTATATCCTTATAGGACACATACCTGCTGGAATTGCGCAGCTGGTGGAGGATGCAGTTTTGGATCTCGGTCTGAGGGAAGCTGGCGTGAATGGCCGCATCAAATCCCGTCAAGTTGTCCGTGCAGGCGATGAATATGTCCTCTACGCCTCGGTTCTTCAGACCATTGAGTACAGTCGCCCAGAATTTGGCGCTCTCGTTTTCTCCGACCCACATACCCAGAACGTCCTTCCGGCCGTTCAGGTCAATGCCAATAGCGATGTATACCGCCTTCTTCACGATCTGGCCCTCGCTGCGGACATGGTAGTGGATCGCGTCCAGAAACACTACGGCGTAGATCCCCTCCAGCGGCCGTTGCTGCCACTCCCGCACGATGGGCAGGATCTTGTCCGTGATCCGGCTCACGGTGCTGTCTGAGACGCAGATGCCGTAGATGTCCTGTATATGGGCCTCAATATCTCCCGTCGTCATCCCCTTGGCGTACATGGACAGGATCTTCTCCTCTATGTCCTGGCTGATGCTGGTCTGGTTCTTCTTCAGCACCTGGGGCTCAAATTCGCCTTTCCGGTCGCGGGGAACGGACACTTCCACATCTCCGAAGCTGGTGCGCAGCGTCTTGCTGCTGTGGCCGTTGCGGCTGTTGTCCGTGGCCTTGTTCCTGTAGTCGTATCTGCTGTAGCCCAGTTCATCCTCCAGCTCTGCCTCCAAGCCGTTCTCCATGAACTCCGCGATGGTCTCCTTGAACAGATTCTGGATGTCGTCCATGCTGCCGATGTTTGCCATCTGCAGCAGCTCCCGGATCTTCTCCCGTCGCGCCTTTTCTTCCGGGGTACGGTTCTTTCTGGCCATGTGTTTTACCTCCTGTGTGATGCTTCTATTCTACACCTCATGGGAGGTTTACACAAAGTTTGGGACGGTCTCGTGGATCACGCTCCAGTCCTGCCGCCGTCCCGTCCACTTTTTCGTGATGTCCATCATCGCCAGATACAGCATTTTCAACAGGCTGTCGTCTGTGGGGAACACCGATTTGGCCCTGGTCACCTTGCGCAGCTGGCGGTTGAAACCCTCTATGGCGTTGGTGGTATAGATCAGCCTGCGCACCTCCTGAGGGTACTTGAAATATGTACTCAGATTGGCCCAGTTCGCCCGCCAGGACTGGAAGATTCTCGGGTATTTCCCGTCCCAGCGCTCTCCAAAGGCGTCCAGAGCATTCAATGCTGCCTGCTCGTCTACGGCGGCATAGACTGCCTTCAGATCCGCCATGAGGGCTCTTATATCCTTATAGGACACATACCGGCTGGAATTGCGCAGCTGGTGGAGGATGCAGTTCTGGATCTCGGTCTGAGGGAAGGTGGCGTGAATGGCCGCGTCAAATCCCGTCAAGTTGTCCGTGCAGGCGATGAATATGTCCTCTACGCCTCGGTTCTTCAGACCATTGAGTACAGTCGCCCAGAATTTGGCGCTCTCGTTTTCTCCGACCCACATACCCAGAACGTCCTTCCGGCCGTTCAGGTCAATGCCAATAGCGATGTATACCGCCTTCTTCACGATCTGGCCCTCGCTGCGGACATGGTAGTGGATCGCGTCCAGAAACACTACGGCGTAGACCCCCTCCAGCGGCCGTTGCTGCCACTCCCGCACGATGGGCAGGATCTTGTCCGTGATCCGGCTCACGGTGCTGTCTGAGACGCAGATGCCGTAGATGTCCTGTATATGGGCCTCAATATCTCCCGTCGTCATCCCCTTGGCGTACATGGACAGGATCTTCTCCTCTATGTCCTGGCTGATGCTGGTCTGGTTCTTCTTCAGCACCTGGGGCTCAAATTCGCCTTTCCGGTCGCGGGGAACGGACACTTCCACATCTCCGAAGCTGGTGCGCAGCGTCTTGCTGCTGTGGCCGTTGCGGCTGTTGTCCGTGGCCTTGTTCCTGTAGTCGTATCTGCTGTAGCCCAGTTCATCCTCCAGCTCTGCCTCCAAGCCGTTCTCCATGAACTCCGCGATGGTCTCCTTGAACAGATTCTGGATGTCATCCATGCTGCCGATGTTTGCCATCTGCAGCAGCTCCCGGATCTTCTCCCGTCGCGCCTTTTCTTCCGGGGTACGGTTCTTTCTGGCCATGTGTTTTACCTCCTGTGTGATGCTTCTATTCTACACCTCATGGGAGGTTTACACAAAGTTTGGGACGGTCTCTTACCGCCTGGGTCAAGCTCAAGTTTGCTGCGATGAATCTCAAGAAACTCGCCATCCACAAATGGCGGCCGTTCCTTCTTTTCCTTCTGTTCTCTATCTTATCTCCTTCTTTTCTCTATCTTGTCTGTCAAAGAAGCCCCTTCGCTTTCTCGCAAAGGGGCTTCTTTGACAGGCTGAGCCCCGAAAACATTGCGTTTTCGGGGCTTTCCTTTTGTCAAAACACTCGTTTGGCCAGGACTGGCTTCGCTGTATCCCTCTGCTTCTCAGCGTCCCTCCCCGCCTAGCCAGCGGTGCGCTTCCATGGCGGCGGCACGGCCGTCGGCGAGGGCGCGGACGACCAGCGATTGGCCGGTGCGCATATCGCCGGCGACGAAGAGGCCGGGGGCGAGTGTGTGGGCGGCGGCGGGAAGGTCGGGGAGGTTGCGGGCGTTCAGGGAGAAGCCGAAGCGCTCGGCGGCCTTCTGTTCGCAGCCGACGAAGCCGGCGGCGATGAGTAGAAGCTGGCAGGGCAGCGTGCGGCGCGTGCCCTCGACGGGGCGCAGGCGGCCGTCTGTCCCGCGCGCGACGCGCACCGTCTCCACGGCGCGGACATTGCCGTTTTCATCAGCAAGGACACGCTCCACGGTGGTCTCAAACAGGCGCGGGTCCCCGCCCTGCACGGCGATGGCCTCCATCTGGCCGTAGTCCGTACGCAAAACGCGCGGCCATTCGGGCCAGGGGTTGCCCTTGGCCCGGCGGATGGGCGGGGCGGGCAGCATCTCCAGCTGCGCAACGGACCTGCAGCCCTGCCTGAGACAGGCGCCGACGCAGTCGTTGCCGGTATCGCCGCCGCCGACCACGAGCACATCCTTTCCCTGCGCGGTGAGCGCGCTCGCGCGGCCCTCCAGCAGGGCGCGGGTAACTTCGCTCAGGTAGTCCACGGCCAGCGCCACGCCATTCGCGTTTTCGCCGGGAACCTCCAGCCGCCGGGCGCGCCGCGCGCCGCCGCAGAGCAGCACCGCGTCGAAGTCCGCGCGCAGCGAGGCGTCGGCCTCGGTGTTCAGGCGAAATTCCACGCCCTCCGCCTTCATCAGGCCAATGCGTCGGGCGACGACTTCCTTGGGCAGTTTCATGTTGGGGATGCCGTACGTGAGCAGCCCGCCCGGGCGGTCGGCGCGCTCGACGACCGTCACCTGATGACCGAGGCGGTTTAATAAGTCCGCCGCCGCCAATCCCGCCGGGCCGCTGCCCACCACGGCCACGCGCCTGTCCGTGCGGCGCGCGGGCACGCGGGGCGCGATCCAGCCGTTGCGGAAGCCTTCCTCGATGATATAGAGCTCATTGTCGCGGTTGGTGGCAGCGTCGTCGCCGAGCATGCAGGCTTTTTCGCACAGCTGGGGGCAGACACGGCCGGTGAACTCGGGAAACGGCGCGGTGAGCAGCAACCGCGCAAGCGCCTCCCGTGTCCTCCCCTGATACAGAAGGTCGTTCCACTCGGGGATGCGGTTGTGCAGGGGACAGCCGTAGCCCGACTGGCAGAAGGGCACGCCGCAGTTCATGCAGCGCGCGGCCTGCTGACGCCGCGCCTGCGCGGGAAGCGCCGTGTGCAGATCCGCAAAGTCCTTCAACCGCTCCATTTCCGGGCGGAAGGGCTTCTCCACGCGGGCGTATTCCAGAAAACCCGTCGTCTTGCCCATGCGCTCACCTTCCTTCCATCGCGTGCCTGTATTCCGTGGGGATGACCATTTTAAACGCCGGCAGCACCTCCGGCCAGCGCGAGAGTATGGAGGCCGCCTTTGCCGAGCCGGTCAGGCGCGCGTGCGCTTCCAGCATGGCCTTCAGTTCCTCCGCCCACGCGCCGGCCACGGGGCCGATCTCCAGCGCCCCGGCGTGTACGCGCCGCGCAAGGGCGTCCTCTTCGTCCAGCACGTAGGCCACGCCGCCGGACATGCCCGCGGCGAAGTTGTCGCCCACGGGGCCGAGGATGGCCGCGCGCCCGCCGGTCATGTATTCGCAGCCGTGGTCGCCCACGCCCTCGGCCACGGCCGTCGCGCCGGAATTGCGCACGCAGAAGCGCTCGCCTGCCGCGCCGGCGATGTAGGCCGCGCCGCTGGTCGCGCCGTAGAGGGCGACATTGCCGATGAGCGCGTCGCCGTCGCTCCAACGCGCGCCCTCGGGCGGGCATACCGCGAGCGTGCCGCCGGAGAGCCCCTTGCCCAGATAGTCGTTGGCCTCGCCGCGCAGCGTGACCTTCTGCCCCTGCCGCAGAAACGCGCCGAACGCCTGTCCGCCGCAGCCGCGCACTTCGATGTCCGCCCCGCCCGGCAGCGTCGTGCCGAAAGCGCGGTCGGCGGTGGTGAGCGCGCGCCTGCCGCGCTTGTCGGCGCGGCTTTCCAAGTGCAGGTCGTAGGCGCAGCCCGGGCGGCAGCAGGTGTTGCGGGAGAAGCCCAGCAGCGCGGAAAGGCCGATGGGCGCGCCCTCCTTTGCCTTGAGCAGGTCGGCGCGGCCCACGAGCTCTTCCACCGTGCGCGCGCCCAGCCGCGCCATGATCTCGCGCAGCTGTTCGGCAATGAAGAGCATGAACCTTTCCACATATTCCGGCTTGCCGATGAAGCGTTTGCGCAATTTTGGATCCTGCGTGGCGATGCCGAAGGGGCACGTGCCCAGGTGGCAGACGCGCATCATGCGGCAGCCCAGAGCCACAAGCGGCGCGGTGGCGAAGCCGAATTCCTCCGCGCCCAGCAGCAGGGCGACGGCCACGTCGTGGCCGCTCATCAGCTTTCCGTCCGTCTCCAGCGTGACGCACTGGCGCAGGCCGTTGCGGCAAAGCACCTGATGCGCCTCGGCCAGCCCGATCTCCCACGGCAGGCCCGCGTGGTGGATGCTGCTCATCGGCGCGGCCCCGGTGCCGCCCTCGCCGCCGGAGATGAGTATGCCCTTGGCCCCGGCCTTGGCCACGCCGCTGGCGATGGTGCCCACGCCGCCCGAGGAGACGAGCTTGACGGTGACGCGCGCCTGTTCGTTGGCGCATTGCAGGTCGTAGATGAGTTCCGCGAGATCCTCGATGGAATAGATGTCGTGGTGCGGCGGCGGGGAGATGAGGGAAACGCCCGGCGTGGAGCAGCGCGTTTTCGCCACGTCCTCTGTGACCTTGGCCCCCGGCAGGTGCCCGCCCTCGCCAGGCTTCGCGCCCTGCGCCATTTTGATCTGTATCTCCCTGGCGGAGAGCAGATAGTCGCGCGTGACGCCGAAGCGGCCCGAGGCCACCTGCTTGATGGCGGAATTGCGCATCGTGCCGAAGCGCTCGGGCAATTCGCCGCCCTCGCCGCTGTTGGACTTGCCGCCCAGGCGGTTCATGGCCAGCGCCATGCACTCGTGCGCCTCCCGCGAAATGGAGCCGTAGGACATCGCCCCGGTCTTGAAACGCCGCACGATCTCCCCCGCCGGCTCGACTTCCTCCAGAGGCACGGGCTTGCAGCACTCGTAGCGGAAGGTCAACAGCGAGCGGATGGTGCGCGGGCCATCGTTTTCCACCATGGCGGCGTAGCGGCCAAAGAGGCCGTAGTCGTCGTTCCACACCGCCTGTTGCAGCGTGTGGATGACTTCGGGGCTGTAGAGATGTTCCTCCGCGCCATGGCCGGTGCGCAGGCGGTGGCGGCCGACGCTGGGCAGCGCCCCGCCGCCGATGGGGTCAAAAAAGGCGCGATCGTGGTGGAAGCGGCTGTCCTCTTCGATGCGGCCCAGACCCGCGCCGTCCAGATAGTGCGGCGTGTTGGTGAAATAGGCGTCCACCAGCGCCGCGTCGAGCCCCACGGCCTCGAACAGCTGCGCGCTCTGGTAGGCCTGCAGTGTGGAGACGCCCATCTTCGAGGCGACCTTGAGCACGCCGAAGGACAGCGCCCGGTCGTAATCGGCGATGGCCTGCGCGGGCGTTTTGCCGATGCGTCCGCTTGCGCACAGCGCCCGCACGCATTCGTGCGCCAGATAGGGATTTACCGCACGCGCGCCAAAGCCGATGAGCATGGCCAGCTGGTGCACGTCGCGCGGTTCGCCGCTCTCCAGCAGCACGGAGACGGCGGTGCGCTTCTTTTTGCGCACCAGGTGCTGTTCCAGCGCCGACACCGCCAGCAGCGAGGGGATGGCCAGGTGTTCCCCGTCCAGCCCGCGGTCGGAGAGTATGACGATGTTCGCGCCCTCGCGGCAGGCGCGGTCGCAGGCGGTGAACAGTTCTTTAAGGGCGCTTTGCAGCCCCTGCGCCCTGGGATAGAGCAGCGAGATGGTGCGCACGCGGAAGTCCGGGTGGCGCAGGCCGCGGATGCGCTCCAGTTCTTCGGCGGTGAGTATGGGCGAGTCCAGTTCGATCACGCGGCAGTTCTCCGCCGCGGGTTCCAGGAGGTTGCCGTCGTCGCCGATGTAGATGCTCTCGTCGGTCTTGACCTTTTCGCGGATGGCGTCGATGGGCGGGTTTGTCACCTGGGCAAAGCGCTGCTTGAAATACGCAAACAGCGGCGGATGCGCCTTGGAAAGCGCCGCCAGAGGCTCGTCCGCGCCCATGGATGCGGTCGGTTCCACGCCGCCCACTGCCATGGGCAGGATCATATCCTCGATATCTTCATGGGCGTATCCGAAGGCCGCGCACAGGCGCGCGCGCTCCTGCCCGCCCAGCGGGGCGGCGGGGGCGACGGGGCCGGTGACGTCCCGGAGGCGCAATATGCCCCGCGTCCATTCGCCGTAGGGGTGCTGCGCGGCGAAGAACGCCTTGACCGCGCCGTTTTCCAGAAGCTCGCCGGTCTTGACATTGGCCACGAGGATGCCGCCGGAGGTCAGCCGCCAGCGGCGCGCGATATGCGCGCTTTCCTCAAAGAGCGCGCCGGCTTCGGAGGAGAGGATCAGCCGCCCCTCGTCGGTCAAGGCGCAGCGCAGCGGGCGCAGGCCGTTGCGGTCCAGCGAGGCGCAGACCACGTCGCCGTCGCTGTACAAAATGGCGGCGGGGCCGTCCCAAGGCTCCATCATCGTCGAATAGTAGCGGTAGAGGTCGCGCCAGGGCGTCGTTTCCGCCTTCCCCTGCCACGGCTCCGGCAACAGCGCCATGCCCGCGAGCGGCAGGGGCATGCCGTTCATGTAGAGAAATTCCAGCGTGTTGTCCAGCATCTGCGAATCCGAACCGCCCATCTGGATGACGGGCAGCACGCGGCGCATCTCTTCCCCCAGCAGCGGCGAGCGCATCGTCTCCTCGCGGGCGTGCATGCGGTCGAAGTTGCCGCGGATGGTGTTGATCTCGCCATTGTGCAGAAGCAGGCGCTGCGGGTGCGCTTTTGACCAGCTGGGAAAGGTGTTGGTGGAAAAGCGGGAATGTACCATCGCCAGCGGCGAGGCGAAGTCCGCTGATTGCAGATCGTCGTAAAAGGCGCGCAGCTGCGTCACCAGCATCATGCCCTTGTAGACGATGGTGCGGCAGGAGAGGGAACAGACGTAGGCGCCGGTCTGCTGCTTCTCGAATTGCCGGCGGAGGATGTAGAGGCGGCGATCAAACGCCTCCCCGGGGGCGACGTCCCGCGGGCGGGCGAGGAAGCACTGGCGGATGCGGGGCATGCTGCGCCGCGCCAACGCGCCCAGCAGCTCGGGGTGGCAGGGCACATCGCGCCAGACGGGCGCGCGCATCCCCTCCGCCGTCGCCAGCGAATCGAAAATGCGGCAGACGTTCTCCACAGCGATCCCGTCGTCCGGCAGGAAGAACATGCCCACGGCGTATTCGCCTTCCCCGCCGAGGGGAACGCCCGCCTCCGCCGCCCAGCGGGCAAAGAGCGCGTGCGGCAGGCGCGTGAGTATGCCCACGCCGTCGCCGGTGGTGCCCGTGGCGTCGCTGCCGGCGCGGTGCGCCAGCCGTTCGACGATGGTCAGCGCGTCGGATACGGTGCGGTGCGTGGCCTGACCGCGCAGGTCGATCACCGCGCCCACGCCGCAGGATTCGTGCTCCATCTGCGGGTCGTAGAGCGGATAGGCGCTCGTCATGGCGTTTTCCTCCATTGTCATGCGTTTGAAGCGAGTATTTTCGCGGCCAGCTCGGGAAGCTTCAGCCCCTGATCCATGGCGCGCTTTTGCAGGTAGTGGTGCGCCTCCGGCTCGGTCATGGCGAATTTGTTCATCAAAAGCGCCTTGGCCTCGACGATGGCCCGCTTCTCCCCCTCGCTGCGGTTGGGCTGGCGCATGCGCTGCAGCTGCAAAAGCATGTTCACGGCGCTGGCCAGTTCGCCCCGCGAGCAGGGGAGGCGCAGGCGAAAGAGCCCGGGGTGTTCGCACGTCTCCAACTGCGCGGTCTTGCCCACGGCCACGACGATGGCGCGCTCGCCCAGGTCCCAGGCGAGATCGTCCACCATGCCGTCCGGCAGACGGCAGGCGCAGACCAGCACGCCGTGGCCGCAGAGGTCGAAGACGCGCCTGACGCCGCCAAAGCTGGTGCAGCGCCAGGCGACGGGAATGCCGCCCGCCTCCAGCGCCGATGCGCAGCGCGCGCACTGTTCCTCCGTCGCAAAGGCGACGATGACGTTCGTCACGGCCGTTCACCTCCCCCGCCCGGCGCGGATGCGTCAATAGATGACCAGATACTTGCCGATTTCCCAGTCGCTGACGTGTGTGCGATAGTCGTCCCACTCGCGCTTTTTGCCCTCGACGTACTGCGTGGTGACGTGTTTGCCCAGCGTATCGCAGATGAGCGCGTCGGCCTCCATGGCGTCGATGGCCTCCTTGAGCGTTCCCGGCAGGCTCTCGATGCCGTGCGCGGCGCGGGTGGCCTCGTCCATGGCGAAGATATTGTCCGTGACCTCCTCGGGCGGGGTCAGGCCCTTTTCGATGCCGTCCAGACCGGCGGCCAGGCACACGGCCAGCGCCAGATAGGGGTTGCAGGTGGGGTCCGGGCAGCGCAGCTCCACGCGCGTGGCCTGTCCGCGCGCCGCCGGGATGCGGATCAGCGCCGAGCGGTTGCTGGCCGACCACGCCAGGTAGCAGGGGGCCTCGTAGCCCGGCACCAGCCGCTTGTAGCTGTTGACCAGCGGGTTGGTGATCGCCGCCATGCCGCGCACGTGCCTGAGCAGCCCGGCGATGAAGGCGTAGGCCTCGCGGCTGAGGCCGCGCGCGTCGGAGGGGTCGGCGAATATGTTCTTGCCGTCCTTGAACAGGCTCATGTTGGTGTGCATGCCGCTGCCGTTGATGCCGAACACCGGCTTGGGCATGAAGGTGGCGTGCAGGCCGTTCTTCTGCGCCAGCGTCTTGACGGCGAGCTTGAAGGTCATGATGTTGTCGGCGGCGCTGAGGGCGTCGGCGTATTTGAAGTCGATCTCGTGCTGGCCGGCGGCCACCTCGTGGTGGGAGGCCTCGATCTCAAAGCCCATCTGTTCCAGCGTCATGCAGATCTCGCGGCGGGTGCTCTCGCCGTGGTCGAGCGGGCCTAAGTCAAAGTAGCCGGCCTCGTCGGCGGTCTGCGTGGTCGGCGCGCCCTTCTCGTCCGTCTGGAAGAGGAAGAACTCGCACTCGGGGCCGACGTTGAAGGAATAGCCCATATCCGCCGCGCGCTGAAGCTCCTTTTTCAGCACGCCGCGCGGGTCGCCCACGAAGGGCGTGCCGTCCGGGTTGTACACGTCGCAGATCAGGCGCGCCACCTTGCCGTGCTGCGGCCGCCAGGGCAGGATGGTGAAGGAATCCAGGTCGGGGCGCAGGTACTGGTCGCTCTCCTGGATGCGGGTGAAGCCCTCGATGGAGCTGCCGTCGATCATCACCTGCCCGTTCACGGCCTTCTCGATCTGGCTGACGGTGATCGCCACGTTCTTCAGCTGGCCGAAGATGTCGGTAAACTGCATGCGGATGAACTCCACGTCGCCCTCGCGCGCCATGCGGATGATGTCTTCCTTGCTGTACTTGCTCATGGCTGTGACCTCCCGGAAAAAATGAAGAGAGCAAAGGTGAACTTGCGCATCACACCTTTGCTCTGCACGCCCATCATAGCACGCTCCGCGCCCGCTGTCAATAGGTTTTGAAGCTGTAAAATGTAAAAAATCCATTATGGTGGTAGATTTTGCGTATTTTCCCAAATTATGACGTTTTGCATGTCGCATCTTGCAGAAAAGCGTTATTTATCGCCGTCCCCCCCTTGACAGCGAACGGCGCGGGTGCTACAATGCGCCCATAGTTTCACATACAAAGCGATGCGGAAGAGGAGTAGGCAGGAAGCGCTGCATCCCAGAGAGCGGGCGTTGGTGAAAGCCCCGCATGGGCCTCCGGCTGAAGAACACTTCCAAGCCCAAACCCAACGCGGCAAGGCCGCCAGTAGGGGCGGCGTGGAGACGGCACGTTACAAGCGTCGGGGCCTGTTGGGGCCCGCAGAGAAGCAAATCGGGTGGCACCACGGAGAGCGGCCTTCGTCCTGAAATAGACAGACGAAGCGCCGCGAAAAACGGAGGTGCCTTTTATGTGTTCCATTTTGGGCGTACTGGGAAAGACCGTCAGCCCGGAGACTTTGCAGGCCTGCTTTGCGCGCACGGCGTCGCGCGGGCCGGACATGAGCCGCTTTGTGGAGATACCCTGCGGCTATCTGGGCTTTCAGCGCCTTGCCATCATGGGGCTGGACGAGCGCGGCATGCAGCCGTTTTGCCTCGGCGGCGACTATGTGGTCTGCAACGGCGAATTGTACGGCTTCCGCCCCCTGCGCGAGCGGCTCAAGGAGAAGTATACATTCGTCAGCGAGTCCGACTGCGAAATTTTGCTGCCCCTCTACCATGAATACGGCCTGGAGATGTTCCGCGCGCTGGACGCGGAGTTCGCGCTGGTGATCTACGACGCGGAGAAAAACAGCCTCGTCGCCGCCCGCGACCCCATCGGCATCCGCCCGCTCTATTATGGAACGATCGAGGGCGGCGGCATGGCCTTCGCCAGCGAGCCGAAGGACCTCGTGGGCCTGTGCGAGGCGATCCTGCCCTTCCCGCCCGGCTGTTACTGGGCGGACGGCCACTTCGTCCGCTACGCGGACGCCGCGCACGTCGATCAGTTCGCCATGGTGGACGAGGACAGCGCCTGCGCCCGGCTGCGCGAAAAACTCATCGCCGGCGTGCGAAAGCGCCTCGACGCCGACGCGCCCATCGGCTTTCTGCTCTCGGGCGGGCTGGATTCCTCGCTGGTGTGCGCCATCGCCCGGCGCGAACTGAAAACCCCCATCCGCACGTTCGCCATCGGCATGGACGTGGATGCCATCGACCTAAAGTACGCACGGCAGGTGGCGGAGTACATCGGAAGCGACCACACGGAGGTCATCATCACCAAAGAGGACGTGCTCAGGGCGCTGCCCACGGTGGTGGAACTGCTCGCCACCTACGACATTACCACCATCCGCGCCAGCGTGGGCATGTACCTTGTCTGCAAGTACATCCACGAGCACACGGACGTGCGCGTGCTCCTCACTGGCGAAGTCTCCGACGAGCTGTTTGGCTACAAGTACACGGACTTTGCCCCGAACGCCGCCGCCTTCCAGCGCGAGGCGGAAAAGCGCGTGCGCGAACTGCACATGTACGACGTGCTGCGCGCCGACCGCTGCATCTCGGTCAACTCCCTGGAGGCGCGCGTGCCCTTTGGCGACCTCGCCTTCGTGCGCTGCGCCATGGCCATCGACCCGGCGCTGAAGATGAACCGCCACGGCATGGGCAAGTACCTGTTGCGCAAGGCATTCGCGCGGGATGGGCTCTTGCCGGAGAACATCCTCTGGCGGCAGAAGGCGGCCTTTTCAGACGCCGTGGGCCATTCTCTGGTGGACGACCTAAAAGCGCTGGCAGAGGCGACCTATACGGACGCGGAAGCGGCGGAGAAGTGCGCCCGCTACGCCCACGCGCGCCCCTTTACGAAGGAAAGCCTGCTCTACCGCGAACTGTTCGAACGCTTCTATCCCGGCCAGAGCCGCATGGTGGCGGGCTTCTGGATGCCCAACCGCGACTGGCCCGGCTGCGACGTGGACGACCCCTCCGCGCGCGTGCTCGGGAACTACGGGGAAAGCGGCGTGTGAGAATCGCCGGTCTGCGTTTGGCCGAAGATCGCGGCAGGCGCGGCGCAAGGCGGCCTTCCCCCGCCCGTGGGGAAACTGACGGGGCCAAAGATGGCCTTCCCAACGCTTCCACAGGCTGGACGCGCGGCAGAAACCCCGCGAAAAGAAGTTGGCCGGGCTTTTATCAACGTTTTTCCCTGAGCGGCGGCAAGCTGTGGAGGCGTTTTAACGGCAAGGACGGGCTGGACGCATCCCTTTTGACGATCTGAAAGCCGCGTCGGCTGGTAAAAACGCAGCTTCATATTGGACTGCCCGGCTGCGCCAAGCCCCGAAAACATCGCGTTTTCGGGGCTTGCCCTTGGCCTGGGATATGGGAGCCCGCGCCGTATGGATAGCCTGTAGGGGCCCTTGCATGTTGTGCAGGCTTCTTATGGATCATATCTTAACGGTATTTAAGATGTTTTTTACTGATCGCTGGAAAGCTTATGGGTTTTTATGCTTTATTACGCGTTTTGCGCCATCGCAAATCGCATCTATTTTTCGGAAATTCTTCTTTATACCCTTACACTATATCGTATATTTATACTGTTTTTTCGATGGATAGCCCCGTTTGAGCCGCAGTATTTATAAGAATTATTTCGTCGCTTTGGCAACAAGACAAGCGCCGAAAATGCGGTTCTGGGGTGGAAATCGCCTTTAAAACGGGCTTGGAGGAGGGGCAAAAGCGCCGCCCTGCCGCGCGTCAGAAGCCGTCGCGGTCGATCTCGTCGTCGAAGCCGTCGTCCTCGTCGAAGCTGTCGAAGCCGTCGAAATCCTCAATGAAGGTGTTGTCCGCGTCGCCGCCATCGTCCTGGGCGTCGTCCTCCACCTCGTCGAAGCCCTCGAAGCCGCCGTCATCGTCGTCCAGAAGGTAGCCGCCGAAGCCGTATTCGCCGTCGTCGTCCGCAGCGTTCTCGTCAAAGCCGTCCTCGTCCCACAGCTCCGGCTCGCGGTGCAGCGCCGTTTCGAGGAAGCTCAGGCCGATGCGTGCCTCCTCGGGCGTGACGTGGCCGTCGCCGTTGAGGTCGAGAAATTCGCTCAAAAAGTCCCTGTCCATGCGCGCGCCTCCCCGCAAGAAGCAATCAATATATGATAGAATTCGACGCGGCAACGCCGTTTTCCTGCCCGCGCGGGGGCGCGCGAAAATTTGACGTTGGGCGGCGCGTTGACGGGCGCGGCGGGGGCGTGGTATGATAGGGGCGGAGGGGTGAGGGATGGGCGAGAGAAACAGGGGGAAAGACATGAAAAGACAGCGCGCGCGTTACGCGCGGTTCACGAACCGCTTCGTTGTGTTGTTATGCCTGTGCGCGCTCGTTTATTTCGCGCGCGGGGCCGTCATCATGCTGGCAGACCCGCAATGGTGGTGGCTGGGCGTCCTTGCGGGCGCGATCGCGCTCGTCTTTGCCTTTGAGATCGTTTGGCACGCCGGGTATCTGGTGGTGGATAAGCGCGGCGCGCGGCTCTACAAACTGTGGACGCGCGTGGAGCTTCCCTGGGAGGAGGTGCGCTGCGTCAGCCGCTTTACGTATTTAACCGGCAGCGGGCATCGCTACCACACCTACGATCACCATCGAAAGGTCGTGCTCATCTCGCCGCTTGCGGAGCCGTGGGCGGCGGAGGGCGTCGGCAGCGACCTTCACTTTACGGGCAATGTGCTGCGCTTTGGCGGCGCGCGGAGCCTCTGCGTGGAGGATTGGCGCGGCCTGCGCGAGGCCATCGAGGCCAACTGCCCGTTGCCTTGGACGCCGCTGACCTGCCGCTGCATCAAGGAAAAGCACGTCTACACGTTCGACCCGCCCAAAGAGAGCGGGAGCGCGGACGATGTGGGGACGGGGAGGAATGAGCGATGACGCGCGGACTTTTTCTCAGAGCGGATACGGACAGCCAGACGGTCATGGCCGTCTGGCGGCGCGTGATGGGCATCCTCTGCGGGCGCTATCCGGCGTGGCGGCTGGACAGCTTTGATTGTCTCAACGAAAAGACAGACCCGGAGGGCGCGCATACGTCCCGCGAATTTATGCAATGGCTCGACGCTGAACACTACATACTCTTCGCCCGGGCCTTTGGCTACGTGGACGAGGCCGCGCGCGAGACGGTTTGCGACTACGAGGACTATCAGCGCGCCGCCTGCCGCTGCGCGGTGCTGTGCTGGGACGCGGGCTACTTTCAGGTCTACTGCAAGGACGAAGCCGTGCTTGAGGCGCTGCGCGCCGACGCGGAACTGCGGGCGATGTGCGACAGGTTCGAATATGTCACCGACGAGAACGACGGACGGACGACGTTTTGTATCTGAGGCGATTTTTCCCGTCCCGGTCTTGACGGGCCGCGCCCTTTCCGCTATAATAAAACACACGGTTCGCCAAAGCCATTCCTGCGGCGCGCCGGAAAACTGATTTTCGTGACTGCATACAAGGGATTTCCCGCGTAGAAGCCGAAAATGCCGCCGCCGCGAGGCGGTCCGCGTCGTCATGCGCTCCCGGCATTTTGGGCCGGGAGTTTTTTGTATGGGAAAGGACGGAACATGCAGACCAGAGTGGCCGTAATGAGCATCATCCTCCACGATTGCGCCCGCGCGGGCGAGGTCAACGCCCTGTTGCACGCCTACAACGAATACATCATCGGGCGCATGGGGCTTCCCTACCGGCAGAAGGGCATCTACATCATCAGCGTGGCCGTGGATGCGCCGCAGGACGCCATCAGCGCCCTTTCCGGCAAGATCGGCCGTCTGCCGGGCGTGAGCATCAAGACCGCCTATTCGGGCTTTGTCAGCGATGGCAGCGTTAAAGCGCCTTGTTGACCGTCTGGCGGCGGAGCGCGGCCTGCCGGAAAAGGACATGCTCGCGCTGCTCGCCTGCGGGGACGGGGAGGCGCTTTCCCACCTCTTTGCCCGGGCGCGGGCGGCGCGCGAGGCCGTCTACGGGCGGGACGTGTACATCCGCGGGCTGATCGAGTTTACCAATTTCTGCAAAAACGACTGCCTGTATTGCGGCATCCGCCGCTCCAACGCGCGGGCCTGCCGTTACCGGCTGTCGGAGGAAGAGATCCTTCTCTGCGCCGAGGCGGGCTACCGCATGGGCTTCCGCACGGTGGTGCTGCAGGGCGGGGAGGATCCCCATTTCACCGACGAGCGGCTCTGCCGCATCGTGCGGGCGCTGAAGGCGGCGCGTCCCGACCGCGCGGTGACGCTCTCCGTGGGCGAAAGAAGCCGCGAAAGCTACCAGAAGCTGTTCGACGCGGGGGCCGACCGCTATCTTCTGCGCCACGAGACGGCGACGAAGGCGCATTACGAGGCGTTGCACCCGCCGGGAATGTCCTTTGAAAACCGCATGCGCTGCCTTGCCGACCTCAAGGCCATCGGGTATCAGACCGGCTGCGGCTTCATGGTCGGCTCGCCGGGGCAGACGCTGGAGGACATCGCGCGCGATTTGGAATTTATCCGCCAGTTTGGGCCGGAGATGGTGGGCATCGGCCCCTTCATCCCCCACCGCGACACGCCGCTGGGCGCTTACCCGGCGGGTACGGTGGAGATGACCTGCAAATTGCTGGCCATCATCCGCCTGCTTTTGCCAAACGCGCTCCTGCCCGCGACCACGGCGCTGGCCACGCTCGACCCCTGCGGCTGCGAAAAGGGCATGCTGGCCGGGGCGAACGTGGTGATGCCCAACCTCTCGCCGCCGGACGCGCGGGAAAAGTACGCCCTCTACGAGGGCAAGGCCAGCGCCGCGGGCGAGACGGCGGACGCGCTTTCCGACCTGAAAAAGCGCATGGAGAACATTGGTTACCGCGTAACCATCGCGCGCGGAGACCATAGATCATTTCCCGACGGGGAAGCAGCGCTGACCCGGAAGAAAGGAGAACACGACCCATGTACGACGTAAAGTCCATGAAGGCGGAGGAGTTCATCGACCATCAGGAAATTGAGGACACGCTCGCCTACGCAGACCTGCACAAGGACGACATGCCCCTCATCCGCGCCATACTCGACAAGGCGCGCGAGGGCAAGGGGCTTTCCCACCGCGAAGCCTCCGTGCTGCTGGCCAACGAGGACGCCGGGGTACAGGCGGAGATCGCCGCGCTGGCCAAAGAGATCAAGAAGAAGTTCTACGGCAACCGCATCGTCATGTTCGCGCCGCTGTATCTGTCCAACTACTGCGTCAACGGCTGCGTCTACTGCCCCTACCACCGCCAGAACGGCCACATACCGCGCAAGAAGCTGACGCAGGAGGAAGTGCGAAACGAAGTCATCGCCCTGCAGGACATGGGCCACAAGCGGCTGGCCGTCGAAGCCGGCGAGGACCCGGTGAACAACCCCATCGAGTACATCCTCGAGTGCATCGACACCATCTATTCCATCAAGCACAAAAACGGCGCCATCCGCCGCGTCAACGTCAACATCGCCGCCACCACGGTGGAAAACTACCGCCGCCTGAAGGAGGCCGGCATCGGCACCTACATCCTCTTTCAGGAGACGTACCACAAGGAGAGCTATGAAAAGCTCCACCCCACCGGCCCCAAGCACAACTACGCCTACCACACCGAGGCCATGGACCGCGCCATGGAGGGCGGCATCGACGACGTGGGGCTGGGCGTGCTCTACGGGCTGGAACTGTACCGATACGAGTTCGCCGGTCTGCTGATGCACGCCGAACATCTGGAGGCCGTGCACGGCGTGGGGCCGCACACCATCTCCGTGCCGCGCATCAAGCGCGCCGACGACATCGACCCCTCGGCGTTCGACAACGGCATCAGCGATGAAATTTTCCTCAAACTGTGCGCCCTCATCCGCGTGGCCGTGCCCTACACGGGCATGATCATCTCCACCCGCGAGAGCCAGCGCGTGCGCGAGCGCGCCATGGAGCTGGGCATCTCGCAGATCAGCGGCGGTTCGCGCACGTCCGTGGGCGGCTACACCGAGGAGGAGCGGCCCACCGACACGGAGCAGTTCGACGTATCCGACCAGCGCACGCTGGACGAGGTGGTGCGCTGGCTGATGGAGAACGGCCACATTCCCTCCTTCTGCACCGCCTGCTACCGCGAGGGGCGCACGGGCGACCGCTTCATGAGCCTGTGCAAGAGCGGGCAGATCCAGAACTGCTGCCACCCCAATGCCATCATCACCCTCAAGGAGTTTTTGCAGGATTACGCCAGCGACGCCACCCGCGCCGTGGGCGAGACGATGATCGCGCGGGAGCTTGAAAGTATCCCCAACGAGAAGGTGCGCAACATCACCCGCGAGTATCTGACAAAGATCGAACAGGGCGCGCGCGACTTCCGCTTCTAAGGAAAAGGCCGGGGCGCGGTTTTCTTGCCGCGCCCCATCGTCAAAGGAGGTTTCCCATGGCAGACCGCAACGCCATCTCGTCCGCCGAGCGCGTGCACATCGCCTTTTTCGGGCGGCGCAACGCCGGCAAGTCCAGCCTCGTCAACGCCCTCACCGGGCAGAGCGTGGCCATCGTCTCGCCCGTGGCGGGCACCACCACCGACCCGGTGCGCAAATCCATGGAGCTTTTGCCCCTCGGGCCGGTGGTGATGATCGACACCCCCGGCCTCGACGACGAGGGCGAGGTCGGCTCTCTGCGCGTCGGGCGCGCCCTGCGGGAGCTGAACCGCGCTGACATCGCCGTGCTGGTGGTGGATGCGGCCACGGGCATGGCGGACGAGGATCGCGCGCTGCTCAAGCGCTTTGAACAAAAGGGGATCCCCCATCTCACCGTCTTCAACAAATGCGACCTGCGCGCCGTCTCCTGCGGCGAAGGCGAATTGGCCGTCAGCGCCCGCACCGGCGAGGGTGTGGAGGCGCTGAAGGAAGCGCTCGGCCATCTCGTTGAGACTGGAAACGAGCGAAAACTGCTGGGCGATCTGCTGGAGGCAGGCGATCTGGTCGCGCTGGTGGCGCCCATCGACGCCTCCGCGCCCAAGGGGCGGCTGATCCTGCCGCAGGTGCGCACCATCCGCGACATACTCGACGCCCACGCCGCCTGCGCCGTCGTCCAGCCGGCGGAATTGCCAGCGCTCCTTGCAAAGGCGGGCAGGCCGCGCCTCGTTATCACCGATTCGCAGGCATTCGGGATAGTCAAGGGCATGGTTCCCGAGGACGTGCCGCTGACGTCGTTTTCCATACTCTTCGCCCGCTTCAAGGGCGTGCTGGAAAGCGCCGTGCGCGGGGCGGAGGCCGTTTCCGCGCTGCGGGACGGCGACAAGGTGCTTATCTGCGAGGGCTGCACGCACCACCGCCAGTGCGAGGACATCGGCACGGTGAAACTGCCCGGCTGGATCCGGCGTTTCAGCGGCGCGGAGCCGCAGTTCGCGTTCACTTCCGGCGGGGATTTCCCGGACGACCTTTCTTCTTACAAACTCATCGTCCACTGCGGCGGCTGCATGCTCACCGAGCGCGAGATGCGCTATCGCCGCGGCCTCGCCGCCGACAGCGGCGTGCCCTTCACCAACTACGGCACGCTCATCGCCCACATGAACGGCATCCTCCGCCGCAGCCTGGAGCCGTTCCCGGAATTTGTGAAAAAGGGATAAAAGCAGTGGCGGCGCAAATATTTGCGTCGCCACTGCCCAGCCTGTCAAAGAAGCCGCCTTGCGAGAAAGCGAAGGGGCTTCTTTGACAGACAAGATAGAGAAAAGAAGGAGATAAGATAGAGAACAGAAGGAAAAGAAGGAACGGTCGCCATTTGTGGAGGGCGAGTTTCTTGAGATTCATCGCAGCAAACTTGAGCTTGACCCAGGCGGTAACCGCGGTCAGCCCTCGATAAGGCGTATATCGCATCGCGTGTTTCTCTTTGGCATCCGCAAAGACTCGCTCAATCGTTTGTGATCGCAGCGCGTAAGTCGCTTTGCCGAGCGGAGAATGCCGGATGTCCTCAGCCCGCTCCAGATACTCCTGCCAGATATGCCGGGTCACGGTTTTCGTGTGCTGCTGGTTTTGCGTGCATCGTTCCCGCACAGGGCACTGCTGACACTCGTAGCCTTTACTCTTGTATTCCCGATATCCTTCGCGGTTGGTGGTGGCATAACGCAGGATCTTGTCTTGTGGACACAGGACACAGTCGTAATATTCATCGTATACATACTCATACCGCGGCAGGTTCCCTTTCTTCGTCATTGGCCGCTTGTAGGGGAGCGATGGTATCCTTCCACTGTCAAAGATTTGTTTGCAGATCCATGGCGTTTTGTAGCCCGCATCCGCTGTGATCACCTGGACTTCTGGATAATGTATCCTCAGACGTTCAAATACCGTGTCGAACGCAACGCTGTCGTGTACGTTTCCGGGGGTTATCTCCGTCTCCAGTACATACCCGCGTCTGTCACATACCGTATGCGCCTCGTACGCAAAGCATTTCCTGTGCTCTCCCTTGTGAAACAATCCGCTCTCCGGGTCAGTGCTGGATCCAACGACTGTCTTTTCCTTCCCTGGTGCACTGGGCCGGTCTTCGCCGTCATCGTCCTTCTTCTCATCCTTCTTCAGCGGTTTCTTTCCATGCGCTGCGCGATCCGCTTCGATTTCCTCATCCAGCTGCTCCTGATACCGTTTCGCCGCCACGGGTATGGCCTTTTTCACTTGCTTCTTTAGATTCGCGTTCGCTTTGATGTGTGTCCCATCCACGAACACAACTTCCGGCGACAGATATCCCGCATGGGCGACTTCTTCCAATATCCACCGGAACACGCCTTCGATCACTTCGCCTGTGAATCGGTGCCGGAAGGCGTAGCTGATCGTCGCAAAGTGCGGCAGTTTCTGTGACATGGTATACCCCAGAAACCAACGATACGCCACGTTCACTTCCGCGTCCCTCATGGTCTGCCGCAGCGAGCGGATCCCAAACAAGTGCTGTATCAGCACCAGTTTGAACAGAACCACCGGATCACTGCTGGGCCGTCCGTTATCCTCGCAGTACAAATCTTCCACCAATTCGTAGATGCGCGCAAAGTCCACCGCCGCGTCGATCTTCCGCAGCAGGTGCTCCTTCGGTACTAGCATATCTGTACATAGCATCTCTATCGCTTGCCGCTGTTCTCTTTCCTTCTTTAGCATCTTCCTCACCTGTCTTTAGTATATCAAAAAAAATCGCTCTTCGCGACCTTTTTTGACAGGCTGAGCAGTGGCGGCGCAAATATTTGCGTCGCCACTGCCCAGGATGTTGACAAAGTCAACAGACTGGCAGAGCGTTGAGAAAGCCTGCAAGCCAAGGAAGCTGTACTTGCAGCCAAGGGAGCTTACTTAGACGTAAGTGACCGCAGGATGCAAGTGCAGCTGACGTAGGAAGCAAAAATCGCTTCTGATTTTTTGTATATCAGAGCGATTTTTGCGTTTGTAGGCTTTGTCAGCGCTCTGAGCAGTGGCGGCGCAAATATTTGCGTCGCCACTGCCTTTGGGTTCACGCGCGCCGCAGCACACGGCTGTACGGCCTGTCCGCCTCGGCTTCCCGCGCGACGGCCAGTTCCCCGGACTGCACCATGGCCTCGATGCGCATGGCCAGCCAGCCGTCGCTGACGCCGAGGGCGTATCTGCCCAGTATATCGCCGATGAGCCGCCCCTCGCGGAATTCCCGCGGGGCTTCGGCGAGCGCGCGGCGGATGGAAAAATCGTAGGCGTCCTCCGGCAGGCTGCGCAGGCGGCCGCCCACGAGGGCGCGCAAAGGCGCGTTTTCCGCTTCCACAGCGCGCCACTCGTCCGCGAGCGCGGCGCAAAGGCGCGGAGAAACGGCGCGTTGCCGCTTAGCGAAACGGCCCCAGTATTCTATGTTTACTTCGCCCCAGTCGCGGAAACTGCGCAGGCAGGCATCCTCCGCGTCCTCGCAATAGGCGGGCAGTTCGACCAGCAGCACATCCCCGCGCGCCTCCCGCCATGGGGCAAGCGCCGAGAGCAGCCAGCGCAGGCCGCAGGCCTCGTCCGGCTGCCGGCTGTGCCAGACGCGCAAGGGTTCGCCCCTTTCAAAGCGCCCGCGCACCGTTTCCAGCGCCGCCCACGCCGTCTGAAGGACGCGCTCGAGCGTTTCCTTGCGGTATTCCGCGTCCCAGCCGCCCCAGAGGGCGGAGAGCGCTTCGCGGCGGTGCTCCCGGAAGGCTTCCGGGGCGACATTCCCGACGCTGAGGGCAAGGCCGAAACAAAAGACGTCCTCCCTTTGCCCGCCCAGCGGCACGGCGCGCTCCCAGGCGCGGCGCTCGCGCTCCTCCGCCTCGCGGCGCAGTTTGTCGAGTTCCTCCCGCGAAGGTTCAGAGCCGTCCTTGTTGCGGGCGATGACGCCGATGGCGCCGCCGCGGTACCTGCCCTCGCCGTAGCGCTGCGCCAGCTTCAGCGCGCCGCAGGCGCTTTCCGAAAACACGATCTCCAGCATGGGTCCTCCCCTCCCCCGTCGCCGGGCGGGGAAATGCCGGCAGGGCGCGCGCCCCGCCGCCGCATATCAAAGCCGCTCCCGCCGCCGTCGCCGATCGGAAGGGCGGCGCCCGTCAAAGCGCCCCCGGTGCGGGCGGGGACAGGACGCGGGCGGGCCGTCCGCCAATATGCGGATGCCCGCCCGCGTCCTGTGCCGCGAAGGCGGCTCAGCTGTCTTTTTCCGTAAAGGTGGGTACGTCGCGGTCGCCGCCGCTGCCCGAGCCGCCGTTGCCGGAGGGCTTGCTCTGCTCGTACCAGTCGTCGCCGCCGGGGGTGAAGCCGTCGTCGCCGGCGTTGGCGCTGGAAGAACCGCCCGCGCCGCTCCCGCCGCCGTCGCCGGTTTCACCGCTTTCGCTGTCCGGCGCGTCCGCACCACCCTCGGCATTGCCCAGTTCCTCGGGCGTGGCGGTGGCGCTGGGGCCGACATAGCCGGGCTCGCCGGCGTTGACGCTGGAAGTGGCGCCGTCGGCGAAGGCGTAGGTGATGGTCTCGTTGGTCGGCTCGTAGACGATGACGGCGTCGCCACCGCCGGAGAGCACGGCGTAGGCCTCGGGCGAATACATCGTCCGTTCGCGGCCGCCGAGGGCGTTGTAATAGCTCAGGTCGCCGTCCGTGTAGACCGCGACGCCGCCCTCCATGGGATAAAAGCCCCAATCGTAGCCGTCGAGCATGCGCAGGAGCTGCTCGCTCTCCAGGTCGTAGCGGTAGAGCTTGCCCTCCATCCACTCGCGCGTCTCGTCGCCCATGACGTAGTGATCGGAAAGATTGTGGAAATAAAGCGCGCCGTCGCAGTAGCGCAGATCCTCAACGCCTGTCTTGATGACCAGGGAGGATTCACCCGTGGACATGTTCATGCGATAGAGGCAGCCGCCCTCCGCGCTCAATGTGCCGTTGCCCAGCAGCGACGCGGTATCGTAGGTCATCAGGTCGCTGCCGGAGGTGTAGTAGATGGTATCGCCGACGATGGCGTAGTCCAGCATGGCCGTGCCGGAGAGCAGCGTGCACTGCCCCGTGGCGGGATAGATGACGTTGAGCTGATTGTCGATCAGCGCGTAGAGATTGCCGCCGTAGGCGGAAAGCGCGCTGACGGCGCTGCCGAGGGGGAACGTGTATACGTCCGTGCGCGTGCTGTCCGTATTGCGGCGCACCAGCGTGGCGGTGCCGTTGTTGACGCGCAGGAAGTAAAGAAGGTCGCCCACGCCCACAAGGTCGGAAATCGAGCCGGCGCTTTCCACGCGCACGCTCGCGCCGCCCGCGCGGGGGATGCGCATCAGCGTCTTGTCCGAACCCTCGTTCGTCACCACGAACAGGTCGGTGTCCGTGCGCGCCGAAAGGTCTCCCCGCACGGCGCTCTCGCCGCTGCCGGTGAGGCCGAGCGCGTCCGTCACGCCCTCCGCCCACGCCGGGGCGCAGGCGCAAAGCGCGAACACCAAAATCAACGCCAACCACTTGCGCATGTTCCGTCCTCCTGTATAGCCCTTGCTATATATATCCACCTATTATTATACCACAACCTCGCCGCCAGATTGCGACAGCGCTGTAACGATGCCATGTTGACATTTTGAAGCGCGCGTGGGATAATAGGGCAAAACATGCTTTCGCGGGAGGGTTTCATGCCTTACGCCGACCTGCACATCCATTCCACCGCCTCCGACGGCACGCTTACGCCGGAGAAGATCGTGCGCCTCTGCCGGAAAAACGGCGTGGGCGCGCTGTCTGTGACCGACCACGACGCGGTGGAAGGCACGCTCGCCGCCGCGCCCCTGGCGCGCAAGGCCGGGCTTTTGTACGTACCCGGCGTGGAGATCGACTCCCTTTGGGAGGGGCGGGACGTGCACGTGCTCTGCTACGGGGCCGACCTTGAAAACGGGGCGCTGCTCGCCTGCATCCGCGACGCCCGCGCGCGCATGGACAAAATGAGCGACGAGCTGCTTTTGCGCATGCGGGGGGATTTCCCCGCCCTGGACGAAGATGAGTACGCCGCCTTTGAGCGCGACCCGGCGCTGGGCGGCTGGAAGATGCTCCATTACCTGCTCTCCAAGGGCATAACGCGCTCGATGACCGAGGGCATGCGCTTTTACGGGCAATACGGCGTGACCTACGCCGACGCGGGCTTTTTGCCCACAAATGAGGTGGCGCGCCGGATCCGCGAAGCCGGCGGGCGCGCCGTGCTCGCCCACCCGGGGGTGACGCTGCGCGGCGAACGCGACTTTGCCCGCGCGCTCGCGCGCCTGATGGACGAGGGGCTGGACGGCGTGGAATGCTATTACCCCCTGCACAGCCGCGACGCGCGCGAAATCTGCCTGAGCCTGTGCAGGCGGCGGGGGCTGCTCGTCAGCGCCGGCAGCGACTGCCACGGCGATTTTCAGGATACGCAGATCGGCCAGACAAAGACGGAACTGGGCGATGTATCGCTTGAATTGTTGGGCGCAACATGATACAATAGAAGCGTGAGACTGCGACTGGGACCGCGACGAAAAGGAGTGTCGATCATGGCAAAGACCCGGGATGAGCTGCTCGCCCTTTTGAACTGTGACAGCGCGCTGGTGAACCTGCAGAAGCTCCTCAAGGAGGAGACGCTGCCCCCCACCGGCGACGACGTGAACAACCATATCCATACCACCTATTCCTTCTCCCCCTATTCCCCCACGGCGGCGGTCTATTTCGCGCGCATGGCGGGGCTTGGCACCTGCGGGCTGATGGATCACGATTCCATCGCCGGCGCGCAGGAGTTTTTGCAGGCCGCGGCCATTGCCGGCATGGCGGCCACCATCGGCATGGAGTGCCGCGTGAACTTCAAAAACACGCCCTTCGCCGGCCGGCGCATCAACAACCCCGACCAGGATGGCGTGGCCTACATGGCCATGCACGGCGTGCCGCACGACCGCGCCGGCGAGCTCAACGACCGCTTCGCCCCCTACCGCGAAAAGCGCAACGCGCGCAACCGCAAGATGGTCGAGGGCGTGAACGGCCTGATGGCCAGGTACGGCGTGGCCATCGACTTTGACAAGGACGTGCTGCCCCTTTCCAACTACGCCCTGGGCGGCACCGTCACCGAGCGGCACCTGGCCTGCGCGCTCTCCCGGCGCATGCTGGAGGTGGTGGGCGGCGGCGAACGGCTGGTGGCGTTCATCAAAAACGAATTGAAGCTGCCGCTTTCCGCCAGGGTGGAAAGCTACCTGCTGGAAAAGGACAACCCCCATGTGCTCTACGACCTGCTCGGCTGGGTAAAGAGCGACCTGATCGGCAAGTTTTACGTGGACGCCACAGACGAGCTGCCCGACGTGCGCGAGGCGCTGGATCTGTGCAACGAGATCGGCGCCATCTCCGCCTACGCCTATTTGGGCGACGTGGGCTCCTCCGTCACCGGCGACAAGCGCGCCCAGAAGTTTGAGGACGATTACCTGGACGAGCTCATCCCCTACATCAAGGAATTGGGCTTCAGGGCCGTGACCTACATGCCCTCGCGCAACACGCGCGCCCAGTTGGAGCGGCTGCGCGCCCTGTGCGAAGAATACGAGCTGTTCCAAATCAGCGGCGAGGACATCAATTCCCCGCGCCAGCCCTTCGTCTGCGAGGCGCAGCGCGACCCGGCCTACCGCAACCTGGTGGATTCCACCTGGGCGCTCATCGCCCACGAATGGCGCGCCACGGTCGATCCGCAAAACGGCCTGTTCAGCGCCGAGAGCGTGAAAAAATGGCCGGGCCTGGCCGAGCGCGTGGGCGTGTTCGCCCTGCAGGGGCGCAAGCTGTGACCCGCAACGCGAACGCCAAGTTAAACCCCTTCTACAGGGGTTTAATTTTTTTCCCGGCTATGCTATACTATATCATGGAAAACGATGGGCTTTGCCGCCCGCGCGTTCCAGGACAAAGAAGGTGAAGATTTGGCTCGCAAGGACAGGCTTTTGCAGACGACCATGCTGGTCACGCTGGTCATCATCGCCAGCAAGGCGGTCGGCTTCCTGCGCGAGATGGTGGCGGCGCACTATTTTGGCACGCAGCCGGAATACGACGCCTATGTGGCCGCCTACGCGCTGTTTTATATCCCGGTGCTGCTGCTCAATTCCTGCATCACCTCCACGCTGGTGCCCATGTATACCGAGGCGCGCGCCCGCAAGGGGCTTGCGCGCGCCGACCGCTTTGCCAGCAACGCCATCAACATACTGGCGCTGATCGCGCTGGGCGTGACGGTTCTGATGCTGCTTTTGGCCGGGCCGCTGGTGCGCCTTGTCTATTCCGGCTACGAGCCGTGGAAGGCGCAGTTGACGGCGGAGCTCGTGCGCGTGATGGTATTGACGCTGGCGTTCAACATCACCTCCATCTCGCTGTCCAGCCTCCTGAACGCGCAGGAGAAGTACATCGCCGCACAGATCACCGGCTTCCCCCTCAGCTTCGCCATCATCTGCGCCGCGGCGCTGTTCGCGCGCACGTACGGCGTGCGGGCGCTGGCCTGGGGCGTGTTCGTCGCCAACGTTTTGCAGACGCTGGTGCTGGTGCCGTTTATGCGCGGCTGGTTTGACTACCGCCTGGTGGTCAACTTCCGTGACAGGCGCTTCCGCCGCCTGATGGCGCTGGCGGGGCCGGCGATGCTGTCCATGGCGGTAAGCGAGTTGAACCACATGGTGGACCAGTGGCGCGCCTCCTACGGCAACGCCGGCGACGTGTCCGCCCTCTCCTACGGCTACAAGGTCATTACATTGCTCACGGGCGTGGTCATCGTGCCGCTAACGACGATCATGTTCTCGCGCATGAGCCGCATGGTGGCGGAGAACAACCGCCGCGGCATTCTGGAGATCGTGCGGCGCTCCACCGTGACCATCGCCATGGTGATGACGCCCATCATCGCCATCTGCGCCGTGGGCAATCAGGACGTCATCAAGGCGCTGTACCTGGGCGGGCAGTTTGACCTTGAAAGCGCCGCCGTCACCGCGGGCGTGTTCCTCTTTTACGTCATCGGCGTATTGGGCTTTGGCCTGCGCGACCTGCTCAACCGCACGTTCCACGCCATGCAGGATACGCGCACGACCATGTATGTCTCCGCCTGCATCGTCGTGGCCAACGTCATTTTGAACACCATCTTCCACCGCCTGATGGGCGTGCGCGGCCTGGCGCTGGCCACCACGGTGTCCGGCACGGGCGGCATGCTGGCGCTGTTTTATCTCCTGCGGCGCAGGATGCGCCGCCTGGGCATGAAGCGCATATTGCCCGACATGGCGAAGATCCTCCTCGCCTCGGGTCTTACGGCGCTGGCGGCCTGGGGCGTGGGCAGCCTGATGCCCGCAGCGCAGACCCGTGGGTTGGCGATACTGCGCGTGCTGGCCATGGGCTTTGCGGGCATGGGCGTTTACCTGCTCGCGGCGCTGGCGCTGAAGATCACGCCCCTGAAGGAATTTATCGGCAGGAAAGGAAATGCCAATGATGGACGAAGAACGGCTGATCACCACGGGGTTCCGCGAGGAGGACGAACAGGCGGACGTGTCGCTGCGCCCGCGGACGCTCGCGGAGTACTTCGGGCAGGAGAAACTGAAAAAGAGCCTGAGCGTGTACATGCAGGCCGCCATTGCCCGCCACGAGCCGCTGGACCATCTGCTGCTGTACGGCCCGCCCGGTCTGGGCAAGACGACGCTGGCCGGCATCATCGCCGCGGAGATGGGGCACAACATACGCATCACCAGCGGCCCCGCCATTGAGCGCGCGGGCGACCTGGCTTCCATACTCACCAACCTGAGCGCCGGGGACGTGCTCTTCATCGACGAGATCCACCGCCTCAGCCACACGGTGGAAGAAGTGCTCTACCCGGCGATGGAGGACTTTGCCCTTGACATCATGATCGGCAAGGGCCCTTCGGCGCGCTCCATCCGCCTCGACCTTCCCAAATTCACGCTCATCGGCGCGACCACGCGCGCGGGCATGCTCACATCGCCTTTGCGCGACCGCTTCGGCATCAACTTCCGGCTGGAATTGTACACGCCGGAGGAGCTGTCCGTGATCGTGCTGCGCTCGGCGAAGATCCTCAAGGTGCCCTGCGATACGGAGGGCGCTTTGGAGATCGCCCGGCGCTCGCGGGGCACGCCGCGCATCGCCAACCGCCTGGTGCGCCGCGTGCGCGACTTTGCCGAGGTGGAGGGCGGAGGCACGATTACCCTCGACGTGGCGCGGCGGGCGCTGAAGATGCTCGAGGTGGACGAACTGGGCCTCGACCACACCGACCGCACGCTTTTGCGCACGATGATCGAAAAATTCAGCGGCGGCCCGGTGGGGCTCGACACGCTGGCCGCCTCCACCGGCGAGGACGCCACCACCATCGAGGACGTCTACGAGCCGTACTTTTTGCAGCTGGGCTTCATCATGCGCACGCCGCGCGGCCGCGTGGCCGCCCCCGCCGCCTACGAGCATCTGGGGCTGACCCCGCCCGCGCCGAAAGCCGACGAGAACCAGATGAGGATGGAGCTGTGACGCCGCTGTGCGCGGCCATCGTCCGCGACCATCAGACGCGCAAGGGCAGGGCGCAAAAGGCCGCCTTCCGCGAGCTGGTCAAGGCGGAGATGCGCAAGGAGGGCGTGTTTTTCCGCGAGGAGCGCGCGAAGGGGCTGATCGAGAACGTCAACCTCGTCTATGGCAACCTTGCCACGGCGGAGTTCGTCTTCGGCGCGCATTACGACACCTGCGCGGTGCTTCCCTTCCCCAACCTCGCCGCGCCGCTGAACATACCGCTGTCCATACTCATGCAGCTTTTGCTGATGCTGATGCTGGCGCTGCCCGCCGCGCTGGGCGCCTTTCTGACCGCCTGGCTGGGCGCGCCGGCGGACGTGGCGGCGGCGGTGGGCGTATTGCTGGGCGTGCTCGCCTCGGCGCTGGTCATCGCCGGGAAACCCAACCGACACACCATGAACGACAACACCTCCGGCGTGGTGGCGCTGCTGACGCTGCTTTCCCGCCTGCCGAAGGAACGGCGCGGCCGCGTGGCCGTGGTGCTGTTTGACAACGAGGAAGTGGGGCTGATCGGCTCGACGCTGTTCCGCAAGCGCCACGCGCGTGTGATGGCGGACAGGCCGCTTGTGAACCTCGACTGCGTGGGCGACGGGGACATGCTCCTGCTCGCGCCCAACCGGGGCTATCGCGCCGACGAGGAATTATGGGCGCGCACGCAGGCGGCCTTCCCCGCCGGGGCGCTCGCGCCCGTGTTCGCCCGCCGCGCCTTTTACCCCTCCGACCAGTGGGGCTTTCCAAAGGCGCTGGCCCTGGCGACGCTGAAGCGGCGGCGCTTTTTCGGCGCGGTCATCGACCGCATACACACGCGGCGCGACACCATTTTGGAAGAAAAGAACATCGAATACATCGTGGAGGGCCTTTTGCGGCTGACAGACCATGAAAACGCATGACTTTTACTACGACCTGCCCGAGGAACTGATCGCCCAGACGCCGGTGGAGCCGCGCGACCACAGCCGCATGCTGGTGGTGCACCGCAAAGACGGCCGTCTGGAGCACAGGCACTTTTACGACATCGTGGACTACCTGCGCCCCGGCGACGTGCTGGTGGTCAACGACACGCGCGTCATCCCCGCGCGGCTCATCGGCGAGCGTGCCGGCGGCGGCGCGGCGGAGGTGCTGTTGCTCAAGCAGCTCGGCCCCAAAAAGTGGGAAACGCTGGTGCGCCCGGGGCGACGGCTCAAGCCCGGCGCGGAAGTGACCTTCGGCGGCGGCAAGCTGGCGGCGCGCATGCTGGAAACGACCGACGCGGGCGGCCGCATCGTGGAATTTGTCTGCGAGGGCACGCTGGAGGCGATGCTGGACGAGCTGGGCGAGATGCCCCTGCCGCCCTACATACACGAAAAGCTGGAGGACCGCGACCGTTACCAGACCGTCTACGCCCGCCACGACGGTTCCGCCGCCGCCCCCACCGCCGGGCTGCACTTCACGCCGGAACTGATGGAAAAGATCCGCGAAATGGGCGTTCAGATCGTGCCGGTGCTGCTGCACGTGGGGCTTGGCACCTTCCGCCCCGTGAAGGCGGAGGACGTTGAAGAGCATGAGATGCACTCCGAGTACTACGAAGTCACCCCCGAAGCCGCCGCTGCTATCAACGCCGCGCGCGCGGCGGGCGGCCGCGTGGTGGCCGTGGGCACCACCAGCGTGCGCACGCTGGAGAGCGCTTCCACGGACGATGGCGTTTTGCAGGCCAAATCCGGCTGGACGAACATATTCATCACCCCCGGCTACCGTTTCAAGATGGTGGACGCGCTCATCACCAACTTCCACCTGCCCGAATCGACGCTGGTGATGCTGGTGAGCGCCTTCTACAGCCGCGAGGGTACGCTGGCCGCCTACGAGGAGGCTGTGCGGGAAAAATACCGCTTCTTCTCCTTCGGCGACGCCATGCTGTTGCTGTAGGGGGATTTTTCCCGAAGTTCACGGAGAGTTTGCTTTTCTTCGTTGACTTTGATACGGAATCGTACTAAAATATAGTACGGTTCCGTATTTTCATCGGGAGGTACTGCCATGGAAGACCCATCTGTACTGGCGCGGCGGCTCATCCTCGCCACCACGCGCATGGACGGCGCATACTACTACTTTGCCCGCCATTCCGGGATACCGGAAAACCTGCTGGCGCTGTTTTACGCGCTCGCGGACGGCAAGCCCCATTCGCAAAAGGAAATTTGCCAGGACTGGCTCATCCCCAAGACCACCATCAACACCGTGGTGAAGGAACAGGTGGCGGCGGGACATTTGACGCTGCGCGCCGGAGAGGGGCGCGAGAAGATCATCTGCCTGACCGATGCAGGCCGCGCCTACGCGGAAAAGGCGATCTCCGCCCTCTGCGCCGCCGAACGCGCCGCCGCCGAGCGCACCATTGCCAGACACGGCGCGGGCTTCGTCTCCGCCGTGGAGGACTTTACCGAGGCGCTCTGGCGGGAATACGAGGCCTGTTTGCAGCAAACGAAGGAATGAAAGGGACTTTATGAACTCGCACGAACTGTTTACCAACACCCCGCCGCGCAAGCTGTTTTTCTTCGCGGCGCTGCCGGGCGCGGTGAGCATGCTCGCTTCCGCCCTCTATCAGCTCTTCGACGGCATGTTCGTCGGCCGGTTTCTCGGCAGCACGCCGTTCGCGGCGCTCAACCTGGCCATGCCGTTTGTCATCATCAACTTCGCCCTCGCCGACCTCATCGGCGTGGGTTCGTCCGTGCCCATCTCCATCCACCTGGGCAGGCATGAGGACGGGGAGGCCAGCAATTACTTCACCTGCGCCAGCATACTGATCGTGCTGGCGGGCGTCGTCGTGGGCGCGGCCATCTACGCCGCCGCGCCGCTGATGATCGCGCTGATGGGTGCGGAGGGCGAGTTTGCCTCCTTGGCAGTTTCCTATCTGCGCGTCTACGGCCTCTGTTCGCCGGTGACCACCATCGTCTTTGCCGTGGACAACTTTTTGCGCATCTGCGGCAAGACGCGCGAAAGCATGTTCCTCAATATCTTCATGTCCATCCTCAGCGTGGCGCTGGAGGCGTTTTTCCTGCTGGTCCTGCGGCTGGGCATTGCCGGGGCGGCGCTGGGCACCTGCCTGGGCATGGCCGTTACCGCCGTGGTCGCCTACGTCCCCTTCTTCCGCGGCAGGATGCTGCTGCGCTTCCAGAAGCCGCGCTTCAGCTGGGCAATGATCAAAAAGATCGTTTTCAGCGGCGCGCCGAACTTCCTCAACAACATTGCCGGCAGGATCACCTCCATCCTCATGAACGTGCTGCTCGTGCGGCTGGGCGGGGAGATCGCCGTGTCCATCTACGGCGTTTTGATGTATGTGGAGGGCTTTATACAGCCGCTTCTGTACGGCATGTGCGATTCTTTGCAGCCCGCCGTGGGCTACAACTGGGGCGCGCGCGCCTTCGGCCGCGTCAAGGCCATCGAAGCATGCTGCTTCCGCGCCGCGGCGGCCATCTCGCTCGTCTCGGCGCTGGTCATCAGCCTTATCCCTGAGCCCATCGCCCGCATATTCATGGACGATGTGAGCGCTGAGGCCATTGCCGACACTGTCTTTGCCCTGCGCTTGTTCAGCCTTACGTATCTGACCCGCTGGTTCTCCTTTGCCACGCAGAGTTTCATGCTGGCCATCGAACGCGCCGGCGCGGCGACGCTGATCTCCCTTTCCACGGCGCTCATCTTCCCGGTATTGCTGATCGCCGCGCTCTGGCCGCTGGGGCTGACGGGGCTGTGGCTCAACTTTGCCGGCACATCGGTGCTGGCAGGCGCGCTGGCAGCCCTTGTCATGCTGCGTTTCCGGCGCGACTGGAGAGCGCTGACGGCGGAGGGCCGCGGGACGCCGCGCGAAGCCGCCTGACCCGTTCTGAACAGGATCTGCCCCCGCATAGTATGGCACTGTGCGGGGGCTTTTTCCGCCGCAGCGGAGGTGATGCGCATGCGGATCCCATGGGAGATGGTGCTCTCATTCGCCATCGGGCTGGGGCTTATGTGCCTGGTGGGCTACCTTTTGCTCGTGCCGATGCGCTTTGTCTGGCGGCTGGCCGCGGGCGGCGTGCTGGGCGCGCTGGCGCTGTGGCTGGTGAACGCCTTCGGCGGCCTGCTGGGGCTGCACGTGGCGGTCAACCCCTTCACGGCGCTGGCGGTGGGCTTCCTCGGCCTGCCGGGCGCGGTGCTGGTGATCTTGCTCAACATACTGCTATGAAAAAAGCGCCCGAAGGCGCTTTCAGAGCGCTGACAAAGCCCACAACCGCAAAAATTGCCCTGATAAAATGAAAATCAGTGGCAATTTTAGCTTCCTGCGTCAGCTGCACTTGCATCCTGCGGTCACTTACGTCCATGTAAGCTCCCTTGGATGCAAGTTTGCTTCCTTGGCTTGCAGGCTTTCTCAACGCTCTGCCAGTCTGTTGACTTTGTCAACATCCTGAAAGCGCCCGAAGGCGCTTTTTTGGATCATTCCGGCAGCTTGCAGACATCCACCCATTCGCCGCCGGTGCTTCCCTGCAATTCCTCGCAGGTGAGTTTCACGGCGCTGCTGGCGCTGCCCGCGGCGGGGTAGATGGTATCAAAGCGCTGAAGCGACTTGTCCAGACACACGCGTACGCCCTCGGGCAGGGCGAAGGGACAGACGCCGCCCACGGCGTGGCCGGTCATGGAAAACGCCTCGTCGGCGGTGAGCATCTTTGCCTTGGTGTGGAAGGTTTCCTTGAACTTGTGGTTGTCGATGCGGGCGTCGCCGGCGGCCACCACCAGCACGCAGCCCTCGCCCAGGCGGAACGAGAGCGTCTTGGCGATGCGCGCCGCCTCCACGCCCACGGCCTGCGCCGCCAATTCCACCGTGGCGCTGGAAACGGCGAATTCCTTTACGCGCCCCTCCAGGCCATACTGTTTCAGATATTCCCGCACGCGCTCGACAGACATAGGCGCGCCTCCTTTTGCCAGACTGGGGCAGATTATACCACAGCCGGGTAAAATGCGCAAGCCGGGACGCTCATTGCGGTTGGCCGTACTCGTAGATGGCGTCGCTGGGCAAGTCTATTTCGCTGTTCCAATAGACGCAGGTACGGCTGGGGTCAAGCTGCACCTGTTCAAACAGGCCCTGTATATCTCGCAGCGCAGCATAACCTGGCAGCCCCATATCTTCCTTGACGTCGTAAACCACGCGCTTTCCATCGTCAAAAGAGACGGAAAGCAGAAAGTCCGGCAAGGGCCGCACGGTCCGGATGCGTCGTATCATGGAAGCACCTCCTATTCCAATGGCGGCAATTTTTGGATTTTCTGTTCGTCCCACATCTGTTGCAGCTCTGCCTGGTGCATGCAAAGCCATTCACAAACCAACGTCTGCGCCTTTCGAGGCAGGTCGCCTTGTATCATCTCCATGGTCTGGACGTTGAACTCGCCCATGTACTCTCCATAAAGGGCATGGATGTGACTTGGCTCATGTTCTTTGGGCTTGAAAAACATCTTGATGACGATCCCATAGAATCTTGCGATCTCTGGCATTGTTTCCCCTCCCTTTCGTCCTCTCTGAAAAAAGTATACCACATCCCGCCGCCAAAATCCACCGCGCAAAAAGTGGGCGTCCGGCTGTGTTGCCGGGCGCCCTGGGAAAAAGAGGAAGAAGGTTTATCAGTCGATGATCTCCAGTTCGACATTGGCGGTGAACACCTCATACTGCGCCAGGGGCGTGCCATTCTCGCTGTAATAGCGGCAGATGGTCAGCTCCACGGTGTCGCCCTCGGAATACTGGTCGATGACGGCGATCAGCTCATCGTTTGTGTACACGCGCTGGCCGTTGATCTCGGTGATGATGTCGTAGCGCTGCAGGCCGGCTTCATCGGCGGGGGTGCCTTCCTCGACATTCTCGATGCGCACGCCGGCCGGCGGATAATTGCGCATGGGCTCATCCGGACCGTCCTGCGCGACGACGGTGATGCCCAGCCTCGGCCGCACGACCTCGCCGTTTTCGATCAGCTGGTCGATGATATCCTTGGCGGTGTTGATCGGGATGCAGAAGCCCAGACCCTCATAGATGGTGGTGTAGCTGGCGGTCATCTTCAAGGTCGGAATGCCCACCAGTTCGCCCTGCGCGTTCAGAAGCGCGCCGCCGGAGTTGCCCTCGTTGATGGCCGCGTCCACCTGAATGGTGGAAACCGGGCGGTTGAAGCTGCCCTGCGCGGTCACGCCTTCGCGCTCCAGACCGGAGATGATGCCGGTGGTCACGGTGCCGAACAGCACTTCCGTGCCGCTGCCGGGGTTGCCGATGACAATGGCCAGTTCGCCGATCTGCAATGCGTCGGAATCGCCCAGCGGCACAGGCGTGGCGCCCTCGGGCGCGGGCTCGTTGAACTGCAGAACGGCGATGTCGGTGCCCTCATCCGCGCCGACCAGCGTCGCGTCCATGATGGTGCCGTCCAGCCATTCGATCTGGTAAGTCTCGCCTTCGTCCACGACGTGGTTGTTGGTGAGGATGTAGCCGCCCTCGCCCTCGTCCAGCGCGCGGAAGTAGGTGCCGGAGCCGTAGCCGATCTCCTCGGTGGAGACTTCACGGGTGCGCTGGTCCCACGTGGCGGCGCTGGTGATCACCTGCACCACCGAGGGGCGCACGTTCGCGGCGATCTCGGGCACGGGATTGTCGGAGGAGTATACGGCCTCGTAACCGACCGTGGCGTCCGCCGTTTCCGCCACGGCCGCGGGCTTTTTCGTCAAAAGCGCGCCGCCGGCGAAGCCGATGCACAGCGCCAGCGCCAGGAAAACGCTGACCTTTTTCAAAACATTATGCTTTCTCATGGGAATGCCACCTTTCTTGCGGTCTGCATGTATTCTACAAAACCATTCTCACAATCGCGTGAACAAACGGTGAACGTTTGTCCGTTTCTTTAGGGGGCCGGAACTTTTTTCCTTTCCCCCCATCGGACAATATAGAGTATAACCCGAAGTTTTTGACCTCGCGTGAACAAACTGTGAACGTTTGCGCCCGGGGCCATTTTTCTCGCGCCCGCATGCGTCCTCGCCGCCCTCTCTTCTGGTCTGAAACCAGTATAGCGGAAAGAAACGGACGCCGCGTGAACGGACTGTGAACGTTTGCCACTTTTTTACTGCGGCGGCAGCGCCGGCTTCTTTTCCTCGGGCGCGGCGTCCAGTTCAAAGCGGAACACCGTGCGCCCCGGCTCGGAGGAAACGGAGATGCCGCCCCCGTGCTGTTCGAGTATGCGCTTAACGATGGAAAGGCCCAATCCCGTGCCCATGCCGGCGGTGTGTGCCTTGTCCGCCTTGTAGAAGCGGTCGAAGATGAAGGGCAGGTCGTCTTTGGCGATACCGGGGCCGTTGTCCTCCACATAGGCGTAGACGCGCTTGCCGGCGCTGCCCACGCCCACGCGCAGCGTCCCGCCCTCGGGCAAAAACTTGAGCGCGTTGTCGATGAGGTTGCCGATCACCTGGCGGATGCGGCCGGCGTCCGCCGTCACCCAGCAGGGCGTTTCGGGGAGCTCCGCCGCCACTTCGATGTGCTTTTCCTCAATGCGCCCCTCAAAGCTCAACAGCGAGCGGCGCATCTGCTCGCACAGGTCTATGCGCGCCATCTCCATGGGGAACTTGCCGCTCTCGATGCGGGAAAGGTCGAGAAGGTCGCGCACAAGCGCCGTCAGGCGCGCCGTCTCGTCGAGCACCACGTCCATATACTTTTCGCGCTCTTCCTCGGGGATCGCCCCGTCGCGCAGCGCCTGCACGTAGCCGCGGATACTGGTCAGCGGCGAGCGCAGCTCGTGGGAGACGTTGGCCACGAAGCTCTTGCGGCTCTGTTCCATATTGGACAGCTCGAAGGCCATGCGGTCGATCTCATCGCCCAGCGCCTGCAATTCGCCGCCGCAGGAAAGCTGTACGCGGCGGTCGAGCCGGCCCTTGGAAAAGTCGCGCACGGCGGCGGTGATCTCCTTGAGGGGCCTGGTCAGCGAGCGCGCCAATAGCAGCGAACAGAAAACGCCGAGGATGAGCACGCCCACGCCCACGGGCAGGAGGGAGGGCAAAACGTCCATAAAGCGCACGCGCAGATCCTCCGTGGAAATGTTGAGCAGCACCGCGCCCACCACGTGCCCGTCGCTGTAGCGCCACGGCACGCCGATGGTGACGATGTCCTCGCCCAGTTCCGGGAACAGGCCCTGCACGCGGATCTCGTTGCCCTGATAGACGCTGGCGATCTGCGCAAGCACCGCCTCGCTGGAGATGTAGCGGGGATCGACGATGTTGCCGCCGCTGTCCAGGAACTGGTAGATGAGGCGGCCGTCGTCGTAGCTGACGATCCAGATATCGGCGTTGTAATGGTCATGGATGGTCTGCATCTTGGAAAGAAGCACATAGCGCATGGTGCTGCTTTCAAAGACGAACTGCAACTGATTGAGGTGCGACACATAGCCCGCCACCTCGCGCGCCTGCGCGCGCACCTCGTCCTCGTAGGCGGCCTGCCGCTCCGCCTGCAATGTGGCGGTGAGGAAGAAGGTGAACAACAGCACCGTCGCCAGCGTCAGCGCCAGAAAGCCCAGAAACGTGCGCAAAAAGATGCCGCCGCGCGGCCCGTGGCGGTGCGCGCCGGTGGTCATCTGCCGGCAGGCGTCGCCGCCGGAAAACGTCTCCTGCACGCTACTTCACCTCGAATTTGTAGCCCACGCCCCACACGGTCTTGATCTGCCAGCCCAACTCCTCGCCGCCGGAGAGCTTTTCGCGCAGGCGCTTGACGTGTACGTCCACCGTGCGCGAATCGCCGAAGTAATCGTAGCCCCACACCTGCTCCAGAAGCTGTTCGCGGGTAAAGACCATGCCCGGATGGCTGGCGAGGAAGTAGAGAAGCTCAATCTCGCGCGGCGGCATTTCCAACGGCTTTCCCATATAGGTGACGGTGTACTGGCTGATGTTGATGGTCAGCCCGGGGAACACCAGTTCCTTCTCCGGGGCGTCCGCGGCCTGGAAGCGGCGGATGACCGCTTTGATGCGCGCCACCAGCTCCTTCATGTCGAAGGGCTTGACGATATAGTCGTCCGCGCCCAGTTCCAGCCCCAGCACCTTGTCGAACGTCTCGTCCTTGGCGGTGAGCATGATGATGGGTATGTTCGATATTTTGCGCACCTCGCGGCAGACCTGCCAGCCGTCCATGCCGGGCAGCATCACGTCCAGCAGCATCAGGTTCGGCGGCGTGGCGCGAAACATCTTCACGGCCTCGTCGCCGCGCTCGGCGCAGGTCACTTCAAAGCCCTCTTTTTCCAGATAGAGCCGCACCAGTTCGCGGATGTTGGGGTCGTCGTCCACGACCATGATCTTCGTTTTCATCGCTTACCCTCCTCGCCGCCTGTATCGGCGATACTATACTAACGCCCGTGTATGGCGCGCGTGTGAACAGGGCGTGAACGTTGCGCCTATTTGAGCGTCACCACGGTCACGCCGTCCTCGCCCTCGCCGTAGCGCCCGAGACGGAATTCGCTGACGGCGGGGTGCTTTTTCAAATGCTTCTGGATGCCGGCGCGCAGAACGCCCGTGCCCTTGCCGTGGATGATGTAGACCATTTTCAGGCGGTTGAGCGTCGCGCCGTCCAGGAACATGTCCACGGCGAGTATGGCTTCCTCCAGCGTCATGCCGCGCACATCGCACTCCGTCTCCACGGCGCGGGGGGCGATGGCGGCGACTTTGCCCGGCGCGGGGCGGCGCTTTTCTATCTTTTCCGGCGCGGCGCGGCGCACGTCGCGCACGTTGACCTTGAGCTTCAGCGCCCCGGCCTGCACGGTCAGTTCGCCCTTGTTGTCCGGCGCGGTCAAGGCCTCGCCGCGCGTGTTGAGCGTAAGGAGCATGAGGCTGTCGCCCGGGCGGATGTCCGCGGGCGCGCCGGCCTCGTCCGCCTTGGCGGGCTGGATGGTTTCCGTGTTGGCGTCGAGCGCGTCCTGCAATTGCGCGCGCAGGTTGTGCAGTTCGTGTTCCTTCACCGTGGCGGCGCTCTTGCGCTTTAATTCGGCAATGACCTGTTCGGCGTCGCGCTGCGCCTTTTGCAGTATGCGCCGGGCGTCCTCCTTGGCCTTTTTGATCTCCGTTTCGCGGCGGCTCTCGATCTGCTTTTGCAGCCTTTCCGCCTCGTCGCGCAGTTTCTGCGTCTCCTGATGCGCTTCCTCGGCCAGGCGGCGCTCCTTTTCGGCGATCTGGCGGTGGTACTCCGCGCCGGCGATGACGTCCTCGAAGCGGATCTGGTCGCGGGTGAGGTGCTCGCCGGCCTTCTGGATGAGAAAGTCCGGCAGCCCCAGCTTGCGGGAAATTTCAAAGGCGTTGGACTTGCCCGGCACGCCGATGGAGAGGCGGTAGGTCGGCCGGAGCGTCTCTACGTCGAACTCCACGGAGGCGTTTTCCACCCCCGGCGTGGAGAGGGCGAAGGCCTTGAGCTCGCTGTAATGGGTGGTGGCCAGCGTGGCCACCTTCATCGACAGCAAATGTTCCAGGATCGCCATGGCCAGCGCCGCGCCCTCGGTGGGGTCGGTGCCCGCGCCCAATTCGTCAAACAGCGTCAGCGACTGGGGCGTCACCGCCTGCAAAATGGCGACGATGTTGGTCATGTGGGAAGAAAAGGTGGAAAGCGACTGCTCGATGGACTGCTCGTCGCCAATGTCGGCGAACACCTCGTCGAACACGGGCAGCTCGCTGCCGTAGGCGGCGGGGATCTGCAGGCCGGACTGCGCCATCAGCGAAAGCAGCCCCACGGTCTTGAGCGTCACCGTCTTGCCGCCGGTGTTGGGGCCGGTGATGACCAGCGTGGTGAACTCGCCGCCCATCCACAGCGTGGAAGGCACGACCTTCTCCGGGTCGATGAGCGGATGGCGGGCGCGCATGAGGTTGACGCGGCCCTCCTCGTTGATCTTCGGCGGCGCGGCGCGCATCTCGCGGGCGAGGGCGGCGCGGGCGAAGATCATGTCCAGGTTTGCCAGCACCTCGATGTTGTGGCGGTAGAGGTCGGCGTCCGGGGCCACGCGGTCGGTGAACTCGCCGAGTATGCGGTCGATCTCCTGCCGCTCCTTGAGCGTCCACTGCTTGATCTCGTTGCCGGCCTCCACGACCGCCGCCGGCTCGATGAACAGCGTGGAGCCGCTGCCGGACTGGTCGTGCACCAGCCCCGGCACGAACTGCCGGCTGTCGGCGCGCACAGGGATAACGTAGCGGCCGTTGCGCATGGTGATGATGGCGTCCTGCAAATACTTTTGCAGGGATGAGGAGCGGATGATGGCGTTGAGCCGGTCGCGCACGCGGTCGTTGAGGGCGCGCAGGCGGCGGCGGATATCGTAGAGCTCCGGGCTGGCGCGGTCGGCCATTTCGTCCTCGGAGAGTATGGCGTTGAAGATCTCTTCCTCCAACGGGCGGTTCGTGGCCAGCTCCGAGGCGATGGCGGAGAGCGTGCGCGTGTCCTCGCGGTCGCTGACCAGAGCGTTTCGCACCGTGCGCGCCGCGCGCAGGCCCTCGGCGATGGTCAAAAGCGCCTTCATCGAAAGCGTGGAGCCGACCCTGGCAAGTTGCAGGTATTCGGATACGTCGCTGAAATAGGCCATCGGCGAGCCGCCGTGGTAGGCGTAGGCGGAGAGCGCCTCCTCCGTCTCCTGTTGCAGGCGGCGCACTTCGCCTATGTCGCCCGAGGGGCGCAGCGCCCGCGCCGCGGCCTTGCCCGGCTCGGTCATGGCCATGGAGGCCAGCCGCTCGAGTATTTTCGGATATTCCAGTACGCGCAGGTTTCTTTCTTGCATCGCTTTCACTCCCCGGAGGTCGTCCGGCTGTTTATTTTGCCCCGCAGCGTCACTCCACGCCGCGGAAAAAATGCCCGGTGGTCGTCTGCATGCCGGCAAAGGGCGCAAGGTCCGCCTCCCTGCCGTCGAGGGCGGCGCGGCAGGCGGAGACGACCGCTTTGGCCGGTTCGCCCGCGCGGAGCATCAGCGCCCAGCCCGAGCAGGCGCAGAGGCGTTCGCGCCTGGGTAGCAGCCAGTGCGGCACGCTGTTGAGCGCCTCCACCACGCAGCCCCCGTCCGAGGCCACGCGCCGCAGCGGAAAGGCCGCGCCGCGGCGGTCGATGAGCGCCATGCCGCTCACGGGGTCGTCGGCGCGGTCGCAGCGGCGGCAGGCGTCGTGCGGCCCGGGCAAATGCCGCGCCGCGCGCAGCGGACAGTGGCGCAGGCGCATCAGCGGCGCGCGCCCCCAGATGAGCAGCTCCTTTTCCCCGGGCATGTCCTCCATCTGCCGCGCCGTCAGTTCCAGCGAGGGCATGTAGCGCGCAAGCCCCGTCTCGTTCACGGCGCGGGAATTAAAGAGGTTGAGGGCAAAGTCCCCACGCATCTCCACGCCCCAGTCCATGCCCAGATGGGCGACGTTGGCGGCGTAGACCGCCGTGAGACGCTCCCGGTGCGCCCGCGCCCATGCGTGTACGCCGTCCAGCACATCCGCGTTGGCCACGGCGGGCAGGACGAGGGCGAAGCGCTCCCCGTCCAGCGCGGCAAGGCAGGCGTCCAAAGCCTCCCGCCGCCAGTCGCAGGGGTCGAGCGCCAATTCGTCCGCGCCTGCTTCCCGCGCTGCCAGCAAAATTTCCGGCCGGTCGGAACGGGCGATGAGGCGCGTTTTCGCCGCCTCCGGGCGCGGCGCGGGCAGGGGCTTTGCCGCATATACGGCCTTTTCCGGCGCGAAGGCGGAAACGCGCGCCGCCGTCAGCCCCTCCAGCGCCGCGCGGCGCAGGGCGTTGAGCTGCGAGGCGGCGGCAAAGGCCGTTTCGTCCGTGTCAAGGTCGATGCCGGTGAACGCATAAGGCGTGCCGCCGGTCTTTTGCAGCTGCTCGCGCACGCGGGAAGCGTCCAGCAGTTTGCTGCGCGCCGCCTGCGTTTCTTCGCCGACGGCTTCAAACACGTGCTTTCCATCCGAGACGCGCAGGCGCATCGGTTCGCCCACGCGCAGCGTCAATTTCGCCGTCAAATGCGTCAGGCGGCGCTCATGGGCATAGCTTTCCCGCGCCGCGCGCATCTGCGACGCGTCCACGAGACGGTAAATGTCGCCGCGCACGGAAACGTGGGAACCGGCGCGGCCCTGCAGCTTCACCGGCCGCTCTGCATCGCCCCGCCGCTCGGCCAGCGCGTCCTCCGCGTCCACGTCGCGCCGGAGAACGCCGAGCGTCCCCACCAGCGCGCCCATGTGGTTGGGCCGCTCGGGGCACATCAGTTCCCTGTCGTTCATATCGCGCAGGTAGCCGCGGCTGAAGCCGCCGCGATTGAAGATCTGCAAAAGCGCCTCGCGGTCGGCGTCGGAAATGGGCTTGCCGTCGAGGGCGCGGCGGTAGACGGACGTGACCACGGCCACGTATTCGGGCCGCTTCAACCGCCCCTCGATCTTGAAGGAGCAGACCCCGGCCCTTTCCATGGCCTTTAATTCGTCCAGCAGCATGATGTCGCGCGGAGAGAGCAGGTAGCCGCGCGCCTCGCCAAGGCGGTACGGCAGGCGGCAGGGCTGCGCGCACATGCCGCGATTGCCGCTGCGCCCGCCCACGAGGCTGGAAAACAGGCATTGGCCGGAGCAGGCCACGCACAGCGCCCCGTGGCAGAAGGCTTCCAGCTCCACGCCGAGCCCGGCGCATTGTTCAATTTCGGCAAGCGGCATTTCCCGCGCCAGCACCGCGCGGTCAAAGCCATGGTCGCGCAAATATTCCACGCCCTGCCGGTCGTGCACGGCCATCTGCGTGCTGGCGTGCAAAGAAAGCCCCGGCGCCATCCGCCGCACGAGCGCGGCCACGCCCAGGTCCTGCACGATGGCCGCGTCCGCGCCGGCCTCGGCCGCTTCGCGCACCTGTTCCTCCAGCGCCGCCATCTCGCCATCGCGCACGAGCGTATTGAGCGTCACATGCACGCGCACGCCGCGGGCATGACAATAGGAGACCGCCTCCCTGAGGCCGCCTTCGTCAAAGTTGTCCGCGCCGCGCCGGGCGTTGAACAGCCGCGCGCCGAGATACACCGCGTCCGCGCCGTTCTGCACCGCGGCAATCAGCGCCTCCATGCCCCCGGCAGGGGCGAGCAGTTCGCTCATTTGCGCGCCGCCTCGAGCTTTTGCTGCGTCTCCATCAGTTCGCGGCGCAGGCGGGTGATCTCGTCGTGCGCCTTGAGCATGTCGTCGGCGATGTTGAGCGCCGCCAGCACGGAAAGCTGCGCCTGCGGCAGGCGCGTGGCCGCGGCAAGCTCCGTGAGCTTGCGGTCGACATAGGCGGCGACGCGCTGCACGTGCGCCTCCGGGTCATAGCTGGCAATGGTGTAATCCTTGCCCGCCACGCGCACGGTGGTGCGTATCTTTTCCATATACATACCCCCAATTCTCCACTTTGCAGTATACCACGCCACGGGCGCTCCTGTAAACCATTTGCGGAAAGAAAAAGCGGAGGGCGCATGCCCTCCGAGATACCGTTGCGGTTTACACATCCGCCGTAGCCGGCGCTTCCGCTTCCGTCGCCCGCGCAAGCCCCTTGCGGCCAGGGCGGGTGTAGAGCACGGAGGCGGCCAGGGCGGTCATCGGCGTCACGGCCACCAGGCCGAAGCTGCCCACCAGCGCGTTCATCAGCTGGCTGGAGACGTATTTGAGGTTGAGCACGTCCATCACCGGCGTGCCCTGCCCGGCAAAGTACATCAGCATGGACAGGTAGTTGCCGGAATAGGCCAGCATCAGCGTGGTGGTCTGCGTGCCCAGCACGCCGCGGCCGATGGATATGCCGCTTTTGAGCAGCGCGCCGCGGGTGATGTCCGGGCGATGGTAGACAATCTCCTCGCAGGAGATGGCCACGTCCATGCTCAGGTCCATCAGCGCGCCGGCATTGGCGATAAACACCATGCCGATGAACAGCGCCTTGGGGTCGATGGTCATGGCCGACTGCGAGAGCAGGGGCACGATGTAGGGCGTGTCGCCGCCGTCCAGTTTGAGCACGTTGGTGAAGATGACGGCCAGCACGCAGGTGAGCAGCGTGCCCATCAGCGAGCCGGTGAGCGCCACGAGGCACTTTTTCGTCCAGCCCGCCACCAAGAGGTCGATGATGACGGTAAGGACGAGCACAGTGACAAACGAGGCGAGTATGGGGTCTACGCCGCGCAAAAGCAGCGGAATGAGCAGTTTCCAGATCATCACCACGCTGGACACCAGCGACACCAGCGCGCCGCAGCCCACCGCGCCGCCCACGGCGATGAGGGCGAGGGCCAGGGCGGCGAAGATCCAGCCCTCCATGCCGGCGCGGTAGTGGTCGATGAGCGTGACGGTGAGGCCGTTTGCGCCCATCTGCACCATGCCGTAGGCCGTGTCGCCGGCCTCAAAGAGCTTGTCCTTGTCCAGCGCCGAGTTCTGGTAGTTGTAGGCCATGGTGGTCTCACCGGCATATTCGCCGGTCAGTACGGTGACCTCGCAGTTCTGCGAGCCGGAGTAGACAATGCCCAGGGGATAGAGCTGTGTGTTGTCCACGCTTTCGATGCGCACCCTCTCGCGGGGGATGGACGAGGAAGGGTTGGTAAACGCCTCGGGGATGAGGCACAACAGGCCGCAGACGACCAGCATCACCAGGGAGAACACCAGGTTCGACCTGGACTTTCTGCCAAGTTTTTTCATATGGACCTCCATTGCTCATGCGCCGCCGCCCGCGGCAGTATATAGGGATACAACGCCATAAAAACGGCTTGTATGGCAATCAAAAAGGGCGTTTGCGCCACTTCAAGCCATTTTTGTGCGACAGGGCACGATTTTTCCGCCCCGCGCATGGAAAGCGGGCTGCCCGCTGGGGCAGCCCGCGAAGCGTTTTTTACATCTTACGCATCCGCCTGGAGGCCCATGGCCGCCATGGTCTTGGTGAAGATGTCGGTGTTGTCGTAGAGGCCGGCGAAGTTCTCGGCGCCCACGCCCATCGCGTACACGGGAATCTGAAGGCCGGTGTGCGCGTAGGAGGTGAAGGACAGACCCGCCTTGTTGTTGATGATGTGGCAGACCGCCATGGACAAAGGCTCGTAGCCGCCGTAGAGCAGGGCTTCCTCGTCGCCCAGCACACGCTCCTCGGCGGGCAGCATGCTCAGTTCGAAGGCAGCCTTCAGGCTCTCGATCTCCGCCTCGGTGAGGGTGAGATCCTGGCCCTCTTCGGTGGTCAGGCCGTAGTAGGTCTCGATCTCGGCCAGAGCGTCTTCAAAGGTGGCCTTGTTGGCGCGCAGCTCGTTGATCACGTCGTCGAACTGCACCCAGGAGATGGTCTGGTTCTCGAGGTAGTTGAAGTGGGTGTCGTAGGCGGTGGTGGCGAAACCGATGGTCATGCCGCCCGTCTCATGGTCGGCGGTGACGATGATGAGCGTCTCTTCCGGGTGCTCGGCGGCGAAGTCAATGGCCACCTGCACGGCGTCGGAGAGGGCGATGGTGTCCATGATGCTGGTCTTGGCGTCGTTGGCGTGGCAGCTCCAGTCGATCTTGCCGCCCTCGGTCATGAGGAAGAAGCCTTCTTCGTCGTTGTCCAGCACGGTGATGCCGGCCTTGACCATGTCGGCCAGAGACATGCTCTCTTCGCCTTCAGCGGCGTGGCGGATGCGGTCGATCTCATACAGCATCGCGGAATCCTCGGCGATGGTGGGGTTGATGGCCAGCGTGCGGCCGCTTTCGCTGCTCAGCGCGGCATATTCCTCAGCGGTATCCACCACGGTGAAGCCGTTTTCCTCGGCCAGCGTGAACAGGTTGTCCTGCGCGCCGTCCTCGCCGTCAGGCTGGAGGAACGTGCCGCCGCCCAGGAAGTCCAGCGTGGCGCCGGTCACGCCCTGCAGGGCGATGTCGTAGTACTCGTTGCGGCTCTCAGACTTGGCGTAGTAGGCCGCGGGGGTGGCGTGGTCCAGGGACACGCTGGAGATGACGCCGACCTTCTTGCCGGCTTCCTTGGCATACTCGGTGATGAGCTTGAAGGGCTCGGTGAGGTCAACATTGTAGTTCAGAACGCCGGAAAGCGTCTTGTTGCCGGAGGCCATGGAGGTGGCGGTGGAAGCGGAGTCCGGGCAGAAGGAGGAAGCGTCGTAGGTGGTCATCAGGCCGACGTTCTCAAAGCCGGTGAAGGACAAAGCCGCGGGGACCGGCAGCTCGGAATCGGGGTTCTGCAGCGCGCCCAGGTAGTACTGGGTGGCGGTCACCTGGGGGTTGCCCATGCCGTCGCCGATGAACATGAACACGTACTTCGGCGTGGTCGCGGTCGCTTCCTCAGCCATCGCGGGCACGGCGCAGACAAACAGCGCCAGCGCCAGAAGGGCAGCAAACAGTCTTTTCATTTTGTACACCTCTTCTTTCATTTGGGTCCGGGAAGAGGATACCAAACGCCGGTAAGGGACGAATCTGGAAATTTTCTTGGGCCGGTAAAAATTTGCGGCGTATAACTTTGTAATTGTCATGGGTTTGTTGACGCGGCGGGCGGTGCGCGCGGCAAAATGCGGTTGACAAATTGTGTCGTCTGCGTTACGATGATAAAGTACCGATTTTATGGCAGGACGGGAGATGGTTACCGCATGGACGCTTACCTGGCCGGGCTGGCCACCGAGGGGGTCAGCGAGTCTACGCGCGATATAGACCTTTGCTCCACGCGCGAGATGGTGGAAATGATGAACCGCGAGGACGCGCGCGTCGCCGAGGCCGTACACGCCGAATGCGGCCACATCGCGCAGGCGGTCGACCTCATTTACGGCTGCCTGCGGCGCGGCGGGCGGCTGATCTACCTGGGCGCGGGCACCTCCGGGCGGCTGGGCGTGCTCGACGCTTCCGAGTGCCCGCCGACCTTCGGCGTGGAGCCGACAATGGTGCAGGGCTTCATCGCCGGCGGCGACCGCGCGCTGCGCCACGCCGTGGAGGGCTGCGAGGACAGCGCTGAGGATGGCGAGGCCCTCATCGACGAACTGGCCGTGGGCGAAAACGACGCGGTGGTGGGCATCACCGCCAGCGGCAGCGCTACCTATGTATTGGCCGCCCTGCGGCGCGTGAAGGCGCGCGGCGGCGTGGCCATCGGCCTGTGCACAAACGCGCACACGCGCCTGGAAGAGGTCTGCGACGTGACCGTGGCCCCGCTGGTCGGGCCGGAGGTCATCACCGGCTCCACGCGCCTCAAATCCGGCACGGCGCAGAAGATGGTGCTCAACATGTTCACCACCTGCGCGATGATCAAGCTGGGCAAGGTCTACGGCAACCTGATGGTCGATCTGCGCGCCACCAACAAAAAGCTGGTGGACCGCTCCAAGCGCCTCATCATCCACGCCACCGGCGCCACGCCCGAGGAGGCCGCGCGCGTCCTTAAGGAAGCCGGCGGCCGCACGAAGCTGGCCATCCTCATGCGCAAGGCCGGCTGCGACGCGGCGCGGGGCCGGGAACTGCTGGCGGCCTGCGAGGGCCGGCTGCGCGAAGCCATCGAAAAGGCGAAAGGGGAATAGAACTATGTTGGAAGCGCTTTCCGCCAAGGGCGTCCACCGCGTGGTGGGCATGATGTCCGGCACCTCCGTAGACGGCGTGGACGCGGCGCTGATCGAGCTTTCCCGCGAGGGCGGCGCGCCGCGCGTCAAACTGCTGGCCTTTGAAAACACCCCCTACCCGCAGGGCGTGCGCGAGCGCGTGTTCGAGCTGTTCCGCCCGGAGACGTCCACGGTGGACAGGATCGGCTATATGAACTTCCTGCTGGGCGAGCTCTACGCCCGCGCCGCGCTTTCCGTGATCGCCAAAGCCGGGCTGACGAGCGCCGATGTCGACCTGATCGGCTCCCACGGCCAGACCATCTGGCACGAGCCGGAGCCGCAGGGCATGGACGGCTTGCCCATCCGCTACACCGTGCAGATCGGCGAGGGCGCGGTCATCGCCGCGCGCACGGGCATCCCCACGGTGTCCGACTTCCGCGTGGCGGACATGGCCGTGGGCGGGCAGGGCGCGCCGCTGGTGCCATTTTCTGAATATCTTCTTTATCGCCGGGAGGATGAGAGCATACTTTTGCAGAACATCGGCGGCATCGGCAACATGACCGTGCTGCCCGCCGGCGCGACGCCGGAACAGGTGTTCGCCTTTGACACCGGCCCCGGCAACATGATCATCGACGCGGTGGCCGCCGCCATTTCCGGCGGCAGGCTGAAGTGCGACGTAAACGGCGGGATCGCCGCGCGCGGCAAGGTGGACGAAGAACTGCTCGCCCGCCTGCAAAAGGATGAATACTACGCCCGCAGGCCTCCCAAGACCACCGGGCGCGAGCGCTTCGGCACGCAGTACGCCCAGCGCATACTCGATGATCGCGCGCGGCATCCCATCTCCGACGAGGACCTGCTCGCCACCGTCACCTATCTCACCGCCTGGTCGATCTTCGACGCCTGCGAACGCTTCGCGCTGCCCGTGTGCAAGCCCGCGGAGCTGATCGTCGGCGGCGGCGGCAGCTACAACAAGACGCTGCTCAAAGACCTTTCCGGCCTGTTTGGCGCCCGCGGCATCGCCGTGCGCACGCAGGAGGACCTGGGCTTCAACAGCGACGCCAAGGAAGCCGTGGCCTTCGCGCTGATGGCGGACTGCTTCGTCCGGGGCGAGGCCAACGTGCTGCCCAGCGTCACGGGCGCGTCCGCAGCCAGCGTCATGGGCAAGCTCTCGCTGCCGCCAGGGCGCTGAGCCGGGGGGAGAAAATTTCCCGGAAAACTGGACTTTTTGTTTCCGATTTGTTATGATAATACTGCGAGGCCGGAAGAAACGCGCCGGCCTTGGGATCGAGGTGTCTGCGATGGACGTCCGCAGGGCGGAGGAGATCGTCCGCGATTTTCACGCGCGCGGGTACTATCCCGCGGCGGTGTGCCAGGTGTTCAACGCCCGCGAAACGCTGGGGCGCTTCGCCGTGGGCGAGGCGACGGTGGATTCGTGGTTTGACCTGGCTTCCGTGAGCAAAATCATTTGCGCCACGATGCTCTTTTCCCTCATGGACGAAGGCCGCCTTTCCCCGGATGATCTGGCGCTGCCGTATCTGGACGGCGCGGGCGGGGCCACGAAGCGGCGGCTCAAAAGCGTGACCTTGCGCCAGCTGCTCACCCACACCTCCGGCATCGCCGCCTGGTACCCGTTCTACGCCGACGGCCGGCCCTTCTTCACCGCGCTGGAGCATGTGCTGGCCACCACACCGCCCGAACAGGGCATGGTGTACAGCGACATCAACTTCATGCTGCTGGGGCTGATCTTCCAGCGCGTGAGCGGCCTTTCCCTGCGCGAGGGGCTGGAGCGCTATATCCGCCAGGGGCTGGGCATCCGCGAGATCGCCTATGGCCCGGTGGACCCCGCGCTGTGCGTGCCTTCCTGTTTCGGCAACCAGATCGAAAAGGGGATGTGCCGCGAGCGCGGCATGGCCTTTGACGGCTGGCGCGAGGACGGCGCAGCCGTGCGCGGCGAATGCAACGACGGCAACGCTTACTACTACTGGCACGGCGCCAGCGGGCACGCCGGCGTGTTCGCCACCGCGGGCGCTTTGACAAAGCTCTGCCAGTTTTACATGAACACCGCGCGCCCCGCCTTCGTGCGCGCCATGGAGGAAAACGTCTGCGGCCGCGGCCTGGCCTTTGACAAGCGCGAGACGTTCCCCGAGGGCTGCGGGCATTCCGGCTTTACCGGCACCAGCATCTACTTCAGCCGCGCGCGCGACGTGGGCGCGGTGCTGCTTGCCAACCGCCTTTGCCGCGCGCCGCGGGGCGAGGCCAACATGCAGGACGCGCGCCGCGCGCTCCACTACGCGCTGCTTGGCCGCGAAGCGCCCCAAACGGTATAGCCAGGGGAAACCCTGCGAAATACAAAAACCAAGAAAAGAGGTCGTTTCATGAAAAACATCCGTAAATTCCTGGCAGTCCTCATGACGCTGGCGCTGTGCCTGACGCTCTTTGGCGGCGCGTTCGCCGAAGAAGCCGCGGAAGCGCCCTCCGGCTCCCAGGTGCTCCGCTACGGCACCGACACCTGGCCGGCCGGCTACGACCCGCACACCATCTCCGCCATCGCCGCCACGCGCGTGTTCAACCAGGTGTATGAAACGCTGATCGGCTTCAACCGCGATATGACCTACCGCGGCATACTCGCCGAGAGCTGGGAGACCCCGGACGACGTGACCTACATCTTCCATCTGCGCCAGGGCGTGAAGTTCCACAACGGCCGTGAGATGACCGCGGACGACGTGGTGTACAGCTTCCAGCGCATCCTCGGCCAGACCGACGCCGGCGACATCGGCGCGCTCGGCTCCAGCGACAGCTACTACGGCGGCATCGCCACCATCGAGGCGCTGGACGACTACACCGTGCAGATCGTCCTCGAAGCGCCCAACGCGGCCTTCATGTCCAACCTGACCTCCACGTACAGCGCCATCGTCTGCCGTGAAGTCGTCGAGGCCAATGACGGCAGCCTTTCCGCTGTGGACACCATGTGCGGCACCGGCCCGTTCAAGTACTCCGAGTCCGTGGTGGACAACCACATCACGCTGGTCAAGAACGAGGATTACTGGATGGAATGCGCGCCCATGCTCGACGGCATCACCTACTACCTGCTCGCCGATGAAAGCGCCCGCCTGGCCGCCCTGCGCACCGGCGACATCGACCTGTGCTCCCTGTCGGCGATGAACCTTGCCGACGTGGAAGGCGACGAGAACATTCAGGTGATCTCCTACCAGTCCAACAACTACACCTACCTGGGCTTCAACCTCTCCAACGAGGCGCTGCAGGACGTGCGCGTGCGCCAGGCCATGAGCATGGCCGTGGACCGCAACATGATCATCGACTACGTCCACAACGGCGAAGCCGCCGTTTCCACCTTCGTGGCCCCGAACCTTGGCCACTGGGTGTGGGACGCCGTGAACGAATCCCCGCTGTACACCTATGACGTCGAGGCCGCCCGCGCCCTGATGGAGGAGGCAGGCTACAGCGAGGACAACCGCCTGAGCCTGACCATGGCCGCCGGCCTGCTCGACACCATCCGCGACACCGCCGTGGTGCTCCAGCAGCAGCTCAAGGAGATCTACATCGACGTGGAGATCACCAACCTCGAATCCGGCGAGTACGTGGACATCTGGGGCATCATGGATACCCCCGAGGCCGGCTTTGACATGATGTGCGGCCAGAACGGTTCCGGCACCGACCCGAACCGCGCCGTCAGCTTCTTCTTCTCCACCACCGGCGGGGCCAACGTCTGGGGCTACTCCAACGAGCGCGTGGACGAGCTCTGCCAGCTGGCCGTGAGCACCACGGACGAGGCCGAGCGCGAAGCCTACTACATGGAGGCGCAGCAGATCATCATCGAAGAGAGCCCGAACCTCTTCTTCGCCAGCCCCATGGAGTACCTCTTCGCCAGCAGCGCGCTGCGCGGCTACGAGCCCTACGCGGCCGACGCCAGCATCTTCACCGAGGCGTACTTCGTGCGCTGAGCGCGTCTTTCCGGGATGGCGGCTCCCGCCGCCATCCCGTCCTTTGGACGGACGCTGAAAGCGCCGCGCGCCCCGCGGCGTTTTCAAGGCCCGCCCGCTCTTTCGGGCCGATGGGAGCGTGATACCGTGAAAAATTACATCATCCGCCGCCTTTTGCAGCTCATCCCCGTGCTGCTGGGCATCAGTATCGCCATCTTCGCAGTGCTCCGGCTGATCCCCGGCGGCTTTGCCTCCGGCATGCTGGGCATCGACGCCACGCCGGAACTGATCGAGCAGGTCAACGCCCGCTACGGGCTGGACCAGCCCGCCATCACACAGTATTTCAACTGGATCGGCGGCGTATTGCGCGGCGATTTCGGCCAGTCCTTCCGCTCGGGCGCGGAGATACTGCCGGAGATACTCACCCGCTTCCAGGTGACGGCGGAGCTGACCATTCTGGCGGCCGTCATCTCCTGGGTGATCGCCCTGCCGCTGGGCATACTCGCGGCGGTGAAGCGCAACAGGCTGGTGGACCGCGTGGTGCGCGTGGTGGCGCTGCTGGGCGTCTCGGTGCCGGGTTTCGCGCTGTCCATACTCATCATACTCGTGCTTTCTCTGACGTTTAACTACTATCCACCGCTTAACTACGTGGGCCTGTTTGAGGACCCCCTGCGCAATCTGGAGATCATGTTTTTGCCGGCGCTCATCCTGGGCACCAGCATGGCCGGCTCGGTGATGCGCATGACGCGCTCCTCCGTGCTGGAAGTGCTGCGGCAGGACTTTATCAAGACCGTGCGCGCCAAGGGCGCCAGCGAGCGCGTGGCCATCTTCAAGCACGCGCTGCGCAACGCGCTCATCCCCATCGTCACGCTCATCGGCCTGCAGATGGGCTCGCTGCTGGGCGGCGCGGTGGTGGTCGAACAGATCTTCTCGCTCCCCGGCCTCGGGCAGATGACGCTCACGGGCATCAACAACCGCGATTACCCGGTGGTGCAGGGCTGCGTGCTGTTCATCGCCTTTATCTACGTGCTGGTCAACCTCGTCGTCGACCTGCTCTACGCCTATATCGACCCGAGAATTTCCTACGACTGACGGAGGTGCGCGCCACATGAAGAGTTTTCTCGAAACCCTGCGAAAGCTGTGGGCGGACCCCATGGGCAAGATCGGCATAATCGGCGTGTTTCTGCTCATCGCCATGGCCATCTGCGCGCCGCTTCTGGCGCCCTATCCCTACGACCAGATCGGCATGCGCTTCCAGCCGCCTTCCGCGGAACACATCTTTGGCACGGACAAGTTTGGCCGCGACATCTTCAGCCGCGTGCTCTACGGCGCGCAGGTGTCCATCCAGGTGGGCGTGATCGCCGTGGGCATCGGCGCGGTGTGCGGCTACCTGCTGGGGCTGGTGGCGGGGTACTTTGAGGGCGTGGTCGACCGCGTCATCATGTGCGTGATGGACGTGCTCTTCGCCTTCCCCTCCATACTGCTGGCCATCTTCATCTCGGCGGTGCTCGGCAAGGGCATCGGGCCGACGATGGTGGCCATCGGCATCGTCAACATACCCGTGTTCTGCCGCACGGTGCGCGCGGCGGTGATCTCCGCCAAGGGGCTGGAATACGTGCAGAACGCCAAGAGCGTGGGCGTAAAGACCTGGCCGCTGCTTTTGCACCACATCTCCCCCAACGTGGTCGCGCCCTTTACCGTGCAGGTGACGCTGGCGCTCTCCGGCGCCATACTCACCGAGGCCACGCTGAGCTTCCTGGGCATGGGCATACAGCCGCCGAGCCCGTCGTGGGGGTCCATGCTTTCCGAGGCACGCGCGGATATGGCGCGCTCGCCGTGGGTAGCGCTGTTCCCGCTTTTGTTCATCGTGGTGACGATCCTGATCTTTAATATACTCGGCGACTCGCTGCGCGACGTGCTCGACCCCAAGCTAAAGGTGTGAGGAGGGGCTGGCTTTGGAACATCTCTTGGAAATGCGGGACCTCTCCATCGACCTTTTCCGGGGCAGGAAGCAGCCGCCGGTGAAGCTCGTGGAGGGCATCGACCTCAATATCGACAAAAAGCAGACCTTCGGCGTGGTTGGCGAGTCCGGCTGCGGCAAGAGTATCACCTGCTCGACGCTGATGGGGCTTCTCTCCTTCCCCCTTTCGGTGGGCAAGGGCAGCTCCATCCGCTTCCAGCGCGCCGACGGCTCCGAGGTGGAACTGACGGGCGTCTCCAAAGCGGAGATGCGCAAGATCCGCGGCAAGGAGATCTCGATGATCTTCCAGGAGCCGATGACCGCGCTCGACCCCATGTATACCATCGAGGAGCAGATCGAGGAGACGCTGCGCTTCCACACGGACATGAACCGCGCCCAGATGCACGCCGCGGCGCTGGAGATGCTGCAAAAGGTGAAGATCCCCCGCGCGGAGGAGGTGCTCAAGGACTACCCGCACCACCTCTCCGGCGGCATGCTGCAAAGGGTGATGATCGCCATCGCCCTGATCAACAACCCGCGCCTGCTGATCGCCGACGAGCCGACCACGGCCCTGGATGTGACCATCCAGGCGCAGATACTCGACCTGATGAACGATCTGCGCGAGAGCTACGATACCTCCGTCATCATGATCACGCACGATCTGGGCGTCATCGCCGAAACCTGCGAGCAGGTGGCTGTGTTCTACGCCGGGCAGGTGATCGAGCAGGCTTCGGTGGACGCCATCTTCCACGAGGCCGCGCACCCCTACACGTCCGGGCTTCTCAAGTCGGTCACTTCGCTGGGCGGGGCGCAAAAGGAATTGTACGCCATCCGCGGCACAGTGCCCACGGCGGGCAACTTCAGCGCCGGTTGCCGCTTTGCCGACCGCTGCGAATACTGCGAGGAGCGCTGCCGCGCGCAGGTGCCGCCGCTGGTGGAGATCGCGCCCGGCCACTTGTGCCGCTGCTTTCTGCATACGGCGCGGAAGGAGGGAGAGGCATGAGCAACGCCCTTTTGGAAGTGCAGGGTCTCAAGACCTATTTCCCCATCAAGGGCGGCGTCATCCGCAAGACGGTGGGCTACGTACACGCCGTGGAGGACGTGTCCTTCACCATCGGCGAACAGGAGACGTTCGCGCTGGTGGGCGAGTCCGGCTGCGGCAAGTCCACCACCGGGCGCTCCATACTGCGCCTGATCGAGCCCACAGCGGGCACGGTGCGCTTTGACGGCGAGGACCTGCACGCGCTGGATCCCGAAGCCATGCGCAAAAAGCGCCGGGATATGCAGCTGATCTTCCAGGACCCCTATTCCTCGCTCAACCCGCGCATGACCATGCGCAAACTGCTGGAAGAGCCGCTGCGCACGCACTTTTCCCTTTCCCAGAAGGAATTGGACGAGCGCGTGCACTGGATCGCCGACGCGGTGGGCTTTTCCCGCGACCAGCTGGGGCGCTACCCGCACCAGTTCTCCGGCGGACAGCGCCAGCGCATCAGCATCGCCCGCGCGCTCATCACCAACCCCCGCTTCGTGGTGGCCGACGAGCCGGTCTCGGCGCTGGACGTGTCCATCCAGGCGCAGGTGCTCAACCTGCTGATGAAGTTGCAGCAGGAGATGAAGCTCTCCTATCTGTTCATCTCCCACGACCTCAACGTGGTGCGCCACATCAGCACGCGCGTGGCCGTGATGTATCTGGGGCGCATCGTGGAGACGGGCGACACAGAGGAAATCTACTGCCACCCCATGCACCCCTACACGCAGGCGCTGCTCTCCGCCATTCCCCGGCGCGACCCGTCCGACCAGAAGCAGCGCATCCATTTGGAGGGCGACGTGCCCAGCCCCTCCAACCCGCCCAGGGGCTGCGCCTTCCACGACCGATGCAGCCGCTGCATGGAGGTCTGTTCCCAGGCCGTGCCCGAGCCGCGGCGCATGGAGGACGGCCGGCTGGTGGCCTGCCATCTCTACGACGAATAGCGCCGCGCGCAAACAGCCCCGGAAGCTCCCTGTCGGGAACGTCCGGGGCTGTCTTTTGCAAGCGCGCCTCAGCCGCCCGCGGCGGCGCGGTCGCAGATGAGCGTCACATCGTGGTGGAACTGCAGCGCCGAGGCGGGCACGCGCGGCGTGACGGGGCCGGAGAAGGCGCGGCGGAGGATGTCCGCCTTGTCCGCGCCGGTGACGAGCAATACGATCTTCCGCGCCGCCATGACGGTGCCCACGCCCATCGTGTAGGCGCGGCAGGGCACCTCGTCGATGGAGCGGAAAAAGCGCTTGTTGGCCTCCCGCGTCTGCTGCGTGAGCGTTACCTCGTGCGTGCGCGCCGGGAAGGAGTCCGCCGGCTCGTTGAAGCCTATGTGGCCATCGTGGCCGATGCCCAGGAGCTGCAGGTCGATGCCGCCGCAATCGGCGATGGCGCGCTCATAGGCGTCGAACATCGCCTGCGGGTCGGGGGCGATGCCGTCCGGCACATGCGTGTTGCCCGGCTGTATATTTATGTGGTCAAAGAGCTTCTCCTGCATAAAGCGGCGGTAACTCTGCGGGTGGCCGGGGGCGAGGCCGGCGTATTCGTCGAGGTTGAACGTGCGCACGCGGGAAAAGTCCACGCGCCCCGCCCGATAGCGGGCAACCAGCGCGCGATAGAGGGGGAGCGGCGTAGAGCCGGTGGCCAGCCCCAGCACGCAGGCCGGCCTGGCGGCGATCTCCATCGCAAAGAGGTCGGCGGCGAATTCCCCGACGCTCTCGGGGGTGTCCAGCGCGAGCATGCGGATACCTGCCATGTTTCCCATTCCTCCCTGTATACTGCTTCCCTCTTATTGTAACCCATGGCGGCGGCGAATGCAACCATGCCGGCGCGCAAAAACGCGATTTTCCCGTTGCATGTCCCGGGAAATACCCCTATAATAGAAGCAGCGCGCGGGCGGCCGATGCGTCGCCCGCGGCGGAAAGGTGGCTGGGCGCTATGCAAGCGATCCAAAACGGTCCCATTTTCCTGCCCGACCGCGTGGTGGAGGACGCCTGCCTGTTGTTTGAGGACAAGATCCTCGGCATCGTCCCGCGCGGGGAAGTCCCCGAGGGGGCCGGGGTCATCGACGCGCGGGGCAACGCCGTGATCCCCGGGCTGATCGACATGCACATACACGGTTACCTGGGCTACGACAGCTCCGACGGCAGCCTGGACGGCCTGCGCGCCATGGCCGAGGGGCTGGCAAAAAACGGCGTGACGGGCTTTTTGCCCACGACGATGACGCTTTCCTACGGCGAACTGCGCGCCGCCTTCGCCCAGGTGCGCGCGGCGATGCGCGAGAGCGGCGGCAGCGGCTGGCGCGGCGCGCGCGTGCTGGGCGTGAACGCGGAAGGGCCGTTCATCAACCCCGCCAAGAAGGGAGCGCAAGCCGGCGGGCACATCCGCCCCGGCGACGCCGCCTTCCTTACCGAGCATCTGGACATACTGCGCGCCTTCACCATCGCCCCGGAGATGCCGGGCAACATGGATTGCATACGGGCAATGGCCGGCAAGTGTCTGATCTCCATGGGGCACACGGCGGCCGACTATTGGCAGGCCGAGGCGGCCATCGACGCGGGCGTGCGCCACGTGACCCACCTGTTCAACGCCCAGACGCCGCTTCTGCACCGCGACCCCGGGGTGGTGGGCGCGGCGCTGACGGATGACCGCGTCAGTTGCGAACTGATCGCCGACACCTTCCACGTCAGCCGGCACCTGTTTTCTCTGGCGGCGCGCATGAAAGGCGACAAGCTGGTGCTCATCACCGACTGCACGCGCGCCGGCGGCCTGCCCGACGGCCAATACAGCCTGGGCGGCCAGCCGATCTTCGTGCGCGGCATCGAGTGCCGCCTGGCGGACGGCACTATCGCCGGCAGCGTGCTCAAGCTCAACGAGGCCGTGCGCAACCTGGCGGAAAACGCGCGCCTGCCGCGTTGGGAGGCCGTGAACGCGGCCAGCCTGAACCCGGCGCGGCGGCTGGGGTTGACGTCCAAGGGATCGCTGGAGCCGGGCAAGGACGCGGACATCGCCATTTGCGACGAAAACTTCCATATACTGCGCACCATCGTGGGCGGCAGGGCGGTCTACGAGGCCGGCGAGGGGCGATAGGCGGCGCAGGGGCGCCCGGATATGGCAAGCCCCGCCGCGGTCAAATGGGCCTGGCGCCGCGCAAAAGCTCTTCCTCGGCCTCCAGACACCAGAGGCCGTCGTTGGCGGCGCAGATGGCGGCCAGGCGCGCGAAGAGGGGGTCTTTTTCGCCCAGGGCGGCAAAGTCGTCGATGGCGGTGAGGGGCATCTCCACGCCGCAGTAGATCAGTTTCTTGCCGCCGGGGATGGAGGGCAGGCGCAGCGTGGTGTCCGCCACGGCGTTGAGGCCGCCGACGTGCGTGACCATGGCCTCGGCGCGCACCGCCCCGGAGGCAATTTTCTCGATGGCCTCGCGCATGTCGCCGACGTCGCCGCCGGAGGTGCCCAGTATGTGCTTGTCATTGTAGTGCACGTCGTAGAAATTCACGGGGGCGTAGAAGTCCTTGCGCGTCGGCCCGGCGAAGAAGCTGATGCAGCTGTCCACGCCGCTGATGGCGTCCGCCTGCGCGATGACGTCGGGCACGGGCGCCATGACCATTACATCGTCAAAGCCGCGCCCGCCGGCAAGGCCGCGCAACAGGGCGGGCGCGTCCTCCGTGCCGGAGGTATCCACCACCTCCACGCGCACGCCGTTTTGCGGAGCCAGCAGCTGCCGCGCCCGCGCGACGCGCCCCGCGTCTATATCGGTGACGACGATGAGGCCGGGGCGTGCTTCCGCCTCCATGGCCATGGCGCACTGCGCCATACCGATGCCCATGGGGCCGCAGCCGGCCAGCACGGCCATGCAGCCACCCGCGCGCGGCCCCATGACGTGCGCCTTGTGGTCGTCCGCCAAATGGTACTGGGCGCGCAGGGCGCTGATGATGCAGGAATACGGCTCGGTGAGCGAGGCATGGAAATACCCCGCGCCGCGCCAGGGCAACAGGTAGTTGCCCTCCAGCGCCTCCCTGGGCACGCGGATGTGGGTGATGTCGCCGCCGTAGGCCGCGAACGAATAGCCCGGCCCGCGGATCTCCCCATTCAGGAACATCTTCGGCTGCACCGTAAAGAGGTCGCCCACGCGCAGGTCCGTGGCCGCGCGCGCGCCGACCTTTTCCACCACGGCGCAGAACTCGTGGCCGATCACCACGGGATGGCGGTCGATGCCGTCCGGCACGGCGCGGTGGGCGCTGCCCTGCAGCGCCGCCTTGTGCGTGGACATGCACAAACTGTCGGTGACGACGCGGGCAAGGAGCTCCTCCTCGCCCATTTCGCCGATATCGAATTCCTCAAAGCGCAGATCGGACTTGCCGTACATGCGCACTCCCCTGACGATCATATCCGTACCTCCCCCATATGCTCACAGCCCGTGCACCGTGCGGGTGATGATCTCATCCTGCAGGGCGCTGTCGAGGTTGACAAAGTATTCGCAGTAGCCGCCGATACGCACGATGAGGTTGCGGTACTTGCGCGGCTCCTGTTTGGCCTTTTTCAGCGTTTCCGCATCCACAAAGTTGAACTGCACCTGCGGACCGCCATCGCTTATATAGCCGTCGATGAGCGTGCGCAGCGCCTTCCTGCCCTCGTCGCTCTTGACCAGCGTGGGGTTGATCTTGACGTTGAGGGCATAGCCGCCGGTCACGGCGCTGTGGTCGAGGGCGAGGATCGTGCCCAGCATCTTCGTGGGGCCCTGCGTGTCCTTGCCCTGGGAGGGGCCCATGCTGTCGCTGAACGTCTCGCCCTTGTGGCGGCCGTTGGGCGTAGCGCCGGTGATCTCGCCGTGGTAGATGTGGAAGAAGTAGCCAAAGAGCGTGTTGACGAACTTGTCGGGCTTTTGCGGGTCGTTGCAGGCAAACACCTGGTCGTCAAAAGCGCTGAGGATGCGCTTGGCCAGCCCGTCCACATAGGGATCGTCGTTGCCATAATGCGGCGTCTTGTTCTCCAGGCGCAGGCGCAGCGCCTCGTCGCCGGCGAAATCGCGCGCCAGCACGTCGGCCATCTCGCCGATGGTGAGGCGGCCGTCCTCGTAGACGTGCTTTTTCACCGCCGCCATGGCGTCCGCCGCGGTGCCCAGGCCGTAGGCGTAGAAGCACCAGTGCGTGCCCAGCTCCGAGCCGCCCTGGAACATGTCCTTGCCGGCTTCAATGCAGCCGTCGATCATCAGCGAGGCGAAGGGGTCGTAGCAGCGCCGGGGCTTGTCGGCGATCTTGTCAAGCGCCTCCTGATAGTCGGCGGCCACTTCCTCGCGCAGCACGTCCAGGTAGGCGCGCTCGAATTCCTCGAAGGTGTCGGCGCGCACCTCGCCGCGGCGCAGGCGGGCAAAGAGCGTATCGTAGAGCATGGGGAAGGCAATGGGCTCGGTGACGCCCCAGTTCTGCATCTTGCCGGGGATCATGATCTCCACGCAGCCCATGTTGTAGTAGTCGTTGGCGTAGCGGTCGGCGTAGCCGAGCTTTTTCAGGTTGGCGATCCACACGTTGTCGGCCATCACCATCGGCTGTCCGGCGCCGGCGCTGATGGACTTGGTGACCCGCGTCAAAAGCTCCGGCGGGTTTTTGTCGTTGATGCGCACGCCCACGTTCGGGTAGGGCAGCTTCATCTCCTCCACCACGTCCAGGCACAGGTAGGTGAGGGGGTTGGCCGCGTCCTCGCCCGCGGGGGTGACGCCGCCCAGCGTCATGCTCTGCACCGTGCGCAGGCAGGGCTCGTTGATCTTCAGCCACAGGCAGCACAGAAGCTCCTCCGCGGCCTCGCGCGTGAGCGCGCCCGAGGCGATGTCGGCGGCGTAGAGGCCGTACATGTACTGGTCAAAGCGGCCGAAGGAGAGCGCCGAGCTCCACAAAAAGCTGGCCATGATGTGCAAAAGCCACATCAGCTGCACGCCCTCGCGGAAGCTGCGCGCCGGCCCTGTGGAAAGATGGTCGAGCATGGCGGCGATCTCGAGAAGCTCCGCGCGGCGCGCCGCGTCGGCGGACTGCGCCTCCTCGCGCACGCGGCCGGCATAGCGGCTGACCAGGCGGCTGGCCGCGCGCGCCACCAGGAGCGCGGCCTCGTAGTATTCGCCGCCGTCCCTGTCCCTGCGCGCCTCCAGGTCGCGGATGAGCGCGCCGAAGCCGGTCTGGACGATGCGGCCATAGTTGAGGCTGAGGTGGTTGGCGGCAAACCACGGCAGGCCGTCGATCTCCGCCTTGACCTCGGCGCCATAGTCGATCTTGAAGGCGCGCTCCAGCTCGCGGCCGAACTCGTAGGGTTCCAGGTCGTCCGCGTCGGCGTAATCGCGCTTCATCTCCGCGATCAGCTCCTGCAATTCGGCGTAGGTGATGCTGGCGTCGTGGTAGACGCGGCTCATCAGCGCCCAGCGGCTCTTGCGGGTGGTGAACTCCGTCTCGAAGGTCTTGATGGTGCTGCGGTCCTTTTTCGCCTCGCCCGCGCCGCGCTTGCGCTCGCGGCAGGCGTCCATGACCTCATGCGCCTTGGCGCGCTGTTCTTCCCTGGTGAGCACGCGCTCGTTGACAGGCGAAAAATCGGTCATGCTGCCCACGATCAGCTCATAGGGATGCACCGCCAGGGGCGCGTTTTCGAGTATGTGCGCCTGCGCCCGGGCGCGCCGCATCTGCACGCTCTGGCCGCGCGTTTCCTTCAGGGATTCGTAGGCCAGGGGGTAAAAGCAGGTGCGCCGAGCGCCGGCGTCGTTGAGGGCGTTCACATATTCCTGCATGCGCGATATGCGTTCCGTAATCATGCTATGATTCCTCCCCGTTCGCGTCGATCAGCCTGCCGCCCAGGGCGGCGATGGTCTTTTTCCAGTTTGTGGACGTGGCCGCGTCCGGCACGGAAAATTCCCGGATATTGCCCGCCTCCCAGCCGAGCTGGCGCGCCTTGGCCGTGCCGAAGCGGTGGTAGGGCATCACTTCCGCGCCGCGGATGCCCGGATAGCGAGCCGTGAGCGCGGCGATGGCCCCGAAGTGCCCCTCGTCGTCGTTGACGCCGGGGATGATGGGGCAGCGCAGCACCACGTCCCGCCCGCAGGCGGCGAAGCGGCCGATGTTTTCCAGGATGGCGGCATTGCCCGCGCCCGTCCAGCGCCTGTGCGCCTCCGGGCTGGTCAGTTTGTAATCCACAAGGAAGCCGCGCGTCCACGGCAGCAGCGCCTCGTAGCGCTCCCAGGGCGCGGTGGCGTTCGTCTCGATATACACGCCCACGCCGGCGCGCGACGCGCCCTCCGCCAGCGCGCAAAGGAAGTCGTATTGTAGCATCGGCTCGCCGCCGGTGAAGGTGACGCCGCCTTCGTCGCCGTAAAAGCGGCGGTCGCGCAAAACCTGGGCGAGCACCTCCCCCACGCCCATGCGCCGCCCCATGACGCGGATGGCGTCCACGGGGCAGGCTTCCTCGCAGCGGCCGCAGGCGGTGCAGGCGGCGGGGTCATGGACGTGCGTGACGCGGCCGGGCGCGGCCACGGCGTGCAGGTGCGCGGGGCAGGCGCGCGCGCACGCCCCGCAGCCGACGCAGCGCTCCGCCATTACCGAAACTTCCGGGCGCGTGTCCAGGCTCTCGGGGTTATGGCACCAGGCGCAGCGCAGGTTGCAGCCCTTGAGGAACACCGCCGTGCGGATGCCGGGGCCGTCGTGTATGGAAAAGGGCTGTATGCCAAAGACGACCCCCGTTTGCTCCGTCATACTGTCATCACCTTCACATATCGCTCGATCTCCCGCCGCGCGCCCCCTTCCAGGGCGGCATCGGTAATAAACAGGTCCATCTCCTCCCAGGGGGCGAACTGGAGCATCGTGGAAGCGCGCGCCTTGCTGCTGTCGCCCAGGAGGATCTTCTGTTCGGCGCTGGCCATCATCGCCTGCTTGACCTGCGCTTCCTCAAAGCTCTCGATGCAGGGGCCCCGGCGGCCGGAAAAGCCGCTGGTGCCGAGGAAGGCCTTCTGCACGCGGATCTGCGCAAGCTGCGCAAGCGCCCACGCGCCCGTGACCGCGCCGCTGGAGGCGCGCGCCCGCCCGCCCAGCAGGTAGGTGCGCACGCCGCCTTCCTGCAAAAGCAGCGCCGCCTTCAGGGAGTTGGTGAACACCGTGACGCGCGCCGGCTGCAGGCACAGAAGGCGCGCCAGCGCGTAGACGGTGCTGCCCGAATCGAGCAGTATGGCGTCGCCGTCCTCGACGAGGGCGCGCGCGGCCACGGCGATGCGACGCTTTTCGTCCTGATGCTCGACGTATTTTTCCGAAAAGCTCTGCTCCGCCTCCTCCGCGCAGACCACCGCCCCGCCGTAGCCCTTGCGCGCCAGGCCGATGTTTTCCAGGTAGATGATGTCCTTGCGGATCGTCTCGTGGGAAACGCCGAACCGGGCAGCCTGTTCGGAGGCGTTGATGTGGCCGTCGCGCAGCAGGGCTTCCGCGAGCTCGTCCCGCCGGCGCTGTGTCAGCTTCGCGCCCATGGCAAAACCCCAATCTAATCCACTGCAATATGTTGCAGTTTGTTGCTGTTTTCATTATACGCGCAAACGGGGCGCCTGTCAAGGGGGGGCGTTCCCCTCCCCCGCCGCCGCGGCGCAAAAAAGCCACGGGGCGCGAGGCTCCGTGGCCATATCGTGGCGTATGCTTATTCGTTCCAGGCGCGGTAAAGGTCGCGCATGGTCGCGTGGAGCGCCTTGTAGCGGCCGTACCAGAGGGCGTATTCGGCGTGGCGGCGCGCATCCGGGACGTACGTCTCCTCATAGCGGATGAGCGCCTTTTGCGCCTCCCGCACGGAGGGGTAACGCCCCACGCCCACCAGGCCGAGCAGCGCGCTGGCGAACGTGCCGGCCTCCTTGACGGCGGGCAGGCACACGGGCACGTTGAAGATATCCGCGCGCACCTGCATCCACAAAGGCGAATTGGAACCGCCGCCGACGGTAATGACCTTTTTGACGTCTATACCCATCGCCTTCAGGCACTCGATGTTGACCATCATCTCATAGCTCTCGCCCTCGAGGAAGGCGCGGAACACCTTGCCGCGCGACGCGCCCAGGCGCAGACCGGCGATGACGGCGGGCGTGGCCGCGTCCATGCTGGGCGTGCCCGCGCCGGCGAAGTAGGGCAACACGAGCATGCCCGTGGGATGGTCGCTGGCCTCCTGGTTGAGCAGCGCGTAGGCGTCGCTGCGGCCGGCGACATCCTTGGCGAACGTATCGCGGAACCACTTGACCGTGCAGCCGCCGGACATATTGAAGGCATAGGTGACATAATTGCCCGAATCCAGATAGGGAACGATGGGGAAATTGTAGCGCATCATCTCCGCCGGGTCGAGCTGTTCGCGCGCCATGACCGCGGTGATGCAATCCACCGTGCCCATGCCGTTGGCGATGTCGCCGGACTCCCACGCGCCGCTGCCCAACGCCGCGAGGATCTGGTCGTGGCCGCCGACGATCAGTTTGGCGCGACCGCGCAACCCCAGCCGCGCGGCGATCTCCGGGGCGATCTCGCCCACGACGCTGCCGCCGGGCACGGGCGTGGGCAGCGCCGAGGCGGGCAGCGTGGAAAACTCCACGTGCGCGTCGATCCAGCGCTTGTCAAAGACATTGAACATGGCGCTGCGCGCGGCCAGCGAATAGTCGCACTGGAACTCGCCGCCAAGCATGTAGGTGGTATAGTCGGCGATAAAGCAGATGCGGCGCGTCTTTTCCAGCACCTCGGGCATGTGCTTGCGCATCCAGCGCAATTTGTAGACGGCGAACATGCGGTCCACGAACTGGCCGCACTTGCCGAGGATCTCCTCGTCCGAATAGAGCGCGCGGAATTCCTCGCACTCCTCCGCCCCGCGGGGATCCATGTAGATCATGGTGTTGCACAAAACGCGGTCGCGCTCATCCAGGCAGACGAAGGATTCGCCCATGGAGGTGACGCAGATCGCCTCCACCTCGCAATCCCTGTCCTTGACCGAGAGGGCGAGCACTTCCTGGGTCTTTTCCCAGAGCACGCGCGGGTCCAATTCGTAGCGCCCCTCAGCCTCGCCGATGAGGTCGTATTCCCGGTAGGCGTGGCCGATGATGCGCGCCTCGTCGTCAAACAGCGTGCTCTTGACGCCAGAAGTCCCAATGTCCAAACCGATAACAGCCATATTGCACCCCCTTGCGCGAAAAAAGCGGGGCCCCGGATGCACATCTCCGGGGCCCACGGACGATGCCCCTTACTTGGGCATGTTGGGATACTCGCTGAAGAGCGGGTAGAGGATGGGTTCGTCCTCCTCGATGGTGGGGAAGCGGCCCACGTTCTCATAGAAGCGGTTATCCACGTTATCGTCGTTGGTCTTGGAGACCTCGCCGATCAGGCAGGCGCCGCCCTCGGCCCAGAAGGAATGGTAGACGCCGCAATGGAGCGTGATGCTCTCGCCCACGTTCACTTCCACGCGCTCGCCGGCCGGCACCTGATAGCTGCGGCCATCCTTGTGGATGGTGACGGGCGTATCCAGCATCTCGCCATTTTCACCGGAGTTGTAGCACTTGATGACCAGCGTGCCGCCGCCGCGGTTGATGATGTCCTCCATCTTCTTCCAGTGGAAGTGGTAGGGCGTGACCTGGTTCTCCTCAGAGATGAGCAGCTTTTCGGCGTAGGTCTTGACATACTTGGGGTTGTTGAAGTTGCCGTTGCGCAGCGTGATCATCAGCAGGCCGCGCTTGTGGAAATCGCCGCTGCCAAAGTCGGTGATGTCCCAGCCGAGCATGTTTTCCTTGATCTCGTCGTATTCGCTGTTCTTGGTCTGCCACTCGTCCATGCTCCAGGTGACGAAGGGCGGCAGGGCGAACTTGTACTCGGCGATCAACGCCAGGGCGTTGCGCATGATCTGGTTGAGTTCAGAGCGTTTCATCGTACATTTCCTCCTTTGGTTACGCTTTGCTGATGGACTGCTTCGCACGGGATTCCTTGATGAAGTTATCCAGCGCCACGGCGCCGATGAGCACCAGGCCCTTGATGAACTGCTGCACGTATTCGTTGATGGTGAGCATCGTCATGCCGTTGGTGAGGATGCCCATGATGAGCGTGCCGACGATGACCATCGCCAGGCGGCCCTGGCCACCGCTCATGCTGACGCCGCCGAGCACCACGCCGGTGATGACGTCCATCTCATAGCCCTCGCCGGCGTTGGGCTGGCCGGAGTTGACGCGGGCCAGCAGCACCACGCCCGCCAGGGAGCTCATCAGGCCGGCGACGCCGTAGACGATGTACTTGATCTTCTTGACGTTGACGCCGGAGAGGCGCGCCGCCTCCTCGTTGCCGCCGACGCCATAGATATGGCGGCCGATGCGCGTCTTGCCCAGGAAGATGATGCCAAAGACAAAGACGATGAACATGACGATGACGGGGATGGGGATGACGTTGAGCACATAGCCCTGGCCGAGCACCGTGAACGAGCGGTTGAAGCCGAACACGGGCAGGCCGCCGGTGATGATATAGGCAATGCCGCGCACGGAGGTCATCATGCCCAGCGTGGCGATGAACGGCGGCACCTTGAACTGCGTAATGAAGAAGGCGTTGATCAGGCCCAGCACCGTGCCGAACACCAGCATGATCAGGCAGGCGAGCACCGGGTGCATGGAGGCCTCGACCATCAAAAGCGCCGCGCCGACCACGCTGGCGCCGACCACGGAGCCGCACGAGAGGTCGATGCCGCCGGTGAGCATGACGAACGTCATGCCGACGGAGATGATGCCGACGATGGAGACCTGCCGGAGGATGTTGAAGATGTTGTTCATCATCAGGAAGCGATCCGAGAGGCAGGCAAACACGATCACGAGCAGGACCAGCACGGCGATCATGCCGTACTCGCCGAGGATCGCTCTGAGCTTCTTGGAATTCATCTTGGACATGCCCTATTCCTCCTATTTCAGACCAGAAGCGTACTCAAGGATCAGCTCCTGAGAATAATTCTCTTTTTGTATCTCGCCGACGATGCCGCCATGGCGCATCACCAGTATGCGGTCGCTCATGCCGATCAGCTCCGGCATTTCCGAGGAAACCATGATGATGCTCTTGCCTTCCTCGTCCGCCAGATGGCGCATCAGGCCGTAGATCTCCTGTTTTGCGCCGACGTCGATGCCGCGCGTGGGCTCGTCGAAGATGATGATGTCGCACTTGGTCGCCAGCGCCTTGGCCAGCACCACTTTCTGCTGGTTGCCGCCGGAAAGGTTTTTCACCTGCTGGTTGACGCTGGGCGTCTTGATGCGCAGCTTTTCGGTGTATTCCGTAGCAATGGCGACGTCCTTGCGGTTGCTGACGAAGCAGCCGATCATCGCCTGTTTGAGCGAGGAGAAGGTGACGTTCTGGCGCACGCTCAGCCCCAGGAGCACGCCCTGGTTCTTGCGGTCCTCGGGGATGAGGCCGATGCCCAGCTCCAACGCCCTGGAGGGGCTTTTGACCGACACAGTCTTTCCCTTGATGGAGATCGTGCCGCCCGTGACGCGGTCCGCGCCGAAGATGGCCTGCATGACCTCCGTGCGCCCGGCGCCGACCAGGCCGCCAAAGCCGAGGATCTCGCCCTTGTGGAGCTGGAAGGTGACGCCGTGCACCTTTTCCGATTCGAGGTTTTCCACTTCCAGCACGACTTCGCCGATGGGCTTGGTGCGCTGGGGGTAATCCTCGCCCAGCTCGCGGCCGACCATGCTGGCGATCAAATCGTGCACGGTGATGTCCGCCGTGTTGTCCGTGCGGATATACTTGCCGTCGCGCATGACCGAGACGCGGTCGCAGACCTTGAAGATCTCGTCCATGCGGTGGCTGATGTAGATGATGGTGACGTTGCGCGAGCGCAGCTTTTCGATGATCTGGAAAAGCATCTGCGTTTCCTTGTTGGTCAGCGGCGCGGTCGGCTCGTCCATGATGAGTATCTTGGAATTGGCCGCAACGGCCTTGGCGATCTCCACGATCTGCTGGTAGGCGATGCCCAGGTCGCAGACGAACGCGGAGGGATCCAGATCGATGCCCATGTCGTCCATCAGCGCCCTGGCGCTGGCGTTCATGGCCTTCTTGTCCACAAAGACGCCCCGGCCCGCTTCCTTGCCGAAGTAGATGTTCTCGGCGACAGTCAAATGCGGGATCAGCGTGAACTCCTGATAGATCGCGGCGACGCCCTTGTCGATGGCTTCCATCGGGTTGAGCTTGGCATATTCCTGGCCTTCGAGGACGATGGTCCCGGCCGTAGGCACAATGGCGCCGGTGATCGCTTTGATCAGCGTGGACTTGCCTGCGCCGTTTTCGCCGGCAAGCGCGTGCACCTCGCCTCTGCGGAAGGCGATGGATACATCGTCCAGCGCTTTTACGCCGGCATAGTATTTGCTAAGGTGTCTAACCTCAAGTATATTATCCTGCATCTTTACCTCCGCAAAACATGCCTTATTGCAGGCGGGACGGCCGACAGACCCGCCGCCCCGCCAAAGCGCCGTCCATTCCGGGGGCGCCCCGCGCGGGGGCGCCGCCTTACAGCGTTATGGACGATTTACTGCGCAACGTACTCGCCGCTGAGGACCTGCTCCTGCCAGACGGGCTCGCACTTGAAGTAGGACACGGGGGCCTCCTCCGGCACGCCGTTGGCCAGGAAGTCGGCAAAGCAGGCAACGCAGTCAAGACCGGTCTGGTAGGGGGCGATATCCACCGTCGCGCGGTAGATGGAGCCTTCCTCCTGCATCTTGGCAATGGCCTCGGGGGTAGCGTCGCCGCCGCCGATGTAGAAGTCAGCCATGGCTTCCTCGTCGAGGTTCATGCCCATGATGGCTTCGTAGGCGCCCAGGGGGCCGGAGTCGTTGTTGCCGGTGATGACGCGCACATCGGGATACTGCTGCATGATGTTCTCGGTGATCTCCATGCCGGTGGTGGGGTTATCGCCAGCCTGACGGGCGACGATCTCCGCTTCGGGGCAGAGCTCCTCGATGGTGTCCTGGATGCCGTCGCCGCGGGCCACGACAGCCTCGACGTTGTCCTGGGAGATGATGAGGACCTGGGCCTTGCCGTCCAGATGCTCGTTGATCCAGGTGGCGGCGTTGGTGCCGATGACGGTGCCGTAGCTGTACTCATCCAGCGTGAAGATGGCGTCGGCGTTGTCAATGATCTGCGCGAAGGAGATCACGACGATGCCCTGCTCCTGCAGCTGCTCGCTGACGGGCAGCAGCGCGTTGGAGTCGATGGGGCAGGCGATGACGCAGTCCACGCCCTGGTTGCCGAAGTTTTCAAAGTCGGAGACCTGCTTGGCAACGTCGTAGCCGGCGTCCACCACGACCAGCTCGTAGCCGAGCTCATCGCACTTGTCCTGCACGCCATTCATAACGGACACAAAGTAGGGGTTGGCCATCTGCGGGATGGACATGCCGATGACGATCTGATCATCCTCAGCGCTCGCCACAGAGGCGAAGGCCGCGAGCATCAGCACGCACAGGACCAGGGACAACAGTTTCTTCATAAGTGGATCCTCCTTTTTATTTTTATCGGGGAATGTCTCCCCAATAAATTCACGCCGTCGTTTCCCGCACGACCAGGTGCGGGGCGATGAGATGGACGCCTTCGCCCTCCGCCGCGCCCTCCATGGCGTCCATGAGCAGTTGCATGGTCTGTTCGCAGATCTCCTGCAACGGCTGGTGCACGGTGGTCAGGGGCGGCGAGACCAGCGCGGAAAACATGATGTCGTCAAACCCGGCCACGGAAATGTCCCTGGGGATGGACAGGCCGGATTCGAGGATGCGCTTCATAATGGCCATGGTCATGATATCGTTGATGCAGACGACGGCCTCCGGCGGGTCCTCGAGGATGCAGCTCGCGCCCTCATACGCCTGGTCATACCAAGGCATCTTCAAAAGCAGCTCGCGCTCGCGCCGCACGGGAAGCCCCGCTTCCTCAAGCGCCCGCACATAGCCCTGGTAGCGAAGCGCGGTGAACTGGGCCTCTATATCCACGGAGACGAACCAGAGATCCCGCAGCCCGCGGTCGATCAGGTATTTCGTCATCTCGTACTGCCCCAGTGCGAAATCGCACATCACCACGGGCTCGGCGCTGCCGGCGTACCGCTCCGTGCAAAACACGATGGGCACGCCCGCCTGCCGCAGCATCTCCAGGCAGCCGCCCGTGCGCCGCGGGTTGAGGATCGGCACCACGATCACGCCCTGCACGCGGCGCGAAAGGAAAAAGCGCGTGTATTTTTCTTCCTGCTCGGCGCTGTTGTTGGTAATGCCCAGCAAAAGCGTGTAGCCGCGCTCTTCCGCCAGGTGCGAAAGTATATCCACGATAGCGCTGTAAAACGGGTTCTGGATCTCCGGGAGCATCAGCCCGATACAACCGCTTTCCTGCATGACCAGCGCCTGCGCGGAGTGGTTGGCCACATAGTGCATCTCCCGCGCCACCCGCAACACCCGGCTGCGCGTCTGCGCGTTCACGCCGGCGCGGTTGTTCAGCGCCATGGACGCCGTGGCGATGGACACCCCCGCTTCCCTGGCCACGTCCTTGATCGTTATCCTCATCCTGCCCTCAGCATTTAAAACGTTTCAAATAGTTTATATATTGATTATAGCAGCTTTCCATGCTATAATAATAGCACGATTTCGGTGATTTATAGCACGATTTCCGTATATTTAAAAGGTTTCGTTAACGAATGTGAAGATGGGGTGACGGGCATGCGGATCGCTGATCTCAGGGAACTTCTTGCCGGGGCCTCGCTGGCGCTCCAGCAATGCGTCTATTTTATCGGCCCCGGCCAGGGGCACGCGCTGCGCTTTAGCGCGGACGTGGGCAGTGTGCCCTGCGCCTCATGCGCGCACCGCGCCGGCAAGGCAGTCTGCCCCTCTGTGCAGGCGCTGGACGGGCGGGAGGAAGAAACGCTGTGCCGCGGCGGCTTCCCGGTGGTGTCCGTAAGCCTCGCCATCTGCGGGGAGAGCGTGGGGACGCTGGCGGCGGGGCCTGTGTGCGCCTCCTCGCAGGGCTACCTGGACGCCCTGCGCAGCATGCTGCGCGCCTGCGCCAGCCTGGCGGCGGAAGAACAGCTCTTCCCGGAGCGCCTCGGCACGTTCGACGAACTCTCCCGCTATATTTGCGAGCACATCGACGCCCCCCTCAGCGCCCGGAGGCTGCAATCGGTGTTCTTCCTTTCCGCGGACACGCTCTCGCGCCTCACGCTGCGCGAAGCCGGACTGCCCCTGCAGGGCTTCATCCGCGCCAAGCGCATGGAAGCGGCGCGAACGCTGCTGCTCGCCACCAGCCTGAGCGTGCAGGAGGTCGCGGGGCGCTGCGGCGTCAGCGATTTCAACTACTTTTCCCGCATCTTCAAAAAGCACTACGGCTGCACGCCCACCGAAATGCGCCGCAGCAACGGCGCCGCCGCGCGGGAAAGGCCCTGAAGCGCGCAAAAAACATTGCCCCCACATCCCTGTGGAGGCAATGTTCCAGGATGTTGACAAAGTGGGCAGACTGGCAGAGCGTTGAGAAAGCCTGCAAGCCAAGGAAGCTGTACTTGCAGCCAAGGGAGCTTACTTAGACGTAAGTGACCGCAGGATGCAAGTGCAGCTGACGAGGAAATTTTGCCGGCGGCAAAATTTGTCGCCAAGGGCGACTGGATTTGACGATCCCAAAGGGCTCGACAAATCCACCGCAGGAAGCAAAAATCGCTTCTGATTTTTTGTATATCAGAGCGATTTTTGCGGTTGTAGGCTTTGTCAGCGCTCTGAAACATTGCCCCCACATCCCTGTGGAGGCAATGTTCGCGTCCGCCCGTCACCGTTCCCCGGCGACGGCGTAGATCTCCCGGAGCACGTTTTCCACACCGTTGGCGGAGGGCTCCTTGTCCATGTTCTCGTACAGCGAGCCACGGTCGCGGTAGAGGCTGATGACCTCGGCGACCAGGCGGTCGGCGGTCATATCCTCCTGCATCAGCACGCGGCTGAGGCCGCGCGACTCGAACGAGCGGGCGTTGACGATCTGGTCGCCGCGGCTGGCGCCCATGGGATAGGGAATGAGCAGCGCCGGCTTGCGCAGGGCGAGGATCTCGCACAATGTGTTCGACCCAGCGCGGGAGATGAGTATGTTGGCGCAGGCGTAGGCGTCGGCCATTTCGCTGTCCAGATACTCGCACTGGACGTAGCCCGGCGTGCCCAAAAGCGCCTCGTCCGCATTGCCCGGGCCGCACAGGTGCAGCACCTGAAACGATTCCAAAAGCTTCGGCAGCGCCTCGCGCACGGCGGCGTTGATGGCCTGCGCCCCGGAGGAGCCGCCCGTGACCATCAGGACCGGCCTTCCGTCGGTAAAGCCGAAGGTGGCCAGGCCCTTTTCGCGGTCGCCGCTCAAAATCTCCGGGCGGATGGGCGTGCCGGTATAGACGCCCTTTTCGCCAAAGCCGCGCGCCGCCTCCGGGAACGTGCAGAGTATCTTGCGCGCAAAGGGGGCGCAAAGCTTGTTGGCCAGCCCCGGCGTCATGTCCGATTCGTGCAGCACCACGGGCACCTTGTGCAGCCGCGCGCCGTACACCACGGGCACGGAGACGAAGCCGCCCTTGGAAAAGACCACGCCGGGTTTGAGCTGCTTCATCAATTTGGAGGCCTGTCCGACGCCCTTGACCACCTTGAAGGGGTCGGTAAAGTTTTTCGGATCGAAGTAACGGCGCAGCTTGCCCGTGGACACGCTGTGATACGTCACTTGCGGGATGGCCGCGATGAGACGCTTTTCCACGCCGTCCACCTCGCCAATGTAGTGCACGTCCCACCCGTCTGCCAGAAGGCGGGGAATGAGCGCCAGGTTCGGCGTGACGTGGCCCGCCGTGCCGCCCCCGGTCAATACGATCCGCTTCATCAAATCCCTCCCGATGCCGGATTCGCTCGCTTGCTGTGCCGGTCGGACGGCCCCGCGCCTGCAAAAATCCCCGCCTCGCCCTCGCGTTGCATGATTTCTTGCAGGTTCATCGGCCTCTGACGCCATTCTTGCCAAACGGTCATCCTTCCAGCATTCTAATGCATTATAGCACGCCAATCGGAAAAAGTTTTTAGGTTCCTGTAAAACTTCTTTTGTTTTGAACAGTTTTGAGCTATTATATATGGAGAGACCATTTATATGGAGGTCAACATGAGCTATCAGGCACTGTACCGCGCCTGGCGGCCGGAGACGTTTTCGCAGATCGTCGGCCAGGACGCGGTGGTTCGGACGCTGCGCCATCAGGTGGAAACCGGGCGCGTCGCCCACGCCTACCTGTTCTGCGGCACGCGCGGCACGGGCAAGACCACCGCGGCCAAGGTGCTCGCCCGCGCCATCAACTGCCTGCATCCCGTGGATGGCGACCCCTGCGGCGAATGCGACGTGTGTGTGCAGCTGAAAAGGGAAAACAGCATGGACGTGATCGAGATCGACGCCGCCTCCAACAACGGCGTGGACGAGATCCGCGACCTGCGCGAAAAGGTCAAGTACCCGCCGGCGGTGGCCAGATACAAAGTCTATATCATCGACGAGGTGCACATGCTCTCCACCGGCGCGTTCAACGCGCTTTTGAAAACGCTGGAAGAGCCGCCCGCCCACGCCGTGTTCATACTCGCCACCACTGAGCCGCAAAGGCTGCCGGCCACCATACTCTCCCGCTGCCAGCGCTTTGACTTCAAGCGCCTGGGCGTGGAGACGATGGTGGAACGCATGATGGTGGTGCTCGGCGGCATCGGCCGCACGGCTTCGGACGAAGCCCTGCACGAAATCGCCCGCGCCGCCGAGGGCGCGATGCGCGACGCCTTGAGCATACTCGACGTCTGCCTTTCCTACACGGACGGGGAGGTGGACATTGCGCTGGTGCGCGACGTGCTGGGCACGGCGGGGCGCGAATTCCTCTTTGACTTCGCCGCCGCGCTGCTCTCTGGCGACGCCCGGGGCGCGCTTTTGCAGATCGACGGCCTTTTGCGGCGGGGGCTGGACGCCCAGGTGTTCGCCCGCGAGGTGGCGGAGCACCTGCGCGCGCTGCTGCTGGCCCAGACCGTGGGCGAGGCGACGGAGGAACTCCTGGAGTGTACGCCCGAGGACGCGCAGCGCTACCGCGAACAGGCTGGGGGCGCCGTCCGGGAACAGCTGTTCCGCCTCATGGAGCTGTTCATGCGCGTGGAGCCGGACATGAAGTGGGCCGCCGACCCGCGGGCGATGCTGGAGCTGGCCGCCGTGCGCGCCTGCTGCCCCGAGGGGGAAAAGGACGCGACACTTTCCGAGCGCGTGGGGCGGCTGGAAGCAGCCATCGAGCGGGGCGCGGCCATTGCCCCGGCCAAAGAAGCGCCCCAACCCGCCAAGGCCCCCGCGCCGGCGAAGGAGCGCGCCACCAAGGCCGCGCCGCCGCCTAAAAGCGCGGCCGAAACCCCGCCGCAGTATTTGCAGGCGGTGGAGGCGCTTTCCAAGGCCAACCCCTCGATGCGCGCGGCGCTGGAGGGCATGAAGTTTGTAAATTATCAGGATGGCGTGGCGACAGCGGAGTTTCCGCGCAAGCAGCTGATGTTTATGAAGATGCTCGAGCGCAAGCGCGAGCTTCTGGACGCCGCCTTTACGCAGGCCTTCGGCGCGCCGACGAAACTGGTGATGCGCCTGGAGGGCGACGCGGCCCCGGCAAGCGCCACGGCTTCGCAGGCGCGTCGCGTCATCGAGCAGAGCTACGACGTGTTCGGCCGGGAGAACATCGACCTGACGGATTGATGGCGTAACAGAGGGGCGATTGACGTTTTGCCCCCGCGCGGGTATAATAGAGACTGATTTGTTGGAAAGGGGATACCCATATGACCACGTTGGTACGGGAGCTGTTTGCCGCCCCGCCCGCCGAAGCGCGCGCGGGCGTAAAGGTGTCGGGCTGGGTGCGCACAATGCGCGAATCGAAGGCGTTCGCCTTCGTGGAGCTCAACGACGGCAGCTATTTCAAGAACCTGCAGATCGTCCTTGAGGCGGACAAGCTGGAAAATTACCACGAACTGACGAAAAAGATCGGCGTGGGCGCGGCCATCGAGGCCGAGGGCGAACTCGTGCCCACCCCGGAGATGAAGCAGCCCTTTGAGCTCAAGGCCACGGCGCTGACCGTGCTCGGCGAGAGCCCCAGCGATTATCCGCTGCAAAAAAAGCGCCACACGCTGGAATATCTGCGCACCATACAGCATTTGCGGCCGCGCGCCAACCTCTTCCAGTGCGCCTTCCGCGTGCGCTCGTTGGCGGCGCAGGCCATCCACCGCTTCTTCCACGACCGCGGCTTCGTCTACGTGCACACGCCCATACTCACCGGCAGCGACTGCGAGGGCGCGGGCGAGATGTTCCGCGTCACCACGCTGGACGCGGGCGAGCCGCCGCGTTTGCCGGACGGCAGCGTGGACTTTGACAAGGACTTCTTCGCCAAGCCCGTGAGCCTGACCGTTTCCGGCCAGCTCAACTGCGAGTGCATGGCGCTGGCCTTCCGCGATGTGTACACATTCGGTCCCACCTTCCGCGCCGAAAACAGCTACACCCCGCGCCACGCGGCCGAGTTCTGGATGATCGAGCCGGAGATCGCCTTCGCCACCCTCAAGGAGGACATGGACCTGCAGGAGGAGATGATTAAGTACATCCTCGCCGCCGTGCTCGAAGAGGCGAAGCCGGAGATGGAGTTCTTGAACAGCTTCGTGGACAAGGGGCTCATCGCCCGGCTGGAGGGCGTGCGCGACGCCGACTTTGCCCGCGTGAGCTACACCGAGGCCGTGGACATACTCACAAAGAGCGGCCAGAAGTTCGAATATCCCGTGTTCTGGGGCTGCGATCTGCAGACCGAGCACGAGCGCTACCTGACCGAGAAGCACTTCGGCTGCCCGGTGTTCGTCACCGATTACCCCAAGGAGATCAAGGCCTTCTACATGCGCATGAACGACGACGACAAGACCGTAGCCGCCGCCGACCTGCTCGTGCCGGGCGTGGGCGAACTGTGCGGCGGCAGCCAGCGCGAGGAACGGCTGGACGTGCTCACCGCGCGCATCGAGGAGCTCAACATGAAGCCGGAGGACTACTGGTGGTACCTCGAACTGCGCAAGTACGGCACCTGCAAGCACGCCGGCTTCGGCATGGGCTTCGAGCGCCTCATCATGTATTTGACCGGCATTGCCAACATCCGCGACGTGCTGCCCTTCCCGCGCACCACGCGCAACTGCGATTTCTGAGCGATCTGCGATATGCCCCGGGCCCGCCCTCTTAAAGGCGGGCCTTGTCTTGCCCCGCCGCCTTAAGCCCCTCTCCCCCCACAGGGCGGCAGCGCGCGATGGAAACCGTGAAAACCAAAATTTCACGCGCTTTCCCCTTGACAAATCCCCATATCGGGGATATAATAATATCTGTTCTGCGGTCGTGGCGGAATTGGCATACGCGCACGTTTGAGGGGCGTGTGGGAGACCGTACGGGTTCAAGTCCCGTCGACCGCACCATATCATCTACCAGCTTTTGATACAAAGGCTGGTAGATTTCTTTTACCCCCTGACGGTCAGAAAACCCTTGCGGCAAGGGCTTTCCGGATGTCTTTCGCTAAATGATAGATCGAAAACCGTATATTCCAGACACGCAAACGGGCGTTGGAGGACTTTTCAGCTCTCCTGCGCCCGTTCTTTTTTACCCCCCCTGTGGTGCTCAAATGAGTTACGCGAAAAGATAGACCGGATTTTGCCTCATTCGGGAGTTTCGCGGAATTTTAAGGGGTTTCGCGAAAAGATTGAATCAGGGCCTTTTCATCTGCACCAGCGTCTCCTTGAGGTGCATTCCGTCCACCAGTCCAGCGAGGTAGCAATGTTCGTAAATGGGGATGTCGCAGCCGCGCGCCATGCTGACCAGCTCCTCTGCGTCATCCTCGCCCATAAGTTGATCGGCTTTGGAGCGGAGTGGGAGCATCTGCTCCTTGGACTTGATGCAGTCGGGATGCTGCTCCGCTTCATGGGCAAGCTGCTCCACACGGGCCGAGATGAGTTCCTTGAGGATGCTTTCCAAGGTGTTCATAATGATAGACCTCCTTTTTTTCTTGGTCGGGTGGTCTATTGATCACTCCACGGGCGGTGGATTGCAAGTTATTTCTTTTGAACCTCCTGCACTATTTTATAAATATCCCACTCAAAGCGCAAAGAAAGCGGCGAGATCTGTCATGCAACGAAACATCTCGCCGCTTTGCGTTATACTTCTTTTATGGCCGAATCCAACTTAATCCCGTTCTCCACACAATATCTTAAGGTGGCTTTTAGCACTTTCTCATGGCAGCGGGAACTGCATTTGCCGGAACAGGCGTTCAGCAGGGTTCTATATTGGAGACCGAGCGCATTAGCCATTTGTTTTTTTGAACGAAACTGCTCTTTCAGGAGGTATTCTGCAACCAGCGCGGTAATTTTATTTTCCATACGATCCCTCCTGATCTATTCAACGCTTCGCAAGCGATCAATCAAAGATGTTTTACAGCTGCATTGAAACAGAATTGTCGGAATCACCGTGCTCAGGATGCCCAACGCAATCACAATCAACAGGGCGGGAAGCACAGGATATCGGCACAGGGCATAACTCACCTGAGAGGAGAATACATTCAACAGCATCAAGGTCAGCATGGTGCCCAGTGTGCTAAAGAGGAGAATGGCAATGATCGCGTAGCTTGCGCCTTCATAGATGACTTGCTGACGTAACTGGCGCTTGGTCATTCCGATGCTCTCTAATATCGCAAATTCGACCTTTCTACGAACGATGCTCGCAGAAAGAATGTTCACAAAATTGAGCAGACCGACAAAGCCAAGCAGAATGGCAATACCCCCTCCCAGAATATAGAGTACGCTTTGCATTTGCCGCAGGCGTTCCTTGGCTTGGATTCGTGAGGAAAGACGCATGGTGGACGATGCCGCAATTTCAGCTGTAAGCGTATCATAAACGCTGCGCTCCTGATCATCGGAAACGTTAAACTGTACAGAATAAGGCTCAGCATCCGGTATGAGCTTCAATAACAATTCATTCGAAACATAAATATTTGGTGCGATACTTTCCGATGCCCAACGATAGGCCGTTGGCACAAAGCCACCGACCGGGAGCGTAACCTGCGTCACGACTTCAAGACCGTCATTGCTGGTACGCATAGCGGAAAGTGTAACCACGTTTATATCTTGGAAAAGATCTGGTCGATCCGTGCTGATATAGACGTAATCCCCCAACGGAAGTCCCATGTTTGTCAATGCCTGATCATCTATGCCTACAAGATACCCCACAAGGGAGGAAGCGTCAGCTGTATCCAATGCGACCAACGCAGATGATTTCTCAGTTTTCAGATAATCGCTAAATGCGGCAGAGGATTCAAGCTCCATGTATTCCACATAGTTTGCTTGAAACTCTGAGTAAATCGGATCAGCAGCCAATCTCTGCGCCAGATCAGGTGTGGCAGATTCGATTATGAAATCACTTTCCATCGCAGAGGCCGCATATTGATCCGCGTCCAAACTGCCAATCATCCCAATTACGATGGAAAACAGCGTCATGCTGAGGAAGAGACTCACTACAACCAGAACGGTGCGTGATTTATCCTGCAGGAGCGCGCGCAATGCCATTTTCCAAACTCCCCGACCGATAGACGCATGTTGTTGCCCCTTTTGTGCACCAGTGGTAAAACGCGAAGCTTCGATGGGTGTAAAGGTGGCTGCAACACGCGCGGGTTTCCAGGCTCCCAGCACAACTGTCAGCATAGAAAACAGTCCCGCACCAAGATAGATCAGAGGGTGAAATGAAACCTCCACGCCATAGGACAAATCACCCAGCTTCGATACGAAAAAGGGTACCATTGTCTGTGAGAAAGCCATGGCAAGCAGCAGTCCGACAGGAATGCCCAGAGCGCACAGAGCAAACGCATTGCCCATCACAAATCGCTTAATCTGTATGGATGTTGTTCCCAGCGTTTTCAGTTGCCCGAAGAAGCGAATCTGCTGGGAGACGGTCATACCCATGATGTTATGAATCAGCAGGAAAGCAGTCAGGACGATGAACAAAATGATAAGTCCAAGGGAGAGAATGTTTGAGCGGTGCGCATCGTCGCCCACATCATATCGGGGGACCATGCGCAGCGTTTGGTTTTTCTCCACCTGCGCATCCACCAGAAGCCGCTGGGTATAGCCATCCACATTGCGGTTATCTTTGTAGAGAATAGACAGCGAGCCATTTTCACGTGTGCTGATGCCAACAGAGGATGCAAACGCATCCGATACCAGCAAAAAGTCCTGGCCATCGGAGCGAACATGCAGATCACTGTTATAATAGCCGCTTATGACAAATTGTTTTTCCAGAATTGACTGATCGTTCAAGTATGAAATGGAAATCTCCTGTCCAATAAAGGGCTGGGAAACGCCAAGCTGTGCCAAGGCATATAACGATCCCATGATCTCATTCTCGTTCTCCGGATACTCTCCTACGATATTTGTAAGCGCGGGTTTCCTGAATTGATTCCACTCGTTCTCGTCGTACCAGTAAAGTGAAAGCATTCGTGAACCGCTTACCGGTGCGACGTACATACTAAGCCCCGTATCACGAATATATTCCAGCTTTGCAATCGCGGCACATTGATCCTCTGTTGGATTGGAAAGGCCCGCATGTGCCGAGGTTCCCATCAAGCGCAACTGCTGGATATTGAGCGAATTGTAATAACTCAGCCCGATACTGAACACCGATGCCAGCAGCATGGAGGAAATGATGATTGCCAGAAAGACGAAACGATACTGTAAACCGTGCTGGCGCAGGTTGTTCCATACCAGCTTTCGCACGACGCTGCCGTTGTTATTGCGCATAGCTATTCCTCCCGACGATTTTGCCGTCTGCAATGCGAACAACGCGATCCGAAAGCTGAGCAATTTGCTCGTTGTGCGTAATCATGATCATCGTCTGATGAAATTGTATGGAAGTCATCTTGAGCAGCCCGAGCACGTCCTGACTTGTTTTGCTGTCCAGATTTCCCGTGGGCTCATCTGCTAAAAGGATGGCGGGCTTTGTCACAAGTGCCCGCGCGATGGCAACGCGCTGCTGCTGACCACCGGAGAGCTGATTGGGCAAACTTTTCAGTTTGTCTTCTATGCCCAGCATTTCAACGATCTTCCCAAAGAATTTCTTGTCTACGACGTTTCCATCCAAATTGATGGGAAGCGTAATGTTGTCATACACATTCAAAATGGGAATCAGGTTATAATTCTGAAAGACGAAGCCGATGTTACGGCGGCGATAGATGACAAGCTGATCCTCTGAGAACTCGGATAGTTCCTTACCGTCGATCAGCACCTTACCGGATGTAGGCCGATCCAGACCGCCAAGCATGTGCAGAAGTGTGCTCTTCCCAGAACCAGACGCTCCGACCAATGCGACAAATTCACCCGGTCTTACAGACAGATTGATGCCATCCAAAGCCCTGACGATGTTTTCGCCGCTCCCATAGGTTTTTGTGAGTCCAATTGTTTGAACCATATCCATTATGGACCCCCTTTCTTCCCAAACAGTATAGGGCATCCATCTAACAATCCGCTTACAACCCAAACGAAGGTTCTAACAGTTTTGTAAGAACACTGAGAACGTGCAGGATTCTCCCGGATCGGAATTGACCATGATATAGCCTCCCTGTTTTGATAGAATCAGAGATGTCAGATATAAACCAAGACCAGCACCCTCTTTGCCTTTCACATTCTTCCCACGATAGAATCTTTTGAAAACATCATTCCATTCCTCGGACGGAATTCCCTCACCGTGGTCTGTGATGTCAATGCGGACATAGAGGGAAAGCGGTTGGACGGCAATATCAATGGACGTTTTCTCAGGCGCGTATTTGATGGCATTCTCCAATACGTTGCCAATTGCTTCGGCTGTCCATTTCGGATCATGCTTAAGCTCCATATCTTCAAAATCATGCAGTGCAATGCGCATTTGCTTCGTAGAAAGACCCCCCTGTACAGCGCTAATGCTGGTAAGAAGGGTGTGCCGCAGAGAGAAATATTCCGGAGAAAGCGCAATCGCGCCTGTTTCCAGACGCGACATTTTAAAAAGGGTATCCATCATCCATTGCAGCCGGTTCGCGCTGTTTTTTGTCCGCAGCAAAAATTCCTGGGTTTCCTTGGGCGTAAGGTTTTCCTCCATGAGCAAAGATGTATACATACAGATGCTTGCCAGTGGCGTTTTCATCTGATGAGAGATATCCGAAATGATTCCCTGCACATTACTCTTTTCAACTGCGCTCTCCTCTGCGTCCGCTTGCAGTTTTTGGATGAGACGCTTCACCTTATGGCAAAGTTTGCCTTGACGGGTTTCTCCTGCTATCGTGGCGAAATCAAAATGACCTTGAATCGCCTGATCCAGCATATGGTCAACCTCGTCAAAAGTCTGCCGTACGTATCGGAAGCAAAGAAAGCCCCCAAGCAGACAGATTGCAATCGCCGCACAAATGCTGCCAATCAACATAAGGTGCCCTCCTGATCCCACATATATCCGATTCCATGGATGGTTTTGATGACGGTTGGGTTGCGCGGGTCTTTTTCAATCTTGTTTCGAATGCGATTGATATTGACAGGCACGGTATTCGCATCGATAAAATTTCCATCAACATCCCATAGCGCATCCAATATCTGTTCCTTGGACAGAACCTGCCCCGCGTTACGGATAAATAGGGAGAGAAGTTTGAATTCTGTTGCGGTCACGGCAATCTCTTTCTCCTCGTCAAAGAGTCTACATCTGCGCAGGTCCAAAGAGAAACGCCCGGAATAGAGACAGTGGTCTCCAAGTCGGGCAGAACGTCTCAAACAAGCCTGCACTCTTGCGCGAAGCACAGAGAGTGAGAACGGCTTGGTAATATAATCATCCGCGCCCGCAGTCAAGCCAGACACCTCATCAATTTCCATATCTCGCGCCGTAAGTATAATGATCGGAATATCGGAGTGCTCTCGCAATTCTGCGCAGAAATGGATGCCATCTCCGTCTGGCAGGCCCAAATCGAGAATCAGTAAATCAAAGCTCTGTTCACGGAGAATACTTCTCCCGGCAGCCAGGTCGGGAGCAACATGGGTTTGAAAACCGTCCTTTTCAAACAAAAAGGCAATGCCTCTGCTCAGATTTTCATCATCCTCTATGATCAAGATAGACCGCATTGTTTTTCCTCCTTTGCGCCTTGCAATGTGCATCAAGAGGCTTTTCAGAATCCTTGCGCTGTTTGCTTCACGTGAATTATATACGTTTCAGCGAATCTTATCAAGCACGAGCTTGCGAAATAATTGCGCAAAGGGTTTATCTTTTGCTACTTATTGAACTTTAGCAGTTCTCGCAGCACATCGGAAATCATCTTTTCCCGTTCCTTCTGCAAAAGGTCATCATTCGGCTGTATTCCTTTTAGCAGAAGCGTTCTTGTTACAACCAGATCCACCAGTTCTATATCCAAAGGGTTGGCGTCATCAAAAAACTCATTGCGGATAATGGCATCCAGCTCCTCTTTGGTAAATGACCAATTCCTGTCGGCCAGCACGGTTCGCAGCTCACCTTTATCTTGAACCGACGCCAGACCACGACTTGATCCATCACAATACTTCATCTACGCTTTAAGCCTTTGTCAAGGCTTATCTCCCCTCATAAGGTTATTATTTCTTCCCTCATTATAGCATAAAGAGAGCTTATAAGGGAAGATGTTTCTTATGGCGTTCCTTCATAAAACTTCGAGGTATCGATAAAATAAGAAGATATACGATACTGACGAAATTGAGGTTCGCTATGAGTATTGAGTACAAGGTTATCGGCAGGCACATCCGGACTGCCCGCAAGCGGAAGAACATGACACAGGAAGATGTAGCCGCTGCTATCGAAATGTCCCCAGCACACTTCGGAAAGGTGGAACGCGGAGATCGTCCGGTCAATCTTCAGCGCCTCTCGCAGCTCAGCCAAGTGCTGGATGTTCCGCTGGAAAAGCTGGTGGAGGGCGCTGCTATTGCCGATGACGGCAGCACAGTTTCCAAAACTGGTTTTACAGGGAACACTGATTTCATCGACTCTATTGAGAGCCTCGCAAAAGGATGCTCGGACGATGCCAAGCGGCTTATGCTGCGCCTGTGTGCCGCCGTAGCGGACGAGGATAAAACCAAGACTTCCCGATAAGCCTCCGCTCATACACGCGCGGAGGTTCTTTTTGTTTCATGTTCTCCCGCACAAAATTATACCAGTATAGTACATCCAGCGCCAGTCATTTGTGGACTTGCGCTGTTTTTGTGTCTCAAAAAGCGAAAAATTTTCCGGATTCCAATATTCGACATTCCTCTATACAATGAAATTATCATAATGACGAAGGGAGGCTCGCATAGTGGATAGGCGGCTTACGGCATATGTGCTTAAGTATTTGTTGGAGCATCGCTTCGAGAGCAAGGCCGAAATGGCGAGACAGCTCGGTATGCGACAGCGAACAATAGAGAAAGTCTTTGCGAATCTTGATGTGGCCAAGGCGGGTACAATAGCCTTTGACAAGGCAATCTACTACTGCGCGGAAAACCACATTTCTCTCGATTCAATTCTGGAGAGCTTTATAGAAGAAATGAAGGACGGAGTGGCGACGAATGAGACGAATCAGCAAGCATTCAACAAGCTGCGAATGACAAAACCACTCAGCCTGACAACAGATGGAGAAGAAGTATACGCATCCATGCTGCTATTCCTGCGCAAAACATCGGCACATACTTGTCCGGTTTGCAAGACGTGGTGTAATCCATGGGATGGCAAGCGCTATGCGGATCAGATTGACTGCTTTATTGGTCATATGGCTCGCGAGATTATTAAAGATATTTCGGAATTCTATACACAAGAAGGTGAACACCATGATTCCCACTGACCTTTTCAGCTATGCCTACATCCCGGCATGGTACGAACAGCTCTACGAGTTGTCGCAGCTTGCTGCACCGGAGCCATGGCGATTTAGACAACCAACCTACGAAACACAGAATGACCAGAATCCGATCCTTGAACGATACATCAATCAGGTTTTTAGAAAGCAATCAGTCAAGTACAACTGCGTCGAGCTGGAGGAAGCGGACAGTGTTTTCTATATTCGCAACGATTTTTCATGCTTCCACACCGGGCTGTATACCCGGAGCTACAAGGCGATCTACATGTGCTTCGACCGAAACAAGAGATTGAACACGCTAAGAAAATGGTGCTTCAAAGGATTTGCGACCAACGACTCGCCGTGGTTCAAATGCGTTCAGCTGCTGCCACAGCGGCCAGCGTTCCTGCTGCGGCAGGAAATGACGTACTACGACCCAGAATGGGAAATCCGTGTCAACGCGGGCCACATCCTTGATGATGAGGAGAACGTGACGCGGCTGCCCGAATCCATCCGCACGGCATGGAACCTGCCCCTGCTGCTGGAAACGGCGGTGGAGCTGGCTCGCCGAAAGGCGCTGAGCGACTGGAACCTCGCGGTTCCGCAAATGTTCCAGGGCCGTGTACAATATCTTCTGCCCATCCATTTGACGAATATGGAGAGGCCCGACCTCGCCATGGCGCTGTCGATTATGGACGGCTACTACATTGGCCATACCTGCCTTACGCTGGAGATGGCTTATCAGAACGCACGACTGCTGGCCCGGCCAACGGCTGGGTGGCTTACGCAGCTGGTGGAGTGAATCCGCACGCTGGCCGAGCCGGAAAGGAGTCCAGATGCCAAAGTACATGTTCTGCCCTCGATGTGGGGGAAAGCTGTTTTACCTCCACATTGAGGGCACCTGACCCACTTGATCGCGTACTGTGAAGTTTGTAAGAAGCCGGTGAAACTCCGGCGCACGCGCTCAGGAAAATTGCATAGCGTTGCCTGGGAACGGAAGTGAATCCGAGCGAGGGGTGCGATTCTCTTGCCATGACGGTTCAATAAGCTGAGACAGCTTTTAGTCAGCTTACGGGTTGCACTCCCGGTAGAATCCGCTTCCCTTGATGAAAACGCACCCCCCGCAACCATGGCCGAGCAACGGACGCCGATGCAAAGGAGTACCAAAATCGCCGGAATGACTGCTTTATTCAAAGCGCTCATTTCCGGTGATTTTCCTTTGTGTCGAGTGTTTGATGCTCGGCCTTTTTGTTTTGAATCGAGCAGTATTTTCGCCCTGATGCTTCATGCCTCGGCTCCGGAAAAAGGAGCAATCGGTATGAATTTCCGAAAGAAAATTTCTCAAATAGGAAAGTACCCTTCCTATTTGATTGCTATCATCCTCCCAGAGCCAAGGAAGGGAGGTGATCGGCCATGATGCTCAATGAGCGCAGAGCAGAAATCATGCGGATTCTGACCGCGCGCAGGCGAGAAACGATGGGATGTCTTGCAAACGAATTGAACGTGACATCTCGTACCATTCGCACGGACATCACCGCACTCATGGCCGATTATCCCCTTGAAACCCAGCGCGGAAACGGCGGCTGTGTGAAGGTGGCGGACTGGTACCATCCCCACCGAAACATTCTGAGCTGCGAGCAGCAGCGTGTGCTTTCCGAGTTGACCAACATCTGTGACGCACATCAGGCCAATGTGATCAATCAGATGCTGGCTGAGTATGGCTCCTCCCAACACCGACCGAAGAAAGGACGAGCGGTATGAGCAAGATCAAGCTCCTGCTGGATGTGGTCAGCGACATGCGAAGCCTCGCGGACAGTATCCAGAGCGTGGCGGATAGCATGGTGGAAAACACACCTGAACCCCAGAGCACAGAACCAGTGCCGGAGAAGCACACTTCTCCCCTGATCACCATCGACCAAGTCCGCGCCGTACTGGCAGAAAAGAGCGGCGACGGCAAGACCGCCGAGGTCAAGGCGCTTTTGTACAAATACGACGCGGGCAAGCTCTCGGGCGTGAAGCAGGAGGACTACGCCGCGCTTCTGGAGGAGGCAAGGAAACTGTAATGCCAAGCCTACATGCAAGATTCTCTCCCTCGGCGGCAAACAGGCGCATCCACTGTCCGCCTTCGCTGCTCTTAGAGGAGCAGTTCGAGGATGGCGAAAGCGTCTACGCCGCCGAGGGCACAGCCGGGCATGCGCTGGCTGAACACCTGATCCGCAAGTATCTCAAGCAGCGCACCAAGCGCCCAACCTCGGAATTCTACACGGACGAGCTGCTGGAGGCCGTGGACGAGTATGTGTCCTTTGTCATCGGCGAGATCGAGGACGCCCGCCGCGAGTGCAAGTCGCCCGTCCTGCTGGTAGAGCAGAGGGTGGACGCCTCCGAGTATGTGGACAGCTGCTTTGGCACCGCCGACATGGTCATCATCACCGACAAGGTAGCGCACATCATTGACCTGAAGCTCGGCAAGGGCGTGGAGGTACACGCGGAGGAGAACCCGCAGCTCATGATCTATGGGTTGGGCGTGTTGAACATGGCCGAGGCGCTCTACGACATCGAAACCGTGCGCATGACCATCTTCCAGCCGCGCCTCGGCAACTCCTCCACATGGAGCGTGGCCCCGGAATACCTGAAGCGCTGGGGCGACGAGGTGCTCCGCCCGGCGGGCGCACAGGCGCTCATGGGCGCGGGCGAGTTCATGGCGGGAAGCTGGTGCCGGTTCTGCAAGGCCCGCAATCAATGCCGGGCGCGCGCCGAATCCTTCCTCGAAATGGCGAAGCTGGAGTTCACCCAGCCCGCGCTGCTCTCGGACGAGGAGATCGCCGAGGTGATTGCCAAGGCGGACGAGCTGTCCAAGTGGGCCGCCGATGTGTACGCCTTTGCGCAGGATGAAGCCATCCTCCACGGAAAGCAGTGGCCCGGCTATAAGGTGGTCGAGGGCCGCAGCGCCCGCAGGTACGCCTCGGACGAAGAGGTCATTCAGGCCGCCACCGCCGCCGGTTATACAGACATCTACAAGCGGTCGCTCATCGGCGTCACCGAGATGGAGCGGCTCATGGGCAAGGACAACTTCAGGGCGATCATCGGCCCGCTGGTAGTCAAGCCCAAGGGCAAGCTCACGCTGGTGCCCGAATCGGATAAGCGCGAGGCCGTCAGAAGCAACACCGCACAAGAAGATTTTACGGAGGTTTGATTATGAAGAACAATCCCAACAAAGTCATCATCCCCTGCCGCTTTTCCTACCTGCACTGCTGGGAGCCGGACTCTGTCAATGGCGGCGATCCCCGCTACAGCGTCTCGGCCATCATCTCCAAGAGCGACACCCGGACCGTGGAGAAGATCCGGGCGGCAGTCGAGAATGCCAAGAAGGAATCGCTTTCCAAGTGGGGCGGCAAGATCCCCCCGAACCTGAAGCTGCCCCTGCGCGACGGCGACATCGAGCGCCCGGATGACGAAGCCTACGCGGACAGCTGGTTTCTCAACGCCAACAGCCGTCAGGCCCCGCAGGTGGTAGACCGGAAGGTGCAGCCTATCCTCGACCAGAGCGAAGTGTACTCCGGCTGCTACGGACAGATCTCGGTGACGTTCTATGGCTTCAACACCAACGGCAACCGCGGCATCGCGGCGGGGCTGGGCAACATCCAGAAACTCCGCGATGGCGAGCCGCTGGGCGGCAAGGCCAACGCCGCGGAGGAATTTGAGACTTACGACGATGACGATTTCCTCTCCTGACCGGCCAAGGGGCGGCGGTGAAACGCTGCCGCCCTGCCACAAAATCAATGAAAGGAGGCTGCTCCAATGCCCACCCTCGGCATCGACATTGAGACGTACAGCGAAGTCGACCTGCCCAAATGCGGGGTATACGCCTACGCGGAACATCCAAGCTTTGAGATCCTCCTCTTCGCCTATGCCTTCGATGATGAGGAAACACAGGTCGTAGACCTCAAGGGCGGCGAACGGCTCCCGCCCCGCGTATTGGATGCGCTCACCGACCCGGCCATCACCAAGACGGCCTTCAACGCGGCGTTCGAGCGTACCTGTATCGGCCGCTGTCTCGGAAAGCGTCTGGATGCCGCGCAGTGGCAGTGTACCGCCGTGCAGTCGGCGATGCTGGCGCTGCCGCTGTCGCTGGAGGGCGTGGGCGAAGTGCTGGGCATCGAGCGCAAAAAGCTCAAAGAGGGCGGCGACCTCGTGCGCTACTTCTCGTTGCCCTGCAAGCCCACCAAGGCCAACGGCCAGCGCACGCGCAACCTGCCGGAACACGCCCCGGAGAAGTGGCAGCGGTTCAAGGAATACTGCGTGCGCGACGTGGAGGCCGAGCGGGAGATACGGGCAAAGGTGCAGGGCTATCCCATCCCCGCGAAGGAACAGGAACTGTACCGCCTGGATCAGGAGATCAACGACCGGGGCATCATGGTCGATCCTGTGCTGGTGGCGCGCGCCATCGAGTGCGACGAGCAGTACCGGGAAAAGACCACGAAGCGCGCCTACGAACTGACCGGGCTTGCCAACCCCAACAGCCCCGCGCAGCTCAAGGAATGGCTGGAGGGACAGGGCACGGAGGTCGATACGCTCGACAAAAAGGCGGTGCGCGCGCTCCTTCCCGACGCGGAGGGCGATGTGCTGGAGGTGCTGAAACTGCGCCTGCTCATGGCGAAAACGAGCGTGAAGAAATACGAGGCCATCCGCCGCTCGGTGTGCGCGGACGGGCGCGTCCACGGGCTGCTGCAATTCTACGGGGCCAACCGCACCGGGCGCTGGGCCGGCAGGCTCGTCCAGATACAAAATCTTCCCCAGAACCACATTCCCGATCTGGCCCTCGCCCGCGAACTGGTGAAGGCCGGGCGTTATGCGGATATCGAGGCGCTGTACGAGTCCACGCCCAACGTGCTATCGGAACTGATCCGCACAGCCTTCGTTCCCCGCCCGGGCTGCCGCTTCATCGTCGCGGACTTCAGCGCCATCGAAGCGCGCGTCATCGCCTGGCTCGCAGGCGAGCAGTGGCGGCTGGAAGTGTTTGAGGGCGGCGGGGACATCTACTGTGCCAGCGCTTCGAAGATGTTCCATGTGCCCGTCGAGAAGCACGGCCAGAACAGCCACCTGCGGCAAAAGGGGAAGATCGCCGAACTCGCCCTCGGCTACGGCGGCGCGGTCGGCGCGCTGACGGCCATGGGCGCGCTGGAGATGGGGCTCGCGGAAGAGGAACTGCCGCCGCTGGTACGCCAGTGGCGCGAGGCCAACCCGCACATCATCCGCCTCTGGGCGCAGGTGGAGGACGCCGCCATGACCGCCGTTAGGGAAAAGGCCCGCGTGCGCCTGGGCCGGCTCACTTTCCACTGCCGCTCCGGGATGCTGTTTATCACCCTGCCCTCGGGCAGGAAGCTCTGCTACGTCAAGCCCCGCATCCAGACAAACCGCTTCGGCGGCGACGGCCTGACCTACGAGGGCGTCGGGGAGGGCAAAAAGTGGACGCGCATCGAGACGTTCGGCGGTAAGCTCACGGAGAACATCGTGCAGGCGACCGCCCGCGACCTGCTGGCCGAAGCCATGCTGCGCCTGCGCGACGCCGGCCTCGAGATCGTCATGCACGTCCACGACGAAGCTGTGCTGGAAGTGCCCATCGACCATTCGGGCGTTGACGAAGTGTGCGCGCTCATGGCCGAAGCCCCGGCGTGGGCGGACGGGCTTCCCCTGCGCGCGGACGGCTATGAATGCCGATTCTATCAAAAGGACTGAGGAGAAAAACCATGAAGATCAGCAGATTCAACCACGAGGGTTATCACGACCCTACGCCGTATCTGGCGTTTCAGAACATCCCTGACCCGGCGAAGGAAGCAGAGAAGGAAAAACAGCGCCGCGACCGGCTCGCCCGCTACCGCCCCATCGTCTACATCTGCTCGCCCTACGCGGGCGACGTCAAGGCCAATGTCCTGAACGCCCGGCGCTACTGCCGCTTCGCGGTGCAGAAGGACTGCATCCCCATCGCCTCACACCTTTTCTTCCCCCAATTCATGGACGATAATGACGCAAAGCAGCGCGACCTCGGCCTCTACATGGCCACGGTGCTGCTCACGAAGTGTTCCGAAGTGTGGGTGTTCGGCCGGCGCATCAGCAGCGGCATGGCGGCGGAGATCTACAAGGCCGAGACGCGCGGGATGCCCATCCGCTACTTTACCGAGGAAATGGAGGAAATCCGCCATGGATGAAGTGTTGTCGGCTCTCGCCTGCATCCCGGCAAAGGATTGCAGCTATGCCGAGTGGCTGGAAACAGGCATGGCGCTCAAAGACGCAGGCTATGAATGCGCTGTGTGGGACGAATGGTCGCGGGACGACCCCCGCTACGTCCCCGGCGACTGCGAACGCCGCTGGGCTGGCTTCCGGGGCGCGCCCCGTCCTGTCACCGTGCGCAGCATACTCGCTTTGGCCCGCAGGCACGGCTGGTTTTCTGCCGCCGCGGATTTTGCGGATGATACGGATGCCACGCCCGCCGGGATGCTCGCCCGCTATATCGAAACGCTCTATCAGCCGGATGAGACCGTGGGCTTTGCCACACAGGTGAAGGCGGACAGCCACGGCCGGTACAAGCCCGTCAACACCAACCTCTCCCTGAAGGCGGCGGATTTCATCGAACGCCTGGAACAGTGCGGCAGCATCGAGGAGGTCATCGGTCCCTACCGCCCGGAGTGCGGCGCGTGGATACGGATGAACCCCCTGGACGGCAAGGGGCAGGCGGACAAAAACGTCGTCGCCTTCCGCTATGTGCTCATCGAGTCCGACACGCTGCCCAGGGAGGAACAGGAGCGCTTTTACCGCAAATACGAACTGCCCATCGCCTGCCTCGTGGACTCCGCAGGTAAGAGCGTCCATGCCGTGGTGCACATCGACGCGCCCGGCGAACAGGAGTACCGGAAGCGCGTCAACTACCTGTTCCGCTTCCTGGAGGCGCGTGGCTTCCCGGTGGACAACGCCAACAAGAACCCCTCGCGGCTGAGCCGGATGCCGGGCGCGGTGCGGGGCGGCACAATGCAGACACTGCTGGCGACGAACATCGGCAGACGCTCGTGGGGCGAGTGGCTGGAGTACGCCGAGGAACTGGCGCTTTTGCCGGAGCCGGTCACGCTGAGCGACGTAAATGAGCCGCCCGAAAAGCCGCCGGAACTGATCGCCGGCGTGCTGCGGCGCGGGCACAAGGCGCTGATCGCCGGGCCGAGCAAGGCGGCCAAGAGTTTCCTGCTCATCGAACTGGCGATCTCCATCGCCGAGGGCAGGCCGTGGCTGGGTTTCCCCTGCCGGCAGGGGAAGGTACTGTACATGAACCTCGAGATCGACCCGGCGAGCTGCATCGGGCGTTTCCTCGCCATCTACAGGGCGATGGGCATTGAAGGCCGGCACGACGAAAACATCGTCATCTGGAACCTGCGCGGGCACGCGCTGCCGCTGGACAGGCTCGCGCCGCTGCTCATCCGGCGGATGAAAGGCGAGGCGTTCTCGGCGGTGATCATCGACCCGATCTATAAGGTGATCACGGGCGATGAGAACAATGCCAGCGACATGGGCGCGTTCTGCAACCTCTTTGACAAGATCTGCACGGAGATGGGCGCGTCGGCGATCTACTGCCATCATCACTCGAAGGGCACGCAGGGGTGGAAGAAGGCCATGGACCGCGCCTCGGGCAGCGGGGTGTTCTCGCGCGACCCGGACGCGATCCTCGACATCATCGAGCTGAAGCGGCCATTGGTCCGGCAGACGGAGGTGGACGGGGACGGCGGCGAGACGGTGATCATCGAGGAGGACTTCGATCCCCCGCGCACGGCGTGGCGTATGGAGGCGTCGCTGCGGGAATTCCCGCCCATCCGCCCCATCAGCTTTTTCTTCGACTACCCGCTGCACACGCTGGACACGAAGGGCGAACTGAGCGGGTACATGGCCGATGGCAGCCCGCTGTCCAACCTGGCGCTGAGTTCGAGGCGCACGACGCCGGAGATCCGCCGCCAGCGGCTCGACGACGCTTTCAGGGCCGCGCCGAAGGAGGAACCAGTAACGGTGCGGAAACTGGCGGAGCTTGCCGAGGTGTCCTACGAGACCATGCGCAGGTATGTGCGGGAGTTTTCTCAGGACTATGTCGTGGCCAACGGCGTGGTGCAGGAACGCGCGCTTCTGAGCGATACCATTTCCCCAAATACGCAGAAAGGTACACATACATAATGGATGATTTCCCCTTTATCGTTGAAAGACTGTCATCACACACACAAAGGGAAGGCGCCCTTTGAGGACGTGCATACACACACAAAGGCATTATATAGAAATATGTGTGTGTGGTGGCAGAGGCTGTCAAGGAGTGAGCAAAGTAGGTAAGGGGTAAAACCCCCCTTACCAACTTGGCTTCACTCCATGACTTGACCGCGGACAGTCTGAGAGATCGAGGAGGTGTACAAATGCGGGAATCACGGATCGAGCGGAGGCTGGCATCAGCGGTAAAAACACAGGGCGGCCTCTGCCTGAAATTTATCTCCCCCGGCTGGGACGGCGCGCCTGACCGGCTGACGCTCCTGCCCCGGGGCCGCATGGCCTTTGTGGAGCTGAAAGCGCCTGGGAAGACTCTGCGTCCCTTGCAGCGCCGGCGCAGGGAGCAGCTCGAGCGGCTGGGGTTCAGGGTGTTCGTCGTAGACGGCGTGGAGCAGATCGGAGGTGTGCTGGATGAAATACGCAGCGGGAACGGAGGTGATGCCAAATGAAGTTCATACCCCATGACTATCAGGAATACGCTACGAGGTTCGTCCTGGAGCACCCCTACTGCGGCCTGATCCTGGATATGGGCTTAGGTTGAGCAAGAGCGTCATCACGCTGACGGCGCTGTGGGAGTTGCTGCTGGACAGCTTCGATATCGCACGTGTGCTGGTCATTGCGCCCAAGCGCGTGGCGGAGGATACCTGGCCCGCCGAGATCGCCAAGTGGGATCATCTCAAGGGGCTGACCTGTTCGCTGGTGTTGGGCACTGAGAAACAGCGGCGGGCGGCTCTGGGCAAAAAGGCGATGCTGTACATCATCAACCGGGAGAACGTGGCGTGGCTGGTGGAGAATCATCGCTGGGACTTCGACGCGCTGGTGATCGACGAACTGTCTTCGTTCAAAAGCAGCAAGGCGCAGAGGTTCCGGGCGCTGAAGAAGGTGCGGCCCCTGTGCAGGCGGGTCATCGGCCTTACGGGAACGCCCGCGCCGAACACGCTCATCGACCTGTGGCCGCAGATCTATCTGCTCGATATGGGCAAGCGCCTCGGGCGCTTCGTCACCCACTTCCGCGAGCAGTATTTCCTTCCCGACAAGCGCAGCGCCCAACAGGTGTTTACCTACAAGCCCCGCCCCGGCGCGGAGGCGGAGATCTACCGGCGCATCGGCGACATCTGCGTGTCCATGAAGGCCGCCGACCACCTGCGGATGCCGGAACTGGTCAGCAGCCGCGTGGAGGTGTGTCTGAGCGCAAAGGAGCAAAAGCTGTACGACACGCTGAAGCGGGAGCTGGTGCTGAAGCTGGACAGCGGCGAGGTGGACGCGGCCAACGCCGCGGCGCTGGCGGGGAAGCTGCTGCAGCTGGCGGGCGGCGCGGTGTATGGGGAGGACAAACAGGTGCTTCGCTTCCACGGGCGCAAGCTCGACGCGCTGGAAGACCTGATCGAAGCGGCCACCGGCAAGCCGCTGCTGGTGGCCTACTGGTACAGGCACGACCTCGAGCGCATCCGCGAGCGCTTCGACGCCCGCCCCATCGCCACGGCGCGGGACATTGCCGACTGGAACGCGGGGAAGATCGCCGTGGGACTGATCCACCCGGCCTCGGCGGGTCATGGTCTCAACCTGCAGGAGGGCGGCTCGACGCTCATCTGGTTTACGCCGACGTGGTCCCTGGAACTGTATCAGCAGACGAACGCGCGGCTGTGGCGGCAGGGGCAGAGAAGCCGGACGGTGGTCATCCGCCACATCATCGCCAAGGGCACGCACGACGAGGACGTGATGCGGGCGCTGGAGCGCAAGGACATGGGGCAGGCCGCGCTGATCCGCGCGGTCAGGGCGCAGATCGGAGGTGCAAGATGAGCGGGCGCGTGGAAAAACTCCTGAAGGCGTACCCGGAGATGATCCAAAAGCGGGACTGCCTCGCCTACCAGCTGGCGCATTTCAAGGGCCTGTCGGCAGAGGATGTGATCGACAGCATGATGACGCCCAAGGTCGACGGCGAGCGCGTCAAGAGCAGCCGTCTGTCGGACAAGACCGCGCAGATCGCGCTGGAATACCGCGACCGGCAGGCGCGGTTCAACCGCGAGTGGTACGAATGGCTGGAGAAGCAGTGGCAGCTTTTGAACGATGAGATCGTGTTCCTCGAGTCAGCGATCCGTGCTTTGCCGGAAAGATACTCGGTCGTGATCCATGACCTGTTTATCGAGCAGATGACGTGGGACGCGCTTCAAGCCAAACACCATATTGGCCGGGCAACGCTCAGCTCCTATCGCCGGAAGGGGCTTCAGGCACTCGAACGGTTGTATGCCGACCACCAGGCGGCGGAAACCACTTTCATGTTGAGCTGAACCCGAACTACATCCGAACCAAGTCCGAATTGTTTTTGTCCACAGCTTATGCTATAATTACAATCGCCAAAGAAAGACAGAGCGAGGAGCGATCCCCGCTCTTTTGTTATGCCCGAGAGGAGTGAGCGAATGCTATTCACCAGCGAACAGGTCTCAGCCGGGCACCCGGACAAGATCTGTGACCAGATCGCCGACGCCATCGTCACCGACTGCCTCCGCCACGACCGCGACAGCCGCGTCGCCGTGGAGTGTATGATCAAGGACTGCATGATCTTCATCGCCGGCGAGATCACTTCCACACATGCGCCCGATTATGAGATCCTGTGCCGCGAAGTACTGAGGCGCGTTGGCGACTCCGATCCCGAAGCCTATGTCGTCAACTCGCTGGTCACCTGCCAGAGCCGTGACATCGCCATGGGCGTGGACCGCGGCGGTGCTGGCGACCAGGGGCTGATGTTTGGCTACGCGACCAACGAGACGCCGGAGATGCTGCCGCTGCCCTTCGCTGTGGCCACCCGTGCGCTGGAGCTGCTGCGCGACCGCCATTCGCCGCTGCTGCTTCCTGACGCCAAGAGCCAGGTCACCTTCGACTACTGCGGCAGGCGCATCCACACCTTTCTCATCAGCACCCAGCATCACGCCTATGCCGGGCAGCGGGAGATCTACGAACTCGTGCGCTCCGTCATGGACGATGTGGCGGACGCTTACAGCCTGAACCATGATTTCCGTGCGCTGGTCAACCCCACGGGCCGCTTTGTGCGCGGCGGCAGCTACGCCGACACCGGCGTGACCGGCAGGAAGATCGTCGCCGATACCTATGGCGGCGTGTGCCGCAGCGGGGGCGGGGCGCTCTCCGGCAAGGACCCCACCAAGGTGGACCGCTCCGCCGCGTACATGGCGCGGAAGGTCGCCTGCGATATCGTGCGGGAACGGCTGGCGCTGCGCTGTGAAGTGCAGCTGGCCTACGCCATTGGGATAGCCGCGCCCATTTCTGTTTCCGCGCAGTTTTTCGGCACCAACCGCGAACCGCCGCATGTGATTCTCCGGCACATCAACAGCCGCTATGACCTCACGCCCAGCGGGATCATTGAAGGCCTTGGCCTGAAGGATGTGGATTACAACCGCGTCTCCGCCTACGGGCACTTCGGGAAGGCGGGCCTGCCGTGGGAGGCGTAAGGCTCACCCCGGCGCAGGAACGGACGATCCGTGAAGCGCGCGCCAGGGGCGCGGGCTACCGGGCCATCGCCGCCGCTGTGGGCTTGGAACGCGATACCGTGCGCTACTTCTGCAAGCGGCACGGGCTGGATGGAGAACAGAGGGCTGCAAGCAATGACGCGCGCCTGCGGCAAGCCCATCGCCCAGCCCCCGCGAGGCCGGCGCAGAAGATTCTGCAGCGACGCCTGCCGCCGCGCGTGGTGGGCGAAACACCCCGAGGCGCTTCATCGCGGCGATGCGGCGACCTATTCCAGAACCTGCGCCTGCTGCGGAAAGACATTTCAGGCGTATGGAAACGGCCATCGCCGGTATTGCTCGCACGCCTGCTATATTTCAGACCGCTTCCACAAGGCAGGGACGGACGGGCGTACAGTTATCCGACCGTTATCTTGACATTCGGCCTCATATGAGCGATGTATAGTATAGCTCATAGGCAGAGGAGGCAGTCCCATGAGGATACAGACCCCGAGAGAGTCCCGGCGCGAGATCGTCGGGCGCATTTCCGAACGTCTGGGCATACCCGCGCGCTACGAAGGCGCGCCGGGCTTCGCCTACACCATCGGCGAGATCACCGTCGAGCGCGACGGCGGCATTGTGTCCGGCAACGACGCGCTGCTGGAAAGCGTGAAGCCGATGCTCATCGAGCAGGGCTGGCTGGAAGCGGGACCCGTCGATGAACAGGCCGCGCGGGCGGAAAATGATTTAGAAGCCGATGGCCCCGACGCAAGTCCCGAGCGCATGGACATCGTCTCGCCGCTGCGGGATTGGACGGTGACGGAGCGGATCAGTCTTTTGCGAACGCTCTATGGCCGGCAATGCCTGCTCAACCGCATGATGCAGGGCGAGACGCTCTGCATCGAGGAAACCTTCGTAACAGCCATGACCGACGATCCGCCTGCGAGCGTCGCCGATTTTGAAGCGCGCGTGCGGGATGGGATCGAGGCCGGCGCTGTCCGCGGCGTCGCCTTCGAGGATGGGAAATTCATCTTCAGCACGCCCTGCCTCCCGGAGGAAGCCGCGCGCTGGACCGCTTACTGCGAGCTGCTGGACGGCGTCCTGCGAAGCGCGAAGGCGGCAAAGCGCGTGTCCATCACGCCGCACGTTGACCCGGAGAGCGAAAAGTACCGCGCCAACAGCTGGCTGGTGCGCATGGGCTTTGCCGGGGCTGCACACAAGGAACTGAGGCATACGCTGACGGCCCACCTCAACGGCTACGCCGCATTCAAAAGCGCCGCGGACATGCGGGCGCACTGCGAAAAATGCGCGGCAAAACGCCGGGAACTGCGCGAGGCAGCCCGGACGAAAGACGAAATCGAGAGCAGGGAGGCATCCGAATGACAGGGCGCAGCCAGAGGATACTGGACGATTTGAAAGCGCGGCAGCAGGCGGGCGAGTACATGGCGTGCCCCCGCTGCGGGATGGACGTCATGAAAACGCCTGTGCATACCAACGCCCTGAGCCGCGCGGCGGACATCTATATTTGCGACGCCTGCGGCTCCACCGAGGCGATGCTGGCCTACATGAAACAACCGTCGCCGCTCTCCGGCTGGGCGGCCTTCCGTCCCAAATGCCCGCCCTGCGACCTCCAGGCGCGTTCCGCCGGCGAAGCGCTGCCTGAGATCGTGGGCAGACAGATGGCTGAACTGACGCGCATTTACAAGCTCTGCCGCGACGACCCGGACAACGCCGAGTGGTACCGCCTAGAGGCATTTGAAAGCTGCCCCGGCCTCACCGAACTGTGGCCGCAGCCCTTTCAGGCGAACTACCGCGCCGGCGACGGCACGGTGGTGGTCCGCCTCAAAACCGACGAGGCCGGGAACATCCAGATGGCGGCGAACGTCATCGACAAATAGGCCGCCGTCGATCCCAAAGCATCGGGCAAAGCGCCCGGTGCTTTTTCTCTTGCCCTGTCGCGCCCACGCTGCCGCCACGTGCCGCCGGGGCGCGAAGCCCAACCGGGAAGCCGCGCCTGATCCAAAAGCCCGACACGCGGCCACGTGCGGCGACATTGCGCAACGAGAAAAGCCGCCCGCAGGCGGCGATCCTCGATTTGCGAACTGCGGCTTTGCGCTGCGGCCGCGTCAGTAGACCTGATGCGCGGGCAACTCGATCTGCGGGATGTCTTCCGCATCGGTGCGATCCTCGTCGAGGATGACGATCTCCGTATTGGGGTCGTCGCTGTAGACCTCGGAGACGATCCCTCTCCAGACCTTGATGACGATGGTATGCATGATGAGATCCCCTTTCTATGCTCAGTTTGATTTCGCAGCGTCTGTCGCTCACCGCATCCGCCAAGGCAGGTAGCTGGCGTTGCTGAATAGCAGCCCGCGCTCGTCGATGAACTTCCCGACCGTGGCGATGTATCCGCCGCCGTCCATGATGGCGAACCTGGACTGCGCGATTTGGAAGATGCTGTCCAGCACGCGCTGGTCGCGCAGGTCGGCACGCCTGCGGATGATGTGGGAGAGGTAGTCGGTGATAAAGATGGCGGTGTCGCTGTAGCGCTCGTTGCTTGGGTCACTGGTCAGGGGGATGACGCCGTTGTGCGCGACGCCGACGCGGCAGCGCAGGTCGAGTTTGCGCAGGCGGGCGGGCCGATTTGAGAGCGGAAACGGATGCGTCATTTCAGGGCTTACGCCCGCCTGTGTGCTGATGCGGAAGTGGTAGACCACATTGTCGCTGACAGTGAAGTGTTCTTCGCGGATGGCCCGCAGGTAATCGTCCAGATCCATGAAGCCCTTGTGGATCGTGACCCAGCCGTCGCGCGCGAACATGTACCCCGCGCCGTGGGGGTTGTTCAGGAACATGGCGCGGATGGTCGCCTCGCCGGGCTGGCGGACGCCGGATCTGGAAACGCAGATGATGCACATGTAAAATTGCCTCCTCGCTGTATGCTCTGGTGTATTTGGAAGCTGTGCGGCTCCCGCGACGCTCCCGATTTGAGAGCGTTTCGGCCTGTGCCAAGGGCCATCGTCAGGCGGGCGTGTCCGGTCAGGTGCGCTCAGGCAGGCAGATTTGGAAGCCCTTCGGGATAGGCGCGATCCGTGCCCCGGTAGGCGGCGACCAGCGAGCGCGCGTATTTGCGCAGCTCAGGCATGGCCCGGCGGATGCGCACTTCGCCGTCGGGTTTGGTCAAAAGAATGTGATCAAGGTAGTCGTACAGCCCGTCGTCGAACCAGTCGAGGATGTCCATGAGGGTTTCGATGTTCATGTGCTTCATGTCGCATTCTTCCCTTCTCCATTTCAAAGCGCTTTCGCGTATGCTATTCATCACTCTTTCGGGGCGAAATAGCAACCCGACCGATGCACCAGGGTTTCTGCGGACGGTCTTGTTCATATCCACCCGGCGGGCGTTGATTCAAAAGCTGTGCCCGTTGGCTCGGGCATATCGCAGATGCCGGCCGGGAATGCGGAAAAGGCGTGCGGCTTTGCCGAAGGGATAGTCCTCGACCTCAATGGCGTACCAGCCGGGCTTGCGATTTGCAAGCTGTGCGGCCAGCTCCTTGAATGCCTTCAGGTCGACCTGTTCGGGGTGAGCAGGGTCGAATAATGCGACATCCATACTGTCCCAGTAATCATCGTAGATTCGAGCGAGTGTGCGCCCGTCCCGGTAGGTGCTCAGTTTGATTTCAAAGCGTACTTTTTTCACGGCGTGTAACCTCCTTGCTGTATTCAGAAACCATGCGGCTTCCCGCGACGCTCCCCCCCGCAGGGAAGCGTTTCGGCCTGTGCCGGAGGCCATCGTCAGGCGGGTGTGTCACCGGCTCTGCAGGATGGTGATCTGGAACTCGGAGCCGTCGGGCAGGCGGAGCACCAGGCCGGCGTCGTTGCTCATCACGCCCGCGTCGCGGAAGGTGCTGACCCGGCAGGATTCCAAAGCGGTGTCCTCGACCGCCCAATCCCCGCAGAGCATCCCGAAAAGGGCGTCCTGCACCACGCTCTCGTCGATGCCGGTTTCTTCGTAGCTGTCCTCGTAGTCATACATGGTTGTACCTCCTCTTGATTTGAAAGATCTTGTGCGGCTTCCCGCGACGTCCCCGATTGGGGAACGTTTCGACCCAGAGCCGCTGGGCCATCGTCAGGCGGGGCGGTTCGTGCGTCAGCGGATGGTTTCCAGCCCGGCGTCCTCGGCAATGGCGTACAGTCGATTTACAAGCTCGCAGGCGGCGAGCAGCCCGTGTGCCATTTGACTTGCCCGATTCAGGGGCTCTTCCCCGTAGCCCGTTGGATGGATGGAGAAGCGGACGATCTCCTTACCATACCAGTCGTCGTGGAACATGACGTCCGGGTACACCGCCTTCGCGCTGTCCTTCGGCCTGTGGATGATGAGGGTGATGTGTCCCCCGTCGGGGGATACGCGCGGCTCGATTTTGTAGCCCGCGCCGAGATTTTCGGCTTGGCGCTGCATCTGCGAAAACGCTGTGCGGACGGCTTCGGTGTTCTTCATGGTCTGTACCTCCTCTTGATTTGAAAGATGCTGTGCGGCTTCCCGCGACGCTCCCGATTTGGGAACGTTTCGGCCCGGGGCCGCCGGGCCATCGTCAGGCGGGCTGTGTCAGGATGCCTGCCGCCAGGCGGCGTTGCCGGGTAGTCGCTTGAGCAGGTGTGTGCGGGCGGTTTCAAATTCGTCGCCGATGAAGCCCAGGCGCAAGAGCCAGCAGCGGAAGGTGTATTTCGGGTTGTCTGTGATGGGACGCGCGGGGCTGGCCGCCTTGGTGTGCAAGGCCTGCGCGCTGATGGCCAGGCAAAGCTGGATGTAGCTTTTCACCTCGCCCGCGTGCAGTGTGCCGTTGAAGGCGCGAAATTCGATAGTGTGCGCGGGGCGCTCGGTGGAAAAGGCCGCGTGAAGGTTGAGCAGGTGGTAGCGGCTTCGGTCGTAGTGCCTTGAGGCGCGCTGCCGCCAGTCTGTGCTTTCGCTGCCGCCGTTGGCGGTGTACCAGAGCCGTGCCAGAGCCTCCATGCTGGAGGGCTTGCGCTGGTTGAGCTGCGCGAGGAAGCGCGGCTCGACGGGTTGGCACCACTGCTCGCGCCGTTCCGGCGAAATGCCCAGAGCCATGGTCAGCAGGTATTCCTTGGCGTTGACGATGTTGACCAGCCTGCGCAGGCTTTGCGGCGTGTGTTCGCCCAACCCTACATGGATGTGGATGCCGCAGCTTTCGTCGGTCATGGCCCCGGCCCTGCGCAGGGCGCGGACCACTTCCTGGACCATGGGGATGTCTTCCCAGCGGCACACCGGGCTGACGACCTCGGCGTCGGGGTCGGTGACCGAGGCGTCGCTTTCGACGGTCCAGTGCCGCCCGTCGGGCATGGGCACCGTCCAGTTGTCGAGGTGGAGGCCGACGTGGCGGGCGGCTGTGCCGAAGTGCTCGGCGAGGACCTGGGCTGTGCGCGCGCGGCCGAGACCGGTAGTTTCCAGCTCAATGCCAAAAGTCTGTGTTTTCACGGGGGTGTGCTCCTTTCGCGCTTCATTCCCGCGGGGTCTTCCCCCGCGGCGGCCCGTTTTCCGGCCCGCGACACATACATCACTCTGCGCGGCCCAAATAGCAAGATAAGAAACGCGGTAGTTTCAGCGTTGTTTTTGATAGGCCGGGGTCGGGCCAAAGGCCCTACGCGCATAAGTAGTAGCGCGTTTTCGTCGGCGGCCCCGCGCGCCCGGCGGCCCCGTGTGCCCCGGCAGCCCGCGCCCCGGCGGCCCCATGTGCCCCGGCGGCCCCGCGCCCCGGCGGCCCCGTGTGCCCCGGCAGCCCCGTGTGCCCCGGCGGCCCCTCCGCGCGCCCCCCGGCGGCCCCCGCGCCCCGGCGGCCCCGCGCCCCGGCAGCCCCCCGCACCCCCGGCGGCCCCTCCGCGCGCCCCGGCGGCCCCCGCGCGCCCCGGCACCCCCCCGCGCCCCGGCGGCCCCCGCGCCCCGGCCCGCCGCCCCGGGGGAGGGGGTGGTCGGATTCTTTCACCCCGCAGCTGGAGACCGCCGCGCCCTCTCGCGCGAATTTTCGCAAAATTGCCGACCGGGGGTATCCGCCCCAAAAACACAAAAAGCGCGCCCGTGTAGGCACGCATTGCCAGCAATTATCCGTATACCGGCGGTTCTTTGCGCCGGTATGCTTCATATTTACTCTATTTCCCCTGCAATAGCAAGATATTTTCCTGATAACGCACGGAGGTCAAAATGAACACTCAGATGAATCTGCAGCGCATTGCCGCCGAACGGCTCAAGCCTGCAAAATACAATCCCCGCAAAGACCTCAAGCCCGGCGAGCCTGCCTATGAAAAGATCCGGCGCAGCCTGCACGACTTCGGCTATGTCGATCCAGTGATCTGGAACGAGGTCACTGGAAATATCGTCGGCGGGCACCAGCGCTACAAGGTGCTGGTCAGCGAGGGCGCGACGGAGATCGACTGCGTGGTCGTGCATATCGAGGACCCGCAGGATGAAAAGGCACTCAATATCGCGCTCAACAAAGCCGTCGGTGAATGGGAGCCGGTGGCGCTGGCCGACCTGCTGGCTGACCTGCAATCCTCGGGGTATGACCTCGGCGCGACCGGCTTTGACGCCGCCGAAGTGGACGACTTATTCTCCAAGGTACACGACAAGGATGTGTCCGACGATGACTGCGACATCGACCCGGAGGAGATCATGCCTTTCGTGGAGCCGGGTGACGTCTGGACGCTGGGCCGCCACCGCATGGTCTGCGGAGATGCCACCAACACGGACGATGTCAATCTGCTCATGGCCGGCCTCAGGGCCAACCTTATTGTCACCGATCCGCCCTATAACGTCGCCTACCAGAGCGCAGACGGAAAGTCCATTCAGAACGACAGCATGGCGGACGGCAAGTTCTATGAATTCCTGCTGGCGGCCTTCCGCAACATGGCCGCGCATCTGGCCGAGGGCGGCAGCGCTTACATCTTCCACGCGGATACCGAGGGACTGAATTTCCGCCGCGCGTTCAAGGAGGCAGGTTTCCACATCAGCGGCGTGTGCATCTGGGTGAAAAACAGCCTCGTGCTGGGGCGCTCGCCCTACCAGTGGCAGCATGAGCCGGTGCTGTTTGGATGGCTGCCCAACGGCAAGCACAAGTGGTTTGCCGACCGCAAGCAGACAACGATTTGGAACTTTGATAAGCCCAAGCACTCCAAGGAGCATCCGACCATGAAACCCATCCCGCTGCTGGCGTATCCCATCAAGAACAGCTCCGCGCCCAACGGCGTGGTGATGGATCTGTTCGGCGGCAGCGGCTCCACGCTCATCGCCTGCGAACAGACCGACCGCATCTGCCGGACGATGGAACTCGACCCCAAGTATGCCAGCGTCATCGTGCAGCGGTACATTGAACTGGTTGGCAGCGATGAAGAAGTGTGCGTGGAGCGGAATGGAGAGGTCATCAAGCACAGCCAACTTGACCTGACAGGCAAGTAATGCGCAGAAAAACACAGAAGGGAGGTGCGTACCCATGGCGGCCAGAGGCAGGAAGCCCAAGCCCACGGCGCTGAAGGTGCTGGAGGGCAATCCGGGCAAACGTCCGCTCAACGACCACGAGCCCATCCCGCCGAAGGGAGAATTGAAGTGCCCGTCGTGGCTTCTGCCCGAGGCCAAAAAGGAATGGAAGCGCCTCGCATCCTCGCTGGAGGCGATGGGCGTGCTGACCATGGCCGATCTCACCGCTTTCGCGGGCTACTGTCAGGCGTATGCCCGGTGGAGGGAAGCCGAGGAATTCATCACCCAGCATGGCAGCATCTTTCGCACGCCCTCCGGCTATGTGCAGCAGGTGCCGCAGGTCAGCATCGCCCAGCAGAACCTCAAGATCATGCAGTCATTCTGTTCGGACTTCGGCCTGACGCCCGCCACTCGCGCACGCATCATCGCCGCTGGCGGGGGCGGAGACGGAACCGAAGCGGACGATCCCATGGAAAAGCTGCTCAAAGGGGGCTGGCAGGATGATTGACGAAAAGAAAGCTCGCCGGGTCATCGACTTCATCCAGTGCCTCAAGCACACCAAGGGTGAGTTTCATGGCAAGCCCTTCAGGCTGCTGCCCTGGCAGGACAAGATCATCCGGGATGTGTTCGGCACCGTGCGTGAGGATGACCCCACCATGCGCCAGTATACCACGGCATACATCGAAATCCCCAAAAAGCAAGGAAAAGCCCTCGCCCTGTCTACTTTGCTACCTACGCCCCGAGGCTGGAAGCAAATGGGCGATATACAGGTGGGCGATCAGGTATTTGACGAAGCCGGGCGGCCCTGTAACGTCGTTGCGCTCAGCGAGATTTTCGACGACGAAACCTGCTACCGTCTCACTTTCCGGGATGGGAGTAGTATTGAAGCCGGAGAGCGGCACCTGTGGCGCGTCGAAGTCACGAACAATGGCAGGCGTGAAAAGCTGCTTACTTCCGGCGAGATCTACCGCAGGACGGCAGCATATCGCAAGCGCCATCCGGGAGACGCCGGAAGGCGTTCGGTAATTCGGATTCCCGTGGCGCGTGCGTTGCAACTGCCGGAGCGAGAACTGCCCATTGCCCCCTACCTGATGGGCTACTGGCTGGGCAACGGAAACTCGACAGATTATGAGATCACCGTCCGGGATTCCGATGTGGAGGCCGTCCGGGCACAGATTCCCTATGAGATCAAAAGCGAGGTCGTGCAGCCGGGTTCGCACAGGCTGCGCATCCCGGCGCTCAAGCCAATACTGCTCGACAGCTTCCGGGACAAGGTCATCCCTGCGGAATACCTGCGAGCCTCGGAAGGGCAGCGTTGGGCGCTTCTACAGGGGCTCATGGATTCGGACGGCTGTATCGGCAAGGAGAAGTCGCAGAGCGTATACGTCAGCACCATCCGCCAACTGGCCGAGTCCGTGCGCGAACTGCTGTGGAGCCTCGGCATCAAGAATGCCATGACCGTGGGGCCGTCCCTGCGATATGGAAAGCCGACCGGCGAGACGCTGTACACGATCCGCTTTACGACCTTCGCCGACCAACCCACGTCGCGTTTGAAAAGAAAATATGACCGGAAACGGGAGCGCACAAAGAAGACGCGCTCCTGTTTTCACTACCTGCAGGACATCCAGCCGCTCCCTTACAGGGTAAAGATGCGCTGCATACAGGTGGACAGCCCTTCGCATCAATATCTCGCCGGGCCGTCGATGATCCCGACGCACAACAGCGAGCTGGGCGCAGCCATCGCGCTCAATATGCTGGTCAACGACGACGAATGGAAGGCGGAGGTCTACTCCTGCGCCTCCGACCGGCAACAGGCGGCCATCGTGTTCGACGTGGCCGTGGACATGGTGAAACAGTCCCCGGCGCTCATGAAGCGCATCAAAATCATCCCCTCCATGAAGCGCATGGTCTACCAGCCCACGGGCAGCATCTATCAGGTGCTCTCCAGCGAGGTGGCGACCAAACACGGCCTGAATGTGTCCGCCTGTATCTTCGACGAGCTGCACACCCAGCCCACGCGCGCACTCTACGACGTCATGACGCAGGGCAGCGGCGATGCCCGAAAGCAGCCGCTGTGGTTTCTGCTCACGACGGCGGGTACAGACCGCAACTCCATCTGCTGGGAAGTGCATCAGAAGGCGCTGGACATCCTCGAAGGGCGCAAGCATGATCCGCGATTCTATCCAGTCATCTTCGGCCTTCCTGACGACGCCGACTGGACGAGCGAGGCCAACTGGTACAAGGCCAACCCATCGCTGGGGCACACCATCACCATCGACAAGGTGCGCGACGCCTACCGCAAGGCGCTGGAGACGCCCGCCGACGAAAACATGTTCCGGCAACTGCGATTAAACCAATGGGTGAAACAGTCCGTGCGCTGGATGCCCATGGACAAGTGGGACGAATGCGGCGGCGCGGTCAATCCCTGCGATCTGGAGGGCAAAGCCTGTTACGCGGGTCTTGACCTTTCTTCGACGAGCGACCTGACCACGCTGGTGCTGGTGTTCCCGCCCGAAGACGGCGACGGCGTTTATACCGTGCTGCCATTTTTCTGGCTGCCGGAGGACACGCTTTCCCTGCGCGTGCGGCGCGACCATGTCATGTACGACGTGTGGGAGAAACAGGGCTTTATCCAGACTACGGAGGGAAACGTCGTCCACTACGGCTTCATTGAGCAATTCATCTGCCAGCTGGGCGAGCGCTACAACATCCGCGAGATCGCCTACGACCGCTGGAACGCGACCATGATGGTGCAGGCGTTGCAGGACGATGGCTTCACCATGATCCCCTTTGGGCAGGGCTTCAAGGACATGTCCCCGCCGACAAAAGAATTGATGCGGCTGGTACTGGAGCGGCATATCAATCATGGTGGGCATCCGGTGCTGCGGTGGAACATGGACAACGCCTATGTGCGCACCGACCCGGCGGGGAATCTGAAGATCGACAAGGAGAAGTCCACGGAGAAGGTGGACGGGGCGGTGGCGCTGGTCATGGCGCTGGATCGGGCCATGAAAAACCAAGGCGGCGGCAGCGTCTATGACGAACGCGGACTGCTGTTCATCTGAGTTTCTTCCTATTTAAAAAAAGGAGATTCCTTATGCCGAAAAATCCCAAACGTCCCTGCCGGTATCCGGGCTGTCCCAACCTGTGCGAGAGCGGCACATACTGTCCGGAGCATAGCGCCGAGTCGCCCGACCGTTTGCGCGGCAACGCCACCAAACGGGGCTATGACGCAAAATGGCGCAGGGCACGCAGGCAATTTTTGCAAAGGCATCCCTTGTGTGCAAATTGCCTGTCCAAAGGTATTCTGACGCCCGCGACGGTGGTCGACCACATCGTCCCGCATCGTGGCGACCAACGGCTTTTCTGGGATGAACAAAACTGGCAGCCGTTGTGTAAGGCGTGCCACGACCGAAAAACCGGGAGCGGTCTGTAACTGGAGGTATTCATGGCAAACCCATTCACTCAACTTTTCCGCGCACGGGACAAGCCCAGCAAGCGCACTTCGCCGAAGGACGCCGTCTCCGCCGCGCCGACGTTTTACTTTGGCAGCAGCATATCGGGCAAAAGCGTCACCGCGCGCTCGGCCATCCAGCTTTCCACCGTCTACGCCTGCGTGCGCGTCATCGCCGAGACTGTGGCCAGCCTGCCCCTCAATGTGTTTGAAGCTACCGACAAAGGCGGCGTCAAGGCACTGGAGCATCCGCTGCAAAGACTGCTCCACGACGAACCCAACCCGGAGATGACCTCCTTCATCTGGCGGGAAACGATGCTTTCCCACCTGCTTTTGTGGGGCAACTCGTACTGCCAGATCCTCCGCACCGGGCGCAACGGCATCGTCGGCCTGTACCCGCTGCTGCCCGACCACATGGAGGTAGACCGCGACAGCAGGGGCAAGCTGACCTACACCTATACCACCAGCGAGGGCCGCATGGTACGCCTCGCCCCCACGGACGTCCTGCACATCCCCGGCCTCGGCTTTGACGGCGTCATGGGCTACAGCCCCATCGCGCTGGAGAAGAGTGCGGTCGGGCTGAGTATCGCCGCCGAAGAATACGGCTCGAAGTTCTTCGGCAATGGCGCGATGCCCTCCGGCGTACTGACGCACCCCAACACGGTCAAGGACCCCAAGCGCCTGCGGGAGAGCTGGAACGCGGCCTACGGCGGCTCCGCCAACTCGGGCAAGGTGGCCATCCTCGAAGAGTCCATGACCTTCACGCCCATCAGCATCCCCAACGACGCGGCGCAGTTCCTCGAAACGCGCAAATTCCAGGTCACGGAGATCTGCCGCATCTTTCGCGTGCCGCCGCACATGATCGGCGACCTCGAACGGGCGACGTTCTCGAATATCGAATCGCAGAACATCTCCTTTGCCGTCCATACCATCCGCCCATGGCTGGTGCGCATCGAGCAGGCCATGGACCGCGCGCTCTTCCCGGAGACGGAGAAGGGCCGTTTTTATGTGCGCTTCAACCTGGACGGCCTGATGCGCGGCGACTACAAATCCAGGATGGAGGGCTACGCCATCGCGCGGCAGAACGGCTGGATGTCCGCCAATGACATCCGTGAGTTGGAAAACCTCAACCCGCTGTCCGACGGGGAGGGCGGAAACCTGTACCTCGTCAACGGCAACATGATCCCCATCACCATGACAGCGGCTGGCACAGGAAAGGAGGGGGCTGATGCGCAGGCCATTGACGCTGGGAAGCCTGTTTGACGGCATCGGCGGCTTCCCCCTCGCCGGGAAGCTGGCGGGGATGCGCCCCGTGTGGGCGTCGGAGATCGAGCCGTTCCCCATCCGGGTGACGGAGAAACGGCTCCCCGGGATGAAACACTATGGAAATATCTTCTCCCTGCGCGGCGCGGGGCTGGAACCCGTGGACGTTGTCACCTTCGGCTCCCCCTGTCAGGACCTGTCTATCGCGGGGAAGCGCGAAGGGCTCGGCGGCGGGCGCTCCGGCCTGTTCTTTGAGGCCGTGCGCATCATACGGGAGATGAGGGAGGCGACGGATGGAAAATACCCAAGGTGGGCTGTCTGGGAAAACGTGCCGGGCGCGCTGTCCTCTCACGATGGGGAGGATTTCCGGCAAGTCCTCGAAAGCCTTATCCGCATCAAAGACTCCGGGGCAGATGTTCCTCTGCCTGCGCCAAGGCGCTGGCTGCCCGCCGGCGAGATCATGGGCGACGGTCATTCTCTCGCCTGGCGCGTCCTCGACGCCGCGCAGGGTTGGGGCGTCGCACAAAGACGGAAACGTGTATTTGCTGTCCTCGATCTTGATGGAGGACGTGCCGGACAGGTACTCTTTGAGTCCGAAGGCGTGTCAGGGTATACTCCGCCGGGCTGCGAAGCGCGGCAAGGAGCTGCCGGAGGTACTGAAAGCCGCGTTGGAGCAGCAGGCGCGGGATGCGCCGGAGGGTCCTGCACAGGGCAGGGCGACAGGAGCCGGAGCGACGGACATGGAACGGAAAGCTCGCCGACGATCCGCGGCCAGAAACCGCCCGGCGTCGTCATAGGATATAACCCCACGGCCAGCCGCGTCACCTTTTGCGAAGACGGCGTATGCCAAACGCTCTGCGCGCGGATGGGGACGGGTGGGAACAACATCCCCCTGACCCTGAAGATCCGTTCGGGCTGCGAGGGCGGGGGCAAGGGCGCGCTGGTCCAGAAAGACCTGTCAGCGACGCTGGGTTGCCACAACGACCAGACGCTGTTCGCGCCAAAAGCCTTTGGCATAGGCTCCGCGACGAGCAAGGGGATGCTCTCCCCAAACCCGAAGAGCGGGTTTTACGAGGCCTCGACCAGCCGGACGCTCGACCGCGGCGGCGGCAACGCCTGCTGCAACCAGGGCGGCACGGTGGTCGTGGAGACGAGGGCTCCCGCCTATTGCGTCACCGCCTGCTCATACATGCAGATAGACCGGGAAGTCGCTTCCCCCATCATGGCGCGGGACTGGAAAGACCCGCCGGTCATCGGCCAAGGATCCCCGTCATACTGTCTCGACCGCGCCTGCTTCACGTCCGGGGAGAACGCGCAGTACCGCATGAACGTGGGGGAAGAAGTCTCCGCCACGCTGGTGGCCGAAGGACCGGGCGCGGTGTCCGCCCCGCAGGGCGGGTACATCGTGCGCCGCCTGACGCCCGGTGAATGCTGCCGGCTGCAGGGCTTCCCGGATGGCTGGTGCGAACAGCTGGGCGACCCTTCGCCATCCGAAGCGGAAATTCGGCGCTGGGCGGCGATATTCGAAGAATACCGGCAGGCGTCGGAGGCGTCAGCGAAACGGAAGAAGGAAGCGCAACTCATTAAATGGCTCAAAGACCCGGGCTCGGATACGGCGCAGTACAAGGCATACGGCAACAGCGTGGCTGTGCCGTGTGTCTTTTTTGTGCTCGCCGGCATCGTCTGGGCGGAAGGGCAACAGGAGGAAACATGATGAAGAAGTTTTGGAACTGGGCGCGGGATGAGACCGCTCCGGACGCACGCGTGCTGCGGCTGGAGGGCACTATCGCCGAGGAAAGCTGGTTTGACGACGACGTGACCCCGGCGCTGTTCAAAGACGAATTGTTTTCCACCACCGGCCCGGTGACGGTCTGGATCAACTCGCCCGGCGGCGACTGCGTGGCTGCGGCACAGATCTACAATATGCTCATGGACTACCCCGGCGACGTTACTGTGAAGGTGGACGGCATCGCCGCCTCTGCCGCATCGGTCATCGCCATGGCGGGAACGCGCGTACTCATGTCGCCCGTGTCCACCATGATGATCCACAACCCGCTTACCGTGGCCATGGGCGATAGCGACGAAATGCGCCGCGCCATCCAGATGCTGGACGAAGTCAAGGAAAGCATCATCAACGCCTACGAGATCAAGACCGGCCTGTCGCGCACACGGCTGTCGCATCTCATGGATGCGGAGACGTGGATGAACGCGAACAAGGCGCTGGAATTGGGCTTCTGCGACGAGATCATGTTTAGGCGGGAGGAAGCGGAGGGGGATGCTGAGGACAGCTTCCTCTATTCCAGCAGAGCGGTCACGAATTGCCTGCTGAACAAGCTGAAAGCCCACGCGCCCAAGCCCGAACCCCGAGTAAAAGCGGCAGACCTCGAAAAGAGGCTGGCGCTTTTGAAGTATTGAGGAGGAGTTTTCCATGAACCAGATTCTTGAACTGCGCGAAAAGCGCGCCAAGGCGTGGGACGCCGCCAAAGCGTTCCTCGACAGCAAGCGCGGCGCAGACGGCATGCTTTCCGCCGAGGATGCCGCCACCTACGACAAAATGGAGGCCGACGTGGTCAATCTCGGCAAGGAGATCGAGCGCCTTGAGCGTCAGTCCGCCATTGACCGCGAGCTGAACCAGCCCCTGAGCAAGCCCATCACCGAGCGCCCCGGCGCGGTCGGCGACCAGGGCAAGACTGGCCGCGCGACCGACGAATACAAGGCCGCTTTCTGGCGCACCATGCGCGCCAAGTCCGTGCCGCACGAGGTACTCAATGCCCTGCAGGTCGGCGTGGAATCAGAGGGCGGCTATCTCGCGCCGGATGAATACGAGCGCACGCTCATCGAAGCGCTGGAGGAACAGAACATCTTCCGACAGTTTGCCCATGTGATCCACACCTCTTCCGGCGACCGCAAGATCCCCGTGGTGGCTTCCAAGGGCACGGCCAGCTGGATCGACGAGGAAGCGGCGTACCCCGAGAGCGATGATTCCTTCGGGCAGGTCTCCATCGGAGCCTACAAGCTGGCGACGATGATCAAGGTATCGGAGGAACTGCTCAACGATTCCGTGTTCGACCTGCCTTCCTACATCGCCCGCGAGTTTGCCCGCCGCATCGGGGCCGCCGAGGAAGAAGCGTTCTTCAACGGCAACGGTACAGGAAAACCGCTGGGCATTCTCGCGGCTACGGGCGGCGCGGAGACCGGCGTCACCGCCGCCAGCGCCACCGCCATCACCATGGACGAGATCATGGACCTGTACTACAGCCTGCGCGCGCCCTACCGTCGCAACGCCGTATTTATTATGAACGATTCGACCGTCAAGGCCATCCGCAAGCTGAAGAACGGCAACGGCGACTACCTCTGGCAGCCTTCGGTGACGGCGGGTACGCCCGATACGCTGCTCAACCGCCCCGTATACACCTCCAGCTACATGCCCGCCATCGCCGCAGGCAACAAGGCCATCCTTTTTGGCGACCTCGGCTATTACTGGGTCGCCGACCGCGAGGGCCGTTCCTTCAAACGCTTGAATGAGCTGTACGCCGCCACCGGGCAGGTGGGCTTCCAGTCCTCCGAGCGCGTAGATGGCAAGCTGGTGCTAGCCGAGGCGGTCAAGGTACTGGCCATGAAAGCGTCGTAAGCGGGCAAAGGAGGTATCGCATGAACAACACCAACATCACCAGGAACTACCATGCCCACGGCGGCAGCGAGTGGGTCATCGGCGGGAAGCTCACCTTCCTGCCCGGCGCGACGGTCGAGGGCGCGGAGGGGTTGTTCGACCTGCCCTCCGCCCCGACGCCGGCAAGCCCGACGATCCCCTACATCGCCGACAGCGAGGCCACGACCGTCGCCGCGCTGAAGGATAACTTCAACGCCCTGCTCGCGGCCCTGCGCACTGCCGGCCTCATGGCCGCCGCCCCCGAAGGCGAAGACGCCTGACCATGGCCGTCACTGTAGACGAAGTCAAGGCGCACCTGCGCATCCAGCACGATGAGGAGGATGGGTTCATCCTGTCCCTCATCGCGCAGGCGCAGGCCGCGGCGGAGGATTTCTGCCGCGCGGAGTTCGCGGAGGACGCCCCGCAGCCCGTGCGCCTTGCCATACTGCTGTTTGTTGGCTTCTACTACGAAAACCGCGACGTGCCCGACCATCAGACCTACGCTACCATGCGCGAGGCGTTTGAGAACCTGCTCTATCCCTACCGCGACCCTGAGAAAATGTTCTGAAAAAGGTGGTGAGGACGCTTGCGCGGCTACAAAAACTTCGAGTCCGACCCGCATCCCGGCGACCTTCGCCACCTCGTGGAGATCGGGTATACGCAGAATACCATCAACGGCAACGGCTACCCCGAACCCAAAGATGTGGTTGTCTGCAAGGTCTGGGCCGCCTGCACCGACGCCGGGAACCAGCACTACCGCGCCGCCGATGTGATGAACACCGAGCAGGTCATCAACTTCACCATTCGCTACCGGGGCGACATCAAGCCCGGCATGTGGGTGCGCTTTCGGGGTGAAAAGTGGGACATCTCCACGCTGGGCGAGTATTCGTTCAAGCGCACCTATCTGGGCTTGAAGGCGTCCCTGTCGAAGGGGGTGAGTGGATGAAACAGGTGCAGGAAGCGCTCAAGGGCATCGGCATTCCCGTCATGGCGGGTATCTGGCGCGCGACTTCGCCGAACCAGAACCCGCCCGTGCAGTATGTCGTGTATTCCACGACCACCACCGAGGCGTCGCATCAGGATGATGTGACTACGTCCTGCCGCACCTTTGTCTACCTCAACCTCTGGAGCGACATCGACCCCACGGAAATGGCGGGCTGCATCCGCGCGGCGATGTATGCCTACGGCTTTGCCATGGTGGAAGAGTCGGACAAGGGATACAACCAGCCCGCCTATGACACCGCCACCACGCAGTTCACCGTGCAGTGGACGTGGTGCTGGCGGGAGGAGGTGAAGCCGCTTGCCCCTGGAGATGCAGGGCTTTGACGACCTGGAAAACGACCTGATGAACATGGCCGCCGCGCTGGAGTTCGGCTCCGGCGTGGATCGGGCGCTGCTGGCAGGCGCAAAGCCCATCGAGGAACAGATGCTGCACAACGCTTCCACCGACCCAAAGATCATCACCGGCGCGCTCCACGATTCCATCCACACCGGCAAGGTCAAAAAACGCAGGCTGGGCGGCAAGGCCATCACCATCGGCGTGCATCATGCCGAGAAGGGCGCGTACTACGCAAATCCACTGGAATACGGCCACGGCGGGCCTGCCCCCGCGCCCGCGCATCCCTTCGTCCGCCCCGCCTTCGACACCCGTTCCGAGGACGCCTATGACGAGATCCGCCGCGTCCTCAAGGATGAATTGCTAAAATGAACCAGACAACGATCAAAGGAGGCCAATCATGCCCGCACCCACCGCGTCCCCGGCCGTATCTTCCACGGTCGGCCTGAAGAACATGGTCATCGCCCCGCTCACCGAGGACACCGAAGAAGGTACCACCTACGGTACCCTGCAGGCCGTCGCCGGGGCGATCGAGGCCACCATTACCCCCGAGAGCGCCGACCCCGACGTCCAGTACGCCGACGATCACGAGTTCGACACACTCTATCCCGACCCCGAGGTCACTTTCTCCACCTCCATGGCGGACATCCCGCTCGCCATCCAGGAGATGATCTTCGGCAACGCCATCGACGACAACGGCGTACTCGTGCGCACCTCTACCGACAAGCCGCCCTACTTCGCCGTGGGCTTCATGTCCGAAAAGGCGAACCACAAATTCCGCTACGTCTGGCTGTACAAGGTGCGCGCCAAGCCCATGACCGAGACGTACAAGACCAAGGAAGGCCAGACCATCACCCGGCAGAACGGCTCCGTCGAGTGGACGGCCATCAAGCGCACCTCCGATGGACGCTATCAGGCCGTGGCCGATGAGGGCGAGAACGGCTTTGACTCTACCAAGGCGGCGACCTTCCTCCAGAGCGTCTATGAACCCACGTTCACGCCGGAAGAGGACGGGCCGTAATTCGTTGCTTGCCCCGATACCCATGATGAGAGGCCGTTCACCGTTTGTGTGGACGGCCTCTTTGCCTGAAAAGAAGGAGGACACGCCATGATCACCTGCACACTGGGCGAAAAGAAATACACCGTAGACTACATCACCGGACGCGCCCTGCGCGAGATGGAGCCAGCCGCAAAGATGTACGAGAAGATCGTCGCCGTGGCCAATGCCGCGGCCAAAGGTGAAACCGTGCCGGAGGAACAGCAGTTCACCATCCCCGAGGCCATGGACGTGATGATCCGCTGGTTCTGCCTGCTGTTCGGCGACCAGTTCACCGTGGATGATGTGCTCGACCACTACCCCGTAGACCGGCTCATGCACGACGTGGCGCTGGCGCTTCTTGCCGTGCAGACGCAGACCACCGGCATCCTCAACGATTTCCCTACGACCCCGGCAGCGACGCAGGCGGAGAAGACCCCGGCCTGACGCTGCCGGAGTTCATCTATTCCACCTACAACTCGCTGCTCGAGAGCGGCTGGCGCATGGACGAGATCGACCGCATGGACATGCCCGGCTTCTTCCGCGTCCGGGCGTGGAAAGCCAATCATGAAAGAGAACGCAAAGCGCCCCGACCCCGCTATATTGATGAGGCGTGGCCCAATATGAAACCCTGATCCCGACGCACAAAGGCAGGTGAACCCCTTTTGAGCGAAACGCTCCGCGATCTGGTCGTATCGCTGTCGCTCAACAGCGACAACTTTGCCCGCAACATCCGCTCCGTGCAGAAGCAGATCCAGGAGGCGCAGTCCGCCTTCAAACTGGCCAGCGCGGGCGTGCAGGGCTTTGAAAAGACCGCTACCGGGCTGTCTACCAAGCTGGACACGCTCAAGCGCACCATGTCCCTGCAAAAGGACGCCGTCGGCCAGTATGAGCGCGCGCTCCAGCAGGCCGGCGACAAGCTGCAGGAATGCTACGCCCGGCAGGGTGAATACGCCAGGCGGCTTGAAGAGGCAAAGGCCCGGCAGGCGCAGCTCAAACAGGAAGTCACCGGCGCGGCGCGCACCTACCGCCAGTACAGCGACGCGCTGGGCGAGACGGACTCCGCCACCATCGCGGCCAGAGGCAATCTCGACCTGGTCAAGGAAGAATACCGCCAGCAGACGGCAGAGGTCAAGAAGCTGGAAGGCCAGCAGGTGGCGCTGAAAAAGTCCACGCAGAACGCCGCCGACGCTTTTTCCTCCGCCCAGACGAAGCTGAATGGCGCCCGCGCCGCCGTCAAACAGACCGCCTCGGAGATCACCGCCTGCGACAAGGCGCTGCGCCTGGCCCAGACCAGCTGGGACGCGGCCGGGCGTACCATAGAATCGAGCAACGCCGCCATTACCAGTTTCGGAAAGCAGATCTCCGTTGCGGAGAGCCGCTTCAAACTGGCCACAGCGGGCATCAAGGACGTCGATACCAGTGTTTCCGGCCTCACCGCCCGGATGACCCTGCTCAACGACAAGCTGGGGGTCCAGCAGCAGGCGCTGGCGCAGTATGAGAACGTGCTGCGCGGGGCAAAGGAACAGCTGCGCGCCGCGCAGCAGGCCAACGACCCCGAGAAGACGCAACAGGCGTCGGACGCCGTGCTTGATGCCGAGGCCGCCCTCAACCGCGCCAGAGCCGCCATCGCCGGCACGCGCGCGGAGATCGAAAAGACCAACAGGCAGTTGGCCACGGCGCGTTCCTCGTGGACGCAGGCAGGGAAGGACTTCGAGGCCTTCGGCAAAAGGGTATCCGCCAGCGGGAAACTCTACGAGAGCGCGGGCCGCGCGCTTACCACCGCCGTCTCCACGCCCGTCCTTGCCATGGGCACGGCGGCGGTCAAAGCGTCGCTGGACTTCGAGTCCTCGTTCACCAGCGTTCGCAAGACCGTGGATGCGACGGAAACGGAATTTGCCGCCCTGGCTTCGGCGACCCAAACGATGTCCACACAGGTGGCCGCCTCGACGACAGAGATCAACGAGACCATGGCCATCGCCGGGCAGCTGGGCATCCAGAACGACTATCTGGTGGACTTCACCCGCACCATGATCGATCTGGGCAACTCCACCAACATCGTCGCCGAAGACGCCGCCTCCACGCTGGCGAAGTTTGCCAACATCACCAGCATGGACCAGGCGCAGTTCGGCAACCTGGGAGCGACGCTGGTGGACCTGGGCAACAACTTCGCCACCACCGAGGCCGACATCATGAACATGTCGCTGCGTCTTGCCGCGGCGGGCGACCAGGTCGGCCTGAGCGAAGCGCAGATATTGGGCTTCGCGGCGGCGCTGTCGTCGGTGGGCGTGCGCGCGGAGATGGGCGGCTCAGCGTTTTCCAAGGCGCTGATCAACATGGAAGTGGCTGCGGCCACGGGCGGGCAGGCGTTGGAAGATTTTGCCCGCGTGTCGGGCATGACGGCGGAGCAGTTCAAGACGCTGTGGGACAGCGACCCCGCCGCGGCGTTCCAGGCGTTCATCGTAGGACTGGCACAGATGGACGAGGAGGGCATCTCCGCCATCGCCACCCTGCAGGAGATCGGCGTCGCGGAGATCCGCCTGCGAGACACATTGCTGCGCGCCGTCAATGCCAACGAGCTGTTCTCCAAGGCACAGGAGATGGCCAATATCGCGTGGGACGAGAACACCGCGCTCACCGAGGAGGCCAACAAGCGCTACGCGACCACGGAATCGAGGCTCACCAACCTCAAAAACACCACCGTACTGTTCGCACAGCAAATCGGGGACGACCTCAACCCGACGATACAGGAACTCATCGACGGCGCGAATGACCTGCTGGCGGGCTTCCTCGAAATGGACGAGGCACAGCGCCAGCAGATCGTGAAGATGGCGGCCTATGCCGCTGCCGCCGGGCCGGTGCTGCTGGTGCTGGGCAAGGCCACCAAGGGCATCGGCACATTGTCCACCGGCATCGGCAAGTTTGCCACCGCCGTGGGCAAAGCAGGCGGCGGATGGAAAGGGTTCTTTTCGACGCTGTCCAGGTCGCCTACGGTGTGGCTGGCCATTGCCGCCGCGACGGTGACGGCGACCGTCGCCTTTGCCGATTACATCTCCGGCGCAAAGCAGGCGCGGGAAGCGCTGGAATCCATGAATGAGACGGCGGAGGACTGGAAAAACACTGCCGCGGAAACGTTCTACGGCAGCAGCGAAGGATTGTCGTTCTTCGGCATGTCGGACAGCGATTTCTCCCGGCAGGCGCAGAGTGCGCAGGACTGGCTGGATGGGCTGCTCAAAGTGTGGACGGACGGCGAGAAGGAAACGGATGAGATCGTGTCCTCGTGGACGGAATCCTTTAAGGCCCTCACTACCAGCACACGCGAGGAGCTATCCAACCTTAAGGCCACGGCGGATGAAAGCGGATATTCGGGCGTGTCCGAACAACTAGCCAAAGACATCGAAACACTGGATTCTTTGGATTCGGAGATCGAATCTCTGCTCAAGAAGCGGCAGAACGGTTATTTCTCGGAATCTGACCGCATCCGGCTGCAGGAGCTTATTGACACCCGCGAGGCCATTGAGATCAAGTACAACCTCACGCCTGCCGACACGGACGGCTTCGAATCCATTTCTCAAAAAGTCGAAGCGGAAGTCGCTCGCGCGCAGGCGCGTGGACAGAGCGGCGCGGACGTGTCTGTCTACGAAAACGCGGTCAAGGCCGCTGCAGAGGGCATGGCCGCCGTCAACGCTGAATTGGATGCGCAGTATGACAAGGAATATGCTGTCATCCAGCTCATTGAGGACAGCGCTGAGCGGCAGAGCGCATTGGACGCGCTCAATACCCGCTACAATGAGGACCGCCTCGCCGCCGCGCGGGAGTATGCGCAGACGCTTGCTGGCGTGGTCATGCCTGTGTGGGAGCAGGAAGATATTCGGCAGGCCAACCAGCAGGTAGATACGCTGCTGACCAAACTGCGCGAGTACAGCATGGCTGGCGAGGGCGAAAAGCCCGCCATCCTCCAAGACCTCGCCGACCTTTCAGCGGAGATGGATGAAGGCGCGCTTGCTGAATACCTCGGCCTGCTCACGCAGATCCAATCCCTGCTGGACAGCGGCATGAGCGAGTCGGAGATACAGGCCATGTTCCCGGACATCGACGTGTCCGGCCTCATGGATCAGTTTGCGGGCGTGGCGGACTACATCGACCTCATTAAGACCGACCTCCCCGGCCTGTATTCGATGTTCAATCAATCGCTGCCGGAAGAGGTACTCAAGATCGCGACCGACCTCGACATGACCGGCGCGCAGGCCCGGTGGAACGAGTTTGCCGCCAACCCCGGTGCGATCACCACAGAGGCCATCATCACTGGCTATGCCAACAGTGAGGATTCCGAGGCGCAGCAGCCCAAAATAGAAGCATTCATAACGAAGTATACCGTCACGGATGAAACGGACGCGACGGCGCTCTCCCCGGAAGGCATCATCGCCTATGTGACCGCATATGCCGAGGCCACCAACGGCGCGGACGTGTCGGGTCTCACGCCGGAGAACGTCACCGCGATGGTGGCGGCGTATGAGGAACTCGCTTCCGGCGCGGACGTCTCCGCACTCAAGCCTGACGAAATCACCGCCTACATCTCCAATTATATGGAAGCAAACGGCGTGGACACCTCGGGTTTGACCCCGGATGGCCTGACCGCTTTTGTGCTGGCCTATCAGGAAGTCACCGGCGGTGCGCTGACCACGGCGCTTACGCCAGACGGCATCACCGCAATGGTCGCGCGCTACATGGAGGCCGAGGGTATAGACCTGTCCGCGCTCTCGCCGGATCAGGTAGAGGCCGTCGTCACCGCCTACGCTGAGGCGACAGGCTGCGACAAATCGCAACTGCTCACATCGTTTACTGCTTACATCACCGCCTATCAGGAGGCGGAAGGCGTTACGATCCCCCAGCCCAAAACCCGCGTGGTCATTACCGGCTACGACTACCTTGCTTACAATGAACTCAACCAAAACCCCGACCTTGAACTGGAAGTCCCCGTGCGGCTGGGCGAACTGGATGAGGGCGAGTTTGAGGAAAAACTATCCGCCGGTCAGGTGAAGTATTGGCAGAATGGCGTGGAAGTGCCCGTGGACATGGTGCCAGAGAACGCGATCACGCCTGATACGGTGGCCACGCTGGACGCGGACGGCACGATGCACGTGTTTATCACCCCGGAGATCACCGGTACAAAGGAAGCTGTGGACGCCATCCGTCCGCTGGTCGATGAGGTGGACCAGCTGGGTGTCACCACGGCGGGCCTCGCCATTGGCCTTTTGCCGGCCACGACCATGGACCAGGTCAATGGCATCCTCGACCGGCTGGAATCCTACAACAGGACGAAGGACTTGGGCGGCTGGGACAAATTCTGGGCTGGATTCGGCGGCGAGACGACCGACCTTTCCCAGATAGAAAGCGTATTGAAGCTCAACTTTGACGCGGAGAGCGTCGCGCAGCTGTCCGCCTACGTGGGCGAACTGGTCGCCGCCATCCAACAGGGCGGGGAGATCAGCAACACGCGATCTAGTGTCCTGCAGGCCATCTCTGAGATGCTCAATGGCCTCGATACCTACGGCATCGGCGCGCATGTCAAGGAGGGCGTTGCGCAGGGCATGACCGAGGCGGGCTGGGTCACGGACGCCGAAACCGTTGCCGCCAACCTCGAAACTGCGCTCAATACCGCGCTGGGCATCCAGTCGCCCTCCACGCGCATGGTCCCCACCGGGAGCAACGTAGCCGCCGGTGTCGGCGAGGGCATGGGTCAGTACAGTTTCATCGGCGAAGCCTTTCTGCTCGCCGCGCGGCTCAGCAGCGCTGTGTCCGCCGCCATGCCCGCGAGTCTGCTTCGTCCCCGCCGGGCTCAATGCCATGCGCGGCTGACGGGGGTATCAACGCCGGGCGCAGCGGCGTTATCTCCGCCATGCGCTCCGCCGCGCGCGCCGCCGTCAACGCGGCAAAATCGGAACTGAAGATCAAGTCGCCGTCGAAGGTTTTTGAAGATGAGGTCGGCGTGATGACTATGCGCGGCTGGGGCCGTGGCGTACTCAAGGAAAGCAGGAGCAGGCGAAGATCATCCGCAACGCCGCGCGCTACCTGACGGGCGAGGCGAAGGCCGGGAGCATCATGACCACGAGCAACGACAACCGGCGCACCTACAACCAGCAGAGCAGCATTTCCTTTGCAGGCAGCAATTTCTACATCAACGACCGGCAGGACGCCTACGCGCTGGCGGTGGAGATCGCCGGCCTGACCCGCCGCCAGCAGCGCGGCAGAGGGCTGCGCATGGCGTAAGAGTTATCTTGACTTTTCGGCTCCCGTGAGTGATGAATACGATACCCAATGCAAAGGAGGACTTGCGGATGTCACACTTTTCTGTCGCAGTATTTTCCAGGACGCCCGGGGACGTCGAGGCGCTGCTCGCGCCATTTAACGAGCAGGTAGCGCCTGGCGACCCCTACGCAGTGTTCGTCAGGGATGAAAGCGGCCAGCTTGACGAGAAAGGACAGGCAAAGGGCTGCTGGCACAACCCCAACGCCCGGTGGGACTGGTGGGTGATCGGCGGGCGCTGGCGCGGCCTGCTTCTACTGCGCCCGGGCAAAAGCGGCTATATCGCGCCGTTGGAACCCTGGCACAAGGATTTCGTCTATCCGCCCCATCGCTGCGACGCGGCGCTGGTCGCGGACTGCGATTTTTCGCCGAACGAGGCGCAGATCCGGCGGGCGGCGCGCATGTGGGAGGTCTGCGTGGAAGGGGACGAACCCCGCGAGGACGAGGATCTCTTGAAATTGTGGGAGCCGGAGTGCTACCTGGAGCGCTACGGCGACAAGGAGACCTTTATCCGCAGGAAGACGGCATTCAACACCTACGCCTTCGTCACGGCAGGGGGCGAATGGCATGAGCCGGGCAGAATGGGCTGGTTTGGGCTGGACGACGCGACCAATGAGAGTACAAACCGATATGAAGCAGAGTTCCGGGCATACCTGCAGGAAGCGCGTGAGAAAGGACTGGCGGTCACCATTGTGGACTGCCATATCTGACAAGGTTACAAACCATTGGCCGGAGCAGCGATGCCCCGGCCCTTTTCATGGAGGTATTGGGGATGGGTGGAATATGCGTCAACGTCACCGGCTATTTGGTGGGCACACGCGACCGCGTCAAACATGGCATGGGAGGCAGCGATGAACGACTGGTTTGAGTGGAATGGCGTCCGCTGCACGCAATATGGCATTCACGTCTCCGAGCTGCCGCCGCCCACGATCCCTTCCGAGCGAGTAACGTATACCAATGTCCCCGGCAGGCCGGGTAGTTTGACGACGCTGGAGGGCGAGGACGTCTACGAGGACATAGTACTCACCGCACAGTGCTTCCTTTCCGACCCCACAAAGGTCCCCGCCATCGCCGCGTGGCTCAAGGGCAGCAGCAGGGTCGCCTTCGCCCACCGGCAGGGCGGGTTTTACTACGCCCGCATCGCCAACCAGATTTCTTTTGAGAAGATACTGCGCGGGAATCCCCACAGGAGTTTTGCCGTCAATTTCCGCTGCAAGCCGTTTTGGTATCAGGCGAATGTGCCGGTGGAGACATTGACCGCTTCGACCAGTACAATCAACAATCCCGGCAGCGTGTATTCCGAGCCGGTCGTCACAGTATACGGCACAGGCGACATCACGCTTATGGTCGGCACGACCATTGTGGAGCTGGAAGGTATTACCGGCAGCATCACGCTGGACTCGGAATTGCAGGAAAGCTATACCGGCACAACAAGCATGAACAGCGCCATGAGCGGAGAGTTTCCCCTCCTCAAGCCTGGCATGAACGCGATAAGCTGGTCGGGCGAGGTGAGCAAAGTCGAGATCCAACCGCGATGGCGATACCTTTGACCTTGACCGTGTTGGGGATATGAATTATAATAGAAAACCGATAAAACCTTTCCAAGAGGCGGGATTCGGTATGAAGAAGGTCATTTCTCTGGTTCTGCTGCTCGTTTTGGCGGCATCCCTTGGCTGTGCGCAGGCGGAAGCCCTGAACAATGCGACCGTTGGAAGCATGGTCACGTTTGGCAACTACGAGCAAGGGGACGGGCAGGCGCCCATCGAGTGGGTCGTGCTGGATCGGCAGGAGGATCGCGCGCTGCTGTTGTCCAAATATGCGTTGGACGCCAAGCCATTTCACGAAGTGGAAGATAGGAACGTTACATGGGCGGAATGCACGCTGCGCGCTTGGCTGAACGGAGATTTCTATAACAGCGCCTTCAGCGATGAAGAACGCGCGCGGATCGTCCAGGTGACAAACGCCACCGCCAATGCGCCGGATACGCAGGACTGCGTTTTCCTGCTGAGCCTTGACGAATTGAACGCCTATTTCCCGGATGAGGCGTCCCGCACTGCCGACGCAACGGAATACGCCGTCGCACAGGGCGGCAGGGTGAGCCGTGAGACGGGCAAGACTTACTGGTGGCTGCGCACCAAGGCGACGCCGGAGGATGCCGCCCTGATGGTGCGCTACGACGGCGCGGTAAACGAATTCGGAGACTCCATGGAGGCGGATATCTACACCGTGAGACCGGCGGTCTGGGTGAACGTTTCCGCGTAAAGCAAATATTCTTTGATATGAAGTTTTCAAGCGGGCTGGCAATATGCGCCAGCTCGCTTCCGTTTTGGGAACACAGCGTCTGGAGGTGACATCCTTCTTGATCTGCGTCTACACGCCGGACTGCACGGATTTTTCCGGCAACGGCATTGGCCCGGTCACGCCGATGTCCTGCACCGTCACAGAGACACTCAAACGGCGAATGGGAGCTGAACACGCGATCTAGTGTGACGATGCGGGCAAGTGGCGTCGCCTCGTCGAGGGCTGCATCCTGCGCGCGCCCGTGCCCGCCGCCATGACGCCCGGCATCACCATGATCACGCAGGCCACACCCGAAGTCAAACGAGAGGTCTGGAAGGTCAGGACGAATGGCTCGCGGCTTATGCTCCGCTCCGGCACCGGCACAAAGTACAAGATCATCGGGAAGTACAAGAACGGTACCGAAGTCGTGCTGCTGGAAAAGACCACTTCCTCGTGGTATAAGATGTTGACCCCGGACGGCAAGCAGGGCTATATGTCCACCGACTGGCTTCAGTATGTGCGCACAGAGGTCACGCCCGGTCAGGGCGAGGCGGTCAATGAAGTGGTGGAACCCCGCCAGCTGCGCGACCAGCCGTTCCGTATCTATCGGGTCGTGCCGGAGCTTGACAAGATCACCGTGTATGCCCGTCATGTGTTCTATGATCTCATGGACAACATGATCCGCAAGTATGAGCCATCGTCCTCCACGACTGGAGCGGCGGTGGTTCAAAATATATCTTCGCAATGCCTGTCCGAACACGATTTTGCCTTCTATTCCGACCTCGACAGCACCGCTGAAGAAGTGGTCTTTGAGAACGTCAACCCTGTGGACGCCATCCTCGGCGACGGTGGCCTCGTGGAGAAGTACGGCGGCGAGCTGGCACGGGACTGGTTTGATGTGTTCCTCGTCAAGCGCGTGGGCAGCGATACCAACGTGCAGATCCGGCAGGGCAAGAATCTGCTGGGCATTTCCTACGACGTAGACCTCACCGATGTGGTCACGCGCATCATGCCCACCGGCGAGGACAGGGACGGCAATCTTCTCTATCTGCCCGAGGGCTATATCGACAGCCCCAATATTGACAGCTACCCACATCCGAAATGGATTCATCTGGCCGTCAGCGAGGCGAAGGAAGTCACCGAGGGAGACGAGAAGAAAAGCAAAGACCAGTGCTATACCGAGATGCGCAACGCTGTGCAGGCGGAATATGATAAAGGCTGCGACCTGCCGACCGTGACGCTCAAGGTGGATTTTATCAACTGCGCGGAAACCGAGGAATACCGAGACTACAAACCCTTGCAGAACATTTTCCTCGGCGACAACGTGCGCGTCATCGCTCCGCGCATCGGCGTAGAGGTGTCCATGCGCATGACGCAGTATACCTACGACTGCCTGCAGCGCAAGTACACCGCCATGACGCTGGGTACGGTGGCCGATACGCTGGAAGGAAACACCATCTCCGCGCGGCAGCTCCCCAGCGGCATCATCACCGGCTCGAAGCTGGCCATCAACTCTGTGGGCATCGGAGCGCTGCAGAGCGGCTCGGTTGGCTCCCTGCAAATTCAGATGGCGGCAATTCAGACCGCACACATCGAGACGGCGGCCATCACCTCGGCGCTCATTGCGGAGGCCGCCATCCAGACGGCCCACATCGGCGACGCGCAGATCACCGCCGCGCAAATTGCCGACGCCACCATCACAGCGGCGCAGATCGCGCGGGCGACCATTACGGCGGCGTGCATCGCCGACGCGACGATCACCGAGGCGCAGATCAAGGACGCCTCCATCACCGCTGCCAAGATCGCGTTGGCGACCATTACATCCGCGCAGATCGCGGAAGCAGCCATCGGCACGGCGCAAATTGCCGACCTTGCCGTGACCGCCGCCAAAATCGCCAACGCGACCATCACCTCAGCCAAGATCGCGGAGGCGGCAATTCAATCTGCACACATTCAGGATGCTGCCATTACCAGGGCGAAAATCGCTCTGCTGGCTGTGGATGAAGCGCAGATCGCCGACCTTGCCGTAGGCACAGCCAAAATCAAGGATGCCTCTGTCAGCACTGCCAAGATACAAGACCTCGCCGTGACTGCCGCAAAAATTGCCAATGCCACCATCACAAACGCGCAGATCGCCAACGCCACCATCGGCACGGCGCAAATCGCGCTGGGCGCAATCACTACGGCGTTGATCCAGCAGGGCGCGGTGGGGACAGCGCAGATTGCGGATGGCTCGATTACAGATGCCAAAATAGTGGCGCTCTCCGCCAACCGCATCACCACCGGCACCTTGTCCGTTGAGCGGCTTATCATCGTGGGCGGCGAGCAATCCATCGTCTACACGATCAACGAGGCCAACGGTACGCCGCAACTCTCGCAGTCCACCATTGACGGCGGCTCGCTGACGCAGCGCAGTATTACGGCGGACAGAATCGTGGCCGGGGCCATCACCGCGAACGAAATCGCCGCCGCGACCATTCTGGCGAACAATATCGCGGCAGGCGCGGTGACAACGGAGAAACTGGCGGCGGAGGCTGTGGACGCCTCGAAGATCAAAGCTGGGGTCATCACGACGAATCATGTGGCCTCGAATTTTGGCGAAATGCTTGACCTGTCCAGCAACACGTCCATCCGTAATACCATCACGCAGAATGTAGATGAGGCGCTCGCAGATATTGAAATTGGCGGAGTGAATCTCATCCGCGACAGTGAGACGTACACGCTGGTGGCAGATGGCGCAGATACTTACTGGATCGCCGCGGACGAGCTGGAGCCGGGGATGACCTACACGTTCTCTGTCCGGGAAACAATTCTTTCTGCGGGGCAGGCCGCAGGTGTGACTTGGAAAGTCCTCAACCGCACGGATGGCGCTGTGCACACTTCCGGCCTACTCGACTTCACCTATGGCAAGCAATCGGTGACGTTCACGCTCCCGGAGACCGAGGGCAACTGGGCGCTGTTCCTCTACGCAGGTGTGAGCGGCGAGACCACCGGCGTCACTGTTATCTTCCGCAAGGTCATGTTAGAGGAAGGCAATATGGCGACGTCATGGAGCGCCGCCCCGGAGGAAACCTCTGAAACGCTGGGCCAGCTGACTGAGGCCGTCGAAGGACTGGACGGCGGCCTCGACGAGCGTGTGCAGAGCGTGATCGACGCGCTGGGGCTTTCCGAGCAGTTTGCCAGCACAGAGGCGTTCCTCGCCGCCCTTGAGGATATCGAGCTGATACGCAGTGAGCTCTCTCAAACAAACTCCGACCTCACTCTGACCTTCAACCGCCTCGCCTCAGCTGAAAATGGTATCGCTCAGATGTTTTCGTATTTCCAGTTTGGTGAAGATGACGGCGCGCCCTATCTAGACATGGGTAGCTCCGCCTCCAGCGTAAAGATGCGCCTGACCAATACGAGGCTTTCATTCGTGCAGGCGGGCACCGAACTGGCCTATTTCTCAGACAACAAGCTTTACGTGATGCGCATGGAGGCTGTAGAGCAGATTTCCATCGGCACCAGCGTCAATGGGTTTCTGGACATGGTCACGACGCCGACAGGTGTTGGCTTCAAATGGCGCGCGTAAGGAGGTGGCGCTATGGCAACTTTTTCCGTAACAGCCAATGAGCTGAAATACGCATCAGGGTCATCGTGGTCGAGCGGCAAGGCACGGCAAGGCGTCTATTCCGGCACGCGCTACGAGGGCGCGATCAACCTCGCGGGCTTGTCGGGACTGGACTTTTCCAACATCGCCATATCGCAGATACAGATGCGCGTGACCTTCGGGCCTGCGGGTGGCGATTCGACAAAGTATCTCACGTTCTACAAGGCCACGAAGAACAGCATCTCCGGCAGCATCGCCTCCATGCGCGGCGATTCCATAGGTTCCCTGACCGTCGCGCAGGCGTATAACCGTACCGTCACGCTGACGTTCAGCGCTACCAGCAATGCAGGGTTGTTCAACACTTTCCGGGACTACTTCGCTTCCGGGAATCGCGTCCTGCTCATTTATGTGCCGCGAACGCGAGGCACATACTCTGGCGGCTACTGCTATGATTATCTTTCCGTCACCGCCCTGACCATGACGCTGACGTTCGAGTACCTGCAAAGTACCGGCACGATGGCGGCGACCAGCGTGGCGGCGGGTAGCGCGGCGAGACTCAACATTACAGCTTACAATTCCAGTTACACGCACAAGGTGACGTGGAAATTCGGCTCGTACACAGCGACGCAGAGCATTGCCGCCGGTAGCGCTTACGCCTCATACACCATCCCGCTCTCGTGGCTTGCTGCCATCCCCAATGCAACGTCAGGCGCAGCGGCGGTGATGCTGGAGACGATAGACACAAGCGGCGCGTCCCTTGGCTCATATAGCTACGGATTCACGGTCACCGCGCCTTCGTCCGTGGTGCCTTCCATTTCCAGCGTGACCGCATCGCCGGTCAATGATAACAGCGTGGTCGCGGGCTGGGGCATCTATGTCTACGGAAAGAGCAAGGCCAAGCTGACCATCAACGGTGCGGCGGGCGCGTATGGCTCGACGATTCGCAGCTACTCCATCACGACTTCGCCCAACGTAGGCAGTGCGTCCTCGGCCAGCTATACCACCGGCCTCTTGTATTCCAGCGGTGTCATCACCGTTACGGCGAAAGTGACCGATTCCCGTGGTCGAAGCGCGACCAAAACCACGACGTTCAGCGTCCATGCCTATTCCGCGCCATATTTCAGCAGCGTTGAGAGTTACCGTTGTACAAGCAGCGGCGCGCGCGACGACGTAGGCGGCACATACGCTCGCATCAAAGCCACCTTTGGTCGTTCCACCCTCAACGGCAGCAACAACGTCTCCTGCCAGCTGACCATGACGCAGATCGGGGGCAGTTATTCAACCTCTGCTACGCTCACCAGTGGCGCGGCCGCTGTCCTCGGCGGTGGAAATCTTGCCGCGGACGCCAGCTACAACGTGACGATCACACTGACCGATACCGTGGGCACCGTGTCCGTGTACAGCCTCACGATCCCGTCCGCCGCTTACGTCATGCACATCAAGAAAGGCGGGCGCGCCGTGGGCTTCGGTACGGCGGCGGGAGCGGATCAAACAGTGACCTTCGGCTGGCCCGTAAAGCTGAACAAACCCTTGGAGGTATCGCAGGGCGGCACCGGCGCGAGCAACGCCGCCTCAGCCTGCGGGAACATCGGTGCGGTGAAAAAATCCGGCGACACCATGACGGGCAATCTCTACATTCAATCGAGTCTCTATCCGTCGCTGTACCTGCAGCCCACCTACAATGGCACGACGAACCGTACTGTGTTCGAAGGATCGTATGCAGGCGCGTCGTCATTTTCCGCTTGGGACGATGCCAGCGGCAACAATCGCCGGATGCTGGAAGTGCGTAACCGCTCGTATGAATCCAGCCGCGACAACGCCGTGCTGCTGCGCGATGTGGTGAACGGTACCTATTACGCCTTCCGCATTTTTCATTCGGGCATGGCAACGCCGGTGCCTGTTGCCAACGGTGGCACGGGCGCAAATAATGCTAAAGCTGCATTAAATAGCCTTGGCATTTTCTACGCAGCCACGCTGCCCAGCACAGGCACGGACGGGCAGATCTGTCTCGTGCCGGTGTAAGGAGGCGCGCGCATGGCGACGTTCACAGCCACGGCCAACAGCAATTCGACCATAGGCTACGCGCAGTACGGCTCCACCACATGGAACCGGGGCACGACCAACGGCGCGTGTCAGGGCGCGTATCAGGGCACCTCCGCCAGCCGCTCCCGCGTGGGGGTCATGGTGTTTTCCGGCGCGGGCGCGGCCCTCAAGGGCAAGATCATCACCCGGATCACGCTGCGCATCACCTGCTCTGCCGCCGGTTCGGGCAGCTCCTCCAAGAAGCTGTCCTTCCGGCGCGCGAATTACCAGACGCTGCAAACGGGCATCACCGGCTCGGCGCAGGTCGGCGCGGCGCTCGGCACGCTCACCGGTAAATTCTACAACAATACAGTCACGCACACCTTGAGTGCCACCAGCAACGCCACCCTGTTTGAGGCTATGAAAACGTACTTCGCCGAGGGCAATTCCGTGCTGGTGCTCTACAACGGCGAGACGTCCTCCTCCAGCGGCTATTCAAGCAACTATGCGAGGGTGACGAGCTGCACGATCACGGTGACGTACATTCACGCCACGGTATGGTACCGCGACGGGAGCACATGGAAACAATGCACGGTCTGGTACCGCAACGGCGGTGCATGGGTGCAGGTCGTGCCGTATTACCGCAATGGTGGGACGTGGATTCGCGTCTGACCGCCACAACGACAAACTGCCATCTTCCCACGGGGAGGTGGCTTTTTGATACCAATCTGAGGAGGTTTTTCTATGAGGGACTTTTCCATCGACCTTGTATGGGCGAAGATTCAGGGGGCGATCACGGTCATCGGCGGCTGGCTCGGCTACTTTTTAGGTGGGCTGGACGGCCTGATGATCGCGCTGGTCGTTTTCGTCATCCTCGACTACGTGACCGGCATCATGTGCGCGATCAACGACCGGAAGCTGTCCAGCGCCGTGGGTTTCAGGGGCATCTGCCGCAAGGTGTTGATTTTCTTGCTGGTCGGCGTGGCACACATCGTAGACCTGCACGTCGTAGGCTCCGGCAGCGCGCTGCGCGGGGCCGTGGTATGCTTCTACCTCTCCAACGAGGGCGTGTCCATGCTGGAGAACGCCGCGCATCTCGGCCTGCCCGTGCCGGAGAAACTCAAGGCCATTCTGGAACAATTGCATGATCGGGAATCGCCCGCTACGCCCGATGATACCACCGACAACACCAACGACGGCCAGTGAGCCGAAAAAGGAGGAGAGCATTATGTCCGAACGCATCGACACCCCGCTTACCAATGAACACTTCGCAGCCTTCTGCCTGTCCATGCTCGGTCAGCCCTACTGGTACGGCACCGCGCTGCATAAATGCTCCGAGGGCCTGCGCGCGAGCAAGGCGCGCCAGTACCCGTCGCACTACGGCTCCAGCCGCACGTCCCGCTACCGTCAGGACATCGCCAACAAGAAGGTTTGCGCCGATTGCATGGGCGGCGCGAAAGGGTACGCATGGACAAATGGCGGACAGGGCGTGCTGGAGGCCATTGGCACGGACAAGACCTTCGAGAAGAAATCCGGCTCCAATGGCTGCCCGGACAAATCCTCGAACAGCATGTTCTCGTGGGCGAAGTCGAAAGGCATGGACTGGGGCACCATTGACACGCTGCCGGACATCGTCGGCCTTGCCGTGCGCTTCGACGGGCATGTCGGCTATACCGTGGGTGGCGGTTATGCCGTCGAGTGGCGCGGCTTTGCATACGGCTGCGTAAAGACGAAGATTAAGGGTCGCGGCTGGACGCACTGGTACAAGCTGCCGTTCATCGACTACAACGACGGCGCGTCTTCGGTGCCGGAGAAGGAGATCGCGCTCGGCTCCCGCCTGCTCAAAAAGGGTGCGGAGGGCAGCGATGTCAAAGCGCTGCAGGAAGCGCTGATGAAACTGGGCTATGAGTTGCCCGACTACGGCGCGGACGGCGAATTCGGGGAAGAAACGAAGGAAGCCCTGATGGACTTCCAGCGTGATGAAGGACTGGACGTAGATGGCGAATACGGAGAGAAATCCCACGCCGCCCTCATGGACGCCCTCTCCGACGAGGAAGCCGGGAACGAAGATGGTGACGACGAAACCGACACGCCCGCCGAGCCGGAGGAGCCGAAGCCGCTGGGCGTAACGGTGGCCATCACCGGCGGCAGCGTCTACGTCCGCGTGGGCAACGGCACGAATTATCGCGCCATCACCACGGTCAAGGCGGGCATGACCTTTGACCACATCGCCACCGCCCACAACGGCTGGAATGCCATCGTCATCAACGGTCAGGTCGGTTGGGTGTCCGGGAAATACTCGAGGGTGGTCTGATGAAGCCTGAACGCTTTGAGCGTGAGCTGCGGTACCAGACTATGGTGGCAATTTGCCGCCAGATGTTGAAAAATGGTACGCTTTCGCAGGCGGACTTTGACGAAGCGGAGCGCTGTCTGCGCGCGAAGTATCAACCCATCTTCTCCGCTGATTGATCGCAACACGGCCCCTTCTGCCACAGAGGGGCCGCTTTTTTCTACCTCTGGAATCGGAGATTTATCTTGCTATAAGTAGGTAGCAGAGCGAATATGGCGGTGAAGGAGGTGCTGTCGTGGAAAAGGTCATACGAAAAATGGAAGCGGGAATCCCATCATTGCCCCAGCGTAGGCGCGTGGCAGCCTATGCCCGCGTGTCCAGCGGCAAGGACGCGATGCTTCACTCCCTGTCCGCGCAGGTCAGTTATTACAGCGATCACATCCAGAAAAATCCCGAGTGGGAATATGCCGGGGTGTATGTAGACGAAGCGCTGACCGGCACGAAGGATAACCGGGAAGGGTTCCGGCGCCTGCTGGCGGACTGCCGGGCAGGTAAGATCGACATGGTGCTCACGAAGAGCATCAGCCGCTTTGCGCGCAACACGGTCACGCTGCTGGAGACGGTGCGCGAGCTGAAAACACTGGGCGTGGACGTCTACTTCGAGGAACAGAACATCCACTCCATGAGCGGGGACGGCGAGCTGATGCTGACCATCCTCGCGTCGTATGCGCAGGAAGAGAGCCGCTCGGTGTCCGAAAACTGCAAGTGGCGCATACGCCAGAAGTTTCAGCAGGGTATCCCTACGACCACCAGACTAAACGGCCTCAGGATCGACCATGGCAAGGTCACAGTCATCCCAGATGAAGCAAAGGCTGTTGCGCTGATCTTTGAACTGCGTCGCGCGGGGATGGGCAAAAACGGCATCGCACGGGAATTGAACCGCCGCGGCGTCCCCGCCAAGCGTGGCGGCATCTGGCATGAGAGCGTCGTCGAAACGATCCTGCGCAATGAAAAATACCAGGGCGACCTGCTCCTGCAAAAGCAGTATCGCGTTGACCATCTCAGCAAGATCGACCGCCCCAACCTCGGCGAACTGCCGCAATACCTCGTTCGTGACGACCATGAAGCCATCGTTTCCCGCGAGGTCTTTGAAGAAGTGCAGCAGAGCATCCGCGAGCGTGCGGTGGCGTTTCCCGAAGGGCATGGCGTTCGGGCGCACTATCCGTTTTCACAAAGGCTCATCTGCGGCCATTGTGGGAAGCATTACAAACGGCGCGTCAACAGCGGAAAGATCGCATGGCAGTGTTCGACCTATATGACACGCGGAAAGGCCCTTTGCCCCGCCAAACAGATCAGGGAATCCATCCTTGAGGCCGTCAGCGCTGAGGTACTGGGGACGGATACGTTTGATGCCGGGCTGTTTGAACGGGAGATCAACCACATCCGCATTTGTGAAGGAAACCGGCTGGCGTTTATCTTCCGGGATGGGCGCAAGGTAGAAAAAACGTGGAAAGGCCCTTCGCGCCGCGACAGCTGGACAGACGAAATGAAGGAACAGGCCGCAGAGCATGCAAAGAGGAGGAACCGAAAATGAGCGAAGCCCGAGCAATCGCCCCGAGGGTGACGGTGCTGCCCGCGACGCGGAACCGCTTCACCACCGCGCCCATTGCCTCCGTGCAGAAACGCCGGGTGGCAGCATACGCCCGCGTCTCTACCGACAGCGACGAACAACTCACCAGCTACGAGGCGCAGGTGGACTACTACACCCATTACATCAAGGAAAGGCCCGACTGGACGTTTGCCGGGATGTACGCCGACGAGGGCATCTCCGGCACCAATACCAAACGGCGTGAAGGCTTCAACCAGATGATCACTGACGCACTGGCAGGAAAGATAGACCTCATCGTAACGAAGTCCGTCTCCCGCTTCGCCCGCAACACCGTGGACAGCCTGACTACCGTGCGCAAGCTCAAGGAAAAGGGCGTCGAGGTCTACTTCCAGAAGGAAAACATCTACACGCTGGACTCCAAGGGCGAGCTGCTCATTACGATCATGTCCTCTCTTGCGCAGGAAGAGAGCCGCAGCATCTCTGAGAATGTGACGTGGGGACAGAGAAAACGTTTCGCCGATGGGAAAGTCTCCATGCCCTACAAAAACTTCCTCGGCTACCGCAAGGGCGGGAATGGCGAGCCGGAGATCGTGCCGGAAGAAGCGGAAGTGGTGCAGCGTATTTATCGGCTATTTCTTGAAGGACAGACGCCCTATGGCATCAAACAGATACTGGAAGCAGAGCATATCCCCACGCCCGCCGGGAAGCAAACGTGGCAGACGGCGACCATTTTAAGCATCCTCACCAATGAGAAGTACAAGGGCGACGCGCTGTTGCAAAAGACTTTCTGCACGGACTTTCTCACGAAAAAGATGAAGGTCAACGAAGGGGAGGTGCCGCAGTATTACGTCGAAAACAGCCACCCGGCCATCATCGAGCCGGAAGTATTCGATATGGCACAGGATGAGCTGGCGCGAAGGAAGCAGGCCGGACGCTCGCATCACGGCACAAGCTGCTTTGCGGGAAAACTCGTCTGCGGCTGCTGCGGTGGGCTTTACGGAAGTAAGGTATGGCATTCCACGGACAAATACCGCCGCGTCATCTGGCAGTGCAACGGGAAATTCAAGGGAAAAGAGAAATGCGACACGCCGCACCTGACCGAAGAAGCCATCCAGCGGAAATTCCTCGCGGCGTTCAATGCGCTGCTTAAAAACAGGGATTTCATCCTCAAAGACACGAAAGAACTGATGGCGCGCCTGACGGATACGTCTCGCCTCGAGGACGAAGCTGCCGACCTACGCAACGAAATGGCAGGCGTCTCGCAGAGCGTCCGAGCGCTCATCGACCGCAATGCACGAGGCGGTATCGACCAGAGCGACTATGAATGCGAGTACCTTACAATGACTGAGCGCTTTACGGAAATGGAAAACCGGCTGAAGGGCATAGAGGCAGAGTGCGACAGGCGCAAAATGCAGCGCAGCGTCTTGATTAACTTTCTGAGAAGCCTAAAGCACGCTGCTGCACCGATAAGCGACTTTTCACCGCGGCTCTGGAACGCGCTGGTGGAAAAAGCCACGGTGAACGCCGATGGAAGCGTGATTTTCACCTTCAGGAACGGAGGGGAAATCACCGAGTAATGAGACCTAAAAGCCTTGCAGCAATGGTGGAGGAGCCATTGCTGCAGGGCTTTTTTGTGTAGGGGGGGTAAAAGTTTTCCCTACAGCTATTTCGCCAGATTGTATCAATTTCTGGTAATGGCGTGTGCCACGATCTTGTCCGCTGTGATCGTTCGCTCCGTCAGCACATATCCGTCAATGGTATTGACCTGCGTGGAAACCAGCGTTCCCATATTGTTGATGGCGTAGATGATGGACTGATCGCTTCCGCGAATGATGAGCCGCTCGACAGACAACTGCCCGGCGGTGATTTTATTGGCGGTCAGCTCCACGATCTTCGCGTCCGTGATAGAACCGTCCGCAATCTGTATGGTGCCGACCGCGCCGTTGGCAATCAGCGCCGCCGTGATCGCGCCGAGAGCGATTTTCGCTGTACCGATGGTCGCGTTGGCGATCTGGGCGTTGGTAATGGCGGCCTGCGCGATCTTCGCGGTGGTTACGGCGAGATCGTCAATCTGTGCCGTACCGACCGCCAGATCCGCAATCTTGGCGCGGGTGATCTGACCGTTCTGTATTTTGGCAGCGACAATGGCAGCGTCCTGTATGTTGGCGGTGCCGATGGCCGCACCAGCAATCTTGGCATTGGTAATGGCGGCATTTTTGATTTTTGCGGTATCAATCTCTCCGTCCTTGATGTGTGCGGCAAGTATGGCGGCATCGTCGATTTGCGCGGACTGGATGGCAGCCTCCGCAATGTGCGCGGTTTGAATCTGTCCTTCTCCAATGTGCGCCGAGGTAATTGCCGCGTCCTCAATCTGGGCTGTGCCAATCGCCGCCTCGGCGACCTTTGCCTTGGTGACCGCCAAATCCTGAATGTTTGCAGTGTGAACCACAGCGTTGCCGAGGTGGGCATTTTCTATGGCCGCCTGCTGGATATTCGCGGAGCCGATGGCAGCCTGACCGATTTTTGCGTTCGTGATTGCCGCATCCTGAATATGCGCGGTCTCTATTGCCGCCAGCTTGATTTGCAGGCTGCCCACAGAACCGGACTGCAGCTGCCCGGTGCCAATGGCGTTCATGGCAATCTTGCTGCCGGTAATGCTCCCGGATGCCAGCTGCCTGCCGGTAATCATGCTGCCCTCCAGCGTGTCCGTCACCGTACCCAGCGTCACAGCGGTATAGCGCTTGAGCAGGCAGTCATAGGTGTACTGCGTCATGCGCATGGCAACGGCCACGCCGATACGCGGCGCGACCACTTGCACAGAATCACCCAGGTAGATGTTCTGGAGGTGTGCGTACTGCGCGTATTCAACGGTGTTCTCACAGGAAACAAAGTCCACCTTGAGCGTTACGTCCGGCAGGTCGCAGCCATTATCGAATTCCTTCTGCGCGGCAGCACGCATTTCCGTATAGCACTGCGCCTTCGTTTTCTTGTCGTCGCCTTCGGTGACTTCCTTGGCTTCGGAAACGTCAAGGTGAATCCATTTCGGCTGGGTGTATAGGTCAATGATCGGGCTGTCGATATAGAGCTCCGGGAGGTACAGCACCTCACCGTCCTTGTCCTGCCCGGTGGGCATGATGCGTGTGACCACATTGGTCATGTCCAGATCGTAGGTAATGCCGGTCAGGTTTTTTCGCTCCCGGATGCCGACTGCCGTGTCCTTGCCGACGCGCTTGACGACAAACACATCCCACCAGTCGCGGGCAAGCTCGCCCTTGTATTTCCCGGTGACGCCCTCGTCGCCGAGCAGGGCTTCGATGGGGTTGATATTCTCATACAGCACCTCTTCCGCTGTGCTGTCGAGGTCGGAATAGAAAGTAAAGTCGTGCGAGGAAAGGCAGCCGTCCGCAATCGCTCGGACAACCGCCGCGCCGACCGTGCCGGAGGAAGGCTCGACCTTCTGGAGCATATTGTCGAGCAGGTCATAAAAAATGTGCCGGGCATAGACGGTGACTTTCGTCAGTTCGGGCACGACACGATAAATACGGAAAGGCTGATCCCGCAGCTGGCGGGGTTCGATGACCTCACCTGTAGCGGCAGGCACATTGCCCTCGGTGCGCACATAGGTCAGGTATTCCGTGGACATATAGCCGCGCTTGCCGTCTGGGCAAGTGACCTCATACCAAGAACTGCTGGTTTTCTGGATCAGAATGACCTCAGTGTTCTTTTTGTAGCTTTTGAGGATTTTGTAGCTGGTGCCCGGCCCGGATCGTAAGCGAAGTGTGCCGCTCTGGGTGGAAACCTTATAGATATCTGTTCCGGCACTCTGGGTAATCAGGTTGACCCTCGGCGTGGACGTGGCGGGAACCGGTGCGGTCAGGATGCGGCCTTCCGTCAGGCGCTGCCATTTGCCCAGCTTATCCAGCGGGTGTGTGAGCGTCAGTTCCCATTCGCCGTTCAAAGTCTCGGTGACGGAACAGTCGGATGGGGTCAGCACGCCCAGACCGTTTCCCGAAAAGTCTGAACAGTTGGCTTCATAGACACAGATCAAGGGCGTTTACCTCCTTTGGGGCATAAGAAAAGCGCCGCTTTATAGGCGACGCCGAAAATGATGAGATTTATTGATTACTGAAGGGATGGGAGCGTGTTACTCATTAGTATCAACTTCCTCCGATACTACAGCCGGGTGAGAAAATTCATGCACAATCTTTGATGCTTCATCAAGATCATCATATCGGACATAGTACCTGATTCGTTCAAACATCGACCCTGCTCTCATTGCCATACCTGCTCCAATGGTACTTGTACTCAGAACCGGTATTTTGTTTTGCTCCAATATATCCTTCAGCATAGCTCCGGGGATCGGGGCAGTCTCTATCAGAAAGCAGGTATCTTCCGGTAAAGGAGCTCGAACTTTTTTGCTGCCACAGACAGGGCAACGTGGCGATTCATGGAACAAAGTCCTGCAATTAGGGCAGTACATGATTATCACTCGCCTTCCTTCTCATCAATATCATCCAGCTTTGTCCGCCTTTTATTATAAACAGTTCTTAGAACCTCCAAGATTATAAAACAGCCTGCATAGACGACAATGCTGATTGCGATAGTGATCAGTATCGACTTCGTATCTGCTTTATCGTTCTGAATGATCTTCAAGACATTGATAATTCCAATGAGAATAGCCGGAACAGCGCTCACGGCAGCATTTCCTTTTCTGGAAGGTGTTGATGTCCTCTCCCAAAGTCCATTCTTCAATGTTGTTGCCGTGAGGTAAACGCTACCAATAAGAAATACAACAATTTCTCCAAGTACTTCTTTAAGTGAACAACCGAGGATGAGCTGAACAACAATCGAAGCAAGCAGTGTCCAGAACATGATCCAGAATCCATACTCTTCCAGTTTCATCAGCTTCTGATTCTGCATTTCGTCAAGCCTATTGGTGCGATTTTTCTTCATCATCTGCGTCCTCCTCTCCAAATAGATCGTCCAAACTTTTCCCAAGCACCCGGCAAATAGCTCTGCATAACCGTATCGTGGGATTATACTCGCCTTGCTCGATAGCATTCATAGTTTGCCGGGAGATGCCGACAGCCTCCGCCAGAGCTTTTTGAGTCATGTCTTTCTCAGCTCTCGCAACTTTGATTTTGAGATTCCGAGCGATATGAGTCACCCCCTTCACAACGAATATTACCATAAAATCGGTTATGTGTCAAGTATATACGACACATATTCTTTTATATACGACCGTTATAGAAATCTCCAATTCGGCTGAATAACCACACGACTAACAGAGCCGATCCAGCTGATCGCATTGCTGCCGCTGACAAGCACAGGGAAATCGCCGCTCATCTGCGCATTGCAGCCGGTGACGCCCTTGTAGCATTCCAGTATCTCGCTGTCGATGGTGATGCTTCCGCTGACCTCGGTCAGTTCTACGATGGTCGCGCCTACCGCGAGGGTAATATCCCCGCTGCCATAGACCGTAATGATCGGCTCGGACGCTACCGTTCCGGGGTTTGTGACCGTGGACGTGGATTGCGTGATGGTGATATCCGGCACATTGCTCTGATACCAGAATGGCTGACAGCGAAAGTTGACAGCAAACTTCCTGTGCGGATTGCCGCGCAGGATTTTCTCAAAGGCGATCTGATTGACGATTCGTGCCTTATAAAAGCCGCCGGGGCGATTGGCAAAGGTGACATTCCCGCCGCCCTTCAGCCACGCGGACAGAGTCGGGATTCTGCTCTCTCCGTCAATCATGCAGGTAGCCGTCAGCACGATATCGTCGTACACCTCGTCGCCTTCCAGCGTAGTGAGTGAACCGCTCCTGCCGGGCACAGCGGTAAAGGTAGAGCGCTCCGCAGGCAGCGTATAGGTGGGCTGTTCCAGCACATGGATGCCCTTTGTGGTACATCGGGTGCCGTTCCAATCAAACCAGTCGTTCATGGTAACCTCCAAAAATGGCACAAGAAAACGCCGCCCGTTTCCGAGCGACGTTTAATGCGCCGTGTATTAGTCGATTCTGCGTATTCGGTCAATGCCGTGGATCGCGGCCAGTGTGGAGCCGTTGCTCGAATTATCGATTCTTGCGCTTAATCAATAAGATAATACTTACTACGACACACGAAACTGCCAAAACAGCCAAAGGTATGAAAGGAATAATACTCGTCAAATGTTTTTCCAAAACAATGATGAGTACAAGATCAATGCGTGCATGCGTCTTGAACTTACGAAAGTGCTAAATGAAAGATTCGCACAGCTGGATTATCCAAATACAATGCGGGGAGCAGCAGAAAGATGGCTGGCGGAGGCCGAAATTGTAGGAGCTTTACTAGAAGAGCAGCAGGAATTGCTGATGGGCGAAGTATCCAGGCGTATAGAAAGAAGTAGAAAAGTATGCAACTCTTTTTTCAAGTCTTTCTGAGATTATTTAGTCTAGTTGTGCAAAACGTATTGAATTGTATGGATTTTCTAGACCATCAATTTACTCCTGTCGTCCGTACTTGATCCACGCAGCGTAGCCCTGATAAAGTATAATAAAGAACCTGTCGACAAAAAAGAAATCTGGGCTGAAAGTGGATGCTTTTTGCTCGAATTCTCGGCGTATGAGAGGTCAAAAGGATAGCCCGATAAGGTACAATAAGTTGCGCAACAAGAATGAGTGCAGGTCTGATAAACTCTAGAATATCATGCGTAATCGCCGCACGACCGACCCGCAAAATCATAGAACAGGAGCGACCTCCATGTCCTACACAACCCTGGCCCAGTCCGCTGCGGACTGGGCCTTATCCAAAGTTGGCTGTGCATACAGTCAGGCCAGGCGCACGCAGGAGGGCATCTTCGACTGTTCCTCCCTCGTTGCCCGCGCCTACTCCGCGCAAGGCAAGCGCTGGAAGTACGGTGGCAGCGTACCGACGAGCAACAAGGAGATCTACGACGATGACTTCGAATTGCTCTGGCCTGCTACCTACGCCCAGATCGGCAAGAGCTTCGGCGGGGCTTCGGTCATCAATATGGCCAAACAGCCCGGCGACCTGCAATTCCTCTGCACGGACTCCGGCACCAGCCGCGCCAATAAGATCACCCACGTGACGATGGTGGCCTCGCCCACGCAGATCGTCCACGCCCGCGGCACGAAGTACGGCGTGTGTACCAACTCCATCTCCCTCTATGCCGGCAAGGTATGCGGCGTTGTCCGCTACAACCCGGCCTGCGCGCTGCGCCTGGGGATGAAAGGGTATCGCACGCTGCGGCTGCAACAGGCGCTCAATGCGCACGGCGCGGACATCAGCGAGGACGGCGAATTCGGCGAAAAGACGCAAAAGGCGCTGAAAGATTTCCAGACAAGCCAAGGCCAGGAAGCGACCGGCGAAACCAGCCTTGCCACCCTCAACGACCTCGGCCTCAACGCGGAGGCGAAACCGCTCTCCCAATCCACCGGCAGCGAGCCGTCCAGCCAGAAGCCGATTCTGGTCACGGGCGGCTCTGTCCATATCCGCACTGGCCCAGGGAAGGAATACGATTCGGTGATGATCGCCCACGCAGGCGACGTCCTGCACGGCATCGACGCGGAAGGCTGGAATCCCATCCTGCTGGACGGCAAAGTGCGCTGGATCAGCCAGAAGTACAGCCAGGCGCAGAACGCCTGAATCCCACAACGACCGCTCTCCACGTCAGGAAACTGGCGTGGAGGGCTTTTTTGCTTTTGGGAGCAGATGAGCCAAGCGCTCATTCACCGGCGAGCAACAGGCGGATGATCTCGCACGAAGTCTCCGGGTCCCGTTCCAACAGCGCGCGTGCCAGCTCATTGGCCGCGATCTGCCAGGCAAAGTGGCGCAGGGGAACGGACAGGAAACGCCGGGCGAATAATGCGTTCAGCCGCACCATTTCTTCTTCCTGACCAAGAAGGGCGCATATCTCCTGAAACAGCGCGTCGGCCAGGACGGTATCCATGCGGCCGGCCGTGTCGGACCAGATGTCCTGGATCATCGTTTCCATTGCCATTGCCAGATGGTCATCAAGCAGCTCACAGAAATAGATCAGCGACCGCGTGTTGTCCACCTGGTTTTGCAGGGGGTGCGCCTGCGCGTAAGCGCGCACGAAGGAATAGCATCCATTTGCCTGCGAATCTTTCTGCCCGCCGCCCTTCGCCACCATCCGGCAGCTTGCGGCCAAGGCGTCCGTCGGCGAATCCTCCCGGTCGAAAAACTCCTCTTCGAGCGGGATGGAGCAGGCAATGAGCAGTTGGCGGATGTACTCGTCGAGCTTGTACGCCCGTGCGCCAAGCCGCTTGCGGATGGAGCGCGCCAGCGTGAGAAAAGCGTGGAAAGTGTTGTGTTGCCGGGCATAGCCCGTATCGCCCAATATGCCCTGTTCGGTCGCAAAGATGTTCATAGTCTACCTCCCAGAATAAAGTCAGCGCGGCCATGCAGGCAAAAGCCGCACGAGCCGCGCCGCGGTGGTAGTAAACCTCTTGCTTCGAAACATGTCAAGGCATTTCGAGGGTCGTAGGGGATAACTCTTTGCGTCCTCTAAAATTACCCCCCTATCCCCCCTTTTCCCCCTTTTGGAGTGAGTGGGTAAAATCTCGCTCCGTTTTTACCCCGTCTGGATATTTCGCCAGATTGTATCAATTTCTGGTAAGGGCGCCACCATCCCTACTGGGATTTGATACAATCCTGGTAGGGAATTTTTTATCCCATCAAAGCAAAAAGCCCATGCGCCATAAAGTTTCTCGGGGGATTTCGAGGAATTGTAGGTACTGTCAACCATTATGCGCAAAATAGTATGCAGGCAGTGAAAGAAAAGAGTTGTCAGGCAATGGAGGAATCGCAGAGGGTAGCCTCCAGGTGCTTCATGTTCATGTACTTCTTGTTTCCCCACTGGGTGCCTGCGACATGGCGCAGGCGGGCGCAGACGAGCATCAGGGCGGAGTTGCCATCAGGGAAGGTACCCACGAGCCTGGTGCGCCTGCGGATCTCGCGATTCAGGCGTTCCATGACGTTGTTCGTGCGGATCCGCGTCCAGTGTTCGGGTGGGAAATCGCAGTAGGTCAGCGTCTCCTCAATGCCGTCCTCTACCTTCTTTGCCGCCTCCTTCAGCTTCATCTCGCGCAGCTCGGTGATGACGGCTCTGGCCTTCTCGCGGGCGGCCTTCTTGCTCTCCTGTGCGTGGATCGCCTTGAGCATCTTTGCAACGTGCTTCACCTTGGAACGGGGCACGACCGAAAACACGTTGCGGTAGAAGTGCACCGTGCAGCGCTGGTATTTCGCGTCAGGAAAGACCTCGCCCACAGCCTCCAGCATCCCCAGGCACTTGTCGCCGACAATGAGCTTTACGCCGTCCAGGCCACGGCCCTTCAGCCACTGGAAGAAGCCGACCCAGCTGGCCTTGTCCTCCTTCATTCCCTCCGCAGCGCCCAGAACCTCCCGGTAACCGTCCTCATTGACCGCAATCGCCACCAGTATGGCCACGTTTTCGTACTCTCCGCCCCAATTCCGGCGCAGATAGATGCCGTCTACATACACATAAGGATACTTTCCGCCCTGCAAAGGACGGTTTCGCCAGTCCTCGATGTGGACATACGCCTTCTTGTTCAGCTCGCTGATCGTGGCCAGAGATACCTTGCTGCCCCACAGCGCCTCCGTGATGTCCTCCACCCGGCGCACAGAGACACCTGCTAGATACATCTCGATCAGCGCTTCCTCCACGCTGCTCTCCCGGCGGCGGTACCGCTCGATGATCGCTGTCTCGAAGGATACGCCCTTCAGACGAGGCACGTGCAGTGTCACGTCGCCGGAGGTCGTGGTCAGGTTCCGGTCGTAGTGGCCGCTGCGGTAGCCCTGACGGGCCTCGTTGCGCTCGTATCGTGCGGCCTGCGTCAGCTTCTCCGCTTCTGCCTCCAGCAGTTCGTTCAGCGTTTCCTCAACGCTCCCGCGCACCAGTTCCTTGATTTGCCCCTTGATTACTTCCTCGTTCAGTGTTACAATCTTCTCAGACATGGTCCCCAGGCTCCTTTCGAATGTGTCGTGTAGCAACTCCATTCTACCAGCTGCCTGCCTACCATGTCTATTCTTTTTTGCGCAACTTATTGTACCTTATCCCTTGAAGCACTATGGAAAAGGCCGACAGGCGCATGCCAACACCGCCCTTCCCATCGCCGCGGCCTACGGGTTGACCCCTGACGGGAAAACTGATTTTGGAACCCCCCGAAAACGCCTGCGGCACAGGGCTTTTGAAGGGGGCAAAGGGCGAAAAAGCTGATGGAAAAACGGACAATCCCCGCCCCGGAAGGATAGAGGTCAACAAAAACGCAGGATGGAGCGCCCATTCCTGCAAAATCCGCCCCATAACCACAAAAAAACCAGCCATTTCTGACTGGTTTCTGGAGCTGATGACCGGATTTGAACCGGTGACCTCATCCTTACCAAGGATGTAAGAAGAAACGCGACCGGGCGTATATTGCGGATTCATCCATGCAAGGGCAAGGAACCGAAATCGCCCCGGAGCCTCCGCGCGAGGAAACTCCGGGGTTTTGATGTCGACATTGCAAACTGGCTTGGAACAGCCTAAATTCGAGAGAACCCTTGAGACGGACGTTTCAGCGTCCTACACCTGTGCGGCAAAACCAGCAGATTACATGATAAATTCTCGTTAAATGTTTGCGCTTCGCAGATATAATGTTATGTTTATGATACAATTAAAGAGAGTCCTTCTGCATTCACAAGATCATACAACATCTTGTCAACGATGCGGGGAAAGGCGCATGGAGCGCAGCGCCTTGCCGCCCAGGAGGCAAAGGGGCATAGCGTGCTCATTTGCAAAGGGACAGAGGAACCGTCTGACCGGCAGTTTCGTCTAAAAAGAAGGATGTCCGAATATCCTGATAAGAAACGGGAGGTGGACACAGTGAGCAACCGCGAACTTGCCAAGGAACTCATCGACGGATTTACCGACGCGCAGTTGTACACCGTCATTGGGATGCTGTACGCCGAGAAGAAGCGTCTGGAAGAAGCAGATGACGATGCTTTTTGCCTGAAACTGGCGCAAGAATATGAACATCTGCCCGAGGAAGAAAAGGGCGACTTCCTGCCTTTGGAAGACGCCGTGCGGGAAGCGGGGCTGACGATGGATGAAATACGAAATGTTCATTGATAAGCCCGCGAGGAAATTCATTGAAAAGCAGCCCAAGCCGCAAAGACTGCGCCTGTATGCCGCGATCATGCGCTTGCCCGAGGGCGATGTGAAGCCGCTCAAAGGGACGGACAAAAAACGTCTGCGCGTGGGCGATTACAGGATCATCTATGAGCAGTACGAAGAGACATATCGAATCATCGTCATATCCGCTGACAACAGGGGAGACGTATATAAGGCGTACTGACGACAAGCCGCCGTGAAGCAAATGCCGTTATAAGAAGGTCTGCTGGAGAGCAGGCCTTTTTTCATGCGCCCATTTTTGTTTGCACATGTGTGGATGCTCTGCACTGCAAAATCGTTCTTACAAAGTGACGTCAAAACCACCCCTTGCAAAGCCTTGACTTCCGCATACATTTGTATTACACTTAACGCAAAGGACGTGAAGATGTTGGAAAGGAAAAACATTCCCAAATTGCAGATAACGCCCCGCAAGTACACGGCCGCGTCCACGGTAGTGTCCATGCGGATACCGCGTGACATGTTGCAGGCGCTGGACGATGCCGCGGAGAAGACAGGGCGGACGCGCAACGAGTTGATCTCGTTGGCATTGGAGTTCGCGCTGGAACACCTTGACATACCCCAAACCACACAAAAGCGGGAGGAAGAGTAGAGATGGCCATCATCAAGTGCAAGATGTGCGGAGGCGACCTGAACATCGAGGCGGGCATGACCGTGGCGGAGTGCGAATACTGCGGCACGCGGCAGACGGTGCCCACGGCGGACAATGAGAAGAAACTGACGCTGTTTGCCCGCGCCAACCGCCTGCGCGCGGCCTGCGAATTCGACAAGGCGGCCGCGGTGTACGAAAGCATCGTCGCCGAGTTCCCCACCGAAGCGGAGGCATATTGGGGCCTCGTCCTCTGCCGCTACGGCATCGAATACGTGGACGACCCGGCCACCGGCAAAAAGATACCCACCTGCCACCGCTCGTCCTTCGAGAGCATCCTGGAGGACCCGGACTTTGAACAGGCTCAGGAGAACGCCGACGCCGTTTCGCGCAAGGTGTACCGCGAGGAAGCGAAGGCCATCGAGGACATCCGCCGCCGCATCGTGGAACTGTCGGGGAAAGAACAGCCCTATGACATATTCATCTGCTACAAGGAGACGGACGAGAACGGCGAGCGCACGCCGGACAGCGTCATGGCGCAGGAGGTGTACGACGCCCTGACGGAGAAGGGCTATCGGGTCTTCTTCTCACGCATCACGCTGGAGGACAAGTTGGGCACGGAATACGAGCCGTACATCTTCGCGGCGCTGAACAGCGCCAAGGTGATGCTGGTGTTCGGCACGGACTATGAATACTTCAACGCCGTGTGGGTAAAGAACGAATGGAGCCGCTTCCTCGCGCTCATCGCCTCGGGGCAGAAGAAGCACCTGATTCCCTGCTACAAGGGCGTGGACGCTTATGACATGCCGAAGGAGTTTACCCACCTGCAAGGGCAGGACATGGGCAAGCTGGGCGCTGTGCAGGATCTGGTGCGCGGCGTGGAAAAGCTGCTGGGCAAGGGCGCGGCGCAGAGCGCGCAGCAGGTTGTCGTCCAGGCGGCGGGCGGCGTTTCCGGCGACGCCCTGCTCAAGCGCGGCAACATGGCGCTGAGCGACGGCAACTGGAAGGCGGCGGACGAGTTCTTCGACCGCGTGCTGGACATGAACGCCGAATGCGCCGAGGCCTATTTGGGCAAATTTCTCGCCCGCGTGCAGACAAGTGGCATCGCCCAGTACGCGGCGGAGCAGATCGAGCGCGCCAAACGGGCCGAAAAGAGCGTGTCCAAAGAAGCCGCGCAGGCGGACAAATCCCGCGCCGACGCGGCGGTCAAGCGCTTTGCCATCGAGAATTACCTGACGGAAAGCGAAATCCGCGCCCAATACGCGCCGCCCAAGCCGTATACTTCAGTGGCGGACTACTGGCTGTCGACAAGCAATCAAAACCGGGCCAAATTCGCCAACGACAGCGACATGAAAAAAGCGCGCCATTTCGCCGCCGGGCCTTTCAATGAGCAGCTGGAATCGGGGGAACGGGCCTTTGAGAGCCGCTGGAACGAGTGCGTGCAACAGGCGGAGCGCCGCGACGCGCAGGCAAAGGAAGCGGCGCGCAAGGCCTACGCTCAGGCGCTGGACGAGTGCGACCGCAAGGCGGAGGAACTTTTCCACCAAGCTGAAGCGCGCCGGGAAGAGGACTACCAGCTGCTTTGCAAGAAGCAGGCGGAGGCGAAAACCGCATACGAATTTGCAGACCTCAGCAGTGACTTTAGACGCCTGAAAGACTATAAAGACAGCGCCGAGCGCGCAAAGCAATGTCGTGATTTGAGAGATAAGCAGGAGCAGGTGGCGCTGCAGCATGCGCAGGAGCAGGCAAGGAAGCGCAAGCGCAATATCATCATCGCCGTGCTCCTAATCGCCATCGCGGCGGTAGCGTTGTGGTACATTACGCAAATATTTATCCCCTCCCAGAATTATCAGGCAGCGGAAGAACTCTACGAGAGCGGCCAATATGAGGAGGCGGCACAGGCGTTTGAAGCCATAGGCGGATACAAAGACGCCACATCCCGCATGCTCCAGGCGCGTTATGCCTACGCGGACGCCCTACAAACGGCGGGGGACTATGACGGCGCGCTGGCGGAATTTGCAGCGCTGGGGAACTACAACGACGCCCCGCAGCGCATACCGGGCGTACACTACGCCAAGGCGGAAGAGCTGTTGGCGGCAGGGGACTATGACGGAGCGATTGCGGAATTTGAGGCCGCAGGCAGCTATGAGGATGCGTCGGAACGCATACCGGTAACGCACTACGCACAGGCGGAAGCGCTGCTGGCGGCGGGGGATTACGACGGAGCGATTGCGGAATTTGAGGCCGCAGACAGCTATGAGGATGCGTCGGAGCGCATACTGGCAACGCACTACGCCAAGGCGGAAGCGCTGCTTGCGGCGAGCGACACCGACGGCGCAGCAACGGCATTCGAGGCCGCAGGCGACTATGAAGACGCATTGGAACGCGCGCAGGCAATTCGCTTCGCACCGGCGGAAGCCATGGAGGCAGAAGGAAATCTGGGCGCGGCGGCCATCCTGTACGGCCAGCTTGGCGATTATCCCGGCGCGCGGGAACGGAGTTTCGCCATCTGGGAACAAATCGCCGACAGGGAGACGGTCAGCACTGGGGGATATCATACCGTGGGCCTGAAGTCGGACGGCACGGTGGTGGCTGTGGGCTATAATTACGATGGCGAGTGCGACGTAGAGGGCTGGACAGACATCGTGGCGGTCAGCGCTGGGGGTGGCGTTTTTATGAGCTATACCGTGGGCTTGAAGTCGGACGGCACGGTGGTGGCGACAGAGTATAACGCAGACAGCAAGTTTTACCATGGCCAGTGCGACGTAGAGGGCTGGATAGACATCGTGGCAGTCAGCACTGGAGACCGGCATACAGTGGGCCTAAAGTCAGATGGCACGGTGGTGGCGACAGAGTATACCGGAGACAGCGAGGATTACGATGGCCAGTGCGACGTAGAGGATTGGACAGACATCGTGGCGGTCAGCGCTGGATACGAACATACCGTGGGCCTGAAGTCGGACGGCACGGTGGTAGCTGTGGGCGATAATGGCTATGGCCAGTGCGACGTAGAGGGCTGGATAGACATCGTGGCGGTCAGCGTTGGGAACAGACATACCGTGGGCCTGAAGTCGGACGGCACGGTGGTGGCTGTGGGCGATAATTACCATGGCCAGTGCGACGTAGAGGGTTGGACAGACATCGTGGCGGTCAGCGCTGGAAACTGGTATACAGTGGGCCTGAAGTCGGACGGCACGGTGGTGGCTGTGGGCAGCAACCAGGATGGCGAGTGCGACGTAGAGGACTGGACAGACATCGTGGCGGTCAGCGCTGGATTCTGGCATACAGTGGGCCTGAAATCCGACGGCACGGTAGTGGCTGTGGGCAGAAACTATGGCGTCTCCACCTGGTCCGACATCCTCGTCCGCCAGTAACCCCCAATGCACAGGCGCGCATTGCGCCGGAAAGGTTGGCCAAACATGGAATACAACAGCACGCAAGGCCCGCAGGACGTCTATCCCCAAGTTCTGCTGCTGGGCAACGGCCTGAACCGCGCCTTTGGCGGCGAAAGCTGGGGAGGGCTCATCAAAAACTTCTGGAAGAACGACAGCATTTCCCATGAAAACCCGCAGGTTGCGGGGATTCCCTTCCCGCTGCAAGTGGTGCTGGGCACAAAAGACGCGGTGGATGCGGCCATACGCGAAAACCGCGCCGCGCTCTGCTGCCTGCGGGGGCTTTCCGCCCTGCGCGCGGCGCTGGAACCCGTTTGGAACATGGGTTTTGACCATATACTGACCACAAATTACAGCTATGAGCTGGAATGCGCCGCCGACCCCGCCCTCGAGGCGCGCCTCTGCCCGCAGGGGAAGTGCCTCCATAAAAAATGCCCCTTCAAGGCGGCCATGCGCCACACGAGCCAGCACGCGGAGACGAAATACCTTCTGCACACCTACAACGCCGTCGTTCGCGAAGGGCGCGAACAGAAGATTTGGCACATCCACGGCGAGGCGCGCAAGCCCGAGAGCGTCATCCTCGGCCATTATCTCTACGGCAAGCTGCTCCAAAACTACGACAAGCACCTCTCCGCGCGCGCCGACGAGCAGCGCGAGCGCCAGCAAAACGGCCAGCCGCCGCTGCTGGAAAGCTGGCTGGACGCTTTCATCATGGGCGACGTCTACATACTCGGCTTCGGCAGCGATTTTTCCGAATGGGATTTCTGGTGGCTGCTGAACCGCAAAAAGCGCGAGCGCGCCCACCATGGAAAGACGGTGTTTTATGCGCCGAAATGCGCTCAGGAAACCGTCAAACACGAACTTCTGAAGGTCTACGGCGCGGACGTGCGCGGCCTGGGCTTTGACGAGGACACGTTGAGTTGCGCTGGCAAGGCCTATGACGGATCCGCCTTCTTCCGCGCCTTCTACCAAACCGCCATCGAGGATATGCAGACCGACCGCAACACAACAGAGAAGTGAGGGAAAACACCATGGCCAAATTCGTCATCGAATGCCCGCGCTGCGGGAAATACGTGGAAGCAAAGACGGGCTTTTTCGCCCGCAAGAAGATCGACTGCGCCTGCGGCTATACCATCAACGTCCGCACGGACAAAATGGCCAGCCGCACCTGCCCCCATTGCGGCAACAATGTGGTTTTCGACCAGTCCAAGGGGGCGGACGCGCGCTGCCCCGTCTGCGGCGAGGCCATCAACACCATGGCCGAACAGACCAAGGCGGTGGAGTTTTCCTGCCGTCAGTGCGGCGTGCGCCTGCGCGTGGCGCGCGGGGCGGAGCGCTATGTCTGCCCGGTGTGCGATTTTGAAAACGACGTCGTCGAGCGCCTCAAGGCCGAACAAATCCGTCAGGACGGCCTGGCCAGCATCATCAAATACGAGGGCGACGGCGACACGCTGGTCTGGAAACACCCCATCGAGGACTTCAACCTCGGCTCCCAGCTCATCGTCCACGAAAGCCAGGAAGCCATCTTCTTCCGCGACGGGCAGGCGCTGGACGCCTTCGGCGCGGGCCGCTACACGCTGGAAACGCAGCAGCTGCCCATGCTGGAAAAGCTCTATAAGCTGCCCACGGACACCGAGGGCACCTTCCATTCCGAGGTCTACTTCATCAATATGGCCACGCAGATGGGCGTGAAGTGGGGCACGGACAGCAAGGTGCGCCTCTTTGACCCCACCAGCGGCCTGCACGTGGAACTGGGCGCCAGCGGCGAATTCAACATTCGCGTGGTCAACGCCCGCAAGCTGCTTTTGCGCGTGGTGGGCACCACTTCCACCCTGCGGCAGGAGGATTTGCTCGGCGGCGGCAAGGGTTTTTTCCGCGCCATGGTGATGACGCAGGTGAAGAGCTATCTGGCTGCGGCCATCCGCGAAAAGGGCATCAGCGTGCTGGAAATCGACGAGCGGCTGATGGAGCTGAGCGAGGCTCTGCGCGAAAAGATCAACCCCCGCCTGGCCGAATACGGTCTGGAAATGGCGGAGTTTTTCGTCAGCCGCGTGGTCACGCCGGACGACGACCCCAACTTCCGCCGCATGAAGGAACAGTTTGCCGAACAGTATCTCGGCGTGCGCCAGGAGGAAATCCGTCGCCGCGAGGCCGAAGCCGCCGCCCGCCGCAAGGCCGTGGAGGCGCAAACCGCCGCGCAGATGAAGATCATCGGCGCGCAGGGCGAGGCCGAAGCCCTGAAGATACAGAAACAGGCCGAAGCCGAGGCCTACCGCATGAAGGCCGCCGCCGAAGCCGAGGAAATGCGCATGAAGGGCTATACCTACCAGCAGGAAACCGCCCGTCAGGTGGGTCTGGAGGCCATGCAAAACGGCATCACCGGCAATGGCGGCGGCGCAGTCGGCGGCCTTGGCGACCTCGCCGGACTTGGCGTCACCCTCGGGGCCATGGGCAGCGTGGTCGGCATGACCAAGGACGCGCTCAACCCCGTCATGGATGCTGCCGCGCAGATGGGCAGGGCCGTGGGCGGGGCCATCGCCCCGAATGGCTGGGATTGCCCGGAGTGCGGCCAGAAGGGCATCGCCTCGAACTTCTGCCCGAACTGCGGCCACAAGCGTCCCGCGCCGGATATGGGCTGGACGTGCCCGGAGTGCGGCCAGAAGGGCATCACATCGAATTTCTGCCCCAACTGCGGCCACAAGCGCCCCGCGCCGGATACGGGCTGGACTTGCCCGGACTGTGGCCAAAAGGGAATCGTCTCGAACTTCTGCCCCAACTGCGGCAAAAAGAGGGAGGGTTAAACCATGAAAAAGAACATCGCGCGCGTCGCCGCGACCGTCGTGCTGCTGCTGGCGCTCTTTAATGTCATCGCTTTTGCCATTCCCTTCGTGCGCACGCCTGTCTTCTGGCTGGCCTACGCCTTTACCAGCGCGGCCATCGTCGCGCAATTGCCTCTGTCGCTTTACGCCTTCACCCCCAAGGGCGGGGCGCGCGATAGCCTCTATGGCTTCCCCATCGCCCAGCTGGCACTCGTCTATCTGCTGGCGCAGGCCGTCGTCGGCCTGCTGTGCATGGCGCTGAGCGTTTGGATTCCCCTCTGGGCGGCGCTGGTGGTGGAAGCGGTCATCTTCGTGCTGGCGGCCATCGGCTGCATGGCCGCCTCCGCCATCCGCGATGAGATTCGCCGTCAGGACGTCCATCTGCAAAAGGACGTCGCCGCCATGCGCGAATTGCAGTCCCGCGCCGGGGCGCTGGCGGGCCAGGCGCAGGGCGAGGCGGTGTGCGCGCAGCTGAAAAAGCTCGCCGATGAATTCCGCTTCAGCGACCCCGTCAGCAACGCCGCCACCGCGCCGCTGGAAGCCGACCTGCGCGCCTGCATGGACAGCATGGAGCGCGCCCTCACCGATGGCGATGGCGACGGCGTGCTCGAACTCTGCCGCAAAACCGCCGCCCTGCTCGCGGAAAGAAACCGGCTCTGCAAACTGAACAAGTAAAAAATTGGGAAGGGGATACATATGGCCATCATCAAATGCAAAATGTGCGGGGGCGACCTGAATATCGAAGCGGGCATGACCGTGGCGGAGTGCGAATACTGCGGCACGCGGCAGACGGTGCCCACGGCGGACAACGAAAAGAAGCTGACGCTGTTCGCGCGGGCCAACCGCCTGCGCGCGGCCTGCGAATTCGACAAGGCGGCTTCGGTGTACGAAAGCATCGTCGCCGAGTTTCCCACCGAGGCGGAGGCCTACTGGGGCCTCGTGCTCTGTCGTTACGGCATCGAATACGTGGACGACCCGGCCACCGGCAAAAAGATACCCACCTGCCACCGCTCGTCCTTCGAGAGCATCCTGGAGGACCCGGACTTTGAACAGGCGCAGGAGAACGCCGACGCCGTTTCGCGCAAGGTGTACCGCGAGGAAGCCAAGGCCATTGAGGACATCCGTCGCCGCATCGTGGAACTGTCGGGCAAGGAACAGCCCTACGACATCTTCATCTGCTACAAGGAAACCGACGAAAACGGCGAGCGCACGCCGGATAGCGTGATGGCGCAGGAGGTGTACGACGCCCTGACGGAGAAGGGCTATCGCGTTTTCTTCTCGCGCATCACGCTGGAGGACAAATTGGGCACGGAATACGAGCCGTACATCTTCGCGGCGCTGAACAGCGCCAAGGTGATGCTCGTATTCGGCACGGACTATGAATACTTCAACGCCGTGTGGGTAAAGAACGAATGGAGCCGCTTTTTGGCGCTCATCGCCTCGGGGCAGAAGAAGCACCTGATTCCCTGCTACAAGGGCGTGGACGCCTACGACATGCCGAAGGAATTTGCCCACCTGCAGGGGCAGGACATGGGCAAGCTGGGGGCGGTGCAGGATTTGGTGCGCGGCGTGGAAAAGCTGCTGGGCAAAGGCGCGGTACAGGCGGCGCAGCCGGTCATCGTGCAGGCGGCGGGCGGCGGCACGGCGGACACGCTGGTCACGCGCGGCAACATGGCGCTGGAAGATGGCGAATGGCAAAAGGCCAACGATTTCTTCGAGCAGGCGCTGAATATCGACCCGCAAAAGGCCGAGGCCTATCTGGGCGTCGCCATGGGCAAAGCGAAGGCGCATTCGCGGGAAGAATACCGCGAGGAGCTTATTTCGCTGCGCCATGCGCCGGACAAGGCTTTTGAGCGCGCGCGGCAATTCGCGCAGGGGGACTTGCTGAATTGGCTGGAAGACGTGCAGAAATGTATGGACATGGAGCAGAAGAAGCGCATTGCCGAGGAAGAAGCGCGGCGTGAACGCGAACGTGAACGTGAACGCATTGAGCGCGAAAAACACATTCAGAAAGTGAAAGAAGTCCACGAGAAGATAAGCCCCGCGAGGGCGTTGGTCAGCGCTGGGAACCATCATACCGTAGGCCTGAAGTCGGACGGCACGGTGGTGGCCGTGGGCTGGAACGATGACGGCCAGTGCAGCGTAGCGGACTGGAGGGACATCGTAGCGGTCAGCGCCGGGTGGAGTCATACCGTAGGCTTGAAGTCGGACGGCACGGTGGTGGCCGTGGGCCGGAACAAATACGGCCAGTGCGACGTAGCGGACTGGACGGACATCGTAGCGGTCAGCGCCGGGGACTATCATACCGTAGGCCTGAAGTCGGACGGCACGGTGGTAGCCGTGGGCGGTAACCATTACGGCCAGTGCGACGTAGCGGACTGGACGGACATCGTAGCGGTCAGCGCCGGGTGGAGTCATACCGTAGGCTTGAAGTCGGACGGCACGGTGGTGGCCGTGGGCCGGAACAAATACGGCCAGTGCGACGCAGCGGACTGGACGGACATCGTAGCGGTCAGCGCCGGGATGTATCATACCGTAGGCCTGAAGTCGGACGGCACGGTGGTGGCCGTGGGCAATAACGATTACGTCCAGTGTGACGTAGCGGACTGGAGGGACATCGTAGCGGTCAGCGCCGGGGACTATCATACCGTAGGTCTGAAGTCGGACGGCACGGTGGTGGCCGTGGGCAATAACAAATACGGCCAGTGCGGCGTAGTGGACTGGACGGACATTGTAGCGGTCAGCGCTGGGAACCATCATACCGTAGGCCTGAAGTCGGACGGCACGGTGGTGGCCGTGGGCGGTGACGATGGCGGCCAGTGCGACGTAAAAGGCTGGAAACTCTTTAACAATTTTAGCATGTTGGAATCAGAACGTGCCGAAGAAGCCCGTCGCGCCGAGGAGGAAGCCCGCCGCCGCGAAGAAGAATCTCGTCGCGCCGAGGAGGAAGCCCGCCGTCGCGCCGAGGAGGAAGCCCGTCGCGCCGCCGAACAAGCCCGCCTTGCCGAACAAGCCCGCCAGCAGCGCCTCGCCGCCCTCGCCGCCGAGGAAACGCGCCTGCAAAACGAGCTTGCCTCCCTCCGCGGTCTCTTCACCGGCAAACGCCGCCGCGAGATCGAGGAGCGCCTCGCCGCCGTCCGCTCGGAAAAGACCGACCTTACCAAACGCTGATACGCAGGAGGAGCGCCCATGACCATCATCAAATGCAAAATGTGCGGCGGCGACATAGAGCTTTCGCCGGACCGCACCTACGGCACCTGCGACAGTTGCGGCTCCACCATGACCTTCCCCAAAATAGACGACGAACAGCGCGCCAACGCCTTCAACCGCGGCAACTACTTCCGCCGCATCGGCGAATTTGACAAGGCGCTGGCCGTGTACGAGCGCATCGTCGAAGAAGACGAAACCGACGCCGAGGCGCACTGGTGCTGCGCCCTCTGCCGCTTCGGCATCGAATACGTGGAAGACCCCGCCACCCACGCTTATCTTCCCACCTGCCACCGCGCCAGCTTCGATAGCTTCCTCGAGGACGTGGACTACCTCGCCGCCCTCCAGCATTCCGATGGCGTCACCCGCGCCCAGTACCGGCAGGACGCGGAGAAGATCGCCGAGGTGCAGCGCGGCATCCTCGCCACCTCGCAGACCGAAGCGCCCTTCGACGTTTTCATCTGCTACAAGGAGACGGACGAAAACGGCCAGCGCACGCGCGATTCCATCATGGCGCAGGAGATTTACTATCAACTCACGGAGCAGGGCCGCCGCGTCTTCTTCGCGCGCATCACGCTGGAGGACAAGGCCGGCCAGCAGTACGAGCCGTACATCTTCGCCGCACTCAACTCTACCAAGGTGATGATCGTGGTGGGCACCAGCGCGCGCAACTTCAACGCCGTGTGGGTGAAAAACGAGTGGAGCCGCTTCCTCGCCCTGATGAAAAAGGACAAAAAGAAGCTGCTCCTGCCCTGCTACCGCGATATGGACCCCTACGACCTGCCGGAACAGCTCTCCGTATTGCAGGCCTACGATATGAGCAAGATCGGCTTTTTGCAGGACCTCATCCGCGGCGTCAACAAGGTGCTGGACGCGGACAAGGAGCCGGAGCCGGCCCATGAAACGGTGGTCGTGCAGGGCGAGGGCGCGTCCAACCTCGTCGCCCTGCTCAAGCGCGGCGAAATGTCGCTGGAAGACGGCGAATGGAAGGCGGCAAACGAATTTTTCGACCGCGCGCTGGATATGGACGCCGAGTGCGCCGAGGCCTGGCGCGGCAAATTCCTCGCCCGCGTGGGCGCGCAAAGCCTGACGCAGCATGTGGAAGAGAGCGTCAAATACCTGCAACGCGGGGAAAAGGGCGTCCCCACGCGGGCGGCAATGCCCGACCCAGCGCGCGCCGAGGCCGCCGCAGCGCGCTTCGCCGTGCCCGGCTATCTGCTGGAGGAAAACATCCGTGTCCTCTACCCCCTCCCGGAGCCGTATCAGGCCGTGCTGGGCTACTGGCAGGAAAAGCTGGAGGAACTGCGCCAGTCGTTGGACGCCGACCGCGACCTGCGCCGCGCCCGCAGCTTTGCCCGCGGCGCGTTCAAAGAAAAGCTCGCCGCCGAAGACCGCGCCTGTGCAGACGCCCTGGCCGCCGCCCTGCAAAGCGCCCGCCAGCGCGACGCCGAGGCCGAAAAAGCGGCGCGGGAGGCCTACGCCCAGGCGCTGAACGAAGCCGACCGCAAGGCCGAGGCGCTCTGCAAGGAAGCGGAGGCCAATCGGGAAGCCTACTATCAGGAGCTATGCCGGAAGCAGGCAGAGGCGAAAAACAAAGAGACTTACCATAGCCTCACCGACTCCTTCAAGGCGCTGAGGGGCTACAAGGACAGTGCCGAACGCGCACAGCAGTGCCAGGAGCGCATGGAGACGCTGAAAGCGCAGGAAGCGGAGGCGAAACGGGAAGAGGAGTATCAGGGGCTTTGCCGGAAACAGGCGGAGGCGAAAAGAGCTGCCACATTTGTAAGTCTTGTCAGCGCGTTTCAAAACTTGAACGCCTACAAGGACAGTGCCGAGCGCGCAAAGCAGTGTCAGGCGAAAGCGGCGGAACTGCAAGCGCGGGAAACGGCGGAAGAAGAGCGCGCGGAGCGGGTGCATAAGCGCAATATCATCATCGTCGTGCTTCTCATCGCCATCGCGGCCATCGCGGCGTGGTACATCACACAGGTCTATATCCCCGCCCAAAACTATCAGGCGGCGGAAGCCCTCTACGCGAGCGGCGAATACGCGCAGGCCGCGCAGGCCTTCGAGGCCATGGGCGACTACGAGGACGCCCCGGAGCGCGCCCTCGCGGCGCACTACGCCCACGCGGAAGCCGCAGAGGCGGAAGGCGATTTGACTGCGGCGGCCATGCTTTATGGCCGGAGCGGTGATTATTCCAACGCGCGCGAGCGGAGTTTCGCCCTCTGGGAGCAGGTCGCCGACCGGGAGACGGTCAGCGCCGAGAGATGGCATACCGTAGGCCTGAAGTCGGACGGCACGGTGGTGGCCGTGGGCGATAACGCTTCCGGCCGGTGCGACGTAGCGGACTGGAGGGACATCGTAGCGGTCAGCACCGGGGGCTATCATACCGTAGGCCTGAAGTCGGACGGCACGGTGGTGGCGACAGAGTATATCGGATACGGCGGGACTTACGCCGGCCAGTGCGACGTAGCGGACTGGACGGACATCGTAGCGGTCAGCGCCGAGTGGAGTCATACCGTAGGCCTGAAGCCGGACGGCACGGTGGTGGCCGTGGGTGATAACGGTCGCGGCCAGTGCGACGTAGAGGGCTGGACGGACATCGTAGCGGTCAGCGCCGGGGACAATCATACCGTAGGCCTGAAGTCGGACGGCACGGTGGTGGCCGTGGGTAGTAACCATTCCGGCCAGTGCGACGTAGATGACTGGACGGATATCGTAGCGGTCAGCGCCGGGGGCTATCATACCGTAGGCCTGAAGTCGGACGGCACGGTGGTGGCCGTGGGCGATAACGGTGACGGCCAGTGCGACGTAGATGACTGGACGGACATCGTAGCGATTAGCGCCGGGAGTTCTCATACCGTAGGCCTGAAGTCGGACGGCACGGTGGTGGCCGTGGGTGGCAACGGTTCCGGCCAGTGCGACGTAGATGACTGGACGGACATCGTAGCGGTCAGCGCTGGGAGCTTACATACCGTAGGCCTGAAGTCGGACGGCACGGTGGTGGCCGTGGGCGATAACGGTGACGGCCAGTGCGAGGTAGCGGACTGGACGGACATCAAACTCAGCAATCGCGCAATGCGAATGTTATCTGACCACTATACTCTGGCAGAGGAATTGCTCGCGGCAGGTGATGCTGCTGGCGCGGCAGCGGAATTTGAAGCTGCGGGCAACTACGAGGACGCCCCGGAGCGCGCTCTTGCGGCGCACTATGCCCATGCGGAAGCGCTGCTGTCCAATGGCGAATACGACGCCGCCCTAACCGCCTTCACCGCGCTGGGCGATTACAGCGACGCCCCGGCAAGGGCGCTGGGAGTCCACTATGCCCACGCGGAAGCGCTGCTTGCGGCGGGGGACGATAGCGGCGCGGCGGCGGAATTTGAAGCTGCGGGCAACTACGAGGACGCCCCGGAGCGCGCTCTCGCGTCGCACTACGCCCACGCGGAAGCGCTGCTGACCAATGGCGAATACGATGCCGCCCTCGCTGCTTTCACCGCGCTGGGCGATTACAGCGACGCCCCGGCAAGGGCGCTGGGAGTCCACTACGCCCACGCGGAAGCGCTGCTTGCGGCGGGGGACGATAGCGGCGCGCTTGCAGAGTTTGCCTTGGCCGGAAATTATCAGGATGCGGCAAAGCGCATACAGGCAATACACTACGCCAATGCAGAGGAATTGCTGGCGGCAGGCGATGCCGATGGCGCGGCGGCGGAGTTTGAAGCTGCGGGCAACTACGAGGACGCCCCGGAGCGCGCTCTCGCGGCGCACTACGCTCACGCGGAAGCGCTGCTTGCGGCGGGGGACGATAGCGGCGCGCTTGCAGAGTTTGCCTTGGCCGGAAATTATCAGGATGCGGCAAAGCGCATACAGGCAATACACTACGCCAATGCAGAGGAATTGCTGGCAGCAGGCGATGCCGATGGCGCGGCAGCGGAGTTTGAAGCTGCGGGCGACTACGAGGACGCCCCGGAGCGCGCGCAGGCGATACGCTTCGCTCCGGCGGAAGCCATGGAAGCGGCGGGGGATCTGGGTGCGGCGGCTATCCTGTATGGCCAGCTTGGCGATTATTCCAACGCGCGCGAGCGGAGTTTCGCCCTCTGGGAGCAGGTCACAGACCGGGAGACGGTCAGCGCCGGGAGCTGGCATACCGTAGGCCTGAAGTCGGACGGCACGGTGGTGGCCGTGGGCTATAACGAAGTCGGCCAGTGCGACGCAGCGGACTGGACGGACATCGTAGCGGTCAGCGCCGGGTGGTATCATACCGTAGGTCTGAAGTCGGATGGCACGGTGGTGGCCGTGGGCTATAACGATGACGGCCGGTGCGGCGTAGCGGACTGGACGGACATCGTAGCGGTCAGCGCCGGGAACGGACATACCGTAGGCCTGAAGTCGGACGGCACGGTGGTAGCCGTGGGCAATAACGAATACGGCCAGTGCGGCGTAGCGGACTGGACGGACATCGTAGCGGTCAGCGCCGGGAACGCTCACACCGTAGGCCTGAAGTCGGATGGCACGGTGGTGGCCGTGGGCTGGAACGGTGATGGCCAGTGCGAGGTAGCGGACTGGACGGACATCGTAGCGGTCAGCGCCGGGAGCGGGCATACCGTAGGCCTGAAGTCGGACGGCACGGTGGTGGCCGCGGGCAATAACGAATACGGCCAGTGCGACGTAGCGGACTGGACGGACATCGTAGCAGTCAGAGCCGGGAACGCTCACACCGTAGGCCTGAAGTCGGACGGCACGGTGGTGGCGAAAGAATTAACAGAAGACTTCTACGACGGCCGGTGCGACGTAGCGGACTGGACGGACATCGTAGCGGTCAGCGCCGGGGGCAATCATACCGTAGGCCTGAAGTCGGACGGCACGGTGGTGGCCGTGGGCAATAACGATCATGGCCAGTGCGACGTAGCGGACTGGACGGACATCCTCGTCCGCTCCTGACCCCCGCACCTCGCATCAACACCCTTCAAAGGCCGGCAGCATTAACACCTGCCGGCCTTGCTTATGCACCGCCGGAGATCAAATGTAAATCTCCTGGCATAAGATACACGTTACCCTCAGCGACGTTCAGAAGGTGTTCAACCGCATCAACGGCGCAAAGGAGACGAAGCTGAAACACAAGGTTGCTTTTAACATCACGGCTTCCTGCGCGAAGTGGCGGTTGTGATACTGCCCACCCCGGCTGCAATCCTGAACGTTCAGAACGGTGTCGTTCCATATGTGTACCATTTCGTGTTGGAGCGAAGCAACGATCTCTTTAATCGGCCGGTCGAGCGTTCCACTGGCAATGTTGATCTCTCGCTTTCCGCCGCTGGCTGTTTTCCGGACGTTCGCGGTGATGCAGTGGGCATGGGCGTGGGGGGAACATGGTGATGATGGGTGTTTCCGGCTTGGCCTCATTCAGCAGCCTGAAGGCTTTTTCGAGCATCCCGGTCAATCTGGACATCTTGGTTGCCTGCCTCATGGCTGTACCCCTTTCCTTCTGGCGGTCGTTTTCTTCTTAACGGAAGGGAGAGCGACGGCTATAATGAAGCCGCAGCCCTCGCGCTGTTGGGCGATTGCGCCCCTTGCAGGGCGGCACCCCTGTAAAGGGGATTTTGTTTCAGGTGACGGAGAAGCGGCGGGCAGTGATCTGCTTTGTGAACGCCTTGTAGAGGTCGCCATGAACACGCTTGAAGGCAGTCGTATCAAAGCGATTTGGCAGAATGGTGGTAAAACGGCAGATGTGCGTCGCCACTTCCATTTCCTCAACGCCACGCGCCTGCATCTCCGCCTTGATGAAGTCCTTCAGCGATTCCACCATGGTCTCCGCCTCTTCCAAGAGCGCCTGCCATTCCTTGAGCGCTTCCACCTTCGAGATAAGTTCCGACTGATTGCACATGTTCGTTGCCTTCCTTTCCAGTTCGTTGTTTTTGGGTGATGCCCTTGCGACACGACAAATATAACACCCAATATAAGTGTAGTCAATACCGGAAATATACACAATATATGAGTGCATAGTTTGCACAACTATACACTTGAGTTGGGTGAGTACTTGCTGTATAATAGTTTTTGCTTGGGGGTGGTTTCCATTTTTTCGGGCGGCATGGGATGCGTATTTTCTGCAAGTTGCTTTATTGGACTATCAAAGGGAATGGAGGCAGGGTTATGGCGATCCAATACAAGATCGACGTTTTGCCGGCGCTGAAAAAAGCAGGATACTCTACGCATCGGATCAGGACGGAAAAGATCATCGGCGAACGCACGATGCAGCAGATTCGTGAAGGCCAGTTGGTCTCATGGTCAGTCATGAATAAAATTTGCCGGATGCTGAACTGCCAGCCCGGCGACCTGCTCGAATATGTGGACGATGTTGCCGAGGGCAGGCAGCAGGAAGATGGAGGCCAATAGCGCAAAAATAGATTTTTGTTTGTTTTGGCGGTTATTCTTACGGCGCAACGGTACAAGACCGGGATGCGCCGTTTTTTGGCGGCCAGATCGTCACAAGTGCGGAATTTCACAAATTTTTCCGAAAGAAAACGGCAAATTCGTTGAAGTTATTGCGAACACGCAGTATTGTATTACTGTGGGTTGATAGGGACGCTTTCCAAGTGGACGGAAGCTTTCTATGGAACCATGTGCGCGGCAGACTGAGCCGCCAACAAGATAAAGACCCTTGATGTAGCCTATCGCCTCGCCCCGTACAGCGCATCACTGATCATATCCGAGAGCCATTCATCAACCATCAGCATCGCAAGCATCGGGATATGGTGAACCACACGGTGACAGACGTGTCCGAGGAACCTTGAAAACGATATAGCCCCATCCTGCCGAGGAGATGGAACCAGAGCGTCCGCGAAACGCTGCACTGCAACGGCGACGTGGTCGGTCCTCACGGCAGTAGAAAGGCTATTGCCTCATGGCACTCATTTGAATGGGCAGATACTATGCCATGTGGCAATACCGTGACCCATATCCTATGATACGAATATGGGTCAACTCTTCAATACAGATGGAAGACCGACCGCTGCTCGCGGTAGGCGGCTATTAAAGAACTTGTTTACAGGCAAAGAAGAAACTACTGTTACGCAGTTGGTTGCTCCGAGATTATATGCCGGAGTATGGATGGTCACGCGGACGCCAGCGGTGCGCCCGCGCGGCTTTTTTGCCCGCTCTATTCCAAGAGAACTGAGGCATAACATGCGCCTGCTAAAATGAAAATCGCGCAGCCGGTCTATACGAAGCGGCGCGCGGTGAAAAAGCTTAGCCAAATGCCCTGGCTGAGCCCTGTCCGAAGGGATGGAATCTTCCACCCTCTTTATTTTGATTTCCTAGAGAGAAAAAACATCCAGGAGGTTACATGACGCAGATATACGCAGTGGATTCTATTATGGGTACTGGAAAGACGAACTGGGCAATCAAGTATATGAATTGCCATAAAGAACAGCGATTTATCTATTGCACGCCATTTATCGACGAAGTCAATCGCATTTTGAGCGCCTCTCCTCATTTCAGACAGCCGACAGAAGAAAACGCGGGCAGAACGAAACAGGCGGATTTTCTTAAACTCCTTGAGGAAGGCGCGTGCATCGCAACCACACATGAACTGTTCAAGCGCGTTCCTGTCACGGAGCGTATCCTTACACTGATTCAGGAGCAGGGTTATACGCTGATCCTTGATGAAGTAATCGATGTAGTGGAAAAGCTGAACGCCTCGCGTTTCGATCTGGAGGATTTGCAAAGGTATACTCGTGTAGAAGAGGGCACGCAACGGGTCATTTGGACGGCGGGCGATTATGAAGGGAATCATCGTGAACTGAAGCGTCAGATCAAAACAAAGTGCGTCGTTCAGTACAAGGGCAACGCTCTCTTGTGGCTTTTCCCCATCAGCATTTTTCAGGCGTTTAGAGAAATCTACATACTGACATTCCTGTTCAAGGGCTCCTGTCTGGAGCAGTATCTCTTGGTAAATGGCCTTGGATATAAAGTGTGCCACATCGATGAGGGCGAAACGCTCGTGCCAGGCGAACAGCCCCTTGCCAGAAGAAAACAGCGCATAGTTGATATGTTCGAGATTTATGAAGGACATCTCAACGAAATCGGCAATAAAAGAACAGCGCTGAGCGCATCTTGGTGGAAGAGACGCGGCACAGAATGGCAAAAGCTTATGGACAACACCTACAATTTACTGCGGAACATCTGGAAGGTGGACAGCGGCAAAGTTCTCTGGACATTGTTTAAGGGCAACTCATATAAAGATCCGACTATAAAGACCCGCTGGAAGAACAGATTTTGCCCCTGCAATGCGCGGGCAACGAACGAATGGGGCGACAGCGTGTATCTTGCCTATCTGGTCAATATGTTCCCAGATCCATCGGTCAAGCAATGGTTTGCCGACCATGGTGGGTGCATAGATGACGATCAGTACGCGCTCTCCAATATGCTCCAGTGGATCTGGCGGTCGGCGATCCGCAATAGTATTCCTGTCAAGCTATATATTCCCAGCCGAAGGATGCGGGAAATACTAAAAGCCTGGCTTGAAATCACTTCTGACAGTCTGGAGTTGCCGGAAAGTGCGTAAAGTTGAGCAAAATGCGTGGAATATACCCCACGACGGGGAATGGTACTGGATAAATGGAGATGACGATATGTTGAGCGGAAATACATTGGAAATGGTACTTATTGACGAGCCTGCCGCTCCTGTTTATACGCAGGGCGACGTGGAAGGACTGCTTGCCAAGGTCAATGAGGTGGCGTCGATGGAGATTGGCCGCTTGCGGAAGAAGAACAGGGCGCTTGCCATGCGCGATTTGATACGCCGTCTGGATCGGCAGCGGGAACGCAACCAGCGGCTTGACGAAGCCTTCCGCAGTGGTGTACAATGGATGTGGTTCCTTTGTCGCAACATGGATGAAGAACAGTATATGCCCTTACAGGAGGGCATGGAAATGGGAAAACCCAAGATCGACCGCAGGTTGAGGATCGACGGAAAGGAGGTGCGCATCCGAGCCAACAGCGAAGAGGAATATGTACTCAAGGCGTCCATGGCGCTGGGCTGCACGGCTGCGAAAGCGCCTGAAGCGCCGCAAAAGCACGAGTTCAGGGCGTATGCGCAATACTGGTTTGATACGTTTTCCGGGTCAAACACGGCGCAGGCGACGGCTATTACCTATGAACGCCAGTTGACGCGCTACCTCTATCCGGCGTTTGAAGGCAGAAATGTCGAGGACATTACAACGGCGGACGCGCAGAAGCTGTTCAACGGCATGGGCGGCGCGAAAGCGACAAAGATGAAATGCAGGAACGTCCTGAATATGATCTTCAACTTGGCGGTTGAAGAAAGCATCATCGCCAGAAATCCGTTGGCCTCTCGCCGGTTGCGCATTACAGGCGGAGCCAGCAAGCCAACAGAGCCGTACACCGTCGAGCAGATGCACTTTTTGATCGCCAACATTGAGAAGCTGAAAAAGCCGATGGACAGGATGTTTCTGGCGCTGCAAGCGCTGCATCCCTTGCGGCCCGAGGAAACGCTGGGGTTGCGCTGGATGGATATTGACCTTGACGCGCTGAAGATACACGTTCGCCATTCCGTTACGCACCCCGACAGGAATCAGCCGGTGTTCAAGGCGACCAAGACGGAGGAAAGCGAACGCTTTTTAGACCTCGCGCCGCAGGTCGTTCGCTATCTGGAAGTTGGCGCGCCCGAGGAATTTGTGCTTGGCGGAAAAGCGCCGCTGTCCTATTCGATGATGCAGAGAATGTGCGAACGCATCCAGAAGGAGATAGGGTTTGACGAGAAGATCACCCCAAGGCGCTTTCGTACGACCGTACTCACAGACCTGTATGACGCCACGAAGGACGTCAAGCAGGTGCAGAGCGCGGCGGGGCACACCACGGCGGCGATGACCTTCAAGCATTACGTGAAGGGCAGAGACGAAACACAGAACACCGCTACTCCCGTGGCAAGCGCTTATGGGTTGGCCTGTGACTGGACAGGATCCTGGACACGCGCCAAAGTCTGAAATCGCCTGCGGCACAGGGCTTTTCAGGCGCTGCGCACGCGAATTTTGGACAGGGTTTTGGACAAAAACCGGATTTGGACGCAAGGGGATCGGACAAATGCAACGCAGAGCGCCAATTCCCGCAAAATCCGCCCCAAAACCACAAAAAACCAGCCATTTCTGACTGGTTTCTGGAGCTGATGACCGGATTTGAACCGGTGACCTCATCCTTACCAAGGATGCGCTCTACCGACTGAGCTACATCAGCATGCTTTACGGCACGAGAAATATTATACATCAAATCGGCCATAAATGCAAGGGTATCGAGCGAGATTTGCGCAAATCTTTACGAATGGGCGGACGGCGTGGAAAAGGGCGGCCGCCGCGTATATCCACAAGGCGGGCAGGGCGGCAGGACGCGGAAAGACCCTCGAGCCGGAAAAGCAACCTGCTTCTGAAGCGGCTTGCGCGGATGCAAGCCCGCCGGCAGGGAGGCTCGGGCGCTCCCGCGCGGCACGCAAGTCCCCTCCCCCCGCCGAACGCAAAGACCGCCGCTGATCGCATTCATCAGGGCGGTCTTTGCATTCGTGGTCTTTGCAAACGCTCCGGGCGGCCGCTTACGCTTTGCGCAAGCGGCCGCCCGCGCGCCTGTGGCGGGCTTCCCTGCCTTACAGCACGCGGCGTCCCCAGGAGAACACGCGGTTGTAGTAGCCTCTGCCCAGGTCGGAGATGATGACTTCGCCCGCGCCGGAGGAGGCGTGGATCATCTTGTTGTTGCCCAGGTAGATGCCGACGTGGTCGGACAGGTCGCTGTCGGACACGGTGTTCATGCAGACGATGTCGCCGCGCTGCATGCTGGAAAGGCTCTCGATCTTCGTGCCGCAGTTGTAACCCTGCATCTGCGCCGAGTGCGGCAAGGACACGCCGACCTGCTTGTAGCAGTAGAGCGTCAGGCCGGAGCAGTCGTACTTGCTGGTGCCGGAAGCGCCGTAGACATAGGGCTTGCCCAGCTGCTGCTGCGCCACGTAGATGACGTACTCGATCTTCTCCGCGCGCGTGGGGTTATCCGGCAGGTGGTCCTGCGTGGAATCGCCGCCGCCGGAGGAGGAACCGCCGCCGCTGCCGCCCGCGTCGGGCGCGGTGGAGGGGTTCTTGGGCGCGTTGTTGCTGTACAGCGCGCGCAGCGTGTTGGAATCGGCCGTGCCGGTGGCGCTCAGGCCCGCGGCGGTCTGGAACAGCTTCACGGCCGAGGCGGTGGTGCTGCCATAGTCGCCGTCCACGCTGGAGGACTTGGACAGGTAGCCCTTATAGTAGAGGCGCGTCTGCAGGCGGGAGACGTTATCGCCGGTGCTGCCATTGGTGAGCGTGACGCTCAGGATGGGCGAATCGGGCGCGTAGCCGCCGTAGAGTATGCGCTGGGTGATCTGGTCAGCCCTGCCGGTGGCGCTCAGGCCCACGGCGGACTGGAAGCGGGCCACGGCGGAGCTGGTCAGCGAGCTGAAGTTGCCCCCCGGCACGCCGTCAAAGTAGCCGCGCTTTTCCAGCTCCTGCTGGAGCACCAGCACAGCCGTGCCGGAAGATCCTTCCGCGAGCGTCGAATACTCGGTCTTGCTCAGGTGCTTGAGCAGCATATAGCCGCGCTGGTTGCCGATGCCCACATATCCCCAGCCGGAATTGGGGTTGTACTTATAGACGTTGACGTCGGTGCCGGCGGAGATGGAGACATAGGCGCTGTCCTGCGAAGCGCTCTGGAAGAAGGGCGCCTTGGGGTAGATGACGGTGGCCACGTACTTCACGGTATCGTCATCCGGCTCGGGCTGCACCTGCGAGGTGGGCGTAAGGCCGGAGAGCTGGCAGAAGCCGTAGTTGCCGCTTGGGCTGCGCACATAGGCCCAGTTGCCGTTGTGGTCGACGACCGTCACCTCGTCGCCGCGCTTGATCGTGCCGAGCACGGCGGAGCTGACCGAGGCGGAGCGATAGACGGTGAGGAAATCCACCGTGACCGTGGCGGGCGTGCCGCTGCCGAACTGGTCGTCGGCGGTCAGGCCGGTAAGCAGGCAGTAGCCGTGCTGGTTGCCGTCGCCGGTGACGAGCGCCCAGGTGCCGTCATGGCCGAGCACGGTCAACTGCGTGCCATAGGCGACGTAGCCGAGGTACTGGCTCTGCGTGGTGGGCGAGGCGTAGATATCCAGCCTGTCCACCGTCACCGTGACGGGGATGTTCTGGTCAGCGGGGATGGAGGGCGCGGGCGTAGCCGTGGAGCCGCCCTCATAGGGGATGATGGCCGAAAGGCTCATGTAGCCTTCGCCGCCGCTGGAGCCGCGCACATAGGCCCAGGTGGTGTTATAGGCGAGCACGGTGAGCACATCGCCGCGCGAGACATTGCCCAGCACGCGGGAAGAGGCCGACGCCGTCTCATAGACGCTGGTATCGCGCACGACGATGCCGCTGCGGGTGCGCAGCACGCCATCGTCGCCCGGCAACACGGCGCGCAGCGGCACAAAGCCGTTGCCGTCGGAGCGGGAGATGTAGGCCCAATCGCTGTTGTAGGCGACCACATTGACCAGCGTGCCGGCCTGCAGCGACGCCAGCGACTGGGAAGAGGTGCTGGCCTGCGCGTAGACGGACGTGCCGGTGACGACCATGGCCGTCATGTTGACCTTGCGGTAGCCGCTCAGGTCCACCTCGGGCGCCTGCGTGGCGCTGTTTTCCAGCGGCTCAAGCGCGTAGAGGTCGCAGAAGCCGTATTTGCCGCCGGCGGTGATGTATGCCCAGTTGGCGTTGCGCATCAGCACTGTCACCTGCTTGCCGGCGGGGAGAAGGCCCTGGTTCTCCGAGGCGGTGGAAGGGCTTTTGTAGACGTATGTATCGCGGATGGAGAGGGCCGGCACCGTTTCGGTGACAACGCCCTCGGCATCCTCGAAGCCCTGGGAGGGCGCGGGCGTGGCCGTGGGGGCGATGACGCTGCCCGACAGGCGCTCAAGGCCGGAGAGGGGCGCGTAGCCGGTGACGTTGTCCTCCGTGCGCAGACAGGCCCAGGAGCCGTTGTGGGCAATGACGGTCACTTCCTCGCCCGTCGCCAGCGTGGTCAGGCGCGCGGCGGAGGCGGAGGCGGTCTCATAGACGGGGTTCTGCCCCTTGGAGGCGGCGGCCATGTCCTTGACCTGCACATTGTCTCCGGGCAGGAGATAGCGAAGCTGCGCGAAACCGCTGCGGCCGGCGCAGGTGATGAACGCCCAATCCTCGCTGATGTAGGTAACGCGCACCTGCGTGCCGCGCGCCAGGCGGCCGACGGTGGAAGCGCCGGTGTCCGGCTCGGTATAGACCGTCACCACATCGGCAAGCAGTGTGGCGGACTTGTCCACGCGGGAAAAGCCGGCAAGCGCGTCCTGCGGCGCCTGCTGCGTTGGCTCAGGCTTGGCCTCGCCGTTCAGGTCGCTCAAAAGCATATAGCCGCCCAGGCCGTCGCAGGCCACGCGCGCCCAGCTGCCGCTCGTGCTGAGGACATAGACGGTCGCGCCGGCGCGCAGCCGCCTGTACTGGGCGGAGGTGCTCATCTCGCAGTAGAAATAGGCGCCGTTGATCTGTATGCGCGTGGCTTCGCCGGCATCGTCCGCAAGCTGCAGGTCGGCAGTGCGCGCGTAGCCGCTGCCGCCCGTCTCCAGATAGCGGAAATAGGCGACGCCGCCGCTGTAGCTCTCGACCAGGACAACCTCGCCCCGGCCAAGCGTACCGACCTGCCGCGAAAGGCCGCTGTCCGCGTACACCGCCATCGGGTCGACGGCGACGACGGCCGTCAGGCTCTCCGCAAACGCCGTTGCCGGCAGGGAGAGCAACAGGAACACCATCGCCATCAGCAATGGCAGTACCCGCTTTCCGGCCGTCTTTTTGCTCGCAAGTATCATGGGCTCGTTCTCCTCGCAATCGTCTGCCGATGCGCATACGCACCGAAATTATTGAAGGTATGCAATATAAATACGACGTGATGGAAAGAATTCCTTCACATTCCAAATGTTAAATGTGTATGAATGAAGTATTTTTGTAATAGTTTTGAAATAATTTCACTTTCCCGCCCCCATTGGCGGCGAAACGGGCTTGCCAAAGACGCGCTTGCCTACTTTTCCACGAATTCCAGGCCGTTGTATACGTCGTTTTCGCGCGTGCCGGCCAGGCCGGCCAGGGAGCGCGTGGAAAGCACGCTGCCGGTGCGGAATACGAGGCCGAGGAAGGGCAGGTTCTGCGCGATATACATCTGCAGGTCGCTGTACGCGGCGAGCATCTCCTCCTCGGTGACGGCGGTGAATGTGCGCGCGATCATCGCTTCCAGTTCGGTGCTGGTGGCGCCGGAGAAGTTGAGCGCGCCATCCTCGGCCAGCAGGGCGCGCAGGTTGGGCACCTCGCTGAGGTTAACGCCGACCAGCGCCAGGTCGAAATCGCCGTCGGCAATGGCGTCGGTCACGTCGTCGCTGGAGCTGTTGAGCACGGTGGCCTTCACGCCCACGGCGCGCAGGTTGGCGGCGATCTGCTCGGCGGCGTTGGCGCGCACGGAGGAAATGGCGTCCGTATAGGTGACGATGCGGATCTCCAGATCCTCCACCAGGCCGTCCTCGCCGATGCGCGACAGCTTGGCGGGGCTGGTAAGGTTCGTCCAGCCGGCCTGATTGAGCAGCTGCAGGGCGCGCTCCGGGCTGTAATAGTAGATGGCGGACTGGCTCTCGTAGAGCCATGTGCCCGGCACGATGGGCACTTCGCTCTGCTGCGCCATTTCCAGATAGGCATTGGACACCAGCGTGGCGCGGTCGATGGCATACATCACCGCCTGGCGCACGCGCTGGTCGGACAGCGGCGAGGAAGCGCGCAGGTTGGGCACCAGCATCTCGTAGCTGGCGGTGGGATAGTCCGTAGTGAGCACCGTGCTCAGGCGGCGGTTGAAGGCCGCGGAATAGGAGCGCGTGGAAAAGGCGTCGATCTCGCCGGTCTGCAGGCCCTCCAGCGCCTCGGCGGTGGTGTAGTAGCAGCGGGCGACCACGCTTTCGATGTGCGGCTGCTGCTTCCACCACAGGGGGTTGCTCTCCAGCCGCACGGACACGCCGGGGACGTAGGAGATGTACCAGTAAGGGCCGGTGCCGCGCGGCAGCGTGTCCATGATCGTGCTGCGCTCCATCACCGGGAAGGTCATGGCGTAGAGCGTCATCATGCCCGTGAAGCGGGAGGTGACCTCCAGCGTATAGGCGTCCGGCGCGGACATGGATTCGATCATCGAAAGGCGCGCGGCGTAGGGATTGCTGTCCGGCGCAGACAAAAACGCCTCATAGCTGGCCACCACGTCCTGCGCCAGGCACTCCATGCCGTTGTGGAACTGCACGCCCTGGCGCATGTGAAACGTCCAGACATTGCCCTCCACCGTCCAGCTGTCGGCCAGCAGGGGCACGGGTTTCTGCGTCTGGTCCAGCTCGACCACGGATTCAAAGACCAGCTGGTTGATGCTGACCATGTCGCGCTCGTTGCAGTAGACGGGATTGATGTCGCCGACGGAGGAAGCCAGGTAACCCACGGTGAGGTCCGCGGGCAGTTCCTGCGCCTCCTGCTGCGCCAAAAACTGCTGCGCCTCCTGGGCGAACGTATCCGCCGCCGGGGCCATCTCCGCATGGGCGGCGGGCAGCAGCAGCGCCAGCGCCGTGCAAAGCGCCAGCGCCCGCCGCGCCGCCCGCTCAGTAAAGCTCCTTGTAATGCTCATAGCTCTCCATGATCCTGCTCACATAAGTATCGGTGACGGCGGAGGAGATCGCCGTGAGCGTCCTGCCGTCCTGGCTGTACTGGGGGTCCTGCAGCCATTCGTCCACGCGGCCCTGCCCCTGATGGTAGGCGGTCGAGGCCGTGCGCATATCGCCGTCGTAGCGGTCGAGCAAAAAGCGCAGGTACCAACAGCCGTAGCGCAGGTTGACTTCCGGCTCATAGAGTCTCTGCGCGTCGAACGCCTCGTCCAGCTTGCCGGCGATCCACTCGCCGGTGGCGGGCATGACCTGCATCAGACCGATCGCCCCCGCGGAGGAGACGGCCTGCGCGTCGAAGCTGGATTCGGCCAGCACCACCGAGGCCACGTAGGCCGGGTCGAGGGAAAATTCCTCCGCCACAGCGCGGATCTCGGCCTCGTAGCGCATGGGATAGCGCTCAAACGGCGACTTGCCCCCGCGCCCCAGGAGCGCCCAGGCGCCCAGTGCCAGCAGCACGGCCAACGCCGTCGCCAGTATGGCGAAAAACGCCCTGCGCCTCTGCCTGCGGCGTCGCGCGGCGCGGGCGCGGCGCAACATTGCGCGCTCCCCCGTCCGCCCGGCGGCGCGTTGCCTTTGTGTCATACTGTCCTCCCCGGCGTCAGCCCAGCCGCTTGAGCACCTGCTGGTACAGCGAGGCCAGTTCCGCCTGCGTCTTTTCCATCGGCCGCTCGGTGGGGATCACCTGCGTGGCCAGCTTTTCCTTCTCCTCGGCGGGCATCTGGTTCTGTATGCGCGCCTCGACCTGCTCGCGGCCCACGCGGTCGCGCATCATCACGCGCGCCACCTGCGTCTCCGGGTCGGCGGAGAGCACCCAGGTCTCGTCGCAGAGGGCGTCCATGCCGGTCTCGAACAAAAGCGGCACGTCGAGTATGACCACCTTCGCGCCCTCCTCGGCGGCGCGGTCGATGCCGCGCATGAGGTCGCGCTGTATGCGCGGGTGGAGGATGGCTTCCAGCGCCCGCTTGCGCGCCGGGTCGGAGAATGTAATGTCCGCCAGCGCCTGGCGGTCGAGCGTGCCGTCCTCGCGGAACACGCCGTCGCCAAACTCGGCGCGGATGGGCTCCAGCGCCTCGCCGCCGCTCTGCGTCAATTCGTGCGAGACGGCGTCCGCGTCCAGGTGCACCGCGCCCAGGGAGGCCAGGAACCTCGCCGCTTCGCTCTTGCCCGTGCCAATGCCGCCGGTCAGGCCGATGATGTAAGGTCTATTTACACTCACGCCAATTCCTCCCCACGGAAATATCCGTCCTGAGCGGCACGCTCAGGCGCATGACCCCCTCCATGCATTCCTGAAGCAGGGCGCGCACGCGCCCGGCCTCGTCCTCGGGGGCTTCGACGATCAGTTCGTCGTGTACTTGCAGAATCAGGCGGGCGCGCAGCTTTTGCGCGCGCAGCGCCTCAAAGACGCGGATCATCGCCAGTTTGATGATGTCCGCCGCCGTGCCCTGGATGGGGCTGTTCATCGCGCAGCGCTCGCCAAAGGCGCGCACGTTGTAGTTGCCGCTTTTCAGTTCCGGCAGGTAGCGCCGCCGCCCCAGCAGCGTGCGGGCATAGCCGCGCTCGTGGCCGAGGCGCACGGCCTCGTCCATGAAGCGCTTGACGCCGGGATAGCGGGCGAAATAGCGGTCCATGAAATCGCGCGCCTCGGCGCGGGTGACGGAGATGTTCCGCGCCAATGTGTAATCGGAAATGCCGTAGACGATGCCGAAGTTGACCGCCTTGGCCGAGGAGCGCATCTGCGGCGTGACCTCGGCAAGCGGCACGCCGTAGACCTCGGCGGCGGTGCGGCTGTGTATGTCCTGCCCCTCCAGGAAGGCGGAGCGCATGGTCTCGTCGCCGGACATGTGGGCAAGCACGCGCAGCTCGATCTGCGAATAGTCCGCGTCCACCAGCACCCAGCCGGGACGGGCGACGAAAGCGGCGCGTATCTCGCGGCCCACATCCGTGCGCACGGGGATGTTCTGCAAATTCGGCTCGTTGGAGGAGATGCGCCCCGTGGCCGTGGCCGTCTGGTCAAACGAGGAATGCACGCGGCCGTTTTCGTCGCGCAACTTGATCAGCGCGCCCACGTAGGTGCTGTCCATCTTCTGATACTTGCGGTATTCGAGGATCAGCGCGCAGATGGGATAGTCCCCGGCGAGGGATTCCAGCACCTCGGCGCTGGTAGTGGCAAAGCCGCGGTTGGTCTTGCGCGGCCTGGGCAGCCCCAGCTTGTCAAACAGCACCTCGGAGAGCTGTTTGGGGGACTTGATGTTGAACGTCTCCCCCGCCAGCGCGTGGATCTGCCCCTCCAGTTCGTCGATGCGGGCGCGGAAATCGCGGCCCAGGCGGCCGAGCACGTCCGCGTCGATGAGGAAGCCCTCGCGCTCCATCTCGTAGAGCACGTCCGCCAGCGGGCGCTCGATATCGCGGTAGATGGCGGCCAGTTCGTCCGCCGCCAGCCTTTCCTCCTGCCAGAGGCGCAGCGGCCACAGCGAGGCCGCGGGACAGGCCGCGTCCCAGGGCACGCCGGCGCTCTCGCAAATGGCCTGCGGCGCAAACGAGGGGCGCTGCGGGTCGAGCACGTAGGCGGCGAGCATGGTATCAAAGGCGTCCGCGCCGGCCTCGGGCAGCATGTCGCCCAGCGCCTTGACGTTGTAAAACGCCTTGGGCGCGTCGCAGGCGATGAGCGGCCGCGACGCTTCCAGCGCCTCCGCCTCGCTGATGCCGGGGTCGATCAGGTCGCCGCCCAGGGGCATGCGCAGGCGCGCCGAATCCGTGGCGGCGGAAAATTCCGTTCCAATATATATGCAGGCGCGCTTTGCCGTCGCGGCCAGCTCTCGCATCCGCGCGGCGAGGGCGGCGGCGTTTTCCGGCGTCTCCACATCGCCGCCCGCGGCGTTCCCCGCGTCCGGGACGGGGGCGGGGGCAGGCGCTTCCGCCTTCGCCAGCTGCGCAAGGCGGCGCGCGGCCTGGTTCATGCCCAGTTCGCGCAGGCGGGCAAGGCCGCCGCTCAGGCCGTCCAGCCGCCAGTGGCCAAGATCGAGCGAAACGGGCGCGTCGCGGCGGATAGCGGCCAGCGTGCGGCTCAGGCGCGCGAGATCGGCGTTTTCCAAAAGGCGTTCGCGCAGGCGGCCCTTCTCCCCCTTGTCCGCGCCGGCGAGCGCGCCTTCGAGGTCGCCGTACTGGGCGATGAGGCGCAGGGCGGTCTTTTCGCCCACGCCGGGCACGCCGGGGATGTTGTCCGAAGTATCGCCCATCAGCCCCTTGACGTCGATCAGCTGCGCGGGGGAGACGCCATAGGTCTCTTCCACCCACGCGGGGGTAACGCGCTGCGTCTCGGCGATGCCGCGCCTGGTGTACAGGATCGTGGTCTGTTCGCCGGCGAGCTGGAAGGAATCGCGGTCGCCGGTGACGAGCAGCGCCTCCACGCCGGCCTCCTCGCACTGGCGGGAAAGCGTGCCTAAAATATCGTCGGCCTCGAAGCCTTCGCATTCGACGATGCGCAGCCCCATGCGCACAAGCAGGTCGCGGATGACGGGATCCTGCTGGCGCAGTTCCTCGGGCATGGGCTTGCGGTTGGCCTTATAGCCGTCGTACAGGTCGGTGCGGAAGGTGTGTTTGCTCACGTCGAAGGCCACCGCCGCCGCCGTGGGCGCTTCCTCGTCCAGCACGCGCAAAAGCATCATCATAAAGCCATGGATGGCGTTGGTGGGCGTGCCATCCGGCGCGGTCATGGGCGTGGAAAGGGCGTGAAAGGCGCGGTACAGCAGGCTGTACCCGTCCAGCAGCACCAGCTTTTCTCCCATAAACGGCCCTCCCGCGCGGGGACATTCGTCCCCATGTTGAATATAATGGTTATTCTATACCATTTTCCCCGGAAACGCAATCGCCATTCCGTGGCTTCATTGTGAAAAAAAGCGCATAATATATGGACAGACGCCGCCGCGCATGGTAAGATAGAAGGAGCGTACCGCGCCGCCGCGCGCGGCGCGAAAGAAGGAGCGGTTTGCATGAAGGCCCTGACCATCTCCCTTTCTGTGATCGCAGTTTTGCTCATCGCGCTGATCGCCGTGTTCCTCACCGGCGTGACGCTGGGCGCGGACGCCAGCGTGATCGCCCTGCCGGCCACGCAGGACCCGCTGGGCTTCGCCGCCGCCATGGAGATCGTGCAGGAGGGCGCCGCGCCCGCTGTGTTCGCGCCCCTGGAGGGCGAGAGCGCCGCCGGCTATACGGTGGCCGAAGCGACCGTGACCTTCCGCAACAGCGGGTTTTTCGACGCTGAATGGCTGACGTTCCAGGTCTCGCCCGCCGGGGGCGACCTGGCCGTCTGGTCGCAGAGCGCCGACAAGCTGGACGTGCCCGCCCGCTCGCAGGCGACGCTGACGCTCTCGTTTTTGTCCAGCGCCGATTCCCCCGCCGCGGGGCGGACGCTGGAAGTGGAATACTACGTATTAGGCATGCGGCGCACCATGTCGGTGCCCATCGACGGCTGAAACGCGTCGCGCCGGCTTTACGCCGGCGCGCTTGCTTTTGGGCCGCGCATGCGCTATGATAAGGATGAGGCTACAGGCCATTTTCTGGATGGAGGAACGAACGTGCCCGCATTTGACCAGTCGAAAATTCGCAATTTCTGCATCATCGCCCACATCGACCACGGCAAGTCCACGCTGGCCGACCGCCTGCTGGAAAAGACGGGCGTAATGCAGCTTCGGGATATGACCGACCAGGTGCTCGATTCCATGGAACTGGAGCGCGAGCGCGGCATCACCATCAAGTCCAAGGCCGTGCGCCTGCCCTATACGGCAAAGGACGGGCGGCAGTATGAATTAAACCTCATCGACACCCCCGGCCACGTGGACTTCACCTATGAGGTCAGCCGCGCGCTGGCCGCCTGCGAGGGCGCGGTGCTGGTGGTGGACGCCAGCCAGGGCATCGAGGCGCAGACGCTGGCCAACGTCTATATGGCGCTGGATCACGACCTGGAGATCATCCCCGTCATCAACAAGATCGACCTGCCCAGCGCCCAGCCGGACGTGGTCAAGCACGAGATCGAGGACGAGATCGGGCTGGACACTGAGGGCTGCCCCCTGGTATCGGCCAAGCAGGGCGTCGGCATCGAGGACGTTCTGGAGGCCATCGTCCAAAGCGTGCCCGCGCCCACGGGCGACGTGGACGCGCCCTTGCAGGCGCTGATCTTCGATTCCTATTACGACAACTACCGCGGCGCCATCTCCTCCGTGCGCGTCAAGGCGGGCAGCGTCAAGGTGGGCGACCGCATCCGCATGATGGCGGGCGGGCGCGAGTTTGAAGTGACCGAAGTGGGGGCGTTTTTGCCGGCGGGCTATCTGCCCACGGAGTCGCTCTCGGCGGGCGAGGTGGGCTACATCGCCGCCTCTATCAAGGACATCGCCGACATCCGCGTGGGCGATACCATCACCAACGCGGACAGGCCGGCGAAGGAGCCGCTGCCGGGCTACAAGCCGGTATTGCCGATGGTCTACTGCGGCATCTACCCCGCCGACGGCGCGGACTACGAGACTTTGCGCGACGCGCTGGCCAAATTGCGCTTAAACGACGCCGCCCTCTCCTTCGAGCCGGAGACCTCCGTGGCCCTCGGCTACGGCTTCCGCTGCGGCTTTTTGGGGCTTTTGCACATGGAGATCATCCAGGAGCGTCTGGAGCGCGAGTTTGACCTCGACCTTGTGACCACCGCGCCGAGCGTTGTCTACAAGGTAGTCAAGACCAACGGCGAGGTGGAGATGATCGACAACCCCACCAACCTTCCTCCCGTGCAGGAGATCAGCTGGATGGAGGAGCCGTTCGTGGACGCGCAGGTCATCACCCCGCAGGACTACGTGGGCGCGATCATGGAACTGTGCCAGGACAAGCGCGGCGTGTTCCGCGACATGAAGTACATCGAGGGCGGCCGCGTGCTGCTCAACTACGACCTGCCGCTCAACGAGGTCATCTACGACTTTTTCGACCAGCTCAAGAGCCGCACGCGGGGCTACGCTTCGTTCGACTATGAATTAAAGGGCTACCAGAAGAGCGACCTTGTCAAGCTGGACATGCTCCTAAACGGCGAACAGTGCGACGCGCTCTCCATCATCGTCCACCGCGACCGCGCCTACGCCCGCGGGCGCTCCATCGCCGAAAAACTCAAGGACGCCATCCCCCGCCAGCTGTTTGAAATTCCCATCCAGGCGGCCATCGGCGGCAAGGTCATCGCCCGCGAGACGGTGAAGGCGCTGCGCAAGGACGTGCTGGCCAAGTGCTACGGCGGCGACATCACCCGCAAGAAGAAGCTGCTGGAAAAGCAGAAGGAGGGCAAGAAGCGCATGCGCCAGGTGGGCAGCGTGTCCGTGCCCAGCGAGGCGTTCATGGCCGTTTTGAAGATGGACTGACGGGAGGGAGCGGCATGGAGGCGAGGTTCACCGCCAAAGAGGCGTGGGACGTGCGCACGGCCTGCGCCGTCTGTCATGATCCCGCGAGCGCCCGTCGCCTTTCGGATGCGCAGCCCGGCAAGCGCATGAAGGGGGTCAAGGTCGAAGAAGGGCGCGTCCGCCCCGGGGCCGGCGAGGAAGAGCCGCTCTCTTCCACCGATGGCCGGGAGGAGGCCGCGCGCCATGCGGCCATAACGCGGCCGGCCATTTGCGAGGGGCGCTATCCGCCGTTCAGATCCCCCGCGGCGGCGCACGCGCTCGGCAAAAAGGTCATCCCCGAGCCGGAGCTGTTCCCCATTGAGCATTTCATACAAAAAAAGACCGGCCGGACGTGGGAGCGGCTGGACGCATGAGCGCTCGCAAGCCCCTTTCCCTCTACATCCACATACCGTTCTGCAAGTCCAAGTGCGCCTACTGCGACTTTGCTTCCTTCCCGGGACAGGAGGCGATGTGGGAGGCGTATTTTGCCGCGCTTTGCGGGGAGATACGCGCCGCGGGCGACGATACGCGCCGCGTGGAGACGGTGTTCTTCGGCGGCGGCACGCCCTCCTTGCCGCCGGATCGCTGCATCGCCGCGGCGCTGGCGGCGGTGCGGGAGGCATTTCCCCTCGCGCCGGGGGCGGAGGTGTCCCTGGAAGCCAATCCCGGCACGCTGACGATGGAGAAATTGCGCGCCTACCGGGAAATGGGCGTCAACCGGCTGTCCATCGGCGTGCAGAGCTTCGATGCGCGCTTGCTCAGGGACATCGGCCGCATCCACACGCCGGGGGAGGCCGTGGAGGCCGTGCGCATGGCGAAGGCGGCGGGGTTTGCAAACATCGGCATCGACCTGATGTACGGCCTGCCGGGGCAGACGATGGGCGCGTGGGAGGCGACGCTGGAAACGGCGCTCTCCCTGCCGCTCAAGCACATTTCCGCCTACGCCCTCATCGTCGAGGAGGGCACGCCCATGGCGGCGCGCGAGGACGAGCTGCCGGGCGAGGAGGAGGTGCTTGCCATGCAGCGGCGGTGCACGCGCGTGCTGGCGGCGGCGGGGGTTGACCGCTACGAAATTTCCAACTACGCCAGGGCCGGCTTTGCCTGCCGCCACAACCTCGTCTACTGGCGGCGGGGGGAATACCTGGGCTTTGGCTGCGCGGCGCACTCGTTTTTCGGCGGCGAGCGCTTCCGCAACGCCTCCGATTTGGAAGGCTACCTGCGCGGCGCGCGGGGATTGGAGCGCGAGCGCGTGGACGGCGCGGCGGCGCGCGAGGAGACCATCATGCTCGCAACGCGCACGCGCGAAGGGCTGTCGCTGGAAAACTGGCGGCGCGAATTTGGCGAGGACTTTCTCTGCGGACGCGAAAAGATTTTGGATAAGCTGCGCCGGGCGGGGCTGCTGGACGTTTCGGACGGTCATGTGTATCTGACGGAAAAGGGCATGGAGGTACACAACGCCGTGGTGCTGGCGCTGTTGTGAGGAAAGGCCCGTTGTCGCGCCCGCTAAACCGTAAAAATTCGTCGCGCGTCTTGACATGGGCGCGCGGTTCCGCTACAATGGAGTTGCCTCAGTTAGTTTTTCCTAACAAACGTGCGCCCGCCATGCGGGGAAAGCCGGCGCGCGGGAGGCCGACGGGCGTTTGTCCGCGCTGTGTTCTCACCGCCGCGCGAAACTGGCCTGCGCTTTACCGCATCCGCAGGCCGGCTCGCGCCATGGGACAAGGCATTTTTTCGACATGTGAGTTAGTTAAAACTAACTACGGGGAAGGAGCCGTCATGCTGGAAACCGCGCTGGTAAAGCACTGCGCGCCGACGCTGGCGCGCCTGAAGCCGGGAAACATGTTCGTCCTTGCCGGGCTGGACGGGCGGGCGGCGGCGCGGGAGATGCGCGCGCTCAACCGCCTGCTCGCGCCCAAGGGCGTGGCGCTGACGGTGCTGCGGCGCTGTGGGGGAAAGACGCTGTTTTACCTCTACCGCCCGGACGAGCTGGCCGCCATCCTCGGTGCGGAGGCGGCGCGCGCCTTTCTGCGGCGCTGCGGCTATGGGGAATTCGGCAGCGAGGCGGCGCTGCGCGTGCTGCGCCGTCGGCTGCGCGCGGAGGAAGGGTTTCCCCACGAGGTGGGCGTGTTCCTCGGCTATCCGCTGGAGGACGTGCTCGGCTTTATCCGCCACGGCGGGCGCGACTGCCTGCTGTGCGGCGACTGGAAGGTCTATGCCGACGCCGACAGGGCCGCGCGCACGTTCGCGCGCTTTCGCAAATGCAAAGAGGTGTACGCGCGCCTCTTTCAGTCCGGCTGTCCGCTCGCGCGCCTGACGGTGGCGGCAAGGACGGCATAAGAAAGGAAGGATCAAAGAGATGAACAATGTAGCGGTGGTATACTGGAGCGGCACGGGCAACACGCAGGCCATGGCCGAGGCCGTGGCAAGCGCGGCGGGCGCGGAGCTGTTCACGGCGGACGCCTTTTCCGGCGAGAAGATGGACGCCTACGACGCCATCGGCTTCGGCTGCCCCTCCATGGGTTCCGAGCAGCTGGAGGAAAGCGAGTTCGAGCCGATGTTCGAGGGCTGTAAGAGCCGCCTTGCCGGCAAGAAGATCGCCCTGTTCGGCTCCTACGGATGGGGCGACGGCGAGTGGATGCGCAACTGGGAGGCCGAGTGCCTTTCGCTGGGGGCGGAGCTGGCGGCTGAATGCGTCATCTGCCAGGAGACGCCGGACGGCGAGGCGCTCGCCGCCTGCGAGGCGCTGGGCAGGGCGCTGGCGGAAGGGTAAAACAGGGCGCGCCCCTGCGGAACGCGCCATGGCGGCTGCTCTTTGTGGGCAGCCGCTGTTTGCGTTGCTATTCAGTTCTCCCCTGCCCCATCCAGGCGCACCGTGCGCGTGGCCACGCGGCGGACGAAGGCCATGTCGTGCTCGACGAACAGAAGCGTCGGCTGGCAGCGGAGGATGAGACCCTCGATCTGCACGCGGGAAAGGGCGTCGATATAGTTGAGCGGCTCGTCCCAGAGGTAGAGGTGGGCGCTTTCGCACAGGCTCAGGGCCAGCAGCGCCTTTTTCTTCTGCCCGTCGCTGAGTTCGGCGGCGTCGGCTTCCAGATGGGCGCGGGAAAAGCCCAGCTTGCGCAGTATGGTGAAAAACTGCGTCACATCCGCGCCGCGCTCCCGGGCCAACGCGCGCAGATCGCCGCGCAGGAAGGAGGCGTCCTGGGGGACGACGGAAACGCGCAGGCCGCCGCCGCGCCAGACGCGGCCCGCGTCCGCCGCCACTTCGCCCGTCAAAAGCCGCAGCGCCGTGGTCTTGCCGCAGCCGTTGCCGCCCAGCAGCGCCACGCGCTCGCCGCGCAAAATGGTCAGATCGACGCCCCGCAACGCCGCGCGGCCATCAAAGCGCACGGAGGCGTTTTCCAGACCGCAGAGGCGCTCGGCATGGTAGGGCGCGGGGCGCAGGCGCACTTCGCCGGCCTCGTCCACGCGGCGCAAAAGCTGGCTCTTTTGTTCGACGGCCTCCTCGCGGCGGCGCTCGATGCCCTTGGCGCGCTTGACCAGTTTGGCCGCCTTGTGCCCTTGATAGCCGCGCTCGGGGCGGCCGTCGCTGTCGGAGGTGCGGTGCTTGGCCTTTTCCGCCCGGCCCGCCCACTCCCCGGCGCGGCGGGCGGCTTCGCCGAGGCGGCGGATCTCCCCGCGCAGGCGCTCTTCCTCGGCGCGCTCCATGGCCTCGCGGCGCTCGCGCTCGCGCAGATAGTCGGAAAAGCCGCCGCGCAACAGCGTCGCGCCGCCGTCCTCCAAGGCCAGCACGTGGTCGCAGCAGGCGTCGAGCAGGTCGCGGTCGTGCGAGGCGAGTATGAAACCGCGCTTGCCGGCAAGGTAGCGCCCCAGGGCGCGGCGGCCCTCCGCGTCCAGGTGGTTGGTCGGCTCGTCGATGAGGGGCACGCAGCCCTCGATGAGGAACAACGCCGAGAGCAGCGCCTTCATGCGCTCGCCGCCGCTGAGTGTGGCAAGCGGGCGGTCGAGCGCGCCTTCGTCAAGGCCAATGCGCCCCGCCTCGCGCTCTATGCGCCATTCTTCCGCGCCGCAGACGGCGGCCATGGCCGCGCGCGCGGGCAGTGTCGCGTCTTCCACGGCAAAGGGAAAGCGGGCAAAGCGCGCGGCGGTGTGGATGCGCCCGCGCGCGTCCAGTTCGCCGGAAAGCAGCTTCAAAAGCGTGGTCTTGCCGCGGCCGTTACGGCCGGTGAGCGCCAATTTCCAGGTATCGTCCAGTTCCAGCGTCAGGCCGCGGAACACCGGTTCAGGCGCGCCCTCGTAGGCAAACGTCAAATCGTATATGCGGATGATGGACATAAAAAGTCCCCCTTTCGCGTCCAGGGCCGCGGGCAGCGGCGCAGACGCGCAGGAAGACCCCTTCGCGTGAAAAAAGATGCGCCCTCCCGCAAAGACAGGCACGCCAAGGCGGCGCATTGCGCGCCCATGGCCTGCCGGTTTTACGCGAGTTACTTGCGCATCTTTTCATCCCTTTCTCTGTTTCTGTGTACTTTATAGCACGTTTCCGCCCGATTGTCAAGGCGTGCGCATGGCAAGATCTCCTTGTCTGCGGGGCGGCGTCGTGGTATAATGAAGGCGGAATCTATCCGGGAGGAAGTTTGCCATGAAGAAATTGCTTTGCCTGGTGTTGGCCGCCGCGACGCTGCTGTGCGCCGCGGGCTTTGCGGAGGGCTTCGGCCTCAAGGAGCGCCGCCCCGCGCTGGGCGCGGACGCGCCGGCGGCGACGGAAGCGCCGGCAGCCGAAGCGCCCGCCGAAGATGCCCCGGGCGCGGAGGACGCCCAGCAGATGCTCGACAACCTTTTGGGCGGCCTGGAGGACGTCAAAGACGCGCAGGAGGCGGCCGCGCAGCCCTCGGGCGCGGTCACTGACCCCAGGCTGGTGGACCTGGCCGGCATGAGCGACGCCGACCTCAACGCGCTGGGCAACCGCGTTTCCCGCGAGCTGGACCGCCGCGTCATGGAGGAAGCCGGCGTAACGCTGGAAAACGGCACCGTGGTGGTCGATCAGAACGGCGTGCGCATGACGCTCTATGAGGACACCGTGCGGATCGGCGACGGCACCCTGCGCATCGACGCCACCGTGGAAAACGGCAGCGACCGCGACTTGACGCTGGACATCGTGCTGGCCGAGATCAACGGCCTGAGCGTGCTCGGCCACGGCGTTTACGACGTCTACGCGGGCGAGAGCGTGGTCGACTATATCATCTTCGAGGCCGAGGGCGACGCGGAGGTGGCGGCGGCGCTGGCCGCGCCCCGATCCCTGCGCTTCACCATCTGGGCCTACGACATCGACACGGGCGAAACGTTCTTCACCGCTGACGTTACGCTGTAACGGCAAAAAAACGGCGGACGCCCCTTTTGCGGGACGTCCGTCGTTTTTTATCTCACGCGCCTTGCAGCCGGCGGGCGATGGCGCGCGCGCCCTCTTCCAGTATGCGCGCCGTGCGCTCGTAGGCCTCCATGCCCTGCCCGAAGGGGTCGGGCACCTCCTCGTCGCCCAAAAAGAGCTCCACTTTGGCGCCCGGGCAGAGGGAGCGCAGGACGCGCGCCTGGCTGCGGGTCATGGCGAGCAGCAACGCCCCCTCCCCCATCTCCGGGCGGAAGCGGCGCGCCATGTGGCCGGAAATGTCGATGCCCATATCGTCCATGGCCAGAAGCGCGTGGTAACTGGCGGGCGCGCCGTCCTCGGCGTAGAGGCCGGCGGAGGCGACCTCGTCCCCCGGCAGCAGGCGGCCAAGCAGCGCCGCCGCCATGGGGCTGCGGCAGGTATTGCCCGTGCAGACGCAAATGATCTTCAAGGCCATCCCTCATTTTCGTGCAGTTTATCGCCAAAAGCATAACACGCCGCGCGCCGCACGTCAAGGGGGGAAAGGCGGCAAAAAGCGGCGCTCCCGCGATGCTTGGAGCGCCGCTTTCACAGCATGCGGAATCAGGCGTCTTTTTGCGCCTCGCCGACGAAGGCTTCATAAATGGCGCGCACAGCGGCCTCGAACTCCTCGCCGTCCACGCCGACGATGATGTTCAGTTCGCTGGAGCCCTGGTCGATCATGCGCACGTTGACGCCGGCCTGATAGAGCGCGCCAAACAGCCTCGCCGCCGTGCCGCGCGTGCGCACCATGCCCTGTCCCACGGTGGCGATGAGGGCAAGGCCGGAGGAGATCTCGATGTGGTCGGGCTGGCAAAGCTCGTTGATGCGGTTGATGAGCTTGTCGCGGTAGCGGTTCAGCTCCACGTCGGAGACGACCACGCACATGGTGTCGATGCCGGTGGGCAGATGCTCGAAGGAGATGCCAAATTCCTCCACCGCCTGCAACACGCGGCGGCCAAAGCCCAATTCCGCGTTCATCATCGCCTTTTCGATGGAGATGAGGGAAAAGTTCTTGTGGCCGGCGATGCCGGTGATGGGATAGCGGTATTGAACGTCTTTCGCCTTGTCGACGATCATCGTGCCGGGGTGATCCGGGTCGTTGGTGTTGCGGATGTTGGTGGGAATGCCGGCCTTGTGCACGGGGAAGATGGCGTCCTCGTGCAAAACGGTCGCGCCCATGTAGGAAAGCTCGCGCAGTTCGCGGTAGGTGAGGCGCTCGATGCCGGCGGGATTTTTGACCACGCGCGGGTCGGCCATGAGAAAGCCGGAAACGTCCGTCCAGTTTTCGTACAATTCGGCTTCGGCGGCGCGGGCCACCAGCGCGCCGGAAATGTCGCTGCCGCCGCGCGAAAAGGTGCGCACGCTGCCGTCCGGGAACGCGCCGTAAAAGCCGGGGATGACGGCGCGCTCGTGCTTTTTCAGTTCCTCCGCGAGCACGCGGTTGGTCCACTCGGCGGCAAAAGCGCCCTGCTTGTCAAAGCGCACCACGTCCGCCGCATCGATGAAGTCCCAGCCCAGATAGTTTGCCAGCAGCACGCCGTTCAGGTATTCGCCGCGGCTGGCGGCAAAGTCCGGCGTGCGCACGCGCTCGATGGCGGCGCGTGTGTCTTTGAGCAGCGCCCTGACGTCCATCGTCAGGCCCAGCTCGCGGGCGATGCCCAGATAGCGTTCCTCGATTTTGGCAAAGGTCTCCGCGCAGTCCTCGCCCTTTTCCACCTGCTGATAGCAGCGGTAGAGAAGATCGGTCACCTTGTCGTCGCCGTCGAAGCGCCGCCCCGGGGCGCTGGGCACGGCGAAGCGCCGTTTTTCATTGCCAAGGAGTATGTTTTTCGCCTTTTGAAGGCCGCTCGCGTCCGCAAGCGACGAACCGCCGAATTTGCAAACGATGGTGCCGTTCATGTGCTCGTCGTCCTTCCAACTTTGTTCCTAGGGTACTATTATAGCGATGGATGGGGCCGCGCGTCAACAAAGCGCAGGTTAAACGTGTGAGGCGGACAGTTGTTTTTCTGCAAAAGACACGCGCATTGACAGCGGGGTGGCGGCGTGATACCATAGAGGCGCAAGGAGGGAGACGCAATGCGGCTGTATAGCACGAAGGGCGGCTTTGCCCGCCGCGAGGGCGCGCCGGCGTGGCGCGGGGAAGTGTGCCTGTTCGCGCCCGTGGAACTGGAGGCCGTCCATCTGCCCGCGGCCATACGCCTGCCGCTGCCGGCGCAGGCGCGCTACTGCCGCGCCGGCACAGAAGGCGCGGCGCTGGTCGGGGCGGTTAAGCGCAGCGCGGGCAGCTTCACCTTCGCCCTTTGGGAAGGGAACCTCGCCGTTTGCGACGAGGGCGATTTCGTACAGGGCGTGCTGGACGGCCTCCTCGGGCGGCCGTTGACGGCGGGCGGGGCGCTGTGCGCGGCGCTGGCGGCGCTGTTGCCCCCGGAAACCGGGGCCGTGGAAGCGCTGGAAGCGCGCGCGGAAAAACTGGAAACGGAGGCGCTGACCGAAGCGGCGCTGACCTCCAACCGCTTTGGCGGCAAGCTGCTGGGCGTGCGCAAGCAGGTATCGGCGCTGGCGCGCTATGCCGCGCAGCTGGAGGACATGTTTGAATACCTCAGCGACGCGGCGCAGGAGGCCGCCCTCTCCCCCGTCGAGGCGCGTTCCCTCGCCCTCAGCGGCGAGCGCGCCCATCGGTTGCGCGAGGACGCGCTCAGCCTGCGCGAATATCTGCTGCAGATCCGGGAACTGTATCAGGCGCAGATCGGCATCCGGCAAAACGAGATCATGAAGTTCCTCACCGTGGTGACGACCATCTTCCTGCCGCTGACGCTGCTGGCGGGCTGGTACGGCATGAACTTTACCGGCATGCCGGAGCTTGCCTGGCCGTGGGGGTATCCGCTCATCATACTCGTCAGCCTGGTCATCGTGGCGCTGTGCGTCTGGTATTTCCGGCGCAAGAAGTTTTTGTGAAGTGGCGCGCAAAGGCCCGCCCGGGAAGCATTCTCCCGGGCGGGTCTTGTCTTTTTTGGGGCGTCAGCCGCCCAGATAGGCGGCGCGCACGCTGTCGTTGACGAGCAGTTTGTCGGCGTCGTCGGCGAGCGTGATGCGACCCGTTTCCAGCACGTAGCCGCGCGAGGCCACCTGCAGGGCCATCAGCGCGTTCTGCTCCACCAGCAAAATGGTGGTACCGGCGGCGTGCAGTTCGGAAATGATGTCGAAGATCTGGTCGACCAGCTTGGGCGCGAGGCCCATGGACGGCTCGTCCAGCATCAACAGCTTCGGGCGGCCCATGAGGGCGCGGCCCATGGCCAGCATCTGCTGTTCGCCGCCGGAGAGCGTGCCGGCCACCTGCTTTTCGCGCTCCTTGAGGCGCGGAAAGAGCTTGAACACGTGGTCGAGCGAACCGGCGATCTCCCCGGCGGGGCGGGTGAAGCCGCCCATTTCCAGGTTTTCGCGCACGGTCATCTGCTGGAACACGCGCCGGCCTTCGGGGCAGAGCGCCATGCCCAGCGAAACCACCTTGCTGGCCGGCATGCCGACGATATTCTGGCCGTTAAAGGTCACCTGGCCGCTGCGCGGCTTGAGCAGGCCGGCGACGGTGTTGAGCGTGGTGGACTTGCCCGCGCCGTTGGCGCCGATAAGCGTGACGATCTCGCCTTCGTTGACCTCGAAGGAAACGCCCTTGATGGCGTGTATATTGCCGTAGTAGACGTGCATGTCCTCGACTTTGAGCAGGCTCACTGGGCGTCCTCCTTTCTGCGGCCAAGATATGCCTCGATGACGGTGGGGTTTTTCTGGATCTCTTCCGCCGTGCCCTTGGCGATGACGCGGCCGTAATTGAGCACGCAAATGCCCTCGCAGATGCCCATGACCAGTTTCATATCGTGCTCAATGAGCATCACGGCGATCTGGAACTGATCGCGGATCTTGATGATGCTGTCCATCAATTCTTCCGTCTCGTGGGGGTTCATGCCCGCCGCCGGCTCGTCCAGGAGCAGCAGCGAGGGGTTCGTGGCCAGCGCGCGCACGATCTCCAGCCGCCGCTGCGCGCCGTAGGGCAGGGAGCCGGCCTTGGCGGCGGCCATGTCCTGCATGTCAAAGATGGAGAGAAGCTCCAGCGCGCGCTCGTGCTGCTTTTTCTCCTGCTTCCAGTAGCGCGGCAGGCGGAAGATGCCGGAGAACATGCCGTAGGGCACCTGGTTGTGCAGCCCGATGCGCACATTGTCCTCCACGCTCATGTTGCCAAAGAGGCGGATGTTCTGGAACGTGCGGGCCACGCCCAGTTTGTTGGCCTGCACGGTGTTCATGCCGGCGGTGTCCTTGCCGTTGATCATGATGGTGCCGGAGGTGGGCTGGTAGACCTTGGTCAGCAGGTTGAACACCGTGGTCTTGCCCGCGCCGTTGGGGCCGATGAGGCCGGCGATCTCCGTTCTGCCGATGGTGAGGTTGAAGTCCTCCACGGCCTTGAGGCCGCCGAACTCGATGCCCAGGTGCCTCGCTTCCAATACGGGCAGCTTGTCCACATCGCGCTCGGGCACGATGCTGTGGCTGGGGAAGGGCACCATTTTTGTGGTCGATCTTCTCTGCGTCATGCCGCCTCGCCTCCTTTCCCGTCCTCGCCGCGTTTATGGGGCAGAAGCCGCGCGAAGAAGGCGCGCGAGGCCGGCGTGTTCGTCAAAAGCATGACGAGGATCAGCACCACGGCGTAGACGAGCATGCGGTAGTCGCTGAAGCCGCGCAGAAGCTCGGGCAGCACCGTCAAAAGCGTGGCGGCGATGATCGAGCCCCAGATGTTGCCGATGCCGCCCAGCACCACGAACACCAGCACGAGTATGGAGGTGTTGAAATCGAACTTCGCGGCCGTGACCGTGGAGTAGTTGAGGCCATAGAGCGCGCCCGCCATGCCTGCCAGCACCGCGGAAGTGACGAAGGCCATCATGCGGTACTTGGTGATGTTGATGCCCACGGACTCGGCGGCGATGCGGCTGTCGCGGCAGGCCATGATCGCCCGGCCGGAACGGCTGTTGATGAGATTGAGCACCACGAAGAGCGTAAAGAGGATGAGCACGAAACCGATGACAAACGTGGAAATGCGGCTCACGCCCGTCGCCCCCGCGGGGCCGTTGAGCACCAGTTTGCCGGGCAACTGCGGGCTGTTGAAGGCAAAGTACACGCGCCCCGCGTCCACGGAGATATAGACGCAGTTGAGCACGTTGCGGATGATCTCGCCAAAGGCCAGCGTGACAATGGCCAGATAGTCGCCGCGCAGCCTGAGCACCGGCACGCCGATGATGACGCCGGCGATGCCGGCGAACACGCCGCCCACCACCATGGCCAGCAGCAGGCGCACAACGTCGTTTTCCATGGCAAAGGCGCTCTCCATCCAGGTGGCGGCGACGATGCCGGAAAACGCGCCCACGCTCATAAAGCCGGCGTGGCCGAGGCTTAGCTCGCCCGAGATGCCCACCGTGAGGTTCAAGGACACGGCCATGACGACATAGACGCAAATGGGCACCAGCTGGCCGCGCAGGGAACGCGACATGGCCCCGGCGCCGATCATGCTCTGGCAGACGATGAACGCCGCGATGACGATGCCGTAGGCGATGAGGTTATTGACTGTAGATCGTTTCAATTTCATGCGTCTCACCTCACACTTTCTCGCTGACCTTCTTGCCAAGAAGGCCGGTGGGCTTGACAAGCAGCACGACGATGAGCACGGCGAACACAAAGGCGTCGCCCAGTTCCGTGGACACGTAGGCGCGGCCGAGGATCTCGATCACGCCCAGGAGGATGCCGCCGATCATCGCCCCGGGGATGGAGCCGATGCCGCCGAACACCGCCGCGGTGAAGGCCTTGATGCCCGGCATGGAGCCGGTGGTGGGCTGCAGCGTGGGATAGGAGGAGCACAGAAGCGCGCCCGCGATGGCCGCCAGCGCCGAGCCGATGGCGAACGTCAGGGCGATGGTGTGGTTGACGTTGATGCCCATCAGCTCCGCCGCGCCGCGGTCCTCAGACACGGCGCGCATGGCCTTGCCCATCTTCGTGCGGCCGGTGAACTGCGTCAGCGCCAGCATGATGACGATGTTGGCAAGCACCGTGACGATGGTCTCGCCGCTGATGAGCAGCGCGCCGTCAAACAGGGAGATGGAGCCGATGCTCACCACGGAAGCAAAGCTCTTGGGGTTCGGGCCCCAGATGAGCAGCGCCAGATTCTGCAGAAGGTAGCTCATGCCGATGGCGGTGATGAGCACGGCCAAAGAGGCCGCCTGCCGCAGGGGGCGGTAGGCCAGGCGCTCGATGGTCACGCCCAGCGCCGTGCAGGCCACCATGGCCGCCAGCACGCCCACCGCCGCGGGCATGCCGAGGTACTGCGTGACGCAGAAGCAGACATACGCGCCGACCATGATGACGTCGCCGTGGGCGAAGTTCAGCATGCGGGCGATGCCGTACACCATCGTATAGCCCAGTGCGATGATGGCGTAGATACTGCCGAGGCTTATGCCGTTGATAAGATAGGAAAGGAACAAGGTCATAGGCTTCCACCCCCTGCGGCGGCGCGCCGCTTTGTTCATGCGTCCATTCAAGCGACCAACGGCGATCCGTCGTATTCGCGCGGCCGATCGCCGTTGAGCGCCCGAGCGGGCGCAGGGATCATAAAATCCCGAAAGCCCGGCCCCGGAGACCGGAGCCGGGCAAAAATGCGCTCAGATCATTCCGCGGCGGCTTCCTCGGCGGGAGCTTCCCCGGCGGCGCCGTCCACGTCAAAGCCGACGTAGACGCCGTTCTCGATGCGCACGGCGGTCGGGTTCTTGGTGACCGCGCCGGTGGCGTCCCAGGTCATGGTGCCGGTCACGCCTTCGATCTCCAGGCCCTGCATGGCCTCGATGAGCAGATCGCAGCACTCCTCGGTGGGCATGTCGGCGGTGATGCCGGCGGCGTTGATGGCGGCGTAGATGGTGTAGACCGCGTCGTAGGCGTCGGCGGCGAACTGGTCGGGCGTCGCGCCGTAGGCGGCTTCGTAGTTCGTGACGAAGTTGACGGTCAGTTCATCGGTGGCGTCGGCGGAGAAGGGGGTGAGCAGCATCACGCCCTCGGCCAGGGAAGTGTCGAAGCCCTCGATGTTGAGGATGCCGTCCATGCCGTCCACGCCGAAGAAGATGGGCTTGAACTCCATGTTCGCGGCCTGCTGGAGGATCATCGACGCGGGCGTGTAGTAGATGGGCAGGAACACCAGCTCCGCGCCGGCCTCGCGCGCCTGCGTCAGCTGCACGGAGAAGTCGGTGGTCTCGTTGGTGAAGGTGGCCACGGCGACGACCTCCAGACCCAACTCGGCCGCCTCTGCCTCGAAGGTCTGATAGATGCCGGTGGAGTAGGCGTCGGCGTTGTTGTAGATCACGGCGACCTTGGTGGCCAGGCCGTGCTCGGCGATGTACTGCGCCGAAGCGGAGCCCTGCGCCGGGTCGGTGAAGCAGATCTGGTAGACGTTGTCCTTATCGGCGATGACGTCCGTGGACGAGGCCGACGGGGTGAGCATGAACATGCGGTCGTTGTAGGCCTCGGCGGCCACGGCGATGCACGGGGAGGTGGTGACGGTGCCGATGATCATCTGCGCGCCCCAGTCCCAAAGCGTATTATAGGCATTGACGGACATTTCCGGGTCGTGCTCGTCGTCCTGCACGTTGAGCTCGAGCTGCACGCCGCCCAGCGCGTTGACTTCGCCCACAGCCAGCTCCGCGCCCTGCGCGACGGACACGCCGTAGCTGGCGGCGTCGCCGGTCATCGGGCCGATCAGGCCGACCTTGACCGCCGCGGTTTCCTCGGCGAGGGCGCCGCCCGCCATGGTCAGCGCCATGACGACGGCCAGAAGCATTGCCACAAAAGTCTTTTTCATGGGTCTTTCCTCCTTGGATGTACTAACGAAACACGCGCGCCGCGGCGCGCGCATACGCAGTCGCTGAAACGGGAAACAGCGAGCGGCCCCTTTGCCTCGCTCGCGCCCCTGGAACTTCGTCCCCACTGAATTTTCCTTATCGTATCACCGGGCGCGCACCGCGTCAATGGCTTTTTTGTTAAATTGGTGAAATATTATGCGCTTTCTGTCGAAGGGCGCGGCGTCAACGCGAAATCGCCCAGAAGTTTCCCTGCAAAAACTGCATGCTTTTTCCATGCTTTTGCGGTTTTTTGCATTTTGCGAATGTATATATTCCAATTTTGCCCGCCGCGCCGCCCCTTCGCCCCGCAAATCGGGCACGCGGGGGCGGCTTTGCGCAACGCGAACGCATATTTATTCAAAATTCGCGCATAAACGCGCAAAGAAAACGGGAGGGCAAGCGTCTTGCCCTCCCGCCTGCGCGCCGCCGCTCTCAGGCGACGCCCGAGGCGATGCGCAGTATGTTCTCGGTGCTGAATTCCGCCGGGTCGGTGAACTCGGCGCGCACCTGCCCGCCGGCGAGCACGATCAGCCGGTCGCTCATGGCCGTCAGCTCGGGAAGCTCCGAGGAGATCATGATGATGGAGATGCCGGCGGAAACCAGCTCGGACATCATCTTGTAGATCTCCGCCTTGGCGCCGACGTCGATGCCGCGCGTGGGCTCGTCCATGATGAGTATGCGCGGCCTGGTCATCAGCCACTTCTCCAGCACGACCTTCTGCTGGTTGCCGCCGCTGAGCGTCTGCACGAGCACTTCCATGTTCTGCGCGCGGATGTTCATCTCGTCGTAGTACTTCTGTGTCATTTCCTCCTCGAGGCGGCGGTTGAGCACGCCGTTTTTGCTGATCTGCTTGAGGCTGGCCAGCGTGGCGTTCTCGCGGATACTGAGGATCTGCACCAGGCCGTCCTTCTTGCGGTCCTCCGTGATCAGGGCGATGCCGTTGGCGATGGCCTCCTTCGGGGAGTGGATGTCCACTTCCTTGCCGTCGATGAAGATCTTGCCGTTGCTGCGGCGGATCTTGCCGAAGATGGCGTTGACCACTTCGCTGCGCCCGGCCCCGACCAGGCCGGCCAGGCCGAGGATCTCGCCCTTGCGCAGGGAGAAGGAGACGTTTTCGACGATGTTCTTCTTGGGGTTGAGCGGGTGCGGCACGGTGAAGTTCTCGACGCGCAGCACTTCCCCGCCGATCTGTACCGGCACCTTTACATAATAGGAAGTGATGCGGCGGCCGACCATCTGGCTCACCACGTCGTCCTTGTCGGCCTTGGCGGTCTCCTGCGTGCAGATGAAGCGCGCGTCGCGCATGATGGTGATGCGGTCGGAGATCTCAAAGATCTCGTCCATCTTGTGCGATATGAGTATGCAGGTAATGCCGTTGGCGCGCAGCTGGCGCAGTATGTTCATCAGCCGCTCGGTCTCCGCCAGCGTCAGGGCGGAGGTCGGCTCGTCCAGCACGAGTATCTTCGGGTCCTTGACCAGCGCGCGGGCGATGGCCACCAGCTGCATCTGGCTGGTGCTGAGGTTGCGCAAAAGCGCCTTGGGCGACACATCCAGGCCGACGCGCTCCAGGAACTTGGCGGCGTCGGCATAGACGGACTTCCAGTCCACCACGAACTTGCCCACGCCCCTGGTGTTCAGCTTTCCAAGGAAGATGTTCTCGGCCACGCTCAGATCCAGGTGCATGCTGATCTCCTGATAGATCATGGCGATGCCGGCGTCCTCGGCGTCCTTGGTGTTCATAAACCGCTGCTTCACGCCGTCGATCCAGATCTCGCCTTCGTAGGAACTGGCCGGATAGGCGCCGCTGAGCACCTTCATCAGCGTGGACTTGCCCGCGCCGTTTTCCCCCATCAGCGCCATGATCTCGCCTTTGTCGGCGCTGAAGGATACATCATCAAGCGCCAGCACGCCGGGGAAGCGCTTGGTAATGTGTTTCATTTCCAGACGGCATTCGGCCATACTACTTCATCCCTCCCGCTCTGATCCTGCGCAGGGTATCCATGGCGATGGCGGCGAGCATGATGACGCCGGTGACGACGTCCTGCCAGTAGACGGAGACGCTCAGAAGCACCATTGCCGTGGTGAGCACGTTCATGATGGCCGCGCCGATGACGGTGCCCCAGATGGAGCCGTAGCCACCGTAGGTGCTGGTGCCGCCGATAACGACGGCGGCGATGACCGTCATGGCCACGTCGCTGCCGGCGTTGGGCTGCGCGGAGCCGAAGCGCGAAGTCAGCATGATGCCGTAGATGCCGGCCATGAAGGAGACGATGACATAGACCAGGAGCTTGGTCACGTTGACGTTGATGCCCGCCAGGCGCGCAGTCTCCTCATTGCCGCCCACGGCGAGCACCCGCCGGCCGAACGTCGTGCGTTTGACCACGAAATCGGCCAGGAACAGGAATACGATGACGATGAAGATCGTATAGGACATGCCGCCGATGCTGCCCTGGCCGATGACCTTGAAGGCGTCCGGCACGGGGTAGACCGGGGTGGCGTTGGTGATGACGTAGCCGATGCCGTTGAACACGTTCATCGTGCCCACGGTGACGATCAGGGCGGGCAGCTTCAGGTAGACGATCAGGGCGCCGTTGATGAGGCCGCAACCCGCGCCGACCATCAGGCCGATGAGCACGCCCAGCCAAACCGGGATCCCGGTCTGCAGGATCATGGCGGTCAGTATACCGGTCAGGCACAGCACCGCGCCGATGGAAAAGTCGATGCCGGCCGCCATCAGCGCGAAGGTCATACCGATGCCAACCGCCGAGTCAAAGGCGATGGAGCGCAGCATGTCGAATATGTTCGACATCCTGAAAAACTGCGGGTTCGCAATGCCGGTCACGGCGCAGATCAGGATCAGCGCGCCAAGTATGCCCGAGAATTTGTACCCGATGATCCTGCTCATCAGGCTGCGGCCGCTCGCGGCTCCCTTATTACTGGTCTGATTGTCCATGGTATCTCCTCATTTCGCAGATCGGAATTCAGGGGGCGATAAAGTTACCCCTCCCCCGGCGTATGCCGGGAGAGGAGGTTTGCCCCGGGGATCGGGGTGTAGATATTAGTAGGGCTTGTAGCTGTCCACGTTGTCGGCGGTGATCATCACCACGTCCACGGTGACGTCCTCGACCGGCTCGCCGTTGATGGCCTTGACCAGGGCCTTCACGCCCTCATAGCCCATCATGTAGCCGTTCTGGTACGTGGAAGCGGCGATCAGGCCCTCGCGGATGTACTCCAGGGTCTGGGCGTCGTCGTCGAAGCCGATGACAGTGACGTCGTCGCGGCCGAGCTCGATCAGCGTCTGGGCGATGCCGGCGCCGTCCGGGCCGCAGTCGCAGTACAGGGCGTTGATCTCGGGATGGGCGGTGAGGAGCAGCTTGGACTTCTCAGCGGCCTTCATCGTCTGCGCGTCGGTGACCTCGGTGCCGACGATGGACATGCCGGGATACTCGGAGATGGCGTCCGCGAAGCCCTGCTGGCGGGCCTGCAGCGTCGGGGTGCTCAAAACGCCGGTCAGGCAGCCGATCACGGCTTCGCCGCCGGTCAGCTCGGCCATGAGCTCGCCGCCGGCAACGCCGGCTTCATAGTTGGAGATGCCGATGTAGCAGGCGCGGGCGTCGGGAATGGAGGTGTCCGCGTCGATGGTGACGATCACGGTGCCCTGTTCCTTGGCCTTCTGCACGATGGGCTCGATGGTGGCGTCGGAGCTGACGGAAATGATGATGCCGTCCGGCTGCTGCGCCAGGGCGGTGTCGATGGCGGAGATGACCTCGGCCTCGTCATAGCTCATCGGGCCGGTGTAGATGCAGTTGGTGCCCAGTTCCTCATTGGCGGCTTCCATGCCGGCCTTGATGTCCTGCCAGAAGGTAGCGCTGCCGTTGGTGGTAATGAGGTACATGCTCATTTCCGAGGGATCCTTCTGCTCAGTCTCGGCCATTGCGACCGCGCTGAACACCAGGACCAGCGCCAGAAGGGTAACCAGGATCTTCTTCATAAATGATACGCTCCTCTCGTTGTTTCTGGCCTTTCGGGCCGGTTCGTTGCGCAGCGGCTATGCGATATATTCGCTGCGGTATAGCCGAATTATAACAGAGCGCGCGCAGTTGCGCAACAATCTTCTTTAAATAATTTACTCAACTCGCTAAATTTGCAATAAATCCCAAGGTAACAAATCAGGTTTTGAAATTGATTGCACATTTGGGACATCTGTATAAAAAGATATGGCTTTGTAAAGCAAAACCGGGGCAAGGGCGACAAAAAACGTCCCCGCGCGGGGACGGCGGAAGGCCGGCAAAGCGGGCGGGGCGTTGGGAAAAGGCGCGGGCAAAAGGCGCAAAAGGCCGCCCCGCTCCCCGCAAGGGGACGGGGCGGCCTCAGAGCGCTGACAAAGCCTACAACCGCAAAAATCGCTCTGATATACAAAAAATCAGAAGCGATTTTTGCTTCCTACGTCAGCTGCACTTGCATCCTGCGGTCACTTACGTCTAAGTAAGCTCCCTTGGCTGCAAGTACAGCTTCCTTGGCTTGCAGGCTTTCTCAACGCTCTGCCAGTCTGTTGACAAAGTGGGCAGACTGTCAGAGCGTTGGGAAAGCCCGCAAGCAGGGAAATTTTGCCAGCGGCAAAGTCTGTTACAGAGGACAGCCCCGCGGCCGGATCTGACGCTCCCGCATCGCCCGGCAAGCCCCGCCCGGGAAGCAAAAACCGCTTCCGATCTTATGGGACGGGCAGTTTTCGCGGCGCAGGCCCTGTCAGCGCGCCTCGCCCTCGGCGGGGGCAAGGGGCGCGGCGCTGTTGCGCTCCTTGATGCAGGTGGATACGGCGATGTGCACGTTGATGCCGTCGTAGGCGCTCTTTCTCTCGCCGGTGATGCGCTCGTGCAGTATCTGCATGGCCAGGCGGCCGGTCTGCGTTTTCATCACGCGCACGCTCGTCAGCTGGGGGGAAACCATCTCGCAGGCGGGCATATCGTCAAAGCCGACGATGGACACGTCGCCGGGCACGCGCAGGCCGCTGCGGTCAAAGGCCTGCATGGCGCCGAAGGCGATGATGTCCGAATCCGCGAAAAAGGCCGTGGGCACGTCCTTGCGCTTTTGCAGCCATTCGTCGACCTCCCGGTAGGCCTTGGAAGTGGAGAAGGACACGGGGATGCGCTCCACCACCACGTCCGGGTGGCGCCGCGCGGCCAGGTCCACGCCCGCGCCGCGCTCGTCGAAGTTGGGGATGCGCTGGCGCGAGCAGAGGTAGCCGATGCGCGTGTGCCCCAGGCGGCGCAGGTAGCTGATGGCCTGGTAGGCGCCGCCGAGGTTGTCGGTGACGATGCAATCGACGTTGTCGCGCATGAGGTTGTTGTCCACCACCACCACGTGGCACTTCAGATTGTTGAGGATCGCGGCGCAGCCGGCCTCGGGCGCGCCCAGCTCCGTGCCGAGGATGAGCACGCCCTCGACGTCCTGCCCCAGGGCGGCGATCTGGTCCGCGCCTGCCTTCTGGTGGTCGAAATAGCTCACGAGCACGTTGTAGCCCAGCTCCTTGGCCATGGCCTCGACGCCGCGCAGTATGATGGAGTGGAAGGAGATTTCCTTGACCACGTTCAGGCCGTTGGTATAGATGATAAAGCGGACGCTGGCAGGGAGCTTTGCCGCCTTGGGCGCGGCGGCGACGCGATAGCCGAGTTCGGCAGCCTTGTCCATGACCCGTTTGCGGGTCTCCTCGCTGACGCCCGGCTTGTCGTTGAGCGCCAGGGAGACGGACGACGGCGAAAGCTTGAGCATCTCGGCGATCTCTTTCGCTGTGACATTCATCTGTCTTGCTCCATTTCTTAACGATTTGCAGCGCTTCGGCAAGGCGCGTGGCGCATTCGTTTGCTTTATTATACGCAAAACAGAGCATAATTTCAAGGGCTGCGTCAAAAATTGAGTGAAATTTGCGCAGAATGCCGAAAGCCAGCAATTTAACTTGCCTATATGGTTGACAAGCCCGATAAAATAATTTATAATTGGACTAAATAATACAGTTAAAACTAAATCACCGCGACCAAGGCATCCAAGGAGCATACCGGGCGCCCGCCCGGACAAAAAGGAGGAAATATCCATGAGGCTTGAAAAGGTCAGACCGCACGTTGGCATCCTGGCGCTGATGCAGGGACTGTATGACGAATCGCAGCCGGAGATCCCGGCCAACCAGACCAAGTACGTCAACGAAGTGATCGCCCAACTGTCCGACATCGCGGACTTCGAGTTCGAGGGGCTGGCCAAGGAGCGCCCGGACATCGAGCGCATCGTCAAGAAGTACAACGACGAGGATCTCGACGGCATCATCATCATCAATACCATCTACTCCCCCGGCCTGCGCCTGGTGCAGGCGTTCAAGAAGAACCGCCTGCCGGTGCTGCTGGCCAACATACAGCCCATCCGCAAGGTGGAGGACTACTGGAACTGGAGCTACCTGACCACCAACCAGGGCATCCACGGCATCCAGGACACTTCCAACATGCTCATGCGCCTGGGCTACAAGCCCGCCATCATCACCGAGGACTGGCGCAGCGATCGCTTCAAGACCTTCGTGGAGGACTGGGCGATGGCGGCCGCCACCGCGCACCGCCTCTGCTCCGTGCGCCTGGCCTGCTTTGAGAAGATGAAGAACATGGGCGACATACTCGGCGACGAGGTGGCCTACTTCCAGAAGTTCGGCATCGAGCTTCTGCACGAGGGCATCGGCGAAGTGGTGGCCTGCATGGACAAGGTCACCGACGCGCAGATCGACGCGCAGATCGCCGAGGACCGCAAGAATTTCGAGATCGACCCCAACATCTCCGAAAAGAACCACCGCTACGCGGCCAAGCTGCAGATCGCCTTTGAGAAGTTCTGCGAAGAGAAGAACTACGACGGCTTCAGCGCCAACTTCGACGCCTTCGGCGAGGACGGCCGCTTTGAGCAGCTGCCCATCTACGGCTCCTCGAACATGATGGCCAAGGGCTATGTCTACGCCGCCGAGGGCGACGTGCACGTGATGGCGCTGGAGGCGGCCGGCCACCTGATGATCGGCGACCCCAACTTCACGGAGATGTATTCCCTGGACTTTGACCGCGACGCCTGCATGTTCGCCCACATGGGCGAGGGCAACTGGAAGGTCGCCCGCAAGGACCGCCCGGTGAAGCTGATCGACCGCCCGCTGGACATCGGCGGCCTGGACAACCCGCCCACCCCGATCTTCAGCGCCGAACTGGGCGTGACCACGGTGGCCTCGCTGGTGCCCATCAGCGGCGACAAGTACCGCATCGTCGCCATGCGCGGCACGGTGCTGGACGAGCCGCTCATCCCCGGCATCCCCATGAACCACACCTTCTTCCGCCCGGATTCCGGCGTGAAGGCCGCCATGGACGGCTGGCTGAAGTACGGCGGCACGCACCACGAGGTGCTGTGGACGGGCGACCACATGAACCGCCTGGAGCAGCTTTGCAACATACTGGGCATCGAATTCGTGGCGGTCTAAGTTGAACAAACGCCCTTCGGGGCGGCAGACGGCGGCGGGCGGATCTTTCCGCCCGCGCCAGGTTTGAAAGGAGTACGCGCATGAAGCTGTTGAGCGTCGACCACATCACCATCAACCTGCGGAAGGTGGAAGAGAGCCTCCGCTTTTACGGCGAGGTGCTGGGCCTTGCCCACCTGCGCGACGTGGACATGGGCGACCATGTGCTGCACATGTACCAGCTCCCCGGCACGCAGCTGGAACTGATCGAATACAAGGAAGCGCAAAAGGAAGTCCAGGCCGGCAACACGGACGTGGGCGTTTACCGCCATTTTGCCCTGACCACGGACAACCTCGAAGAGGTGCGCCGCCGCTGCGAAGAGGCCGGCTGGGGCATCAACATGCAGCCCTCGTTCATTGAGCAGCTGGGCGCGCGCGTGATGCTCATCCGCGACCCCAACGGCGTGGAGATCGAGATCGTGGAAAAATAAGGCCGCGAGCGCGGCAAGCAAAGGTGAGGTGAGCCAACCATGAAAGATACGCTTTTGATGGCCATCGACCTGGGCACCAGCTTTATCAAGGCCGGCGTCTACAACGCCGCGGGCGAGTGCCTGGTCACGGAATCCGCGCCGGTCAAGGATTCGCGCCCCGCGCCGGGCGTGTTCATCCAGAAAGGCGAGGACCTGTTCGCGTCCGTGCTGGACTGCGCCCGCAAGGCCTGCGCGCAGCTGGGCGAAAAGGCCAAGCTGGTCGAGGCCATTTCCTTCACGGGGCAGATGTCCGGCTTTATGGGCGTGGACAAGGACTGGAACGACATAACCACCTGGTCCTGTTCGCTGGACAGCCGCTACATGCCCTACGCCGAGCGGCAGATGGCCGAACTGAGCGACCTGTTTTTGCGCGTGGGCGGCACCAACTTCCCGCAGATGGCGCCCAAGTACGCCTGGTTCAAGGCGGAATTCCCCGAAGAGAGCCGCAAGATCGCCAAATACCTGATGATCAGCGGCTATGTGATCGGCAAGCTGGGCGACATCCCCGTGGAGGAGGCGGTGATCGACCGCTCGTTCACGCAGTGGACGGGCCTGGCGGACGTGCAAAACGACCGCTGGTCGGACGAGATCTGCCAGCGCATCGCCCTGCCGCAGGAGCGCCTGCCGCGCATCGTCAATTCCAACACGGTCTGCGCCCACCTCAACAAGGAGATGGCCGACCTGCTCGGCCTCAAGGCCGGCATCCCGCTGGTGTCCGGCGCGGGCGACAAGGCCGCGGGCTGCCTGGGCGCGGGCATCGTCAACTATGGCGACGCCATCTTCGAGGCTTCCTCCTATGGCGAGATCAGCTGCTGCGTGCCGGAATACCGGCCGGACATGGAGGAAAAGCGCCTGGACGTCATCCCCTCCGCCATCCCCGGCGATTTCTTCGCCACGCACTTCGTGGCCGGCTCCGGCATCACGCTGGACTGGTTTATGAACACGTTCTATGACCGGCCGGACATGACCAGCAAGGAGCGCTTTGCCCAGATGGAGAAGGAGATCGCCGACATCGCTCCCGGCTGCAACGGCCTGATGGCCATCGGCCTGCTGGGCGGCAGCTCCATGCCCCTGGACGGCGCGCTGCGCGGCATGTGGATGGGCTTTGACTGGAGCCATTCGCGCGCCTGCTTCTACCGCGCGCTTCTGGAGAGCTACACGTTTGACTTCGCCCTGTGCTTAAAGCGCATCGAGGCGCTCTATCCCGAGTACGCCTTTGACAAGATCCGCATCATCGGCGGCGGCGCCAAGTCCCCGGTGTGGACGCAGATGTGCGCCGACGTGCAGGGAAAGACCTACCAGCGCATGGACCGCGACGACGTGGCCCTGTGGGGCGCGGCCATACTCGCCGGCAACGCCATCGGCCTGTTTGGCGATATGAAGCAGACGGCGCTTGACCACATCCACGTGTTGCGCGAATACGCGCCCGACGCCGCGCAGGGGGCCAAATACGAAAAGAACATGGAGCTTTACAAGCGCTATGTCGAGGAACTGCACGGCTTCTACAAGCGGTTGCAGGACATCGCCCTGTGAGCCCAGACCACTGAAGAAGGAGCGAAAACACCTTGAAGGCTTTCATCATGGACGAAAACCGGACGCTGCGCATGGCCGACCGCCCCGAACCCGCCGAGGGCAAGGACAACATGATCGTGCGCGTGCGCTCCGCCTCCATCTGCGGTACCGACATGCGCACGTTCCTGCACGGCAACGCCAAAATCACGCCCCCGCGCATCCTCGGGCATGAGTTCGCCGGCGACGTCGTGTATACAAGCGCCTACGCCGAGGAGCACGGCCTGCGCGTGGGCGACCGCGTGACCGTGGCGCCGGCCATCGGCTGCGGCGAGTGCTGGCCCTGCAAGAGCGGCCACACCAACATGTGCGACCATCTGGAAACCATCGGCTTCCAGTATGACGGCGTGTTCACCGAATACGTATCCATACCGGCCAAGGCCATCCGCATGGGCAACGTGCTGAAGCTGCCCGACAACATCAGCTACGATTCCGCCACGCTCATCGAGCCCGCCGCCTGCGCCTACAACGGCCAGAGCTACATGCACGTGCAGCCGGGCGACAACGTGGTGATCTACGGCAGCGGCATCATCGGCTGCATACACGCCGAACTGGCGCTGCTCAGCGGCGCGGCCAAGGTGATGCTCTGCGAGCCGGTGGAAAAGCGCGGCCACATTGCCCAGAGCAAGGTCCCGGGCGTGATATGGATCGACAACGCCCACAAGGACGCCGTGGCCGAGGTCATGCGCGAGACCGGCGGCGTGGGCGCCAACGTGGTCATCACCGCCACGTCCTATCCCCCGGTGCAGAAGGAAGCGCAGGACATCGCCGCCAAGATGGCGCGCATCTGCCTGTTCGGCGGCCTGGCCGGCGAGAGCACCGGCTTTATCGACTCGAACAAGATCCACTACAAGGAGCTGCAGGTCTGCGGCGTGCACGCCACGACGCCGCAGTACATGCGCGCGATCATGGCGCTCATCGAGGAGGGCAAGCTGGATTCCTCCAAATACATCGAGCGCTTCGTCCCCCTCGAAGGCATCGAGGAAGGGTTCCGCATGATCCGCGACGAAAACGTCATGAAGGTCGTCATCCATCCCTGAAAACCAGAGGAGGCAAATACCATGGTCATCAACAAAAAGAACGTAGCCGCTATCATCGACCATACCCAGCTCAAGCCGGAAGCCAGCCTCGCCCAGATCGAGGCGCTGTGCAAGGAAGCGGCCGAGTACCACTTCGCGTCCGTGTGCGTCAACCCCAGCAACGTGGCGCTGTGCGCCAAGCTGCTCAAGGGCACGGGCGTCAACGTCTGCACGGTCATCGGCTTCCCCCTGGGCGCGACCAGCACCGCCTCCAAGGCCTTTGAGGCCGCGGAATCCATCCGCGAGGGCGCGACCGAGGTGGATATGGTGGTCAACGTCGGGCGCATCAAATCCGGCGACTGGGACTATGTGGAAAAGGACATCGCCGCGGTCGTGGACGCCGCCAGGGGCAAGGCGCTGACCAAGGTCATCATCGAGACCTGCCTGCTCACCGACGAGGAAAAGGTCAAGGCCTGCCAGGCCGCCAAGAAGGCCGGCGCGGACTTTGTCAAGACCTCCACGGGCTTCTCCAAGGGCGGCGCGACGGCGGAGGACGTGGCGCTGATGCGCAAGACCGTCGGCGCGGACATGGGCGTGAAGGCCTCCGGCGGCATCCGCGACGCGCAGACCGCCGTGGCTATGGTCGAGGCGGGCGCCAACCGCCTGGGCGTGAGCGCCGGCGTGGCCATCGTCAACGGCCTTCCCGAATAACACCGCGCAAGCCTTTATCTGCCAGAAAGGGGTCGATCCATCGTGAAAGCTATCCTCATGCGCGCACCCGGGGACCTGAAGTTTGAGGAAGTCCCCGTCCCGCAGATCCAGGACGACGAAGTGCTGGTCAAGATCATGGCCGTAGGCGTTTGCGGCTCGGACATCCCCCGCATGCTCACCTACGGCGCGCACGTCTCGCCGATCATCCCCGGCCATGAGTTCGCCGGCAAGATCGTCAAGGTCGGCAAGGGCGTGCAGGGCTGGGCGGAAGGCGACAAGGTGAGCGCCGCGCCGCTGATCCCCTGCAACGAATGCGAGTGGTGCCAGAAGGGCATCTATTCCCTGTGCGAACACTACAAGTACTACGGCTCGCGCAACGACGGCGCTTACGCCCAGTATCTGGGCGTGAAGGCGGAGAACCTGCTGCGCCTGAACGCGGACACGCCCTATGCCTGGGGCGCGACCATCGACCCGGCGGCCAACGCACTGCACGCCTACCTGTGCGGCGAGGGCACCGGCGAGGACACCGTCTGCGTCTACGGCCTGGGCGCCATCGGCCTGTTCGCCATACAGTACGCCAAGGTGCTCGGCTGCAAGACCATCATCGCCGTGGACGTCAACGACGACAAGCTGGCCGTGGCCAGGGAGTGCGGCGCGACCGATACGGTCAATTCCCTCAAAGGCGACCCCGTGGAAGCGGTGCTGAAGATCACCGGCGGCCGCGGCGCGACGCTGTCCATGGACATGTCCGGCGTGCCGGTCGCCCAGCATCAGGCCATACTCTCCACCGGCAAGATGGGGCGCGTGGTGTTCCTCGGCATCTCCCACAAGGGCCTCGAGCTCTCCGAAAAGGCCGTGGACCAGATCCAGCGCTACCAGCTCACCATCCGCGGCAGCTGGAATTCCTTCTCCAAGCCCTTCCCCGGCTTCGAGTGGACGGAGTCCGCGCGGCTGATGAACGAGAAGAAATTCAACCCCGACCTGCTGATCTCGCACCGGCTGGAGCTGAGCCAGCTGCCGGACACCTTCCGCCAGATCGCCGCCCGCTCCATCGTCTACAACAAGATCATGTTCTTCCCCAACGGCATGGAGGAGCTGAAGTAAGCCTCCGCCGGCAAGCGGCGCGCCGCCTTCCCCCGCGGGAGGGCGGCGCGAAAAGGCAAAGGCCCGCCCGGCTGTCATCGCAGCCGGGCGGGCCTCAGGATGTTGACAAAGTCAACAGACTGGCAGAGCGTTGAGAAAGCCTGCAAGCCAAGGAAGCTGTACTTGCAGCCAAGGGAGCTTACTTAGACGTAAGTGACCGCAGGATGCAAGTGCAGCTGACGTAGGAAGCAAAAATCGCTTCTGATTTTTTGTATATCAGAGCGATTTTTGCGGTTGTAGGCTTTGTCAGCGCTCTGAGGCCCGCCCGGCTGTCATCGCAGCCGGGCGGGCCTTTTCGCGTCCGTCAGTCGGTCATCTTGCGCTCGTCGTAAAACTCCAGCGCTTCCATGGTGAAGCCCAACCCCGCGCCGTCGTAGTAGGTGTACTTGCCGGTCTCCCACACGCCGTCGCCGAGCTTTTCGATGCCCGCCTCGTGGAGGAAGCGGGTGGTCTCCTCCGTGTCCTTCACGCGCCAGGCGATGTGGTGGATGCCGCCGTTGGGGTGCGCCTTCAAAAAGTCGCCCCAGATGCTGGGCTCGTCGCCCACCGGCTGGATGAACTCCACTTCCGTCTCGCCCATCTTCAGGCAGTAGCCGTAGCCGGAACCGTCCGTGGGCTTGCCCTTGTAGTGCGTGTTGCAGTGCTCATAACCGCCGTGGGTGCCAAACGCGCCCTCGTGATCCAGCTGCAGGCCGAACAGGCGCATAGCCTTTTCCGCCGCCGCCTTCGCGTCCGCGACGACGATGCCGATCTGCCAGATCGGGTTTGCCGTGATCTTATCCATGCCGTTGTCCTCCCTGTTTATTTCCCGAGGATCTCCTTGCGCTTTTCCTCGATCAGCTTGCGGTTGTCCTCGCCGGCGTGCTTGAGGTTCACGCGGCAGCCGAACTCCTTCTCCGCCTCGACGATGGTGTAGCTCTCATCCTCAAAATAGCCGGTGTGGATGGCCTTGCAGCCCTTCTGGGCAAAGGCGTCCAGCGCGCCCTGCAGATCCTTGACGTAGAGGCCGATGTTGTGCACGCAGCACGCCGTACTTCTCTTGAAATCCGCCCAGGAGGTGTTGGGCGCGTCCTCGACCTCCGCGAGCTCCAGCGCCACGGGGCCAAACTGGAATACGCAGAACTTCGCCTTGCCCACGTCGCAGAACTTGCCCCTGTACTCAAAGGCGGCGCTCTCCGGGCCGGGATGATACCAGATCTCCGGCATTTCCAGGCCGTAGGTCTCGCAATAATTCCGGGCGACACGTTCGATATCGTCCACGATCATGGTGATCTGGATCAGGTTCGTGCTGTCTACTTTGCTCATGGGGACCATCCTTTCTCTCCACGCGTTTCCTCGCGCCGCCCTCGGATGGGCGCGCAACATCTGTTACATCAATTATACATATTGATTCATTAAAAGTCAACCAATTTCTGAAATTTGCAAATCATGTTTTCAGAAAATTGACGCTTTTCCGCGAAAATGCCCCGGAAATGCGGAAAACATACGCCCCTTCACCAGTTTTTCGCCTTTCCTGCGCGGCGCGGTGGTTGACAAAGGCATGCAATCATGCTACAATCAATGTAGTTAATGTAATTTGAATGTATGAAGTTACACAACCCCAAAAACCCATATGCGACCAGAAAGAGAGGTATCCCCATGGCAGAATCCTGGCTCGGAACCGACATCGTCACCCAGATCGGTATCCTCGTAAACGACATCGACGCCACCGCGCAGGCTTACGCGGACTTCCTCGGCGTGCCCAAGCCCCCCATCGGCATGACCGGCCCCTATGAGGAGTCCAACGCCCAGTATCTCGGCAATCCCACCCCCGCCCGCACCAAGCAGGCGTTCTTCACCATCGGCCCCAACATCGAGATCGAGCTGCTCGAGCCCGACCATGAGCCCAGCACCTGGCGCCACGACCTGGACACCAAGGGCGAGGGCGTGCACCACATCGCCTTCAACATCAAGGGCATGAAGGAAAAGATCCAGCTCTGCGTGGACAAGGGCCTGCCCCTGTTGCAGACGGGCGAATGGGCCACCGGCCGCTACGCCTACCTGGACGCGACCAAGCCGCTGAAGGTGCTCATCGAGCTGTTGGAGCACGACGACCAGTAAGTGCGACGACAAAAAGAGGTGCTATCCATGAAGATCCTTATCACCGGCGCTTCCGGCGGCCTGGGCCTTTCGCTCACCACCGAAGCCCTGAAGCGCGGCCACAGCGTGATCGCCGCCTGCCTGTTTGACCCTGCCACCGAGGAGGGCATCGTCAAGCTGCGCAAGGAGTATCCCGAAGCGCTCTTCCCCATCCAGATGGACGTCTCCAATGAGGAGGACGTCAAGGCGCGCGCGCAGGAGGTATTGCGCGAGCATCCCGTGATCGACTGTGTGATCAACAACGCGGGCGTGCTTCTCGAGTCCAAGTACGATCTGGAGGATCCCATCCCCAACCTGGACATCGCCAAGCTGCGCAAGTCGATCGAAGTCAACGCCGTCGGCCACGCCATCGTGCTCAAGTACTTCATCCCCGGCATCTACGCCTCCAGCAAGCCCTGCATCATCAACATCACCTCCGAGGCGGGGCACCTGGAGCCGGAATCCTACACCTACCTGGCTTACAGCGTCTCCAAGCACGCGGCGAACATGTACAGCCAGAAGATCCGCAACTACCTGGCGCAGTCGCCGGAACACAGCAACGTGCGCCTGTTCATGCTGCATCCCGGCCGCATGTTCACCGAGATGGGCAAGGAGAACGCCCAGATCCAGCCCGAAGTGTCGGCCAGGGGCATACTCGACATCGTCGAGGGCAAGATCGACCCCAAATTGGATATACCGTTTATCGACTACCAGGGCAACCCGATGCCCTACTGACGGGGCCTTGGCCGGCGCTTTCCCGGGGGAGGGCGCCGGCCGCTTTATTTCGCAATCAGGGAGGTTCACCGGCAATGCAGATCGCCTATACAGGCTGGACGTGGCTCGTCCACCACGAGGACAACTACCGCTTTGAGTTTGAACAGTTCCTCAAAGCCATGCGGGACCTTGGCTACCCCTATCTGGAAAACTTCGCCTTCATCAAGCGCTATTTCGACGGCGACGCCGACGCCATCGCCGCGCTGCTGCAAAAATACGGCCTGAAAATGGCCAACCTCTACCTGCACTATACCGACGACGATGAAAAGGACTACCAGTCCGCCGTCGAATACGTGGAGTTCATGAAAAAGCTGGGCGCGGCCTACATGAACCTGCAGGGCGTGATGTGGGAGGAAGCCCCCAACCTGCGCCCCACCAACCGCGAGCGCATACTTGCCTACGCCGCGCTCTCCAACCGCATCGGCAAACTGTGCGCGGACAACGGCATCAAGGCCTGCTTCCACCCGCACGCCAACACCCCCGTGTTCACCCCGGAGCAGATCGACCTGTTCCTGGAAAACACCGACCCCTCGCTGGTGCACCTCTGCCTGGACACGGGGCACACGGTGCTGGCCGGCATGGATGTGGTAACGGCCGTAAAGCGCTACCTGCCGCGCATCGGCTACATGCACCTCAAGGACGTCGACCCCGACGAGGGCGCCTTCCCGGACTGGCCGATGGACCGCTTCCTGCCGCTGGGCATGGGCACGGTGGACTTCCGCGGCGTCTACAAGGCGCTGCAGGAGGGCGGCTACGACGGCATGCTCTGCGTGGAGCTGGACAACCCGCCCGTGTGCGACTACCACGGCGCCATGGTTTCCCGCAACTACCTGCACAACGTCCTCGGGCTGTGAGCCGGGGAAGCCGGCTTGCGGCCGGAGCGCCCCCGCAAGGCCGGCCGCCCCGCCGCCGGAGCGCAAAAATTGCCCTGATCCTCCTTCGATCAGGGCAATTTTTGCGTTGATAGGCTTTGCCGGTGCACCGGGCGCGCCGCCCTTCCCGGCCGGGGGCGCTTTGCCCGCTTCCCGTCAGCGGCAGGATTCGCGCAGGATCAGCTCATGGGGCAGGAAAATGGTCTTGGGCGTGAGGTCGCCGGTCTGCATCTGCCCGAGCAGCAGCTGCGCGGCGTTCGCGCCCAAACACGCGATCTAGTGTGAGACGCTGGACACCGTGGGGTAAAACACCTTGGAGATCGGCGAATTGTCAAAGCCGATCACGGCCAGCTCCTCGCCCACGCGCACGCCCCGGCGCACGGCGCAGCTCACCGCGCCGACGGCGTAGGTGTCGAACGTGCAAGAGGATCGCCGTAGGCGGCTCCGGCAGGGAGAGGAACTGCTCGCAGAAGCGCGCGCCCACCTCGTATTCAAAGCCGTACTGGCGCACAGGCTCGACGATGTATTCCGGCCGCACGGGGATGCCGTACTGCGCGAGCGCGTCCAGGTAGCCCTGCTTGCGCTGTATGCTGGGGCCGGCCACGCCGGTGATGAGGGCGATGCGCCCGTGGCCGCGCTGGATGAGGTATTCCGCCAGCTCAAACATGGCCTTGCGGTCGTCGATGGCCACCGTGCTGCAATGCAGCTGCTCCTGATAGTTGCAGGACATGACGAAGGGATACTTGCCGATGAACTGGGACATTTCCTCCGCCCCCAGCTCCGTATGGAAGGAGATCGCGCCGTCGAACACGCCCGCGGCCAGCTGTTGCAGGGCGCGGCGCTCGTGTACGACGGAATACCCCGTCACGCTGAGGTTGACGTCCACATCCGCCAGCGAAAGGCTGGAGGTGATGGCGCTGATGACGCTGCCAAAGAACGTGTTGGCCAGGCTGGGCACGATGATGAGCACGCGGCGGTTACGCGCGGCGCGCTCCGGCCGCTCCGCGTGCGCGCGGCCGCGGCAGGCGTAGCCCGTCCGTTCAAGGATGGCCTCGACGTGGGCGGCGGTCTGCGGGGGATACCTTGTCGGAGTGGTTGAGCACCCGCGAGATGGTGGCGGTAGAGACGCCGGCGATCTCGGCGACCTCGCGGATGGTGATATTTTTGTGTTGGATCGGCATAGCGTTCAAAAGCGACGGAATCGCTTCCTTCCCCCTCGGTCAGAATGTTTGCGTTGCAACCGTTTCCCAAAACATTATATATGAGGCAGGGATTTTTTGCAATAGCCAGCATGCATGAAAAGCGCCGCGCCGGCCGCGGAGGCAAAAACGCGCCCTTTTTGCCCTCCAGAGCGCCCCAAACGCGGCGCGACGGGCGGGGAGCGCCCTTCCAATTCACGCTATTACAGTATGTTTCAGTTAAGTTTGCAGCCAAATACAGATTTTTGCGCCTTTAATTCGGATAATTTCTCCAAAAACACGGCCTGTTTGTCGTTTTTATTGACAATCAACCGAGAAACATGCTATAATATGCTTGAACTGTTTGTATGCAAATGTAACAAAATTGAACCTTTGAAACATCATACCGTACTGATCGACCATTCCCTGCATGAAGGAGGATCTGCCATGAAAACCATACTGATCACCGGCGCTTCCGGCGGCCTGGGCTCCTGCCTCGTCCGCGAATACCTTTCGCGTGGATACCGCGTGTTCGGCGCGGACCTGAAGCGCAGCGAGGCCACCGAAGCCATACTCGCCGCATCCGAAGGCCACTATACGTTCCATGAGATGGACGCCACCAGCACCGCGTCCGTGGAGGCCATGGCCGCCCAGGTGCGCGCGCAGACCGATTCGCTGGATATACTGCTCAACGCCGTGGGCGTGCTCTTCAAGCAGAGCGAAAACCTGCTGGAGGACTTCGACATCGACGGCTCCATCCGCATGTTCGACATCAATGCCCTGGGGCCGCTGCGCATCGTCAAGGCCTGCGTGGACATGCTGCGCAAGGGTGAGGACCGCCTGCTTCTGAACATCTCCTCCGAGGCCGGCAGCATGACCACCCACGCCGACTACATCAACCGCTACGACTACTGCATGTCCAAGGCTTCCTTGAACATACAGTCCGTCATCCTCCAGCGCTACTTAAAGCCCGACGGCGTGAAGGTGCTGCTGGTGCATCCGGGCTGGATGCGTACCTCCATGGGCGGCAACCAGGCCCCCGTGATGCCCGCCGACTCCGCCCGCAGCATCGCCGATTTGGGCGAAAAGTACATGCACGACCTGGATTCCGGCATGTATTTTGACTACGACGGCACGCCCCGCGCCTGGTAAGCCATCCGAGAGTTTGTAAAACAGGAGGAAACACCATGAACAAGGCCCGCGTCATCCTCGATAAGGATTATATCATCGCCCGCACCGACCCCAAGCTGTTCAGCTCCTTTGTGGAGCCGCTGGGCCGCTGCATCTACGGCGGCCTCTACGAGCCCGGCCACCCCACCGCCGACGAGCACGGCATTCGCCAGGACGTGATGCGTTACGTCCGTCCCCTCAGGCTGACCGCCAACCGCTTCCCCGGCGGCAACTACACCTCCACCTTCCGCTGGGAGGACTCCATCGGCCCCAAGGAGAAGCGCCCGCACCGCGCCGAGGTGGCCTGGCAGTGCATCGAGACCAACGAATTCGGCCTCAACGAATTCGCCGACTGGTCCCGCGCCAACGGCTCGGACGTGCTGATGACCGTCAACCTGGCCACGCGCGGCGTGCTCGAAGCCATGGACTGCGTGGAATACTGCAACATGGAAAAGGGCACCTACTGGTCTGACCTGCGCCGCTCCCACGGCTATGAAAAGCCGCACAACTACAAATACTGGTGCCTCTCCAACGAGATCGACGGCGTGTGGCAGGTGGGCCAGACCGACGGCCACGTATACGGCCGCCTGGCGCGCGAGGCCTCCAAGGCCATGAAGCTGATCGACCCGGAGATCAAGACAGTGCTGGCCGGCTCCTCCAACCCCTGGCAGCCCACCTTCCCCAATTTCGACGTGGAGGCGCTCGACCAGGCCTACGATTTCGTGGACTTCCTCTCCGTGCACCACTACATCAGCAACCTCAAAAACGACACCCCCGACTACCTGGCCAAGACGCTCTCCACGGACGCCTTCTTCAAGCAGGTGGCGGCGCTGTTTTCCTACATCAAGGTGAAAAAGCGCAGCGACCGCGACCTGTACATCTCCTTTGACGAGTTCAACACCTGGCACACCGTGGCCGGCAACGAGCGCTTTGAAAAGCCGCGCTGGGGCTACGCCCCCTCGCTGCTGGAGGATGTGTACACCGTGGAGGACGCGGTGGCGCTGGGCTCCATGCTCATCACCATACTGCGCAACGCGGACATCGTCAAGATCGCCTGCATCTCCGAGCTGGTCAACTGCATCTCCCACATCCGCACCCGCACGGGCGGCGGCTGCTGGGTACTGCCGCCGTATTATACCTACCTGCACTATTCGCAGTATGGCCGCGGCACCGTGCTGAACCCGAGCATCGACTCCCCGCGCTACGACAGCACGGAATACACCGACGTGCCCTACCTCGACGCCATCCCCGTCCTCTGCGACGATGGCTCCATCACCATTTTCGCCATCAACCGCAGCATGGACGAGGCGCTGCCGCTCGAAGTCGAGCTGCGCGGCTTCGAAACCGGCTATGCGGCGGGCGAACACATCGTGCTCTCCGACCGCGACCCCAAGGCCACGAACACGGAAGAGGATCCCGAGCGCGTGAAGCCGCGCACCGGCGGCGGGGCGGCCTTTGAAGATGGCAAGCTCTGCGCCAGTCTGGAGCCGCTTTCCTGGAACGTGATCCGCCTTGTGAAGGCGTAAGCCGGAAAGGCGCGGTACATGAGCGAACAAGACCGCCGGCTGATCAACCGCGTCCTCATCGAGTACTACGAGGGCGGATACACGCAGCGCGAGATCAGCGAAATGGAGCACATCTCCAGATCCTCGATCTGCCGCATCCTGCAGCGGGCGCGGGCGGAAAAACTGGTGCGTTTTGAATTCAACCTGTTTTCGGACGAGAGCGCCGACCAGCTTGCCCGGGAGCTCAGGGAGCGCCTGGCGCTGGAAAGCGTGCGCGTGGTGCCCTGTTACCTGGACGACCCCACCAGCCGCCTGCGGGGCGTTGCCTCCGCGCTGGCGGCGGAGCTGAACCGCTTGCTGCTGGTGGGCGACACGGTGGGGCTGGGCGAGGGCAAGACGCTGCGCGCGCTCTCCCGCTGCCTCGTCCGGCCGGAAAGCCCCATCGCCGGCCTGTGCTTTACGACGCTTGCCGGCTTTGCCGCGCAGGCGGGCGACCTGCTGGATGATTTCGCCGCCGTGGCTGCCTTTGCCGCCCATTACGGGGGCAGGGCCGCGCCCATCCCCGCCCCGGGCGTCGCCGACACGGAGGAGCTGGCGCAGCTTTTGCGCCGCTCGCCGCGCGTGGCCGAGGCGCTGGACGCCGCCCGCGCCGCGCGTGTGGCCGTGTTCTCCGTCGATTCGCTCAGCGAAGCGAGCTCCCATCTGGACGGGGAAGCCGTGAAGGCGCTCTCCATCCAGGGCGCGGTGGGCAACGTGCTTCTGCACTACTTCAACGGGCGCGGCGAGTTGATCGACGCGAGCCTTGAGCGCCGCCTGACCGGCCTTTCCTGGCAGGAGATCCGCGAAAAGGAGCTGCGCATACTCATCGTCACCGAAGAAGAAAAGGCGCACGCGGCCGTCTGCGCCGCCGCCGCGGGCATCTGCACTGACCTGTATGTGGACGACCGCACGGCGCGGCGCATGCTCTCGCTGCTGCCCCAGGCCACCTGAGCCGGCCGCCGGGCAAAGAATGGACGCCCCGGGAATTTGTTCCCGGGGCGTCCGCCTTTGCCTTGTATCCCGATCATGTGCGGTGCTTTTACTTGCAGTGCGCGTCCATCCAGCAGGTGATCTCCTTGAGGCGCTGTGTGCGGTTGACCGGCTTGCCGTTGCGCGACAGGCCGTGGCATTCGCCCTTGAAGAGCACCATGCGCGCCTCCGTGCCCGTCTGCAAGACGGCGGTGAACATCTGCAAAGCCTCCGTGGGCGGGCAGCGGAAGTCCTCGTCCGACTGCAAAAACAGCGTCGGCGTCCTGACGTTTTTGGCGTAGGCCAGCGGGGCGAGCCGCCAGACCTGTTGAATATCCGTCCAGGCGGTGGCGAACGTCCACTCTTCGCAGAGGTAGCCGGCGCAGTCGCTGACGCCGTCCATCGTCATCATGTTGGAGATGGAGCGCTGCGAGGCGGCGGCGGCAAAGCGGTCGGTGTGGCCGATGATCCAGTTGGTGATATAGCCGCCGTAGGAACCACCGGTCACGCCCATGCGCTTCGGGTCGATGTCCGGGTACTTTTCCAGCACCACGTCCGTAAAGCGCATCAGGTCGTCGTAATCCATAGTGCCGAATTTGCCGAAGATGTTGGCGAACTTCTCGCCGCGCGAACAGCTGCCGCGGGGGTTGCAGAAGGCCACGAAGTAGCCCTGCGCCGCCCAGTACTGCATCTCGTGCATAAACAGCTGCCCATAGGCCATGCCGGGGCCGCCGTGGATGTCGAGGATCATGGGATAGCGCTTGCCCGGCTCGTAGCCCACGGGCTTGAGGACGAAGCCATGGATGTCCACGCCCTCGTCGCAGGTAAAGGTGAGCGGCTCAAGCGGCTGCACGTTGTAGTTGCGCAGGAACCAGCCGTTCAGATCCGTGAGCCTGCGCAGGCTGCCGTTTTCGACCTCATAGAGTTCCGGCAGGCTGCCGTCGCGCACCTGCATGGCCGTGCAGCGGACGACGCCGTCGCGCACGTCAAAGGCGTCGACCGAGCCGCATTCCCCGGCCACCTTCTCGCGCCGCCCGTCCGCGCTGTAACGCATCAGGTAGCAGTCCTCCGCGTCGCCCTGCAGGCAGTAGAGCCAGTCGCCGTCCGCCTTGAAGTCGCGCCCGGCGCCCAGGCGCACGTCGCTGAGCACGGGGTTGCCGACATAGAACGGCTGTGGGGACATGGGGTCGGTCGCGCCGGTCGCGCAATCCACCCAGAGGATGCGCGTGCTCGTGTGGCGGCCGCTGCCGGGGATCTCCATGTTCACGGTGATCACGCCGCGCCCCTGCCACAGCGCCACGCGCTCGATGCGGAAGCGCTCCGCAGGGATCAGCTCCCGCCATTCCCCGCCATCGTCGCTGGCCAGGAACAGCGCTTCCTTGTACATGCGCACGCGGTAGGGCTGGAACCCGCACGCCAGCACCTTCCCCATCTCCCGCGAATACGTGGCGTTCTCGATGTAGAACCCCTGCGGAAACAGGCTCTTGTACGCGCCCGTCTCCACGTTCACCGCGTAGATGTTCGTCCGCTCGCCGTTTATGATCCCCTTGCCGTTGAAGTAGTACGGGTATTCGTCAAACACCGAAAAGCGCGAACGCTCGTCCTCGATGCGCGCGATCTCACGGCCCCGTTCGTCGCCCTCCAGCCCGGAAAGGCGCTCCGCCACGGCCGCGTGATCCGTGCCCTTGACGATCATCGTGTCGTGATCGCGCATGCCGAGTATGCTCACCGCCTTGAAGGGGATCGTGCACAGCCTGCGCGCGTTGCCTTCCCGGGCGCTGCCCTGCCAGATCTCCGTGCCGAATTCCACGGCGTTGGGCGGGCAGGCGTGCAGGGACAGCAGCTCGTCCTCCGTGCGAAACACGACCTCCTCGCCCAGCCACTGGGGATAGTAGCGCCGCGCGCTGGCCGCATGGTCGTAAACGGCGACGTGGCTGGTGTAGCCGCGCAGGTCGTCGTTTGCCCGCGTGACCACAAAGGCCGTCTGCGCGCCGCTGGGCGAAATCTCCACATGGCCTACGCCCTTGACCTGCATAAACGAATTGATCTGAATGGTGTTTTTCATGTTTGTCTCCTTGTGAAAGCATTGCCCCCATTGCCTTACGGCGCGGGGGCAATGCCTTGGTCAAGCCAATATAGGTTGTTTTGCTGCCGTTAGTCCGCGACCTGCCAGGTGGTCATGTCGTAGATGTAGAGGCAGAAATCCGGGTAGTTCACGCCAGTCAGGCGGTCGCTGAGCAGCGCGAGGTGCTCGCCGCTGTACAGGAACACATAGGGCACTTCCTCATTGATGAGCTCCTGCAGCTCGTCGAGGCATTCCTTCTTGCCCTCGGTGGTCAGCTCCTTCTCAGAAGCGGCAAACAGCTCGGCGTAGCGGGTGTCGGTGATGCGGCTGAAGTTGACGGAGTTGCCGGGGGTCATGCAGGGCGCGAAGTCCGTGGGCGTGAGGGCGCCGGCGGAACCGAACATGCCCAGCTGATAGTCGCCGTTGACCATCGAAGTAAAGAGGGTGGCGTTGTCCAGCGTCGTGATCTCGGTCTGGATGCCGACGTCGGCGAGGAACTGCTGGATGATGACAGCGGCCTTCTGGCGGTTGGCGTCAGAGGAAGGCACGCAGAACTTCAGCACGCGGCTCTCGTCCCAGCCAGCCTCGGCCAGCAGCTCGCGGGCCTTGTCCGGGTCATACTGACGCCACTCGACGTCCGCATTGAAGTAGGGATGGGTCTGCACATAGGGGGCGTACACGGCGCTGCCGAGGCCCTGGAACACGTTCTGCACGATCACGTCGCGGTCGATGGCGTAGCAGATGGCCTGGCGCACGCGCACGTCGCTGAGGTCCTCATCCTGGTTGTCGATGGCCAGCTCAGAGAAGCTGAGGTTGGGGATCTCGACCACGGAGAAGCCTTCCTGGTCCACGGCCATCTCGTAGTCGACCAGCGGCAGGGCGCCGGAAGCGGCGATGTAGCAGACATCCGCTTCGCCGGCGATGAAGGCGCTGAGCAGGTTGGTGGAGGGGATGACGCGGATAATGAGCTTGTCAAAGCCGATCTCGCCGCGGGCATAGTCCTTGTTGATCGCAAGTTCCATGCGCTCGCCGGGAATCTCGCTCTGATAGATGACCTGGCCGGTGCCGGGCACGTTCTCGAAGAAGTTGTAGTTCTCGAGGTCCGCCACGGGGATGTCCTTGAGGACGTGCTCAGGCATGATGGCGAACATGCGCAGGTTGGTGAGGAAGGTGAATTCATCAGAAGGCTGCTTGAGGGTGAACTTCACGGTATGGTCGTCGATCTTCTCGAGGCCGAATTCCTCGCCTTCAACCGGCATGCCCTGGTCGTCCGTGCCGGCGATCTGCTTCATGTAGGCATGGCGGGAGGTGGCCAGGTCGGGATCGAGGTTCAGCGCATAGGTGAAGAGCACGTCGTCCGCCGTCATCGGCTCGCCGTCGGTGAAGTTGGTCTCGCGCAGATGGATGGTGTACTCGTCCTTCGCCTCGTTGACCTCATAGCTTTCAGCGGCCAGGGCAATGATCTCGCCCTTGCTGTTGTAGTTGAACAGCGACTCCCAAATCATGCCATGGATGAAGTTGGTGCTGCCGTCCATGGAGAGGAACGGGTTGACGGTCGTCCAGGCCGTGGGGGTGGCCAGCGTGACGACCTTCTCGGCGGCTTCCGCGCTGCCCACGGCGACGACGCCGAGCGTCAGCAGCAGAGCCAGAGCCAGGGCTACCAGCTTTTTGAGTGTACGCATAGTGATCTTTCCTTCCTTTTATTTCTTGGCGTGGATTTACGCCAGGATTTCCTGGATGCGATGGCAGGCGACCAGATGGCCGCCCCCGGCGTCGCGCACGGCCGGCAATTCCCGCTTGCAGATATCCTCGCAATGGGGACAGCGGGGATGGAAGGGGCAACCGCTCGGCGGCGCGATGGGGCTGGGGATATCGCCCGTAAGGACGATACGCTTCTCCTGCGCGCCCACCACGGGCTTGGGGATGGCGGAGATCAGCGCCTGCGTGTAGGGATGCAGGGCGTTGTCCAGCAATTCGTGTTTCTCGGCGACCTCGACCACGCGGCCCAGATACATGACCACAATGCGGTCGCTGATGTGCTTGATCACGCTCAGGTCGTGGGAGATGAACAGGTAGGTCAGGTGCATCTCCTCCTGCAGGTCGCGCATGAGGTTGAGCACCTGCGAGCGCACGGAGACGTCCAGCGCCGAGACCGCTTCATCGCAGACGACGAACTGCGGCTCGACGATCAGCGCGCGGGCGATGACGATGCGCTGTCGCTGTCCGCCGGAAAACTCGTGGGGATAGCGCGTCAGCCACTCCTCGTTGATGCCCACGCGGCGCACCATGTCCACCACGCGCGAGCGGCGCTCCTCTTTGGGGACGCCGAAGTTCTCCAGCGGCGCTTCCACCGCCTCCTGGATGGTCATGCGCGGGTTGAGGGAAGCGTAGGGGTCCTGGTAGATGATCTGCATGCGACGCCGAAGGTCGCGCAGCTCCTTTTCCTTGAGGGTCGAGATGTCCTGGCCGTCAAAGGTCACGCGGCCGTCCGTCAGCGTGGACAGGCGGATCAGCGCGCGCCCCAGCGTGGACTTGCCGCAGCCGCTCTCGCCCACAAGGCCGACCGTCTCGCCCTCGCGGATGTCAATGGATACGTCGTCCACGGCGTGGACATAGCGCGTCTTGCCCGAGAAGAAGCCGCCCTTGACGGGGAAATACTTTTTGACGTGTTCCCCGCAAACCAGCACTTTTTGCGTATTCACTTTGCCACCTCCCGTTCAAGAAAGCAGCGCACAAGATGGCCGCCCTCGCCCACGAGCGCCGGGCGCTCGCGCCGGCAGCGCTCCTGCGCGAAATCGCAGCGGTCGCAGAAGCGGCAGCCGGACGGCATGTGCGCAAGGTCCGGCACCGCGCCGCGGATGGTGTAGAGGCGATCCTTTTCCACGTCCAGCCGGGGGATGGACTGCATCAGGCCGCGCGTGTAGGGGTGGCGCGGGTCGTTGAAGATTTCCGCCGCCGTGCCCTGTTCCACGACTTCGCCGGCGTACATGACCATCACATCGTCCGCCATCTCCGCCACCACGCCCAGATCGTGCGTGATGAGGATGATGGAAGTGCTCACGCGGCGCTTGAGATCCTGCATCAGTTCGAGGATCTGCGCCTGTATGGTCACGTCCAGCGCCGTGGTCGGCTCGTCGGCGATCAGCACCGCCGGCTGGCAGGCCAGCGCCATGGCGATCATCACCCTCTGGCGCATGCCGCCGGACAGCTGGTGGGGGAAGGAGCGCATGCGCTTCTCCGCCTCGGAAATGCCCACGCTTTCGAGCATCTTCACCGCTTCGGCGTAGGCCTGCTCGCGCCCCGTGTCGCCATGGGCGCGGATGGTCTCCACCATCTGGCTGCCGATCGTCATCACGGGGTTGAGGCTGGTCATCGGGTCCTGGAAGATCATCGAGATCTCCCGGCCGCGGATGTGGCACATCGCGCGGTTGCTCAGGCCGGATATCTCCCGCCCGTTCAGGCGGATGGACGTTTCCTTGCCAATGTGGGAAGTGCGCATGGGCAACAGCTTCATCACCGAGAGCATGGAAACGCTCTTGCCGCAGCCGCTCTCGCCGACGATGCCCAGCGTCCTGTTCTTTTCCAGCGCGAAGCTGACGCCGCTGACGGCGTTGACGCGGCCGCCCTTGGTATCAAAATCAACGCGCAGGTCTTTTACCTCCAGCACGGTCTCTCCCATATTGCCCGCCCCCCTTTCACACTTTCATCTTGGGATCCAGCGCATCCCGCACGCCGTCGCCCAGGAAGTTGAAGCTCAGCACCGTCAGCACCAGCAAAAGGCCGGTGGGCACCCAGACCCAGGGCATGTTCGTGAGGATGGAGATGGACTGCGCCGCATACAGTATGTTGCCCCAGGAGGCGTTCGGCGGCTGCACGCCCATGCCCAGGAAGCTCAGGCCGGACTCCGTGAGGATCGCCGAGGCGATGGAGAAGGAAAAGTTGACCAGCAGGGGCGCAAAGGCGTTGGGCAGCACATAGCGGAACATGATCTTGCCGTTTTTCGTGCCGATGGCGCGGGCGGCCTCCACATAGTCGCGCTCGCGCACGGAGAGCACGCTGCTGTGCAGTATGCGCGCCGACGACGCCCAGCCCAGTACGCCGATGACCAGCGTGACCGAAGTGACGGAAGGCCCGATCACCGATACCAGCACCAGGACGAGGATCATTGAGGGGATGGACTGGAACACGTCCGCCAGGCGCATGATGACCATTTCCACGCCCTTGCCGTAATAGCCGGCCAGCAGGCCCAGGGGCGCGCCGATGCACACGCTGATGAGCGCCGAGACAACGCCCACATACAGGGAGGTGCGGCCGCCGGAGAGCACGCGGGCGAACAGGTCGCGCCCGACATCGTCGGTGCCGAGGATATGGCTGGCGCTCGGCTTGGCGTAAATGCCGGCGATAAAGTCCGAACGGTTGGGGTCGATCTGGAGGACGGACGGCAGGATCAGCACCGCCAGTACTTCCAGCACAATGATGACAAGGCCGATCACCGCCAGTTTGTGGCGCACAAAGCGCCCAAGCACGTCTTTCCAATAGGAATTGCTTTTCCCGGTTGCTTTCATATCGCGCGTCACCCCGCTTACTGATGGCGGATCCTGGGATCCAGGACGCCGTAGAGTATCTCCACGAGCATGTTGCCGAGCATGACCACTACGGCGATGACCACCGTGATGCCCATGATGGCGGGGTAGTCGCGCGCCTGGATGGAAAAGACCATCAGCGTGCCCAGGCCCGGCCAGCTGAACACCTGTTCGGTGACGACCGCGCCGCCGATCAGCGTGGGGATGGAAAGGCCCAACTGGGTGATGACGGGGATCAGGGCGTTGCGCAGCGCATGGCGCAGCACCACGCGGCGCTCGGTCAGGCCCTTGGCGCGGGCGGTGCGCACATAGTCGTCGCCCAGCACTTCCAGGACGCTGCTGCGCGTCTGGCGGATATACATGCCCATATGGCCAAAGGCGATGACCATCGCCGGCATCAACAGATGTTTCAGATAGTCCGCCGCGCCCCCGCCGCCGGAATTGCTGAACATGCCGCCCGTGGGCAATATGCCCAGCTTCACCGCGAACAGGTAGATAAACACAAGGCCGACAAAGAAGTTGGGCGCCGCCGCCCCCAGGAAGGAAAAGCCGGAAGCCGCGTAGTCAAAGCCTGTATAGGGCTTGTAGGCCGCCAGCACGCCCAGGGGGATGGCGATCAGCAGGGCGATGGCCGTGCCCGTCAGTGTCAGCACCAGCGTCGGCCCGATGCGCTCGCCGATCAGTTCGACCACCGGCTGCCCCGTGCGGTAGGAATAGCCCAGGTTGCCCTGCAGGCAGTTCCCCAGCCAGCGCAGGTATTGCACGATCACCGGCTGATCCAGGCCATAGCGCGCCTCGGCCGCCGCCAGGTCCGCTTCCGTGATCTGCGGATCCTGCAAAAGCATGGTCAGGGGCGAGCCCGGGCAGAGGCTGGCAATGAAATAGACGAGGATCGTGATGCCGAGCAGGATCGGCAGCATGAGAAGCAATCGCTTGATGATATATCGCAGCATCGTACATCGTCCCTTCTGTTGTCCGGCGCGGAAACGGGCGCTGTCAGACTATGTTGTTTATCGACGCGCGAGCATGACATCCAGGATCACGCGATCCGTTTCGCGCATGCCCTCGCGGCCGATCTTCATTGCCATATGGCACGTCTCGTCCGCCGTGGACTGCACGATCCCTTCCCCTTCCGTAAAGCCATGCTGTTCCCGCGCGAGGGAAAAGCCCAGAATGGCCGCGTCCACCGCGGAGGCGATCTTCGCCGCGCAGGAGGGCTTCGCGCCATCGCAGATAATGCCCGAGACGTCCGCCAGCGTGTTGACGATGGTCTGCCTGATCACTTCCCGGCGGCCGTCCAGCAAAAAGGCGATGCCAGCGCCGCTGCCGGCCGCCGCGCACACCGCCCCGCAAAACGCGGAAAGCGTGCCCAGCTGGCTCTTCTGATAAATGGCCACCAGGTTGCTCAGCGCCAGCGCCCGCAAAAGGCGCTCGTGCGGCGCATGGCAGTATTCCGCATATTTGACGACCGGCAGGGAGGCCGTCAGCCCCTGGTTGCCGCTGCCCGAATTGATGACCACCGGCAAAACGCAGCCGCTCATGCGGGCGTCGGAACCGGCGGCCGGCCAGGCGCGGGCCACGTTTTTGACGTCGTCGCCGTAGTTTTGCAGGAGCGTGCGGCCCACGCAGGCGCCCCAGGGGTTTTTCAGCCCCTCCTCGGCGATGCGCAGGTTGTATTCGACCTGACGCTCCAGCACCGGCGCTACCGGCGCAAGGTCGGCTTCCTCCGCATAGTCGAGTATGCGTTCCAGATCCATTTCCGGGTAGGCGGGCGACGGGCGCCGCGCCTCATCGCGCGTTTCTTCCTGCGCGCAAAGGCTCCTGCCGTCGCGCTCCAGGCGGGCGATATGATCGTGTTTGCCGCGGATCTCCGCCACGGCGCTGTGTTCGCCCGCCCAGGCCGTCACGCGGATGGCCAGCGCCTCGGCGGCCTCCAGCTGCTCCACGCGGCAAAGCCCCGTGCCCAGCAGTTCCCGCGCGCGCAGGCGGGTATCCCCGTCCGCCGCGGACAATACTTCCATGCCCCGCTTGGGGTCGCCGCCGATCAGGCCCATGAGGGCGGCGGCTTCGATGCCGTGCAGCTCGCCCGCCATGGGCACGCGCACGCTCATCGTGTTCTTGATGACGTCGTGGCTGCAGGCCACGACCACGCGCTCCGGGAATGCCCCAAGGCATTCCCGGGCCAGCGCGGCGGCGTAAGCGATGGCGGTGGGCTCCGTACAGCCGAGCGCCGGGAGCAGTTCCCGCTTCAAAAGCGCCGCATACTCGTCAAAATACGCCTTCATCCGTTTTACTTCCGCTTCTTCAGTACGAATTCGCAGCAGCCGGCGCCGGTGCCGCAGGTCTTGGTAAAGTGCGCGTCGATGCCGCACTTGTCCGCATAGCCGATGTCGCCGGCGATCGCGCCCTTCCAGCAGAGCGTGCCGGCCTGTTCCTTGGTCAGGCCGCCTTCGGTGAACCACTGCAGGCCGCCGCAGAAGCCGCCCGTGCACCAGTGCATCACGGCCTCGTCGCCATGGATCTCATAGGGCATATCCATCGAGTAGGGGTAGTAGGTATGCTCGCCATGGGCGTAGGTATCGCAGAAATGCTCCAGGTCGCCGGGGATGATGGTGGCTTCGGGATGCTTGGTGTAGCCGTACTTGAAATAGGCCTTGTACATCAGGTCGTTGGCCTTTTCCTCGCCCACTTCTTCCAGCAGTGTCTTGTACATGCAACCGATGAACCTGTAGCGCGCCGCCTCAGCCTCCGTTGTCGAAGCCTTCACGTCGTCCAGAGTGTAGCGTTTTTCCGTATCCGCCATTGTTAAGCTCTCCTCTCCATACCCTTTGGTTGAGATTGTCTATATATCATTGCGGTTGCGAATGGGTTCGCCGAAGCGATTGACAAAGGCCGGGTCGGCCGTCACCACTTGCTTGCCGCAAAGTATATCCAGCACATGCACCGCCACTTCCGCGGGATCCACCGTGGCCTCCGCTCCGCCCAGCGCCGTGCGCATCCAGCCGGGATGCACCGCCGCCACGCGGATACCGTCCTCCCGGAGGTAGGCGCGCAGCTTTTCCGAAAACATCGTAAAGGCGCATTTGGAGATCGCGTAGGGATAGTCGATCGCCCGCGCGCCCTTGTAGGCCGCAGCGGTGGAGGTGATGTTGACGATGCCCGCCGAGGGGCTTCTGCGCAAAAGCGGCAGTATGCGCCTGGTCAGTTCCATGGGCCCGTATACGTTGATGTCCATGCTGCGCGTCAGGTCCTCCATGCGCATGGTCTCCAGCGTGTCCTCGCGCCCGAGCACCACGCCGACGTTGTTCACCAGGCCGTCCAGCGCCGCCTCCGTTTGCAATACGCGCCCGGCCACGGCCGCGACCTGCTCGCGGTCGCCCATGTCCGCCTGATAGAACGTCGCCTGCCCCGCTTCCATCCAACCGCGCAGCGCTTCCGTCGGCGCGGAGCGGTCCAGCGCCACCACCTGCCAGCCGCGGGAAATCGCCTCCTTGCAGAGGCTCTGGCCCAAACCGCCCGCGGCGCCCGTTACCATGATCTTCATTTACAGCACCTTTTCGCATTTATATTTTCAGAAAATAAATGGCACAAGTTATAAAATTTACACTCGTCTCTTCGTTTTATGGCAGTATTATAGCACGCATGGGCGTTCAAGTCAACCTGTTTCAGCAGTTTTTTGAAAATAATCGAAACTTGCGCGATTTCATTTCATAAATTTGCATATATTTTCTTTTGATGGGCGACAAAAAAACAGGCGTCCCGCCATTGTTTTCAGCCCGCGGGGGCCCGCACGGAAAGGCGAAAGGGGCGCGCCTAGCGCTTTACGTCGGAAGAGGCGCGCAGTATCAATTCGGCGTCCAGCAATATGTGGCGGTTCTGAACCTCGTCCGGGCGCTGGAGCATGCCCAGCATCATCTCCCCCACCGCGTAGCCGATCTCGTAGACGGGATGGTGGATGGTGGTGATCATCGGCGAGGAGATCTTGGAGGCCACGCTGTTGTCGCCGCCGACGACGGCCACGTCCTCGGGCACGCGCAGGCCGAGCGTCTGCGCCGCGCGGATGACCGCGGAGGCGAACACATCCGACGTGCAAATGACCGCGTCCGGCCGTGCCGGCGCCGTCAGAAGGCGCATGGCGGCGGCCATGGCGTGGTCGAACGACACCGGCGGCGAAAGCTGTACCAGCCAGTCCGGCACCACCTGCAGGCCGCGTTCCTGCATATTCTGCAAATAGGCGTCGCGCCGCTGGGCGGCGGTGTAGCCGCCGTCGTCGATGAGGGAAAGGAAGGCGACCTGCGAACGGCCAAGCGCGAAGAGGTGGCTCATCATCTTGGAGATCGCCTTAGCAAAATCCGTGCTCACATAGGGGCAGTCCGCCTTGACGGTGTGCTCAAAGCACTGCACGCAGGGGAAGTAGCTTTGCAGCATGGCAAGTTCATCGGCGGGTATGCGCGTGGCGGTGATGATGCCCTCCGCCCGCTTGTCCATGGCGAAGGAGAGGATGCTTTCCGCATCCGAAGCGCTCTCTGTCTGGATATAGGCGACAAGCGTGACCTGCTGCGTGCGCAGCACGTTGCTGATGCCCTCGATCATGCGCGGGAAGATGGATATCTCCTCGTAGGAATTGCCCATCACGAACACGATGTTGCGCTGGGAGGCCCTGGCGCGGGGCGCGCGCTCCGCGGCCGCGTAGTTGACAGAATCCATGGCTTCCTTGACGCGCGCCGCCGTTTCCGGACGGACGGCCTCGGGGTGGTTGACCACGCGGGATACCGTGGAGATCGAAACGCCCGCCAGACGGGCGATCTGATGTATGTTGTTCTCGATCCTTGGCCTGCCCATGCTGCTTAACTCCGCCTTCATTCTTTGGTTTGAGGAACCCGGAGGCAGAAATGCCGTATGCCGCCCGATGGCGCGCCCACTATTCCTCTTGAAACTGATTCAACATATGCGTTCTATAATTATAGCCGAGCTTCTTCACAATTGTCAACTGTTTTCCCGCCATTTGCCATGATTGTAAACATCCCGGGGCATGGAAATTGCCTCCGCAGGGGGGGCTGCGGAGGCAATGGCCGCGTTTGTGGGCGCGCTCAGCGGCTCACGCGCATGCTTTCCCCGATGCTCGCAAAGGGGCCGGGCATGACGCTTTCCTGCTTTGCGCCGAAATAGTCCTCGTCGAAGGTGAGCGGCGAGCCGTCCGGGGCCTCGAAGCGCTGTTCCGGCTCAAAGGCCATGCCCAACGCCTGCGTGTCGAGCTTCCGCGCGCCGCCCTCGGGCAGGAACTGGCCAAGGTTGGTGCGCAGCGTCCAGATGCCGCCGTCCTCCTGCAAAAGCTCCAGGCGCACGGCGTGGCAACCGTCGATGAAGTAGTCCTTCTCCTTGTCGCAGGGCTTGGCGCCGTTGAAGAACCAGTTGCCGCCCGTCCACACCGGCAGGGGCATGTAGTAGCGATCGCTGGGCGCGGAACCCATGCCGCAGTAGCCCTCGAACTCCTTCTTCCATTCCTCGAGGGTGGGGTAGCCGTTATAGGCGCAGGTGCCCACGGTGATGTTGTCCTCATCCCATTCCGGGGAGCGGGGCGAGGCCTCCAACTGGCGCAGGTAGGGATGCACAGGCTTTTGCACGAATATGTTGTTGTAAAAGCGCATGTCGCCGTGCAGTATGCTCATAAAGCCCACCACCTGCGTGCTGTGCGGCCGGTGGTAGGGCGTATAGCGCGTGGAGGGCAGCGTTTTCGCGCCGTTGTCCACGCCCGTGCCCACGGCGGTGCAAGAGCCGGCGATGAGGTTGTGGATCACCGCCACGCCCTGCGTGGGCAATTTGAGGGCGCGGGTGGAGAGCAGCAGGTTGTGGTCCACCAGCGTCGGGCCGTGGGAAACTTCGATGAATATGTCCTCGCCCAGCCCCACCGTGGCCGCCTCGTTCATCAGGTGGTCGTAAGGCAGGGCGTTGTCGTGGAAGAGGTTCTGGGTCACGCGGGTGCCCTGCGCCTGCCAGTCCAGCCACAGGCCGCGCGTGCAGTGGTGGATGTGGTTGCGGCGGTAGATCACGTCGATGGCGGCGTGCATCTTGATGCCGCCGATCTCCGCGCCGGCCAGGTTCTGGCGGACGTTGATGTGGTGGATGTGGTTGTCCTCAATGATGGAAAACGCGCCGCCCAGATGGCCGACGATGCCGGTCTGGCCGCAATCGTGGATGTGGCAGCGCCGCACGATGTGGGAGCCGACCGTCTCCTTCGACCAGCCGTCCAGCTGCGCCAGGCAGACGCATTCGCGCTGCGTCTGTGTGCCGTCCTTGTATTTCCACTGCAGCCACTTGTTGTCGTTTTCCGGCTGCAGGTACTTGCCCAGGGAGATGCCGCTGCACTTGGAATGGGAGATCTCGCAATCCTCGATGATCCAGCCCTTGGACCAGCGCGGGGCGACCATGCCCTCCTGATACGCCGTGGGCGGCGCCCACTGCGTGGCGGCCTTGGTGATGGCGAAGCCGGAAAGCGTAATGTAGCCCACGCCCTCCGTCTCCGGGCAGAAGCAGCTGCGGCGCACGTTGATCTCCACGAACTCGCGGCGCGGGTCACAGCCATGGAAGTTGGCGTAAATGACCGTTTGGTCCGCCTCCGCGTCCTGCTCGGCAAACCAGGCGTACACGGAAAAATCGGGATCCCAGGACACGGCGGATGGCTGCGGGGCGCGCACCGCCTCCAGGGAAGCAACTTCGTACATGGCGCGGTCGTTCAGGTAGACCTCGCCCGTGTGGGCAATGAATTTCGCGTTGAACCAGTCGCCGCGCACCAGCGTGGTAAAGGGGTTGCCGTCGTCAAAGAGGCTGTTGGGCACCGCGCACTTCCACACGCCGTCGCCCAGCGCCTCCCAGTCCGTCACGCGCTCCGCGCCGGTGATGAGCGCCGCGCCCTTTTCCTGGGAACGGTAGGTGATGCGCGCGTCCTCGCGCCCCGCGTGGCGCGGATGCACGGCCTCGTGGTACACGCCCGGCGCGACCAGCACCTCGTCGCCCGCCTGCGCCAGCTCCGCCGCTTCCTGGATGGTGGCAAAGGGCCGCTTTTGCGTCCCGTCGCCCGTCTGTTGCACATTTGCCGATACGTAATACTTCATGGGCGCTCCTCCTTTTGCTGCGATACCCGCCGCGCCCTGCCCTGCGCAAGGCGCTGTTTCCCCTATTATACCCCGGGAACGGCGCCCATGCTTTTATAAAACCGGCAAAAACATAACAAAACAGGATACAAAGCGTTGCCCTCAGAAATTCGTCAGGCGGCGACGGCGGCGGAACTCGCTGGGCGACATGTGCATGCTGCGCTTGAAGGCGATGCTGAAGTGGCTGGCGCTGCCGAAGTGGAGGGAATCGGCGATCTGGCTGATCCTGCGGTCGGTATAGATCAGAAGGTCGCAGGCAGCCTCCAGCTTCTGCGCGGCGATATACTGCGTGATGGGCACGCCCTCGTGCTTTTTGAACAGCTTTTGCAGGTATTCCTTGGAGACGCCCACCTCCCGCGCCAACCCCGCGATGGAGAGCTTTTCAAAGCGGCCGGCGACAATGGCGCGCTTGCATTCCTCCACGTGGCGGTCCAGCGCCTCGCCCTGCCGCCTGCGGCCGCGCGTGAGGCGGGCGAAGAAGAGGTAGCATTCGCGCTGCACGTCGTGCATCTCCCAGGCCTCGCGGCAGGCGGCGACCTTTTTGAGGAACAGGTCGTTGTACAAAAAGGCTTCCCGCGAGCTGAGGCCGCCCTCGATGGCGGCGCGCGCGGCCAGCGATACGCCCGTCACCGCCATGTATTCCTCGTTGCGGTTCACTTCGCCGAGCACGAGGGGGTGCGGCAGCACGATGTCCTGTATATGCGTTTCCAGCCCCTCGACGTCGCCCTCGCGGATGCAGGCGTAGAGGCGCTGTTCCTCGCGGTAGGTGTGGTTGACCTGGAAGGCGTCCAGCTGCCCCATCTCCTCCACGGCGGGGCTGTCCGGCGGGGCGGCGGGCGCGTCCGCGCAGGCGGCCCCGCCCGTGAGGTAGCGGACGACGTAGCGGGCGCTTTCCAGCCGGCAGACGGGGTATTCGCCCAGGCGGTTGGCGCGGAAAAGCCGCCGCGCCTCCGGCGCGTCGAGCCTGCCATAGCAGAACGGGCCGAGGACATAGGCCGTATCGCCCACGCGGCAGCCGCAAACGCCCACCGGCGTTTCCTCCCCGTAGGCTACAAAGGCGGTATCCCGCGCGCGCAGGCGCTCCAGGAGCGTTTCCAGCATGCGCCGGTCGTATTCCGTTTCCTGCGCGGGCCCCCCGACGGCGAACAGGCACGCGCCCTGGCCGTCACAGGCGCGCACCGGCAGGCGGCTGAGCTGGTAGACAAGCGTCAAAAGCGTTTCCCCGACCATCAACCTTCCCCTCCCTCTGCGAAAGCGCCGCTGGCGAAGGCGTCCAGCAGGCGCAGCGCCTCCTGGGCGCCGAGTATGTCCTGGGCGTTGCCCTGCGGCGCGCTCTGGCTCGCCTGCACGTGGCGCTTCTGCCGCCGGTATTCCCGGGGCGTGCAGCCGAATTCCTCCTCGAACATGCGGATCATATAGCGCGTGTCGGAAAAGCCGCTCTCCAGGCTGATGTCCAGCAGGCTGCGGTCGGTAGAAAGGATCAGCGAGCGCGCGTGCTCGAAGCGGCGCTTCTTTAAATAGTCCTGGAAGCTCATGCCCATCGCCTCCCTGATGAGGTGGGACAGGTAGGGCATGGTCAGCCCCATGCGCCGGGCGATCTCCTCCAGGAGCAGCTTGCGGTGGAAGTTTTCGTCGATGAAGTCCACCACGGCCACGATGCGCTCCCGCCGCTGGCGGATGGGCTGCCACGCCTCCCGGGACAGCGCCTCGCGGGGGGCGGCGCGCCCCAACAGCGCCAGAAGCCCCGCCGTCAACGCGAAACACTCGTATTCGTGCCCCTCTTCCCGCTTCAGGTAGCTGCGCGCCAGGGCGAGGCAGAGCTGCAAAAGGCGCTGGTGGTCGGGCGGGTCGCCGAGCATTTTGCGCAGTTCCGGGCCGCCGCCGTAGCGCAGGGGCGGCGCTTCGGAGAGGAAGGAATCGAGTATGCGCGGGGAGACCTGCACGGCGAGGATCAACGCGTCGCGCGCCTCGCAGCGGAATTCGTGCACTTCCAGGGGATTGATCAGGTAGCCGTCCATCGCCCGCAGGCGGACGGTCTGCCTGCCCAGGCGCAGCGCCGCGCTGCCGCGCAGTATGTAGCCCACCTCCAGCTCCCGATGGATGTGCGGCGTGCGCGACATCATGCGCACGACGAATACGTGCAGGTTGCGAAACTGCGGGTTGGACACCACTTCGAATTCGCCGGGCACCGCGCTCCCCCCTTCCGTCGCGTTTGTATACAGTATAGAGGGGCGGCGGGGGAAAGTCAACCGTCAAATCGCAAACTAATCGCATTTTCGGCGCAAACAAGTGCATGAAGGTTTTTCCGCCAGTATGTAAAATAAGGGTAACAGGCTAGCCAATGCTTACAGCTGAAGATCAAGGAGGTATTCCATATGTCCAAATTCAAGTTTTCGGTAGGACCGTGGAACGTACACACGGGGGCGGATTCCTATGGGCCGGAGACGCGCAAGGCGATCGACCTGGAAAGCAAATTTGCCAAGTTTGCGGAGCTGGGATTTTCGGCGGTGCAGTTTCACGACGACGACGCGGTGCCGGACATGAACAACATGACGGAAGAGGAGATCAAGGAATACGCGCGCGGCGTGAAGAAGCTGCTGGACAAGTACGGCCTGAAGGCGGAATTTGTGGCGCCGCGGCTGTGGATGGACCCGCACACGCAGGATGGCGGGTTTATGAGCACGCGCGAGGAGGACCGGGAGTTTGCGATGTGGCGCGCGTACCGCTCGATCGACATTGCGCGCGAGCTGGGGACGGACCTGATCGTTTTGTGGCTGGCGCGCGAAGGGACGCTGTGCGCGGAGAGCAAGAGCCCGGTGTGGGCGACGAAGCAGCTGGTCGAGGCGATCAATAGGATGCTGGAGTACGACAAGGGGATCCGCGTGTGCATCGAGCCGAAGCCGAACGAGCCGATCGACCGTTCGATCTGCGGGACGATGGGGCACGTGATGGCGGTATCGGCGGCGACGATCGACCCCAAGCGCGTGGGCGGGAACCTGGAGTCCGCGCACGCGGTGCTGGCGGGTCTGGACCCGGCGAACGAGATCGGGTTTGCGATGGCGTTCGGGAAGCTGTTCACGGTGCATCTGAACGACCAGAACGGGATCCGCTACGACCAGGACAAGAGCTTTGGCGTGGAGAACCTGCGCGCGGCGTTCAACCAGGTGAAGGTGCTGGTGGAGAACGGGTACGGCAGCCACGGGGAATACGTGGGTCTGGACGTGAAGGCGATGCGCACGACGTCGGACGAGGACAGCTACGAGCACCTGAAGAACAGCCTGGACGTGTTCAAGGCGCTGGAGGAGAAGGTCGCCCGCTGGGACTACGACTACACCGGCAAGCTGATCGCCGAGCGCAAGTTCGAGCAGCTGGAAATGTACACCATGAACCTGCTCATGGGCGTCGACAGGTAAGATCTCGCTTCGATGGGCTTCTTCCGCGCGGGGAAGCCCATTTTGCCATTTCCAAAGGAGGGGACTTCCCATGCGCAAAAAGGGCATCGCCGTGGCCGGGAACATGATCGTGGATATGCTCTATCCCATCGACGGCTTCCCGCAGCCCGGGGAACTGACCACCATCACCGCCGACATGACGCGCTCCAGCGGCGGCTGCCTCTGCAACGACATCATCGACCTGGCCACGCTCGACCCGGAACTGCCGCTCACGGCGCTCGGGCGCGTGGGCACGGACGAGGCCGGCGATTTCGTGCTGGAAAAGCTGCGCGCACGGCCCAACATCTCCCTCGGCCAGATCAAGCGTCAGGGCACGACTTCCTACACGCTGGTGATGGCCGATGAGGTGAGCAAGCAGCGCTCGTTCTACCAGTGCCGCGGCGCCAACGCCGACTTCTGCGAGGCGGACATCGACTGGGAAAAGCTGGATGTGGATATGCTGCACATCGGCTACATACTGCTGCTGGACGCATTGGACGCGCCCGACGACGAATATGGCACGAAGATGGCGCGGCTTTTGCACACCGCCCAGCGGCGCGGCATCAGGACATCCATCGACGTCGTCACCGAAGCCAGCGAGCGCTTCAGCCGCATCGTCACGCCGGCGCTGCGCTACACGGACTACTGCATCATCAACGAAGTCGAGGCGCAGGCTACCACCGGCGTGCGCCTGGTCGGCGAGGACGGCCGCCTCCGCCGCGAGGCGCTGCCCGAAGCGCTCGGCAGGCTCAAGGAGCTGGGCGTGTCCACCTGGGCCGTTATCCACTCGCCGGAGGGCGGCTTTGGCCTGGACGAGAAGGACGCATACGTGGAAGTACCCAGCCTGAAGCTGCCGCAGGGCTACATCAAGGGTTCCGTGGGCGCGGGCGACGCCTTCTGTTCCGGCGTCCTCTACGCCGCCTGGAAGGGCATGCCGCTTGCCCAGGGCATCGAACTGGGCACGGCCTCCGCCGCCTGCTCCCTAAGCCAACCCGGCGCCACCGAAGGCATGCGCTCCTGCGAGGAGACGATGAAGCTGTACCACGAACTGCGTGGGCGGGGGTAGGAGAATACACAAACGGGCCTGCGGACGGGGCTGGACGGCTTTTCCGTCTACGCCCTTGTCCGCAGGCCCGTTTGTCGCCCCAGAGGGAGCTGCAGTCACCACTTGATCAGCGTCGACCAGGAATTGTAGCCGCTACTGGCATATTCCTGCATGTCCTTGACCGTCTTTTCCAAGTGTTCCTCCAAGCCATGCACAGCCTTTTCCGCATCGTGCGCCTCCAGACTCGCCACCAGGTTCAGGTGCTCCTGGATCGTGGCGTGCATGCGGCTCTCCATGCACATCGTCAGGAAGCGGATGCGCTGCAGGTAATCCTCGACCCGTTGCAGAAGGTTGATGATCATCTGGTTGTCGTAGATCATCAATATATAATTGTGGAAGGCCATGTCATTTTCAAAGAAGTCGAAGTAGGCATTGTTATCCAAAGCTTTTTGCATGTTTTCGTTGTAGGCCTTCATCTGCCCCAGCTGTTCATCACTGATCCCCGGGGCGATCTCGCGGATCGCCGCCGATTCGAGGATGCTGCGCATTTTATACAGATCCACGACCATCTTCCAGGTGATCTGCTTGACGCGGAACTTGCCTCCGTTGATCTTTTCCACAAAGTCAATCTCCACCAGCCGCACGAGCGCCTCCCTCACAGGCGTGCGGCTAATGCCGAATTCCTCGGCCAGATGCTGCGTAATCAATACCTGGCCAGGGAGCAGCTTCATGGTCAATATATCCCGCCGCAGATGTTCGTAGGCTTCCTGCGCGACGCTCATTTCCTTTTGCATTCGTGGTACCCCCCGCTCTATACTCCGCTCTTTTCATTATACATACACAGGGGGATAAGGCAATAGCTGTATGCCATTTCTTTACAAACAAATATCCTTTTGTATAGGCTTTTGTATATACTAAAGCGCATACTTGGCTACCACCTCAGGATCCAGTTCTATTCCCAACCCCGGCTCCTGCGGAAGATAGACATAACCATCATCCGCAATCGTAACGGGCCGCGTAATAAGTTCATCCCGCAGCGGGTAAACGTTGCGGTCGAATTCGAGCAAACCGCCGTTGGGAAGGGAGGCCAGCAGGTGCATATTGGCGACCAGGCTGACAGCGGAGGAAAATACATGAGGGATCACCGGCATGCAGTGGCCAAGCGCATAGTTGGCAATCCTGCGGCATTCGGTAAAGCCGCCGCTCCAGATCGCGTCGCACTGCACAATGTCCACCGCGCGGCGATCAATCATTTCCTTGAAGCGGTAAAATCCGCCGCACTCGGACTCGTAGCCCGCCACCGCCATATCCAGTGCTGCCGCCAGTGTCGCCGACCCGTCAAGGTCATCCAGGCGCAACGGTTCCTCGACCCAGAACACGCCCATTTCCTGAAACTTCCGGCACATCTCGAGCGCTGTAAAGGAATTCCACGTGTTGTTGACGTCCACCATGATGCGGCCACCGTAGCGCCTGGCGACCTCGCAGCAGAGGCGCACTCGCTCCAAATCCTCGTCGAGCGAGTGATTGCACTCCTGCGCGTAGCCCATATTGGCAAGCGGAGTCAGCAGCACCTCGGGATTCCTGCCGACCTTGATCTTGGCGTAGCGGAAACCCTGCCGGAAATAGCCCTCTACTTCCTTCGCCGTCTCCTCTGCGCTCTTGCCGCGTGAATAGAAGCCCGAGCTCGCATAGGGCTGAACACGGTCCGTGTAGCCGCCCAACAGCTTGTAGACCGGAAGCCCGGCGACTTTTCCCAGGATATCCCACAAGGCGATGTCGATACCGCTCATGGAGGCGTTGATGATCGCCCCTCGCCCGTGCTGGCGCGTGCGGTCGAACATTTTTTGCCACACACGCTCGATCTTCAGCGGATCTTCCCCCACCACGATAGGACCCAGCTCATTTTCAACGATATATTTGGTGCTCGCAGGCGGGCCGCCAAAACAAGCGGATTCGCCCAGGCCGGTCACGCCCTCGTCGGTGAACAACTCTACCAGTACCACATTGCGGGTGGAAAAAAAGTTTTGCGCGTCCGCGATACCGTTTTCATACTTGTATTGCAGCATCGTGGCTTTTACGTCCGTAATCTTCATCTGTTTCCTCCAGCGTCTTTTTCAAGATATGGGCGCAGTTGCTCCAGACCCGATTCCGGGCTTGTGAGCACCGGGATGGGAAGCGACGCGAGCGCGGGCGCCACATCCGCCATCGTCACCTGCGCCAGCACGATGACATCGTGCTCCCGCGCCGCATTGCTGGCTGCCTGAACCACCAGGCGGTCATGCTTTTCGCGATCGTTCTCCACCGTGATCGCCGCGAATGCGCCTTCCACGTGAATAACGTCGATTTCCACATCCCTGCCTTCCTCCGCCGCGATGAGTTTTGCCGCGCGGCCGGACGGGCCGATAGTGGTATCCGCCGTAACGAGCAACGCAACGCGTTTCCCCATACGCACTGCCTGGCGAAGCATCGGGCCGTCCACTGACAAAAACGGTATCTCCAGCGCCTTTTGCGCCTCGCGCACCGCCTCGTCCAACGTAGTGCACATGTTCATCATCACCCACGCCCCCTGCTCCTGGGCGATCTGTCCATAGGCAACCAGGCGACGGACGATGGCGGACGTATGCCGGCAGCCGTTTTCCCTGACCTCGCCGAGCACGCTGTCGTCCACAATGTTGAACAGCCCAACGTCCGGGTACTTGACGGCGAAGCGCGCCTTCATATACGCGGGCGTGTTGAGCGTCGTGTGAAAAAAGGCCACCCTGTTCATATCATTCCCCCTCCATCGTTTCGACCAGCGATTTCGCACATTGATCAGAGGGCGCGCGCCCCGTCCAGATCTCCATGGCAAGTATGCCCTGACAGATGCTCATACACCGTCCCGTATAGCTTGCCAGTCCGCGCGCTGTCGCCGCGGCAGGAAGTCTCGCGTCCGGGTTGGAATAGTTCACATCGAATACCACTGCACCGCCCGGCAGGCCATCCAGGAAGGAAAGATCCTCAAAGTCCGGGTAACCGACCTGGCCGAGGATGGATGCGTTCAAAAACAGATCTGCACCCGCGCTGCAAGCTTTCAACGCGCCAGCATCGAGGGAGTGCGGCGCAAAGACGTCGCCAAAGCGCTGGCACAAGCGCTCAGTCTCTTCCGGGAAAGCATTGAGGACATCCACGCGGGCGACCCCCGCCTCCCGCAGATGATACGCCAGCGACATGGCCACGCCGCCCGCGCCAACCATAACGACATGCATCCCCTTTACGGATATGCCTTTCAACGCCATGGCCTTGACAAATCCCCAACCGTCCGTGTTGTGGGCGACCAAGCGGCCATCCACGACCTTGACGATATTGCAGGAGCCGCATTGCGCAGCGGAAGCCGAGATCTCGTCCACCAGTTCCAATATGCGGCGCTTGTAGGGCATGGTGACGACAAAGCCATCCAGCGCCACACGCGCATGTTCCACCGTCTGCACAAATCGCGGTTCCGAAACGTTCATCACTTCAAAGGAACATTCAACGCCCACATCCCGTCCAAATACGCGAAAGGTCTCCGGCAGCACCGAGCGATGGATGTCCTTGGCGATCAAACCACTTCTCATGCGCGATGCCTCCTTTCAGATTCCCAGATAAGCAGACTGTATGTCAGGAGCCTTCAAAAGCGCCTTCGCCGGGCCTTCCATGACCACTTTGCCGGTCTCCAGCACGTAGCCGCGATCCGCCACAGAAAGTGCCTGCATCAAGTTCTGCTCCACGATCAGTATGGAGACGTTTCTTTCCGACACCTCGGAGATGATGCGAAACACCTCCCGCACGATGATCGGCGCCAAGCCGAGAGACGGTTCATCCATCATAATGAGCTTGGGTTCCATCATCAGCGCACGGGCGATGGCCAGCATCTGCTGCTCGCCGCCGGAAAGGGAGCCGGCGATCTGACCCTGGCGCTGCTTAAGTTTGGGAAACATCGCAAAGCTCTTTTCCATATTCCGGGCAACGTTGCCCCTTGCGCGCTTGCAGTAAGCGCCCATGATGAGGTTTTCCCGCACGGTCATCCTGGAAAGTATGCCGCGTCCTTGGGGAATGTGGGCGATGCCGAGATCCGCGCGCTGCGAAGGAAGCATTTTGCCCAGATCTGCATTATCAAACTCGATCCTGCTCTCCGGGCTGACGGCGATCAGGCCGGAGATCGCACGCAGGAAGGTAGTCTTGCCTGCGCCGTTGGAACCGACCAGGGAGACGACTTCGCCATCATCTACATGCAGGGAGACGTTGAACAGCGCCTTCAGGTCGCCATAAGACGCTGACAGGCTTTCAATTTTCAGCATGTCCGGCCTCCTTTCCAATGTATACCTCGATCACTTTCTCGTTGGTCAGTGCCGCCATTGTCTCCCCTTCAAACAACAGCTCGCCCTCGTTGAGCACAATGGCGCGGGAACACAGGGAAGTGACCGCTTTCATCACATGTTCAATAAACAGCACCGTAACGCCTTCGGCATTGATTTCGCGCACCAAGTCGAGGCTCTCCTCCATCTCGGTATGGTTCAGGCCAGCCATGACCTCATCCATCATGATCAGTTTCGGTTCCAGCACAAGTATGCGCGCCATGTCGAGCCACTTCCTGCGTTCAATGGATACCTTGGAACTGACCATGTCGCGCTGATCGTAGAGGCGCATCTTTTGCAGAACCGCGTCCACGCGCTCCCTGGCCTCAGCAAACGGGTACTTCTGGATCGCCGCAGCGTATACATTGTCAAACACCGTCATATGCCCAAAGGGTTTGGGCGTCTGGAAGGTGCGGTAGATACCCATGCGCGCGCGCTCATAGGTGCTTACTTTATCCGTCAACGGCTTGCCATTGAAGCATATCTCGCCGTGATCCAGCTTGTACGCACCGGAGATGAGGTTGACGCAGGTGGATTTTCCAGAGCCGTTCGGGCCGATCAGCGCCAGTATCTCCCCTTCGTTCACGTCAAAGGACACGTTGTTGACCGCGTGCACGCCGCCAAAGGAGATGTCCATATTGCGAGTTTCCAATAATGCCGCCATTATGCCGCCCCCCTTCGCATATCCTTCCTGCCCCTTCGTGCCCGGCCATGGAACAACGTGATGACTCCTGTCGGGCGCAGGAGCATAATGAGCACCAGCGCCAGGCCGTAAAGCACCTGCGTGCCGCCGGAAGCGCCCAGCAGCGTGCTGGAAAGCTCGATCAAAAGGATGATGATAAACGAGCCGATCACCGGCCCGAGCAGCGTCCCCATGCCGCCGAGGATCACAACTGCGCCGATCCTGATGGAAAGATCCATGCCGCAGGTCGTATACGGGTCAACAAAGGACATGTAAAAGCCGTAGAAAGTACCGATCCCCGCCGCCAGCACCGCGCTGATCTGAAAGGAGCGCAATTTGATGGAATTGACGTTGATGCCGAGGGATTCCGCAGCCGTCTGGTCCCCCCGGATGGCTTTGAGATACCAGCCCGTACGCGAACGCACGAAGGCGTATTCGATCGCCAGCACCGCCAGCATCAGGACGGCGGCGATATAGTAATAAGGCACATTGTCCGGGAACATGAGATTGACAAGCCCAACCGCCCGCTTGCTGTATCGCAGGCTCAATCCCGCGGCGCCTCCCGTCAAGGAGGATACGTTGAGCAACACCACGCGCAAAAGCTCCGCAAAAGCAATGGTGGTAATAGCGAACACCGGGCCGCGGAAGCGCAGCGTAGCTGCGCCGATCAGCGTGGCGAAGGCCAGGCAGATGGCCATACCGACCCACATGGACAAAAATGGCGAAATGCCGAAGCGGTTATAGAGTATAAGGCCCGTATACGCGCCGATAGAAACGAAGGCCGCATGGCACCAAGATATCTGGCCGCCATAGCCGGCCACCACGTTCCAGGACATGCCCAGGGCGGCGAACACAAAACAGGTCGTGATAACGCCTACGATGTAGTTAGAGGCCCATCCCGTCAGTGGGAACGCAACAAACACCGCCGCGACGATCGCGATCCAGGGAAGGACTTTGCCCCGCAGGATTTTCTTCATCAAGCCACCCTCTCTCCTTTGCCAAAAAGCCCATTGGGGAAGAAGTAGAGCACGATGATGAACAGCACGAACACGCCAGCCGGCCCCATATCCGGGGAAACATAAGTACTGACAAACGCCTCCACGAGCCCCCAATACAATGCCGCCGATCATTGCGCCCTTAATGTTCCCCATGCCACCCAGCACGACTGCGATCATCGGCGTAGTGCGGAAGAGGTTGCCCACGGCGGATTCCACATAGTAAAGCGGCGTAATGAACAGCCCGGCAAGGCTGGTCATGCAAATGCCCAAGATCCACGCATAGAGAAAGATTTTTTTCGTGTGTATGCCGAGCGTTTCCGAGATCTCCACGCTCTCTGATGTCGCGCGCATGGCGCGCCCCAGTAATGTGCTGTTCAAAAGCCTCGAGACCAGGAATACCAGCAGAAGAGATGCCGCGAAGGCAATCAGTTTCGGGTAGCTGACGGCGAACTCACCCAGCGCAAGCGAGCTGGTCTTGATCGAGGAAGGCAGGCTTAGTGAAACGCTGCCGAAGATCAGAATCATCAGGTTTTGCAGGAAGAACGACAGTCCTACCGTGATAATGATCGCAGCGTTCCTCTCCTTGGAGAGGATGGGCTCCATCGTCAATTTGAATACGACGAAGGCGATGAGTCCCATTGCAATAAGCGTAAAAGGTATGAGAGCATAGTTGCTTAACCCAAACAGGGAGTAACCCCACCACGTCACATACATCCCCACTACGAGGAAAGACCCGGCGGCGAAATTCACGATGCGCATGACGCCAAAGACGATCGTTACGCCCACTGCGATCAGGGAATAGATACCCCCGGCGAGCACGCCGTTAATCAGCGATTGTCCAAATAGCCACATGGTCTGTCTCCCTTCGATTTCAGGATCGTATCCTTCCGGTTCTGGCCGGGAGCGGCCGACTGTGCGGCCGGCCGCCCCCAGCCGTCGGTCAGCGCTGATCGAGGAAGGAACCTGTGGCATACTCCGCGGGGAACACGGTGGTCTGCACGTATTCGCCCTTGTCGTTCTTCTGCCACTGGAACACCACGTAGGTGCTGTTCTTGCTGGCGCCCGTCTCGTCAAACTGCATCGGCCCGCCCGGATTCATGACTTCCAGGTTTGTCTCGGCAATGGCGTCGCGCAGCACGTCCCTGTCGGTGGAACCACAGCGCTCCAACGCGTCGGCAATGATCATGATGTGACTCATTTCATAGAGCGTGCCCTCGATCGGGTAATGGCCGTTGAGCTCGTAGTATTCCTGCACATAGCCGTTGAGCGTCTCGTTGCTGGTGATGTTCTTGCTGTCATAGGTAAAGATGGCCGCGGAGCTCATACCCACACAGTAATCACCAAGTTCCTCGGCGAACGTGTGCAGCGTGAAGCCGGAAGCGCTGCCAACGATGACCGGGTGATAGTCCATGGAATTCATGGCGTCTATGATGAGCTTGGAGGATTCAGCCTCCGAGGTTAGGAACAGCACCTCGGCGCCGCTCTGCTTCAGGCCCGTCACCAGCGAGGACGCATCAGCGATGGTGGTGGGGAAGGACTGGTAGTAGACCACGTCGAAACCAGCCTCTGTCACGAGCGTATTGCTGTTTTCCGCAGTGGAAACGCCGAAATCATCGTCTCGGTAGAGTATGCCGACCTTGTTGGTCTCGTAACCGTACTCTTCTTTCAACCACTTCAGGTAGTCGATCTGTACGCTGGACATAATCGGCGCCTTGGCGGAAGTCTGGAAGATATACGAGTATCCCTGCTCGCAGATCGAAGCCGCGCCGTTCGCAGTGATCATGGGGATGCCGATCCTCTCGATGGAAGGCAACATCGCCAGCACATAGGTGGAGCTGGTCGCGCCCGTGATGGCCACGACATCGGGATCTTCGCAGATACTCTCGGTGACGCTCTTGGCCAGCGAGGCGTCGGACTGCAGGTCGCCGATCACCAATTCCAGCTTCGCGCCGCCTAGGGACTTGATGCCGCCGTTTTCATTGATCTTGTTGACCATGTACTCAGCGCCAAGCTTCTGGTAGTAGCCGATCATGGCATTGGTGCCGGTCATTGCCGCGACCAAGGCGATCTTGACGGTGGGGACTTCCTCTGTCTCCGCAACGCCCACCGAGCCGATCAACAGGGCAAGGATCATAAGAAGCGCCAACAGTTTCTTCATAGATGTCTCTCTCCTTTTCTATTTTTCACGGGTCATCCCGCGAAGTACGCCTGTGTGCGCATGCAGCGCCCGTTTCCGTCAGTCCGCCATGAGGATGCCGCCGTTTACATGGATGGACTGGCCTGTGACGAACACGGCGGCGTCCGTAGCCAGGAAGCAGACCATGCCCACGATGTCGTCCGCGACGCTAACGCGCCCCAGGGGAACCAGGTTATTGTACGTGTCCAGCAACCATTCGCGGTGATGCGCGTGCATTGGCGTATCCACCGCCGCGGGTGCAACGCAATTGACGCGCACGCCGTACTTGGCCACGTTTTGAGCCATTGAGCGCGTCAGAGCGTGTACGCCCGCCTTGGATGCCGCGTATGCGGGGCTGCCCCACGCCATGTTGAGTACAGCGCCGCGCGAAGAATTGGAGCCTATGTTGATGATCGAACCGCTATTCTGGCGGCACATATGGATGGCCGCATAGCGCGAACAGATGTAGACGCCTGTCAGGTTCACTGAGATCGTGCGTCGGAAACCCTCGACGGTCATCTCCGGGAAAGACCGGGAACCGACGTCCAGTATCGCGGCGTTGTTCACAAGTATGTCAAGGTGGCCAAACTCGCGGACGACGTCCTCCATAAATGCCTCGACGACGTCCTCCTTGCTGATGTCGATCATCCTGGACACGGCCTTCCCTCCCTTCTCCCGGATGTTGGCGGCTGTCTTTTCCGCCGCTTCCAGGTCTATATCCGAGGAAATGACCGTGGCGCCCATCTCTGAAAGGCCATAGGCAATGCTCTCGCCCATGCCTCGGCCCGAGCCGGTGACGACAGCCACCTTCCCTTCCAGCGTAAATGTCTCCTTAGTGAAATGCACGATGGGAGTGGATACAACTTTGAATTCTTCCATTGTTTTTCTCCTCACGTTATTATGCGTTTGCGTCTGTTCCCGCTTCAGGGTTGGGCCACGTCTTTGGCCATGCGTCCATCAGCTCCACCGCAGGGCCGTCCCAGGCGTCCATACCATAGTAATGTGCAATGCGGCCGTCCATCAGCTCCGTCGTCCACACGTGTTTAAAGCCATTTTCCAGAAATGCCCTGTCTACGGCGTCGGCCTTGCCGGGATAGAGCAGCGCGATATGGTGGAACCCTTCCCCATGGCGCTCAATGAACTGTTTTTGATACGGTTCGCCTTCCAGCGGAGCGATAATCTCCAGGCCAATGTTCCCAATGTATACCTTCGCCACGCGGATGCTCCCAGCCGGGATTTCCAGACTGTCGACGAACTCCCTCTTGAATTTCGTTTCATAGATCTCTGTAAAACGGACGCCTGGCAGCGTGGTGAAAAATCGCACCGCTTTGTCGAGGTTTTTCACAAGAATTCCAATGTGCACAATAATCGGTTTATCGTTTTCCATGCTCCGCCTCCAATATGAATATTTTTATTGGTGGCCTTATTATATCATCCTCATTCAAAATTGTCAATGATTTTATCTTCATTTTTGAATTTATTTTTAGATTTATTTATTGACAAACACCGTCATCCCCATTACAATAGAAAACGGAGGGCGCTCCCTCCGCAGCAAGGAGGCCATGCCATGATTAAAGGAATCTTCCACAGCGCCATCACCGTCATCGACATGGAACGCACGCTCTGGTTTTACTGCGGTATACTCGGCGGCGAGCGCATATTCACCATCGAAGAACCCAGGGGGCATCCACACATCACCAGTGTGCGCTTTGCCGACGATACGTTCCTGGAATTCTTCTACCCTGGCCCCGCTGAGCCAACGCCAGAAGCCGCCGACCACCACTTCGCCCTTTCCACCGACGATATATTCGCCACGGAAAAGCTGCTTGACGCGCATGGCGTGGAGATCCTCTCGCGCCCGAAGATCGTGCGCGACGGCAACTGGCAGCTCTGGTGCCGCGACCCAAACGGCTATCGTCTGGAGATCATGCAGGTCATGCCGGATTGCCCGCAGCGGCGCAGGCCAACGGCCTACGAGATCCTTTATTAAAGTGAAGGGGGAGAATCCATGAAAATCGCTGTGCTCGGCGCAGGGGCGATGGGCAGCATCTACGGCGCTTATCTCAGCTCGCAACACGACGTATTGATGCTTGATGCGCTGCAAAGCCGCGTGGCGGATATCTCGGCGCGCGGCATCGAGCTTGCCTTGCCTTGTGGCGAGCGCAAGCGCTATGCTGTCCGTGCAGCATTAAGCGGCGAGGTGGATGGCTGTGTGGATCTTTTGCTGGTATTCGTCAAAGGCATGTGCACCTATGCCGCGATCCGCATGAATCGCGCCCTGCTTTCATCGGAAACGCTGATCCTGTCCCTGCAAAACGGCTATGGGAACCATCTGGAGATATTGCGCGCTGAACCAGGCGCCCGCCTCCTCCTGGGCACAACCATGCACGGCGGTACTATGCTGGAAGATGGCTGCGTGCTGCATGCAGCCAGCGGAAGGACGGAACTGGGCGCATGGGACGAGAGAGCGCGCGGGGCGGAGTCCGGGATTGCTTCAGCATTCTGCGCCTGCGGGTTGGAAACATGGATCTCAAACGATATCCGCTCGACGGTTTGGCGGAAGCTGATCGTCAACGCCGGCATCAACGGCGTCGCCGCCCTCCTGGAGACCGACAACCGTTTCCTGGCAGAGGAACCCGCGGCGCGGGACACGATCTGCTCTATCGTCCGCGAGGCTGTCCGCGTAGCCAACGCGGGCGGATGCTGTTTTGATGCGGAGGAGATGTGCGCTTTCGTTGTCGATACGGCTCGACGCATCGGAGCGAATCTGGCCTCGATGCTCCAGGATGTCCTGCGCGGCCGCCCCACGGAAGCGGAACAGATCTATGGCGCAATCGCGCGCGAGGCAAAGGATGCGGGGCTGGAAGCGCCCTGCTGCGCCCTGTTGCGGACGCTGATCAGGGCGCGGGAACATAGCAGAAAGGGGTCGGCATATGCGATACAGGCCATTTGATTTTGCAGACCTGGCGGCGCTACGCGCCGAAGCGACTGCGTTGGGCGTGGAATTGCCCCTGTCCGGGGATACCGCCATCCTTGCGCAGCCATTCGATCTTGACGGAAGGCAGATTCCCAACCGTCTGCTCGCGCAGCCTATCGAAGGTTTCGACGCCGAGGAGGATGGAAGTCCCAGCAGGCGCAGTATCGCCCGCTATCAGCAGCTCGCGCGCAACGGTTTTGGCACGTTGTGGATGGAATCCATTTCCGTAAACGCCGAAGGGCGTTCCAACCCCCGCCAGCTTTGGCTGCATAAAAAGAACCTGGGTGCTTTCCGGGAAATGCTCGATCTCGTGCGCGCAGCAGCCCCGACTCCGCCGTATCTCGTCGCGCAGCTCACCCATTCCGGGCGTTACAGCAAGCCACGTCCCATCTGTGCGTTTGATAACCCACGCATCCCCAAAGAAGGAGCGCATATCGTCACCGATGAAGAATTGGACGCCCTGGTCAGCCAGTATGTAGAGGCGGCTGCGCTCGCTGTCCGCGCCGGTTTTGATGCAGTGGACATACGCGCCTGCCACGGCTATCTCATCAACGAATTGTTCAGCGCCCGGGGGCGTCCAGGCAAATACGGCGGCTGCTTTGAAAACCGCGTGCGCTTGCTGTTGGACATTGTTGGGCGCCTGCAGGACGTGCCCGGGCTGACCCTTGGCGTGCGCCTGAACATCTACGACGGTCTTGAATACCCCTACGGTTGGGGGTGCGATCAGAACGGCTCCATGCGCCCCGATCCCTCGGAACCGCTGAAACTGATCGAGTTGCTGAATACGCACAATGTGCGGCTTTTCAATATTTCCAGCGGCATCGGAGCCTATTCGGCCTATGTGTTGCGTCCGTACGACTACGGCGCGCCCGCCCCTGAAGCCCCATTGCAGGGTGTCGCGCGCATGCTCGCTTTTGCGCGCGATGCTCGGAAAGTCGCGCCCAGCGCCTGCATCGTCGCTTCCGCGCTCAGCTATTTGCGCGAATTTGGTGCCAACGCCGCCGCGGGGGGCATCGCGCAGGGCTGGTTCGACTTGGCAGGCTTCGGCCGCCAGAGCATTGCTTATCCGAAATTCGCCCGCGATGTGCTCGAGGGTCGCATCCCCGAGCGCGGACGGCTGTGTAACACCTGCGGCGGCTGCTCGGCGCTTATCAAAACGCGCGGCAAGGAAGTGCGTTGTATACAAAATCATGCCGAAAGGAAGTAAGGGAAATGCTTGAAGAAACGATCCAGGCTGTTTGCGAACACAAAATCATTACCATCGTCCGCGGCCTGCGGCCAGAACATATGCTTCAGCTGGCGCAGGCGTTGTACGACGGGGGGCTGCGCATGATGGAAATCACGTTCAACCAGGCCCACCCGGAAACATGGCAGGACACTGCGGAGGCGATCCACATCGTGCGGCAGGCTTTTGAGGGCAGGATGCACATTGGCGCAGGCACGGTCATGAGCCTTGCGCAGCTAAAGCTGGCATATGAAGCCGGCGCAGCATTCATCATCTCCCCGAATGTCGATGAGGCAGTGATCCGACAGACCAAAGCCTACGGCATAGCGTCCTTCCCGGGCGCAATGACCCCCAGCGAGGCAGCTGCCGCCGCAAATGCCGGCGCAGATTTCGTAAAGATCTTTCCGGCCAGCGTGCTGGGACCCGCTTACTTTAAGGCCATCGCTTCCCCACTTTCCCACATACGCTTCATAGCGGTAGGCGGTGTGAACGAAAAAAACGCGGCAGACTTCCTGCTTGCCGGTGCCGTTGGACTGGGCATAGGCGGCAACCTTGTCAACCGGGAATGGATCCAGAGCGGCAAGTTTGAAAAGATCACAGAACTAGCCAGGCTCTATGTGAAGGCGGTGCATTGATATGGGCAAAATCGTTACCTTTGGCGAAATCATGCTTCGTTTGAACCCGGAAGGATATCTGCGCTTTTCGCAGGCGGAGAAATTCGTCGCAAGCTATGCCGGAGGCGAGGCGAATGTCGCCGTTTCGCTGGCAAATTATGGAAACGACGTATCGTTTGTCAGCAAGGTTCCCGCACATGAGATCGGGCAAAATGCGGTCAATGCCCTGCGTCGCTTCGGCGTGGACACGCGCCATGTGCTGTATGGCGGCCCGCGGCTCGGCGTCTACTATGTCGAAAAAGGCGCTTCGCAACGCGGCAGCAAGGTCATTTACGATCGTGCAGGTTCTTCCATCGCCCTTTCCCGCGCCGACGAATACGACTGGGACGCAATCTTTGCCGATGCAGACTGGTTCCACTTTACCGGGATCACCCCTGCTCTGGGCGGAGAGCTGCCCGCAGCCTGTTTGCGGGCGGTACAGACTGCCAAACGGATGGGAGCGGAAGTTTCCTGCGACCTCAACTACCGTTCCAAACTGTGGAGCCGGAAACAGGCAGAGGAGACGATGACCTCGCTCATGCCCTTTGTAGACGTACTCATCGCCAATGAAGAGGACGCGGCGGATGTATTTGGCCTGCGCGCCAGAGGCAGCGACGTCCAGGCAGGCAAACTCGACCGCGACGGCTATGTGGATGTGGCGCAACAGCTGCAACAGAAATTCGGGTTCCGTTATGTCGCCATCACGCTGCGCAGCTCCATTTCCGCCAGCGACAACAACTGGTCGGGAATGCTGCTGTCCGAAGATGGAGCGCATTTTGCGCGGGATTATGCCATTCGTATCATCGACCGCGTCGGCGGGGGGGACAGTTTCGGCGGGGGGCTGATCCACGCGCTGCGCAAGGGCTTTGCCCCGCAGGAGGCTATCGAATTTGCCGTCGCTGCCAGCTGCCTGAAGCAGACCATCGAATTGGACTTTAATCTCGTCAGTGAGCGCGAAGTACTCTCCCTGGCCGGCGGCAATGCCTCCGGACGCGTGCAGCGCTGAGCAGGATCGCCTGCCTTTCGCCGCTGTCCATCCCGGCAGACGCACTGACCAGTAACAGCAACCGAACGGGTTTCCCCCGCCCTGTGCTCAAGGCTCGTAAGAAAGTGATCTCGCATTCCTCAAGGGAACGGCATGGCTCTGGTCATGCCGTTCCCTGCTTCAGCAGTTCTTCCACCGGGATAAAGCCTGCAGGGTCATAGGAAATGCGGATGTTCTGCTATCGTTTGCCGCCGCGCTTGTCCGATGATTCAATGTAGATCGCCTTCACAATTTCCCGCAGCGTGTAGGGCGTAAGCTCGTCCTGATCCTCGTATTTGTGTGCCCTCCGAATGAACTGCTCCAGATTTTCGATCTGTCCTTCCTGTACTTCTATTTCCCGCTGCAAGGTCTGGATCTCCGCTTTGAGCTGTACCCGTCCGCCCTCATAGGCCTGCTCATCGCAGAAAACCGTTCATCGCTGATGCGCCCTGCCGCATTGTCGTTGCAGATGCTGATGAACAGTTTGTCCAGCTCCGTCAGTCGTCTCTCCGCCTGGGCCAGACGCTGTCCGTCCGAACCATTCGGATCGGAAATGGCGCGTTTCTGACGGGCTTCTCCAGATTTGGTTTTCATAGATATCATCTGCTGGATAAGTGATTAGGTTTTGCATCTCGCGATAATAATTAAAAATAAACGCTTGACATTTGCTAAAAAATCAGTATAATATAAGTCATAAACAAAAATAAAAAATAGTACAAAGGAGAATAAATGAAGGCAATATATGTAGAAAAGCCCTTTGTGATAGGAATTCGGGATATTCCCTGCCCGAAAATCACGTCCGACGAGGTGTTGATCCGCGTACGTTACTCCGGCATCTGTGGTTCTGACCTGCACGCATTCCGTGGATGTCATGCATTTCGCATCCCCCCCGTCATGCTGGGACATGAGATGGCGGGCGAAGTCGTCGCGGTCGGCGAAGCCGTCACAAATATCAGCGTTGGAGAAAACGCGACAGTCATGCCTCAGATCGGATGCGGTTCCTGTGTCTATTGCGACCGCGGTGAGACGAATTTATGCCAACAAAAGACGGTGCCTGGAACCGCGGCCTGGAACGGGACGTTTGCGGAGTACTTCAAGGCTCCGGCTTGCGTGACGCTTCCCCTTGGGACGATCCCCTGCCGACGGGGGACGTTGGCCGAACCGTTGGCGGTGGCGCATCATGTGCTTATGCGAAACGCCCGGAGCCGCCTCAACGACGACCTGATCATATGGGGCGCCGGTACGATCGGGCTGATGATCCTCATGCTTGCGCAAAGATACGGCTACAAGAGGATCCTCATCACGGATATTCTGGATGAAAAGCTGGCGTTGGCGCGTGAGTTGGGCGCGGCCGCTGCAGTCAACGTAGCGCGCGACAGCGCGGACGAATACGCAAAAGCACTGTTTGATTCACACGGCGCGGGAACCGTTATTCTCGCGGCGGGAGGCTCTGACGTATTCGACCAGGCAATACGCCTGACCGCGCCAGGCGGAACGATCATGTACTTTGCCATGATCACCGCACCCGTGACAATAACAACCCATCCGATCGTCGCCAAAGAGCTGAACATCCTCGGTTCTGTCAATTACCAACTTGCTGATTTCAAAGCCGCAGTCGAATTATTGGGATGTCACGATTTTCCTATCGAGCGGATCATCACTCACGAGTTTCCTGCGGAGAGCGCACAGGAAGCGTTTGCATTGCTCGACCAACACAGGCAGCCTGCGGTCAAGATACTCCTGCGTTTTTGATCCGATGCGGCAGGGCGAAGTATAGACGGAACAGCGCCTGTGTCCCGTGCCCTGTCATTTTACATCAACCGGCGATTGTGCCCAAAGGCCAAAATTAAAACCCGATACCCAAAAGCTTGCCACCCGTCGCAGTGAGTCCCATTGAAACCTTGAAGTATTTTCGCAAAAAAGCGAAAAAATAGAAAGGAGAACCCCACATGAAACACGCCCATCGACTTTTTGCATTGTTGTTGGTTTTGTTCGTTTTCGCTGGCAGCATAGCCGCGGCAGCTGAACAGAGCGACAACATTGCGGTACCCGGAAATGACGATACGATCTACATTGGCATCGTCTGTGCACGCACTGGCACAGCCAAACTGACCGGCGAACTTAACTACAACGGTGCGCAGCTCGCTGCCGACCAGATCAACGAAGCGGGCGGCATCCTGGGTAAGAAGATAGAGCTGGTCGTCGGCGACGAGATCGATAACATGCAGGCGTCCGTGAATGCGACCAACCGCTTGCTCAACGACGAGCGTATCACCGCGATCATAGGCACGAACTTCTCCCAGAACGTGCTGGCTGTGCTTGACGCCGTCGAGGAACACCGCATGCCCTACATCGCCTGCGGTTCCAACGACCTGATCTCTCAGGCTGGCAACCCCTATGTCTGGCAGCCACGCAACTTCGACAACCTCGGCGCGGATATTCTCGCCAAATTCGCCTACGAGACGCTTGGCATCAAGAATCCCGCCATTATGTATTCGACGATTCCTAACTGTGCCGGCCCGGGCGAGCGGATCATCGAAATCTACAAGAATGACTATGGTATCGAGATCCCTGACAGCCAGCAGATCGGCTATGCCGAGGAAGAAACAAACTTCGCGCCGATCATCGCTCAGATCAAGAGCTCTGGCGCGGATGGCTTGATCCACTACGGCAACCAGCAGCCCGACATACTCATCAGCAAGGCGATCGCCGACGCAGGTCTGACGATCCCGAGGGTGGCGAATGCCGCCGTCGCTTCTGCGGTCGTTATCGAAAACGCCGGCAAGGCGGCGGACGGTTGGTATTCCACCTGCGACTGGTCTCCCGAAATCGACAATGAAGTTGGCCAGGCGTTCCAGAATGCGTATTATGAGCGGCACGGCATGGATACCGAAATGCTCAATGCCGTTACTTACGACGGCGTCTACCTGATTAAGGAGGTCTGCGAAATCGCCGGCACGACGGTCGACAGGGAAGCGATCAACGAAGCGTTCAAGCAGGTCGATGGCTTCCAAGGCGTGCTTGGCACTTACAAATACCACGAAGATCATAGCTTCCTCTCCGAGTTCTATGTGACGCAGATTCAGGACGGCAAGGCGGTTCCGGTGGATCTTGTGAAATACCGTTAAGTTCCCCGCGTACAAGAGGGGGGATGCATTCCCCCCTCCCCTGTCTCCAGCGCAAATCCGGCGGGCCGCGAGGCATCCGAAACGCCCACGGTCCAGCAAGAATTCTGGTCACCATCGGGTGTACAGCAACGAGGTGAAGCAAGTGTGAATCTTGATATCATACCCGCATTGTTATCAAACGGTATCGCCATGGGCATGGTGTATGCCCTGTTGGGCATGGGCATTATATTGCTCATCCGTGCCATTGGTTTTCTGAATTTTGCGCAGGGCGATTTTCTTATGCTTGGCGCATACATAACGCATGCGCTCATCGTGGATGTCCAACTGCCCTTGTACGCGATGATCCCCGCAGCTCTTTTGAGTTTTGCCGCCGTCGGGCTCGTGTTCATGCTTTGTATCTATTTGCCCCTGCGCAATGCGAGTTATCCAGCTGCCATCACAATTGCCACGATTGGCACTTCCATCGTGCTCAAGGAATTGGTTACGATCATCTGGGGCAGCTACCCCATGCCCATGGATCCGCTGATCATGGATCCCGAAACGGGAGGCGGTATGCTCCTGCAAATCGGAAATATCTCTTTGCAGTGGCAGCTTGTGCTGACGACGATCGTCGGTTTGGTGGCGATCATCCTGATTTTTGTGCTCTTTGAAAAGCTTTATGCAGGCCGCATGATGGAAGCTGCCGCACAGGATGGATATGCGGCGGAACTTATGGGGATCCCGACCCTGATCACGGTCGCGGTATCCTACATCATCTCCATCGTGTTGGCCGGGACTGCTGGCTACATGGTTTCGCCGATGATGACGGTAAGCGTCACGCTGGGAAGGCTGCAGCTCCGGGCATTCGCGGGCGTGATCATAGGCGGCATGGGCAATATCAAGGGTACTGTCATCGGCGCTCTGCTTGTGGGCGTTTTGGAGGCTTTCTGCTCCGTATGGTTCCATGAATACAAGGATGCCTTTGTATTCCTGATTCTGCTCGCGTTCCTGATTTTCCGTCCGCAGGGACTGTTTGGCGAAAAAATTGGGGACAAAGCGTGAGGTGACGGTATGAATATAATGAGAAAAGTCTTTCGCCCCTCCTGCGTGCTGATCGTGGTCAGCATCCTTGCCATGTTGTTTGGGCCGAGCAACTTGTCCAGCTATTCCATGATGATCGTCAACGTTGGCCTCATCTATTCGATCGCATCGTTCGGGCTTTCGATTATGCTGGGCATGGGCGGGCAGGTATCTTTTGCAGGCCTGACGTTCATGGGCGTAGGTTGCTATACCGTTGGCAATCTCTGCTCAGGCCGATTGGGATTGTTGATGGATCCGATCCCAGCGATCCTTTGCGGCATTGTCATTTCAGGAATCACTGCGCTTTTGATCGGCAGCATTCTTGTAAAGCTGAAAGGAACCTACTTTTCCTTTGCCACCATCGCCCTGGTGCAGGTCGCCTGGTCGTTCTATCAGAATTACGCGCCGCTGTTCGGAGGTGCGGGCGGCATCAGCGGCATTTCCAAGCTGGCAATCGGGCCAATCACCATTGATAAGCCCGACAAGTGGTTTTACCTGTTGGTCATCGTTGTGGCGCTGGTGGCGCTCTTTGTTGAACGCATCAGGCATACGAAACTTGGCCGTTCCCTCGCCGCCGTTCGCGACAACGACACAGCCGCGCTGACGATGGGCGTGAACACTTATCGCGTCAAGGTCATCGGCTTTGTGCTCGCAGGCATGCTTGCAGGGCTTTCTGGCGGGTTATATGCGCTCAATATCGGCTTTATCAGTTCCGATATGTTCAACTACGAGCGTTCAACGCTGGTGCTCATTATTACGATGATTGGTGGCGTCAACAATGCGTTCGGCATCATTCTTGGCTCCCTGCTGATCAATGTTTTGCCGGAAGTGCTGCGCGATGTGGAAATCATCGCCAAGTATCTGCAGCTCATCTACGGTCTTGCCGTTATCCTGATGATGATCTTCATGCCGATGGGCATTGCTGGCATGGTGAGCGATGCAGGAAAGTGGGTTGCCCGCAAGCTGCGGCGCAGACAGCCTCCGGCAGCAAAGGAGGTATAACAGGGATGAATCTACTCAGACTGGACAACGTATGCAAACGTTTTGGTGGCGTTATCGCGGCGGATGACGTCAGCTTCACAGTAGAGGCCGGCATGATCCAGGGACTGATCGGCCCGAACGGCGCCGGTAAAAGTACGCTGCTGAACCTGATCAGTGGCATTTACCCCGTGGATTCCGGCGAGATCTACCTAGAAGGAACGAACATCACGAAAGTCCCGCCCTATGACAGGGCGCGGATGGGAATCGGGCGCACATTCCAGACGCCACGTTTCCTGCAGCGCTCCAACATACGCGACAATCTTTTGCTCAGCACCGACCTTGCGGAACATGCCAGTTACTTCAAAAGCTTTTTTCAGCGCCAGAATGACTGGTATGAAAAAGAGCTTGAGCGCTACATGAAGCACCTGCACTTTACGTTTGATCCTTACAGCGATATTTCTTCGCTGACCTACGGGCAACAGAAAATGCTTGAGATCGTGCGCACGCTGCTTTCTCATCCCAAGGTAATGCTGGTGGACGAACCCGCCGCGGGATTGAACAACAAAGAGTGTGATGATGTAATGGCGCTATTGAATATGGCTGCGAATGAATTGGGGATCGGCATCGCCCTGATCGAGCACTCGATGGATATGATCATGAACATCTGCCATCGCATCGTCGTCCTGAACTTCGGCCGTGTGATTATCAACGGCACCCCGGAGGAAATCTCGAGCAACGCGCAGGTCATCGCTGCGTATTTGGGAGAGGAGCAGGAAGAATGATCGAGATCAAAGACCTTCATGCGTACTATGGCCCGATCGAGGCTCTTCATGGGGTGAACCTCACCATCGGCGAAGGGATCACTGCGCTCATCGGCAGCAACGGCGCGGGCAAAACCACGTTGCTCAAATCCATTTCCGGTATTATCCGGCGCACAGGCTCGATTATCTTTAAGGGTGAAAACGGGGAAGAAGAGCTGATCCACAAAAAACCCGGATATATGGCGAAGCGCTTCATTATTCATGTACCTGAGGGGCGTCACATTTTCCCCGGGCTTACGGTCGAACAGAATTTGGAGACAGGCACTGTCAACTGGCACGGCTTTTTCGGGAATAAGCCTTATACTGCGGAACTGGAAGAAGTATTTGAGCTTTTCCCAAAGCTGCGTGAACGGCGTAAACAGCTGGGGTGGAGCCTCTCCGGCGGAGAGCAGCAGATGCTTGCCATCGGCAGGGCGCTGATGGCGCGCCCCAAGGTGCTGATGCTGGACGAACCTTCCATGGGGCTTGCTCCGATTGTGGTGTCCGAACTGTTCAAGAAGATCGTGGAGATCAACGAAAGGATGGGCGTGCCCGTGCTTCTTGTCGAACAGAACGCCAAAATGGCCATGCGCATCTCCAAATACACATATGTTCTGGACGGCGGACGCATTCGCATGGAGGGCGCTTCAAATATCCTCCGCGAAGATCCGCGCGTCATAGAAACTTATCTCGGACGCTTTGCGACCACAAAACGGTAGGGAAAAGGAGGGGGGAATATGCGCATCGGCGCGGGAAGCTACACCTATTCGTGGTGGGCGATCCAGCAACAGGAGCAGGGGGCGTCTCCGAAGGAAATCATTTTCGCCCTTGTTGACAAGGTGTACGCGACGGGTCTGCGGGTCATCCAGATTTGCGACAACGTACCCTTGGAAGAGCTCAGCGCAAGCCAGCTTATTGCGTTAGGAAAGCGTTGCGTGGCCCTAGGCATGGAATTGCAGGTCGGAACGCGGGGCGTCGCACGAGCACACATGGAACATATGTTGGAGCTCGCGAATCTTTGCGGTGCAAAGCTGGTTCGTACAATGCTCGCCGACCTGCAGGGGAAGAACGCCTCCATTGTCGAAGGCATCGAGAATCTGCGCAGTGTCCTGCCGCGCTACGAGGCCGAAGGGGTCGTCATAGGGCTCGAGAATCACGACCGCCACTCCACAGGAGAACTGACAGGGCTGCTTCGCGCGGTGAATAGCCCCATGCTGGGCGTGTGCGTCGATACTGTCAATTCCTTCGCGGCAATCGAAACGCCGGATCAAGTCATACACGCATTGATGCCGTTTGCGAAGAATCTTCACCTGAAGGATTTCCGTGTCCGCCGGGTCAATCGAGGTATGGGATTTGTGATCGAAGGTACGCCCGTAGGCGATGGGGCTCTGAATCTACAGTTGCTTCGTCAGGCGCCCGAGAGCATCGCCGCAATCATTGAATTCTGGCCCCCGGAACAGGAAAGCCTTGAAAAAACGGTACAAATGGAAGATGCCTGGGTGCGCAGGAGTTTGGAAAACCTATCGCGCCTGGGATGGATGTAGGCAACAGGAGTATATCAAAGCAACAGGAGGAATATTCAATGAAAGCAATTATCAAGCAGGGGCCCGGCGCAGGAGCGGCGTACACCGATGTGCCGATCCCTGAACTTGCGGACAACGAAGTGCGCTTTACGGTAGAGTCCGCCGCGATCTGCGGCACGGACGTGCATCTGTACAACTGGGATGAGACGGCTATTTCCTTTGTGGACAAATACCACGTCGGTTTCCCCTTTACGCTTGGCCACGAGGTGTCGGGTGTCATTGTTGAGGTTGGCAAGAATGTACGGGACAAGAAAGTAGGCGAACGCATTTCGCTGGAAACGCATATCCCGTGCTGGAACTGTTATCCGTGCAAAACGGGAAACGCGCATGCCTGCGCGAACATGGGCCTGTATGGCATCACCTATAACGGAGCGTTCGCGGAATATGGAAAAGCGCCGGCGGATATTGTGTTCTCGTTGCCCGATACCGTCAGCTTTGAGGAAGGCTCCATGTTTGAACCTGCCGCAGTCGCCATGCATGCGGTAGAAAATGTGCGCATCATGCCGGGAGATACGGTGCTGGTATACGGTTGCGGCCCGATTGGTTTGGTGACCATTCAATTGGCTCTCGCTTGCGGCGCTTCCCGTGTGATCGCCATTGATGTAAACCCATTCCGGCTGGATATGGCTCGCAAGTATGTCGACGTCACCGCCATCAATGGCAATGACCCCCATTTGGTTGAGCAAGTCAGGGATCTGACCATTCAGCATGGCGGCGTGGATGTCGCTTTTGAGGTGACAGGTGCCGCGCCAGTGTACGAAACGATTTTCGACCTGATCCGGGATTGCGGTACGCTGGCGATCATCGGCCACCCGGCAGGGAGCGTGCCCATCAATATCACGCGCAATATCAATCAGAAATGCCTGACGATCAAAGGCACGTTTGGCCGCAGAATCTGGCAATCCTGGCTGGATCTGGCCGCGATGGTCGGCAGCAAGCGCGTCGACCTGACAAAAATCGTTACCCATCGCTATACTTTCGATCAGTTTGAGGAAGCCTTTGCGATGACACATGGGGACGCAGGAAAGATACTGTTCAAGAAATAAGGCGCAAGGAGGCAGAATAATGGCGATGTTGGGTAAGGCGGTTCGCCTGAGTCGGCTGATAAACCCCAAAAGTGGAAAACTGATGGCAATTACCGTGGATCATGCGATCTCTCGCGGCGTACTGCCGGGGCTTATCAGCATTCAAGAAACCATCGACAAGATCGTCCCGGGGCGGCCGGACGCGCTTACTATGACCAAAGGCATTGCGGAGTCGTGTTGGTGGAAACATGCGGGCAAGGCTTCTCTTTTGCTCAAGTGCTCCAATTACGCCCCGGTGTACCCTACAAGGGATGTCATCTTTGGTGACGTCGAAGAGGCGGTACGCATGGGCGCGGATGCAGTGTCGATCGGCGCCATCATGCTGGGCGACCATCAGGCGGAACAGGTGCGCGAAATTGGCAGGATATCCAAGGACTGCATGAGCCTGGGCATGCCGCTGATCGGTCACATCTATCCCAAAGGAGAAAGCGTTTCGACAGAAGGGCGAACAGACTGGAAAAATATCGCATACTGCTGCCGCTGCGGCGCGGAATTGGGCGTGGACATCATCAAGACTACCTATACGGGGAGTCCGGATACCATGGCAAAGGTCGTCGAGGCCTGCCCCGCGCGCGTCGTAATCCAGGGCGGAGACGCCTGCAAAACGCTGGATGATTATCTGCAGATGACCCGTGACGCCATGGATTGCGGTGTCGGTGGCGTGACGATGGGACGGTTTGTATGGAGTTACTGCGATGTCACCGCCCTGGTCATCACATTGCGTAAAATCATCCACGAAGGCTACTCTGTCAAAGAGGCGAAGGAGCTGCTGGCTCAGATAGAAAACGACAAGGACTATTCGGCATACCAGTAAGTTACAGGGAAGGAGTAACGAATATGAAAGCCGTAGTGCTCAGCGGCCCAAATCGGTTCGAAACAAGGGATATACCCATTCCGCAGATCAACGCTGACGAGATCTTGCTGAAAATGGAACGCGCCGCGATCTGCGGCACGGATATCCGCATACTTGAGGGGAAGAAAACCAAGGATGTGCGTTATCCTTCCGTGATTGGGCATGAGATCTGCGGAATCATCGCCGAAGTGGGCGAAAAAGTTGAAGGTTATGCTGTGGGAGAGCGCGTCTCCATCGCCAACCTGATCCCTTGCGGCCACTGCCATAGTTGCCTCAACGGCCGGGAAAATGCCTGTGTCAACCGTCTGGCGGTCGGATACCAGTTTGACGGGGGCTTTGAAGAGTATGTCCGTATCCCGGCTGCCCTGATTCGCGCAGGAAACGTGGTAAAGCTACCGGAAAGCGTATCTTTTACCGCCGGCGCGCTGATCGAGCCCCTGGCATGTTGTATCCGCGGGATGCGCAATGCCTCCGTCGGCTTTAACGACGTCGTGCTCGTCATCGGCGCTGGCCCGATAGGGTTGATGCATATGCAATTGGCGCGCATTGCAGGGGCTCGCCGTGTGATCGTAAGCGAACCGAATGCTGGCAGGATAGCGGTCGCCCGCGATCTTGGCGCGGATCGCGTAGTCGACCCTGGCAAGGAGGACCTCGGCAGGATCGTTTCGGAGGAAACAGGCGGCATTGGCGCCGATGTGGCGATTTTGGCGATCGGCGTTCCGGCTCTGGTGCAGGAAACACTGCAGATGGTCAAAAAAGGCGGCACGCTGTGCCTGTTCGCCGGATTCGCAGGCGAGGGCGCCTGTACGGTGAGCGCCAACCTCATCCACTACAATGAGGTTCATGTCTGCGGTTCCACCGCCTACCGTCGAAGCGACTACCTCGTCGCGGCAGACATGGTGCGCTCCGGCAAGATCGATCTTGACAGGATTGCCACGCACGAGTTTTCCCTGGAACAGTTCCGTCAGGCTTATGAGGTGTGCAAGTCCGGCGTCGGCCTTAAAATTATGCTCAAGCCTTGACTTCCACAATGGCCGCCCATCAAGGAAGGGGAATGAGAATGCAACGAACCCTGCTTGGGATAGACATCGGCACGAGCAGCATCAAGGTGGCCCTGATCAACGAGGACATGCGCGTTGTTGCGATCGAAAAGCTGTCGTATCGCGTTGAACATCCTCAAAAAGGCTGGGCGCAGATAGGCGCGGATACACTGTGGAACAGCATGATCCGTTGCCTGCAAAAAATCGCCATACGCCATTCCCTTTCGTCTGTGTGTGCCATCGGTCTTTCCTGCATGAGCCCTGGTCTGGTGGCATTGGGAAAGAATGGGCAGGTGCTGGCCGATCCGATCCTGTATCTGGATCGGCGCAGCACTGCCCAGGCCGATGCCATCAAGGCGTTGCTGGATCCTGATGAATTCTTCTCCATAACGGCCAATAACGTCATGGCCGGGACGATCTCCTGCACATCCATGCTGTGGCTAAAGCAGGAACGCCCGGAGATCTATGAGCAGACGCGATGGTTTGGACATCTAAATACGCTGATGTGCTACCGTTTGACGGGCGTTGCGGCGCTGGATCGCTGCAACGCTTCCTATACAGGGCTCTTTTCTACTGCGGGCGAGCGAAAATGGTCCGCCTTCCTATGTAACAAAATCGGGATCGATATATCAAAGTTGCCGCCGTTGCTCGAATCCATAGATGTTTGCGGCGAGCTTTGTGCCCGGGACGTCATTGCCTGCGGCGTGCCCAAGGGGATCCCCGTTGTGATCGGAGGTGCGGACAGCGCCTGCGCGGCATTTGCCTGCGGCGTTATCTCCCCCTATGACATCTGTCAATCCGTAGGGTCGACCAATGTATTGACGCTATGTATCGACAAGACACTTTTCAGCCGCGCATATCTCAACCGTTGTCACGTCGTTCCCGGGCTTTGGCTTTATCAGGGGGCGATGTCCAACGCGGGGTCTGTCGTCAACTGGGCGCTGGATACATTGTGCGACGATCTGAAAGCGTTGGCGAAGCGATATGAGGAAGTCCCTTGGCATCTGCTCGATCTTGAGGCTCTCAAATCTGTCCCCGGGGCAAATGGCGTAGTCTTTCTGCCCTATCTGTCAGGGGAACGTTGTCCGATTTGGGATCCCTGCGCAAAAGGGGTATTTTTTGGCCTGACACGCGCCACTATGCGCCACGATTTGGTGCGCGCAATCCTGGAAAGCACCTGTTACGCCACACGGCAGATACTTCAAATCGCGGAGAGCATCACACAGCATCACTACGACTGCATTGATACGGTTGGAGGCGGTGCGCGCAGCGAAATCTGGACGCAGATGAGGGCGGATATTATGGGCAGATCCATGCGGATGCTGACTATGACAGACGCTGCCGTCCATGGTGCGGCAATGCTCGCTGGCATTGGGGCCGGCGTTTATCGTGATGTGCGGGAGGCTGTGTCGCTTTGCAAAACAGGGGGAAAACTGCTGCATCCCAACGTAACACCGATGGAGCGAGCGATCTATGACCAGCGTTTTGATACTTACCTAAAATTGTATCCGGCTGTTAAAGACTTTTTTGAATTGCCAAACGCCAAAGTTTAACTAAATGCAAATGTAAAACACACGTCGCGAAAATAGAATGCGTGTATAATGATATATAATAGTTGTTGTTTGCCCATTAGTCACAAGCCGAAACGAAAAAGAATGGAGCATTATATGAAAATTGTAGTGCTGGATGGGTATACCGAAAACCCCGGGGATCTGTCGTGGGAAAAGCTGGGACGTCTGGGCGAACTGACAGTCTATGACCGCACAGATAGCAGCCAGATCGTCTCCCGCATCGCCGACGCACAAATCGTCTGCACAAACAAAACCCCTGTCACCCGGCAGACGCTGGAAGCCTGCGGAAATATACAATTTATCAACGTACTGGCAACCGGTTTCAATGTTGTCGATGTAGATGCGGCAAGGGAACGGGGGATTCCTGTGTCCAACGTTCCCGCATACGGTTCGGAGGCCGTGGGGCAATTTGCCATTGCCATGCTGCTTGCGATCTGCCACCGCGTGGAGCACCATTCAGACGCCGTTCATCAGGGTCGATGGAGCGCTTGCCAGGATTTCTGTTTTTGGGACACCCCACAGATCGAACTGTCCGGCAAGACGATGGGTATTATTGGCTTTGGCCGGATCGGCAGGGTGACTGGGCGCATCGCCCGGGCGTTGGGCATGCGCGTGCTTGCGTGCGACGCATATCCCTGTGCGGAGGGCAAAGCGATCGCCAGTTACGCGTCCATGAAGGAAGTGCTCCATTCGTCTGATGTAGTGGCACTGCATTGCCCGCTTACAAAAGCGACTCACGGCCTCATCAATCGGGAAACGATCGCCCAAATGAAAGATGGAGCCATTCTGTTGAATAATAGCCGCGGCGCATTGATCGTTGAAGAGGATCTTGCCAGCGCATTAAACTGTGGGAAACTGTATGCGGCGGGTTTGGACGTTGTGGAAGAAGAACCGATTCGCGCGGATAGCCCTCTGCTTTTGGCGAGAAACTGCCTGATGACGCCCCATATTTCCTGGGCTGCAAAGGAGAGCCGTCAACGCCTGATGGAAATCGCGGTTAACAATGTCGAAGGGTTCCTACAGGGCCGGCCACAGAATGTGGTCAATGGATAACACAATCGTAAGAGGGTTGGATGTCGTATGCCAAAAAAGATGGATAATATACTTGCGCAGCTGCGCCGCAACAGCATCGAGGAAATGGTCTCGGAAAAGGGCTCTGTGACGGTGACGGAGTTGTGCGAGAAGTTCAACGTAACTTCAGCAACCATCAGAAGCGATCTTACCAAGCTGGAAAGCGCCGGGCGCTTGGAACGCACTTACGGTGGTGCCGTGTGTGTCGGGGAGAAGGTGTATGATCCCAGCCTCTACGTGCGGGAGGAGCTGCATATACTGGAAAAGCAGGCTATTGCGCACACGGCTGTTCAGAGTATCTGTCCCAACGATGTGATCGGCTTGGACAGCGGCTCCACCACTTATCAGCTTTGCAAGTTGTTGGGCGAAATTGGGCAACTTACGGTCGTTACTTACGACTTGCGCATTGCCACGTGGCTGGAGTACAACACGAGTGCAAATGTCATCATGGCAGGTGGATCGATAAACAGAAATTACCATTGCACCTGTGGCCAGATCGCCCGTGAAACGCTGTCGATGCTCAATATCAACAGATTGTTTCTCTCGGCCAATGGCGTTTCCATCGAGCAAGGGTTGTCTACCGCCGCGCTCGATATGGCGGAGATCAAATCGACGATGATCAAGTCTGCGGAGTCGGTCTCCCTGCTGTGCGATTCCAGCAAGATGAATCGCAAGGCAATCGTCAGTTTCGCGCCACTTTCCATGGTGGACGAACTCATTACAGACAGCGGCATTACCCCTGCATTCGCACAACAGGTGAAGGATGTGGGCGTGCGCGTAAAGGTGGCCCAGCCAAAATCCTAAAAGCGTACACCGGCGTGGCCTCCGAGGAGGCGGGGAACAAATTCCCCGCCAGGATCGGCTGTAAACGAGCATCCAGCAGGAGGTTTGTTCAGCAGGGAAAATCTTGCCCGCCAGGAAAACGACCGTCCTTCATTCGGTGTTTTCCCTGCGACGGTCACCATGCCCGGTTGCCTTCCACAAGCCGTTTGCGCTGCGTAATGGGGACAAAGTGGATATATCGGAAACGAAAAGTGATTATAAAGCAGATGCTATAGTATCCAGTTTATAACCGCCGCTATGGATCGAGGATTTTCTTCTCGCATTCGTCGGATAGACGAGCCCCGCGACGATTTTGGGGATGCCTCCGCCGTCGCGGATCGCCACAGGATACTGCAATATCTTCCGACGCACACCAAAGAACCCTGTAAGCCAAGGAATAACGGGTATTTGGTTTCGCACCAAATACCCGCTGTCTCGTCTACCAATCCCGCCTGACAGATGCCATAATCATAATTTGGGGAATTGCTTTCTTATGAGTCCCCGTTTAAGCGTGAGGGTAAAAAAGTGGGCGCGGCTGCCCGCGCCCATCGGTCCTGCCTTGCCCTATCTGTTTCCCTTCCATCGCACGCAGCGACAGCCGCGGACAATGTACAGCCTCGTACCTTCCGGCAGCGCCGCCAGGTTGCGCAGGTCATCCTCCGTCGGCCACAGCCCGCATTGATAGTGGTTGCTGTACAACGTCAGGCAGGCGCCTGACGGCCACTCGCGTCCAAATACTTCGCCCGCCGGCGCGTAGGGGTCGAAAAGGCGCACATCTGCCCCTTCCCGTCCCCGCTGCTCCACCAGCGCGGCGACCTCCGTATACACATTCCTGAACAGCGCGACCCCAAAAGCCGCGCCTACATTGCCCTCGTACGATACGTGCAGGGCTGCCTCTCTGTGTTCCATGCGCACCGGCATAGAATCATCCTCGTATTATATAAGAGTAGTATTTATAGACCTCTCTCCAGAAGTGTGCTACACCGTTGGGGATGCTGTGGATTGGTTTGTATCACCTACCGCAAGACGGTTTGAAGGAGGCTCCAACCACAGCCCCTTGTCGGATTGTTAATCAGTTAGATACCGCGCAGACGGTTGATTTGGAACGAGGTTACAAGGGCAAGAGGTACTGTGGTCCCCGGTGCCGCGCCTCAAATCTTTGATTTGAGCCGTGGCGGTCGCGCAGCGACTTGCAAACCCTCGGGGTTTGCAACCTCGAGGAGCTAAAGTCACTATCCAGGTACAGATTTGACAAGGTCCGCCAGCGTGCTAAACGGGTCAATCCCAAATTCTGTGTAAACTCCAAATGAGGCATGAACAGAGCAGGATCATCCATTGTGCGCGGCAGCGGATTTATCCGACTGCCGCCTTGTGTGCAGTATAACGCCGGCGGGGGTGGATGTCAAGGGCGGCGGCAAGGCCGCCGTTCATCGGAGCGCCGCGCACAGCGGCGCGCAGACCCTTGACGTCCGGCTCCGGCGGTGTTATTCGGGCATGCGTCCGGCAAAATAGATGGACAGCTGCGCGTGGATCACGCTCCAGTCCTGCCGCCGTCCCGTCCACTTTTTCGTGATGTCCATCATCGCCAGATACAGCATTTTCAGCAGGCTGTCATCTGTTGGAAACACCGATTTGGCCCTGGTCACCTTGCGCAGCTGGCGGTTGAAACCCTCTATGGCGTTGGTGGTATAGATCAGCCTGCGCACCTCCTGAGGGTACTTGAAATATGTACTCAGATTGGCCCAGTTCGCCCGCCAGGACTGGGATGGGAGATTCTCGGGTATTTCCCGTCCCAGCGCTCTCCAAAGGCGTCCAGAGCATTCAATGCTGCCTGCTCGTCTACGGCGGCATAGACTGCCTTCAGATCCGCCATGAGGGCTCTTATATCCTTATAGGACACATACCGGCTGGAATTGCGCAGCTGGTGGAGGATGCAGTTCTGGATCTCGGTCTGAGGGAAGGTGGCGTGAATGGCCGCGTCAAATCCCGTCAAGTTGTCCGTGCAGGCGATGAATATGTCCTCTACGCCTCGGTTCTTCAGACCATTGAGTACAGTCGCCCAGAATTTGGCGCTCTCGTTTTCTCCGACCCACATACCCAGAACGTCCTTCCGGCCGTTCAGGTCAATGCCAATAGCGATGTATACCGCCTTCTTTACGATCTGGCCCTCGCTGCGGACATGGTAGTGGATGGCGTCCAGAAATACTACGGCGTAGACGTTCTCCAGCGGCCGCTGCTGCCACTCCCGTACGATGGGCAGTATTTTGTCCGTGATCCGGCTCACGGTGCTGTCTGAGACGCAGATGCCGTAGATGTCCTGTATATGGGCCTCAATATCTCCCGTCGTCATCCCCTTGGCGTACATGGACAGGATCTTCTCCTCTATGTCCTGGCTGATGCTGGTCTGGTTCTTCTTCAGCACCTGGGGCTCAAATTCGCCTTTCCGGTCGCGGGGAACGGACACTTCCACATCTCCGAAGCTGGTGCGCAGCGTCTTGCTGCTGTGGCCGTTGCGGCTGTTGTCCGTGGCCTTGTTCCTGTAGTCGTATCTGCTGTAGCCCAGTTCATCCTCCAGCTCTGCCTCCAAGCCGTTCTCCATGAACTCCGCGATGGTCTCCTTGAACAGATTCTGGATGTCGTCCATGCTGCCGATGTTTGCCATCTGCAGCAGCTCCCGGATCTTCTCCCGTCGCGCCTTTTCTTCCGGGGTACGGTTCTTTCTGGCCATGTGTTTTACCTCCTGTGTGATGCTTCTATTCTACACCTCATGGGAGGTTTACACAAAGTTTGGGACGGTCTCTGCTAAACTGAAACAGTCCGTTTCCAGGCTTGTCACCATCCTGTTCCCGGAACTGGAAAACCTCGTCCCTACGCTCCATATAGCGTCGGTCTATGCCCTGCTTGCCGAATTACCCGGTGCAAAGCAAGTCGCTTCCTGCCATCTCACGCACCTCACCAACCTCCTCTCCACCGCTTCCAAAGGCCACTATGACCGTTCCAAAGCTGTTGAACTTCGCAATGCCGCCAAGCGCTCCATTGGCTCCGCCATGCCTGCCAAATCCCTTGAACTTCAGCATACCATCCGCCTTATCCGTGAAATCGACGCTGAGATCAACGAAATCGAAACTGCCCTTAAGCAAATCATGGATCAGATCGCTTCGCCCATCCTCACCATTCCCGGTATCAGCTACCGCATGAGCGCTATGATCCTCGCTGAAATCGGCGATTTCTCCCGCTTCGATTCCCCGGATAAAATCCTCGCCTATGCAGGTCTTTCCCCTTCCACTTACCAGTCGGGCAAGCTGGATAACGCCTATGCGCACATGGAGAAACGCGGCTCCCGTTACCTTCGCTATGCGCTCTACAACGCCACAAAGTATGTCTGTTATTGGGACGCTTCCTTCTCCGCTTATCTGGCAAAAAAGAGGGCGGAAGGCAAACATTACAATGTCGCTATCTCTCACGCCGCCAAGAAGTTAGTGCGCCTCATCTTTGCCTTACAACGCTCCGGCCAACCGTACTGCCCTGCGGCGTAACCCCACTATTCCTTTCGGAGCCTGAGCGATTCTATATCTACGGAGCCGGCGCAGCGTACCCTTGACAATCCAGAAGGCGCGGTGTTCAAATCTTTGATTTGACCACCCGCGGTCTGCCTTTGGCAGACTTGAAAACTCATAGAGTTTTCAACCTTGCATTCAAATGCTATGCTTTTGTTTCAAGGGCGACACTGAGTCTGCTTTGCTATTCCCTCCTTCGCCCTCGCTGAACCTCTCTTGCATTTGAATCTGAAGGTTGGAATCCTGAAGGATTCCAAGTCGCTTTGCGACCGTTGCAATGGAATTAAGAATTCCATTGCAACGCCTTTGTCAAGGGCGGCGGGGCTTGGCACAATTATTTTTCCAAATTCTGGTGTATACCTCATGGCGTATAGCTCATTCTTTCGATACGCTTAATATACACATTGCGCGTATATTGATGAAAGTGAGGTATTCCCCAATGAAACACATCTGCAAGTGCGCCCTCCGTTCCTACATGACCCGTTGCCTGACCGACGCACGGAAACAATCCCATCTCACCCAAGCCAGATTCTCGGAAAAACTCATGATGGATACCCGCTCTGATGGATACCCGCTCTTACGCAGACCTTGAGCACGGCAAAAGTCTCTGCTGCACTCTTACCTTCATCATCTACCTCGTCTTCTTCTGCAAAGACGTCGATGCTCTCATTCAAGACCTTCGCAAAATCATTATCGCTTCCTACGAGAATGACCGCTCCGCTTCTTGAATACTCCCCCTCTCCTCATTCCCCCCCCGTTCTCCGGGGGATTTTTTCCTCTTACCTCTTGACTTTTAATAGTTAGTCTCCTTATGGAGTAATAGCCATGCGCATAACTGTATCTACATAATATCATAATACTTGTTCGTCCGCAAAGATTTTTATTGCATTTTCCGCAATATAATCTCCTGCGACCCGTCTGCCCAGCCATAGTGATTCCTTACTTTGCGTCGTACAGGGGCAGAAGCCAGCCGGCATGCAACGATGGAGGAGCGCCTTCGCCCGGTTTCCCCCGCCGGATACCGCCAGATGCCAGAGACAAGCGTTTTAATGCATGTTCAGCATTAAATGGCGGCGTGCATATCTTGTGTTCCCGCTGTGGCAACGTTTGCAAACGCCGAGCCTTTGGCCGTTCTACATGCCATCGCTCTATCTATTATGCATATTGCGCATTAAAACGGCATCGTTTCAACTTCAATGGTTTTGTGTAGTAAAGCCGGCGTATCTCCTCGTGATGCTCACGATAGAATCTCGCAAATACGCAAATACAGCACAAAATATAATGCATCTTTCGCATTAAAACTTGTGCTTTCGGTGCGCTTCGTCGCGTGGATACTGCATATCTCGCATTAAAAAGGCATTCCGGCTTGGTGGCCATCGCGCTGCTCTGGTGAAATTATAATGCGCTTTCCGCATTAAATGCCGCTCTGATTTCAGTGCCTGAAGTTGTGCTTCAATCTCGCGGTCGCCAACGCTTAATGCATATTATGCATTAAAATGGCGTCGATTACGCTCTGGCGGACGCAAAACTGCAAACTTAAAGCTCTGAGGCCTTCACTTTACCCGGAAGAATTATATTGCATTTCCCGCAATAAAAATCCCACGATATTCCTCGGCCGATGTCGCACATGATCCTGAGGACAAGCGCATTTAATGCACAACTAGCATTAAATGCATCCGTTCAACATCAACGGCAACAAACTGCAAAGTATAAACTTGAATACAGCTGCGCTGCTTGGATGGGGATCATAATGCATCTTTCGCATTAAACGCCGCTGCGTTCCAGTATCTTATGTCCCGCAGAATTCTATGGTCAATTGCGTTTAATGCATAATACGCATTAAACAGCAACGATTCAGCTTCGAAAGCTGCGAAACCATAGATTTCAAATTTGGATGCAGTTGTGCTGCCCGGGTGAGAATATAATGCATTTCCCGCATTATATTCTCCTGATTCCAGCGCTTCGTGTCGCGCGAGAGCCCGCAAGCCCTCTCTTTAATGCGTACTGTGCATTAAAATAGCACCCATCCAGCGTTTATCACTACAACGGCAAATAATGAGCCGCGGATGCCCCAAAGCGAATGGCATTCGCATTGCCCAGGTCTTATTGCCCAAGCCGCATTGCCCCGGGTGTGGGGTTATAATGCATCTTCCGCAATAAGCATTCTTGGGTTTCAGCTCTCTTCAGCCCACAAGTCACATCCCACGAGCCCTGACAATCCGCTGCTATTTTAATGCAACTCACGCATTAATATCAAAGCATCATCCCCCAGCTTCAACACGGGGAAGATAATGCGCTTTCCGCATTCTGGCAATTCATGCAGTCGCCTGCGCTTAATGCGTATTACGCATTAAAACAGTATCCATACGACGTCTAACGCTACAACGGCAACTAGAGAGCTGCGCAACCTCCAAAGCGAATCGCTCTCGCATTGCCCAGGGGAATCATAATGCATCTTCTGCAATAAACATTCTCGGGTTTCAGTCCTCTACAGCCCACGAGCCCTGACAATCAACAGCTATTTTAATGCAATTTGCGCATTAATATCAAAACAGGGGTGGGGATATAATGCATTTCCCGCAATAAAAATTCCCGGGTTCCAGTCCCCTGCAGTCCACGAGCCACATCCCGCGAGCCGCATCCCGCAAGCCTGACAATCGGCAACCGTTTTAATGCATCTTGCGCATTAATATCAGAATGGTATCCACCCCGGCTTCGTCGCGGCAAATATATTGCATCTTCCGCATTATAGCGTTCCGTATTATCGTGGTATATCGTGGTATGGACGCCCCCGCAGCACGCCTTCCCCTTGCGGGCAGGGGGCTTCCCCCTTCCCCGGCCGCGCTTCCCCCGGCCGCGGACTGTCCGCCTCGCTTCTGGGCAGCAAAAAGCAGGCTGCGCATTGCGCAGCCTGCCGTCTGGCTCCTCAGGTAAGACTCGAACTTACAACCCTTCGGTTAACAGCCGAATGCTCTGCCATTGAGCTACTGAGGATCATTCGGGGGCTTTGGCGCGGCTTGTTTGCCTCTGCCTGGCGGTCTGTTTGTCAGCTTCCGCCACTTCTTCGCTTGGCTTTGGTTCACGCCCCGGCTTCGCACATCGCTTCTGCCTCGCTTTGGCTCCTGCCTCTGCTTCGCTTTCGCTGCCCGATCGCCCGGCTTCCGCTCGCCGCCCCGTTCTTCCTTATGCTTGGGAGCGGGAAAAACTTCCGTTCCTCCCGCTCCCCTTGGATCCCGGCAACTTCCTACTCTCCCAGGCCGTTCCCAGCCCAGTACCATCAGCGTTTGGAGGCTTAACTTCTGTGTTCGGTATGGGTACAGGTGGTTCCCTCCAGCTATCGTCACCGGAAACTTCCTCGCTCCCGCACCTTCAAAACTGCACAGGTCAGAGTTGACCAGCAAACTTCACACCCTTGAGGCCCTTTTCCGCTCCTCTCAGCGCTTCCACTCTCCGCTTCCGCGCTTCCTCTCACTTCCAGATCAAGCCCTCGACCGATTAGTATCGCCAAGCTCCACACGTTACCGCGCTTCCACCGGCGACCTATCTACCTCATCGTCTCTGAGGGGTCTTACCTGTTTTAAACAGTGGCAGTCTTCTTCTTCAGGGGGGCTTCACGCTTAGATGCCTTCAGCGTTTATCCCGTCCGCACTTCGCTTCCCAGCTGTGCCTTTGGCAAGACAACTGTTGCACCAGAGGTGCGTCCATCCCGGTCCTCTCGTACTAGGGACAGCTCCCGTCATGACTCCTGCGCCCACGATGGATAGGGACCGAACTGTCTCACGACGTTCTGAACCCAGCTCGCGTGCCGCTTTAATTGGCGAACAGCCAAACCCTTGGGACCTGCTTCAGCCCCAGGATGCGACGAGCCGACATCGAGGTGCCAAACCTCCCCGTCGATGTGGACTCTTGGGGGAGATCAGCCTGTTATCCCCGAGGTAGCTTTTATCCGTTGAGCGACGGCTCTTCCACTCGATACCGCCTGATCACTAAGCCCGAGTTTCCTCTCTGCTCGACCTGTACGTCTCGCAGTCAGGCTCCCTTCTGCCTTTGCACTCTCCGAATGGTTTCCATCCATTCTGAGGGAACCTTTGGGCGCCTCCGTTACTCTTTGGGAGGCGACCGCCCCAGTCAAACTGCCCACCTATCACTGTCCATCGCCAAGCTCATTGCACGTTGTTAGAAATTCAGTAACAGAAGAGTGGTATCCCAACGGCCGCTCCAACAGAACTGACGTCCTGCCTTCTCTGCGTCCCACCTATCCTGTACATCCGTTACCAAATTCCAATGATAAGCTACAGTAAAGCTCTACGGGGTCTTTCCGTCCAGTCGCGGGTAATGGGCATCTTCACCCATACTTCAATTTCACCGAGTCCCTTGTTGAGACAGCGCCCAAGTCGTTACGCCATTCGTGCGGGTCGGAACTTACCCGACAAGGAATTTCGCTACCTTAGGACCGTTATAGTTACGGCCGCCGTTTACTGGGGCTTCAATTCGCTGCTTCGATTGCTCTGACAACTCCTCTTAACCTTCCAGCACCGGGCAGGCGTCAGCTCGTATACGTCAGCTCTCGCTTTCGCACAAACCTGTGTTTTTGCTAAACAGTCGCTTGGGCCTATTCTCTGCGGCCACCTGAGTGGCACCCCTTCTCCCGAAGTTACGGGGTCATTTTGCCGAGTTCCTTAACAAGGGTTCTCTCGTTCGTCTTAGGATTCTCTCCTCGCCCACCTGCGTCGGTTTGCGGTACGGGCACCCTCAACATTACTAGCGCCTTTTCTTGCCAGCCTGGATTCACATGCTTCGCTACTCCTGTTTCGCTCCCCATCACGGCTCCGCCTTATGGTCTGCGTACTTCACTACATACCAGCCTAACCGCTTGGACCGGCTCTACCATCAACCGGCTCATGCTATCCTTCTGTGTCAACGCTTCGCTCTTGAAGGTGGTACTGGAATCTCCACCAGTTGTCCATCGCCTACGACTATCGTCCTCGGCTTAGGCCCCGACTTACCCTGGGCGGATGAACCTTCCCCAGGAAACCTTGGGCTTTCGACCTGCAGGTTTCTCGCCTGCATCTCGTTACTCATACCGGCATTCTCTCTACTGTGCCGTCCACGGCGTCTTACGATACCGCTTCTGCCAGCACACTATGCTCCTCTACCGCTCGCCTTTCAGCGAACCCGTAGCTTCGGTGGCGTGTTTTAGCCCCGGACATCTTCGGCGCATCATCACTCGACCAGTGAGCTATTACGCACTCTTTAAATGAGTGGCTGCTTCTAAGCCAACATCCTGGTTGTCTGTGCAATCACACATCCTTTTCCACTTAACACGCACTTCGGGACCTTAGCTGTCGGTCTGGGCTGTTTCCCTTTTGACTACGGATCTTATAACTCGCAGTCTGACTCCCGTGCATCATCTTAATGGTATTCGCAGTTTGATAGGGTTCGGTAAGCTTTGTGACCCCCTAGCCCATTCAGTGCTCTACCCCCATAAGACTAACACGAGGCTAGCCCTAAAGCTATTTCGAGGAGAACCAGCTATATCCGGGCTCGATTGGAATTTCTCCGCTATCCACAGGTCATCCCCGCCCTTTTCAACGGACGTCTGGTTCGGTCCTCCATGAAGCTTTACCTTCACTTCAACCTGCCCATGGATAGGTCGCCCGGTTTCGGGTCTGCGTCATGTTACTTCCGCCCTCTTCAGACTCGCTCTCGCTTCGGCTCCAGTCCTCAAGACCTTAACCTCGCAACATAACGCAACTCGCCGGTCCGTTCTACAAAAAGTACAAAGTCGCGCCTTGCTTGCGCTCCCTCTGCTTGTAAACACAGGGTTTCAGGTTCTCTTTCACTCCCCTCCCGGGGTTCTTTTCACCTTTCCCTCACGGTACTATGCGCTATCGGTCACTGACCGTCTTTAGGCTTGGGGGGTGGTCCCCCCTGCTTCCCACAGGATTTCTCGTGTCCCGCGGTACTCTGGTACCATCTCGCTATTGTCGCCTTCGCCTACGCGGCTGTCACGCCCTCTGGCCCCGCTTTCCAACGGTCTTCGGCTCAACTATCGTCACTTCCCGATGGCCCGCAACCCCAGGCGTCCGTAGACCCCTGGTTTGGCCTCTTCCCTCTTCGCTCGCCACTACTAAGGGAATCGAGTTTTCTTTCTTCTCCTCCGGGTACTTAGATGTTTCACTTCCCCGGGTGCCCCCCGTCAAACTATGGATTCATTTGACGGTGACGGAGCATTACCTCCGCCGGGTTCCCCCATTCGGATATCCATGGATCAATGCCTACTTGCGGCTCCCCATGGCTTTTCGCAGCTTATCGCGTCCTTCTTCGGCAATCAGTGCCCTGGCATCCACCCTGCGCTCTTGTTCGCTTGATCTGTCTGCCGCGCCCCCGCCCTCCTAAGACTCCTTAGGCGGTTCTTCGGCTCCTCTTGAGTGTTTGCTTGCTCTCTTTCCCTGTGCAGTTTTCAAGGTGCGGGCGTTACCCCGGCAGCAAAGCCGCAAGGATAACATGGTGGGCTGAAGTGGACTCGAACCACCGACCTCACGCTTATCAGGCGTGTGCTCTAACCAACTGAGCTATCAGCCCAAATGCTGTATGTTTTTCCGAAGAAAAACTGGTGGAGGATATCGGGCTCGAACCGACGACCTCATGCTTGCAAAGCACGCGCTCTCCCAGCTGAGCTAATCCCCCGCAGGGACGAACCCTGAAAGCGATACAGTGAAGGAATACTCCAAGAACGGTTTGACTCGTCGCTGGCATCTTTTTCTTCGGCTCTTCGCCCCGCCGGTCTGCCTCCCGGCGTTTTCCTCGTATGAGCTCCGCTTCTTCGCCTCCGCTTCGCTCTCGCGCCGCTTCCGCTCTGCTTTCGCTCATTTCGACCTCGGGTCATGCTCCGGCCTCTCAGCCTTCGCATCTCTCCCTAGAAAGGAGGTGATCCAGCCGCACCTTCCGATACGGCTACCTTGTTACGACTTCACCCCAGTCATCGGTCTCACCTTCGGCAGCTGGCCCCTTGCGGTTACCTCACTGACTTCGGGTGCTCCCAACTCCCATGGTGTGACGGGCGGTGTGTACAAGGCCCGGGAACGTATTCACCGCGGCATGCTGATCCGCGATTACTAGCAACTCCAACTTCATGTGGGCGGGTTGCAGCCCACAATCCGAACTGGGACGGCTTTTTTGAGATCCGCTTAACTTCACAGTCTCGCCCCTCTTTGTGGCCGCCATTGTAGCACGTTTGTAGCCCAGGTCATAAGGGGCATGATGATTTGACGTCGTCCCCACCTTCCTCCGAGTTGTCCCCGGCAGTCTCATCAGAGTCCTCAGCATAACCTGTTAGTAACTGATCATAAGGGTTGCGCTCGTTGCGGGACTTAACCCAACATCTCACGACACGAGCTGACGACAACCATGCACCACCTGTCTTCGGTTGGACGAATCCACACTACATCTCTGTAGCTTTACCTCGATGTCAAGACCTGGTAAGGTTCTTCGCGTTGCATCGAATTAAACAACATGCTCCGCTGCTTGTGCGGGCCCCCGTCAATTCCTTTGAGTTTCAACCTTGCGGCCGTACTCCCCAGGCGGAATGCTTATTGTGTTTACTCCGGCACAGCAGGGGTCGATACCCGCTACACCTAGCATTCATCGTTTACAGCGTGGACTACCAGGGTATCTAATCCTGTTCGCTCCCCACGCTTTCGCGCCTCAGCGTCAGTTACGGCCCAGTAAGTCGCCTTCGCCACTGGTGTTCCTCCCAATCTCTACGCATTTCACCGCTACACTGGGAATTCCACTTACCTCTTCCGCACTCAAGCTCTCCAGTCTCCAAAGCACTCCCCTCCTTGAAAAAGGGGCTTTCACTCCAGACTTAAAAAGCCGCCTACACGCCCTTTACGCCCAGTCATTCCGGACAACGCTCGCCCCCTACGTATTACCGCGGCTGCTGGCACGTAGTTAGCCGGGGCTTCCTCCTCAGGTACCGTCACGTCCTTCGTCCCTGAGGACAGAGGTTTACAATCCGAAAACCTTCTTCCCTCACGCGGCGTTGCTGGGTCAGGCTTTCGCCCATTGCCCAATATTCCCCACTGCTGCCTCCCGTAGGAGTCTGGACCGTCTCTCAGTTCCAGTGTGGCCGATCACCCTCTCAGGTCGGCTACCGATCGTCGCCTTGGTGGGCCGTTACCTCGCCAACTAGCTAATCGGACGCGAACTCACCCCATACCGAATATATCCTTTTACCCCGTCGCCATGTGGCATCGTGGTCTTATGCGGTATTAGCAGATGTTTCCATCTGTTATCCCCCTGTATGGGACAGATTGTTCACGCGTTACTCACCCGTCCGCCGCTAGAATGTTCAGTGTGCAAGCACTCCGAACATCCCCGCTCGACTTGCATGTGTTAAGCACGCCGCCAGCGTTCGTCCTGAGCCAGGATCAAACTCTTATGTTTGATCTCTCACAAGTCCGCTTCCTCTGCATCCGGCTCGCCAAAGCCTTCCGCAGCCTCCGCGCACTCGCTGTCTACTCTCTCAGAATCTGACTGTTCTTGTCGCAAGCGCCTCCATCTTCCGATGAAAACACTCGCTCTTCTTCCTTCTCTGTATCGTTTTCAAGGTTCGCTCGCCGCCCTCTCAAGCCCTCCTCCGCGGCTTCCCGCAGGGCGCTCGTTTCAAGCGGCGTATGCTATTATATCAGCTTTCACCCCCTTTGTCAACCCCCTTTTTTCAAACCCCCAAACCACTATATCTTCCGCCCTATATCCACAAAACCCCCAGTATATCGCGGTTTTGCCCCCTTTGGACCCCATTCGCCGCTAAATTTTGATTTGTTAAGAATTTGATATATTCACGGCTTTTCCGCGCTGCACTGGCCTGGCAGCAGCAGCGGCTGCGGCTGTTTTCCCTTGAGCGCCGCCTCCGCCGCCTCGGGGACGAGGGCAAAGTCCGCTACCAGCGAATCGGGCTTGGCGATAAAATCATCCTGTCGAAAGGGGACGAAGTATATGTGCTTCATCGCCAGCAGCGCGCCGATGTTGGCGGCGCTGCGTCCGAGGCCGTCGTTGGTGGAGACGGCGAGAAGCACATTGCCGCCATTGCGCAGGTGCGACTTGACCGCCATGGCCGCCGCCGTGTCGCAGGCGCCGCGCGCCAATTTGGCCAGCGTATTGCCCGTGCAGGGGGCGACGAGCACGAGGTCAAGCAGTTTCTTCGGCCCGATGGGCTCCACATCCGGCAATGTGTGCCAGATCTCGCGGCCGCAGACCTCGCGCAGCCGCGCGCGCATGGCCGCGGCGCTGCCAAAGCGCGTGTCGAGGGCGTAGGCGTTGTCCGACATGATGGGAAACAGCTCCGCGCCCGCCGCGCGCAGCGCCTCGAAAGCGCGAAACGCCTTGGAAAATGTACAGAATGAGCCGGTCATGGCGCAACCGACGCGCGCGCCTTTCAGGTCAAGCATCGTCGTTTCCTCCCTTGCGCAATTTTTCAAACGCCGCGGCAATGGCCAGCGCCGCGCTCTCCGGGCAGTAGCGTCCCGGCAGGCCCGGTTCGCGCCACGCGCGCAGGCCAAGGCGGTGCGCCGCCTCCACGTCCACGCCGTAGGGCGGGCTGGAAAGGTCGATAACGCAGGCGCCCCGGCTGGCGCGCGCCAGTTCCGCTTCCTTCAAGACCGGGAAGGGCGGCGTGGAAAAGATGAGCCGCTTGCCGCTCAGCACCTCGGAAAGGGCGGCGGTCTCCACGGCCTGCGCGCCGCGCTCCTGCGCCTGCCGCCGGCTCCTTTCCGCGCGCGAGGCCACCGTCGCCCGCACGCCGAGGGCGACGAGCATCTCCGTGAGCGCGCGGCCGATACGTCCCCAGCCGATCACCAGGCAATCGCAATCGCGCAGCGCCTTTTCCTGCGCGCGCATGGCCGCAAAGAGCGCGCCCTCGGCGGTGAGGATGGCGTTGCGGCGCAAAAACGCCTCGTCCGCCATCAGGTCGAATGTGCGAAAATCCCCGCTGTCCACGGGCGGGGCGCCGGGGCCGAGAAAGACCAGTCGCGTGCCGGGGCGCAGATGGGAGAACAGCTCCCCCAGGCCAAAGGGCCTTTCCGCCAGTTCGCACTTCACGGGGCTGTTGAGCAGCACCCAGTCCGCGTCCGCCGCCGCCGCGAGGGGCGCGTGTGAAACGCCTTCGAGGGCGCATTTTTCCAATCCCGCCGCGCGCGCATCCAGCCCCCCGGCGCGCAAAAGACGCACGAGATGGGCGTTGCGCCGGTCGCCGCCGGCGATGAAAACATCCATAAGACCGCCACCTTTCCGATGCGGCATCGTATGCGCAGAGCGCGCGCGGGGTGCGGCGCTTTACACCGGCGGCGTTTTTCTATATAATAGAAGGGAACGGAAAAGGAGGATACGCCATGCCCAAGGCCTCGCGGCTGCTGCCGCTCATTTGCCTGCTGTTGAGCCTGTGCGCCCCGGCGCTGGCGGCGCAACGCGGCTTTTTCGCCATGGACACCTACATGGCCGTCTCCTGCGAGGGCGAAAACGCCGAAGCAGCGCTGGAGGCGGCGGAGGCGCGCGTGCGCGAACTGGAGGCTCTGTGGTCGGCGACGGATGAAAACAGCGAAATTTACGCCCTCGACCACGCCGGCGGCGAGGCGGTCCCCATCGGCGCGGACACGGAGGCCATCCTCCGCTTCGGCGCGGCAATGGGCGCGCGCACGGGCGGCTGTCTGGACATCACCCTCTACCCGGTCTCGCGCCTGTGGGGCTTCACCACCGGCGACTACCGCGTGCCGTCGGAAACAGAGCTTGCGGCGGCGCTGGCGCTGGTGGGCTATGAACAGCTCGAACTCTCCCCCGGCGCGGCGCGGCTGCCGGAGGGAGCGCAGGCAGACCTTGGCGCGCTGGGCAAGGGCTGGGCCGGCGACGAAGCGATCGCCGTGCTGCGCGAGTACGGCGTTACCTCGGCGCTGCTCGACCTGGGCGGCAACGTGCAGGCGCTGGGGAGCAGGGCGGACGGTTCGGCGTGGCGCGTGGGCGTGGTCATGCCGGAGGATCAGACAAACTTCTGCGTGCTGGAAGTGCGCGACGCGGCGGTGGTCACTTCGGGCAACTACGAGCGCTGCTTCACCGCCGACGGCGGCGCGGTGTACGGCCACATACTCGACCCAAAGACGGGCGCGCCGGTGGAAAACGGCCTCAAGTCCGTGACCGTCGTCGGCGCGGAGGGCAAAAAATGCGACGGGCTCTCCACGGCGCTGTTCGTCATGGGCAGGGACGCCGCCATCGAACACTGGCAGACATACGGGGACTTCGAGATGGTGCTTCTCACGGAGGAAAATGAGGTATATATAACCGAGGGGCTGCGGGACAGCTTTGCGCTGGCGGAAGGCTACGAGGGCCTTGCCGTGACGGTGGTTCCGCGATGAGGCGCGCATCCGCCCGACTGTGGGGGCTGCTCGCGGGGCTTTTGTTCGCGCTGGCGCTTGTCGCCTGCCTGCTTTTGTGGAACGCGCCCGGCGGGGAATGGGTAGCGGTGGAGCGCGACGGCGAAGAACTGTTCCGCTTCCGCCCGGCGGACATCGAGGGCGCGCAGACGTTTGACGTCCCCTATGCGGGCGGCTACAACACCATCGCCGTGGAAAACGGCGAAGTGCGCGTCGCGGCGGCGGACTGTCCCGACCAGACCTGCGTGAAGATGGGCGCGCTGCGTTCCCGCGCCCTGCCCATCGTCTGCCTGCCGCACCATCTGACCATCCGCTTTGTGGACGGCGCGGAGGACGGCGGTCTGGACGCGGTGGCGCGATGAAGGGGGAGGTGGCGGCATGGACGCGCGCAGGCTCACGCGGCTGGCGCTTCTGACGGCGGCGGCGCTTTCGCTGTTCATCGTCGAATTGCAACTGCCCGACCTCTTTCCCATCCCCGGGGCGAAGCTGGGGCTGGCGAACATCGTCACCGTCTACGCCCTCTACCGCTGCCGCGCGGGCGAGGCGGCCATGGTGCTGGCCTCGCGCATACTGCTGGGCGGCCTGCTGGGCGGGCGCGGCATCGCCATGCTGTACAGCGCCGCGGGCGGGGCGGCGTGCTTTGCGGGCATGCTGCTTTTGAAGCGCGCCATCCCGGAGCGGCATTTGTGGCTGGCGAGCGTGTTTGGCGCGGCGCTGCACAACCTTGGGCAAATGGCCGTGGCCATAGTCATCGCGGGGACGGCCGTCCTTGCCTACCTGCCCTTTTTGCTGCTGGCGGGCTGTGCGGCGGGGGCCTTCACCGGCCTGTGCGCGCAGCTGGTGCTCAAAAAAGGGCGCTTCTGGAAGCTGTAATGGATACATATAAGGAGGTATACACCATGAAGGTCATCATCGTCGGCGGCGTGGCCGGCGGCGCGTCGTGCGCGGCGCGCCTGCGCAGGCTGGATGAAAGCGCGCAGATCATCGTCTTTGAAAAGTCCGGCTTCGTCTCCTACGCCAATTGCGGCCTGCCCTACTACGTGGGCGGGACGATCGCGGAAAAATCGGCGCTGACGCTGCAGACGCCCGCGAGCTTCCGCGCCCGCTTCAACGTGGACGTGCGCGTGCGCCACGAGGTGACGGCCATCGACCGCGCCCGCAAGACCGTGACCGTACGCGACCTCGAAAGCGGCAGGGAGTTTGAGGAACACTACGACAAACTGGTGCTGTCCCCCGGCGCGCGCCCCGTGGTGCCGCCGCTGCCGGGCATCGACAAAAAGAACATCTTCACCCTGCGCACGGTGGAGGACGCGCTTTTCATCCGCGAGTTCGTGGATGAAAAGCGGCCCGCCTCGGCGACGGTGGTCGGCGGCGGCTTCATCGGGCTGGAAATGGCGGAAAACCTCGCCGAGCGCGGCGCGAAGGTGACCATCGTCGAAAAGATGGAGCAGCTTTTAAGCCCGCTGGACGCGGACATGGCCGCCTTTGTCCACGCCAAATTCCGCGACGTGGGCGTCTCGCTGCGGCTGGGCTGCGCCGTGACCGGCTTTGAAGAAAAGGACGGGCAGGTGGTCACGAACGTGGACGTCGGCCCGGCCATCGCCGCGGAGATGGTCATCCTCGCCATCGGCGTTTCCCCGGACAGCGGCCTTGCCAGGGCGGCGGGGCTGGAGTTGGGCGCGCGCGGCAGCATCCTCGTGGACAAACACATGCGCACCTCGGACGCGGACATCTACGCCGTGGGCGACGCGGTGCAGGTGGAAAACGGCGTCACGCATCAGGCGGCGCTCATCGCCCTCGCGGGGCCGGCCAACAAGCAGGGCCGCGTGGCGGCGGACAACATCGCCGGTCTGGACAGCGCTTACCGCGCCTCCTGGGGCAGTTCCGTGGTCAAGCTCTTTGACATGACGGCCGCGGCCACCGGCCTCAACGAGCGCGCCGCCAGGGCCGCGGGCCTTGCGTATGACAAGGTGGTGCTCTCCCCGGCCAGCCACGCCTCCTACTACCCCGGCGGCAAGGCCATGACCATGAAGGTGCTCTACGAAAAGGGCACGCTGCGCCTCCTCGGCGCGCAGATCGTCGGCTTCGACGGCGTGGACAAGCGCATCGACGTGCTGGCCACGGCCATGCAGGCGGGCATGGACGCCATCGCCCTCAAGGACCTCGACCTCGCCTACGCCCCGCCCTATTCCTCGGCCAAGGACCCGGTGAACATGGCCGGCTTCATGATCGAGAACCTCGAAACGGGCAAGGTCAAGCAGTTCCACTACGAGGACATCGACCATCTGCCCAAAAACATCACCCGCCTGGACGTGCGCACCCCCGCCGAATACGCGGGCGGCTGCGCGGACGGCTTTGTCAACATCCCCGTGGACGAGCTGCGCGGGCGGCTCAGCGAGATCGACCCCGGAAAGCCGGTGTACGTGATGTGCCAGAGCGCGCTGCGCAGTTACATCGCCTGCCGCATACTCGCCCAGCACGGCTACGATTGCTACAACTTCTCCGGCGGCTACCGCTTCTACGAGGCCAACCGCAAGGACCGCTTCCGCGAGGACGTGAACACGCCCTGCGGCGCGCCGGTGTAGGAAAATGGGAAGCGCCTGTTCCGAAAGGGACGGGCGCTTTTGTATGGAAAGTTTACTTGACGTTTTCCGCCCGCCCATGTAGAATGGTCATGGAAAGCGTGCTTTCCATATCGAATGCGGGAGGAATAGAACATGCGACGGCTTTGGTTGGCGTTTCTTGCGCTGGCGCTGCTTCTGGGCGCGGCGCAGGGGGAGGGGCAAATGCAGACGACGGAACTTTGGCAGGTGACCGCCGAGGACGGCTATACGCTCACCGGCAAGCTCGACCTTCCGGCGGGGAAGTCCGGCGGCTGGTGGTGTTCATCAACGGCTCCGGGCCGAACACCTACGACAACACCCGTCAGCTGGACGAAACCACCACCTACAACTACTTCGACCTCTTTGCCGAGCGCCCTCACCGCGGCGGAACGGCCTTTTCCGCTGGAGTACGCGCGGCTGCACGCCGGGAGGCGAGCCGCCCCTCTATACGGACATTGACGAGGCCGCCTACCAGACCTACGTGCCGGAAAACAGCATCCGCGACGCGGAGACCGTGGTGCGCGCCCTGCGCGAGGACGAGCGCCTGGCAAACTGCCCGCTGACGCTGCTGGGCTGGAGCGAGGGCACGATGATCGCCCCGCAGGTGGCGGCGCGGGGCAACGTCAAAGTGGACGAACTGGTGCTGTGCGGCTATGTGAGCGGCACGATGATGGAAACGCTGGCGTGGCAGCAGACCGGCGGTTCGAGCATGGTCTTTTACTGCGAATACTTTGACGCGGACAGGCGATGGCAGCGTGTCGCAAACCGAGTTCGAGACCGACCTCTACGGCCTCCTCCCGGCGCTGGGCAGCCCCGCTTTTGAAGACGTGGACATGGACGGCGACGGCGCCCTCACAGCGGCGGACTTCGCGGCGATGCTCGCCCCGGGCTACGAGGCGCTGCTCAATGCCATCGCGCGCGGCGATGACGCCTGGCTGGCGGAAAACTACGCCGTGCGCCTCACCTGCGCATGGTTCGCCGGCCACGAGGCGCTCGCCCCCAATCGCGAAGTGCTGCCCACGCTCGATATCCCCATCCACATACTCCACGGCGTCAGCGACGCGAACGCGCCGGTGGAGGGCGTGTATGAGATCGAGGCGGCGTTTGCGGCGCTGGGCAAGAAAAACCTCGACGCGCGCACCTATCCCGGCCACGACCACGACCTCAACTACCTGCAATACCAGTATACGGGCGAGCTTTCGCAGGGCTTTGCCGAGTTGTTTGCGCTCCTGACCGCCTGAAAAACACTGCTCTGCCGGAAAGGGTTGCAATTTGTTCATCGGCAGTCCACAGGCGGCTGGTAGGATAAGACCATCGAAGGTCCCCCCTTCTTTCTACATAGATCACTGTCCCGCCTCGCGCCGGAAAACGCGCAGGCGGGACAGACAATTTTGGGGGGCGCTGCCTCACGGCCGGTTTTCGATCCCCATGTGCAGAGCTGGTCGAGCACGCGCATCAGCGAATGCCCGCGTTCGGTCAGCGTGTATTCCACCTTCGGCGGTATTTCCGGGTACATCTCGCGGTGGATAAGGCCGTCCCGCTCCAATTCCTTCAGCGTCGCGCTCAGGGTCTTGTCGGCGATTCTGCCCAGATAGCGCTGCATCTGGTTGAAGCGCACCGGCTCGTATTCCATCAGGCAGTAGAGGATGACCGGCTTGTATTTTCCCGCGATGAGCGAGAGCGTGTAGCTGTACCCCGTCTGCGAAAAGTCGCGTCCTCGATGCGCTTGTCTTTCATACTTTCCTCCATGTAAGTACCTTACAAAAATGTCGGTACTTGTTTTGCTTCCTCTCCATGGTATCATAAGGCTGCCGGAAAGGCAAGTCCAAAATCACAGGAGGGCAAACACCATGAAAAAAGATCTCGGCGTCGTGCAGGCGGTCTACCCCATGCCCGTGCTGATCGTGGCTGCATACGACGAAAACGGCAAGGGTCAACGCCATGAACGCGGCCTGGGGCATGATCTGCAACAGCGACCGCATCGCCCTGTTCATCGACGAGGACCACAAGACCACGCAGAACATCCTCAAGAGCAAAGCGTTCACCGTCAGCCTCGCCGACCGCGCGCACATGGACGCAGCGGACTTTTTCGGCATCGCCACCGGCAACAAAATGGCGGACAAGTTCGAGCGCACCGGCTACCACGCGGCAAAGAGCGCCCACGTCAACGCCCCCATCATCGAGGAATTCCCCGTGGTGATGGAATGCGAATTGGCGGAAGTGAGCCAGACGGAGAGCTTCTACGCCATCGTCGGCAAGATCGTCAACACCGCCGCCGAGGAGCGCGTGCTCTCCGAAAACGGCAAGGTAGACCCCCAGAAGCTGGACGCCCTCATCTTCGACCAGTTCCAGCATGGTTACTACGTAACCGGCGAACAGGCCGGCAAGGCGTGGAACGCCGGGACGGGGCTGATGAAAAAATAGAGGCGCCCATCACAAGCATGAAAAAGCGACCCCGCGCGGGGGCCGCTTCAGGAAGTTGACAAAGTGGGCAGACTGCCAGAGCGATGAGAAAGCCTGCAAGCAAGGAAATTTTGCCGGCGGCAAAATTTGTCGCCGAGGCGTTTTTGCCGATCTTTGATCGTCAAAAACGGTCGCCATAGGCGACTTGCAAGCCTTTGGGCTTGCAACCTTGCGTCTGGATTTGACGATCCCGTAGGGCTCGGCAAATCCACCAAGGAAGCTGTACTTGCAGCCAAGGGAGCTTACATAGACGTAAGTGACCGCAGGATGCAAGTGCAGCTGACGCAGGAAGCAGAAATTGCATCCGATTTCATTGGACAGTACCCCAAGCAACAGACAGGGAAATAAAAGGCCTGTCGTAGAATAAGGATAGTTTACACGGTTTTGCCCCGAAATTCAACCGGGGTAAGACCGTTTTTGAGAGAAATACGCTCGAAAATGTAGAAATCGACGTATTCGGTGACGAGTTGCTCCACTTCAGTACGGTGGTAAAGTGAGCACGATACAGACATTCCGTTTTCAGGGTGCCGAAGAAATTCTCCATCGCTGCATTATCGTAGGACAACCGGGACTGGACATCGAGGAGAAACGTGGTATGCTTGCATCAGGTCGAAGTATGCTTGCGATGTGTATTGAGACCCCTGGTCACTGTGGAGTGCGAGTCCACCAGTGACCTTTTCTCGTTTCAGAGCCTCACGGATGGTGTCTGTAACCAGGGAGGACGACATATCAGCGCCGATCTTCCACGCAAGGACGGCCTTTCCACACAAATCCAGTACAGGCGCACATGTACAGCATACTGCCCGGAATCGGGATGTAGAATCGGGATGTAGGTGATGTCCGTTACCCAGAACTGATTTGGCTTCGCCTGATCGAAGTTCCTATCCAACAGATTGGGATACTTGTGAACGGCTGCCGATAACGGGTATAAGGCCTGCGGCGGCGAACGACCGACAGCAGGTTCAGTTTGCGCATCACACGCAGGATCGCCTTGACATTCACCAACTTCCCGGTCCGGCGCTGAATCCAGCGTCGAACGCGGCGAATGCCGTAGGTCTGCTTGCTCTGCCGCTGGCACGCCACGACCAGGTCAACCAACCACTGATCCTTTGCTTCTTTCTGCTGCCGGTTTCTCCAGGCATAATATCCGCTGCGGCTTACTTCAAACACTTCGCACATGGCTTCTATGCTATATTTTCCGCGGAATCGCTCAATCACCGATACTTCAATTTCACCTCCTTCCAGCTTCGAACAGAAAATTTCGCAGCAACTCCACCTGCATTCGCAGCTTTGCCAACTCATTGTGCTGTTTTTCTTCTTCGCTGACCGGCTCCTTGTGGGGACGTCCCTTGGAACGCGAGATGTATCCAGCTGCCAGCATTCGTTCCTTCCTTCGCTGTCGTTCCATCAGGCTCTTCACTTGTCGCCTTTCCAGACCGTAGCTGGCTGCTATTTCGCCATAGGTCTCCCCTGATTATGTCGCTCTCGTACAATTTCAACCAATTGCTCCACCTTTGTGTACTTTCGTGCCATACAGAAAACCTCCTGTCGCAGTTCCTATTCTACGACAAGAGGCCACTTTTTTCCTTTGTCCGTTGCTTGGGGTACTGGCCACATCTTTATCGGGGCAATTTTTGCGGTTGTGGGCTTTGTCAGCGCTCTGGCCCCTTCCCAAGGCCATGGGAAGGGGCCTTCGTTCACCTCTCCAGCGCGCGTATGTGGCGGTCGCGGCGGAAAAGCAGGCAGACGGCCACGCCGGCGAAGGCGAGGATCAAAAACAGCAGCGCCGCGCCCGCGCCGCCGCCCGTGCCCAGCAGGCGGGCGAGGGGACTCGCGGGCCCTGCGCGGCCATCAGCGGCGTACAGACGCCGTCCACCAGCCATCCGCCCAGTAGATAGCCCACGGGGATGGTGCAGAATTGCAGCGTGTTGCGCGCCGCGTAGACGCGCGCCTGCATGGGCAGCGGTATCTTCAGCCGCAAAAGCGCGTCCATGTTGGCGTTCATCGCCGGTATGCACACCCAGCCCAGCAGCGCGCCCAGACACCAGATGGGCGGCGTGCGCCCCAGCGCCAGCAGCAGGTTTTCCGTGCTCATGGCAAAGAGCAGCGAATCGTGGATAACGCGCACGCGGCTGCGGGGCGCGCCGCGCAGCGAGGTGAACACCGCCGCCCAGCAGCGTGGCGACGCCGGTACAGGCGTTGACCCAGCCCAGGGCCGCCTCGCCCCCCGCCGGGGCGGGAGATCGCCATGGCCGGCAGCGCGGCGTTGTACATGGAGGCGATGAGGTTGATGGCGGAAAGAAAGAGGATCAGGTGCAGAACGCCCTTCTCCCGGCGCAGAAAGCGCAGCCCGGCGCGCGCCGCCTGCAGGGGCGTTTCCGTGCCCCCCTTCGCCCGCCGCGCGGGGATGCGCACAAAACCGGCCAGCGCAACGAAGGCGACAAAGCAGGTGCCCAGGTCAAAAAAGACGACCATCTCCAGCCCGGCGAAGGCGTAGAGCATGGAGGCCAGCACCGGCGCGAGCACCGTAGTCAGGGCGTTGCCCAGCGCCTGCATGCCGGCGGCGCGCTGATAGCGCTCGCGGGGCACGAGCAGGCTCACCGTCACGTCAGCGGCGGGCTTTTGCAGCGTATTCATCAGGCCGTTGAGGGCGTTGAGGATGTAGAGATGGGCGATGTGCAGCCGCCCTGCGCGGGCAAGCAGCAGCACGCAAACGGTGGTCAGCGCCGCGAAGATGTCGCACAAGAGCATCGTGCGCTTCTTGTCCCAGCGGTCGCACAGCGCGCCGGCGAAGATGCTCATCATCACATAGGGCGCGTAGGAACAGACGGACAAAAGCGCCGTGGTCACGGCGGAGCCGGACTGGCGATAGGCCCAGAGCACCAGCGCGAAGCTGGTCATAGCGCTGCCCAGCGCCGAAAATGTCTGCGTGACCAGAGGATGGCGAAATCGCGCATCCCGGAAAAAATGGGATTTGAACCTGTACATCGAGACTTTGCTCCCTTCTGATTTGAACATCGGAAGTGCAAAGTCCGCCGGACGGTATTGTACAAAACAGCTCCATGCGTCCCGCCCGGGATCAGACTTTGCACGGAGCAGCGGCAATGCAGAGCTTCACAAAAAACACCTCCCGCAAAAAGATCGCCCCCATTATATCACGCCCGCCGCGCGGCGGCAAGCGCGAAAAAGCGGCCCCCGCGCGGGGAGCCGCGTTTGCCTTTCCCTAAAACTCGATCTCGAACGCCTGCTCGTCGGTGAGATCCACCACGGTGCAGTCGTTGGCGTAGGTGCATTCGGGCAGTATGATGAGGGCGCGCAGGCTCTCCACGTTGGCCGGCAGCGGGCAGAGGTGCCACACGCCGGGCTTCAGTTGCACCATCGTCCCTTTGGGCACGAGGAAGGCATGCGTCTCCTCCGGGGCGGGCACGCCGTTCGTGGCCGGGGCCACGTGGAGGACGATGTCGTCGTTGAGGGGGAGAATGATCTCCGAAGTATGCGTATGGTATTCCACGGCGCGGACGACCATGCGCTCCGGCTTTTGCACGGCGATGCCGGAAAAGCCGACGTGGCCGGTGTAGGCGTCACGCAAACGGTCGGGGTAGAAGCGGTGGAGTTCGCCGGTGAGGGCGTATCCCTCCGGCTCGGCAAAGTCGTAATACGTGCCAAAGGCGTTGAAGGCGTCGCGGGTGAGGTTTTCGACCTTGATCTTGCGCATCGTTGACCCTCCCTGTATTTCCCGGCCATGCGGCGGGGCTTTTCCCTATCATAACACAGCGGCGCGGGAACGTCAATCGCGGCGCGCAAAGAGCCGCCCGGACAGCCCCATGCGACGGCAAAACACCCTTCCCGCCCACAAACGTGCAAGGCTTATCGCATGCCAGAGCCGCCGCCCCGCAAAGCGCAGGCCGTCCCCGCGAACCCGACCCACCCGCAGACACACAAGAGCCGTCCCCGACCGGGGGCGGCTCGACGGTATGCGTTCTTACGCGGGAAAATCCACGCGGATGCTGGTGCCCTTGCCGACCTTGCTGCTGAGCGACACCTTCGCCCCGTGCGCGAGCGCCGCGTGCTTGACGATGGAGAGGCCCAGCCCCGTGCCGCCCTCGCTGGAACGGCTCTTATCGCCGCGGAAGAAGCGTTCGAACACGTGCTCCTGGTCGGCGGGGTCGATGCCCACGCCGGTGTCGGAAACGGTGAGGCTGCGGCTGCCGTCGGCGTTCTCTTCCAGCAGGGCGACGACGGAGCCGTTTTCGCGGTTGTACTTGACGGCGTTGTCCAGGAGGTTGTAGACCAGTTCGCCCAGCATCGAGGGCGAGCCCTCCATGGCGCACTCGCCGCCCTCCACTTTGATGGATACGCCGCGCTTCTCCGCCTCGGGCGCGAGGCGGGAGGCGGCCTCCTCGCACAGCCCCTTGAGCGACACGCGGCGGCGGTCGTCGGGCAGGCGGTTTTCATCGAGGCGGGAGAGTTTCAGAATGTCCTCCACCAGCTGGATGAGCCGCGTGGCCTCGGCGTGGATGAGGCCGGAAAACTGGCGCAATTTATCCTCGCCGGCGACGCCGTTTTGCATGATCTCGGCATAACCGAGGATGGAGGTCAGCGGCGTTTTCAACTCGTGGGAGACGTTGGCGGTGAACTCGCGGCGCGCCTTTTCGGCGAGGAAGCGGTCGGTGACGTCGGGAATGAGCATCACCGCGCCGCTGACGCGCCCCTCGTCCTTGACGGGGCTGGCCACGCAGCGGTAGTGGCGGCCGTTCATCTCCAACTCCTGCTCGGCGTTTTCGCCGCGCAGGGCGGCCTCCATGGCCTCGGAGAGCTGGAAATTGCGGTTGAGCGCCAGCAGATACTTGCCCTCGCAGACGGAGCGGGGCAGGCCCAGCAGCTTTTCCGCCGCGCGGTTGACGGACAATACCTCGCCGCGCGCGTTGAGCAAAACCAGCGCCTCGGCCATGTTGCTGGTGACGGCGGCGAACTCGTTGCGCTGCGCGGTGAGCGCGGACACCGTCTCGTCGATGCGCTGGCGCTGGTCGTCCATGCGCTTGAGCAGCGGGGAAAGCTCCTCATAGACGTCGTTGTCCAGCGGGTGGTCGAGGTCGAGGGCGTTCACCGGGGCGACGATGCGCCTGGTCGCCTGCCGCGAGGCCAGCGCCGAGATAAGCACGTCACGACGATCAGCGCCAGAAACGCCGGGATGAGCTGCAACACCATGCCCAGCACGTTTTTCTGCGTGCCGGAGACGCGCAGCACCGTGCCGTCGTCCAGTTTGATGGCGCGGTAGATGGTCATCTCGCCCAGTGTGTCGGACTGGCGCGTGCTGCTGCCCGCGCCGCTTGTCAGCGCCTGCTGTATCTCCGGGCGCTCTAAATGGTTCTCCATCTCGCCGGCCTCGGCGTCGCTGTCAAAGAGCACGCTGCCGTCTTGGGCGATGTGGGTCATGCGGCCGTCCGGGTGGGTGGCGGAGAGCGCGGAAAGGTCCGCGCCGCCCTCCATGGCCGCGGCGACCATGTTGACCTCGTGGTCGAGCTCTCGCTCTGTTTGCGAGGTAAAGAAAGTGTACAGCGCCGCCATGGACAGTATGGCAAAGAGCAGCACCGCCAATACGGCGGTCAGCGCCATGGAGCGCCAGATCTTACTGCGCATGAACATTCCCCTCTCCGATCTTGTAGCCGAGGCCGTAGATGGTCTCGATCTGCGAAGCGCAACGGCCGAGCTTTTTGCGGATGGTCTGCACGTGCATGTCCACCGTGCGCGGCCCGCCCTCGTACTCCGCGCCCCAGACCTCGTCCAGCAGGCGGTCGCGGTCGAAAGCCTTTTCCGGGTGCTCCATCAGGTAGCGCAAAAGTTCGAACTCGCGGAAGGTGAGCACGACCTCTTTCCGTCCGCCTCCACGGTATGCTTCTCGCGGTCGAGGCGGATGCCGCCCAGCGTCAACACGCCCTCGCCGCGCCCGGCGCAGCGGCGGATGACCGCCTTGACGCGGGCGATCAGCTCCATCATGCCAAAGGGCTTGGTCACATAGTCGTCCGCGCCGCACTCCAGTCCCTCGACCTTGTCGGCCTCCTCGCCCTTGGCGGTGATCATGATGACGGGGATGGCGCTAAAGCGCGGGTCGCGGCGCAAACGGCCTAAAATGGTCACGCCGTCCTCGCCCGGCAGCATCACGTCCAGCAGGATCAGTTCCGGGCGCGCCGTTTCCATGGCCTGAAAGAACGATTCGCCCTCCGAAAAGCCCTGCGCCTCGAAGCCGGTCATGTTGAGCGTATAGGTGACGAGGTTGCGGATGCCCTCGTTGTCCTAACACGCGATCTAGTGTTTCGTCCTCCTCCGGCGGAAAGAGCCGCCGCGCGGGAAGCGTCAGTTGTCCTTGTGGACGCCGGTGATGGCGAACACCACCCATTCGGCGATGTTCACCGCGTGGTCGCCGATGCGCTCCAGATACTTGGAGATCATCAGAAGATCCAGCGCCAGCACGCCCGCGCCGGCGTCGCGGCGCAGAAGCTCGATGAGCGCGTCCTTGGCGGCGACGAAAAGGCCGTCCACCTTGTCGTCCATGTCGATGACCCATTCGGCCAGGGTAAGGTCGCGGCGCACAAAGGCGTCGATGGCGCCGCGCACCATCTTCACCGTCTCCGCGCCCATTTCCTGGATCTGGGGAAGCTCGCCCTCGTGGCCGCCGGTGAGCATGGTGACGATCTCGGCCACGTCCGCGGCCTGGTCGCCGATGCGCTCCATGTCCGTGATCATCTTCAGCGCCGCGGAGATCAGGCGCAGGTCGCGCGCCACGGGCTGCTGCTGCAAAAGGAGTTTCAGGCACAAATTCTCGATCTCGCGCTCCTTCTGGTCGATGTCGCGGTCGAGGGCCATGACGGTGCGGGCGCGCGCCACGTCGCGCGCGCCGAGCGCCTGCGTGCTTTCGACGATGGCGTGCTCGATGAGCGTGCCCATGTCGATCAGTTCCGCGTTGAGGCGGGTGAGCTGTTCTTCAAAGCGGGTGCGCATTTATCCGAACCTCCCTGTGATGTAATCCTCAGTGCGCTTGTCGCGCGGCGTGGAGAAGAGCGCCTGCGTGTCGCCGACCTCCACGGCCTCGCCCAGCAGGAAGAACGCTGTGCGGTCGGAAATGCGCACCGCCTGCTGCATGTTGTGGGTGACGATGACGATGGTGTACTTGTCCTTGAGTTCCAGCGCCAGTTCCTCGATCTTCGAGGTGGAGATGGGGTCAAGGGCGGAAGTCGGCTCGTCCATCAAAAGCACTTCCGGCTCCACCGCCAGCGCGCGGGCGATGCACAAACGCTGCTGCTGGCCGCCGGAGAGGCCGAGGGCGCTCTTCTTCAGGCGGTCTTTCACCTCGTCCCAGATGGCCGCGCCGCGCAGGGACTTTTCCACGATGTCGTTGAGTCGCGCGCGGGCGTGGATGCCGTGCGTGCGCGGGCCGAAGGCGATGTTGTCGTACACGCTCATCGGGAAGGGGTTGGGCTTCTGAAACACCATGCCCACGCGCTTGCGCAGGAGGTTGACGTCCATGCCCCCATATATTTCTTCGCCGTCGAGCTTGATAGACCCTTCTATTTTGATGCCCTCAATGAGATCATTCATGCGGTTGAGCGTTTTGAGCAGCGTACTTTTGCCGCAGCCCGAGGGGCCGATGAGGGCGGTGATGGCGTTGGGCTCCACGCCGAGGGAGACGTCCTTGAGGGCGTGGAAGGAACCGTAGTGCAAATTGAGGTTTTTTATATCGAACTTCAGCATGTCAGCCTCTCCTCTTTACAATGCTCTTGGCCACGGCCGCAGACAGGGCGTTGATGCCGACCACCACGATCAGCAGCACCGCCGCCGTGGCGTAAGCCTGATCGATGTGCAACCCCTCGCTGGAGAGCACATACATGTGTACCGACAGCGTGCGCACCGGGGAAAACAGGCTGTCCGCGGTCTGGGCATAGGTGCCGGCGGTGTAGATGAGCGCCGCCGTCTCGCCGACGATGCGGCCGATGGCGAGTATGACGCCCGCCAGTATGCCGGGGATGGCCGTGGGCAGTACGATGCGGAAAATGGTGCGCAGCCGGCCCGCGCCGAGGGCGAAACTGCCCTCGCGGTAGCCGTCCGGCACGGAAAGCACGGCTTCCTCCGTGGTGCGCATGATCAGCGGCAAGATCATGATCGCCAGCGTCATCGCGCCCGCCAGCAGCGAGTACCCCCACTGCAGCTGCACGAGGAAAAACAGGTAGCCGAACAGGCCGTAGACGATGGAGGGGATGCCCTGCAACGTCTCCGTGGTCAGGCGCACCACCTTGACCAGCTTGTTGCCGCGCTTGGCGTATTCGGTCAGGTAAATGGCCGAGAAGATGCCCAGCGGCACCGCCACCACCAGCGACAGAAGCGTCATGTAGATGGTGTTGAAGATGGCCGGCAGCATCGAGCAGTTGTCCGAAGTGTACTTGAGCTGGAAGAGATCCAGCGAGAGGTTGGGCACGCCTTTTATCAGTATATAGCCGACCAGCGCCACAAACACCCCCACGGTGATAAGGGCCGCCAGCCAGACGATAACGCGCAGAAATACGGAGAGCGGATCGCGGCGCCTGTGGGCGCGCATAGCCTTTTCACTCATTTTTCCGACCTCCTCTTCATCATCGAGAACGAGAAGTTGATGATGAGGATGAACACGAACAGCACCGCCGCAGTGGCGATGAGCGCTTCGCGGTGCATGCCGGAGGCGTAGCCCATCTCCATGACGATGTTGGTCGTCAGCGTGCGCACGCCTTCGAGGATGCCCTTGGGCATGCGCGGCTGGTTGCCCGCGACCATGATGACGGCCATCGTTTCGCCGATGGCGCGGCCCACGCCGAGGATGACGCCGGCCATGACGCCGGACTTGGCCGCCGGGAACACCACGAAGAACACGCTGCGCTCGTGGCTGGCGCCGAGGGCCAAACTGCCCTCATAGTAGGATTCCGGCACGGCGCGGATGGAGGAAAGCGCCACGCCGATGATGGTGGGCAAAATCATCATGCCCAGCAAAAGCGAAGCCGTGAGCATGGAATTGCCGTTGCCGCCCAGATGCTCGCGCACCAGCGGCACCATCACTGTAAGGCCGAAGAAGCCGTAGACCACGCTGGGGATGCCCGCCAGCAGGTTGACCGCCGCCGTCAGCGGCCGCAAAATGCGCTTGGGGCAAAAGCGGGCCATGAAGATGGAGGTAAGCAGCGCGATCGGCACGCCCACGACCAGCGCGCCGGCGGTGACGTAGATCGAGCCGAGGATCATCGGCAAAATGCCGTAGATGTCGTTGCCGGGCCGCCAGGTGGTGCCGCTGAGGAAGTTAAGCAGGCCGATCTCGCGCAAAGTCGGTATGGCGTTGCCAAAGAGGAACACGCAGATCAGGATGACGCAGATGATCGACACGCAGGCCGCCACGGCGAACACGCCGTGCATCAGCCCCTCGCGCCGCCGGGCGAGAAAGCCCTTGAGGCCGCCGGTGGCGTCCATTTCATGGGTGTTTTTGCTCATATACATGCTCCTTGCGCGGGGCGGAAAGCCGCCCCGCGCTTTGATGAGTACCTATTGCACTGTCAGAGTGGGGCAGCTTACGCGGCCAGCTCGCTCCAATCGGTGATGGCGCCGGTGTAGATGTTCATGATCTGCTCGGTGGTGAGGTTCTCGGTATCGTTCTCGAGGTTGACGATCACGGCGATGCCGTCCATGGCGATGGTGGTGCCGACGACGCCCTGCTCTTCTTCCTCAGCCTTGAGGGCGCGGGAGGCCATGCCCAGGTCCACGGTGCCTTCGATGGTGCCGGTGACGCCGGTGGTGGAGTCAGACTGCTGCACGATGACGGTCACGTCGGGGTTGAGGGCCATGTAAGCCTCGGCCAGCTTCTCCATGACGGGGGTCACGGAAGAGGAGCCGCCCACGGTGATCTCGCCGGACACGCCAGCGGCGGTGTAGGCCGCGGCAGCGTCGTCAATGGCGATGTAGCCATTCTCGTTGATGACGGTCTGGCCTTCCGCGGACATGATGTAGTTGAGGAAGTCCTGGGCGATCTCGCCGACCTCGCCGAAGGTGGTCACGACGAAGGGACGGGCCAGCGTGTAGGAGCCATCCTTGACGCCTTCGACGGTGGCGGCGTTGCCATCGACGGAGACGGCCTTGACCGTTTCATTCAGGGAGCCCATGGAGACGTAGCCGATGGCGGCGGGGTCGCCGGCCACGGAGGTGAGCATGACGGCGGTGGAGTTGGTGATGACCGCATCCACGGTGGTCATGTCAACATCGTCCTGCTCGACGCCGGTCAGTTCGACGAACGCGCCGCGCGTGCCGGAACCGTCCTCGCGGGACATGACGGTGATGGTGCCCTCCGCCGCGAACGCGACCGCGCAGGTGAGCACGAGAGCCAGAACGATGGCAAACAGCTTCTTCATTACAATTCACCAAACCTTTCTTTGTTGGGGCAATTTGTTCTTTCCTTGCCACGGCGAAAGAATAGCATGCCAACGTTGGAAGGTTGTCGGTGAATTGTCTTGAACAGGTTAAATCTGTTGAAATGCAGGCCCTGCGCGCGAAAGTTTACCGGCGCGAAACCCTTCGGCCACAAGTGAAAACGGCGGGCAAATTTCAGGTTGCAAACAGCAGTACCCAGCGCGTGAGCAGCCGCCTGATGGCACTTGCGAGGTCGCGCTTTTCCACATCCTCCCCCGCCAGCAACGGCGTTTGCGCCGCGGGCGTTCCTTCTATATATAACGTCGCCGTGCCGATGGTCTCGCCCTTTTCGAGGGGCGCGCGCACGCCGCCGGGGAAGTCGTACTCCACGCGCCACGTCTCCTCCTCGCCCACGGCAGCGGCGAGGTCTCTTTCCGCCACGGCGCGCACCGTGCCCGCCATGCCGCCCTCCACGGCGGCTTCGCAGGCGACTTCCCCGGCGGAGAGCGGCGTTTCCAGATGGTAGTTTTCAAAGCCCCAGTCGAGCATGCGCTCGGCCTCGGCAAACCAGTTCGGGCAGGAGAGCACCACGCCGATCAGCTCCATGCCCTCGCGCTCGGCGGAAAACACAAGGCAGCGCCCCGCGTCCGAGGTATAGCCGGTCTTGCCGCCGGTCGCGCCCGCGTAGGTCGTGAGCAGGCGGTTCTTGTTTGCCAACACGCGGGAAAAGTCGTTGCCTACCCAGGGGATGGTGGCCTTCTGCGTGCCGGTGATGCGGCGGAAGTCCCCGTTTTGCATCGCCTGCCGGAAGATGCGGGCGAGGGCGAGGGCGCTGGCCTCGTGGCCGTCGGCGTCTAGGCCGTGGGGGTTTTCAAAGTGCGCGTCCGCGTCCAGTTCCGCCGCGCGCGCGTTCATCCGCGCCGCAAACGCCTCCACGCTTCCGGCCACGTGCTCGGCGATGGCGACGGCGGCGTCGTTGCCGCTGCGAAGCAAAAGGCCGTAGAGCATCTCCTCCATGGTCAACGTCTCGCCCACGCCCAGATAGATGGACGTGCCCGGCACGCCGCTGGCGTTTTCCGAGGCCGTCACTTCCTCGTCCAGCGCGCAGTTTTCCAGCGCCAGCAGCGCGGTCATGATCTTCGTGGTCGAGGCCATGGGGAAGCGCTCGTTCTCGTTCTGGCCGAAGAGCACGCGGCCGCTTTGCGCGTCGATGAGCACCGCGCCCTTGGCGGCCACGCTCAGCCCCTCCGAAGCGCAGCTGCCCGCGTCCAGGGGCAGAAAGAGCAATAAAAGCAATATGCAGACGATCCTTTTCACGGCGCGTTCCTCCCCCATGTACATACAAAAAGCATATGCGCGCGCCGTCACGCTTTTGCCCGGCTTTGCCACGAAATTCTTCCGCTTTGCCCCCCGCGCGGGCGTTGACATCGGCGCGGCGGTGCGTTAAAATGTTATTTGGACAAGCATCGCGGGCCGCCGGTCCTGGCGGCGTTTGAGAATAAATATGCGGGAGGCGTATATCCATGCGCATCGAGACCAAGTGCGTGCAGGCGGGCTACCAGCCGGAAAACGGCCAGCCGCGCATACTGCCCATCTACCAGAGCACGACCTATAAATACGATTCCGCCGAGCATCTGGGCAAGCTGTTCGATCTGTCCGTGCCCGGCCACATGTATACGCGCATCTCCAACCCCACGGTGGAGATGGTCGAGGAAAAGATCGCCGCGCTGGAGGGCGGCGTGGGCGCGATGCTCACCTCCTCCGGGCAGGCGGCCAACCTCCTTGCGGTGCTCAACATCGCCTCGGCGGGTGACAACATCGTCTGTTCCTCGGCCATCTACGGCGGCACCATCAACCTCTTCGCCTTCACGCTCAAGCGCCTGGGCATCGAAACGCGCTTTTTCACCCCCGAAGCGACCGATGAAGAAATATCCGCCCTCATCGACGGCCGCACGCGGCTGGTGTTTGGCGAAACGGTGGCCAACCCGGCGCTGATCGTCTGCGACATCGAGCGATTGGCGCATATCGCCCACGCCCACAACGTGCCCCTCGTCATCGACAACACCTTCCCCACGCCGGTGCTCTGCCGCCCCATCGGGTTCGGCTGCGACATCGTCACCCACTCCACCACCAAGTACATGGACGGCCACGCCAGCGTGGTGGGCGGCTGCATCGTCGACAGCGGCAATTTCGACTGGGAAAAGGCCGGCAAGTACCCGGAGCTGACCGAGCCGGACGAGAGCTACCACGGCGTCGTCTATACAAAGAGCTTTGGCCGCGCCGCTTACATCAACAAGGCGCGCGCGCAATTGATGCGCGATTTCGGCTGCACGCCGCAGCCCATCGCCGCCTTCATGCTCAACCTCGGCCTTGAATCGCTGGCCGTGCGCATCGAGCGCCATTGCCAGAACGCGCAGGCCGTGGCCGAATATCTGGAAAAGCATCCCAAGGTTTCCTGGGTCAATTTCCCCGGCCTTGCTTCCTCGCCCCAGCACGCGCTGGCGCAGAAGTACCTGCCCAAAGGCGTGTGCGGCGTGGTGTCCTTTGGCGTCAAGGGCGGGCGCGAGGCGGCCATGAAGTTCATGGACAGCCTGCGCCTTGCGCAGATCGTCGTCCACGTGGCCGACGCGCGCACCAGCGTTCTGCACCCGGCCAGCACCACCCACCGCCAGCTCACCGACGAACAGCTCGTGGACGCGGGCATCAGCGCCGACCTCGTGCGCCTCTCGGTGGGCCTGGAAAACATCGAGGACATACTTGAGGACCTCGAACAGGCGTTTAACAAGATCTGAGGAGGCCGCCCATGCCCATCAAGATACCCAACGCATTGCCGGCGACGGAGACGTTGCTGGGGGAAAACATATTCGTCATCACCGAAACGCGGGCGCTGACGCAGGACATCCGCCCTTTGCAGATCGCGCTTCTCAACCTCATGCCCACGAAGATCGTCACCGAGACGCAGTTCGCGCGGCTGCTTGGCAACACGCCCTTGCAGGTGGAGCTCACCCTTCTGCACACCAGCACCCACGAGGCGAAAAACGTCAGCCCCGAACACCTGCTCTCCTTCTACAAGACCTTCGAGGACGTCAAGGACGAGCGCTTCGACGGCCTCATCATCACCGGCGCGCCGGTGGAACACCTCAAATTTGAAGAGGTGGAGTACTGGGACGAGCTGTGCAGGATCATGGAATGGTCGAAAACGCACGTCCATTCCACCTTCCACGTCTGCTGGGGCGCGCAGGCGGGGCTTTACTACCACTTCGGCGTGGAGAAGCACCCTTTGGACAAGAAGCTCTTTGGCGTCTTCCCCCACCGGCGGGACTACGCCCGCTCCATCCTCCTGCGCGGCTTTGACGATACCTTCATGGTGCCGCACTCGCGCCACACCACCGTTTTGCGCGAGGAGATCGAGCAGGTGGAGGCGCTGCGCATACTCGCCTCGTCCGAGGAAGCCGGCGTGTTCGCCGTTTCCACCCGCCACGGGCGGCAGATCTTCATCACCGGCCATCCGGAGTACGACCCAGACACGCTCAGGCGCGAATATCTGCGCGACCGCGACGCGGGCAAGAGCATCGAAGTGCCGAAAAACTACTTCCCGGAGAACGACGAGCGCCGGGAACCGCTGGTGACGTGGCGGGCGCACGCGCATCTGCTGTACTCGAACTGGCTAAACTACTTCGTGTACCAGACCACGCCCTACGACATCAGCACCATCCAATGAGGCGGCTTTTGTGCGCCCTGCTCGCCCTGCTGTTGTTGCTGGGCGGCGCGGCGGCGGAGGCGGATCGGCTATGGCTGCACGGGGACTTTGAAAGCGTGGAGACGGACGGCTACCGCCTGCAAAACGGCTTTTACGAATACGAGAAGATCGCCCACAAGGGGGACATTTCCCTCTACGCCGTGGGCTACGGGGAAGAGAGCGGCTACGCGCTCCTCACCCCCGAGGAGGCCGGCGGCGATCTGACCTACGAGCGCATGGAGGATGCAGACCTCGGCGCGGCGCAGGCAAGGCGCTGGCGCTACACGGACGCGGGCAGCCGCTGGGACTTCCTCGCCGCGGAGGCGGGCGGCTTCTTCTTCAGCATCATGGTAGCCGTGCCTGAGGAAAGCGCGGAGGCGCTGGACGAAGAAGTGGAGGCGCTGATCGCCTCCCTGTCCCTGCGCGCGGAGGACACGGACGATAATCCGATGCTGGGCGCGGACACATCCGGCTTCACGCTGGTCATGGACACGCTCGCGGGCGACGCGGACGGCATGGGGCGGGCGACGGCCTACGTCTCTTTGGACGGCGGCGTATCCGTCACCTTCCAGCGCGGGGCGGCGGACGCCTACCCCTTCGATTCCGCGGAGCATCTGCGCGAAGCCTTCGCCGGGGAGGACGCGGAACGGCTGGAGGACGTGGAAATTTCCGGCCACAGCGCCGAGCGCTGGCGCTTTGCCCTGACCTTGGCGGACGAAAGCGAATGTCCCGCCGAGGCGGTGCTGCTGCCGGGCGAGGACTGGGCCTACGCCGCCGTGATCGGCCTCACCGGCGGTCAAACGGCGGAAAACGAAGCGGCGGTCGGGCGTTTGCTCGATCAACTGACACTTTCCTGAACGGAGGCGGACGCATGAAGATAAACAGCGTGAGCGTGTGGGGCGATTCCATCGGCAAATGCGTCGTCTTTGACGAGGCGCGCGGCCGCTACGCCATCTGCAAGGACAACTACGCATCGCATCTCAAAGCCGGGGGCGTCACGGTGGAGAACCACTCGGTGATGGGCTACACCGTCTGCCAGGCGCAGCTGGCGGAAAAGGACATGCGGCCCGGCGGCGTGGCCGCCATCGAGTTCGGCGGCAACGACTGCGACCTGGACTGGAAGGCCGTGAGCGAAAACCCCGATATCTACCACGAGGCGCGCACGCCCATCGGCCTGTTCAAGGACAAATTGGCGGAGATGGTCAAAAAGGCGCGCGCCTTCGACATGCGCGCCGTACTGGTGGTGCCGCCGCCCATCGACGCGGAGAAGTATTTCGCCTGGGTATCCAAAAACCTCAACCCCAAGGCGATCCTCAAGTACCTGGGCGACGTGCAGCACATCTACCGCTGGCAGGAGCGCTACGCGCTGGCGGTGGCGGAGATCGGCAGCAAACTCAACTGCACCATCCTCAACCTGCGCGACGCCTTCCTGGTGGCGCGGGACTTCAAGGGGCTCTTGTGCCTGGACGGCATCCACCCCACGCCGGAGGGGCACAAGCTCATCTGGGACGAAGTCAGCCGCCTGCTGGCCAGCGCGCAGGCATAGGCGGAAAAACGCGGGGAGGGCGTATGACCCTCCCCGCGCTGTTGATTTTGGCGTTATTTTTCAGTGGTATGCGCCTCGGGCGCGTTCTGCGCGTTGTTCTGGTGGTGGGTATAGGCGCCGGCTGCGGCAGCCCCGCCAGCGGCGGCGACAGCGCCGTCCTCAAAGATGCAGTCGAGCGCGACCATCACGCAGAGGGCGGGCACGACGTTCTTGTCCTCGGCCACGTCGAGCGTATAGCTGTCGCCAAAGGAGAACCACTTCTTGGTGACGGTGGCGATGGTCTCCTCGCCCTTTTGGATGGTGTATTCATGGTGCAAAAAGTCGCCGCGCACTTCCCAGTCGCCGTCCGGGGTCTCCAGCGTGTAGTGCGGGTGGATGATGTTGAGGTGACCCTTGAGCTCCATCTCCTCCATGCCGTCGCAGGTGATGAAGTAGCGGGGCAGCAGGGCAAACACCTTCTGCTTGATGTGGGCGACGTGCGCGCCGCTGGCGTCCTCCACGTCGAACTGATGGCCCCAGGAGAAGAACTTGCCCTCCACGCTGTAAAGCGGCTGTTCCTGCTCGTCGGTGACGTTGAAGCGTTCCTTGAGGGTAAACACCTTTTCCTTTAGTACCAGTTTCATGCGTTTCTCTCCTTGCGCGTTGCTTTTTCCTGTGTCATCATAGCACAAAAGCGCCCGCGGCGCAAGGGAAGCGGCGCGGACGTACATTGACAACGCGTTATATCCATGCTATGTTTGTGCGGATGCCTCTGTTTCGGATGATCCTCGCTCTTGTTGTCTCTCTGAGCAACAAGAACGACAGATAGTCACCGAGCCGCCATCCAGCGCTGACTGTATGGCGGCTCCCACGCTTTCGAGGGGAGAAGCCGTGCAAAAGGCGTCATCCCTTCCTGCCTCTTTATTATACCATGTCCCCGTCCCCTTGTCAAACGCGGACACTTTCAGCTCTCGTCCGTCCGCGCCGGTTTGGCAGCGTCATCCATCGCCGTCCTCCTCCTGCAGGCGCTCCACCAGATGGCGGATGCGCTCGCGGGCCTGACTTTCCACAAAGAGTTTCTCCGCCTGCGTCTGCTGCCGGTCGCCCATCAGAGAGACGAACTGGCTCACCTTGAGGCCGAGCGCATCCTGCATTTCGCGGTCGCTGCCCCTGGGCGAGACGAGGTAATAGCACAAAAGCGAATCCTCCTGACCGATGCGGTGGGCGCGATCCTCGGCCTGCGAGTGCACCGCCGGCGACCAGTCCAGTTCGCCGAACACCACGCAGGTGGCGCGCTGCAGATTCAGACCGCTGGCCGAGCGCAGCGAGAGGCAGAGCAGGTCTGTCTTTCCCTGCATGAAATCGTCGGCGGCCTTTTCCTTTTGCTTGTCCGTCTCCCGGCCGGTGATGAAGCCGGGGCGCAGCGCCTTCAGCTCCTTTTTATAGATGTCCATCACCGCGTGGTGATGGCCCATGAGCAGCACCTTCTCTCCCGCCTCCACCAGCGCGCGCACGAATGCGGCCACGAAGGGCGCCTTGGCGATGCCCGTGGCCTGCCGCTGGCGCTGGCAGATGGCGTCCTCGATCAGCGCCCGGCGCGAGGGATCGTCCGTGGCGCGCAAAAGGCGCAGCTGTTCGGCCACGGGGGCCATCAGCTCGCGGTAAACCCTGTCGTCCCAGTCGATCTCCTGCACGAGGCGGCGCTTGGGCGCGAGCTCCTTCAATACATCGCGCTTGACGCGGCGCAGCATCAGCCCCTCGCGGCGCAGATGTTCGCCCAGCAGCTCCGGCTTGGCCACCACGGCGGAATTGTAGCCGTAGCACCACTCGCGGGAAAAGCTCTCCCAGTCGCCGAGGAAGTGAAAATCGAGTATGTTGACCACGTTCCAGATCTCGCCGCCCTGGTTGTAGATGGGCGTGCCGGACAGGCCGATGACGTTTTCGCAGGATTGCGAGAGCAGGCTGGCGGCGGAGTACTTGCCCGTGCCGTTGCGGCGCAATTCCTGCATTTCGTCGAAAATGGCGGTGCGGAAGCCCTGCTCGGGCAAAACCTCCTTCCAGCCGCGCAAAAGCAGGTAGTGGATGATGTAGACGTCCGCCTCGGGCAGCTTGTAGGGCGTAAGGCCGCGGATGACGTGCACGCGCAAACGCCCGTCCGGGGACAGAAAGCGCCAAAGCTCCCGCTGCCAGTTGCGGATCAGGTGCGGCGGCACCACGAGTATGGCCGGATAGGCCGAGGTGGTGGCGAGAAACGCCAGCGCCTGCACGGTCTTGCCCAACCCCATCTCGTCGGCGAGCAGGCAGCGGCGGGCGGCGAGCAGAAAGGCCAGCCCCTGCTTCTGGAAATCCAGCAGCTCGCCGGCAAACGCGCCCGGCGGCGGCGTGGCCGTCTGCGGGCTTGAAAGCATGGCCTCGCGGCGCACGGCGTATTCGCGCGCCTCGGCAAGCGCCTCCTCCCAGCGCTCGCGGTCGCGCTCGGCGATCTGAAGCGGATAGCGCAGCATCAGCCAGTTGAGGTCGCCCACCACGCGCCGGTGCGCGGTGAAGCGCGCCACGCCCCGGCCGCGGCCGTCGCAGCCGGGAAAGAGGCGCTTGGCAAGCTCGGTGACGCAGGGCTCGGCCTTGATCGTCCAGGTGCGGCTCTTGCGGTTGTAGGAGAGCGTCCCGTAGATGTGCCCGTCCACGGGCGCGTCGCGCAGGTAAAAGGGATAGTTCACGGCAGCGCCACCCCCCAGAGGCGGTCAAGGGAAATACAGGTCACGCGCTTGCCCAGGACGTACGCGGGCAGGGGCGTGTCCTTTTGCGTGACGACGACGATCTCCTTGAGCTCGTCGCAGGCCAGGTAGCGCTCCACCTGCTTAAGCAATTCGCGCGCGTTGGGGCGGCCCTTCTTGATCTCCACGCCCACGCCGTCCAGGAAAAAATCGATGCGCCGGCGCGGGGCGAGGCGGTATTCGTGCTCGCAGGGCAGGCCGGCGGCTTTGAACGCCTCCGCCGCCAGACGGTGCAGATCGTATTCCCCCGGCATGGCGCTTGCGCGCAACGTGGAAAGCGAGCGCAGAACTTCTTGCGTATCCATAGGCGCATTATACCACGAATACGCCCCGGTGTTCAAGCATAGCCTTTAGCGCAAGAAAGGGAGGGATGCGCATGAAGGGGGCGCGCATGAAGGCGCTTTGGGCGATCCTGCGGGGGTTTTTGACGGCGGCGGCCGCGACGCTTTTGGGCATGCTGCTCCTGGCGGCGGCGGTGATCTATCTGGAGGTGTCCGACGGGGCGCTGACGGCGCTCAACCAGCTTTTGAAGCTGCTGTGCGTGGCGCTGGGGGCGCGCTTTGCCGTGGGCATGGGCGGCGAACGCGGCTTTTTCACCGGCGCGGCGGTGGGGCTTTTGTACATGGTCGTGGGCTATGCGCTCTACTGGCAGCTCGGCGGGGCGCTGTTCTCGGCCGGGGCGATGCTCCTGGAGATGCTCGCGGGCGGCATATGCGGCGCGGCGGTGGGCGCGGTGTGCGCCAACCTGCGCCCCCGCGCGCGGCGGCGCGGCAACACGGCGAAAGTATGACGGGAACGCGGCGTCCCTGAAATATTTTTGCAAGGAATTTTTTCCGAAAACTGGGAACTTCTCCCCCGCCCCCCGCGTCCAAGGAGGTGAAAATGACGCAAGCGGCCGCTGGCCGCGGGTAAAGAACGGGAGGGTATGAATATGAAGCGTATACTTTGCCTCACACTGATGCTGGCGCTGGTACTTTCGGCAGTGCTCGCGCCCACGGCGGCCCTGGCCGCCAGCAACTACACCGTGCGCACCACCGCCTCGGTGAACCTGCGCAAGGGGCCGGGCCTCGGCTACGGCAAGATCACCAGCCTGAAAAGCGGCAAGACGCTCACCTACGCCGGCGTGAGCCAGTTCGACAGCCGCGGCATGGGCTGGCACAAGGTCATCTACAACGGCTCCACGGCGTGGATCTCCTGGGCGTATTCCAACCTGCTGGCCAACGGCACCGCCATCTCTGAGGAGCGCGCCGTGCGCGCCACGGCGGCGCTGAACGTGCGCAGCGGCGCGGGCACCGGCAACGCCAAGATCACCACCGTCTCCAACGGCACGAACATGATATACCTGGGCGAGACGGCCACCGTGGGCGGCACGGTCTGGTACAAGGTGACCACCTCGGCGGGCATCGGCTGGGTCTCGGGCGCCTATTCGCGCCTGGTGGCCACGCCGGACGTCAAGCCCGTGAGCAGCTCCGGCTCGTCCGGCTCCTCCTCCAGCTACACCAAGGTCTATGTCTCCGGCGGCTCTGTGTGGCTGCGCACCGGCCCGGGCCTGGGCTACAGGAGCGTGACCACCGTGCACGAGGGCCAGAACCTCAACTACCGCGGTTCCAGCTCCGTGGACGATCGCGGCGTGCGCTGGTACAACGTCACCTACAACGGGCAGAGCGTGTGGATCTCCTCGCGTTACGCGAAGCTGTCCTGACGGTAAATTTCACGAATATCCCTTGCGTGCGCGGGCCGCGTCGTGTATAATAGACACGATAGCGGCCCGCGCCGCGAATTGATAAACGAGGTGAAAACGCAATGAAGCACATTCAGACCATCCAGAAGCCCTGCCTGAGCCAGAGCGCCCAGACCGGCGGCTGCGGCGAGTGCCAGGCTTCCTGCCAGAGCGCCTGCAAGACGAGCTGCACGGTGGCGAACCAGTCCTGCCAGAAGAAGTAAACGCGCTGGACGCGGCGAGAGCCCGCGGCGGTTGGCCGCGGGTTTTCTGCGCCTTTCACATAAGGAGGAAAACCATGCTGCATTGTTTCCGGGCGCTGGGCGTGAACATTGCCCTGGATGTGCTCAGCGGTTCCGTACACGTGCTGGACGATATGGCCTTTGAAGCGCTTACGGCCCTGGAAGCGGGCAACGACCCCCGGCCGGCGCTGCTTGCAAAATACCCCGCCGACGAGGTGGACGGGCTGCTTTCCGAAATCGAAACCCTGCGCGCGCAGGGCGCGATCCTCTCCGAGCACGATTATTCAAACCTTGACATCGGCAAGCCCGGCATCGTCAAGGCCATGTGCCTGCACGCGGCGCACGATTGCAACCTGCGCTGCCGCTACTGCTTTGCCTCCACCGGCGATTTCCACGGCGAGCGCTCGCTTTTGCCGCTGGAGACGGGCAAGAAGGCGCTTGACTGGCTGGTGGCGCATTCCGGCAACCGCCATCAGCTGGAGGTGGACTTCTTCGGCGGCGAACCGCTGATGAACTACGACGTGGTGCACGACCTGGTGCTCTACGCCCGCGAGCTGGAAAAGAAGCACGACAAGCGCTTCCAGCTCACCATCACCACCAACTGCCTCGGCCTCACCGACGAGCGCATCGAGTTTTTGAACCGCGAGATGCACAACATCGTCCTCTCCATCGACGGCCGCCGCGAGGTGCACGACTACATGCGCCCCATGGTCAACGGCAAGGGCTCGTTCGACGAGGCCGTCAAGCGGGCGAAAAAGCTGGTCAACCTGCGCGGCGACGGGCAGTACTACGTGCGCGGCACCTACACCGCCCGCAACCTCGACTTTGGCAACGATGTGCTGGCGCTGGCCGACGAGGGCTTTGAGCAGCTCTCCATCGAGCCGGTGGTGCTGGAGGAAAGTTCGCCCTTCGCGCTGACCAAGGAGATGCTGCCGGAAATTCTCGCCGAGTACGACCGCTTTGCCAGGGTCTACCTTGAGCGGCGCAAGAACGGCCCGTGGATGAACTTCTTCCACTTCATGGTCGACCTGGACGGCGGGCCGTGCGTCAAAAAGCGCGTCAAGGGCTGCGGCGCGGGCAACGAATACGTGGCCGTCACCCCCGAGGGCGACATCTACCCCTGCCACCAGTTCGTCGGCCGCCCCGGCTACAAGATGGGCAGCGTACTGACCGGCGAGTTCGATACCGAAATGCAAAAGCGCTTCGCCGCCAACACCGTGCTCTCCAAGGAAAAGTGCGGAACATGCTGGGCGCGCTTCTTCTGCGGCGGCGGCTGCGCGGCCAATGCCGAGGCCTTCAACGGCGACATTGCCAAGCCGTATGACATGGAATGCGAACTGGAACGCAAGCGCCTCGAATGCGCGCTGGCCATCTGCGCCATTGAAAAGCTCGGCGCGCAGGCGGACGAAGAAAAGACCGTTTGACAGGCGCCAATGCGCATGGTATAATAAAAGAGCAGGAAGGGACGACGCCTTTGGAGTGGCTTCTCCCCTCCAATGAGAGCGAGCCGCCAGTCTGTCAGCGCAGGATGGCGGCTCGAGTTTATCCCCGGATTCCGGGGAATCACATTCTTTGCCCCGCCCGCGTTGACAGGCGCGCCTTTTCCGGGTATAATAGGGCGTAAAGGCGATGAAGGAAAGAGTAGCGCGCTTGCAGAGCCCTCCAGAGAGCCGGGAAAGGTGGAAGCCGGCGGCAAGGCGGCGCGCGAACATGGCTCCCGAGCCGCGGGCGCGAACGGCAGTAGCGTCCGCCGGGCCGTCCCGTTACCGGCGCGGGCAGTTTTTTGCCCAGAGGCATGGTCTTCCATGTGAAGCAGGGTGGTACCGCGCGCAAGCGCCCCTCGGAAGGAGGGGCGTTTTCTTTTGGCCGCCCGCAAGGAATGCAGGAGGGATATTTCATGGAGAAGAAGGGCACGTTCTACATCACCACGCCCATCTACTACCCCAGCGGCAACATGCACATCGGCCACACCTACACCACCGTGGCCGCGGACACGATGACGCGCTTCAAAAAGCAGCTCGGCTACGACGCCTACTTCCTCACCGGCACGGACGAGCACGGCCAGAAGATCGAGCGCAAGGCCGCGCAGGCCGGCAAGACGCCCAAGGAGTTCGTCGATGAGATCGTCGCCGCCACCAAGGATCTGTGGAAGCTGATGAACATCGAATACGACGATTTCATCCGCACCACCGACGAGCGCCACGTCAAGGCCGTGCAGAAGATCTTCAAGCAGTTCTACGAGCAGGGTGACATCTACAAGAGTTCCTACGAGGGCCAGTACTGCGCCGAATGCGAATCCTTCTGGACGCCCACGCAGCTCAAGGAGGGCAACCTCTGCCCGGACTGCGGCCGCCCCACCGAGACGGCGCGCGAGGAGAGCTACTTCTTCCGCATGAGCAAGTATCAGGACTGGCTCATCGACTATATCGAGACGCACCCGGACTTCATCCAGCCGCCGTCCCGCGCCAACGAGATGCTCAACAACTTCCTGCGCCCGGGCCTGCAGGACCTGTGCGTGAGCCGCACGTCGTTCAAGTGGGGCATCCCGGTGGACTTTGACCCCGGCCACGTGGTCTACGTGTGGGTGGACGCGCTCTCCAACTACATCACCGCCCTCGGCTACGGCAGCGACGACGACCATCTCTTCAAGAAATACTGGCCGGCGGACGTGCATCTGGTGGGCAAGGAGATCGTGCGCTTCCACACCATCTACTGGCCGATCATGCTCCACGCGCTGGGGCTGCCGCTGCCCAAGCAGGTGTTTGGCCACGGCTGGCTGCTGTTTGGCAACGACAAGATGTCCAAATCCAAGGGCAACGTGGTCTACCCCGGCCCCATCGTCGAGCGCTACGGCGTGGACGCGCTGCGCTATTACCTGATGCGCGAAATGCCCTTCGGCGCGGACGGCAACTACACCAACGAGGCCATGCTCAATCGCACCAACGCCGATCTGGCCAACGACCTGGGCAACCTCTTGAGCCGCACGGTGGCGATGATCGAGAAGTACTTCGGCGGCGAAGTGCCCGCCCCCGGCGCGGAGGAGGACGTGGACAAGGCCCTGCGCGAGCGCTTTGAGGCCCTGCCCGCCATCGTCGAGCGCGAGATGGATGCCTTGCAGTTCTCCGTGGCGCTTGCCGAAATCTGGAAACTCATCGGCGACTGCAACCGCTATATCGACCTCACCCAGCCGTGGGTGCTGGGCCGCAGCGAGGAGGGCAAGCCCCGCCTCAGAACCGTGCTTTACTACCTGGCCGAGTGCTGCCGCGCCGTGGCGGTGTACGTCGGCCCCACCATGCCCTCGACCCCGGCGCGCATGTTCGCCCAGCTCGGCGTGGAGGACGAAAGCCTCAAGACGTGGGAGAGCGTGCAGAATTTCGGCCAGCTCAAGCCCGGCACGCGCGTGCACAAGGGCGAGGCGCTCTTCCCGCGCATCGACATCAAGAAGGAACTGGAAGAACTGGCCAAGGCCGAACCGGCCGCCCCCGCGCCCAAAGCGGAGGAGAACAAGCCGCAGGAGGAAGAAAAGGGCTTTGGCACCATCGCCATCGACGACTTTGCCAAGGTGCAGCTCGTCACCGCCAAAGTGACCGCCTGCGAGCGCGTGCCCAAGAGCGACAAATTGCTCAAGGAGACGCTGGACGTGGGCGGCGAGACGCGCACCGTGCTTAGCGGCATCGCCCAGTGGTACACGCCTGAAGAAATGGTCGGCAAGACCGTGGTGCTGGTCAAGAACCTCGCCCCGCGCAAGATGCGCGGCGTGGTCAGCGAGGGCATGCTGCTGTGCGCCTCGGACAAGGACGGCAATTTGAAACTCATCACCGTCGAGGGCGGGGACTTCGCCCCCGGCGCGGAGATCGGCTAAACAACGCGCCGCGCGGGAACACACGCCCGCGCGGCGTTTTTGGAGGATACTATGCGTTTGTTCGATTCCCACGCCCACATTGCCTCGGAGCGCTTCGCGGGCGACCTTCCCGGCGTGCTTGGGCGCATGCGCGAGGCGGGCGTTACCGCCTGCGTGGTGGTCTGCGACCCCGGCGACGACGAGCCCGACCACGAGCGCGCTCTTAAGATCGTGCGGCAGAACCCCAATTTCCGCCTCGCCGCCGGCGTGCACCCGCACAACGCCCGCAACTGGTCGGACGATATGGAAACAACGCTGCGCGGGCTTTGGACGCTTCCCGAGTGCACGGTGCTGGGCGAGATCGGGCTGGACTACCACTACGACCTTTCCCCGCGCGATACGCAGCGCGAGGTGTTTGAGCGGCAGCTGGATCTGGCGCTGGAGCTGGATATGCCAGTGCAACTGCACATCCGCGAGGCGCACGGCGAGGCCATGGAGCTGATGCAGCGCCGCCACAAGGCCGGCACGCTGCCGCGCGGCATCATGCACTGCTTTTCCGGCAGTTGGGAACTGGCCAAAGTTTACCTCTCATTTGGATACTATATATCGCTCTCCGGCGTGGTAACGTTCAAAAACGCCAACAAGCTGCTGGACGTGGCGAAAAACGTGCCCCTCGACCGCCTGCTTGTGGAGACGGACTGCCCCTACATGGCCCCTGTGCCGATGCGCGGCCAGCGCAATGAGCCATCGTTTGTGCAATACACATTCGCGCGCGTGGCCGAACTGCGCGGGGAAGACCCGGAAACGCTGGCGGAGCAGTTGTGGGAGAATACGGCGAGGGCGAATTCGTGAAAGCTGCGCGCCCACCAAGCATCGCGCCGCCCGCGCATATCCGTGCGGGCGGCGCGTTTTGCGCTATTCGGTGTGTTCGCGGTAGTAGTCCGCGGCCTCCTCGTAGTCGAAGAAATCGTCGTAGTGGTCGTCATAGAAGTCCTCTTCGTTGGCGTAGGAGGGGGCGTTAAAGCGGTCTTCTTCCTCCTCCTCGTAGTCGCGGCGCGGGGAGGGGGAATAGGTGATGGGCGGGTCGTAGCCGCCCGGCCAGACTTCTGTGACCTCGCCGTCCACCGTGCGCGCCGAGTAGATGACCTCGCCGTCCTCGTCGTAGTAATCGTAGATGTATATGTCCACCAGTTTTCCGTCCACGTAGCGCCGTTCGTGGTCGGATATTTTTCCATCCCCGAGCGGCGTATTGTCGATGTCCCTGACATACATGCCCACAAACGGCGGTTCCGTGCGCACGCGCTCCTGATAGGCGGCGCGCACCGCCGCGAGCTCTGCCGCCGCCTCCGCGCGCTGCCGGGCGGCAAGGGCTTCGGCTTCCTGCGTGACGGTCTCGGCAAAGGCGCGCGTCTCCTCGCTCCACTGGTATTCCGGGCAGTAGTCGGCGTAGAGGCGCAGGTCTATCTCCGCGTTGTTGACATCTCCCCGCTCATAGGCGATGTGCGCGTTGCAGAGGAAGTAGCGGGCGTAGTCCGCATCGGTGTTTTCGCCGCGCCGGAACCACACCATCAGCGCCTCATAGGCTCCCTCGTACTCACCCTCCTCCATCAGCGCGTCGGCATGCGCAAGCCCCTGCCGCCGCTGCATGTCCTCGATGATGCCCGGCGCGCACTGCGTGGCAAACAAAGCTGCCGCCACCAGCGCCGCCGCGATCCACAGCCAGCGTTTGCGCATGCAGTTTCCCCCTTCCGGCGCCGCGCGCCTTCAGCGCAGTTTCTCCACGTCGTCCAGATACAGCGATATTTCCCCGCACTGCGGGCAAACGGCGACCTTGGGCTTGCCGATGCGGCCGCCAAAGAGCTTGTCTACGTCCTTGCAGAGCACGAGGCCGTAGCCCGCGCCCTGCACGCGCAGATCGCAGTTTTCCTTCATCTCCGCGCCGCAGCGCAGGCATTTGCGCATCCAGAACACCCCTTTGCAAAAACCGCCCGGGAAGCGGGAGTTCCCCCGTGCCCGGGCGGTCTGTTTTTTTAATTGATATCCTCGGAGAGAGCGCGCCCCTTGCCGCGGCGGCGCGGCATCACGTCGGCGAGCGTGGCGCGGCTGGTGTGGGGGATAGCCCGCCAGCGCGGCGGCACGATCAGCGCCGAGAGGTTGGCCGGAAACCACGTCAGGGCGATGAGCCAGAAGCCCAGCACGCCCGGCATCTCCCGCCCCGGCTTCTTGCCCGCCAGATGGCAAATCAGCGCCGCGCCAAGGCTGATGGCGGCAATGTAGACGATGGCCACCGCCACCGCCAGCGCCGCGACGACCTCCGCGCCGCCCAGACTGGCCACGAAGCGCACGGTCTTGACCGCCGCCGCCGCGCCCGGCACCAGGCAGACGAACTGCATGATGTTGCCCAGGAAGAAGATGGCCAGATCCAGCGCCTGCAAACTGCGGTGGCGGATAGCGCGCCAGACCAGTTTCGGCCAGTAGCGCAGCGTGGTCTGCATCGAGCCGCGGAACCAGCGCCGCCGCTGTTCGAAGGACACGCCGAAGGTCACGGGCTGTTCATCATATGTAATGGCCTTCTCGAGGTAGGCGATCTTCTCGCCGCGCAGGCCGCACTGGGCGGACAGTTCCAGATCTTCCGTGAGCGTGCGCGTGTTCCAGCCCATCTCGCGGATGAGGCCGGCGTCGAGCACCACGCCGGTGCCGTTGAGGATGGCCGACATGCCCAGCGCCGCGCGGCCGCGGTTGAACAGGCGGCTCATAAACCAGTAAAACACGCTCATGCCGCCCGCCACCCAGCTTTCGCAGGAGTTCTTGCTGTCGCGGAAGCCCTGGCCGATGCGCGCGCCATGGCAGAGGGCGTCGTTGGCGGCGCGGAAAAAGCCGGGATTGACGAGGTTGTCCGCGTCGAAGATGCAAAAGGCGTCGTAGTCCATGGCCAGAAGGTGCCTAAAGGCAAAGCGCAACACGTCGCCCTTGCAGCTCACCGGCTCCGCGCAGCGCAAAACGCGCGCGCCGGCATTTGCGGCCACGTCCTCGGTATCGTCCGTGCAGTTGTTGGGGATCACCCAGATGTCGAACAATTCGCGCGGATAGTCCTGCGCAAGCAGCGTGCGCACGGCCTCGCCGATCACGCCCGCCTCGTTGCGCGCGGCGATCACCGCGGCGATGCGCTTCTGCGGCGCGGCGGCGGGAAACTCGCGGTTTTTGCGGAAAAGGCCCAGCACGATCACGCCGGCGAAATAGACCAGATAGAGCGTGCCGAGTATATTCAAGATGAGCAGCAGCTTGTCGCCCACGCCCTTTCCTCCCTTGCCCGTTTTCGTCCGTCTATTATAGCACAAAGAATCGCCACAAACGCGCGGGATGGATTAAAAGATGATGAAAAAAAGCGGTCGTGGCGGGATGCACACCTATCTGACGTTTTTTCTCGGCCGCGCGTTCCCTTTTCGCCCCCATTTTCGCGCCCGCCCGTATAAAGGCGGCAAAATCTGCCGACGATAAAAGCATCATCCGATGAAATGGAGGGCTTCGGCTTGCTTCGCCGCTTTTTCTGCGCGCTTCTGGCGCTGACGCTTTGCATACTGTTCGCCGCCCCGGCGCGGGGCGAGGGCGTTTATGACTTTATCCGCCTGCACGTGGTGGCCTCGGGCGACACGGACTGGGAGCAGGCGGTGAAACTGGCCGTGCGCGACGCCTGCCTTGTGAAGGCGCGGGAGGTGTCCGCCGGTTGCGAGGATGCCGACGAGGCCTACGCCGCCCTCAACGCCCATCTTGCCGAATTTCAGACCGCCGCCGCCATCGCGGCGCGGGAGATGGGCTTTGACGGTGAAATAACGGTGGAGACGGGCGCGTTCGCCTTTCCCGACCGCGTCTACGGGGCGCTGCTGGTGCCCGCGGGCGACTACCGGGCGCTGCGCGTGACCCTCGGCGGGGGCGGCGGCCATAACTGGTGGTGCGTGCTCTATCCCTCGCTGTGCGTGGTGGATGAGGCGGCGTATTTTGCCGGGGAGGATATGCCCATCGAGTTCTATTCCAGCGTGGGGCGCTTCCTGCGCGATCTGTTTGGAGGTCAGGCATGAAGGTGGGCAAACGCATTTTCCTCCTGCTGCTGGCGCTCCTGCTCGCCATGCCCGGCACGCAGGCGGCGACGGTGCTGGAGGTCGGTTCCTCGGGCGAGAACGTGCGCAAGGTGCAGCAGCGCCTCATCCAGTACGACTACCTGGACGGCGAAGCCGACGGCAAATACGGCGAAAAGACCCGCGACGCGGTGATCCTCTTTCAGCGCCGAAACGGCCTGGCGGTGGACGGCCGCGTGGGGCCGGACACGGCGGCGGCGCTGGGCGTGACGCTCTCCTCCTCCGGCTCCTCGTCCACCTCGGCGACGATCATCTCCGCCGACCACCGCCTGCTTTCCAAGCTGGTCTACGCCGAGGCGCGCGGGGAGAGCTACAAGGGGCAGGTGGCCGTGGCCGCCGTGGTCCTGAATCGCGTGGAGAGCGCCTCCTTCCCCAACACCATCAGCGGCGTCATCTACCAGAGCGGGGCCTTTTCCTGCGTCTCCAACGGCTCGATCAACAACACGCCCGATTCCACGGCCATCCGCGCGGCGCTGGACGCCCTCAACGGCTGGGACCCCACGGGCGGCTGCCTCTACTACTACAATCCCCGCAAGACCGACGACGAATGGATACGCACGCGCACGGTCAAGACGGTGATCGGCAACCACTACTTCGCGGTGTAAGGGGGAAAAGGCATGCAGATTTCCCGCACACGGGACCGGGACTACCTGCGCGCGGCGCTCGTGGGCGCCTGCGCGCTGCTGGCGGCGCTGGCGGTGCTCATCTTCAAACAGGCCGCCGACGTGCGCGATTTGAACGCGCGCCTCAGCGCCGTGTACCAGAAGGCGTTTTACGAGACCTGCGAACTGATGGAGGGCATGTCCACCAACCTGCGCAAGCTGCTGGTGACGGGCAGCGCCCAGCAGGAACAGGTGCTGCTTTCGGAGATCGCCCGCCAGGCGCAGGGCGCGCAGGACGATTTGTCGCAGCTGCCGCTGGGCGAGGAGGCGGTGTCGGCGACGATCAAGTTCGTCAACCAGGCCGGGGACTTCGCCACCTCGCTGGCCGGGCGTCTGGCGGGCGGCGCGGCCATCAGCGACGCGGACTATGAGACCATCTCCACGCTCTCGGAATCGGCGGGCGGGCTCTCCGCGCGCCTGGGGCAGCTGCTTTCGCGCTATGAGGCGGGCGAGGACGTGTTCGCCGGCGACATGGGCGGGACGGGCGAGGAGAGCCTCTACCCGCTCACCGACCCGGCGGTGTCCTACCCGGCGCTTTTGTACGACGGCCCCTTCTCCGACGCCGCCGGGCAGACGGAATACCGCGCCCTTGCCGGCCTTCCCGCCGTGGACGCGGCCGGGGCGGAACGGGCGCTGCGCGCCTATTTGGGCGCGGACGCGGTGACGGAATTGCGCCTGGAGGGCGAGAGCAGCATCCCCGTGGAGTGTTACGAGTTCACCGTTACAGCGAATGGCTACTCCATTTCCGCAGGCGTTACGAAAGCGGGCGCGCAGGTGCTCTACATGCTGCCCAACGAGGACGTGGCCGAAATCGCCCTTACTGAGCAGCAGGCGGTGGAGGCGGCGCGTTCCTTCCTCGCCGCGCGCGGCTATGGGGAGATGCGCGAGAGCTACTTCAGCCGCTACGAGGGCATACTCACCGTCAACTTTGCCGCCGTGCAGGACGGCGTGGTGCTCTACCCCGACCTTGTGAAGGTGCAGGTCTCGCTGCGCGACGGGGCGGTCATCGGCCTGGAGGCGGGCGGCTACCTGCGCAACCACGTGGAGCGCGAATTCACGCTGCCCGCGCTTTCCGAGGAAGAGGCTCTTGCCCGTCTCGGCGGGCGGCTGACGGCGCAGGAAGCGCGGCTGTGCGTGATCCCCGAAAATGCCAACGAATACCTCTGCTACGAGATACAGGCGTTTGACGAAAGCGGGGAATACCTGGTCTATATCGACGCGCAGACCGGCGCGGAGCGGGAGCTTTTCGAACTCATCAGCGAGGAAAACGGCACGCTGGTGATGTAGCGCCGGCGGGAGGGATGCTGTATGGACGTTTCCGGGCGCGGATACGCGCTCTCACCGCACGCGCCGCGCGCGCATAGTATGCCGCAGACAGTGTATGCGGAGCGTGAGACCATGATTTCGAGAGGGGACCTGTTCAGCGCCAGCCTCGACCCCGTGGTGGGCTCGGAGCAGGGCGGCATCCGCCCGGTGCTGGTGATCCAGAACGACGTGGGCAACCGTTACAGCCCCACTGTGATCGTGCTGGCCATCACCGGGCAGGTGAACAAGGCGCGCCTGCCCACCCACGTGTCCGTCCCCGCCGGCAACACGGGATTGCAGAAGGACAGCGTGATCCTCGCCGAACAGATCCGCACACTGGACAAACGCCGCCTGCGCGAGCGCATCGGCTCGCTGCCGCCGGAGATCATGGAAAAGGTCTCCGAGGCGGTGCGCGTCTCCCTGGGCGTGGACCGGGAAGGGCCGCACGCGCGCGGCACGGATCCGGCGTGAGGAAAATCGGCGGGTCCGGGGCGCTTCCCCCGCGGGGGCGGCGCCCCTTTTTTGTGCCGCCCACCCGAACTTCGCCGGTAAAAACGCACGAAATTTACCAAAATTTGCCAATGCGTTCGTTTTTTAATATTCGCATAACAAAATATCCCCCACGATCTGTTATGATTTATTTGTATAATTGTAATTATTTCGACATACATTTGCAAGACAAGCGTGATAAACGCCCGAAAGAGGGGAAAGCGATGAAAACATCCCTGGCACGCAGGCTCCTGGCCCTGCTGTTGGCCGCCCTTCTGCCCGCCATACTCTGCGGCGCGGCAGCGTTGGGCGAAGGGGGCAAAAACCCATCCCCCGGCGTGGGCGGCGAGGCGTGCGCCCACCCGGCGGCGCTGCGCGAGGAGGCCGTCGAGGTATCCGGCTGCCTCTACGAACCCATCGAGGGCGACAGGGCGCGCCACACGGCCGCACAGACGGAGCGCGTGACCGTGATCTGCGGCGTGTGCTACGCCCCTTTGGAGAGCTACGCCCGCGAGGGGGCGGCCTGGACGGAAGCGCACGTCCCGGGCGGCGGCACGGCGGCCGAGGCGGCCGACCCCGTCTGCACGCCCATTGAGGGCGACGCCTCCGCGCACACCGTGACGGAGACGCTGATCACCTCCGCGCTCTGCGCCCGCTGCGGCGCGGCGATGGGCGAGCCTGTCCCCGCGCAGGGCGAAGCGCGCACAGCGCCGCACGATTACAAGGCCGTAAACGGCGAATACGTCTGCACGGATTGCGGCTTTGTCTGCCCGCACGCGCACACGGAAACGATCGAGGAGCGCTATTCCTGGCTCGAATCCGACGAAAGCGGACATGTGGTCATCGAGCACACGGGCGTCGCCACCGTCTGCCAGGACTGCGGCGGCGTGGCCGGCGTATCCTCCGGGGACGTCCGCGGCGCGGTGCAGGCGCACGCATTTGAACGCGACGGCCTCTACTGCGACGAATGCGGCTTCCCCAAAGACGGCGCCTGCGCGCACGAGGCGGCCGGGAACGGCGGGGAGGACGACTGGACGACGAGCGAACAATACATCTTCCTCGACGCCGGCAGCCACGAGCGCTATACAGAGAGCGTCTACGCCCCCCGCTGCGCAAAATGCGGCGAACGGCTCCCGGACATGGCGACGCCCGCCCGCGTGCAGTGCGAGACGCAGCCGCACGAATACGACGAAAACGGCCTGTGCGCCTGCGGCTGGTATGAGGACGGCGGCTTTGCCCCCGCCGGCGCCGCCTGCCGGCACGCCAACGTGCGGGTGGAGAGCGACCCCGGCCGGGACGGGCGGACGGCCTGCGAGGCATACAGCAGCCGTCAGCACCTCTGCCGCGGCGCGCGCCTTGATGTGCGCCTCTGGTGCGAGGATTGCGGCGCGCTGGCGGCGCGCTGCTCCCGCTTCGACCCCGGCTACACCTGGCTGGAGGAACACTGGTTCGAGGAATACGGCGGCGGGACGGCCTGCTCGGACTGCGGCTACGCGGTGGACTGCGCGCATGAAAACTGGGTGCTGAAAAGCCGCTGCGTCGAGGCGCTGACCACGCCCGTGGATACCGGCAGCGGCACGCACGTGGCCCTCGCCAGCGGCGACGAGTGGTATGAATGCGGCGATTGCGGCGCGGGGCGGGGAAAATACTTCGATTTCCAGCTGGTGGAATCGTCCCATGAGGACCACGACTGCGACGGTTTCTGCGACGGATGCGGCGCGCGGGCCCGTGTGTGCGCGCACAGGGACTTTTCCGTGGCCGGCTGGTCGCTGTACGAGGAAACGGCCGGGATCGTCGATGACGCGCGGCACAGGACGACGCTTTCCTATCACCCGGTCATCCTCTGCGCGGACTGCGGCGCGGAATTTGTCGACGATGGCAACGACTACGCGGACGACCGGCTGGAAGAGGCCTATGGCGCGCACGAGGGCAACGCCGACGGCTTCTGCGCCGTCTGCGGTTTCAACATGGGGCGAGCGCCCGCGCGGCCGTAGGCGGCCGCCGCGACGCGCGCCCACCGAATGGTGAAAACCGCGCCAAACGTCCCCGTTTTCAGGTTTTGTCCAGCATTTATCGGCTTTTGACGCGCGAAATACGCGCAAAAACAGGGCGCAACTTCCACTTCCCGCGGAAAGCGCGCCCTGCTTCGCAATGCCTCAGGAAAACAGCTCGCCGATGGCGGCGGTCAGTTCCTGCCAGCCTTCCTGCACAGCCTCGCTGGCGGCCTCGTAGGCGGCCTTGGTTTCGTCCATGCCGGCCTCGGCCCAGGTCTTGCCCTCCTTCCAGAGGGCGTCCACGCCCTTGCGCACCTGCTCGGCCATGTCGCCCAGGGATTCGCCGGCCTCATCCATGCCCGCGTCCAGCGCCGCTTCCACACGCACCAGGGCGCGCGTCAGTTCCTCGGCCACCTCGTCGCTGACCTCGGAGATGTCCTTTTCCAGTTCTTCGGCGTGCTCCCGCAGGTAGGCGATGGCTTCCTCCAGCTCGTCCTGCGCCACGCCGCCCTGCTCCCGGATCCATTGCATCGTCTCCGCCTCCACCTGCTCAAGGCCGGCCTTGAGGGCGGCGGCGCGGTCGCAGAGGGCGGCGATGTTCGCGTCCATATCCGCCTCCAGCTCCTCGCGCGCGGCCTCGAAGGCCACGGCGTAGCTGGCCACGCCGGACTCCTCCCAGGCGAGCCCCTGCTTGCAGAGCTGTTCCACCGCCGTGCGCATCGCGCTGCACAGGCGCACCACGGGGCTGGCCACGGAGATCGCCACGCGCGCGCAGGCCTGTTCAAGATACACGACCGCCTGGGAGACCGCCACGGCCTCCTCGTCCGTCCAGCCGCCCTCGTTCGCAAACAGCGCCTCGCCGCGCTCCAGCAGGTATTCCACGGCGCTGCGCGCGTCCTCCTGCGTGGCCGCGCCGCCGACCCCGTACCACTGGCGCACTTCTTCCTCCGCCGCAGCGACCTTCTCCGGCAGCGTCATATCCTCCGCAAGCGCCGCCGCGCCCAGCAGCAGCGCCAGGACAAGGGCGAGCATCCGCTTAAATGCCTTCATCGGCAAATCCCTCCTTTTCGCAAGTCCGCCCGCGGGCGGCACACATCCAGTATAGCGGCGACGCGCGGGGCTGTCAACCGCCCGGCGGCGGCTTTGCCGTTTTGCCGCCCTTTTTTCACAAAGGCGACGGCGCGCCCCAGGCATTTTTCCGTCATTTCCCGGACATTCCCGCAAATTTCTGGTTGAATATTTTGCCAAACTGGGCTACAATAGTACAAATGGGAGGGAGCTGCATGAAAAAGTACGTGATCGGCGTGGACATCGGCGCTTCAAAGACGCTTTGCGGCCTGTTTGACGAACAGATGCGGCTGGTGCGCGTGATCCAGCGCCCCACCGACGCGGAATTGACCGCGCAGGAGATGATGGACGCCCTCGACGGCTATGTGCGCGAACTGGCGCGCGGCGCGGGCGTGCCGTTGGAGGACGTGCGCGGCGTGGGCACGGCCTTCCCCTCGCACATAGACTTTTCCGCCGGCGTGCTCCTGGAGACCGCCGACCTCTACCAGCTCAACGATACCCCCGTGCGCGACATGCTGGAGGAACGGCTCTCCCTGCCGGTATTCGTGGACAACGATTCCAATGCCGCGGCGCTGGCCGAGCACCGGCTGGGCGCGGGACGCGGCTTCCGCGACATGATCTACGTGTCCGTGGCCTCGGGCGTGGGCGGCGGGCTGATCCTCGGCGGCGACCTCTACCGCGGCATCCACGGCTGCGCCGGCGAGATCGGCCACATGTTTGTCTCCGATTCCACGGGCTACCCCTGCGGCTGCGGCGTGTCCGGCTGCGTGGAGTCCATCTCCTCGGGGCTGAACATGGCCAAGTACGCCATGGAGCGCATCCAGGAGGGCGCGGAGAGCCGCATACTCGACCACGCCGGCACCGTGGCGCGCATCGACATGGTGGCCGTGGGCAAGGCGCTCAATGAGGACGACCCGCTGGCCATCGAGGTGGTGGAGCGCGGGGCGGAATACCTGGGGCGCATGTTCCAGTCGCTGTATCAGATCTTTGACATCAACATATTCGTCTACGGCGGCGGCGTGATGAAACTGGGCGAGCGCTTCATTTCCCGCGTCATCGCCGCCTACCGCCGCTATTCGCAGATGGAATACCGCTACCCGGCGCAGTTTTTGCCCGCGGAACTGGGCGACAACGCCAGCATGATCGGCGCGGCGCTGCTGGTGAAGTAATGGGACGTTTCTTCACCGCGCCGCGCCGCTTTTTTTCCACCACGCCCGGCGAGGGCGTGGAGACCGTTTCCCACGATTTCCCCTGCCCCGCGCTCGCGGGCATGAAACTGGCCTTTTTCAGCGATATACACGCCTCGCCGCGCTTTTCAGACGCGGCCATGGAGGCGCTTTTTGCCCGCGTGGCGGCAATGCAGGCGGACGTCGTCTGCATCGGCGGCGACCTTGCCGAGGACGTGGAAAGCCTTGCGCGCCTTTTGCGCTTTTTCCCCCTGCTCTCCCCGCCCCTGGGCGTGTTCGCCTGCCTGGGCAACAACGACCGCGAATTGCCCGGCTTTGCGCGCTCGATCTCGCCGCACGCGCGCCTGCTTGTCAACGAGAGCGTGTTTCTGGAAGGGCTGCGGCTGGGCGGCGTGGACGAGCGCAAGCACGGCCATCCCCGCCCGGAGGCTATCTTTCCCCATGACGGAGCGAGCACGCGCGTGCTGCTCGCCCACTACCCCCTTGCCTACGGCTTTGGCGCGGGCGCGCGGCCCGATCTGCAGCTCTGCGGCCACACGCACGGCGGGCAGTGCTGCGTGCTGGGCATATCGCCCTACACGTTCTTCTTCGAGCCTTTCAGCCACGCCTGGATCAGCGGCGAATGCACGCTGGGCGGGGTGAGGACGATCGTCTCTAGCGGCATCGGCATGAGCCGGGTGACGCTGCGCGTGGGCGCGCCGCCGCAGGTGCATTGCATACGGTTCACAGAATAAGCGCGATGAGCGCCCCGTTCGGCACATGATTCCGTGCCGGAAGGGGCGCTGTCGTTTTGCGGCGTCGTGCTTATGATAAAAACGTCGATATCGAAGGGAAGCGACCGTTCCCCGATCTCCCTTCCCCACAAAAGCGCGACCACCGCGCCGTTTTCGCCCTCTATGCGGGCGAGGGTGATGGCGGCTGTGCCCTTGGCCTCGCCGCGCCAGAAGCCAAGGATTTGTTCGGATGGGGCGGCCGTGCCGCGCCACGTGCCGAGGACTTCCCGGCGCGGGGCGGGGGCGTCCGGCGGCATCTCCAGCATGACGCGCAGGGCGGCGTCCTCGATGCGGAATTCGACCTCCCCGGCTTCCTCGCGCGCGCCGAGAAACCTGTCCAGCCGCGCGGCCAGTTGCGCGCAGGCCGCGTCCGCGGCGGCGGGGGCGTCGGGAAAGGAAAGGTAGATGTCGCCAAAAGCGTTGTAGACCGCCGCCGCGCCGTAGGGCGGCGTCTTTGTCTCCAAGCGGTAGAAGCTGTAATCATCGCCCCGCAGGGTGGGGAAGCTGTCCGGGTGCATGCCCTCGCTTAGCTCAAAGAGTATGTCGTGGCCGACGAAGTTGAGAAGGTTTCCCTCGTCGATGGCGTAATAGGCCGGGCCAGAGAACAGCGCCAGCGAAGCGAGCAGCACGCAGGCGGGCACGGCGAACGCCAGAAGGCGGCGCAGCGCCTTTTGCCACCAGCGCAGCGCCGGTTCCGCGCGAAAGAGCGCCTCCACGCGGCGGCGCAGCGTCGCCTCGCCGCAGGCCATGTTCGCCGTGCCGAACGCCTCGCGCCGCCGTGGCGCGGCCAGGGAAGCCATGGCGGCGGCATAGACGCGGCGCTCCTCCATCGTGCGGCCAAGGTTGGCCTCGCGGTCGCAGGTGTATTCCTCGCGCACGCGCGCCTCGCGGCGCAGCAGCCACATCGTCGGCACGAACCAGAAAAGCGCCCCCAGCACGAACCACGACAAGCGCCGCATGGAGGTGTTTTGGCCGTAGACGTGTACCAGTTCGTGACGGAGGATGGCGTCCAATGTCTCATCGTCGTAATCCTCGCGGTCGAGCATCAGCAGGCGCACGCCGAGCACCAGGCTCACCGGCCCGGAAAGGCTGGGCATCACCACCACCTCGCGCGCGCCGTCTTCGAAGGCCCTTTCGCTGAGCACGCCGTCCTTGAGCGCGCGGCTGGCGTCCATCAGCGCCCGTTGGACGCGCTCCGACGCCGGGTGGCTCTCCTTGTCCACGCGCCGCCAGAAGCGCAGCAGGCTCGCCAGTTGTCCGAGCAGGCAGAGGACGAAGCCGGTCAGCCAGACCCAGACGAAGATTTCCAGCGGCCCAGGCCGCCACCCCGCCGCCAGTTCCCGCAGGCGCGGGCGGGGGTTGACGGGAAAGCCTATGTGGATAAGGCCGTAGGAAGGGTCGCCATGGCCAAAGAGCAGGTCCGGAAACACATGAAAGGCCACGTAGAGGAGCAATTCCCAGACAGAGAAGCCGAATATCCAGCTCCACGCGCCGGAATCGAGCCGGCGCTCGCACTTGCGGTAAGCAAGCAGCAGCAGGCCGATGCCCAGGCACGCGCCCAGCGAGGCGGCGAAAAAGTTGTTCACGGCATGTCCTCCCTTCCTGCACTTTTCCGCGCGGGTGGCCTTCCGGCTCCCCGCGGCGGGCGGCTCCCCGGCGGCGCTTCCCTCCCCCGCCGCCTTCCCCTTGGCCGTCCGCCGCGGGGGTATATACACGCCGCGCGGGCGGCGCTATTTGAGGGTCAATGTCCTTTCGTCCTGTCGGGACAGGGTCACGGCGGTCAAGCTGCCGTCCGCGTCCACCGTCTGCCAGATGGTCATCTCCGCATACGCGCGCGGGAATCGCTCCGCAAGGATCCACGAGATGGGCAGCAGCGGCGGCAACAGCGAACAATGGATGGCGACCCCGTGGCCCACGCGGCGCAGCAGGGGCGAGGTGTTGCGCTGCCAGAAGCGCCCCGTCAGGCAGAGGAAAAGGCCGTAGGCGGCGAGGGCGACATTCCACGGCAAATATGCGCGGCAAAAGGAAGCGAAAAAGCCTGAAAGGGACATGACTTCTCCCCTCCGATACATTTTCAGCGGCGTTGTCCGGCGCGTCTATTTCCCCGCCACCTCGTCGATGTAGCGGCGCAAATCCTCCAATTCCTCCGGGGAGATGCGCTCGCCATCGTACATGGCGCGGACAAATTCGCGGATGGAGTGGTTGCAGAGGCGGCCGAGCAGGCTTTCGCCCTCGGTTTCGAGATAGGCTTCGCGCGCGACGGCGGCGCGGTAGCGGTTGACGCGCCCCTCGCGCGCGGCGGTGACGAAGCCGCGCGATTCGAGGCGCTTTAGGAGGGTCAGAAGCGTGGTGCGGCTCCACGGCTCGTCCACGGCGCAGAGCAGTTCCTCGCTGCCGGCCTCGCCGCCCGCGTCCCACAGCGCCGCCATTACTTTCAACTCCGCCTCCGGCAGTTTGCGCATGGGAACCCCTTCTTTCTATATTTGTAGAATCTACGATTGTAGAATACCACAGGAAAGGGGCGCTGTCAAGGGGTGCATAAAAAGTGGATGCAAGGCGCTTTATTGCGCGAAAAATAGATGGATTTATGGATGATGCGCGCTGAAAATACCGCAAAATCGGCATATAGTGGTTTGAACGCCCTTTTTAGAACGGCAGGGGAGGTTCCGCCTGCCGCCCCTGCCGCACGAAGGCGGGCAGGTCGTCGTTGGGGCGCAGATGGCCAAAGTCGCTTTTGAGCAGCATGGCGCGGCGCACGCAATCGTGGCCATAGCGGCGGCGCAGGCCGAGCAGGGCGCGTTCGAGGGCAAGGGCGCGCTCCCGTCCGCCGTCGCCGAAGATGCTCGTCTGTTCCGGCGCGCCCTGCGGGCAGAGGCCGCCCACACACACGCCGAGGCTGCGCACGGCCTTTGCCCAGTCCCAGTGCTCCCGGAACAGCGCCATGGCGGCGCGGGCGATTTCGCCGGAAAGGGCGGTGGGCGCGGCGAGCGTCCTTTGCGCGGTGATGGTCTTAAGGCCGCTGTCGCGGATGGAGATGGCCACCACGCGCCCCATCAGGCCGCGGCGCAAGAGCCGCTCGCCCACGCACTGACTGAGCACGGCGAAGATCTCACGCGCGTCCTGGTCGCTGACAAGGTCGCGCGCGGGGGTGACGCTGTTGCCCACGGATTTGATCATCGCCTCCGCGCCCAGGGGCGATACCGCCTCGCATTCCAGGCCGTTGGCATACGTCCACAGCGTTTCGCCGTGCTTGCCCAGCATGGCGCGCAGCAGCTCCGGGCGGCGCTGGGCGATGTCGCCGATGGTGCGTATATTGCGCTCGCGCAGCCGCCGCTCGGTGGACGGTCCCACATAGAGCAGGTCGCGCGCCGGCAGCGGCCAGACGACCTTTCGGAAGTTCTCCACCGTCACGCAGGTGGTGGCGTCCGGCTTTTTCAGGTCGCTGCCCAGCTTGGCGAACACTTTGCAAAACGACACGCCTACCGACACGGTCAGCCCCAGCTCCTTCTTTGCCCGCGCGCGGATCTCGTCGGCGACCGTTTTGCCGTCCGCGCCCACGTCGCTCACGTCCAGCCAGGCCTCGTCCAGCCCGAACGGCTCCACGCGGTCGGAAAAATCGGCGTAGATGCGCCGCATCTTCTCCGCGTAGCGCAAATAGGCGGGAAAATCCGTGCCCACCAGCACCAGGCCCGGGCATTTCTCCTTCGCCTGCCAGATGGCCTCCGCCGTCCTGACCCCCGCGGCCTTGGCCAGCCCGTTTTTGGAAAGTATGATGCCGTGGCGCGCCGCCGGGTCGCCACACACCGCCATGGGCACGTTTTTCAGCGCCGGGTCTTTTAAACACTCCACGCCGGCATAGAAATTATTCAGGTCGCTGTGCAGTATGGTACGCATGAAAAAGCCCCCTATCGAACATATGTTCTATTGCTATTATAGCACATCTGTTCGAAAATGCAAGCGAACACGGGATGAAATCATTTTGGCAAAACATGGCAGGGCAAAAACGCCAAAATGCGGAACCGCTGCCAAAATCCCTGCGTCTAAAGGACAAACCAATTCCGAAACGGAGGGGAACTGTATGAAACGGAAAGCACTTGCGCGCGCCCTGGCATTGGCGCTGTGCCTGATGCTGTGCGTCCCGGCCATGGCCACATCGTGGGACCTGACGGGACAGGGGGCTTCTTTGGAAGCCGCCGCGCCCACGCTCTATACGGGCGGCGAAGCGGCGCTGACGGGAGGCGCGGACGGCATCGGCGCCTATGTGGACGGCCGGGGCGGCCTGTACCTGACCGGCTATGACGGCTCGATGACCATAAACCACGCCGCGCAGATCGTCCATGTGGACGAGGAAGAAGTGCTCTACTTGGCCGGCGAGGAAATGGACGACCTCGGCGGCACGCTGATGCGGCTCGACCTTGCCGACCTGAGCGAGGCGGCGCTGGCGGACAACGTATTGCGCGCCTGCGCGGTGACGGGCGACACGCTCTACTTTGTCTCCGCCCTCGACCAGACGGCGCTGATGCGCCTGGAGATCGGCGCGGACGCGCAGGCCACCGCCACGCAGGTGGCCACGGCCAGCGGCAACATCGCCAGTTTGCACCTGTTGCCCGAAGGCGTGGTCGCCGTGCTGGACGCGGGGCAGGGCGCGCTTTTGTATAACCACCGCGCCGGGGCGTTTGCCGAATACACCGGCGACGTGCCCGCCGCCACGGCCTATACGGACGAGGCGTTTTTGCGCCTGAGCGCGGAAAGCCTTTTGACCCTGCAGGCGCTCGACACCGGCGAAGTGGAATTTATTGATTTTGGCGTGCAGGACTTCGCCGCCCTGAACGGCAGGATCTATTACATCACCTCCACCGTCGGCCAGAGCCGCCTGAAGGAATTCGATCCCGAGTCCATGTCCTGGCGCATGCTCGCCTCGCTGAGCGCGGGCGTTACGCAGCTCGCCGCCAGCGCGGAAGGCATCTTCCTGCTTGACGCGACCACGGGCGAGACCTACCGCGTCGACCTGGAGACGGGCGAACTGTCCGCCTTCAACGGCTGCGACCTCGAAGCGCTCGCCGAGGACGGCTACACGCTTTCCGGCCTGCGGCTGGAGGCCATGAGCGGCCTTGTGAACCTCTACGCCGTGTTCGCCCCCGAGGACCTGGAGGCCGGGAGCGCCGGGAGCTCGACGGGCAGCGAAGTGCCCACCTTCAACTTCGGCGACGACGCCCCCGCCCCGGCGGAAGAAGCGCGCTCCGTCGCCGTGTTGGCCGCTTCCTGGGAAGTCGCGGGCGAACCGACCAGCGCCGATGTGCTCAAGCCGCAGGAGGAATACGGCACGCTCTCGCGCGGCAGCCGCGGCGAGGCTGTGCGCGACCTGCAACAGCGCCTGATCGAGCTGGGCTACCTCGACGACGACGCGGACGGCATCTTCGGCCCCAACACGCAGTACGCCGTGCGCCTTTTGCAGACCGATCTTGCCAGCCGCGGCTTCGCGGTCAACGGCGTGGCCTCGCCGGAATTGCAGGACGTACTGTTTAACGAAAACCTCCCCGCCTACGATCCCTATAAGGCGCTCAGCCGCGGCAACACCGGCCTGCGCGTGACCAACATGCAAAACCGCCTGCGCGACCTGGGCTATCTTGCCGACAGCGCGGACGGCATCTATGGCGAACGCACGGAGGAAGCCGTGGCGCTGTTCCAGGAGGAAAACGGCCTCTCCGGCGACGGGGACGCCACCCGCGAGACGCTGCAGAGGCTCTACGCCTCGAACGCGCGCCACTGCGCCAGCTATATCTACCTGGAAAAGGGCGACACCGGCTACCGCGTGCGCGAACTGAACGAGCGGCTCAAGGCGCTGTACTACCTGGAGGGCACGCCCGGCAGCACCTATAACAACGCCACCGTCGCCGCCGTCCGCCGCCTGCAGGCCGAGCTGGGTCTGCGGCAGACAGGCACGGCCACCGCGTCTTTGCAGGACCGCCTCTTCTCCGCCGGCGCGCCGGAATACAGCGGCTATATCACCCTGCAGCGCGGCGATTCCAACAGCCGCGTGGCCAACCTGCAGCGCCGCCTGCGCGAACTCAACTACTACGACGCCAACATCACCGGCAACTTCGGTTCCATCACCAGGGCGGCCGTGGAGCTGTTCCAGTATACGGCGGGCCTGGATGTGACCGGCGTAGCCACGGTGGAGACGCAGCAGCTGCTCTTCTCCGACCGCGCGCCCGCCTATATCGCGCCCACGCCCACGCCCGTGCCCACCGCCACGCCCACGCCCGCGCCGGGCGACGTCGGCGCGCCGCAGATCGGCATTTCGCCCGTGGATTCCATCTCCGGCGGCGTCTACTATCTCGACCGCGCGGCGGGACGGGTGAACTTCACCTGGAGCGCCGACGGCGACGTGGCCGCCTACTATGTGCGCGTGGCCGACAGCGCCGGCAACACCATCGTCTCCCAGCAGGTAACCAACACCAGCGGCAATCTCTCGCTGGCCTCGCTGGAGGAGGGCGTGCTCTACACCATCTCCGTGGGCGCGATCCCCGAAAACGGCACGGTGGACAACGCCCGCTGGACGCACCTGCAGTTCGCCCTCAGGGGCACGCCGACCCCGACGCCCACCGTCGCCCCCACGCCGACGCCCACGCCCGCGCCCGGTGAGGTCGGTATCCCCACCGTGTCCATCGAGCCGGTGGAGAGCGTCAGCGTCGATATGATCCACTACGTCCGCGCCGGGACGCTGAACGTCGGCTGGAACGCCGGCGGCGACGTGGACCACTATCTGGTGCAGGTATTCGACGGCATGGGCCAGGTGCTGGCCTCCCAGGAATTCACCGCCACCGCCACCACGCTGGGCACGCGCGCCATGCGCGAAGGCGAAGTCTACACGCTGCGCGTCACTGCCGTGCCGGTAAACGGCGACGTAGAGGACGGCAAGTCCACGGACGTGCGCTTCGCCCTCGAGCCGGCGCAGCCGACCGAAGCGCCGACCGAGGCGCCCACCGAAGCACCCACCGAGGCGCCCACCGAGGCGCCCACCGAGGCGCCCACCGAGGCGCCCACCGAGGCGCCCACCGAGGCGCCTACCGAGGCTCCCACAGAGGCTCCCACAGAGACGCCTACAGAGGCTCCCACCGAAGCACCCACCGAAGCGCCCACTGAAGCGCCCATCGGCGTCGTGGATGCGCCCGTCATCAGCATCGACCCCAGCGCGGAACAGGACGGCGTATACTACGTCGATTCCGACTTCGCCATCTCCTGGAGCGCCGGCGGCGATGTCGCGGCCTACTTCCTGCGCATCACCGATGGCAACACCGACTTCGCCAACGGCCAGGTGGACTACTCCAGCACCAGTATACCGCTTTCCAACCTCGCCGACGGCGTGACCTATGAAGTCACCGTCACCGCCATCCCTGTCAACGGCACCGTGGACGATGGCCAGAGCGCCACGCTGCGCTTTGCCAAGGCCGCGCCGCAGGTCGGCGTCGTGGATGCGCCCGTCATCAGCATCGACCCCAGCGCGGAACAGGACGGCGTATACTACGTTGATTCCGACTTCTCCATCTCCTGGAGCGCGGACGGCGATGTCGCGGCCTACTTCCTGCGCATCACCGATGGCAACACCGACTTCGCCAACGGCCAGGTGGACTACTCCAGCACCAGTATACCGCTTTCCAACCTCGCCGACGGCGTGACCTATGAGGTCACCGTCACCGCCATCCCCGTCAACGGCACCGTGGACGATGGCCAGAGCGCCACGCTGCGCTTTGCCAAGGCCGCGCCGCAGGTCGGCGTCGTGGATGCGCCCGTCATCAGCATCGACCCCAGCGCGGAACAGGACGGCGTATACTACGTTGATTCCGACTTCTCCATCTCCTGGAGCGCGGACGGCGATGTCGCGGCCTACTTCCTGCGCATCACCGATGGCAACACCGACTTCGCCAACGGCCAGGTGGACTACTCCAGCACCAGTATATCGCTTTCCAACCTCGCCGACGGCGTGACCTATGAGGTCACCGTCACCGCCATCCCCGTCAACGGCACTGTGGACGATGGCCAGAGCGCCACGCTGCGCTTTGCCAAGGCCGCGCCGCAGGTCGGCGTCGTGGATGCGCCCGTCATCAGCATCGACCCCAGCGCGGAACAGGACGGCGTATACTACGTTGATTCCGACTTCTCCATCTCCTGGAGCGCGGACGGCGATGTCGCGGCCTACTTCCTGCGCATCACCGATGGCAACACCGACTTCGCCAACGGCCAGGTGGACTACTCCAGCACCAGTATATCGCTTTCCAACCTCGCCGACGGCGTGACCTATGAAGTCACCGTCACCGCCATCCCCGTCAACGGCACCGTGGACGATGGCCAGAGCGCCACGCTGCGCTTTGCCAAGGCCGCGCCTGATCCGACGGAAGCGCCGGTGGAAGAAGCGCCGGTCGAGAAAGCGCCAGTCGAGGAAGCGCCGGTCGAGGAAGCGCCGGTCGAGGAAGCGCCCGCCGCAGAAGCGCCCGCCGCGCAGAACCCGTGGGACGCGCCGCTGAAGCGGAATTCCGACCCTGCCCTGATCGAGCAGATGCAGAACAGGCTTTCCGACTGGGGCTGGCTGACGTTTGACGGCGACGGGGCCGCCGCGCGCGGTCAGCTGGACGACGCGACGCTCAATGCCGTGCTGGCGTTCCAGACCTACGTCAACGAGCAATACGCCTCGGGCGGCACGCTGGCGCTGGTCGATCCCACCGCGGGCGACCCTGAAATCGGCACCGACACGCTCAAGCTGATCTTCAACACCGACGGCGTCTCCATCCCCAAGCCCTAGGCCGCCGGCACTGCCGGCACCGCAGGCGGCAAGCCCCTGCTCGTGGGCTTGCCGCCGTCGATCTCTTCCCCCGTTCCAAACGAAGTGAAACGCAGAACGCCCACCCCCTGCTCGTGGGGCGGGCGTTCGCCACGTATCCGCGGCAGCGCCGGCCGCCGGCACTGCCGGCACCTCAGGCGGCAAGCTCCTGCTCGTGGGCTTGCCGCCGTCTGTTCCTTCCCCCGTTCCAAACGGAATGAAACGCAGAACGCCCGCCCCCTGCTCATGGGGCGGGCGTTCGCCACGTATCCGCGGCAGCTCCGGCCGCCGGCACTGCCGGCACCTCAGGCGGCAAGCCCCGGCTCGTGGGCTTGCCGCCGTCTGTTCCCTCCCCCCGTTCCAAACGGAATGGAACGCAGAACGCCCGCCCCCTGCTCATGGGGCGGACGTTCGCCACGTATTCGCGGTAGCGCCGGCCGCCGGCACTGCCGGCACCGCCGGCCGACCATGACCGGGGCAACAGAGGTAGCCGGCGTAGGTCTGCGTGAGCAACGCGCGGCTCTCCCGCGCCCTGGCGGGGTCGGAATCCACGCCGGTCATCAAAAAGGGCGCCAGGCGGTTGAATTCCTGCTGATCCGGGGAATAGCCCTTGATGTTTACGTAGATATCGCCGCTGAACAAAAGCCGCAGCTTTTCGCAGACGATCACCGTCTCGCCCCTGACATGCCCGCCGTTCCCCTCGTAAAAGTCGAACGTCCACGCCCCGAACGCGCGGGAACCGATGTGGGAAAGCGGCGCGTCGTCGCGCTTTGCCCCCACGACCGCGCAGCGCGAAAGCTCCGGCGGCTCGTAATCGGAAATGACCTTGCTCAGTACGCAGTACGGCGCGTGCAGGGGATTCTGCTCGCGGAAGTTCGCCGCGCCGCGCCGTTCGAGGGCGAAGTTGTCATAGCAATTTTGGCTCATGTAAACGCTGTCAAACAGAGACAAAAGACCAGCATGATCCACGTCCGCATGCGTAAGCCACGCCTCCTTGCGGCGCAGGGAAAAGCGCGGGAACAGCCCTTCCAGCAGGCGCAGCATCTCCTCCCTGTAACAGGCAAAGCCGCTGTCCACGCACAAAAGCTCGCCGTGGTATTCCAGCACATAGGTATTGCTGCCGCATGGCGGCTCGATGGCGGTGAGAATCAGGCCGTCAGCCAGCCGCAGCGTGCTCACCTGGGCGTTGAAGGCCGCGCCGCGGTGCTCGACCACGAACTGGGCGAAGCGGCGGATGTAATCGAACGTCTGCAGCGCCGGCTTGTCCTGCTCGTCGAGCAGCTGCATGAGCTTGTTGGCCTGTATGAGCACGGCGTTGGTCTGCGCCTGCGAAAGCGAGAGGATCTCGCGCATCTCGTTGGCGAAGGTGATGTAAAACACCGTGCCGTCGAGCAGGCGGTCGGTCACCTCGTAGTTGAGTATGCTGATCTCGCAGACGCGGGAAATCTCGTCGATGAGGCGCTTGATCTCGCCGGTGTTCTCGATGAGCAGACCCATCTTGAAGTGCTGCACGCCGGTGCCGTTCTCCTGCGAGCTGATATAGGAGATGTTGACACTGTGGCGGCTGAGCACTTCCAGCACCGGCGTCACCGCGCCGGGATGGTCGCTCAGTGTAAGCACGATCATGAGGATGCGCTTGCCGTCCTCGAGCTCGGTCAGATAGCCGCACTCGGAGAGCTGGCGGGCGATCTCCGCATGCTGCGCGGCGGTGGCGGACACTTCGATGAACAGCGTGTGCGTGTCCACGGCGCGGTTATAGTTGACGCGGGCGATGTTGCCCCCGCAGGCGGCGATGATGCGGCTGGCGAGCAAAAACGCGCCCGCCTTGTCCGGCATCCGCGTGACGTATGTCTTTCGCATGGTCGTTTCCTCTATTCGGGGATGGAGAAGGCCCACTTGCAGCTGCAGGTATCGTCCGTGACCTCGGGATAGCAGCTCAGGCACTCGCACTGTATGCGGCTGTCGATCTCGCGGGCGAAGCCGCCGTATTCGATGACGCCCACGCCCTTGCAGGGGTGGAAGGGCATGCCCTTGCGTTCGCGCGCCGCCTGTACGCGGCAGACCTCCATGGTGTAGATGAGCTTGCCGTCCACATAGTCGCAGCGCGAGCGGTTGAGGCGGCCGTAAAAGCGCAGCGCCAGCGCCTTTTCCAGCCCTTCGAGGCCGGGATGCTCGGGAAGGCGCAAAAACTGCCTGATGCGGCGCGCCTCGATGACGGTAAAGCGCTCCCACGCCCGCGCGTCGTGGAACATGGCCGCGTCCATGCCCTCTTTTTCCTCCACGGACTGGAACCACACGCCGTCCATGGCCAGCCAGTTCCTGGCGTAGATGTCCAGAAGTTCGATGAGCTGTTCGCGGCTCATTGCCTCGAGCGCCCCGCGCGTATCCATAGAAACCGCCGCCTTTCCCGAAACGTATGCCCCATTATAGCACGCGCAGTTTAAGAAAAGAGGAGGCGGGCAAAAAAAAGGCCCCACCCGTTCAGCGACGCGGCGGGGGATACGGGGCGCGCACGTTGGTGCGGCCAAGGAGATAGTCCACGCTGGTATGGTGAAAGTCCGCGAGGGCGCTCAGCACCCACGGCGGGATCATGTGCGTGCCTGTTTCATAATAGGAATACGAGCGCTGCGTGACGTTGATGGCCTGCGCGATCTGCGTCTGCGTCAGGTCGCTGTCTTCCCGCAGGTCGCGGATGCGGCGATAGTACAAGAAAAACACCTCAAGGACATCATAAAAGCCGGCTCGGAGCCATTGACATCTTAGACAGTTTCAGTCTAAAATATACGTGAGGTGATGGCCATGGACTTTCTGACGCAACGCCTTGCGCATCTGCTTTGGGGAACAGAAGAAAAGCCCTCTCTGGAGGGCATGATGGACGAACACGCGCGCGCGTTGGCGCGTATCCGCGACATACTCGCCGACAACGCGTTGGACGATTTTCAATGCGTGGAAAAGATCGTATTGGTCTTGGAAGAACTGGGCGTGGACTGCGGCGACCGGCACGATTTTGGCTGAGGCGCGCGAAAGCGATTCGCTTGACTTTTCCCCCATTTACCGTATAATAAACATTGTGTCAGGTGCCTGCCACCAATCCATCCGTCAGGAGGCGCGCGCCATGCGCTGCGAGATCTACGGTTCCCCGACTTCCACCCATTACACACAGATCGTCGGCCACATCGCCGACGATGGCAATATCTACAATTCCCGGAACAGCGAGGCGGGTGCGGAAGATCTGCGCCGCTGCGTGGGCCACATCGCCGACGACGGCAACGTCTATGCCACGGCAAAGGGCTTTGGCGAGGCTGCCGGCAACTGCGTCGGTCACATCGCCAGCGACGGCAACATCTACGACGTTCCCCGCAGCTTTTCCGCCGGACTCGGCCACTGCGTCGGCCACGCGGCGGCGGACGGCAAGGTCTATACTACGCCGGCAGGCGCTTCCGCCGGGCTCGACCGCTGCGTGGGGCAGGTGCTGGGCGGCGCGCGCGAACAGGGCGCGGCGGCGCTGTTGCTGCTTTTAAAGCCGGGCGCGGCGGCGGGCGGTTCCCCCGCGTCCGCGGGCGGGAACGCCGCTTCGGGCGGCGGCGCGTCAGGCGGCGGCAGTTCGGGCGGCGGCGCGCCGGAAGCGAGCGGGCAGGGACATCGCGTGGTGCCGAAAGTACACTACCGCACGGAGGGAGAATTCCTGCGGGCGATGGCCTTCCGCTTTGTGCTCTTCACGCTGCTCGCCGGCATCGTGGGCTACATATTTTCCAACCGCAACGCCGCCATCAGCGCGGGCTTTGGCTTCTGCGCGGGCGTGGCGCTGGCGCTGCTGTTCACCCTCCATGAGAGCGGCATCGTGGTCTTAGACTTCGATACCGCCGCCTGCAAAAGCGGCCTTCTGCGCCTGCTTTTCGGCCGGCGGGCCTTCTGGGGGCTCATCTTCCCCATCCTGCTGCTGGGCGTGGCGGCGCTGATGCTTTTGACGATGCTCTCCGGCTCCTCCGCCATCGCCGTGAGCCTGCTCGCCGTCGGCGCGGCCATCGCCCTCGGCGCGGCAGTGGGCACCGCCATCCGCAGGCGGCGAAAGAAATAGGCGTGGAAAACGGGGCTGCCCGGCGTTTTCGCAGGCGACCCCGTTCTTGTACAGGAGCGCCCCCATCGGCGACGGGGGCGCTTGTTTTATGGCTCCAATTCGTGTACATCGTAGCCGGGCTTGCTGGACAGGCCCTGCTGGCGGGCGATGTTTTCCCGGTTTTTGGCCTGGTAGCGCTCGAACAACTCCTGCGCGTCCATGCCGGCGGCAAGGGCGACGCTGACGGCGAAGTGGAACACGTCCACGGCCTCTTCCTTTAAGTGTTCGCGGTCGATGGGCCGCGGGTTTTTCCACCACTGGAAGTGGGCGGCGTCCAGCAGTTCGCCGGCCTCGACGATGAGGGCGAGGGCGAACTTCTGCACCCATTCGTCATCCGTCACGTCTTCGAGATGGCGCGTTTTGTTGATGGAGGCGTTGAACGCCGCCTGCGCGGCAAAGAGCGCTTCCAGCTTATCCATAGAGCGGGAAGGCCTTGCACAGTTCCAGAGCGCGGGCGCGCACGTCTTCCACGGCGGCCTCGCCCTTTTCGATGATGTCGGCGATCATGTCGGCGATCTTCACCATCTCCGGCTCCTTCATGCCGCGGGTGGTGACGGCGGGGGTGCCCACGCGCAGGCCGCTGGTGACGAAGGGCGAGCGCGTCTCGCGCGGCACGGTGTTCTTGTTGGCGGTGATATTGGCCTCGCCCAGCAGGCGTTCCAGCTCCTTGCCGGTCATCTCGGTATCGACCAGGTCAATGAGCATCAGGTGGTTGTCCGTGCCGCCGGAAACGAGGCGCACGCCGCGCTTTATAAGCTGTTCGGCCATGGCGGCGGCGTTCAGGACGATCTGGTGCTGGTAGGCGGCGAAGCCCTCCTCCATAGCCTCCTTGAAGCAGACGGCCTTGGCGGCGATGATGTGCTCCAGCGGGCCGCCCTGCGTGCCGGGGAAGATGGCCTTGTCGATGGCCTTGGCGTACTGCTCGCGGCAGAGGATGAGGCCGCCGCGGGGGCCGCGCAGCGTCTTGTGGGTGGTGGTGGTGACCACGTCGGCATAGGGCACGGGGCTCATGTGCTCGCCCGCGGCCACGAGGCCGGCGATGTGGGCCATGTCCACCATCAGCAGCGCGCCCACTTCATCGGCGATCTCGCGGAACTTGGCAAAGTCGATGGCGCGGGCGTAGGCGCTGGCGCCGGCGACGATCAGTTTCGGCTTGTGCTCGAGGGCGAGGCGGCGCACCTCGTCGTAGTCGATGCGCTCGGTCTTTTCATCGAGGTTGTAGGCCACGAAGTGGAAGTACTTGCCGGAGAGGTTGACGGGGCTGCCGTGGGTGAGGTGGCCGCCGTTGGAAAGGCTCATGCCCAGCACGGTGTCGCCCGGCTCCAGCAGGGCGAAATACACGGCGGTGTTGGCCTGCGCGCCGGAATGGGGCTGCACGTTGGCGTGGTCGGCGCCAAAGAGCTTCTTGGCGCGCTCGCGGGCCAGGTCCTCGACCTCGTCGACGAACTGACAGCCGCCATAGTAGCGCTTGCCGGGATAGCCCTCGGCGTACTTGTTCGTCAGGTGGGAACCCATCGCCTCCATGACGGCGGGGCTGACGAAGTTTTCCGAAGCGATCAGTTCAATGTGCGTCTGCTGACGCTCCAATTCGCGCTGCATGGCGGCATAAATTTCCGGGTCAGACTGCTTGACGGCAGGGTATTCCAGCATGGCTTGCGCCTCCTTGTGATTCGTTTTCTCCATATTACGCGATGAAGCGGGCACAAGACAAGCGCGACCATGTTAAGTCGCGCCTGTTTTGCGGACATTTGTCGTTATCTCGCGGAAAATGTTCATTTTTTACCGCTTCGTCAGTCGTCGCGACGGGAGCCGGCGATGGCCAGCAGGCGCAAAAGCTGCATGATGGCCATGAAGGCGCTGGCCACGTAGGTCATGGCCGCGGCGGAGAGCACCTTTTTCGCGCCGCGCATCTCCTCGCCGGGCTGGAGGTAGCCGTTTGTCTCCAGCGCCGCGAGGGCGCGTTTGGAGGCGTTGAACTCCACCGGCAGGGTGATGAGGGCGAAGAGCACTGCCAGCGCGAACAGGGCGATGCCCGCGTAGAGCAGCGGTTCCCAGGAGAAGATCAGGCCGACGAGGAACAGCGGCCAGGAGAGGTTGGAGCCGATGTTGACCACCGGCACCGCCGCCGTGCGCAGCATCAGGGGCGCGTAGCCGTCGCGGTGCTGGAGCACGTGCCCGGCCTCGTGCGCCGCCACGCCCAGCGCCGCCACGGAAGTGGAGTTGGCCGTGGAGTCCGAGAGGCGCAGCACCATGTTCTTCGGGTCGTAGTGGTCGGTGAGGTTGCCGCGCGTGCGCTCGACGGAGACGTCGTAGACGCCCTCGGCGTGCAGAAGCTGTTCGGCCATCTGCGTGGCGGTCATGCCCGAGGAAGCGCGCACCTTGCTGAAGCGGCTGAACGTGCTGGAAACGCGGAACTGCGCCCACATGGAGAGGATCAGCGCCGGGATCAGCAGTATATATGTCCAGTCATAGAAAAAAGGCCAGTACATGGTTTTCCTCCTTGCGGGGAGTTTCCCCCATGTTCTTATTGTACCACAGCGCGGAGGGTTTGGAAACAGCTCGCGGCCAAAAACCGCGTTTGCGAGGGCAAAATGTCGCCGCGCGGGCGCGAACGCCTTGACGGGAGGGGGCGAAGATGGTATGCTGAAAGCAGCGGGCACGCAGTATGTGTGGCCCGGGAGGGGGAACGTTCATGCGCAAAGTGCTGATCGGGCTGGGCGCCATCGTGGGCGCGCTGCTGGTGCTGCTGTTGGCCTACGCGGCCTATGTGCTTCTGAACATGCAGCGCGTCGAGGACAACCTGCCGCTGGACGTTGCGCAGAACGCCGTGGAGGCCGTGGAAACGGGGCGGGAATACACGCTGCTCACGTGGAACCTCGGCTTTGGCGCCTATTCCGACGATTTCAGCTTCTTCATGGACGGCGGCGAGCACGCCCGCGCCCTTTCCAAAGCGGCGGTGGAGGAAAACATCTCCGCCATGGCCGCGCGCGTGCGCGAACTGGATCCCGACTTCGCGCTTTTGCAGGAAGTGGACGTGGACGCCGACCGCAGTTGGCACGTCGATGAGCGCGCCATGCTGGTAGAAGCGTTCCCGGAGATGTCAAACAGCTTCGCCGTCAATTACGATTCGCCCTACCTCTTTTATCCCTTCCACGAGCCCATCGGCCGCTCCCTGTCCGGCATTCTCACGCTGACGGGGACGCGCGTGGACGAAGCCGTGCGCCGCAGCCTGCCGCTGGAAAGCGGCCTTACGCGGCTTACCGACCTCGACCGCTGCTACACCGTCAGCCGTCTGCCGCTTGCAAACGGGGCGACGCTGTGCCTGTACAACGTGCACCTCTCCGCCTACACCAGCGACGGCAGCATTTCCACCGAACAGGCGCGGCTGCTGCTTGCCGACATGGCGGCGGAGTACGCGCAGGGCAACTACGCCCTGGCCGGGGGCGATTTCAACAAGGACCTGCCCGGCGATTCCGGCGCGGACTACGCCTGGGCGCAGCCCTTCCCCACCGAGCTTCTGCCCGAGGGCATCGCGCTTTACGCCCCGGAAAACGCCCGCACCAGCCGCTACGCCTGCGAGCCCTACGACCCCGCCACCGCCGTGACCATCACGCTGGACGGCTTTCTGGCCTCGGAAAACATCGAAGTGCTCTCCTGTGAGGCCATCGAGGAGGGCTTCGCCCACTCCGACCACGAGCCGGTGGTGCTGAGATTCAGGTTGGTGGAAGGGTAAGATGTTGGTTTTCTCTTTCAGACTCGGCATACATTTTCAGGAATAGGTTGATTTTTACCTACTTCCATGCTATAATGTCAATGGAGGGATTTATATGACGATAGATACAAATACGATCGTTTCTGTTTCTGAGGCCAATCAAAACTTTTCTCGCGTGACCCGTATTGCTGACGCCAATGGTCAAGCAGTCATTTTTAAAAACAACCGACCCAAATATCTGTTGGTGGATATGGACAGTTCTTCATATTTCGACTTGACAGACGACGAAAAGCTCGACGTAGCTGCCGCTCGAATCTTCAAACGTTTTAAGCCTGCTTTTGAGGAATTGGCCAAATGATTCATTTGAGCCGGGAAAAAGTACTTTTATGGCACCAGCTCATTATTGCCGAAACAGGCGGCGCCGCTGATGTGCGCGATTTTGGTATACTTGACAGCGCGCTGGAAAGTGCATTTGCCACCTTTGATGGACAAGAACTATACCCATCAAAGGAGGAAAAAGCAGCAAGATTGGGTTATGCTCTGATTTGTAATCACGCCTTTGTCGATGGGAACAAGCGCATCGGCATGTATGCGTTGCTCTCTTTTTTGGAAGGCGTCGGCATCCACATGTCCTGCTCCAATGACGAAGTTGTGCGAACGGGTTTGGCAGTGGCGAAAGGGGATATGAAATATGACGATTTGCTCCAATGGATTAAAGCATTTCGCTATTGACTGACAATCAAAGGCTTAATATTTGGCGATTCTTTTGAAATGCCAACGCATTGGTTTTTATTCACTGTTCCAAAACATGAACGTATGTTGTCTCTATTATATCGAGAGGATGATCCTATGACATTGTTTGAAGCAGTGACATCAGGCAAAAGCGTAAAAGTGACATTCAAGGGCGGATCAGAACCACTCTCTGGAAAAATAAGAGCAATGGTCGCAGCGAATGATACCGATGATTGTCGGGCTTTTGCTTTCATGGATAAATTCGAGTTCTACGAGGACGAGATCGAAAGTATAGAGCTTGTCGAAAACAATTGACCGCCTATGCGAAAGCAAGGCGGTTTTTCGTACCATCCAAAAGAGGTTCACAATATTTGTATGGCGTGAGCGCCCTGATCTCATCCCGATTCAGAAAAACCGAACATCGCCGCCGCGCGCGTGTTCAAGCGCTGGCGCGGCGCTTTTGAAGAATTGGCCAAGTGACGCAAACGCCTTCCCGTTGCCCGCGGGAAGGCATTTTTTCTACAAAGACAAAGCCCGCCGCCGCAAACGTTCGCGGCGGCGGGCTCTAGCAGCGCTCTGTCCCGCGCGCCCTTGCGGGGCGCGCGGGGCGCTTGTGTGCGGCTTACTTGCCGGCCATGCGCTTGTAGGTCTCGAGGCGCTTGTGGGCCTCGGCCTCGGATTCCTCGAAGAGCGCGGGCGCGACGTCCGGGAACTGCCGCAGCAGCGAGGCGTAGCGGTTCTCGCCCTTGATGAAGTCCTGATAGCTCTCGGTCGGATCCTTGGAATCCACGGTGAGCGGGTTCTCCAGATCCGGGTTGTAGCGGTACATGGTCCAGTAACCGGCGGCGACGGCCTTCTTGATCTCGGCCTGCGCCTGGTTCATCTTGATGCCGTGGTTGATGCACGGCGCGTAGGCGATGATGAGGGACGGGCCCTTGTAGGCCTCGGCCTCGGTCATGGCCTTGATCAGCTGGTTCATGTCCGCGCCCATGGCGACCTGCGCCACGTACACATAGCCATAGGACATGGCCATCAGGCCCAGATCCTTCTTGCGGGTGCGCTTGCCGGCGGCCGCGAACTTGGCCACGGAGCCGGTCGGCGTGGACTTGGAAGCCTGTCCGCCGGTGTTGGAGTAGACCTCGGTATCGAGCACGAGCACGTTGACGTCCTCGCCCTGGGCCAGCACGTGGTCCAGTCCGCCGTAGCCGATGTCGTAGGCCCAGCCGTCGCCGCCGAAGATCCAGATGGACTTCTTGGTCAGCATATCGGCGTCGGCGACGACCTCGCGCGCCAGCGTGCAGGCCTCGCAGGGGCAGACCTTGCCGTTGGCCAGCCACGCGGCCTCGCCAGGCGTGCCGGTCAGATCGCGGGCGGGATCGGTGGCCTTCTTGCAGGCGGCCAGCAGCTTCGCGCCGGCGGCCTTGGAGGCCTCGGCGTCGTCCATGCCCTCGAGCCATTCCTTGCCCGCGGCCTGAATCTCCTCATCGCAGTAGGGGATGGCGATGAGCTTTGCGACGGTGTCGGCCAGCTTCTTGCGGCGCTGGGTGACGGCCAGGTTCATGCCGAAGCCGAACTCGGCGTTGTCCTCAAAGAGGCTGTTCGCCCAGGCGGGGCCGTGGCCTTCGTTGTTGGTGGTGTAGGGGCAGGTGGGGGCGGAGCCGCCGTAGATGGAGGAGCAGCCCGTGGCGTTGGCAACGATCATGCGGTCGCCGAACAGCTGGGTGACGAGCTTCACATACGGGGTCTCGCCGCAGCCCGCGCAGGCGCCGGAGAACTCGAAGAGCGGCTTCTTGAGCTGGGCGTCCTTGATGGTCTTGGGATGCGCCTCGCCCTTGAACTCAGGCAGCGTCTGGGCGTACTCCCAGTTCTTCTCCTCGGCGGCCTGGGTGGCCAGGGGCTTCATGACCAGCGCCTTGTTCTTGGCCGGGCAGACCTGCGCGCAGTTCTCGCAGCCGGTGCAATCCAGCGGGGAAACCTGCATGCGGAAGGTCAGGCCCTTGAACTTCGGGCCCAGCGCCGGCTTGGTGGCGAAGGTCTCGGGCGCGTTGGCCTTGCCCTCGTCGTCCACCATATAGGGGCGGATGCAGGCGTGCGGGCAGACCATGGCGCACTGGCAGCACTGGATGCAGTTGTCGATCTGCCACTCAGGCACCATGACGGCGATGCCGCGCTTTTCGTACTTGGTGGTGCCGGTGGGCACGACGCCGGCCGGATCCAGCTTGGACACGGGCAGCTTGTCGCCTTCCTGCGCGAGGATGGGCTGGATGACCTCGTCGAAGTACTCGGTGGCCTCGACCTTGACGGGCACCGCGCCGGTGGTGGCGTTGGCCCACTCGGCGGGCACGGGGATCTCGACCAGGCCGGAGATGGCGATGTCGATGGCGGCCCAGTTCTTCTTGACGACCTCGTCGCCCTTCTTGCCGTAGGCCTTCTTGGCGTAGGCCTTCATGTACTCATCCGCCTGCTCGTAGGGGATGACGTTGGCCAGCTTAAAGAACGCCGCCTGCATGATGGTGTTGATGCGGCCGCCCATGCCGACCTCGCGGGCCAGCTTGATGGCGTCCACGGTGTAGAACTTGGCGTGCTTCTTGGCCAGCGCCTGCTTCATGGAAGCGGGCAGCTGCTCTTCCATCTCCGCGGCCGTCCACGGGCTGTTGAGCAGGAATACGCCGCCGTCCTTGAGGGCGGAAAGCATGTCGTACTTGGTGACGTAGGCGGGGTTGTGGCAGGCGATGAAGTCCGCGGAGTCGATCAGGTAGGTGGACATGATCGGGCTCTTGCCGAAGCGCAGGTGGCTGACGGTGATGCCGCCGGACTTCTTGGAATCGTAGCTGAAGTACGCCTGCGCGTACATATCGGTGTGGTCGCCGATGATCTTGATGGAGTTCTTGTTCGCGCCCACGGTGCCGTCGGAGCCGAGGCCGTAGAACATGCAGGAGACCAGACCTTCGGGGCTGGCGTCGATCTTCTCGCCCAACTCGAGGGAGGTGCCGGTCACATCGTCGACGATGCCGACGGTGAAGTGGTTCTTGGGCTCGTCCTTGGCAAGGTTGTCATACACGGCCTTGACCATGGTGGGGTTGAACTCCTTGGAGCCGAGGCCATAGCGGCCGCCGACGACGAGTATGTCGTTCTTGCCCGCCTCGCGCAGCGCGGAGCAGACGTCCAGATACAGAGGCTCGCCCAGAGAGCCGGACTCCTTGGTGCGGTCGAGCACGGCGATCTTCTTGCAGGTGGCCGGGATGGCGGCCAGGAAGTGCTTCATGGAGAAGGGGCGATAGAGGTGGACCTTGACAAGGCCGACCTTCTCGCCGCGCTTGTTCAGGTAATTGACGGTCTCTTCGGCGGCGTCGCAGCCGGAGCCCATGGCGATGATGACGCGGTCGGCGTCCGGGGCGCCCACGTAGTCAAACAGCTTGTAGTGGCGGCCGGTCAGTTCGCCGACTTCGTTCATGACTTCTTCGACGATCTCCGGGGTGGCCAGATAGTACTTGTTGGCAGCCTCGCGGCCCTGGAAGTAGATGTCCGGGTTCTGGGCCGTACCCTGCTGATGCGGATGCTCGGGGTTGAGCGCGCGCTCGCGGAAGGCCTTGACCTTGTCCCACGGCACGAGCTTCTTCATCTCGTCGTACTCGATGCCGTCGATCTTCTGGATCTCATGGGAGGTGCGGAAGCCGTCGAAGAAGTGCAGGAAGGGCACGGAGGCCTTCAGCGCGGACACATGGGCGACCAGCGCCATGTCCATCGCTTCCTGCACGCTGTTGGAGGCCAGCATGGCAAAGCCGGTCTGGCGGCAGGCCATGACGTCGGAATGGTCGCCGAAGATCGACAGCGCGTGATAGGCCAGCGCGCGGGCGGAAACGTGGAACACGCCCGGCAGCAGCTCGCCGGAGATCTTGTACATGTTGGGGATCATCAGAAGCAGGCCCTGGGAGGCGGTGAAGGTGCTGGTCAGCGCGCCCGCGGCCAGGGAGCCGTGCACAGCGCCGGCGGCGCCGCCTTCGGACTGCATCTCGGCGATGCGGACCTTCTGCCCAAAGAGGTTGTCGCGGCCCTGCGCGGCCCACTCGTCGGCTACTTCGGCCATGGGGGAGGAAGGCGTGATGGGGTAGATCGCGGCCACATCGCTGAACGCATACGCGACGTGGCTGACGGCGGTATTGCCGTCCACGGTCATCTTGATGCTCAAGTGGAGGACCTCCTTTATGGAATAGGTTTCTACCAAATGACCTATACAGATTCATTATAAGGAAACAGGCCGGCAAAGTCAAGGGAGCTTGCGTTACAAAAGAGCGCGCGGGCGATTTTTTCGCCGCGGCGGCCGGGGGACGCGCGATCGCGCCTTCCCTTCAGGGCTTCGCGGCGCGGCGCTCCCTGCGCAACAGCCTGCGCCGCTCGCCGTCGGCCCATTCGGCGCGCTCTTCCTCGGTCTCGACGGCCAACCCCGGCACTTCGGTGGGCTCGCCGTTTTCGTCCAGCGCCACCATCACCAGATAGGCGCGGTTGACCGGGTCGCGCCGGCCGTTGAGGCGCTCGACGTAGGTATCCACGCGCACCTCCATGCTGGTACGGCCCACGTAGGTCACGCGCGCGGCCAGCACCACCGTATCGTCGATGTTGGCGGGGTTAAGGAAGGACAGCTCGTCCACGGAGGCCGTGGTCACCGTCCTGCCCGAGTGCCGCCGCGCGGCCACGCCCGCCACCACGTCGATCCACGCCATCAATTGGCCGCCAAAGAGGCGCTGCGCGCCGTTGACGTGCTGCGGCATGATGATCTGCACCTGTTCGGTATAGGAATCCCGCGCCCGGCGCAGGGGTCTGTCCATATGCGTCACCTCGTTTGTTTATCGCCCCATGTAGGCGCAAACGCCCTCGACCATGCCCTGCACCAGCAGCTGCTGGTAGGCGGGGTCGTTGAGCTTGTAGTCCTCTTCCTCATTGGTCATAAAGCCCATCTCCACAAGGATGCTGGGCACTTCCGACCAGTTGAGGCCTGTGTAGGTATCGCGGCGGAAGATGCCGTCGCTCTCCGCGCCCGTGGCCTCGATCATGGCGGGCAAAAGCGCCTCGGCAGCGCGCATGCACTCGTCGGCGTTTGTCCCCGTCTTGCGGATGTAGAGGCCGATGCCCTGCGCGCTTTTGTTGGTGGAGCCGTTGCAGTGGATGCGCAAAACCAGATCCACGCCCAGCTCGTTCATCATGACGGCGCGCTCCTGGTTGGAGATGTCTACATCATTCGTCTCGCGCGTCATGTACACTTCGCAGCCCAGCGCTTCCAGAGCGTCGCGCAGTTGCAGGGAGACATCGAGGTTCACTTCGTATTCCGGCACGCCGGTGAAGCGGCCGGAAGTGCCGGAGGAGACCCTGGCCTTCGTCTCGGAGCTTCCGGGGGCGACGGCCTCCTGCGCGCTGTTTCCCTGCGCCTGATGGCCGGGGTCGATGCCGATCTTCACGCCGGTGAGCCGGCCCGGGTCGCGCGTGGGCTGGGGCGGCACGGTGGGCATCTGCGCCGGAAGGAGGGAAAAGACGTCTCCCGGCGCGGGCGTGGCCTCCGGTGCAGCGGACGTTTCCGGCGTTGCCGTGGCTTCCGGCGCGGCCGTGAGCGTCGTTTCCGGCATGGTCGCAGCTTTCGGCACGGCCGTGAGCGTCGTTTCCGGCATGGCCGCGGCTCTCGGCATGGCCGTGGCTTTCGGCATAGCTGTCGTTTCTGGCGCGGCCGCGGCCAGCGGCGTCTCCAGCGGGCGCGGCGGGGCCATTTGCGGCGCGGCCTCGGCAAGGGCGGCGCAGGCAAGCGTCAGCGCCAGGGCGATAAGCAGACAGAAAAGGCGCTTCATGCCTCTTCCTCCTCCCCCGCCTCCAGGCCGGGCAGCAGCGCGCGGCAGGTCTTGAGCACGCGGTCGATGTCAAACAGGCGCACCGAGCCGTAGGGGGCGTTGAGGAGCAGTTCCACGCTGTCGCGGTAGACGTTGAGCGTGTCGATGACCGAAACCACGCTCTCCGGCTTGCCGCCGCCGGCGATGAGCGCGCGGGCGGCCTCGTCCTCAAAATCGTGCGCCAGCATCAGCAGCAAGCGGCCGATGCCGCCCAGCTGCCGGGTGTAGAACGTGCCCTCGCGCACGCCCTGGACGATGATCTCGTCCATCAGCGGCCCGAGCTGGGCAAGCGTCACTTCGCGGATGGCGCGCAAAAGCGCCGCGTCGCCGCCGCGGAAGCAGACGTTGAGCACCATCTGCACAAATTCCGGCTGCTCGCGCTCGAATATGTTCACCAGCGAAAAGAGGCGGTTGAGCTTTTCCAGCGCCCCCAGCGAGGAGGCGCGCAATTCCCGCGCCGCCTGCGAATACTTCTGCTCGGCGCGTCGGGCGCTGACGGCCTCCAGCACGGCCATTTTCGATTCAAAGTGGTGGTAGAAGCCGCCCTTGGAAAGCCCCATGGCGTCCAGTATGTCCTGAACGGAGGTCTCCTCGTAGCCGCGGCCAAAAAACAGCGCCTCGGCGGTGTCGAGGATGGCCTGCCGGCGCAGATCGCCTTTCTTCATTGGTACGCCCTCCTTGTCCTGTGTTTTATTATAACAGAACAAACCGAAGTCCGTCAACGGCAAAGGCGGCGAAAAGCGCCTTGACTTTCGCCCCCCGGGCTGGTATCATAGCCGCGTGGAGGTGAGGCGCATGGAAAGGCGCTGCTGGATCGTGGGCGCGGGGGATTTCTGCGCGCGGGGCTGGTCGCCCGGGGCGGACGACCTGGTGATCGCCGCCGACGGCGGGCAGGGGGCGCTTTCCCGCCTGCACGCGCGCGCGGACATCGTCGTGGGCGATTTTGACTCCCTGCGCGAAGCGCCCAACGGCGGCGAAGTGGTGCGCCTGCCCGCGGAAAAGGACGATACGGACATGGTGGCGGCGCTGCGCCTCGCCCTTGCGCGCGGCTGCCGGGATATACGCATCTACGGGGCCGCCGGGGGGCGCATCGACCACACCATCGCCAATCTGCAATCGCTCAACTTCCTCGCCCGCCAGGGCGCGCGCGGCGTGCTGGTGGAGGAGCATTACAGCGTAACTTCCATCCTCAACGGCGAAATTCGCTTTGCCGCCGCGAGCCGGGGCATGCTCTCGGTGTTCGCGCAGGGCGGCGAAGCGCGGGGGGTGTATCTGGAAGGGCTGAAATACCCGCAGCATGGCTTCACATTGCGCGACGACTACCCCATGGGCGTGAGCAACGAATTTACCGGCGTCCCCGCCCGTGTGGCGGTGACGGACGGCCTGCTGCTGGTGGCCTGGACGGGGGAGGCCGTAGTGGAAGGGATATGACGGGTGCGCGCAAAAGCAAAACGATCACAAGGAGGCCGCAGAATGTTTGACCATTCTCTGATGCGCGAAGCGCTTGCAGCATATAAGCAGGATCTTTCTTCCGCATGGTGGGAGGCTGAGGCCTACAAATGGGAAGCCGTAAAATGGTTCCAGGATAATTGGGACATCAACGCGCCGGACTTTGCGGACATGCTGGAAAGCAGCCTCGCAAAGACAAGCAATCTCCTGGTGTCTGCCAACAATTTTCCCAGGCAGATGATCATTGGTTTTGCAAAAGCCTCTCCAGAAGAAGTGCGCGCCATGTTTATCGCCTTGTTTGATGAGAGCAAGGATGTCGTGGAGCGCATAGAGGCGTTCAAATTTGGCGCTGCCGAGTTGTTGAAAAAGTATGGAGACAATGCCATACAGCACTATCAGTATGAAAACCCCATCAGCATATATCTCTGGCTGCGCTATCCTGATAAGTATTACATCTACAAATTTGGCGAGATAAAAGCCGTCGCCAGCGGATTGGCTGCGGACTATCGCTTCAAAAAGGGCGCCTACGCCGACAATATCCGCAATTTCCTGCGTTTATACGACGAGCTCAATGCCGCGCTCAAAGAGGACGCGGATCTGGCAGCGCTGTTGAAGGCGCAGCTGACAGACGCCTGTTACCCCGACCCGGAACTGAAAACGCTGACCAGCGACTTCGGGTTTTACATCAGCCGTTCCCGCGCGCGAAAAGACGCCGCCGAAGCGGGCGTATCCACCGCCGAAGAAGATATGCCGCAGGAAGCCGTCTCCGGCGCGGAAGCATCCGACGCCGCGCCGGCCTGCGAACCGTATACAAAGGACGACTTCCTCCGCGACGTCTACCTGTCGGAAAAGCGCTATGAGAGCCTCGTCGCCGTACTGCGCAACAAGAAGAACATCATCCTGCAGGGCGCGCCGGGCGTGGGCAAGACGTTCGCCGCGAAGCGTCTGGCCTGGTCGATGATGGGGATGGCCGATGACAGTCGGGTCGAATTTGTGCAGTTCCATCAGAACTATTCCTACGAGGATTTCATGCTCGGCTACAAGCCCGTCGAGGACGGATTCGCGCTGAAATACGGCGTCTTTTACCGCTTCTGCCAGAAGGCGGCGAGCCAACCGGATCAGGAGTATTTTTTCATCATCGACGAGATCAACCGCGGCAATCTCAGCAAGATCTTCGGCGAACTGCTGATGCTCATCGAAAGGGATCATCGCGGCACGAAGGCGACGCTGGCTTACGATGGTCTTTCCTTCTGCGTGCCCAAAAATCTCTACATCATCGGCATGATGAACACCGCCGACCGCAGCCTTGCCATGATCGACTATGCGCTGCGCCGCCGCTTCAGCTTTTTTGAAATGGAACCGGGCTTTGATTCCGAAGGCTTCCTGCGCTATCAGGGCAGTCTCAACGACGAGACGCTGAACGAGCTTCTTGCCCGCGTCCGGGAACTGAATCGGGAGATCGCCCTGGACAAGTCTCTGGGCAAGGGCTTCTGCATCGGCCACAGCTACTTTTGCGGCCGGGTCGTTTGCACGGAAGACTGGCTGCGCTCCATCGTGGACTACGACATACTGCCCATGCTGCGCGAATACTGGTTCGACGACGACGCCAAATTCCAGCGTTGGGAAAACATTTTGCAGGGTGTGTTCCAATGACGAAGGACAAGAGCATCCTCATAAAAAACATCTATTACATGCTCTCTTACGCCTTCACAACGCTGGAGCAGGGCGGTTATGAGGATGTTGCCGCCGAAGGATTCAAAAACATACACGACCTTTTCGCCGCCATACTCGCCAAGGGGATCGGCCGGCTGCTGAAACAGGGGCTGTATCGGGAGTATGTGCCGCGCCGGGAGGAACTTGCCGCGCTTCGGGGCAAGCTGGAGATGCCGGGCACCATCCGCGACCGCCTCGCCCGCAAACGGCTGCTTGCCTGCGAATACGACGAGCTTTCCGAAAACTGTCAGCTCAACCGCATCCTCAAAACGACGGCCCTGCTCCTTCTCCGCCACGCGCGGGTGGCGCAGGCGCGCAAGGATGACCTGAAGCGGGAATTGCTCTTCTTTGCCGACGTAGAGACCGTCGAACCCGGCAATATCCGCTGGTCATCCATCCGCTTCCAGCGCAACAACGCCACTTACCGCATGCTCATAGGCCTGTGCCGCCTTGTCGTCGAGGGGCTGCTCCTGACCACGGACAGCGGGGACTACCGGCTGGCCTCCTTCCTCGACGCGCAGCGCATGGAGCGTTTGTACGAAAAATTCATCCTCGAATACTACATCCGGGAATGTCCCTGGCTCACGGCAAAAGCCGCTCAGATCCCTTGGGCTTTGGACGATGGGGAAGGCGCGATGCTGCCCGTCATGCGCAGCGACATCACGCTGAGGCGGGGCAACGACGTGCTCATCATCGACGCCAAGTATTACGCGCACACGACGCAGACGCGCTTTAACGCCCATACGCTCCATTCCGCCAACCTCTATCAGATCTTCACCTACGTCAAAAACAGGGACGCGGCGTTCGGAAGCGCGCCGCACCGCGTTTCCGGGCTGCTGCTCTACGCGGCAACGGACGAGGCCATACAACCAGACAGCCGCTATCAGATGTGCGGAAACACGATCAGCGTGCGCACGCTCGACCTGAACCGTGAGTTTTCCCAAATCGCCGCGCAACTGAACGCCATTGCCGAAGAACACTTTGGCGGCGGACGCGGCTGAACGTGGTGTCGGCATGTTTCCCTGCGCTCTGAAGCAAAACCCCCGAGGCACATCGGGAAACGATGCCTCGGGGGTTTTGTTCTGCCCTTTTAGAAGAACAGGCCAAAGAGGTTGTACTTGGAAAACACCGCCACGGCCACCAGGGAGACGGTGGACATGATCTTGATGAAGATGTCCAGGCAGGGGCCGACGGTGTCCTTGAGCGGGTCGCCCACGGTGTCGCCGACCACGGCGGCGGCGTGGACTTCGTCGCCCTTGGCCGCGCCCTCGACGCCGCCTTGTTCGATGTGCTTCTTGCCGTTGTCCCACGCGCCGCCGGCGTTGCCGGTGAAGATGGCGATCATGATCGAGCAGAGCGTGGAGCCGATGATCAGGCCGCCCACGAACTCCGGCCCGGCGATGAAGCCGCACACCACGGGCACGACGATGGCCAGGAGCGCCGGCACCTTCATTTCGCCGATGGCGCCCTTGGTGGAAATGGAGATGCAGGTCTTGTAGTCCGGGCGCGCTTTGCCTTCAAGGATGCCGGGAATGGTCCTGAACTGGCGGCGCACTTCCTCGACCATCTTGCGCGCGGCCTTGGCCACGGCCTCGATGAGCATGCCGCTGAAGAGGAAGGGCAGCGCCGCGCCGATGATGGCGCCGGCCAGCGTCAGGGGGTTGATGATGTTGAGCACCAGGTCGGTGGTCGGGTCGTTGTAGGCGTAGAGGTAGGAGATCATCAGCGCCAGCGCCGCCAGCGAGCCGGAGCCGATGGCGAAGCCCTTGCCGATGGCCGCCGTGGTGTTGCCCACGGAATCGAGCGTGTCGGTGATCTCGCGTACCTCGGGGTCGAGGGCGCTCATCTCGGCGATGCCGCCGGCATTGTCGGAGATGGGGCCGTAGGTGTCCACGGAAACGGTGGCCGCCACGAAGGAGAGCATGCCCACCGCCGACATGGCCACGCCGTAGACGCCCGCCACGTAGTGGGCGAGCACGATGGCCAGGCCGAGGATGATGCAGGGGGCCATGCAGCTCTTCATGCCCAGCGCCAGGCCCTGCGTAATGGTCAGCGCCGGGCCTTCCTTGCTGGCCTGCGCCACGGCCTGCGTGGGCTTGTAGTCCGCGGAAGTGTAGTATTCGGCGATCATGCCGATGACCACGCCGGCGATGAGGCCCAGCGCCGCGCCGACCCACGGGGAGAACCAGCCGAGCTTGAAGCCGACCACGGAAAGATCGACGCCGCGGAACATGATGAACGTGAGGATGAGGCCGAGCACCAGCGTAAGGCCGGCGGAGACATAGGTCGCGCCGTTGAGCTCCTTGTGCGGGTGGTCGGAGACGTTTTTGCGCATCAGCAGCCAGCCGATGCCCAGCACGCAGGCGATCAGGCCCAGGGAGCAGAAGGCCACCGGGTAGACGAACATGGACTGGAGCATCGCCGTGGTGATGGAGCCGGCGCTTAGGACATTGTTGGTGGTGAACAGCGAGAAGGCGAGTATGACCGCCGAGGAGATGGCGCCCATGTAGCTCTCCAGAAGGTCGCTGCCCAGACCGGCCACGTCGCCCACGTTGTCGCCCACGTTGTCGGCGATGGTGGCGGGGTTGCGGGGGTCGTCCTCGGGGATGTGCGCCTCGGTCTTGCCGACCAGGTCAGCGCCCATGTCCGCCGCCTTGGTGTAGATGCCGCCGCCCACGCGGTTGAACATGGCCACGATGGAGCAGCCCAGCGCGTAGCCGGACATGGTCATGGTGAAGGGCACGAAGGAAACGCCCATCCAGTTCGTGGTGGAAACGAAGTTCTCCGCGTTGAGCTGGCCCATGCCGAAACCGAAGATCAGAAAGACGATGGAAAGGCCGAGCAGGGCAAAGCCCGCCACGCACAGGCCCATGACGCTGCCGCCGCGGAAGGCGACCTGCAACGTCTTTCCCAATTTGCGGGTGACGCGCGCCTCGTTGGAGACGCGAACATTGGCGTAAGTGGCGATGCGCATGCCCACAAAGCCCGCGCAGCCGGACATGATCGAGCCGATGACCAGCGCCACGGCGCTCTCCCAGCTCGTGACCACGGCCATGATGACGGCGACCACGGCCACGACCAGATAGAGGACCTTGTACTCGTAGTTGATGAAGGCGTTCGCGCCCTCGCGGATGGCCGCGGCGATCTCCTTCATCGTGCTCGTGCCTTCGTCCAGCTTCTTCACAAAGAAGAAGTTGTAGGCGGCGAAGCCGAGCGCGGCGAGCGCGGCGACGATCACCAGGATCAGATACATTTCCACCACATTCCTTTTTTGCGATATTGAGGGGATGACCGCATCCCCTCCCTTGTATCATTATAGAAAAATCATATTACAAAGGAATTGGAATATATGACTTTTTTATAAAGATTGTATATAAAGATTCTATATAGACCAATCTGCCCCGCAAGCGAAGGCGAAAAACGCACAAAAAGCGGCCCCTGGACAGAGGGCGGATCTTCTGTCCAGGGGCCGCCACGGGGCGATGTCTACACGCGCCGCTTGCCGGTGGGCGAGGGCCTGGCGGGGCGCTTCTTCTTGGGCTTGGGCGCGGAGGGGCGCTCCGGCCTGCCGCCTTTGCGGGGCGCGCCCGAGGGCTTTCCGCCCCTGCCGGGCGCGGGACGGGCGCCCCTCTCCCCCTTCCCCTCCCGCCGGATGGGGCGCGGGGGGATGAGGCATTCCCTGCCAAAGCCGATCAGATCTTCCCGCCCGGCGCGGCGCAGGGCTTCGAGCGCCAGCGCGTGGTTCTCGGGGCGGAAATACTGCATCAGCGCGCGCTGCATGGCCTTTTCGTGCGGGTCGCGCGGCACGTAGACGGGCGACATGTCGCGCGGGTCGAGGCCGGTATAGAACATGGCCGTGGAGAGCGTGCCGGGGGTGGGGTAAAAATCCTGCACCTGCTCGGGGTGGCGGCCGGTATCGTGGATGTACTCGGCCAGCAGCACCGCGTCGGCAAGTTCGCAACCGGGGTGGCTGGAAATGAAGTAGGGCACGAGATACTGCTTCAGCCCCAGTTCCTCGTTGAGCTGCTGAAAGCGGCGCGCAAAGCGCTCGAACACCTCGGGCGCGGGCTTGCCCATACAGCGCAGCACGCGGGGGCTGATGTGTTCCGGGGCGACCTTCAATTGGCCGCTGACGTGATGGGCGACGAGCTCGCGCAGAAACGTCCCGTCCCTGTCCGCAAGCGCGTAGTCGAAGCGCACGCCGGAGCGCACGAACACCTTCTTCACCCCGGGAACCTCGCGCAGTGCGCGGAGGATGTCCACATACTCGCGGTGGTCGGCATCGAGGTTTTTGCACGGCCTGGGGAAGAGGCACTGTTTGCCCTTGCAGGCCCCGCGTTCGAGCTGGCCTTTGCAGGCGGGGCGGCGGAAGTTGGCCGTGGGGCCGCCGACATCGTGTATGTAGCCCTTGAAATCGCGCGAGCGCGCCAGCAATTTCGCCTCGCGGAGGATGGACGCCTTGCTGCGCGAGGTGACGATGCGTCCCTGATGGAAGGTGAGGGCGCAGAAGTTGCAGGCCCCGAAGCAGCCGCGCACGTGGGCGATGGAAAACTTGACCTCGGCGAGCGCGGGCACGCCGCCGTCCCTGTCGTACATGGGGTGCCAGGCGCGCTCGTAGGGCAGGGCGTAGACGTCGTCCAGCTCCTGCCGCGAAAGGGGCATGTCCGGCGGGTTTTGCAGAAGATAGCGCTTGCCGTGCTTCTGGCAGAGCGCGTGGCCGCGCACGGGGTCCTGTTCGTCGTACTGCGTTTTGAAGGCGCGGGCGTAGGCGGCGCGGTCGGCGGCGACTTCCTCCATGGCGGGCAGCGCGAGCGCCCCCGCGGGCGGCTCGGAGACCATCACGCAGGTGCCGGGAACGCGCAGTTCGGAAACGGGGCGGCCTTCTTCCAGCCACCTGGCGACGCGGAGGATGGAGCGTTCGCCCATGCCGAACATCAGCACGTCCGCGCCCGCGTCCACAAGGCAGGAATTGCGCACGCGGTCGTCCCAGTAGTCGTAGTGGGCAAAGCGGCGCAAGGACGCCTCCACGCCGCCGAGCAGGATCGGCACATTGCCGTACGCCTGACGGATGCGGTTGGCGTAGACGATGGTGGCGCGATCCGGGCGCATGCCCGCCTTGCCGCCGGGGGAATAGACGTCGCGGTCGCGGGGCTTTTTCGCCACGGTGTAGTGGTTGACCATGGAGTCGATGACCCCGGCGGTGACGAGAAAGCCGAGGCGCGGGCGGCCGAAGCGCTGAAAGTCCGCGCAATCGTGCCAGTCCGGCTGCGGCAGCATGGCCACGCGGTAACCGGCCTTTTCCAGCACGCGGGAGATGATGGCCAGCCCGAAGGAGGGGTGATCGACGTAGGCGTCGCCGGTGACGTAGACAAAGTCCGGCGCCTCCCAGCCGCACGCGCGGCACTCGGCCAAGGTGACGGGCAGAAAGCTCACGCCTGCACCTCCTCTTTGCCCTCCATGCGGGCGAGTATGTCCTCCATGACGCGCACAGCCTCGGGCAAAAGTTCCTCGGCGGTCTTGCGCCTGACGTCAAAGAAGCGCAGGGCGGGCGGGTTGGTGCCCACCAGCCGCAATCTCGCCTCGTGGGGCTTGACGGCCATGAGCAGTTTCATCGGATCGAGCCGCGCGGCGATGGAGAAGCGCAGCACCATCTCGCCGCCCTTCATGCTCACATTGTCGATGCCCAGATTCGAACAGAGCGCCTTGAGGTGGGCGGTCTCGATGAGGTTCATCACCGGACGGTTGGGGTCGCCGAAGCGGTCGATCAGTTCCTCGATGAGGTCCTCGCGGCCGGCGCGGTCGCGGATGGAGGCGATCTTCTTGTACATCTCCACGCGCATGACGTCGCTGGGCACATATTCCTGCGGAAGATAGGCGTCCACCTTGAGATCCACGCGCGTCTCCACATCGCCGCGGGAGACGTCGCCGCGCATCTCGCGCACGGTCTCCTCGATCATCTTTACATACAGGTCGTAGCCCACGGAGGCCATGAAGCCGGACTGTTCCGCGCCCAGCAGATTGCCCGCGCCGCGAATTTCCAGATCGCGCATGGCCACGCGGAAGCCGGAGCCGAACTCGGTGAACTCGCGGATGGCGTTGAGCCTCTTTTCCGCCGCCTCGGTGAGCACCTTGGTGGGGCTGACGGTGAGGTAGGCGTAGGCCAGGCGGTTGGAGCGCCCCACGCGGCCGCGCAGCTGATAAAGCTGCGCAAGGCCGAAGCGGTCGGCGTCGAGCACAATGAGCGTGTTGGCGCGCGGCACGTCCAACCCGGCTTCGATGATGGTCGTACACAGAAGCACGTCGAACTTGCCCTCGTAAAAGTCGAGCATCACGTCCTCCAGCGCGTGTTCGCGCATCTGGCCGTGGCCGACGGCGATGCGCGCCTCGGGCACGAGCTTTTTCAGCCGCGTATAGACCACGTCGATGGTCTGCACGCGGTTGTTGAGCACATAGACCTGCCCGCCGCGCCCCAGTTCGCGCAATATGGCGTCGCGCACGAGGCCGTCCGAGTATTCGACCACATAGGTCTGCACCGGGTAGCGTTCCTCGGGCGGGGACTGCAAAAGGCTCATATCGCGGATGCCGACCATGGACATGTGCAGCGTGCGCGGTATGGGCGTGGCCGTGAGCGTGAGCACGTCCACGGTGCGCTTGAGCTTTTTGATGGCCTCCTTGTGGGCGACGCCGAAGCGCTGTTCCTCGTCCACGACGAGAAGGCCGAGATCCTTGAAGTTCACGTCCTTGCCAAGCAGGCGGTGGGTGCCGATGACCACGTCCAGCTCCCCCGCCTCCAGTTGGCGGATGACCTCCTTCTGTTCCTGCGCGGTCTTGAAGCGCGAGAGTGTGTCCACCCTGACGGGGAAGCCGTGGAAGCGGTTCATCATCGTGGCGTAGTGCTGCTGCACCAAAATGGTGGTCGGGGCCAGCAGCGCCGCCTGCTTGCCGCCCATCACGCACTTGAAGATGGCGCGCAGGGCCACTTCGGTCTTGCCGTAGCCCACGTCGCCGCAGAGCAGGCGGTCCATGATGCGCGGCTTTTCCATGTCGCGCTTGATGTCCTCGATGGCGGCGAGCTGGTCGGGGGTCTCCTCGTAGGGGAAGCTGTCCTCGAATTCGCGCTGCCAGGGGGTGTCCGGGTCGAAGGCGTGGCCGGGCGTGGCCTCGCGGTGGGCGTAGAGCTTCAAAAGCTCGCCGGCAATCTCCTGGATGGAGGCCTTGACGCGCGCCTTCTGCCGCTGCCACTCGCCGCCGGAGAGACGGTTGAGCTTGGGCGTCTCGCCCTCGGAGCCGATGTATTTCTGCACGCGGTCGAGCTGGTCGGTGGGCACGTAGAGTTTGTCCGAGCCCTGATAGCGGATGTGCAGAAAGTCGCGGTAGGTGCCCTCCGAGGCCAGGCGCACCGTGCCCATGTACTGGCCGACGCCGTGGTTTTCGTGCACCACGTAGTCGCCGACGGCGAGGTCTGTAAACGCGGCCAGCTTTTCGCCGCTCTTTGCGCGCGAGCGCGCCTTCTGGCGGCCCATGCCGAAGATGTCCGTCTCGCAGACCACGGCAAGTTTCGCCGCGGGATAGAGGAAGCCGCGCGAAAGCGTGGCGGGCAATATGACCGCCTCGCCCGCGGGCAGCGCCTCGGGCGGCTCGTCCGGCAGCTGCGCCTGTATCTTCTGCGCCGCCAGCGCCGACTGCAGGCGCTTTGCGCGCGCCACGCCGCCGGCCAGCAGCGCCACGCGCCAGCCCTCGTTGAGCCACTTGTCCAGGTCGCGCGCCATTTCCGGGATGTTGCCCATGTACCCGGCGGCGTTGCGGCCATCGAACTGCAGGACGGCCTTGAACTTGAAGTCCGTCTCCGTGCGCAAAAAGGGATAGAGGGCCAGCACGCGGCGGCCGTCGGCGCGGGCGAGCGCCTCGTCCCAGGTGAGCAGCAGCTCCGCCTGTTTGGGCAGGGCCTCGTCGTGTTCGAGGGCGGCGGCGAAGTGCTCCTTGAATTCCAGCGTGCGGTTCTCGGCGCGCTCGCGCAGGCGCGCGGGCTGGTCAAAGACGAGTATGGGGTCGTCCAGGTAGTCGATGGCGGTATCGGCAAAGCCGGCCAGCACCGGCACGAGGCTGTCCGCGCCGTCAAAGTCGTGCCCGGCCTCCAGCGCGGTCAGCGCGGTATGGAAATTGCGGGTGAGGGCGCCGGTCCCGGGGGCGCGGGCCGCCTCCCCCTCCTCGCCGGTGAGCTTCAAAAAATCCTCGTAGGGGATGAGGCCGTACTCGCGCTCGAGGCGCTTTTGCCGGCCCTCGCCGCGCAGCGCGCCGGCGCGATGGGAGAGCATGGCCTTGAGCGCGTGCGCCGCGCGCAGGTATTCCTCGCCGGAGAGCAGCATTTCCGAGGCGGGGTAGATGCGCGCGCGTTCGAGGTGGGAAGTGGAGCGCTGGGTCATGACGTCGAAGGCGCGCAAAGAGTCCACCTCGTCGTCGAAAAACTCCAATCGCACGGCCTCGGGCATGCCCACGGGGTAGACGTCGAGTATGCCGCCGCGCAGGGCGCACTGGCCGCGCGCCTCCACCAGCGCCGTGCGTTCATAGCCGGCCTCCACCAGCCGGGCGACGAGTTCGGTCGGCTCCACGCGCATGTCGGGCGTGACCTCGATGACGTTCTGCAAAAAGCGCGCGCGGGGCATCTGGCGACAGAGGAGCGTTTCGGCGCTCATCACCAGCGCCCTGGCTTCGCCCGTGGCCGCCGCGCCCAGCGCCTCCAGGCGGCGCATGGTCAGTTCGCGGCTGGAAGCCGCCGTGCGCACGAAGGACACGTCCCGCGCCGGCAGCAGCGCCGCGCCGCCGCCCAGCAGGGCGTTGAGGTCCTCGCGCACGCGCTGCGCCGCCACTTCGTTAGAGGTGACGAACAAAAGCGGCCTGCCCAATTTGCGCGCCACGGCCACGGTCAGGTGCAGTTTTTGCGCGTCATCCAGCCCGCAGGCCAGCGCGGCCCCCGGACGGGAAAGCGCGTCTTGCAGCGCGCCAAACTCGGAAAGGTTTTCCAGCGGGGCGAAGAGACAGGTCAGGGGTTCGTACATTCGTCAGCCTCCAGCGCGCGCAGCGCCCGGGGAAACTGGCGGGCGAACAGCAGCGCGGTCGTGGTCACGGCGAGGAAGTCGGCCACCGGCTCGGCGAGGTACACGGCCATGGTCTTGTCCATGGGCAATATGGCCGGCAGCAGATAGATGAGGGGAATGAGCAATATGATCTTGCGAAGCACCGCAAGGAAGAGGGAGCTCCTGGCGTTGCCCAAGGCGATGAACGTCTGCTGGCAGGCCAGCTGCACGCCGAAGAGCACGCCCACGGCCATGTAGACGCGCAGGGCCCGGGCGGTGAAGTCGATGAGCGCTTCGTCGGCGCTGAACAGGGCGGCGAAGCCGTGCGGGAAGAGCATCACCGCCAGCCACAGCGCCCCGGCGTAGGCCATGCAGGCGGCAAAGAGCGCGCGGAAGGAGGCGCGCACGCGCGCGGCGTTCCTTGCGCCGTAGTTATAGCTGGTGATGGGCTGCGCGCCCTGCGTGAGCCCCTGCAAAGGCAGCATGGCAAACTGCATGACGCTTGCGAGTATGGTCATGGCACTGACGGCCAGCGCCCCGCCGTAGAGGGCGAGCTGGCGGTTGAAGCAGACGTTGATGGCCGCTTCCGTGGCTTGCATGATAAACGGCGACACGCCCAGCGCCAGGCAGGGCAGGAGCAGCTTTGGCCGCGGGGCCATGAAGCGCGGTTTCAGCCGCAGCACCGTGCGCTTGCCGCGGAGGAACCAGATGACCCACGCCGCCGACACCGCCTGCGAGAGTATGGTGGCCAGCGCCGCGCCCTTGACGCCCATGCCGAATGTGAACATAAGCAGCGGGTCGAGGCCGATATTGAGCACCGCGCCGATGAGCACGGTGAGCATGCTGGTGCGCGAAAAGCCCTGCGCGGTGATGAAGGCGTTCATGCCCAGCGCCACCTGCACGAACACCGTGCCGATGGCGTAGATGTTCATATAGTCAAGGGCGTGGGGCAGCGTCTCCGGCAGCGCGCCGAAGGTGAGGAGGATGGGCCTTTGGAAGATGAGCAGCGCGGCGGTGAGCACGGCGGCGAGGACGAGCAAAAGCGTCATGCAGTTGCCCATCGTCCTTTCGGCGCTCTCCTGATCGCCCTGCCCCATGAAGATGGAAGCGCGCGGCGCGCCGCCCATGCTGGCCAGCGCGGCGAAGGCGCTGACGAGCAAAATCACGGGCAGGCAGGCGCCCACGCCGGCCAGCGCCTCGGTGCCGATGCCCTCCAGGCGGCCGATGTACATGCGGTCGACGATGTTGTAGAGCATGTTGACCAGCTGCGCGGTCACGGCGGGCAGCGCCAGCTTGAGAAGCAGTTTTGACGGTTTTTCGGTAGCCAGAAATTCGCTGTCGCGCTGCATGGCAGGTCCCTCCCGTCAGCCGTTGTTGTATTCGGCGACGCGGGCGCGGGCCGCGTCGTTGCCGCCGGCGATGAGGCGCTCGACGGTCTCGGCGGCGGCCACAAAAGCGTCGAACATCGTCTGGCGCTCTGCGGGGGTGCGATAGCCGGTGAGCACGTAGTCCTTGAGGTCCCAGCCCTCGGGCGGGCGGCCGATGCCCACGCGCAGGCGCGGGAAGTCGTCGCGGCCGAGGAGGTAGATGATGTTGCGCATGCCGTTGTGGGTGCCGGCGGAGCCGGAGGGGCGGAAGCGCAGTTTGCCCTCGGGAAGGTCCACGTCGTCAAAGCAGACGATGAGCTGGTCGCGCTCGGGCTTATACCAGTTGACCAGTTGCACAACGCTCTCGCCGCTCAAATTCATATAGGTCTGCGGAAGCGCCAGCGCCACGCGCTGCCCGGCGATGGCGCCCTCGCCGACCACGGCCTTGCAGCGCAGGCGCGCAAGTGTGATATTGTTGCGCTGGGCGAGCACGTCCACGATGTCAAAGCCGACGTTATGGCGCGTATGCTCATACTTCCGACCCGGATTGCCCAGGCCGACCACTACATACATGGGGCAAGACCTCCCGCATTATCCTTGAACCCCTATTGTAGCGCGAACACGCCCCTCTTGTCAAGGGCGGGGCGGCGGTGCCGCTGGCCAGCGCCTTCGGCTCTGTGCAGACGCAGCCCCGCCCCACGAGCAGGGGGCGGGCCTGCTGCGTTTCCCTTCGCTTGTAGCGGCAGGGCGGGCAGACGCCGCGCGGCTCACGCGCAGGAGCCGCGCGCCTGCCGGGACTTTGGGGCACGGTCGGGACTCAGCGGCGGTGCAGCAGCTGGCCGGACATGTGTTCCATGCCGAACCATTTGGTGTAGTTCGGGCACTTGGCCAGGAGCAGATAGTAGACGTTCAGCCCCGCGCCGGTGAGCGTTTCAAAGTTGCCCTGTCCCTTGGCGATGACCACGTCTGCGGCGCGGATGGCCCGCAGCGCTTCCTCGCCGAGGTATTCCATCTGCGTGCCGCCGATATTGGAGCCGTTGCCGACGATTTCCGCCACGCGGTCCAGCCCCACGGCGCGCGCATCCTCGGCGGTCACGTCGTTGAGCACGTTCTCGCCGCGCACCAGCGCCGTAATGGCCAGCGCGGGGTTCATCTTCTTCAGTTCCTCCATCAGCAGCATATCCAGCACGACTTCGCCGCAGTTATCGCAAGCGTAGACGAGGCGCTTCGCCGCAGACGCCTCCGCGCGCAGTTCTTCCAGCGCCGGGACGTCCACGGCCTTTTCGTCCGGCGTGGAAAGCATGCGCTTGAGGCGCGCGTCGTCGATCTCCTTGAGGATGCCGAAATCTATGTAATTGCCGGCCATGGCCATCCACACGGCCAACCTGAACGGGTCGTCCGCCGCCGCCAGCGCCGCGCGCAGCTCCGGCAGCCAGGAAGCCACCAGTTCGTTGTATTTGCGCTTGAGGTAGGGGTAGTTGTCGCGCTCGTTAAAGTTCGCCGCATAGATCTTTTGCAGTTTTGCCGTCGGCACCGGCGCGGCCATGTCGGGGTCGGCCTCGGCCACGGCGCGGCAGACCTGGCGCATGAACTCGGCCTTGCGCGCCTCGTCCGGGCAATCCTGAATGAGCGACCAGTGGTGTTCGACGATGCAGCGCATGCATTCGCTGTAAAGTTGCATAGACATCCCTCCATGCGTCCATTATACCAGCGCGGCGGGCAAAGAAAAAGCCCCCTTGCGTGAAATGCGCGAAAGGGCGGCGAAGGCCGAAAACGCCCCCTCCCGCGAAACGCGCGGAAGAGGGCGGACGAATGTGTGTTTACGCCTTTTCGGACGCGGCGCGCAGCTGCGCCTCCGGGTCCTTGCGCTTGCTGACGGCGCTCCAGGCGTGCATGACCAGGGCGACAGCGATGACGCCGTAGGAGATGAACACGCGGAAGTACTCGCCGATGGCGGCGTCGCCGAACACGGTGCGGCCCGCGCCGGAGACGACGATGAACAACAGGTGGAACAGCAGCGCGCCAAGCAGCGCCTGACCGTTCGAAGCCTTGACGATGGACGCGCCGCCCACGAGGATGGCCGCGCCCGCGTAGAGGCCGACCTGCTCATGCGCGCCATAGGTCTGCAACGAGCCGAGGTTCTGCGCGAAGATCAGGTGGCCAAGGCCAGCCAGCACGGTGGAGAAGATGATGGCGATGATGCGCGTCTTGTCCACGTTGATGCCCGCGGCGTTGGCGACCACGCGGTTCTGCCCGACGGCGCGGAACTGCTGGCCGAGGCGGGTTTTCATGATGACCACGTTGAACAGGCACAGCAGGCCGACCACCAGGAAGGTGACCACCGGCACGCGCACGAGGAAGAAGATCTCGTTCACAGCCGGGAACTGCACGGCGATGACGCAGGCGGCCAAAATCGCCTCGACGACGATCAGGCGGCGCAGCGTAGCGCTCTTGCGCAGGTAGAGGATGACCATCACCACGGTAATGAGGCCCGCGAACAGGTACAGCGCCGGCGCGAACTCCAGCGAGAGCAGGTTATCCAGCGCCTTGCGGATGCCGGTGGGGCCGGACATGTCCATGGTGTTGGCAACGCCCGTGGAGCCCTGAATGACGAGGCCGTCGGTGTGCAGGGGGATGAGGTTGCCGAAGATGAAGAGGAAGAGCAGCTGGTAAAGACCGTTGGCAAAGTAGCCGAGGATCATACCGCCGATCATTTCCTGGCCCTTCATCTTGTTGAGCAGCTTGCCGATGAGGAAGCCGAACAGCGAGGCGATGGGGATGGTCATCAGCGCCGCGACAAGGAAGCCGCCGATGCCGGGGATCTGCCACTCCAACACCCAGAGGATGGCGATCTGCGCCGCCATCGCGCCGATGGTGATGGCGAAGTTGATGCCCATGCCGGCGACGATGGGGATGATCAGCGACAGCACGATGAAGGCGTTGCGCGCCAGGCGGTTGACCAGCTCCATGGCCACGTAGGCGGGCGTTTCACCCGAGAGGATGAAGCAGGCCGCGCAGAGGATGATGAAGATGACGGTGACGATGTTTTGACGCACCCACTCGCCGATCGAACGTTTGTTAGCCACGCGAGCCACCTCCCGCCTTGGTCAGCGCATAGAGTATGATGCCGTTGGAGATCAGTATGCGCATGGTTTCCGAGATCGTCGACTGGGGCACCAGCGCGTTGGCCACCGGCATGCCCAGCGTCAAAACGCCCTGGAAGAGGAAGGCGCCGATGATGACGTGGCTGATCTTCGCCCGCGACACGCTCGCGCCGCCGATGAGTATGGCCGAGGCGGCGATGAAGCCCATCTGCCTCGGGGCGGTGTAGAGCTGCATGAAGCCGTAGCTCTGGCTGTAGACGATGATGCCCACCGCGCCCAGCATGGTCGAAAGCGTGGTGCCGATGATGCGCATCTTGTTGACGGAGATGCCCGTAGCCTCGGCAAAGCGCGGGTTGTTGCCCACCGCCTGCATGGCCACGCCCGTCTTGGAGCGGCTGAACATCCACATCAGGAAGCAGCACAGCGCCATGAAGAGGATCAGGCCGGTCGGCACCGTGAACGAGCCGATGTCAAAGGCCAGGAAGTCGTTGAGTATATGGCGGTAAGCGCCGTCCAGCGTCAGCGTCGCGCGCAGGCCGCGGCCAAGGGGCCAGCGCAGCTTGTCGGACTGGAAGGGCAGAAGCAGCCACGCGATACACATCAGGGAGATGATCGAATAGCCCACATAGGTGGTCACCGACATCTCGCTGCCCTTGAGGCGGTTGAGCAGCGCGCCGTAGGCCATGCCCACCAGGGCCGCGATCAGGCAGCCGACGACGATGGCGAAGAAGAAGCCCGGCCAGCCGGAGTAACCCAGCTCGATGCACAAAAGGCCGCCCACCAGACCGCCGACGATGCCCAGCGGCAAACCGAGGTTGAGGCCGATGCCGCACTGTATGCCCGGCAGCATGGCCAGCACCAGCACGCTGTTCATCGCCATGCGCACCACGGCGTTGGAAAGCAGCGTGGTCAGGGACAGATCGTAGATCACCGCCAGCACGCACAGGAGCATGAAGAAGCAGGTGATGATCATGCGCGGCACGCCCAGCGCCTTCAAAAGCGACTTGGCGAAGAACACCATGACCGCAACGAGCGCCAGGGCCACGCCCACGGTGATGAGGTCGTCGCCGTAGCGGGTCACCCACGAGATGAACCCGGCGTTGCCGAACTCATTCAGGCGGTCGTACTGGCTCTCATAGGTATCGCCGCGCTGATAGAGCAGCGATTCGATGGTGGGCTTGAGGGTCTCCAGCGCCGCGTCGGAGAGGTCGGGGGAGACGCCCTGCAAAGCCGTGCTGAGGGCGACGTACTTTTCGTCCACCACGGCGGAAAGGGCGTTCATCTCCTCGGTGGCCACGAAGCCGGACATGTCCACTTCGGGCTCCTCTTCCTCGAGCATCATCTCGTCCTCGGACATATCCATGTCCATGGCAGCCTCCGCGTCGGCGGGGGCAGCTTCGAGGATCTCTTCTTCGGCGGCGTCCTCGGCGGGGGCCTGCGCGAGCATCTTCTCGGCGTAGGCGGCCTCGTCCTTGTCGGTCTGTTCGCCCAAAGCGCGCTGCGCTTCGAGCATATCGGCCACGGCGGGGATGAGCACGGAGGTGTCCACGGTGTCGAGGTCCACCTCGATGGTCATGTTGGCCACGCGCTCGGTGGCTTCGGCCTCGGCCGCGGCCACGGCTTCGCGGATCTCGGACAGCCCGCCGCCGGCGGCCTTGGCCGCTTCGCGGGCGGCCTCGACTTCAGCTTCGACGAGGGCTTCCTTGGAGCCTTCGCCGGCCGTGGTGAGAAGCGCGGTGAGGCGCATATCGCTGAGCATCTGCTCGCCCGAGGCGCTGGTGCGGTTGACGACGCCGAACGCGCCGCCGGCAATGAGCACGATCGCCGCCGCCAAGAGGGCGATAAAGGCGATCCTTTGCGATTTGGAATGGCTATTCATGCGCGCCTTCGCCTCCCTTCGTAGGTTTGATGCCGGACATGGCAAGGCCGAAATCCGCGTCGGAGGCGTCCGGCGCGAGTATGTCGACCACCTTGCCCTCGGCGATGATGGCGATGCGGTCGCTGATGGAGCGCAGCTCCTGCAATTCCGAGGAGACCATGACGATGGTCATGCCCTGTTCGCGGTTGAGCTTGACCAGCGTTTCCAGCACCAGCTTTTTGGCGCCGATGTCGATGCCGCGGGTCGGCTCGGAGACGAAGAGGAACTTGGGGTTCATCGTCAGCGCCCGGGCCACGCACACCTTCTGCTGGTTGCCGCCGGAGAGCGTGCCCGCCGCCTGACGGGAGGAGGTGCAGCGTATGTCCAGATCGCGGATCATCTTTTTGGCGTGATCGCGCACCTTCTTGCCGTCCTTGGTGGTGATAAAGGCGACTTTGTGGAGGAAATCGCCGTTGATCTGCATGGCGTTGAAGGCGATGTTGTCCTCGATGGACTGGTCGAGCAGAAGGCCCACGCCGCGCCGGTCCTCGGAGACCATAGCCATGCCGCTTTTCAGGGCGTTGGCCGCGTCGTTGAGGGGCAGCGGCTGCCCAAAGAGCTCGACCTTGTCGGCGGCGGCGGGATAAAGGCCCATGATGCCGTTGGGGATGCCGATCTTGCCCTGGCCGGCCAGACCGCCCACGCCGAGGATCTCGCCCTCGCGCACGTCGAGGTCCACGCCCTTGACGTCCTCGCCGGGCATATCGACGATAAGGTTCTTTATGGAAAGGGCGATGTTGGCGTTGGCGTTCTCCGCCTTCGGCGTGGCGGTGACCACGGCCTCGCCCTTGCGTCCGATCATCAGCTCCGCGAGCTCGACCAGCGAGGTCTTGCTCTTTTCGCGGGTGGCGGCCAGTTTGCCGTCGCGCAGGATGGTAATGTTGTCGGCGGCGGCCATGACTTCGTCCAGACGGTGGGTGATGAAGATGATGGCGATGCCGCTGTTGGCGATCTGTTTCATGACGGAAAGCAGCGTTTCCGCCTCGGACTCCGTCAGAACGGCGGTCGGCTCGTCAAACACCAGCAGGCGGATGCCCTTTTTGTCGATCTCGCGGGCGATCTCGACGAACTGCATGTAGCCGACCGGCAGGCCCTTGACCAGCGTGTTCTCGTCCAGATTCATGCCCACGCTGTCCAGCGCCCTGCGGGCGTCCTGACGCATGGCGGGCATGTCGAGGTTTTCCAGATTCTTCAGGTGCAGCGCCTTGCTGAGGATGCCGGGCCTGGTGATCTCGCGGTTCAATTTGATGTTCTCGGTGATGGTGAAGCCCGGCAGGAGCATGAACTCCTGATGCACCATGCCGATGCCCGCGTTCATGGCGTCGTTGGGCGAAAGGATATTCGCCTTTTCGCCGCCTATGAGCACTTCGCCGTCGAAGCCGCCGGTGGAATGGATGACCGGCATGCCGAACAGCACGTTCATCAGCGTGGATTTTCCCGCGCCGTTTTCACCAAGCAGCGCGTGGATCTCGCCGGGGCGCACCGACAGCGACACGTCCGAGAGCACGGTGGTCTCGCCGTATCGCTTGGTTATGTTTTTCATTTCCAGCACGTATTCTGCGCCCAATGCGTGTTCCTCCCTTGAAGCGGGGAATCGGCCCGCCTCCCCAAGAAGAGGCGGGCCGTTTTCTACCCGGGAATGTTCTTTAGGCCGCGGCGTCCTCAACGAGGTAGTCGTTGAAGTCCACGGGGGTGAGCATCACGGTGTAGTAGTTGTCGAAGGTGGTGCCTTCGGCGTTGGTGTAGTTCTCGATGGTGGCGACGCCTTCGCCGTAGGTCTGCGCGAACAGGTCGTTCAGAGCCTCAGCGTCGTTGCGCTCGGTGATGGTGCCCTCAATCCAGGCCTTGGCATACTCGAAGCCAACGTTGACCAGAGCCATGTTCACCGGATGCGGCCAGGTGGAGTAGCGGCCCACAGCGTCGTGCTCGGCCAGAGCAGCGGCGATCGCCTGCAGGGCGGCCTCGTCGTCAGCGCCGATCTCGAACTCCAGGCCCAGGGTGGCCGGGAAGGCGTGATACGGGCTCGGGCAGCAGGGCTGCGGATAGTAGGCGTTGGGCTGATCCAGCACGGCGGTCTGCAGGGCTTCCTGCATGCCGCAGTTGGTGGTGAAGAAGGCGACCTTCTTGCCCTCGTACTTGGCCATCTGCTGCGGCACATCCTCGAGGATGAACTGCTGGGAAGCGGTGGCGCCGGCCTCGGCGGTCGGGTCGGGAGCGGTGACGTCCACGAACTCGATGCCCAGGGCCTCGGCGTTCTCGACCATCAGGTCATGACGGCCGACGATCAGCTCCATCGCCATGTGGCGCGGGAAGGAGTAGTGGATGAACACGTCGATGCCCCAGTTGGCGCAGGTCTCCATGATGGAGTCGCCCTGCTTGATCTCGTCGGCATACATGACGATGTCGGCAGCCTCGGCGATGACGGCCGGGTCTTCCTGCGGCACGCCCGCGATGAAGAGGATATCGTCGCGGCCCATCTCACGGATGGCCTTGAAGGCGGGGGTGGCGCCCGGCACGGCCTGGCACATCACGATGGCCTTCACGGCGGGGTCGGCGGCGAACGCCGTCAGCTTGGCGATGGTGGTCTCCTGCTCGGCCATGAACTGGTCCGGGTAGGTGTCGGTGATGACGTTGTCCGGATACTGCTCCTTGAGAGCCTCGGCGGCGCGGAACTCTTCCTCGCCCTGGGAGGTGGTGCCGGTCATGATGGCGATCTTCCAGTCGGCGGCTTCCTCGGCGGAAGCGATGCCGGCGAAGGCGACCAATACGACCGTCAGCGCCAGGAGCATGCAAAGCAGTTTCTTCATGAATGATCCCCCTTAACGTTTTTTCCCTATCTTGCAACGGGCTCACGCCCGAAAGGGCTTAAACAAGGCGCTATAAAAACGGAAAAACATTGTTTGTATTATAGCAGACTTACGGCGCTTTTGCAAGCGCAAATTGCAGCTGCAGAAAGAAAAAAATTCACCTTTTACACAAAACACATGCGGATGACGGCGTTTCTACACTTCCGCCTATCGGGGGCGTTCCCCCGCCGCATCTGGCTTTTCAGGGCTTTCCCGCTTTTGCGCGGGCATCCAAAAAGCGAATCGGCCGATGCGGTTTTCACAAAAAAGTAATATTTTTGCGTCCCAAGACGCGCTTGCGGCGGGCGCGGGAAAGGCGTATAATCCCGGCGTACCCCGCACCGCAGGGACGCGGGAGAAGTATATGCGCCGGAGGCGAGTTTATGTTCATTGCGGACGCGCATTGCGACGCGCTGTATCGCATGGTCTCGGGGGAACGCCCCCGTTCGGTGACGCCGGAAACGCTGCAAAAGGGCGGCGTGGGCCTGCAGGCGCTGGCGATGTTCGCCGGCGAGGATGAAAACCGCGGCTTCCATCGCGCGCGGGCGATGCGCGAGGCGCTCGGGGCCTTCGGCGTGCCGGTCATCACGGGCGACATGCCCAAAACGCCGCCGGACACGCCCCGCGCCGTGGTCACGGTGGAGGGCGGCGAGCTGTTCGAGGGCGACCTGGGCAAGCTGCGCGCGCTGGACGCGGACGTGCGCGTGCGCATGGTCGCGCTGACGTGGAATTTTGAAAACGAGCTGGGCTATCCCGCCGTGGGCGGCGCGAACAACGGCCTCAAAATGCGCGGGCGGGAATTCCTTGCCGAGATGGGGCGTCTGCGCGTGCTGGCGGACGTGTCCCACCTCAACGAGGCCGGGTTCTGGGACGTGTGCGAGCTGTCCGTCCTGCCGCCGGTGGCCAGCCATTCGGACTGCCGCTGGCTGTGCGTCGTGCCGCGCAACTTAACGCGCGGGCAGGCGCGCGCCATTTTCGAGCGCCGGGGCTTTGTCGGCGTCAACTTCTGCCCGGAATTTTTGCGGGAGGGCGGCCACGCCGCCATCGACGACGTGGTGCGCCACATCGACGCCTATATGGAGCTGGGCGGCGAGGACTGCGTGGGTTTCGGCTCGGACTTCGACGGCATTTCCGAAACGCCGCAGGGCCTTTCCACGGCGGCGGACTTCCCCAGAGTACTGGAAGAACTGGCAAGACGCGGGTATACGCAAACGCAGATCGAAAAGATCGCCGGGCTGAACCTCTACCGTGTATTGCGCGAGACGAATCGAGGCCAGGAGGACAAATAAAAACAAATAGGAAGAAGGCCGTTCCCACAGAGCATTCGTGGAAACGGCCTTTTTCAGCGCCGCGCGGCCCTTTCCAGCTCCCGCCGCACCGGCGGCAGGCGGTCGATGAGGCGCATGCAGACAGGCTCGACGAAGCGTAGGCGCAACCGCTCCAGCAGCGTGCAAAGCGCGTAGACCAGCACCACCGCCAGCAGCAGGCAGGGGATGATGGCGGCGGCCCTGTCCATGGGGAGCGCGTCAAAGAGCGTGTACCAGATCCATTCGCGCCAGGCGTAGCTGTAATGGATGAGGTAGACGCCCAGACAGGCGGCCGCCAAGCGGTTTATCAGCCGCGAATGGGGCATGCGCAGGGCGCGGAAGCCGAGGAAGATCAGCAGCGCCATGGCCAGCTGCGGCAGCGTGACCATTTGGTTGAAGCGGTCGAGGCGCAGGAAGGAGAAGCGATCACCGAAGCGGAAGCAGAGCGCGTAATAGCCGATGAGCAGCAAAACCAGCGCCCCGGCGGCGGCAAAGCAGCGCCACGCGCGGCCAAACACGCCCGCCGCGTCCGGGTAGCGGCGCAGGTAGGCGGTGATGCTGTACAGGAAAAAGAACATGGTCATCTTGGTGAAGGGTACAAAGCCGCCCGGCACCACCGTGCGCAGCAGGGAAAAGACCACGAACATCACCGCCAGCAGGCGCTTAAACTCGCGCCGGTCCAGCGTATCGAGGAGGCGATCCATGTACGGCTGGAAAAAACAGAAGACCAGATAACAGGTGATAAACCAGTATGTGAAGGAGGTCACGGGCGTCAGCCCCCGCCAGACCTCGCGGATGCTGAAGGAGCGGCCCACCGCCAGCGCCAACGCCGTGAGCAGCACGGACCAGAACAGCGTCTGCATCCAGAGGCGCGCAACTCGGCGCGCGCTGAACGAGTGCCCGGCGAGGAAGTATCCGCTGATCAGCATAAACAGGCTGTTGCCCAAATCGCCGCAGAAGGCGCACAGCTGAAAGAAGAAGGGGTTCGGGGAAAGGCCCTGATCTTCCACCAGGCCCCGCGCCCTCCCGGAGGCGTGGTACAGCACCACGAGGAACATGGCCACAATGCGCAGAAGTTCAAAGTTGCTCTCCCGCTCCGATCTGCGCGGCGCGCTGTTTTGCATTGGTGATCCCCCATTTCTCCCGTTCGTTCCGCGGCATGTCTGTTGCCGCGCCCTCAGAGTTTCTTCGCCCGCTCCTTGAGCCGCAACAGGCGCACGTATTCCACCGCCGCCTCGCGATCCTCCTCGGAAAGCGAGAGGACGGCGTTCAAAAGCGCCGTACAGGAACAGTCCTTCGTCACCTGCACGTTGCGGAAGGACCTGTTCTCCGGGCGCTGCGTGCGGCCCAGGAGGTAGTCGGCGGAAACGTCGAAGATCTCGACGAGCTTTATAAAGCGATGCAGGGGTATCTCGCTCACGCCGTTTTCGTATTGCGAATACTGCTGGGGCGTAACGCCGAGCTTTTCCGCCACGTCCCGTTGCGACAGGTCGCTGTCCTCGCGCAGGTCGCGCAGTATTTCCCACATACCCTTCACGGCATACACCCCCAGTTTCTCTAAATTTACGTCACCACCTTCCTATGCGCTTGATTTTTCAAATATAAATGATATAATGAAAGTGAAATTTGATTTTTGCGCTCAAAAAACAGCCCGTGCGGTCTTTCCGCACGGACTGCTCCGGCCCGAATGTTTTTTGTTTCTTATTTCGTCCCGAACGCCTCCAGCAGCTTGGCGAGCACATCCTCGGCAATGGCGAGCTGCCTGGGCGTCAGGCGCGAGAGCATCGCCGTCGCGCCGCGCAGGTCGTTTTCCCCGTCCGCCCCGAACAGGAGCGCGTCGCTGGAGATGTGCAGCGCCTCGCACACGCCCTTCAACGTGGTCAGGGACGCGCCCACCACGCCCCGCTCGATGGCGGAAATGCTCTTGGGCTCCAACCCCACGCGCTCGGCCAGCGCATCCTGCGTCAGCCCCGCGCGTTCCCGCGAGCGCTGTATGCGCGCGCCTACTTCCACATTGATCGCTTTCTTTTCCTTCAAGCAACACCACCCCATAGTACTAGTGTATGAAAAGATGGCGTTGACAAAACGCATCAATACGCTTATTATTTTCGTATCAATAATGCGAAACGGGGAGCCGCCATGATCGTATGCACATTTGCCGGCCACCGGCAGGTATTCGCGCCGGACGTGGCGCAAAAGGCGCGCGACGCGCTGGAGCGCCTTGTGGAGGCCGACCGCGAATTGACGTTCTACACCGGCGGCATGGGCCAGTTCGACGGCCTCTGCGCCGAGGCGGTGCGCCAGCTGCGCGCGCGGCACCCGGAGGCGCGGATAAAGCTGTATCTGGTGCTGCCCTACCTGACGGCGGACGTCAACCGCTCGCGCTTATACTACGAAGCCGCCTTCGACGACGTGTTCGTGCCCCCGGAGCTGCTGGGGCTGCACTACAAACACGCCATCCCCCGCCGCAACCGCTGGATGGTCGACCACGCGCAGGTGCTGCTCGCCTACGTGACGCGCGACTTCGGCGGCGCATACGCCACGCTGCGCTACGCGCAAACGCGCCCCGGCCTGCGCGTCATCGACCTCGCCGGGGCATAAAAGCCCCCCGGGCGCGCGTCCCGAGGGGCTTTTTGTCGATCCGCTTTCCTTTTCCCTTTTACATCGTCCCCATGCGCTGCATGATGTCGCGGGCGACGACTACGCCGGTGACGGAGGCCTGCATGAGGCCCCGCGTCACGCCCGCGCCGTCGCCGATGGCGTAGAAGCCGGGCAGGGCGGTCTCGAAGCGCTCGCCCACGGCCACCTTGGAGGAATAGAACTTCACCTCCACGCCGTAGAGCAGCGTGTTTTGCGAATAGAGGCCGGGCGCCACGTTGTCGAAGGCGCGCAAAGCCTCGATGATGCTGGTGAGGTGGCGGTGCGGCAGCACGAAGGAGAGGTCGCCGGGCACGGCGGTCTCCAGCGTGGGCACGGTGGTGGACTTTTTCAGCCGCGAGGCGTCCGTGCGGCGGCCCTTGAGCAGGTCGCCCAGGCGCTGCACCATCACGCCGCCGCCGGTGAGCATGTTGCCCAGCTGGGCGATGTAGCGGCCGTATTCGATGGGCTGGTTGAACGGCTCGGTAAAGCGCGTGGAGACCAGCATGGCGAAGTTGGTGTTGTGCGTGCGCAGTTTCTGGTCGGCGTAGCTGTGGCCGTTGACCACGGCCAGGCCGCCCTCGTAGTGCTCCTCGCTGACCAGCCCGCCGGGGTTCATGCAGAATGTGCGCACCTTGTTTTCAAAGGTGTCGGAATAGTAGACCAGTTTGGCTTCGTAGAGGTGCTGGGTGAGGTGGTCCATCACCGAGTTGGGCACCTCGACGCGCACGCCGATGTCCACTTCGTTGTTGTGCGTTTCGATGTTGTTCTCCTTCGCCATCTGCGAAAGCCACGCCGCGCCGCCGCGGCCGGGGGCGGCCACCACGTAGCGGGCGCGCTCCAGCACGCGCTTGCCGTCCGGGCCGGACATGTATACGCCGCAGACGCGGCCGTCCTCCACCAGCAGCCCTTCGGCGGTGGTGCGCTCGCGGAACTCGAAGCCGGGGCGGGCGTCCAGCGTGACGTACATGTCGCGCAGCACGTCGAAGGCGTGCTCCGTGCCCAAATGGCGCACCGGGCAGGGGATGAGCTGTATGTTGTGGCGCGAGCACTCGTACATGATCTCGTCCACCTTGGGGTCGTTGAGGCCGTGGACGAGCGTGGGCGCGCCGTGCTTGAGATAAATGGAATCGGCGTAGGCGATGAGGTCGCGCACCTCCTGCCGGGGCAGGTAATCGACGATGTGGCCGCCCACTTCCTCGGAGAGGGAGAGCTTGCCGTCGGAAAACGCGCCCGCGCCGGCCCAGCCGCTCATGATGTTGCAGGGGTCGCAGTGGACGCAGCGGTGCAGCTTGCGCGCCGGGCAGGCGCGGCGGTCGATGTGCAGGCCGGAATCGATGAGCAGAAGCCGGGCCTCGGGCATTTTTTCCGTCAGTTCCAGAGCGGTGAAGATGCCCGCCGGGCCGGCGCCGACGACGATCACGTCATAGGTGTGCGACATGGTGAACCTCCTTCGCGGCATAGCAAAGCGCCATTCCCGGCCCAATGCGGCGGGGATGGCCCTTCAGTGTACTTCGTTAGACCTTGGAGATTATACCAGACGGGAATGGGAAAGTCAAGGGCGGCGGGGAAATTTTGCGGTACATTTCAGGGCGCTGCGCGATATTTGACAACGCCTCGGAAATGCGGTATAATAAAAGCAGGAAGGGATGACGCTTTCGCAAGGCTTCTCCCCTCCGGTAAATGAGCAGAGCCGCCAAACAGTCAGCGCTGGATGGCGGCTCGGACTTTATCTGTCGCGTTTATCGAGCAATGACACTACAAGCGCGATGATCATGAGGACGAGCGTCAACATTTCGTGATCTGTCACTCTGACCACCCCCTTTGTACAGACTTGTACAAACGAGGGCAAAAGCCAAACGCCATCGTGGCCGAGAGGACGACGCCTCTCGACTCCTCCTTCCTGCCCGGGGGTATCCCCCCAATATTTATCATAACATACACGGTTTAGCCTGTCAACACGGCAGCCCCTTCGCATATCCCTCCCCCGCGCGCATACAATGGACGCGAGAGGGGGCTTTCGCATGCAGCAGCCGACCGCCGTGCGCCACACCGTCAACCTCACCGGGCGCGAGCGCGCCGTCATCACCGGCGTTTCCGACGTGGACTGCTTCAACGAGCAGTTGGTGGTGCTTTTAACCGACGCCGGGCAGATGACCGTCACCGGCGCGGGCCTGCACGTGGAGAATCTCGACCTCAAAAACGGCCAGCTCGTGATCGAGGGCGAGATCGCCGCCATCGAATACAGCGGCAAGGTGCGCCGCGAGGGCGGCGTGTTTTCCCGGCTCTTCCGCTAGAGGGGAGGAAGGGCCATGCTCTTTGCCACCGTCGGTCAGTGGAAGGTGTTCCTCGCCATGATGGTCGCCGGCTTGCTGGCGGGCGGCGTTTACGATCTGCTGGCGGCGTTGCGGCATCTGTTGCGCGCGGGGCCGCTGATCTCCCTCGCCGCCGATCTCGCCTTCGGGCTGCTCAGCGCGCTTTTGCTCGGGGGCATGCTCACCTTTGCCTGCTATGGCGAGGCGCGCTTTTTTCCCTTCCTCGGCGCGGGCGCGGGACTGCTGCTCTACGCGCTGGGGCCGCATCGCCTCTTTTGTGCGCTTTGCCGTCAAATTGTGCGCAAAATTCGACAGGCGCTGCGCCGTATCGCCAAATTTCGTCTTATTAAAGTCATTTTTCGTTAAAGGAAAGCGCCCTCCCCCGTCGAATCATTAACAATATGTTCGGATGAGGAGGGCGTTGCATGATGCGCAGAAAGATCCACGCGCGGCCGCGTTTTTGGCTGCTGCTCTCCCTGACGGCGGCGCTGGTGTTTTCCATCAGCCTGCTGGTGACGCACAGCCGCCTGGACGCCGCCAGCGCGCAGGTGTCGACGCTGACGGAGCAACGCGACCAGCTGGTGCGCGAGATCGACGCACTGCAGGAAGAGATCGACTTTGTGCAGACAGACGCCTATGTGGAGCGCGCCGCCCGCGACGAACTGGGCCTGATCATGCCCGGCGAGGTGCGCTATGTGAACGCCGCCTCGTAAACGCAGAAAGACAAGGCCGCCCGGCACACGTCGGGCGGCTTTTTGCGCCTTTTACAGACGGTTGTACTCCTCGTCCGTCACCGGCTCGAGCCATTCGTTGGAGGCGTCCTCGCCGGGCACGTCGAAGGCGATGTGGGCAAACCAGCTGTCCTTCTTCGCGCCGTGCCAGTGCTTGACGCCGGCGGGGATATAGACCACCGCGCCAGGCGCGAGGCTCTGCGCCGCCTTGCCCGCTTCCTGATACCAGCCCTCACCCGCGGTGCAGATAAGCATCTGCCCGCCGCCGTTGCGGGCGTGGTGGATGTGCCAGTTGTTGCGGCAGCCGGGTTCAAAGGTGACGTTGCTCATGGCGATGGGGCACTCCCCCGCCTTCGTCAGCGGGTTGAGAAAGGAATGGCCGGCGAAATAGCGCGCGTAGGCGTCGTTGGGCTGGCCCTTGCCAAAGATGTTGGCCGCTGCGAACTGCTTTTCGTCCGTGTATTTCATGGAAACCCCTCCTGCGTTCAGTCGTGTATCTTCCAGCCGTTGAGGAAGCGCGCCGTCTCGGCGCTGCCGTGGTCAATGATCTCGCTGCGGCCGAGGTCGAGGGCGGCGATGGCGGCCATGTCCTCATCGCTGAGGGCAAAGTCCCAAATGGAGAAATTCTCCGCCATGCGCTCCCTGTGCGTGGACTTGGGGATGATCACCACGCCGCGCTGCGCGTTCCAGCGCAGCGCCACCTGCGCGGCGGTCTTGCCGTACTTTTCTCCGATCTTTGCCAGCACCGGGTGGGTGAAGATGCCGTGCCTGCCCTCCGCCAGCGGGCCCCACGCCTCCGCCTGCACGCCGAGGGCCTTCATGTTCTCAATAGCCCCGCCCTGCGCGAAGAAGGGGTGCAGTTCCACCTGATCGACCATGGGCGCGACGCGCGCGTTGAGACAAAGGTCGGTGAGACGATCCGGATAGAAGTTGCACACGCCAATGGCGCGGGCGCGGCCAGCCTCGTAGAGCTCCTCCATCGCCCGCCAGGCGGCGTAGTAATCGTTCATCGGCTGGTGGATGAGGTAGAGGTCTACGTAGTCAAGGCCCAGTTTGTCCAGCGAGGTCTGGAACGCGGCCCTGGCGCTCTCATAGCCGGCGTCCTGTATCCACAACTTGGTGGTGATGAACAACTCCTCGCGGGGAATGCCGCTTTTGCGGATGGCCGCGCCCACGGCCGCCTCGTTGAAGTAGGCGGCGGCAGTGTCGATGAGGCGATAGCCCACCTCCAGCGCCTCGCTGACCGCGCGCTCGCACACAGCGGCTTCCGGCACCTGAAAAACGCCGAAACCCTCCAAGGGCATCTTCACGCCGTTGCGCAAAGTGGCATATTCCATGGTTCTTTCCTCCCTTTCGCATTTACGCAAAGCATTTCCTTATGCTATAATGGTGGGGAATGGTTTCCCTTCTCCCAGAGGATAGCGCATTTTAGGCGCTTTGTACACTACACGTTTTTTATGGAGCATAAATAAACGCTTATGCTGAAAGGAGGCGCGCGCATGGATGTATACGCGCTGGAAGCCTTCAAGGTGATCGCCGAAACCGGCTCGTTGACGCGGGCGGCGGAACGGCTTCACGTTTCGCAGCCGGCGATGAGCGCGGCGCTGAAAAAGTTCGAGGCCGAACTGGGCGCGCCGCTGTTCGACCGCGAGGCCAACCGCATCCGCCTCAACGCCGCCGGCGAAGCGGCGCTGGAGCGCGTGAACGCCATCCTCCGCGCGGTGGAAAAACTGCGCGAGGACGTGCGCCGCGCGGCGGGACAGGGGCAGACGCTCTTTATCGCCTTTTGCGATCCGGGCGTGCGTTGGTTCAGCGCCCCGCGCTTTGCCGTGGCGCGGCCGGACATAGACGTGCGCGACGACCTCTACGAGGGCGACGACGCCGCGCGCCTGCTGAAGGAACGCGTCTACGACCTGATGGTCACGCCCGCACCGCTCGCGGACGACCGCATTCTCAGCCGGCCCTTTTTGCGCGATCGCGTGTTCCTCTCCGTGCCGGAGGACAGTCCTCTGGCGCAAAAGCGCAGCCTCTCCTTGCGCGACATCCCCGCCCAACCGTTCCTCTACCCACAGATCGGCGGCTACTTCCTGACACGAATGGAGCAGATTATCGCTGGGGAGGGTCTGCCCATCACACTGGTGAAGAACAACTACAACGTCACCCAGCACCTCATCCGCACCACCAACTTCCTCGCCGCCATCTCCACGCTCTCCAGCGACCTGCGCAACGACGGGGAGCACCGCGTGCGCATTCCCCTGACCGACCCGGAATTGAATGTGCTCTACTACCTCTCCTTCCTCAAGGCCGAGCGGGAGAAAGTCCGGCCCTTTTTGCAGTGGGCGAAGGCGTGCGAAGCGCCAGAATGAAAAAAGCCCCCGCGGGCTGGCCAGTACCCCAAGCAACGGACAAAGGAAAAAAGTGGCCTCTTGTCGTAGAATAGGAACTGCGACAGGAGGTTTTCTGTATGGCACGAAAGTATACAAAGGTGGAGCAATTGGTTGAAATTGTACGAGAGCGACATAATCAAGGGGAGACCTATGGCGGAATAGCAGCCAGCTACGGTCTGGAAAGGCGACAAGTGAAGAGCCTGATGGAACGACAGCGAAGGAAGGAACGAATGCTGGCAGCTGGATACATCTCGCGTTCCAAGGGACGTCCCCACAAGGAGCCGGTCAGCGAAGAAGAAAAACAGCACAATGAGTTGGCAAAGCTGCGAATGCAGGTGGAGTTGCTGCGAAATTTTCTGTTCGAAGCTGGAAGGAGGTGAAACTGAAGTACCGGGTGATTGAGCGATTCCGCGGAAAATATAGCATAGAAGCCATGTGCGAAGTGTTTGAAGTAAGCCGCAGCGGATATTATGCCTGGAGAAACCGGCAGCAGAAAGAAGCAAAGGATCAGTGGTTGGTTGACCTGGTCGTGGCGTGCCAGCGGCAGAGCAAGCAGACCTACGGCATTCGCCGCGTTCGACGCTGGATTCAGCGCCGGACCGGGAAGTTGGTGAATGTCAAGGCGATCCTGCGTGTGATGCGCAAACTGAACCTGCTGTGAGACCGTCCCAAACTTTGTGTAAACCTCCCATGAGGTGTAGAATAGAAGCATCACACAGGAGGTAAAACACATGGCCAGAAAGAACCGTACCCCGGAAGAAAAGGCGCGACGGGAGAAGATCCGGGAGCTGCTGCAGATGGCAAACATCGGCAGCATGGATGACATCCAGAATCTGTTCAAGGAGACCATCGCGGAGTTCATGGAGAACGGCTTGGAGGCAGAGCTGGAGGATGAACTGGGCTACAGCAGATACGACTACAGGAACAAGGCCACGGACAACAGCCGCAACGGCCACAGCAGCAAGACGCTGCGCACCAGCTTCGGAGATGTGGAAGTGTCCGTTCCCCGCGACCGGAAAGGCGAATTTGAGCCCCAGGTGCTGAAGAAGAACCAGACCAGCATCAGCCAGGACATAGAGGAGAAGATCCTGTCCATGTACGCCAAGGGGATGACGACGGGAGATATTGAGGCCCATATACAGGACATCTACGGCATCTGCGTCTCAGACAGCACCGTGAGCCGGATCACGGACAAGATCCTGCCCATCGTGCGGGAGTGGCAGCAACGGCCGCTGGAGGGGGTCTACGCCGTAGTGTTTCTGGACGCGATCCACTACCATGTCCGCAGCGAGGGCCAGATCGTGAAGAAGGCGGCATACATCGCTATTGGCATTGACCTGAACGGCCGGAAGGACGTTCTGGGTATGTGGGTCGGAGAAAACGAGAGCGCCAAATTCTGGGCGACTGTACTCAATGGTCTGAAGAACCGAGGCGTAGAGGACATATTCATCGCCTGCACGGACAACTTGACGGGATTTGATGCGGCCATTCACGCCAGCTTCCCTCAGACCGAGATCCAAAACTGCATCCTCCACCAGCTGCGCAATTCCAGCCGGTATGTGTCCTATAAGGATATAAGAGCCCTCATGGCGGATCTGAAGGCAGTCTATGCCGCCGTAGACGAGCAGGTAGCATTGAATGCTCTGGACGCCTTTGGAGAGCGCTGGGACGGGAAATACCCGAGAATCTCCCAGTTCTGGCGGGCGAACTGGGCCAATCTGAGTACATATTTCAAGTACCCTCAGGAGGTGCGCAGGCTGATCTATACCACCAACGCCATAGAGGGTTTCAACCGCCAGCTGCGCAAGGTGACCAGGGCCAAATCGGTGTTCCCCACAGACGACAGCCTGTTGAAAATGCTGTATCTGGCGATGATGGACATCACGAAAAAGTGGACGGGACGGCGGCAGGACTGGAGCGTGATCCACGCGCAGCTGTCGATCTACTTTGCCGGACGCATGCCCGAATAACACCGCCGGAGCCGGACGTCAAGGGTCTGCGCGCCGCTGTACGCGGCGCTCCGATGAACGGCGGCCTTGCCGCCGCCCTTGACATCCACCCCCGCCGGCGTTATACTGCACACAAGGCGGCAGTCGGATAAATCCGCTGCCGCGCACAATGGATGATCCTGCTCTGTTCATGCCTCATTTGGAGTTTACACAGAATTTGGGATTGACCCCCTGCTGTCGGTCGTTCGCCGCCGCAGGCCTTATACCCGTTATCGGCAGGCCGTTCACAAGTATCCCAATCTGTTGGATAGGAACTTCGATCAGGCGAAGCCAAATCAGTTCTGGGTAACGGACATCACCTACATCCCGATTCCGGGCAGTATGCTGTACATGTGCGCTGTACTGGATTTGTGTGGAAAGGCCGTCCTTGCGTGGAAGATCGGCGCTGATATGTCGTCCTCCCTGGTTACAGACACCATCCGTGAGGCTCTGAAACGAGAAAAGGTCACTGGTGGACTTGCACTCCACAGTGACCAGGGGTCTCAATACACATCGCAAGCATACTTCGACCTGATGCAAGCATACCACGTTTCTCCCTCGATGTCCAGTCCCGGTTGTCCCTACGATAATGCAGCGATGGAGAATTTCTTCGGCACCCTGAAAACGGAATGTCTGTATCGTGCTCACTTTACCACCCGTACTGAAGTGGAGCAACTCGTCACCGAATACGTCGATTTCTATAATTTCGAGCGTATTTCTCTCAAAAACGGTCTTACCCCGGTTGAATTTCGGGGCAAAACCGTGTAAACTATCCTTATTCTACGACAGGCCTTTTATTTCCCTGTCTGTTGCTTGGGGTACTGTCCAGGCGCGGGGGAACTTTTCTTTTATCACGCCCTGCGGGAGCGCACCATCAGCGGAACGATGGCGATGAGCAGCAGGCAGCCGACCCAGGCGGAACGGACGTTCCACAAGGTCGAGAGCCAGGCGCTGGCAAACGCGCCCACGGCGAAGGAACCGATGATCATCAAATAGCGCGCGCAGGTGGCGCCGGCCTTGCGGTCGCGCTGGCCGATGAAGGCGGAGAAGTATTCCGCCGCCGTGCGCAGGTTGCCGGTGCAGAAGATGCTGGCGTAGGAAAGGCCGCGCGCCTCGCGGAACACCTCGTACTGCACGGCGGTGGTGAACGTAACCATGATGTTTACCACCGTATCGCCCGCGCCCTGCGGGATGAAGCCGACGATGAACAAAAGCGCGAACTCAAGGGCGAAGATCAGCATCTCCACGCGCGCCCAGCGCAGCTTGAAGCGGCGGCTGCGCAAAAGCGCGGCAAAGACCGTGCCGAAGAAGAAGGCGAGGATGGGGATGGGATAGTACAGCGCCTTGGCCGTGTTGCCGCGGAAGAAGTTGATCATCATCAGGGCGATGTTCGACGTCTGCCCGTTGCAGAACACGTTGCCGCGCAGCGTGTAGGTGTAGGCCTCCAGATAGCCGGCCAGCATGGACATGATGATGCCCACGGCGAACGTCTGATGCCACGGCAGTATCTGCGCGCCCTCCGCGGCCTTCGCTTTGCGAAACATCGGCAGGACCTCCTTAAAATTCCTCATCATTATAGGCGCATATCTTTTGGAGTGTCAAGCGAAACAAAGTTATCGTTGCTTTCAAAATTCGGCACAATCCGCCAAAACAGAACAAACGGGGCCTCATATGAGGCCCCGCCGATCGACGGTGGAGGGGTTGGGGAATGGGATGAGGGATAATCCACCGTTGACAATTTATTTTATCGTATGTTTGTGGCGAGCGTGCTACCATCCTGTTCCAATTGTATGAAAAATAATTGCAAAAATGTTATGTTGCATATTTCCCCATTCGGAAGTATAATAGGAAAGGCATATAACGAACGACATACGGAGGGAAACGCATGAAGCTCGATCCGGCATATTTTGACGCAGTCATCGACCGCGCGGGCACGGCCTGTGAAAAATGGGACGGCCGGCAGGAGGTGTTCGGCCGCGGGGACGTCATCCCCCTCTGGGTAGCGGACATGGACTTTGCCTGCGCCCCGGCCATCGTCGAGGCGCTGAAGGCGCGCGCCGCCCACCCCATCTACGGCTACACGGACGACGTGGCGGAAAACCGCCTGGCGGAGGTAAGCTTCCTCAAGCGCCGCTTTGGCCTTTCGGTGGAGCCGGAATGGATCCTCCCCAGCCCCAGCGTGGTGGACAGCATGCTCTTTTCCCTGTACGCGCTGACCGCGTCGGGCGAGCGCGTGCTCATCCAGCCGCCGGTGTACGGCCCCTTCCGCGAAACCATCCTGCGCGCCGGCCGCGCCGTGGCCGAAAGCCCGCTGGTGGAGACCGGCGAGGGCTGGCGCATGGACTTCGGCTCGCTGGAATCCGCTTTCCGGGGCGGCATACGCTGCATGTTCCTCTGCAACCCCCACAACCCCGTAGGCCGCGTGTGGACGCGCGCGGAGCTGGAAACGCTCGCGGAACTGGCCAGGGCCTACAACGTGCGCGTCATCGCCGATGAGATCCACGCCGCTTTCACCTTCGCCCCGCATGCGCACACGCCGGTATTGTCCCTCTTGCCGGACGCCATCATGCTCACCTCGGCCACCAAGGCGTTCAACATCGCCGGCCTGCGCCAGTCGTCCATCATCGTGGCGGATGAAACGGCGCGCGAGGCGCTGAAAAAGGAGATGCACTCGGTCAACGCCGACCGCCCCAACCTCTTTGCCATGGTCGCCCAGCGCGCCGCCTACGAGGGCGGGGACGACTGGCTGGACGGCTGCGTCGACTACATCCGCCAGAACCGCGACATGGCCTACGCCTTCTTTGCTGAGCGCCTGCCGGAAGTGGGGCTGCACCCGCTGGAGGGCACCTATCTGATGTGGTTGGACATGCGCAAAACGGGCGTGGAACACGAAGCGCTCTTCCGCCGCCTCGTCGAGGTGGGCGGCGTGGGGCTCAACACCGGCCTGTTCTTCGGCGAGCAGGGCCGCGGCTTTTTCCGCCTCAACCTGGCCACGCAGCGCAAAAACGTGCAGGCGGGGCTGGAGGGCATCGAACGCGCGCTGCGCGCATGACGGCAGTATCCCGGGCGGGACGGACCGCTCCCGCCCGGCGTTTCAAGACTTAGGAGGCCAGACACTTGTTCGGACACAAGCACGAGAAAAAGCGCATGATCGCGCTCGACGCGGAACTGGACGGCATGCGCCCCAGCCGCATCATACAGCTTTCCTACCTCATCATCGACGGCCGCCGCATCCGCGGCAAGAACTTCTATTTCTCCGTGGAGGCCATCAACCGCCACGCCCGCAAGGTGCACGGGCTGGGCGTGGGGCAGCTGCGCCGTCTTTCCGGGGGCGACCTGTTTGCCCACCATGCCGATGAGATCTACCGCGATTTTGAAAAGTGCGGCATGGTCATCGGCCACGACGTGGCCGGCGACATGCGCTATTTGCGCGACGAATTTGCCCGCATCGGCGTGAAATTCCCCGACATTCCCCGCTTTTGCACGCTGCAACACTACACCAAAGAGGCCAACATCCCCCTCAAGCAGAACCCCAACAAGTTAAAGCCCCCGCGCCTGGAAGAACTGATGAAGCACTTTGGCATCACCCCGGAGCTGGTCACGCGCAAGTGCCGCAAGTGGTTCGGCGGCGGCGACCACTACCACGACGCCCGCTTCGACGCCGCCGCCGCCTATCTGTGCATGGTGGTCGGCGAGGAGATGGGCTGAGATTTAACGCGCCATATACGCCCCGCCGGCCAGAAATTCGCGCGGGGCTTGTATGATATTCTCGGGAAAATAGATCGACAGGAGGGATTCCCCATGAAAAAACTGCTCGTTTTGCTGCTGGCGCTCCTGCTGTGCCTGCCGGCCTTCGCCGAAGAGGGCGTGGGCATCACGCTGACCCCGGCGGGCAACTTCAGCCCCTACGCCGACTTTGAGGACGACTGCGCCCGCGTCATCGATACCGGCGATACCGGCCTGGAAGGCGTGTTCGACATCCAGGGCAACGCGATCATCCCCTGCGAATACGGCAGCGTCAGCGACTACGGCGTTTGCAGCTACTACACCGTGCAGAACGAAAACGGCACCAACGTACTCGGCGCGCTGAATGCCGCGGGCGAACTGGTGGTGCCCATGGAGTACGGCGATATCGACTTCCTTTCCGAGAAGTGGGCCATGGCCGTGAAACTCGAAGTAACCGACGCCGAGCCCTACGACTATCAGGCGCTCTTTGGCGATGAGAACTACATCGTCACCGCCTATGACTTTTACGATCTTGAAAACGCCGCCCTGGCGGGCACGCTGGAGCGCGAAGCCGTCAACAGCGCCAAGGCCTATGGCGACTACATCTTCGTTGAGGACCGCGACGGCGTGGTGACGATCTACGATTCCACGCTCGCCGCCGTGGGCAATGCCGAATCCCTCTACGAGGCCTATGGCGACAGCGACGATGGCGCCGTCTTCCTGCCCACGGGCGACGTGGTCGCGCCCGGCTATGGCTTCAGCTCCGACCTCGGTTCCGGCCGCCTCGCCGTCTACGATGAAAACTACGACGACGGCATCGTCGACCTCGAGGGCAACATGCTCGTGCCCTGCGGCGAATACGACTACATCTACGAATACGACTTAAACGGCTACGCCCGCGTGGAAAAGGACGGCCTGTACGGCCTCATCGATCTGGACGGCAACCTCGTGGTGCCCTGTGAGTACGACGGCTTTGAGTCGCTCAACTACGGCGGCGACTACGTCTACGGCCTGAACGGCTACGCCTGCGTGGAGAAGGCCGGCAAGTTCGGCTACGTCTCCCTCGAGACCGGCGAGGTCACCTGCCCCGTCAACTACGCCGCCCCCACCATCATCGGCCTGAGCATGATCGTGCCGGACATCACCGGCGAATTGTACATCATAGCCGCCGACGGCACCGCCACGCCCACCACCTATGCCGAGTTCTACGAGTACCCCTCCGGCGACGGTACGCTTCTGAAGGCCAAGACCGCCGAGGAAATGTGGGGCCTTGTTGACTGGCACGGCAACGTGGTGCTCGATTTCACCTTTGACTACGCCTCCGCCGTGCTCATCGCCCCGGACGCCACCGCGCTGCTGGTGGACACCGACGAAGGCATGGCCGGCTACACCATCGAGGGCGGCCTCGCCGCCGCGCCGGTAAGCGCGGCCGAAGCGGCCGACGCGGAGACCGTTGCGGAGACCGCCGCCGAGGAAACTCCTGCCGCGGAGGAAGCGACCGACGCTACCGACGCTACCGACGCGGAGCTTTCCGAGGCCGGCGAACAGCTGCTGACCGGCCTGCAGGAGCTGCTGGGGATGTAAGCGGACAGATAAATAAGGACAGTGCGGGCGCGGCGACGCGCCCGCGCGCTTTCTTGGGGAGGAAACGGCCATGAAAAGGACGGTCTGCGCGCTCATGGCGCTGGCGCTGTGCTGCGGCGCGGCGGCGGGGGAGATCGCCCTCGTCCCGGCGGGGTCGTTCAGCGACTACGCCTATTTCGAGGACGATTCCGCCTTCGTCATCGACGCGGACGGGGATTATCGGGAGGGGCTGTTCGACATCGAGGGCAACCAGGTCATCCCCTGCGAATACGAAGCCCTCAGCGGCTATGGCGTGAGCGGCTACTACGTGGCGCAGAGAGACGACGGCCTCAACGTGCGCGGCGCGCTGGACGCGGCGGGCAACGAGGTGATCCCCTTCCAGTATGGCGACATACGCTTCCTCTCCGAGCGCTGGGCGCTGGGCGTGACGCTGGAGGAGACGAGCATCCGCCCCTGCGACTACGAGGACTACATAGACGGCAAGGACTACAACGCCGTCTCCTACGACGTCTACGACCTCGAGGGCGGCGGCTACGTGGGCTATTTCTCCTATCGCTGCCGGTATATCCGCGCCCACGGGGACTACCTCTACGCGCAGGGGGCGGACGGGAGCGTCGCCATCTACGACGAAGCCCTGCGCCTTGTGCGCGACGGCCTTGCCGACCCCTACGAGTCCTTTGCCACGGTGGACGGCGGCGTGGTCGACCTCAGTACCGGCGAGGCCGTGCTTCCCGGCTGCCAATTCGGCGCGGAGCTGGGCGGAGGCCTGCTCTCGGTGACGGACGGCGAGGCGCTCGGCATCTGCGACACGTCCGGGCGCATGCTGACGGGCTGCGACTACGACCGCGTGTTCGCCGCCGACATGAACGCGGACGTGCGCGTGGAGCGCGACGGTGCGTTCGGCCTCGTGGACGGCGCGGGCGACGAGATCCTCCCCTGCCGGTTCGACGGCATCGAGCGCCTGCCCTTTGCCGGCGGCTACGCCTACCGCGTGCGCGGCTACGCCTGCGTGCGGCAGGGCGATGGGTACAACTACGTGCTGCCGGACGGGCGGCTGGCCTATACGGTGTTCTACCGCAATGTGGACATACTCGGCCTGAGCATGATCCTCACCGACCTCTACGGCCAAAAGCATATCGTCGCCGCCGACGGCGTGCGCACGCCGGTGGATTATGTCGAATTCGCTTCCTTCCCCGGCGGCGACGGCACGCTTTTGAAGGCGCGGGGCGCGGACGGGCTCTGGTACCTGATCGACTGGCACGGGAACCCTCTGCTCCCGGACGGCTACCCCTACGCCGTCTCCCTGCTCATCGCCCCCGACGGCTCGGCGGTGCTGGCCGAGGGCGAGGACGGCAAGACGGGGTACATCGTAACGCGCTGACCGCGCTGGAAAAGATCCAAAATCGGGAGCAGAACGCCCCGCGCCCGTGTCCAATGCTGTGCAAGCCCAAGAAACACGGGCAGTGAAACGGCCCCGCCTCTTGCGAAGCGGGGGCCGTTTCACTGTCAAAAAACCAAAGGAGAGCGCGAGAGGGCCGAAGCCCTTTCGCGCTCAGGATGTTGACAAAGTCAACAGACTGGCAGAGCGTTGAGAAAGCCTGCAAGCCAAGGAAGCTGTACTTGCAGCTAAGGGAGCTTACTTAGACGTAAGCGACCGCAGGATGCAAGTGCAGCTGACGTAGGAAGAAAAAATCGCTTCTGATTTTTTGTATATCAGAGCGATTTTTGCGGTTGTAGGCTTTGTCAGCGCTCTGAGCGCGAGAGGGCCGAAGCCCTTTCGCGCTTATCATCGTTCCCGGCGGCATGTACGGCGGAAACGGGGCGATTTTTGCGTCGGGAAATGGAATTTCCCGGAGCAAAAACCGCTTCCTTGCAGTTTCCGCGCCCGGAAATCCGCGGGATTTCAGCGGAAACTGGCAGGGGTGTCCGTGGCGGGGGAGCCTGCTCCCCCGTCCGCCAGCTTGTCAAGCTGGCGGCCCCCGCCTCTTGCGAAGCGGGGGCCGTCTTTGTCGATGGGCCTTACGCCGCAGCCTGCGGCTGATCGGCGACTTCCAGGCGGGTGAAGATCCATTCCCCGCCCTCCAAGCGGAAGCCGTAGCGCTCGATGCGCACTGCGTCGCCCACGCGCACCTCCAGCTCGAGCACGAAGAACGTGTATTCCACGCCGTCCACTTCCACCGTCTGCTGCGGGAAGCTCGTGAGCAGCGCCTGTTCAAACGCCGCGTACTCTTCCTCGCTCATCGCCGCGATCCGCTCCTGAATCTGCGCCTTCAGCGCCTGCGCGCTCTCGGAAAGCGCCTCGCCGGTCGTCTCCAGCGCCGCGTCTACCTGCTCCTCAAAGCCGATCACGGAGAGGAACGTCAGGATCTGTTCCTTCACCGGCAGCGTGTCGAGAGCCTGCTTCTCCTCAGTCGTGACCACGCGCTCGACGTTGACAATCTGGATGCTGGCGCTCGCGTCCTCCTTGGCGATGGTATCCACGACCGTCACCAGCGTCTCGACCATGGGCACCTCGTCCTCAGCCTTCACGCCATGTACGGTCTCGACAGCGGGCACCTGCGTAAAGACCGGAGTCGGGGTCGGCGCGGGTGTCTGGTCGATAGGCACATCCGAAACGACGGGCATCGTCGGACGCGGCGTCGGCGCGGGGGTCACCACCGGCGCAGGCGTGGTGGGCGCGGGTTCGACGGGATCATCCGGATCGGCGGGATCATCCGGATCGGCGGGATCATCCGGATCAACGGGATCATCCGGATCGGCGGGATCATCCGGATCGGCGGGATCATCCGGATCGGCGGGATCATCCGGATCAACGGGATCATCCGGATCAACGGGATTATCCGGATCGGCGGGATCATCCGGATCAACGGGATCATCCGGATCGGCGGGATCATCCGGATCGGCGGGATCATCCGGATCAACGGGATTATCCGGATCGGCGGGATCATCCGGATCGGCGGGATCATCCGGATCAACGGGATTATCCGGATCGGCGGGATCATCCGGATCAACGGGATTATCCGGATCGGCGGGATCATCCGGATCAGTCAGCTGTTTGTAGCCACAGACAGTGCAAACGCCGTCTGCATCGAAGGTGTGTATCTCTTCGGTCGCGCCTTCGACCGGCGTGGAGGAAATCACCTTTTCCGCAAGGATCTGTCCGCAGCGCCAGGGATTGCTCGTGCACACGGTCTGCTCAACGGTGTAGCGCGTGAGAATGTGGGCATTCGAGCCCTCCACGGGCCGATATTCTTCGCCGGAGACGGTTTGGGTCATGGTTTCCTCGTGCTCGCAGACGAACTTGTCCGCCTCCGCGCCGGGCACATAGCCGCAAACCATGCAACCCACTCCCGGGCTGCTCAGCGCAAAATCAATGTAATGCGCAGACGTCCCGGTGACCGTCTCCCAGTGTCCCTCGTCATAGAATCTCTCGCCGCAATCGACGCACATGGGGTAGAAGTACCGCTTGAAGACGCCGGTGTGGTTGTAGACATCCGTGCCGGTCAGCTCTACGACCTCGTCGTCATCCGGATCCCAGACCTCGACGCGGTTGGCATGATCGCATTGGACGACCTCGCATGTAGCGCCGCAGTCGCACTCGCCCTCGTAGAAGGAATGCTCCTCGATCATCTCGACATGCCGCACGGGCGTGGTGCCCACAGTTTCGCCGCAGCGCAGGCAGGTGATATACCCCTCTGCGTCATACGCCATTTTGTGCGTGTTTTCATCGATCTTTACATAGGTCGGTTCATCCCAGATGTAATCCACGGTGGTCAAATCGTGCGGACAGGCGTTCTCAACCCCGCACCAATCGCAGACGCCATCAAAGTAGGCATGGGACTCCGTGCCCGTGCGAACTTCCTCTTTTTCGGAGACCGTCGCTCCGCAATTTTCGCAGACCGTCTGCAATGTGCCGTGTTCGGCGTAAGTATGCGTCCACGCATCGACGGGCGTATAGGTCGAGGCGTCATAGTCGGGTTCATACCATTCATATGTATCGGCATGCGGGCAGGCGTACCCGCACACGGTGCAGACGCCGCCTGCAAAGGTGTGATAATCGGGCGCCGCGCCGGAGTCGGGGGTATAGGCCGTATTTTCGCTTACGATCTTCTGGCAGAGGTTGTTTGCGCACACCGTCTGCTCGGTGATATACGAAGCGGCGATGTGGGTGTTGGTTCCCTCCACGGGCATATAGCCGTTTCCGGTAATGGTACGTTCATAGGTCTGCGTGTGATCGCAGGAATAGACGGGCAGTTCCTCCTCCGTATTGGGGCAATAGCCGCAGTCCCAGCAATAAAGCCCGTCCATCTCGGCGATGTTGTGGTTCTCCACCACGTTGGCCTGCTCTTCCCGCACCGGATCGTCGCTCAGCCGCTTGCCGCAGTCGGCGCATTCCTCATACCAGAAGCGCGTTCCGGTGACCAGATGGGTGTAGCCGTCCACAGGGGTATAGTCGCTGATGTCCTGCGCCCACCCGTACACTTCCACCGTGTTTTCGTGCGCGCATTCGGAAACGTAGCCGCAGGCGTAGCACTCCCATCCGCCGTCAGGGCCTTCGGAAAACTGATGTTTCTCGGTCTGCACAACCGTCTGGGGCTGCAGGGAATCCTCATGCCATTCCTCTCCGCAGCGCAGGCAGCGGTAGTACGGCGTGGTGGTATAGGTGACGCGGTGGGTGGCCGCGTCAATCTGCTCATACGGCGTGTAGCTGTCCTGCGCGTAGAGCAGCACCTTCATATCGTGCGGGCAGGCGCTGGCCGCGCCGCAATCTGTGCATACGCCGTCGGCAAACGCATGTTTGTTTGTCTCGGTATAGTAGAGCTTTTCGCCCACGCTGCGCTTAAGGCCGCACTTTGCGCACTGCTCCCAGGCAGGGGCATAGGCGTTAAATACATGCTCCCAATCGTTAAGCGGAATGAACTCACTGCGTCCATTCTCATACTCGAACGTCTCCATGAACTCGTGCTCACAGGTGATCACTTCTTCGTCTGAAAGCGACGGCGATTCCACGTTGCCATCCGAAAAAGCGACGCCACCCAACGCCAGCAAAAGCGTCAGCAGGAGTGCCGTCAAACTGGTCATGCCTTTTTTCATAAGCGCCTTCCTCCCGTTCCATTGCCACAGTTTTCTATATAATACACCAGATTTGGCGTATATGTCAAGGGCACCCCTCATAGTTTCTTATACTTTTTTCGGGGTGATCGTTTGAAAGAGTACTGGGAAATCCTGCGCGAACTGCGCGAAGACCGAGACCTGAAGCAATCGACCATCGCGGAAGTGTTGGGCACGACGCAGCAAGTCTATTCGCGCTACGAGAATGGCATAAACGAAATGCCCATCCGGCATCTGAGGACGCTTTGCAGCTACTATGGCGTGAGCGCCGACTACGTACTCGGCCTGTGCGAGGCAGGAAAAGAACGGCGATGCTGACGTGCTACGCGTTCGAACCATGAGCGTAGACGCATGATGGTCTGTTTTGGTGATTTCGCCGCAAGGCAAACCGTTTCCCTAAATGAAATCGACCGTTTCGTAGGTCTCTTTCATCGTAAAACACGCAGAAAATCAGTGGCGGCATTATCGCCACCGATTTTCATAAGCATCTTCTGAAAACAGTAGTTGCTTTGTGATACACACCCCTCGCACCGTTTTTGCACGATTCTCCAATTCCCCAACTACGATAACATCTCATTTGACATTTTGTCAAGGCGTTTTATTTTTAACACATCAATTTTGTGTCAGAAGTTTTCCCGAAAGTGCATGGCAAAACAACGAAAAGAACCGCAGAATGTGAAGGCCGGCTTTCAGGAAAGAACGCTTACACGGGCGAAAACGACCGTGATTTGCAAAGGCCATTGTTCCCGGCAAGGCATTGCCGGCGGCCTGAGCGGGCAGGGGAACCTGCCCGCTCCCGCGCGCTTACGAGAGCTCGAATGCGCCGGTGTAGAGCTTGTAATAGGTGCCCTTTTCCGCGAGCAGCTGTTCGTGGGTGCCGCGCTCGATGATGCGGCCATGGTCCAGCACCATGATGACGTCCGAGTTCTGCACGGTGGAGAGGCGGTGGGCGATGACGAACACGGTGCGGCCCTTCATCAGCGCGTCCATGCCCTTTTGCACCAGCGCCTCGGTGCGGGTGTCGATGGAGGAGGTGGCCTCGTCGAGGATCATCACCGGCGGGTCGGCCACGGCCGCGCGGGCGATGGAGATCAGCTGCCGCTGGCCCTGCGAAAGCCCGCCGCCGTCGCCTTCAAGCATGGTCTGGTAGCCGTTGGGCAGGCGGCGAATGAAGCTGTCGGCGTTGGCCAGTTTGGCGGCGGCGATGCATTCCTCGTCGGTGGCGTCCAGTTTGCCGTAGCGTATGTTGTCCATCACCGTGCCGGTAAAGAGGTTGACGTCCTGCAACACCACGCCCAGCGAATGGCGCAGGTCGGCCTTTTTGATCTTGCCTATATTGATGCCGTCGTAGCGGATCTTGCCGTCTTTTATGTCGTAGAAGCGGTTGATGAGGTTGGTGATGGTGGTCTTGCCCGCGCCGGTGGCGCCGACGAAGGCCACTTTCTGGCCGGGCTCGGCATAGAGTGTGATGTCGTGCAGCACCTCTTTATCCTGCTCGTAGGCGAAATCGACGTTGAACATGCGCACTTCGCCCCTGAGCGGCGTGGTGGTCACGGTGCCATCGTGATGGGGATGCAGCCACTCCCAGCCGTCGCCATTTGCGTTCTTTTGCAGGGTGACGTAGCCCTCGTCGCTCTCGCCGGGTTCGTCCATGAGCTGGAAGATGCGGCCCGCGCCCGCCAGCGCCATGACCACGCTGTTAAGCTGCTGGGAAACCTGGTTGATGGGCTGGGTGAAGCTGCGCGAAAGCTGCATGAACGAGGCGATGGTGCCCAGGGTGAACGCGCCCGCGCCGCCAAGGCTAAAGTTGGGCACGCCGGCGATGGCCAGCGAGCCGCCGATGATGGCCATGAGCACGTAGAGCAGGCTGCTCAAACTCACCATCACCGGCATGAGCATGTTGCCGTAGCCGTTGGCGCGGGAGGTGTTGTGGCAAAGTTCCTCGTTGCGCTTGTCGAAGTCCTTTTCCGCCGCTTCCTCGTGGCAGAAGACCTTGACCACGCGCTGGCCGTTGATCATCTCCTCCACATAGCCGTTGAGGTCGCCGATGGACTTCTGCTGGCGCACGAAGTACTTGCCGCTGCGCGCGGCGATCTTGCGCGAGACGACCAGCATCAGGCAGACGTAGAGGATGGCGAAGGCGGTGAGGTAGAGGCTCAAAGAGAGCATGCTCACCAGCACGGTGATGAGCGTCACCGCCGCGGAGACCACCTGCGGAAGGGACTGGGAGATCATTTGCCGCAGCGTGTCGGTATCGTTGGTGTAATAGCTCATCACGTCGCCGTGGGTGTGGGTGTCAAAGTAGCGCAGGGGCAGGGTCTGCATGTGGGCGAACATGTCGTCGCGGATGTCCTTGAGGGTGGACTGCGCCACCGTCGCCATCAGGCGGTTGTAGCACAAAGAGGAGAGTATGCCCACCACATAGATGCAGCCCATGGCGACGATGGCCTTGAGAAGGCCGGTGAACACCGGGGCGGCGTCCAGCAGCAGCGGGGCGATGTAATCGTCGATCAGGCTCTGCAAAAACAGCGAGGAGGCGACGTTGGCGATGGAGCTGAGCGCGATGCAGATCAGCACCGCCGCCAGCATGCCCTTGCGGCGCATGATGTAGCCGACCAGACGCTTGAGGGCCGCGCGGTCCATGTTTTTCAGGCTGACGCCGCCGCGCGGGCGGCCTGTTGCGCGCATGCTCATGCCTTTTTGCCCCCTTTCTTCTCCTTCTTGCCCTCTTTGGGCTTTTTGTCCTTATCTTTATCCTTCTTGTCCTTGTCCTTTTTCCCGTCCTTGTCCTTTTTCCTTTCCTTCTTCGCCTCGGCGGGGAGCGTCACGGCCTGCGCGGCGCGCTCCTCCTCGGCGTTTTCGGCGTCGGCGCGGTCGAGTTCGCTCTGGGCGGCGGCGCTGTTCTGGGAACGGTAGACCTCGCGGTAGATGTCGCACTTGCGGATGAGGTCGGCGTGCCTGCCCACGGCGACGATCTCGCCGCCATCCATGACGACGATCTTGTCCGCGTCCATCAGCGAGGAGACGCGCTGGGCGATGATGATCTTCGTCACTTCCGGCCGCTCCGTGGCCAGCGCCTGACGGATCATGGCGTCGGTCTGTGTATCGACGGCGCTGGTGGAATCGTCGAGGATCAGCACCTTCGGCTTTTTGAGTAGCGCGCGGGCGATGCAGAGGCGCTGGCGCTGGCCGCCGGAGACGTTCGTGCCGCCCTGCTCGATGTAGGTATCGTACTTGTCTGGGAACTGCTGGATGAAGTCATCCGCCTGCGCCAATTTGCAGGCGTGGATCATCTCTTCATCGGTGGCGTCCGGGTTGCCCCAGCGCAGGTTGTCCTTGATCGTGCCACTGAAGAGGACGTTCTTTTGCAGCACCATGGCCACGGCGTCGCGCAGCGCTTCAAGGTCGTAATCGCGCACGTCCACGCCGCCGACGAGCACGCGGCCCTTGGTGACGTCGTAAAGGCGGGGAATGAGCTGCACCAGCGTCGATTTGGACGAGCCCGTGCCGCCGAGTATGCCCACCACCTCGCCGGGCTGGATGTCGAGGTTTGCCCCGCGCAGGCAGAGACGCTCCGGGTCGCCGGAATAGCTGAAATCGACGTTTTCAAAGCGGATGGAGCCGTCCTTGACTTCCTTGACGGGGTTTTCCGGGTTCTGGATGTCCGGCACTTCCTCCAGCACCTCGGCGATGCGCTCCTCCGAAGCCCTGGAGATGGAGAGCATGACAAAGACCATGGAAACCATCATCAGGCTCATCAGAATCTGCATGGCGTAGGAAATGAGGCTCATCAGTTCGCCCGTGGTCATACCCACGGCGGCGTTGTTGCCGGAGGCGACGATCATGCGCGCGCCGAACCAGGCGATGAGCAGCATCACCGTATAGACGCAAAGCTGCATCAGCGGCATGTTGAAGGCCACGGTCTTTTCGGCCTTGGAGAAGTCCTGATAGATGTTTTCGGAGATTTTGCCGAACTTCTCGTCCTCATGCTCCTCGCGCACGAAGGACTTGACCACGCGGATGCCGCGCAGGTTTTCCTGCACCACCTGATTTAAGCGGTCGTAGGTCTTGAACACGCGCTCGAAGATGGGGTGGGCGTGGCGCATGATGAAAAACAGGCCCACGACCAAAAACGGCGTGACACAGAGGAAGATGACCGCCAATTCCGGGTTGATAAGGAAGGACATCACCAGCGAGAAAACGAGCATCACCGGGGCGCGGAAGAGTATGCGCTTGCGCATCTGGAAGGCCATCTGCACGTTGGTGACGTCCGTGGTCATGCGGGTGACGAGGCTGGCGGTGGAAAAGCGCTCGATGTTGGAAAAGGAGAAGTCCTGCACGTGGTAGTAGAGGTCGTGGCGCAGGTTCTTGGCGTAGCCGGCCGAGGCCTCCGCCGCCGTCTTGCCCGCCAGCGCGCCGAAAAGCAGCGTCACCACCGTGCAGCCGATGAGTATGAGGCCCATCTTCCAGATGTAGCCCATGTCGCCGGCGCCGTTGTTGCCGTCGATGCCGTAGTCGATGAGCATGGCCATCAAAAAGGGGATGACGCACTCCATGATCGACTCCAGCGTCACATACACAGGCGCGCGCAGGGAGATGCCCCGGTATTCGCGCACGCTGTCGCGGAGTATTTTTTTCGTTCTCAGCATGGTTTCCCTCCGTCGTCGTTCAATACATTGTTCAGCACCCGGCGCAAAAGGGCGCGCAGCGCCTCCACTTCCGCCGCGTCAAGACCGGCGGTGATCGCCCGTTCCATCTGCTCGTGGTGCTCGTAGACCGCAGACATGAAGCCCCTGCCCGCCTCGGTGAGATAGACGCTCTTTACGCGCCTGTCCCGCGAATCGAAGCCGCTGCGCACCAGCTCCTTGGCCTCCAGCCGCTGGATGAGGCCCACCACCGTGGGGTGGGAGACTTGCAGAAAGTCCTCGATGTCCTTCTGCGAGGGCGTCGCTTCCCCCTGCTTGAACAGGAAGTGCAGAAGCCGCATCTGCGAAAAGGTCATTCCGAAGCCTTGAGGGTGTTGTTTGCCCGCCGGTCCATGTTGCTGTGGATGCGCGCGAGCAGGTAGCCGATCGGTTCTCCCTCCGTCGCCACAGTCTTACCTCCCCCGAAAAATATGTAGCATGCTACACGTAGCATGCTACATATTATATCGACAAAACGGGTTTTCGTCAAGGCGCGTCCGCGAAACTTCACGCGGGTTTTGCATATCTTACATTCGTGGCGAAAGTCAGGCGAAGAGGAGATGAACGAGACCTTTGAGGGCAGGCGCGGCCTCTGCGGCGAAGAACGCCGCCAGAAACGCGCAGAGCGTGGCCACGGGAAAGAGCAGGAGGCGCTCCCACCAACGCATGTCGCGGCGGCAAAAGCAGCGGATCAGATGGGTGGCGAGCAGGGCGACGAGCGCGGCCAGCACCGCCTCGCTGAGGCCGTCAGAGGCCCACGAGGGCAGGGGGTGGCCGCTGATGCTCTGATAGATGGTGTGGAAGGCGGCAGAGAGCAGCAGATAGGCGAGGGCAAAGTACACGGCCCGCCGCAGCCAGCGCTGCCCGGGATGCTTTTCAAGGCAGCGGCGCGAAGCCTCGGAAAAGCCGAGCAGCAGCGCGAGATAGCGGGCGCGATGGCGGAATGTGCCGATCGGCCCGGGAAGTTCGCCCTCCGGCTCGTCGCCCGTCAAGGCGTTTCTCCCCTCGAACAGGTCGCGGTCGTTCACCGGGCGGGGGTCGTCGCGCATGAAGGTCGCCTCCTGATTGGGGTTGCATTTGGCAGGGCGTTGTGGTAAAATAGAAGCAGGAAGGGATGGCGCTTGTGGAATGGCTCCTCCCCTCTATGTGGGTAGAGCCGCCGACCAGTTCGCGCTGGATGGCGGCTCAGCAACTATCTATCGTTCTTGTAAAAGCTCAAAGCGGCAAATACAAGCATGATGATCATAATGACCAACGAAAGCAATTCGTAATCTGTCATTACGCCACCTCCTTTGTACAATATGTACGAAAAGGAGGCGAGAAGCCAGGCGCCATCTCGCAGCCCTGCCTTGCGGCAAAGCCGCCCTTCCTGCCGGGGGAGACCCCCACGGTCATTCTAACATGCGCAAGACCCCATTGTCAACGGCGACCGCCCTGCGGCGGCCGCCGTTTTGCCTGCCGGGGCAGGCGGAAAGCATCGCAAAAGCGCACGAAAATCGGCGCTTCGGGCGCTCGTATCGTTCGGGAGGATGCGGGAAACAGGCGCAGCGGCGGAAATTGTCGCTTTGCGGGCAACGCCGCCAGGGGCGTTGTAAGAGACAAAAGCCGTCGCGCCTCTGCCAAGGGGACAGTTTCGCGCGGCGGCCGCCGTTTTGCGTCCCTACGGCCTGCGGCGCACGGCCAGCAGTTCCGGAGGGCTGTTTTTCTGGTTCATGTAGCGCTGGTGCAGCACGTCCAGCGTTCCCGGCAGGGCGGCGGCCCATGAGAGCAGCGCCTCGCGCTCACGCGCGCCCTCCTCGTGGCCGGGATAGACGCAGATGGTGAGCACGCCGCCGGGGGCGAGCAGCCCCACCGCCTGCGAGACGGCGGCGAGCGTCGTTTCCACGCGGGTGGTGACGGCGTGCTGCGCGCCCGGCAGCCAGCCGAGATTAAAGACGATGGCGTCCGCGCCCGGCGGCGCGAGTTCCGCCATGCGCTCGTGGCCGGCGCAGAAGAGCGTGGCGCGGGAAAGCAGCCCGCGGTCGGCAAGGCGCTGGCGCGTGCGCTCCACGGCCTCTTTTTGCACGTCGAAGCCGTAGACGCGTCCCGTCCCGCCTACCAGCGCGCAGAGGCGCTCAGCGTCGTAGCCGTTGCCGAGGGTGGCGTCGATGGCCGTGGAGCCTTCGTGCAGGGCGTCGAGTATAAAGCGCTCCGCCCAGCGGCGGGCGCTGCCGAAATCTGAGGACATGGCGGGCTCCTTTCGGGGCGCGCCCATTTGCCGTTGGCTGGATCCGGGCGGCGGGGCGCGCGGCCATTCATCATTATAATATGCCTTTGGGGCGCTGTCAACGCCGCCGGCGGACGCCCCGCACAAGGCCTCCCGACCGTTCCCCCGCTTGATACCGACGCCATGGGCAGGCGTCCCCGCCTTTGCCACGCCGCACGCAGCCCTCCGCGCGGCAAGCGAGGCGTGCAGGCGGCGGGGAATGCGTCGTCCATGCCCACCGCCCCACACTGCCGCCGGCGGACGCCCCGCACAAGGCCTCCCGCCCGGCTCCCATGCGCCGCGGAGCGCCCGCGTCCGGCCTGTCCCGCCCCTTCCGCATGCCGGAGGAACGCTTTCCCGGCCTGCGCCGCGCAAAACGGCGCGCAAAAAACGCCTCCGCACTGTGCGAAGGCGCTTCGTTCTGCCAGCAAAGCGCGCCCCCTGGAGGGACGCGCTTTGTCAGGCCCGTTACGACACGATGCCGATGATGACGACGAGAACGATGAGGGCGATGGTCGCGCCGATGATGACATCCATCGTCTTGACCGTCACCTTGCCCTTCAGCCCGCCATAGAGGCGGTCGCGCCAGGGCTTGCGTTCCTTGCCGCCGCCCTGCCCGTGAAAGGCCTTTTCGTTCTGGGTCGCCCGCTCCTGCATCTGCAGGTAGGCGTCGCGCCCGGGGTCGTTCCACTTCATCTTACTTCTTCACCAGGTACTTGCGCACGTCGATGGCCACGGCCAGCACGATGATGAGGCCGCGCACGATGTACTGCAGGTAGGCGTTGACGCCGAGGAAGTTCAGGGAGAAGTTGATGGCCTGGAGGATGATGGCGCCGATGACGACGCCCTGGATGGTGCCGACGCCGCCGGAGAAGGAGACGCCGCCGATGACGCAGGCGGAGATGGCGTCCGTCTCGTAGTTCAGGCCGGTGTTGGTGCCGACCGACTGCAGACGGGAAGCCTCAAGGAAGCTGGCCAGGCCGTAGAGTATACCGGCAACGAGGTAGACCAGCATGATGGTGCGGGCCACGTTGACGCCGGACACGGCCGCGGCTTCCTGGTTGCCGCCGACGGCGAACATGTTCTTGCCCAGGCGGGTCTTGTTCCAGACCACCCACATCAGCGCCGCCACGACCAGGAAGATGACGATCAGGTAGGAGATGTTCACGCTGCCGATGCGGATGTTGCCGCCGGCGATGTTGACGAAGTTGCGGTCGAACACGGCCAGCGCCTGCGCCGAACCGGCGGACTGCGCCTCGATGTAGAGGCAGTTCGCGCCGTAGGCGATCAGCTGCGTGCCCAGTGTGATGATGAAGGCGTGCATCTTCAGATACGCCACGCCGAAGCCGTTGATGAGGCAGAAGATCACGGTCACGGCGATGGAGGCCAGCAGCGGCACGATGATGGGCAGCTGCTCAGTCATCTGCAGATAGTAGCGGGAGGCGTAAGTGACCTGCTGCACCAGCGAGGCGCAAACCGCGGCGGACAGGCCCAGCTGACGGCCGATGGACAGGTCCGTGCCGGCCAGGACGATCAGGCCGGCGCAGCCCAGCGCCAGTATGCCGCGCGTGGAGGCCTGCTTGAGGATCTGCATGATGTTGTTTACTTGCAGGAAGTCCGGGTTCGCAATGGAAACGGCAACCAGGATCGCAAGCAGGATGATGTAGAGCGCGTAGTTAAGCAGGAACTGGCCCACACTGCGCTTCTTGACTTGAGTGTTCTGCATATTCCATTCTCCTCGGTCTATACGTATTTTGCCGCGAGCGTGAGGATCGTCTCCTGCTCGCCTTGGACGCCGCCAAAGTCCTTGCCGCGCTCGACGATGCCGGCCATGCGGCCGTTGGACATGACGAGTATGCGGTCGCAGATACCGATCAGCTCGGGCATCTCGCTGGAGACCATGATGACGCCCTTGCCTTCCTCGGCAAGCTGCAGGATGAGCTGATAGATCTCGAACTTGGCGCCGACGTCGATGCCTCGGGTCGGCTCGTCAAGCAAGAGGATGTCCGGCTCGGTCAGAAGCCAGCGGCCGATGATGACCTTCTGCTGGTTGCCGCCGGACAACGAACGGATGTGCGTCTTCTGGTTCGGCGTCTTGACGCGCATGGAATCGATGACCCACTTCGTATCCTTGCCCATCTTGCCGGAGGAGAGCAGCAGCTTTCCGTAGTGGCGCAGATTGGCGATGGTGGAGTTGAAGTTGATGTTCATCAGGGGGAAGATGCCGGTGGCGCGGCGCTCTTCTGTGAGCAGCGCGAAGCCGTTGCGCGTGGCCTCGGCGGGCACCTTGTTTTCCACGGGCTTGCCGTTGACGATGACTTCGCCCGAGCCGCGGGTGTAGTAACCGAAGATGGTGTTGAGCAGCTCCGTGCGGCGGGAGCCGACCAAGCCGGCCACGCCCAGCACTTCGCCCTTGCGGAGTTCGAAGGAGACGTCGTGGCAGGTGGGCTCGTACTTGCCGGAGAGGTTCTTGACCTCCATGAGCACGGGGCCGGGATGGTTGTTCTTCTCCGGGAAGCGCTGGGACATATCGCGGTTGACCATCAGGCGGATGATCTCCTCGGTGTTCAGCTCCTTGGCCGGGCGCGTGGCCACCCACTGGCCGTCGCGCATGATGGTGACGTCGTCGGAGATGCGCAAAATCTCGTCCATCTTGTGGGAAATGTAGATGATGCCCACGCCCCGCGCCGTCAGCTGCTCGATGATCTTGAACAGGTGCTCGACCTCGTTCTCGGTCAGGGAGGACGTCGGCTCGTCGAGCACGACGATCTTGGCGTTGTAGGAGACCGCCTTGGCGATCTCGACCATCTGCCGCTGCGAAACGGAGAGGTCGCCGATGATCTGCTTGGGATCTACATCTATATTCAGGGATTCAAAGACCTTCTTGGTCTCATTGTACATGCGCTTGCCGTCCACCAACGGGCCGTGCATGGGGAAGCGGCCCAGCCAGACGTTTTCCATGACGTTGCGGCGCAGCACCTGGTTGAGCTCCTGGTGCACCATGGCCACGCCGTTGTCCAGCGCGTGGCGGGGGTTGATGAAGTTGACTTCCTTGCCTTCCATGAGGATGGTGCCGGCGTCCTTCTTGTAAATGCCGAACAGGCATTTCATCAGCGTGGACTTGCCTGCGCCATTCTCGCCCATGAGGGCGTGCACGGTGCCGGCTCGGAGCTTGAGCTGCGCGTTGTCCAGCGCCTTGACGCCCGGAAACTCCTTGCAGATGTCTTTCATCTCAAGGAGATAGGTTTGATTCTGCTGCATTCAATTCACCGCTCTTCTCAGAGTATGCGCCCCGGGGGGCCGTTCCTTTCGGGATGCGGGGCGCGCCCACGTCCCGAACGCAACGGCCCCTCGCATTTTAACAAAACGTAAAAACGGAGGGGTCGCCGCGCGTAGGCGGAGAGGGGCGCTTGCGCGCCCCCGTCCTTGCCTGGTTTGAACCACGTTCAGACCTTATTCCGCAGCATCGGCCTCGACGTCATCGCCGGTGATCTTCGCGTACGGAATGCGGATGCAGTAGAACTCTTCGTTCTCGTCGTAGGTGTAGTCGGTGCCGTCCAGCCAGTCGCGGCCCAGCGCGCCGTTGATGGCGCAGAGGATGTTGGCCTGGCCCATGGCGTCGCCGTCCTGCTTGACGGTAGCGGTCATGCCGCCGTCCTGGATGGAGACCAGCGCCGCGTCGATGGCGTCAACGCCGATGACCACGACGGAGGGATCGCCCTCGTTGCCGGTGTTGTAGCCATAGCCATTGATGGCGGCCACAGCGCCCAGGGCCATCATGTCGTTGTTGGCGAAGATGACTTCGATGTTGTCGCCCTCAGCGGCCCACAGGGCGTTGATGGCATCCTGCGCCTGCGCCTGGTCCCAGTTGCAGACCAGGGTCTCGCCGATCTGCTCCATCTCAAGGCCGAGCGCCTCGGCGGTCTCGACGGAGTACTGGGAACGGGCAATGGCCTCGTCGTTCTGGGGCTCGCCCATCAGCATGACGTACTGGAGCTTGCCGTCGCCGTTGAGGTCGATGGAGGGATCCGCCTCATACATCTCAGCGAGGATCTCGCCCTGCATGTCGCCAGCCTGGCGGGCCAGGGTGCCGATGAAGATCGTGCCGGTGTCCACGAGCACTTCCTGCTCGGTGGCCTCGGCGGGCTGCTTGTTGTAGAACAGGAAGGGGATGCCGGCGTCCTGGAACATGGTGGTCAGCGCAGCGCCGTTGGAGACTTCCGCCAGGTTGATAATGACGAAGTCGCAGCCCTGGGAGCAAACCATGGTCGCCTGCTCGATCTGCTTGCCGATGTCGTCAGCGGCGTCGTACATCGTCAGCTGGATGTCGATGCCCATTTCCTCAGAATAGTACTCGGCCCACTTTTCCATGGCGGCGCGGACAGTGCTTCCGTAGGTGTCGTCATACTTCCAGACGAGCACGCGGATGTCAAGGGACTCGGGGAGCTCTTCCTCCGCGAAGGCGGACATGCAGCCCAGCGCCAGGATCAGCGCCAAAGCCAGGACCAGCAGTTTTTTCATGTGGGGTTCCTCCTTATTTATTTACCTTGCTACATACCGGCGGGCGGCGGGGCCGGCCACCGATCTATAACCTCCCGGGCGGCCTTAAAGAGCCGCAACATCTTGTCCACTGATTATAAAAATTATAGCCTTTTTTATAACAAACGTCAAGTAGAAAATCTTCGCTTTTTTCTGGCGAATTCTTTCGGAATATTGGCCCCCCGCGCGGCATAGCGGCCGGTCCCATTCTAGCGGAGGCCGGGTTCGTTGATGATCTCCAGCCAGCGCTTTTGCAGCCCTTCGAGGGCCTCGCGCTCGATGGGCGCGAAATCCCAGACCACGTTGGCGTTGCCGCGGCGGCGCTTGACGGACAAAAGCGCGTTCTTGCGCCGCTTCTCCGGGCGGATCTCCAGATATGTGCCCAGGCCGGAGACCATCTCCATCTCCAAAGGGTCGCCCGCCTCGGGCACCACGACCAGTTTGAAGCCCACGCCGCCCTTCTTGCCAAAGCCGAGGATGCCGCCCAGCCCCTCGGACTTGATGAATATATCCTCCACATAGGCGCGGGCGCGGCCGGCGGGGCGGAAAGTAAAGTCCTCGTCCGCGCCGGGGGCGGGGCCGGTGAGCAAAAACAGCTCGCCGCCCTGCAGCGCCACGGCCGCAAAGCCGCCCTCCTTCTGCACCATCAGGCAGCGTTCGGGCTCAAAGCCCCTCTGGGCGAGCATTTCGGCAAAGCGCACGCGCTTGTCCTCCAGCTCCTTTAAATTGTTCTTGCGCTTGGCTTCCGCCTCATTATTGCTTGAAAAAAGGCCCATCGGATGTGCTCCTTTCGATGATCTGCATATTAAATTATAGCAGATATTTTTCCATCCCGCAACATCCATTCTCTTGCGTATGTACGCGCACGGCGGACGCCTGTCGCCCATTTTTCCTGTGAAAGGACAAATTTGACCCTTCTTGCGTGTGTTCCTGCAATTTTTCTCAAAAACTGTCCGTCCATTGCCGACATCGAACGGATTTTGAAACTTCTTTGTCCTCCCTTGCAAATTTTTTGCAAATGCTGTATACTGAGGGTGCAGTCCAAATTTAGATTGGGAGGGCTTATCATGAAGAAGATCCTGGCTTTGGTCCTGGTGCTCCTGCTGGCCGTGCCGTTCGCGGCGATGGCCGAGGGGAACCCCACGGTGAAGATCGGCGTATTCGAGCCTGCCTCGGGCGATAGCGGCGCCGGCGGCAAGCAGGAGATGCTTGGCATGCAATACGCCAACTACGTGCAGCCCACGGTGGACATCGGCGGCACGACCTACAATGTCGAACTGGTCTACGCCGACAACCAGTCCTCGACCGACAAGGCGCCCTCCGCCGCGCAGCAGCTGGTGAGCGAGAACGTGAGCGTGGTGCTCGGCTCCTACGGCTCCGGCGTTTCCATCGCGGGCGGCCCCATCTTTGAGGACGCGGGCATCCCGGCCATCGGCGTGACCTGCACCAACCCCGCGGTCACCGAGGGCAACACCCACTACTTCCGCATCTGCTTCCTGGATCCCTTCCAGGGCACCGTCCTTGCCAACTACGCCTACAACGAGCTGGGCGCGACCACGGCCTACTGCCTGGCCGAGCTTGGCAACGACTACGACCAGGGCCTGGCCCACTACTTCCAGGAGGCCTTCCAGGCGCTGGGCGGCACGGTGGTGACCGAGAGCTTCCCCACCAACACGGCGGACTTCTCTTCCTATCTTTCCACCGCCACGGCGCTGAACGCGCAGGTGTTCTTCGCCCCCTGCTCCCTGGCCTACACGTCCCTGATCGTCGACCAGGCGGCGGCGCAGGGCGTTTCCTACGCGCTGCTCGGCTCTGACACCTGGGACAGCAACGTCATCACCAACGCGGCCTCGGGCAAGGACGTGACCATCTACATCACCACCTTCTATCAGGAGGGCGGCTCCCCCGAGTTCGACGCGGGCATCAAGGAATGGATGAACGCCAACCCCGAAGCGCTGACCAACAACGGCGGCAACGACATGGTCTCCGCCGTGTCCGTCATGGGCTATGACGCCTACTTCGTGGCGCTGCAGGCGCTGGAGCTTGCCGGCTCCACCGACCCGGCCGCCGTCAACGAGGCGCTGTGGAACGTTGACTACACCGGCGTGTCCGGCGAGATCACCTTCAACGACATCGGCGACGCCAACCGCGATTCGGCCTACATCAAGACCGCCAACACCGCGGACAACGTCTGGGAGTTCGTCACGGTGCAGACCGTCGAATAACCCCCGCTTTTGCGCTTGCGGGGCGGGAGAGAAACCTTCTCTCCCGCCCGCTTGTCGGTTTTATGCTGTGCCGTCTCGAAAGGGCGCACATGGCGCTTTTTCGAGACGGCATATCAAGGAGGGATCCCCCTGTGAGCTTCAGCACGGTATTGCCTTACCTGCTCTCCGGCGTCTCCGTCGGCGGGCAGTACGCGCTGATCGCCATTGGCTACACCATGGTCTATGGCATTTTGCGCCTCATCAACTTCGCCCACGGCGACGTGTTCATGGTCTCGGGCATCCTCATGGTGTATCTGAACGCCTCGGGGCTGCCCTTGTACATATCGCTGCCGCTGTCGGTGGTGTTCACGGTGGTCATCGGCTTCGTCATCGAGCGCGTGGCCTACAAGCCCCTGCGCTCGGCGCCGCGCATGTCGATCATGATCTCCGCCATCGGCGTGAGCTACCTGTTGCAGAACCTGGTGCTCTACGTCACCGGCGGCCTGAACAAGGTCTACCCCACCATCCCCTGGATCTCCGAATCGGTCAGCGTCTTTGGCGCCACCACCCGCATGGTGACGCTGGTGACGCCGGTCTTGGTGATCGTGTTGGTGGTGCTGCTGGTTTTGCTCATCAACCACACCAAGGTGGGCATGGCCATGCGCGCCGTGTCCAAGGATTTTGAGACCAGCCAGCTGATGGGCGTGAAGATCAATTCCGTCATCTCGGTCACGTTCATCATCGGCTCGTTCCTGGCGGCCATCGGCTCCATCCTCTACTTCACCAATTACAATACCGTCATCCAGACCTCGGGCGCCATGCCGGGCCTGAAGGCGTTCGTGGCGGCGGTGTTCGGCGGCATCGGCTCGGTGCCCGGCGCGGTGGTGGGCGCGTTCATCATTGGCATTTGCGAGAGCATCATCAAGGGCCTGGACGTCATTCTTCTGCAGGCCGGCCTGACCACGCAGATGCTGGGGCTGAGCACCTTCTCCGACGCCTTTACCTTCGCGCTTTTGATCGTCATCCTCATCGTCAAGCCCACGGGCCTGTTCGGGGAAAAGACGACCGACAAGGTCTAAGGAGGCGCGCATCATGCAGAAAACACTTGCTCCCGACCGCCGCAGGGCGGACGCGGCCACGTGGATCACGGTGGCCATCATCGCGGCGGTGTATATCGCCGTATTCGTGCTCGAACAGTTTTTGCCCGCCACTTCCATGCTTTTCACGGTTCTCAAAAAGGGCGCGACCTACGCCCTGGTGGCGGTTTCGATGAACCTGCTCAACGGCTTTACCGGCCTGTTTTCCCTGGGGCAGGCGGGCTTTATGCTCATCGGCGGCTACACCTACGCCATCTTCTCCCTCACCAACGAGGCGCGCGAAACGGTGTACCAGTACTTTGACTGCGCCATCGGCGTAACGCTCGGCGTGGTGCCGTCGCTGATCCTCGCGGGGCTGGTGGCGGCGCTGTTCGCCTTTTTGATCGGCCTGCCGGTGTTGCGCCTGAAGAGCGACTACCTGGCCATCGCCACGTTGGGCTTCGCCGAGATCATCCGCGCCGTGTTCCAGTGGCAGAAGCTGGGCCCGGTGACCAACGGTTCCAACATGCTCAAGGACTATCCCACCTTCAACGACTTCAACATCACGCTCGCAAGCGGCAGGACGCTCTACCTTTCCACGCTGATTCCCTTCGTCATCGCCGGCGTGTGCATCGCCATCGTGGTATTGCTGATCAATTCCAGCTACGGCCGCGCCTTCAAGGCCATCCGCGACGACGAGGTGGCCGCCGAGGCCATGGGCATCAACCTGGCGCGCCACAAGCAGCTTTCCTTCTGCATCAGCTCCTTCTTCGCCGGCGTGGGCGGGGCGATGCTGGCCATGTACTCCAACACCATACAGGCCAAGGCCTTCACCTCGGCGATGACGTATGAGATACTGCTCATCGTGGTCATCGGCGGCATAGGCTCCATCTCCGGCAGCTGCGTGGCCTCGTTCCTGTTTGTGGCCTGCTCGGAATGGTGGCTGCGCTTCCTCGACCAGGAGCAGTTCATCGGCGCGTGGCAGGTGCCGCTTCTGCGCAACGGCTTCCGCCTGGTGGTGTTCTCCATCATCATCATGGTGGTGGTGCTGTTCTACCGGCAGGGCATGTTCGGCATGCGCGAACTGCCTGACATACTGCGCGGCAAGCGCGGCCGCCGCGCCGGAAAGGGGGCGGTGAAATGAGCACCGTTCTGAAGGTCAACGACATCACCATGCAGTTTGGCGGCGTGGTGGCGGTCAACAACCTCTCCATGCACGTGGACGAGGGCGAGATCGTCGCCCTCATCGGCCCCAACGGCGCGGGCAAGACCACGGCGTTCAACTGCATCACTGGCGTGTACGAGCCGACCAACGGCGAGGTGTGGTTCCACGACAGGCTCATCGCCTCCAACCACCCCACCGGCAAAATGAAAAAGCTCTACGCCGGGGAAAACCGGGGCAAGTACGCCCATGTGGTCGTCAACACGCCGGACAGGATCACCAAAATGGGCATCGCCCGCACGTTCCAGAACATCCGCCTGTTCAAGACGCAGACCGTGTTTGAAAACGTGCTCATCGCCACGCACCTGCGCAAAAAGTCCAACCTCTTCACCGCCGCCTTCCATTTGAACGGCCGCGAGGAGCGCGCGATGCGCGAGGAATGCATGGAGCTTCTCAAGATCGTCGGCCTTGCCGACGTCGCCGGCGAAATGGCCACCTCCCTGCCCTACGGCAAGCAGCGGCGCTTGGAGATCGCCCGCGCTTTGGCCACGCGGCCGAGCCTGCTTTTGCTCGACGAGCCGGCCGCGGGCATGAACCCGCAGGAGACGGACGAGTTGGGCGACTTCATCCGCGGGATCAAAGAACACTTCAAGCTCACCGTGTTCATGATCGAGCACCACATGAACCTGGTCATGGACATCTCCGACCGCATCTACGTGATCGACTTTGGCAAGCTCATCGCGGAGGGCACGCCCGCCGAGGTGCAGGACGATCCCGAGGTCATACAGGCATATCTGGGGGTGGATGAGGAATGAGCCTGCTCAAAGTAACGGATCTGAAAGTCAGCTACGGCGGCATCGAAGCCCTCAAGGGCGTCTCCTTCGCCGTCAAGGAGGGCGAGATCGTCACGCTCATCGGCGCCAACGGCGCGGGCAAATCCACGGCGCTGCGCTCCATCAGCGGCCTGGTGGGCGTCAAGGGCGGCACCATCGAGTTTGCCGGCGAGGACATCACCGGCATGGATCCGCAGAAGATCGTCTCCCGGGGCATCGCCATGGTGCCGGAGGGGCGGCGGGTGTTTTCCAACCTCACCGTGGCCGAGAACCTCAAGATCGGCGCTTACCTGCGCAAGGACGAGGACGGCATCCGCAAGGACATGGAACACGTCTACGACCTCTTCCCCCGCCTCAGGGAGCGCTCCTGGCAGATGGCGGGCACGCTCTCCGGCGGCGAGCAGCAGATGCTGGCCGTGGGCCGGGCGTTGATGACACGGCCGAAATTGATGATGATGGACGAGCCCTCGCTGGGCCTGGCGCCGCTGGTGGTGCGCGACATCTTCCACATCATCCGCCAGTTGAGTCAGGAGGGCATCACCATTTTGCTCATCGAGCAGAACGCCAACGCCGCCCTCAAGTGCGCCAGCTACGGCTTCGTCCTGGAGACGGGCGTCATCACCATGGAGGGCAAGGGGCTGGAGCTGCTGGAGGACCCGCGCGTGCGCGACGCCTACCTCGGCGAGGCCAAACACCGAAAGTAAATACTCTGTAAAACAGACTCCCGGAGCGCCCCGGGAGCCTGTTTTTGCTTTGCAGTGTAACAAAAATACGGGTATAATATGGAGAAATACCAATCATGGAGGTCGTTTGCATGAGCGCTTTCGTCGTCAAAAAGGTCAACACCGGCATCATGTTCAACCTCAGGGCCGACAACGGCCAGGTCATCGCCACCTCCGAGGTCTACACCACCGCCGCTTCCTGCAAAAACGGCATTGCCAGCGTGCGCAAGAACGCGCCCATCGCCGCGCTGGAGGATCAGACCGTCGAGGGCTTCGCCGCCGCGAAGTGCCCGAAGTTCGAGCTGTACACGGACAAGGCCGGCGAATTCCGCTTCCGCCTCAAGGCCACCAACGGCGAGATCATCGCCGCCAGCGAAGGCTACAAGGCCAAGGAGAGCTGCGAAAACGGCATCCAGAGCGTGCGCGAGAACGCGCCCGTGGCCGAGATGGTCGAGGAATAAGCGATCTTTTCCGAAGCGCCCCTTCCCGAGCGGGAGGGACGCTTTTTGTGGTCGGGGGGCTTTCGGGCATCCCCTTGGGGCATCCCCTTGGGGCATCCCCTTGGGGCATCCCCTTGGGGCATCCCCTTGGGGCATCCCCTTGGGGCATCCCCTTGGGGCATCCCCTTGGGGCATCCCCTTGGGGCATCCCCTTGGGGCATCCCCTTGGGGCATCCCCTTGGGGCATCCCCTTGGGGCATCCCCTTGGGGCATCCCCTTGGGGCATCCCCTTGGGGCATCCCCTTGGGGCATCCCCTTGGGGCATCCCTCATAAATTTTCGCGTCACGCCTCGCCCCCGCGGGGCAAGGCGCGCCGCCCGGCATTGAAAATGCCGATTTTATTTCTTGTGCGTCTCTGTTCCCTTTCCCCCTGCCGCTCTCGCAAACGCCTCCCCCGCCAAAAACCGCCGGAACGACCTCAAAAGACCCTTGACGCTCCCCTGCGAGACCTGCGCTTGCCGCGCTCCTGCCTGCCCCTGCGGGATGAACGGCGTCGAACGCGTCCCCTGCCGCAAAAACTCCCCCGTCCTGCCCGCGATCGTTCACGTCGCGTTCACGAACGGTCCATATCTTCCTGTTACGATATATCCAGAGCCACAAAGGACGCCCGGCATTTCTTCCGGGCGCAATGAACAACGGAGCCGTCGGCGCTGTCGGAACGCGCGGGGCAACGGGACGCGAAAGGCCGCGCAGGCGGCTTCTGGCAAACGCCTCTTCCCCAGCGGACGGCGCGGCGGGCTCCGATCGAAATAGCGGATCCTTCTCTTCTCTTCCTCTTGGGGCGGCGGGCAGCGATGCCCTCCGCCCCCTTTTGCGCGGACGGGCGAAAGGCCTGTGCCCGCGGTGCGACGGGGATGTAAAATAATGGCGAAAGTGTGGATTCTGTTTGACAAAAGGGGGGCGTGTGTGGTTTAATAGATAAAACGCGCCGTGGGAAGGCCTGCCTGCCCCGGTGCGCCTTTATGCGCCCACGCGGCGCGCAAACTGAGAAAGAAGGCGTATATCTGATGGAGCTTAAGCACGACGCCGCCCTCGGCTACCTGCCGGAAGAGCGGCCCCCGATGGGCAAACTGATCCTCTACGCCCTGCAGCAGGTCATCGTCATGTTCCCGGCGACGGTAACGGTGGCGCTCATCACCGGTTTCCAGGTGTCCACCACCATCTTCGCCAGCGGCCTGGCCACGCTGTTCTTCATCCTCATCACCGGCAGGAAGATCCCCCTCTATTACGGCTCCAGCTTCGCCTATCTGACGGCCATTTCCAGCATGGTGGCCGCCGAGGGCACCGCCGAGCAGATCGCCCAGTTCGAGGCCTCGGGCATCCTTCCCGCGGCGCTGATCTCGCAGGCGCAGTTCGGCATCGTGCTTTCCGGCCTTGTGTCCATCGCCGCGGGCCTGATCGTCCGCTTCTGCGGCCGCCGCGCGGTGGAGAAGATACTGCCCGCCTCCATCACCGGCCCGGTGGCGATGATCATCGGCCTGACGCTGGCCGGCAACGCCCTCTCCGACGCCGCGCCCGCCGCGGGCGTGACCGGCGCGCTCGCCAACTGGACGTGGGTCATCGCTTTGGTCACGCTGATCTCCACCATCCTCTTTTCCCGCTATCTGAAGGGCTTCCTCGGCCAGATACCGCTTTTGCTCGGCGCGGCGGTGGGCTGCGCGGCCGCGGGGCTGCTGCTCCTCATCGGCGGCGACGGGTTCGACCTCTTCCGCGAGATGCCCGCTGAGGCGCTGGCCGCTTCCAGCTGGAAACTGGGCGACGGCTCCATCTTCGCCCTGCCCGCCTTCACCTTCCCCAAGGCTTCCTGGGCGGCGGTGGCGGCCATCATGCCCATCGCCATCGCCACCATCCCCGAGTCCACGGCGCATATGTACCAGTTGGACATCTATGTCAACGACCTGGCGCGCAAGAAGGGCCGCAAGGAGCGCAACATGATCGACCTGCTCGGCCGCAACCTCGTCGGCGACGGCCTGTGCGACATGGTCGCCGGCGTCATCGGCGGCCCGGCCGGCACCAACTACGGCGAGAACATCAGCACCATGGCCATCACGAAGATCTTCTCCACCTCGGTTTTGACGGTGGCGGCCATCTTCGCCATGATCATCTCCATGTTCACGCCCCTCATCCGCGTCATCTACGGCATCCCGCTGGCGGTCATCGGCGGCCTGGAGATCTACCTGTTCGGCGCCATCGCCGCGCAGGGCATGGCCATCATGATCGACAAGAAGGTGGACATGTTCTCCAGCAAGAACATCGCCGTCATCGCCTCCATCATGGTCATCGGCATCGGCGGCAACTACGCCTTCGGCGGCAACATCCCCTTCTTCGGGCTGAACGTGCCCTGCATCGCGGGCGCGGCCATCTTCGGCATCATCCTCAACGCCCTGCTCTCCATCGGCGAGAAGAAAAAGGGCGCGGACAACGAGTGATCCCCTTTGCCCCGCCGGGTTTCCCGGCGGGGTCGTTCCGTTTTTGGGGAGTTGTTGCATGTCTTTGCTTTGGGTAACTTTTTGCGTGATGAACGTGAAACGGATCGAAAGGAGTGCATCATCTTGAAACGTTTGATCGGACTGCTGCTGGCGCTGGCGTTTCTTTGCCCGTGCCTGGCGCTTGCGGAGACGGCCGGGCCGCGCACGGAAGCCGGCGGGCAGGTGGCCGCGTATCTGGACGAGGCGGGCGTGAACTACCAGCTGGACACCTCCACGGAGTACGACGTGTTCATCCGCGCCTATCCCCCTTCCAGGGCCGAGGGCGTGGACTCCATCATTGTCGGCGCGCTGGTGAGCGACGAGCGCGTGACCTTTGAGACCGGCACGCTGGTGACGGCGGACATGTCGGACATGGCCGCGCTGTATCAGGCGCTCAACGCCATCAACGCGGACGCCGCCTTCGTGCGCTTCGTCCTCAACACGAACGACGGCAGCGTCATCGCGCGCATGGATCTGCCCGTTCTGGGCGACGAGGACTTCGGCTACGTGGTGGAACGCTGCATGCTCGTCGCCGCGAGCGCCGTCGATGACAGCTACAACGCGCTGGCGGCGCTGGCCTGAAAGGGGAGGAAATGACGATGAAGAAACTGCTTTGCCTGCTCATCTGCGCGCTTCTGGCGCTGGGCGCGTGCGCCCTGGCCGAGGGCGGCCAGCTGCCCCTGGCGGCGTCGCTGGAAGCCTACCTGCCCTCTGTGGGGCATCCCTTCACCGCCAGCGACGAGGATGGCGACGGCTACAACGACACCTACATGATCGCCTTTGACGACGGCCAGGGCACGGCCATCGAAGCCTGGTGCCAGTGTTTCGACAGCTTCGCGCGCGTGATCTGCAACATGGGCGATGTGGGCGCGGACGCCGACGCGGCGACCGTCTGCCAGGTGGTCAACTTGCTCAACGCCAACTCCGATTCCTGCCGCTGGTGGTACGACGAGGAAGCCGGCGTGGTGCGCGGCACGCAGGAGATCTACGACGCCGTGGGCGACGATTTCGGCGCCTACGCCTTCCACTACATGAACAGCGTCGCCACGGATGTGTATTACACCCGGGAGGAGTTCCTCTCGCTGGTGGGGTGAAAAAGCGCTTGAGGCGAGGCGCGGGGCAAAGGCTCCGCGCCTCAGGATGTTGACAAAGTGGGCAGACTGGCAGAGCGTTGAAAAAGCCTGCAAGCATGGCCACCGGCTTAGCCGGTGGTTTGACGAAGCCCTATAAGTGCATGAGACCGGCAGCGCTCACGCGCTCTGAATTGCCGACACATGCACCAGTTCCCCTGGATGCTGCTCAAAGCAGCCCTTTGCACTCTTTGCCTCAGGTTTTTCTCAACTCGTCGCCCGTTTGTTGGAAAAGGGTTTGACGATTCTGGACATAGCTATAAGCTCTTCGGAACCCCCGCTCCAAGCGGGGGTTCAGAGCGCTGACAAAGCCTACAACCGCAAAAATCGCTCTGATATACAAAAAATCAGAAGCGATTTTTGCTTCCTACGTCAGCTGCACTTGCATCCTGCGGTCACTTACGTCTAAGTAAGCTTCCTTGGCTTGCAGGCTTTCTCAACGCTCTGCCAGTCTGCCCACTTTGTCAACATCCTGAACCCCCGCTCCAAGCGGGGGTTTTCGTTGCACAACGAAAGGCGGCGCGAGTGTTCGCGCCGCCCCAGACCCCTGACAAACCCCTGCGTTCAGGCACAAACGCAGGGGTAAAATGATAGAAAGGCTTGAAACGCGCGATAGAAAGAGGCCACCAGCCTCTTGATATTTTGCACCGCCGCTGTCAGGAAACACTGCTCCCGCATGTTCCGTATTCCAAGCATGCGCGCACAGCGCAGGCCATGGTTCTCCTTGGCCTCCGCGAAGGATCGTTCGATCGTCTCTTTCCGCCATCCATAAATACGCTTGCCACGATGCGTTTTCGTAAAGGCATCGACCCTCTCCAGCGATCCCTGCCACACATGCCGCTCCACCACCTTTCGGTTCATACTCGCCCCGAAACATTCTGCTCGTCTCGGACACCCCTTGCAGGTCCTGCCTTCACAGCAGTATTGCCGGTACCCCTCACGCGTCGTGGTCTTCCAGGTAAGACGTTGTTTCTCCGGGCAGATGTATTCGTCGCAATTTGGGTCGTAGCGGAAGCGGTACTTCCCGTAGTGCGCCCCTTTATGCGTGTGCCGCCGGTACCCGATCACCCCTTGTATCCCTTTCGTCTCCAGCAGATGCGCAATCCATGCGTTGTGATATCCCGCGTCCAGTCCCATGTATTTGGGCAGCTTCCCAAGTCTTCTCTCCACATCGTCGAGTATTTCGGGCATCGGCGTCACGTCGTTGATGTTTGCCGCTTCCACATGCACGTTTACGATCACATTGCGCTTGCTGTCCACCGTGCGGTGTTCGCTGTAGTAAAACCCGTTCGGTTTCCCATCCCGGCTCTGCTGTCCGCTCTCCGGGTCTGTCGTGCTCTGCATCCGCGTGGCGCTCCCGCCGCCCTTGTGTGCCTCGTCATCCCGGTCAAACGGCTTCTTCCCCAGTTCCTTACGTTCCTGATCTACCTGCGCGTCCAGTTCGCTCAGATATGCCTTCGGCGTGACCGCTACTTCCACCTGCTTCTTCTTGTGCTTGTTCGCCTTCGCCTTGATGTGCGTCGAATCTGTATACAGGATCGCTCCGCCCACCAGCCCCTTCGCCATGCACTGCCGCAGAATTTCGTTGAAGATCTCTTCCGCAATGTTGTTGTCCCGGAATCGCCGCCGACGGTTCTGGCTGATCGTCGTCGCGTCCGGCGCCTTGTCTGTCAGATCCAGCCCGCAAAACCACTTGTAGGCGATGTTGTAGTTGATCTCTTCCTCCAGCCGCGCCTCGGACTTGATCCCGTACAGATACCCCACCAGCAGCATCCGAAACAGTATCTCCGGGTCGATGGCGGGCCGGCCGTTGTCCGCGCAATACAGCGGCGCGCACAGATCGTAGATGAAGCTGAAGTCCACCGCACGGTCTACTTTTCGCAGAAAGTGATCCTCCGGCACCATCTGTTCCATGATCACCAGTTCCATTTGCTGCTGCTTCTCCCGCCGCTGCTTGAGCATTCCCTTCACCGCCTGGGTTTCTTTATGGTTGTGTTGATGTATTTATATTCGACGTGAGGGCTGCCTTTTCCTTTTGGTTTTTTAGGTTTTTCTAAAAAATTGACCGTTGACGGGGTTTGTCAACGGTCTGAGGCGGCGCGAGTGTTCGCGCCGCCCTGTTTTATGCAGATAAACTTACTTCTTCAGGTTGAAGAAGGCCTTCATGCCCGGATACTCGGCGACGTCGCCCAGCTCCTCTTCGATGCGGAGCAGCTGGTTGTACTTGGCCACGCGGTCCGTGCGGCTGGGCGCGCCGGTCTTGATCTGGCCGGCGTTGAGGGCCACGGCGATGTCGGCGATGGTCGCGTCCTCGGTCTCGCCGGAGCGGTGAGAGACGATGGCGGTGTAGCCGGCGCGGTTGGCCATCTGGATGGCGTCCAGCGTCTCGGTCAGGGAACCGATCTGGTTGACCTTGATGAGGATGGCGTTGCCGACATGCTTCTCAATGCCGGTGGCCAGGCGCTCGACGTTGGTCACGAACAGGTCGTCGCCAACCAGCTGCACGCGGTCGCCAATGGCCTTGGTCAGCATCGCCCAGCCTTCCCAGTCGGTCTCGGCCATGCCGTCCTCCAGGGAGATGATCGGATAGGTGTCGGCAAAGCGCGTCCACATATCCACCAGCTCCTGCTGGGTCAGCTTGGTGCCGGACTTGGGCTGGATGTAGCACTTCTTCTCCTCATCCCACCACTCGGAGGAAGCGGCGTCGATGGCGATCTTGAAGTCCTCGCCGGGCTTGTAGCCGGCCTTCTCGATGGCCTGCACGATGACCTTGAGGGCGTCCTCGTCCTTGGCCAGGTTGGGGGCGTAGCCGCCCTCGTCGCCCACGCCCGCGGCGGGGGTGCCGTTCTCCTTGAGCACGGTCTTGAGGGTGTGGAACACCTCGGCGCAGCGGCGCAGGGCTTCCTGGAAGGAGGGCGCGGAGACAGGCATAATCATGAACTCCTGGATCTCCACGTTGTTGGTGGCGTGCGCGCCGCCGTTGAGGATGTTCATCATCGGCACGGGCAGCTGCTTGGCGTTGACGCCGCCGATGTAGTTGTACAGGGACAGGCCCATGCTCTGCGCGGCGGCCTTGGCGCAGGCCAGGGACACGCCGAGGATGGCGTTGGCGCCCAGCTTGGTCTTGTTCGGGGTGCCGTCCAGCTCGATGAGCTTCTTGTCGATGGCGGGCTGATTGAGCACGTTCTCGCCGATGAGGGCGTCCGCGATCTCGGTGTTGACGTTCTTCACGGCGGTGAGGACGCCCTTGCCGTTGTAGCGGCTCTTGTCGCCGTCGCGCAGCTCGCAGGCCTCGTAGATGCCGGTAGAAGCGCCGGAGGGCACGGCGGCGCGGCCGATGGTGCCATCCTCAAGGACGACTTCGACTTCCACGGTGGGGTTGCCGCGGCTGTCGAGGATCTCGCGGCCGATGATATCGACGATCTCGAGAATCTGTTTCATGGGTATCGATCTCCTTTCCAATTTGAGCGGGATATGTCCGCATGGATGGATGCGCCGCGGATGCGCGGCCGGGAACGGGCAAACGCCCATTCATTACCATTCAAAATTATAAAGAACGCAAAGGGGTTTGTCAAGCTCATTCGGGAAAACAAAGGGCGAAATATGCCCGCGCGCGGGGCAAAAAACAGGGCGCTGCCGGGCGTTTTTCCGGGAGCGGCGCCCGCGTGATGGCAGGGCATACGCCGCCCCGGAAGATCCCGCGGGGCCGGACGCGGGCCTGCCGCCGGGAGGCTCTTTTGCAGGCGGCAAACGCCGCTGGCGAAGGGCATAAAAAAACCGCCCCTGGTTTTCCAGACAGGAGCGGCCTTTGCGCCCGCGCGCCTATCCCAGCTCCGCGCCGCTTTCGCGCATGGCGACGATGGTGCGGGAGATGAGGTCCTCCAGCGTCCAGCCGAGCATCTCCGCGCCCTGGCGGATGACGTCGCGGGAACAGCCGGCGGCGAACTTCTTGTCCTTGAACTTCTTTTTCACCGAGGGCAGTTCCAGGTCGTCCAGGCTGCGCGAGGGGCGCATGATGGCCACGGCGCTGATCAGGCCGGTCAGTTCGTCCACGGCGAAGAGCACCTTTTCCATCTCGTGCTCGGGCTTTACGTCGCTGCACAGGCCGTAGCCGTGGCAGACCACGGCGTGGATGAAGCGCTCGTCGCAGCCGGCATTTTCCAATAGCTCCTGCGCCTTTTTGCAGTGCTCGTCGGGCCACTGTTCAAAGTCCACATCGTGCAAAAGGCCGACATTGGCCCAGAAATCCGCCTCGTCGCCATAGCCCAGTTCGCCCGCGAAATAGCGCATCACGCCCTCCAGCGTGCGCGCGTGGCGCAGGTGGAATTCGCCCTGGTTGTACTGCGTGAGCAGCGCCCACGCCTCGTCTCTGGTCATGATATCCTTCCTTTCCATCGCGTCAGCAGCAGAAGAAATAGCCCCCGCGCCCGCAGCAGCAGCTCAAAAGCAGGTTGCCCAGGCACAGCCACGTACAGGTGTTGTCCAGGCCGGACATACCGTAGCGCCGCCCGGTCTGGCGATAGGTCTGGCCGGCGTATTGCAAGCGCTGCAACAGCTGGCGGTATTCGAGGTTGTTCGGGTCGCGGCTGACCGCCTGCTGCGCGTAGTTGAGGGCGGCGACGTCGTTGCCCAGCCCCATGTGGGCGTTGGCCATGTAGAAATACCAGCGCGCCGGGCGGTCCTGCATCTTTTCCAGCAGGTTGAGGGCCTCGCGGTAGTGGCCGGAATTGATGAAATTGCGCGCCGCCTGCATCTCCGGGCTCTCGTTTTGCTGCGTCTGCTGTTGTTGCTGCCCGCCGTAGCCGGAGGCGTCCCACCAGCCGCCGAAGTCCCCCCAGCCCCAACCCCAGCCGGAGCCGCCGTAGCCGCCGCCATAGCCGCCCTGCCCGGAGCCGTAGGAGCCCGCGCCGCGCGAGGAACCGGAGTTGGGGTTCGTATGGCGGTTCATGATCTGGCTGTAGGCGGCGTTGATCTCCTTCATCTTCGCCTCGGCCTCGGGGGAGCCGCCGTTGACGTCCGGGTGGTACTTCTTGGCCAGCCGGCGATAGGCCGCCTTCACCTCGTCGTCCGAGGCGCCGGGTTCAAGTCCCAATACCCGGTAGGGGTCCTGGATCATTGTCTTTCTCCTTTTCCATCCTCCGCCGGGGCGAAGGAAGCGTCGCGCTTTTTGCGCACGGATACGTATTTGGCCCACACGCCCGAATAGAGCACGCTGCGCAAAATCTCCACGTCCTTGACAAGCGGCAGCACCTCGAAGGCCTGCGTGCAGCGGCCGATGAGCATGGTCAGGGCGCTTTCCACCGTCTGCTCGAAGCTTTCGCCCCTGAGGGCGACGAGGGGGTTGTACGCGCCGTGCTTTTCATCGGCGGCGAGGTCGTCGTAAGCGTCCATGACGTAGATAAACCGCCCGAGGTATTCGCCCATGGTCCGCAAGGGGGCTTCCCACTCGTCGCGGCGGTAGACGAACAGTTCGCCCAAAAGCCTTCCAAAGCACTTGGCGGGGGCGTCCACGTCCATCTCCCGGCGCTTTTCGATCCGGCCCAGGTCGCGCACGCCCACTTCGATGGCGGCGCACTTTTCGCCCCAGCGCGCCTCCACGCGGCGGTAGCCACTTTTCAGCGCTTCCGCCCCGGCGCGGCGCAAAAGGTTGCGCTCGTCGGCCCAGTCGTCCATGAGCTTGTGGTAGGCCAGGGCGATGTTCATGTCCGCGGCGTAGGCGGTGAATTCGTTCTCCGCCCAGGCGTGCTTTTTGCGCGGGTGCGGGGCGCAGCGCTCCTCGCCGCCCGTTTCCGCCGGCTCGTAGAGCGAGGAGAGCGTCAGAAGCAGAAACGTCATGTCGAAGCTGAGGGTCAGCTGCCCTTTCAGCCCGTATTCCCGCCGCAGGCAGCGGCACAGGCCGCAGTAGCAGGCCTGGAAGCGGTCGCGCTGCGCCGGCGTGAGCACCTTGGGGTCTACCGTCACATACCCGAACATGCTATGCCTTGGCCTTGAAGGCGTGCTTGCACTTGCCGCAGGTGAGCGTGCCTTCGCCCGAGCCGCGCTTGAGTTTCAACCAGGCGTGGCACTTGGGGCAGCGGAAGTACTTGTACTCCTTGCGGTTCTTAAAGCGCACGCGCGCCTGCGAAAAGGCGGTGCGCAATTTGGCGCTCCTGTTCCAGAACCAGGCGTTCTCCGCCGTGCGCCGCGCCGTGTTGCGCGAGAACATGCGAAACAGCGTATAGATGAGCGCCGCCAGCCCCAGAAAACTGAACAGCCCACCCACATGGGGGACGAACATGCCCAGCACGTAGAGGATGAGCGCCACCCATACCAGGAAGCGTCCCAGCGAATCCGCGCCATAGCGGCCCTGCATGAAGCGGGCCAGCGACCGTTTGATCTTTTCCCACATAGTGCAGCATCCTTTCGTCTACAAAATGTATACCAAAACAGTATGCCATGTCAAGGGCTTGTTTATGAACGCAGAATGAATATTGTGATTCCTCAGCCAAATTTAATCTTGCCCAAACAAAACTGGGGCGCTATAATGAGGAAAAAAGGGGGTGCGGCCATGGATGAAGTGTGGATGCGCGAGGCGCTCACGCTGGCGCGGGAGGCGCTTTTGGCCGGGGAGACGCCGGTGGGCTGCGTGATCGTGCGCGGGGGAAAGATCGTCGCCCGCGCACGCAACCGCCGCGAGGAACTTATCGACCCCACCGCCCACGCCGAAATGCTGGCCATCCGCGAGGCGGCGCGCAATGTGGGGAACTGGCGGCTGACGGATTGCTGCATATACGTCACCCTCGAGCCCTGCCCGATGTGCGCGGGGGCGATCTCGCAGGCGCGGCTGGGGAAGCTGGTGTTCGGCGCGTTTGACGAAGAGCGCGGCTGCGCCGGCAGCCTCTACCGCATCTGCGAGGATCCGGCCTTCCCCTGGTTCACGCCCAGCGTGGGTGGCGTGCTGGAAGGGGAGTGCAAGGCGCTGCTGGATGTGTTTTTCCAGCGCGCGCGCCGGTGAAAGTTTATCAAAAAAGCCTTTTCAAACCGGCGTTTATACCGTATAATAGAGAAAGGGTAAAAAAATCTGCCACGAATGGCATTTTGGAGGGAACAACATGGCGCTTATCGACAAGATCAAGGCAAAGGCAAAAGCCAACGTCAAGCACATCGTGCTGCCCGAGGGCGAGGAGAGCCGCAACGTGCAGGCCGCGGTGAAGATCGCGGAGCAGGGCATCGCCAGATTGACGCTGCTGGGCGACCCGGCAAAGGTCAAGGAAGTGGCGGCGGGCGCGTCGCTGGAAGGCCTTGAGATCATCGACCCCAGGACCTCGGACAAATGCAAGCAGTACGCCGAGACGCTCTATGAGCTGCGCAAGGCCAAGGGCATGACCCCCGAGCAGGCCGCGGAGCTGGTCAGGGATCCGATGTACTACGGCGTGATGATGGTGAAGATGGGCGACGCGGACGGCCTCGTTTCCGGCGCCATCCACTCCACGGGCGACATGCTGCGCCCGGCTTTGCAGATCATCAAGTCCAAGCCCGGCATCAAAACCGTTTCCTCCTGCTTCCTGATGGAGTGCCCGAACAAGGCCTACGGCGACGACGGCGTGATGGTCTTTGCCGACTGCGCCGTGAACATCGACCCCGACGCCGAACAGCTGGCCAGCATCGCCCTGGGCGCGGCGGACAGCGCCCGCGCGCTGGCGGGCATCGAGCCGCGCGTGGCCATGCTCTCCTTCTCCACCAAGGGCTCGGCCAAGCACGACCTTGTCACCAAGGTGCAGGAAGCCACCCGTATCGCCAAAGAGCTCGACCCCAGCCTGATGCTGGATGGCGAATTGCAGCTGGACGCGGCCATCGTCGAAAGCGTCGGCCAGCTCAAGGCGCCCGGCAGCCCCGTGGCCGGCAAGGCCAACGTGCTGGTGTTCCCGGGCCTGGAAGCGGGCAACATCGGCTACAAGCTGGTGCAGCGCCTGGCGGGCGCGGAGGCCTACGGCCCCATTTTGCAGGGCATCGCCAAGCCGTGCAACGACCTCTCCCGCGGCTGCTCCGTGGACGACATCGTCGCCACCGTGGCCATCACCGCGGCGCAGGCGTAAGACAGTCTTTGCAAGCAAGGAGTTTGTGACATGAAAATCCTCATCATCAACGCGGGGTCGTCCTCGCTGAAGTATCAGCTCATCGACATGGACCACGAGTCCATCATCGCCAAGGGCCTGGTCGAGCGCATCGGCATCGAGGGCGGCAAGCTCACCCACAAGTACGGCGACAAGACCTACACCGTCACCCCGGACGCCATCAAGGATCACACCGAGGCCATGAACCTCGTGCTCGAAGCGCTTCTGTCCAAGGAGCACGGCGTCATCTCCTCTATCTCCGAGATCGGCGCGGTGGGCCATCGCGTGCTCCACGGCGGCGAGAAGTTCACCGCCTCCTGCATCATCGACCAGGCGTGCATGGACGCCATCGAGGAGAACATCCCCCTCGGGCCTCTGCACAACCCCGCCAACCTCATGGGCATCCGCGCCTGCCAGGCCGTGATGCCGGATACGCCGATGGTGGCCGTGTTCGACACCGCTTTCCATCAGACCATGCCGCGCACGTCCTACCTCTACGGCGTGCCCTATGAGTACTACGAGAAGTATCACATCCGCCGCTACGGCTTCCACGGCACCAGCCACCGCTTCGTGTCCGCGCGCGCGCTGGAAGTGCTCGGCCTCAAGGACAAGCCCAGCAAGATCGTCATCTGCCATCTGGGCAACGGCTCTTCCCTGAGCGCCTGCGTGGACGGCAAGTGCTTTGACACGTCCATGGGCCTGACGCCTCTGGAGGGCGTTTTGATGGGCACCCGCTCCGGCGACCTCGATCCCGCCGTGGTGGAGTGCATCGCCAACAACGAGCACCTCACCCCCAGCGAGACGCTCAACGTGCTCAACAAAAAGAGCGGCCTGCTCGGCCTTTCCGGCGTTTCCAGCGACATGCGCGACGTGCGCTCCGCCGCAGCCGAGGGCAATGCAATGGCCAAGGTGACGCTCGACATCTGGGCCTACCGCATCCGCAAGTACATCGGCGCCTACGCGGCGGCCATGGGCGGCCTGGACGCCATCATCTTCACCGCCGGCATCGGCGAGAACGACGGCGAGGGCCGCGCGGAAGTGCTCGAGGGCCTCGAGTTCCTCGGCGTCAAGCTGGACGCGGAAAAGAACGCCAAAGTGCGCGGCGTGGAGGCGGAGATCTCCGCCCCGGACAGCAAGGTCAAAGTCTGGGTCATCCCCACCAACGAGGAATTGGCCATCGCCCGCGACACGCTGATGCTCACCAGCAAGTAGGTTTCACCGCCGCCGGCCGCGCCCGCACGTCTGCGTGCGTGGCCGCAGCGCGCGAGGAACAGCTTTCCCCCGGCATGCGCATACCTTGCCGGGAGAAAGCGGGCCGCGCGGCCTCCCTTCTTTCCCCTTCCCTTCTCACCCGTGCGGCCCATTTATAAGCGCCCCGCCATTTTGCGGGGCGCTCAGGATGTTGACAAAGTGGGCAGACTGGCAGAGCGTTGAGAAAGCCTGCAAGCCAAGGAAGCTGTACTTGCAGCCAAGGGAGCTTACTTAGACGTAAGTGACCGCAGGATGCAAGTGCAGCTGACGTAGGAAGCAAAAATCGCTTCTGATTTTTTGTATATCAGAGCGATTTTTGCGGTTGTAGGCTTTGTCAGCGCTCTGCGCCGCTTTTGGCGCGGTCATGCGCCTTCCTCCGGCTGCCAGAGGCCTTCCGCCGCCAGGCGCGTGCCGAGGCGGAAACCGCGGGCAAAGGCGTCGTAGCGGTCGGCGTACCAGACGGCCTCGCGCAGGGCGCAGAACGCGGCGCGAACGAGTTGCCCATCCGTCATCTGTTGACGCTCTGCCGCTATAACCGCGTCTCCGCCGATTTTATCCTTGGATTGGTCGATGCAAGGGGAAACAGCTTATACGGGAAACCGAAGGCGCATTTGCGCTGAACGAACGCGCGCCCGTCGGCAGGCGCTTCCGCAGATGCCATGACGCCTGTGGGGAACAACTTCCCCGCTGGACAACCCTTCCCCCGCATGCTATAATGGGCGCACACGAGGGGAGGGCTGGTTTTGAAGCGGGCTTTGGTGTTCAGCGGCGGCGGGTCGCGCGGCTCCTACGAAGTCGGCGTCTGGCAGGCGCTTGAGGAGGCGGGGCTGCGCTTCCACATGTGCTTTGGCACCTCCATCGGCGCGATCAACGCGGCGCTGTTTTTGCAGGGCGACCGCGAATTGGCCGCGCGGCTGTGGGACGGGATCGCCGCGCGCGGGCTTTTGCGCGGCGGCAAGGCCGAGGGGGCGCAGGTGGAGCGCATGTTCAGCCGCAAGCGCGAAGTATTGCCGTTTTTACTGGAACACGCCCGCCAGATGCGCCTGGACGTCGCGCCGCTGGAGGCGCTCTTGCGCGAAAACCTGCGCGAAGGCCGCGTGCGGGCCGCGGGCATGGGCTTTGGGCTGGTGGCGGTGAAATTCCCCTCGCTCGCGCCGGCGGCGCGCACGCTCACGGGCATCCCCGAGGGGCAGCTGATCGACTGGCTGCTGGCTTCGTCGGCGTGCTTCCCCATCTTCCCCACGCGCGTAATCGACGGCGAACGCTATGTGGACGGCGGCTACTGCGACAACCTGCCCATCGACATGGCGCTGCGCGCCGGGGCGGAGGAAGTGCTGGCCGTGGAGCTGCACACAGCGCCGACCCACCCCGAATACGCGAAAATGCCCTTTTTGACCACCGTGCTGCCCCGCCGCGACCTGGGCGCGTTCCTCGACTTTGACGAAGCGCTGGTGCGCCGCAACCGCCTGCGCGGCTATTGCGACGCGATGAAACAGCTCGGGCGCTTCGACGGCCTCTTTTACACCTTCGCCCGCGTCAACGACCTGCGCGCCGCCACGCTGGGCCGCCGCTTCATGCGCGAGGCCGCCGCCTTCGACGCCGAGGCCGTGCGCCGCGCCATGCTGCGCGCCGATCGGACGGTGGCGCCGCTCATGGGCGCGCTGGAAGCGGGGCTGCGCGAGGAAAAGCTCTCCTTCAAACAGGCGCTGTTGCGGGCGCTGGAGCTGGCCGCCGGCCTGATGGGCTATCCCGAGGACGCCGTCTACGACGCCGGGGCGCTGGCCGCGCAGCTGCGCGGGGCGCTGCTTGCCGAAAACGCGCCCGCGCCGCAAAGCGCCGGGGACGCCGAAATACTCGCCCGCATGGGCGAGCGCCGCGCCCTTCCCGGCCTTGCGCGCGCCCTTTCCGAGCGCGGGCGGCTGTGCGCCGAATGGACGGCCGCCCTTTGCGCCGTGCCCATGGCCACGGCGGCGGCGCTGGGCCTGGCCTGCGCCGCGGGGCTGTGACGCGCGCGCCGCTGGCAATCTTAACCCTGCCGCGACAAAAAGGCCACGCTTGGCCGCCCCTGTTCACAGTTCATCCATTGACATTTTCCTTTATTTCCGTATAATTATCCTATCCGGGCAGTGCGCGGCGCAGGGACGCGGCGCGACGGGCCCGTCGGCGCGCGCGGCGGCATCGCGCGTTGCCTTCGACCGCTAAGAGAGGGGTCCCTTTTATGGCAGACAAACATCAACCGCCGAAAAAATCACTTTTGTACAACGCGATCATCGTCCTGCTAGTGATGATGTTCCTCAACGCCTTCGTATTCCCGCTGTTCACGCAGCCTCGGGTGACGGAGGTCACTTACGACAAGTTCCTTGCGATGCTGGACAAGGGCGAAGTGCGCGAAGTGGCGCTGGACGACAGCAGCAGCACCATACTCTTCCTCGCCGAAGTGGAGGGCGCGGAGGGCATCTACCGCACCGGCGCCTGGCCGGACGACGATCTGACCCAGCGCCTGCTTTCCCATCCCGAAGTCTCCTTTGAGACGGAGATCATCGAGGAAACCTCGCCGCTGGTGCAGATCCTGCTGGGCTGGGTGCTGCCCTACGGCCTCATCTTCGGCGCGGGCTACCTGCTCATGCGCAACATGCAAAAGCGCATGGGCGGCGAGAACGCCATGAGCTTTGGCAAGGCCAACGCCAAAATCGTCGGCGAGGAAAAGACGGGCGTCACCTTTAACGACGTGGCCGGCGAGGACGAGGCCAAGGAGGCGCTTGGCGAGATCGTCGATTTCCTCCACGACCCGAAGCGCTATTCCGAGATCGGCGCGAAACTGCCCAAGGGCGCGCTGCTGGTCGGCCCGCCGGGCACGGGCAAGACGCTGCTGGCCAAGGCCGTGGCGGGGGAAGCGCACGTGCCGTTCTTCTCCATCTCCGGCTCGGAGTTTGTGCAGATGTTCGTGGGCATGGGCGCGGCCAAGGTGCGCGACCTGTTCAAGCAGGCGGCGGAGAAAGCGCCCTGCATCGTCTTTATCGACGAGATCGACACCATCGGCAAAAAGCGCGACGGCGGCGTGATCGGCGGCAACGACGAGCGCGAACAGACGCTCAACCAGCTGCTCACCGAGATGGACGGCTTCGACGCCAACAAGGGCGTGGTCATACTCGCGGCCACCAACCGCCCGGATTCGCTCGATCCCGCGCTTTTGCGCCCCGGCCGCTTCGACCGCCGCATCCCCGTGGAGCTGCCCGACCTGGCCGGCCGCGAGGCCATCCTCCGCGTGCACGCCCGGCAGGTGAAGCTGGAAAAGCGCATCGACTTCACCGCCATCGCCCGCGCCACCTCCGGCGCGAGCGGCGCGGAGCTTGCCAACATCATCAACGAGGCCGCGCTGCGCGCCGTGCGCGAGGGCAGGAACGCCGTATCGCAATCCGACCTCGAGGAAAGCGTGGAAACGGTCATCGCCGGTTACCAGCGCAAAAACGCCGTGCTCTCCGAGCATGAAAAACGCGTCGTCTCCTACCACGAGGTCGGCCACGCGCTGGTCGCCGCCCTGCAGAGCAACACCGCGCCGGTGACGAAGATCACCATCGTGCCGCGCACGTCCGGCGCGCTGGGCTACACCATGCAGGTGGACCAGGACGACAAGAAGCTGCTCACCCGCGAAGAACTGCTCAGCAAGATCGCCGTGCTCACCGGCGGCCGCGCCGCCGAGGAAGTGGTGTTCGGCCAGGTGACCACCGGCGCTTCCAACGACATCGAGCAGGCCACGAAACTGGCGCGCGCCATGATCACGCGCTACGGCATGTCCGACGAGTTCGGCATGGTGGCCATGGAGACGGTCAGCAACCAGTACCTGGGCGGCGACACCTCCCTGGCCTGCTCCCCGGACACGGCCACGGCCATCGACCGGCAGGTGGTGGACGTGGTGCGCGCCCAGCACGACAAGGCCGTGGAGCTTCTGAAGAAGAACATGGCCTCCCTCAACCGCGTGGCCGAATACCTCTACCGCGAGGAGACGATCACCGGCGAACAGTTCATGGCGCTTCTGCGCGGCCTGCCCGAGCCGGGCGCGACCAGCGCGGACGAGGACGGCGCCGCCGCCGTACAGGCGTAAAGACATTTGGGATGGAAAACCGGCACTCCGCGTTTGTGGAGCGCCGGTTTTGTTGTACCATTTCTCAATCCGCGTAAGGCACCATTTCAAACAGCTCGTCCTCGGGCACGCCGCCCACGGTAAAGCCCCAGCCGCGCGCTTCGTCGGGGGCGATGGCGAGATAGCCTTCGCGCCCGTCTTTGGTCTGGAACCAGGCTACGCCGGCCTTGTCCGAGGCGGTGATGACGAAGGGCTCTCCCTCGGGGATGACGCCTTCCGTCTCCGCGCCGCCTTCCACAAACGTGGCGGCGATGTCCCGCGTGGGCACGAGGGCGCGATCCCAGGAGTATTCGTCAAGGGGGAAATGCCAGAGGCCGTCGTCGGCGAATTCAAAGACGCCGTTTTGCAGGGCGAACACGCGGGCGCCGAAGTAGGTGCCCAGCACGTCCTGCGAGCCGCAGAGGGTAATGAGGCCGTCCTTGATAGACTGCACGTAGCCGTAGCCATAGTACAGGTAGTCCCCGCCATCGCCGCTGCGGCTGGCATTGGCGAAGGGGAGCGGCGTGAACGTGCTGCCATCCCAGTTCAGGCAGTAGGTGGCGTAATCCGCGGAGGCCCAGTCGCCGCAGACGAGGATCTCCACGATCCCGTCGCCGTCGATGTCCGTGGCATAGGCCGAGGGATAGAACAGCGCTTCGCTGTTCCAGCCGGCGGTCTCGCCGCCGTCCTCCACGGCGATCCCGGCGTGTTCATCGCCATCGATGTCGCTGCCGGCGACGCGGAACGTGAGCGTCTCCAAATCGCCGTCGCCGTCGAGGTCCATCTCCACGCTCTGGCCGTCGGTCAGCGCGTAGCGGGCAAGCGGGTCGGCCGTTTCCGCCGCGGCGGGGAGCGCCAGAAGGGCGGCCAGCAGGAATACACACAGTGCTTTCATCGTCATCACCTCGGTTTTCAGACGGCGGGAAAGGGCAAAAAGTTCCAGCGGCAGAAAAAACGCGCGGGCGGCAGCGTGGCCGTCCGCGCGGGGCGTTGGCAAAGCGGGCAGGCTGTCAGAACGTCGGGAAAGCCAGGGAAGCTTTGCCGTCGGCAAAGTTTGCCGCCAAGGTGTTTTGGCCGATCCTGGATCGTCAAAAACGGCCGCTCTCGGCGACTTGCAGGCCTTTGGGCTTGCAAACTCGCCACGGATCTCCATTTTATCGGGGCGATCTTCGCGTTTGCGGGCTTTGTCAGCGCTCTGGGGGCTATTCGTTGGCCGCGCCGGGGCTGGGGGCAAGCTCGGTGGTATAGCTGCCATCCGCGCGGCGGGAAAACGCCTGGTCGGGGTCGAGTATGTCGTAATCGGCGATAGAGACGATCTGGCCTTTGGCGTTGGTCAGCACCGCCGCCTCGCCCTCGGCGGAGAGGCGGAAGTTGGTGTGCGTGCCCGCGTCGTTCCCGGAGGCATAGAACAGCAGATAGCCGCCCGCCGGGACCGCCGTGCCGTCGGGGATGCGCCAGGCCATGCTGTCGGCCGCGTCGTCGCTCAAATACCAGCCGGAAATGTCCACGTCCGCGCCGGAGAGGTTCGCAAGCTCTATGTAGTCATAGTACTGCCCATCCTCGGCGGCCAGCGTGCGCGTGTTCCCGGACATGACCTCGTTTACCACCACGTCCGAAGGGGTGATGGCCAGCGTCATCGCGTGGTAGCTCTGGTCGGTGTTCTCCATGCCGGGCGTGAACTGGGCGGAGACTTCCCAGCCCCCGTCCACGCGGCGGTAGACGGCGTTTTTGGCCAGCGCGGGTATGTTGATGGCCTCCACGGCCACGCCCTCGGGGTTGAACAGCATCAGCGTGTCGCCCGCCGCCTTGAGGGAGAAGGGGGCGTGGTAGCCGTCCGCGCCGTCGGCGTAGGTGGAATCGGCAAACACCAGCACGCACTCGCCCGGCTCAAGCGTGCGCTGCGGGAAGATGAACATGTGCTTTTCCTCGGCGCTGCGCGCCAGCGTCCAGCCCTCCAGCTCCACCGGCGCGGAGGAGGCGTTGCGCACCTCGATCCAGTCCGGCGTCCTGCCCTCCGCGTCGCGGAAGAGGCGGCCGTTGGCGGTCATCACCTCGTTGATCTGCACGGTGTCCGAAGCCTCGATCTCGGCGACGGCGGCCACGGCGCCGCCCTCCGTGTCCCCGGCCAGGGAAAAGCCGTTGGGCAAAAGCGCCTGCAAAACTACGCCCAGCGCCAGCGCGCAGGCGCAGGCGAGGGAAAAGGGCAGCAGCGTATGCCGGCGCGGGGCGTGGCCCTGCCGGGGCGCGGCGACCGGCCGCCGCGGATGGTATTGCCCGGCCTGCGGGCGGCTTCCCGCCCCCTGCGGCCTGCCCCGCATGGGCGGCCGGCTGCCCGCGGGGCGCGGGGGCATGTTGGGCACGGACATTTACGCGCCCTCGCCGGTGTAGGCCACCAACGTGGCGTCCTGCATGCCGGGGATGTCGTGGAGGCGCTTGAGCACGGCCTCGGTCTTGTCCAGGCGCACTTCATAGGTGGCCTCGATCGCGCCCTGCATGACGGTCTTGGTGCGCAAACGCTGGAAGCGGATGCTGTTTACCACCTGCGCGGCAGGCTTTTCGGCGGCCTCGCTCATGCGCAGCACCAGCAAATAGCAGTTCTGGTTCTTGACGCGCCACTTGCACACCAGCGTGATGAGCACGGCGATGGCCACGCCCGCCACGGCGGTGAGCAAAAACTGCCCCGCGCCCAGGAGGATGCCCATGGTCAGCGCCCAGAACATGTAGGCGGTATCGAGCGGGTCCTTGACCGCGGTGCGGAAGCGGACGATGGACAGCGCGCCCACCATGCCCATGGACAATTGGATGGATTCGCGGATGCACATGACCACGGGCGTGGTGATGAGTGTCATCAAAACCAGCGTCAGCGTAAAGTTGGAGGAATACATCACGCCGCGGAAGTTCATGCGGTACACCGCGGCGATGCCCAGGCCCACGGCAAAGGCCAGCACCACGGAGAACAGCACCAGCGGGATGGAGCTCGTGCCGATGGTCTGGGACGAAAACAGGTTGAGAATGTCGCTGCTGTTCATGGGGAAGCCCTCCTCTTTTGTTTGCGCGGGGAACCGCTTAAAGCATGCCGATCAGATCAGGGGAAACAGCGCCGCAAGCGCGGGAAACAGCGCCAGGCCGCTGCCCATGAGGAAGCCCATATAGCCGATGTTCATTGCCTTCTCCTTTCTCACAGCGGCTGATAGCGCCGGCACATGACGTATTTGGAGATCGCGCAGCGCTCGCCGGTGATGTCGGCAAGCAGGGCGCGGATGTGGCTGGGGAAGTAGGCATCAAACTTGACCTCCAGGATCTCCACATCGCGGTCGTTGGCGACGACCATGGGCGCGGCCGGGGAAAAGAGGTCGTGCCCGGAAAGGCCGCTGCGCAATCGCATGTCGAATGTAATGCGCGTGGTCTCCGCCGGGTGGGTGAAGGCCAGGCGGTCGTATTCCACCAGCACGGCGGGGCGCATCACGCCCGTGCGCATGGCGGCGTACAGATCGCGCAGAAGCGGCGCTTCGGCGCGGTAGAGCCCGCGCGGGTCGCCGGATATGAGCTGCTCGGCCAGGCGGCGGGTGACGCGCAAAGAGCTCTTGCCGATGAGGTCGCCCAGTTTGCGCTTGCGCTCCAGGAAGATGACCTCGTCCGAGTGGTTGTAGATGCGCAGGCGGTACTTGTCGCGCGCCATCACGCCGTCCATCTTGTCGTAGTAGGCGCTGTCAAAGGCGTCGTCGAAGTAGAGCGAGCGCACGTTGTAGGCGCGGCCGCCCCTGCAGTGGCCGTCCAGGCGCATCACGCGCTCAAGGCGGCGCCTGAGCGCCTCCATCTCGGCGGGGTTTATGTAGTATTTCAATTCGTGGCGGGCCGGCAGGTGCGCGCGGTCTATGCCCATGCCGCTTCCTCCTCCTCGATGCGGCGCATGGCTGCGCCGAAGTAGTGCTCCATCTCCGCGTCGGTCAGCCCCAGCGTGTCGCGGAAGTAGCCGACGAGCTTGCGGGGCCGCGTCCTGGCGTATTCCACCAGCTCGGCCACGCGGTTTTCAAAGTTCTCCCGGCTCTGGCCCCAGCGCTCCTGCTGGCGCGGAAGCTCGGGGAGCAGGGTCTCGTAGCGCTCGCGGATCATCCCCACGATGCGGCCGGACGTCCATTCGGTGGCCAGCATCCTGCCCATATAGGTGAGAAAGCGGCTGTAGAAGGTGGGATTACCCATCAGGGCGATGAACAGCGTGTTGTCCGTGGCGTTGCTGGAGCCCATGCCGTCGGGGTCGAGCCAGCGGGAGATGGAATTGGTGTCCACATAAAAGCCCCAGTCGAGGTCGAAGATGGCCCAGTGCCACTTGCCGTCGGCATACTGGTTGCGATAGCGCTTGACGTTGAGCGTGTCGGCGTTGCCCACGAAGATTTGCAGCGCCTGGTAGGCGATGAAGCTGTCCAGGTCTACTTCCTCGCCCACGCGCGCGAGCGTCGCGTCGTCCGGCACGCCGTTTTCACGCAGATAGCGGAGCATGGCCGCGAAACTGGCGTTGCTGCCGCGCAGCACCAGGCTGTTGCCCTTGACGATGTCTATATCATCCTCCTGCCCTTCCCAGCCCTCGTACTGGCAGATCATGGAAGCGCAGATGCGCTCGCGCATGTTGTAGTGGCCCCAATATTCGCCGTTGATGTAGAGCACGCACAACTCCGTCTCCTGATAGAGCACGTCCGTGCCTCGCGCAAGCGACGTAAGAATGGAATCGCGCATGCGGGTCAAAACCCCGTCCTCGCTGGAGGAACGCAGCAAAAAGGACTGGTACTCCTCATAGTCCCGCCGCGTGAACAGGGGCGCGCGGAAGCGGTTTGCCCCGTATTCGCCGCGGGCGATGACCTTGAAGCCCTTCTGCGCCATGGAACGGCTGCCTTGCCCGTGCAGGCGCAGCGCGCAGTTCTCCGAGAGCATCTGCGCGCCCTCCTCGGTATAGACCTCGATGTGGCCGGGGCGCTCCAGCTGCTGCTGGTAGAGCGTGTGGAAGCCCTCGGGCCCGAAGATGTCGTCCGGGTCGGCCACCATGGAAACCACGCGCATGGTGTGCTCCGCGCCGTAGAGATAGCTCTGCGAGGCCGAATAGGAGGGCAGGTACCCCTCCTGATAGGCCACGGCGCGCACGATGGCCGTGTCCGTCACGGGGATGGGGCCGGCGTAGGGCGTGGAAGCCTCGTCCGGCGCGGAGCAGTCCAGCGTATAGTAGATGCGCGCGCCGGGGGCGGCGGTGAGTTCCACCGCCAGGGCCGCGCCCTCCGCCTGCGGCCCACCGGGCACGGAAAAGGTGGGCGCCTGCGCGCGGCCGAGATAGCCGCTCTGGGCGTTTAGGCGGTCGGGCGTGTCCTCGTCGGTGTAGAGGAAGCCGCCGTCCTCCATGCGGGCGTAGGAAACGCCGGTGTACTGCTCGGGCACGAACACGCGGTCGAGCAGCGCGCCGGAGGCGTCCGAAAGCGTCAGGCCATAGCCGCCGTCGGCGGAGAGGCGGAAGGAGGCGTTGAGCACGCCGTCCGAATCCACGCCCGCCGTCCCGGAGAGGAAGAGCGTCAGGTAATCGCCCGGCTGGATGACCGCGCCCTCGGGGAAGCGGTACTTGCGGGGGCTGGCCGCGTCGTCCGAGAGACCCCAGCCGGAGATGTCCGCCGCCTGACTGGAGGCGTTGTACACCTCCAGCCAGTCGTGGGGCTGATCGTCCGACGAAGCCATCAATTCGCTTATGTATACGCCGCCGGTATTGGCGCGCGCCACCTGCAGGCGCGGCTCGATGGAGTCGTTGGGCAGGCCGGGCGTGGGCGCGAGGGCGGCGGTGTATTCGCCGTCGACGCCGAGCGAATACGCCTGGTCGCTCTGCAGCGCGGGCAGCGGCAGGCGGCAGACGGCGTAGCCCTCCGGGTCGGTGAGCAGCAGCGTTTCCCCGGCGGAATCGAGCTTGAAGGAGGCGTGCAGCTCCCCCGCCGCGCCCGCCGCCCCGCCCGAGGCGTAGATAAGCAGGTATCCGCCTGCGGGGATGGCCGCGCCCTGCGGGAAGACCCACTTGCCGGGGTCGCTTTCATCGTCCGTGAGGCAATAGCCGGTCAGGTCGATCTCCTGCGCCGAGGGGTTGTGTATCTCCACATAGTCGTGGCAGGCTCCGTCCGCGTCCGGGGCGTAGGTGCGGTTGGCGCTGGAAGCCTCGGTAAGAACGAGCGGGCTGTCGCTTTCTTCCGCTTCGAGGGAGAGGTGCATATCCCGCGTGTTGGCAAGGCCGGGGGTGTATTCGCCGCTGACCTGCCAAATGCCTGTGGCCTCGTCGCGGCGGTAGACCTCGTTGGCAGTAAGGGCGGGCACGTCCACCGCGTCCGCGAGCGCGCCGTCCTCATCGTAGAGGGCGAGCGCTGCGCCGTCCGCGTCGATGCGGAAAGGGGCGTGCAGCTCGCCGCCGGCGGCGTTTTGCTCCGCGCCGTCGCAGTAGATGAGCAGATGTTCGCCGGGGGCTAGGACGACGTCCGGCAGCATCAGCGGGGCAAGGACGTTCTCGCCGTCCACGAGGCGAAAGCCGCCCACGCTTTCCGGCTGCGCGCCGGTGTTGACAAGTTCCACCCAATCGCAGAAGGCACCGCTTGCATCGCGGTGGGCCGAGGCGTTGCTGGCCATGACCTCGCTCAGGCGCAGGGAAGAATCGGACGCGGCCGCGGCCTCATCCGCCGCGCCGCCCGGGGGCATCAGCGCGTCCAGCGCGAAGCCCGACGCCAGCGCCAGCGCGCAGATAAGGGCCAGCGCCAACGCGCCGCGCCGGGACTGCGCGCGCCGCCTGTTTTTGCGCTTTGCGGGCAAGGGCGCCACCTCCGCTTCTGAAAAGTGTCCATTCCATAGTAATCATACACATTTGCCCGCGAAATACAAGTATCTACGCAAAAACTTCACGCATTCTACACCGTTTGCGCCTCAGCGGTTCTGATAGGCGCGGATGACCGCGCCCGCGTCGCCGAAATAGTGGCGCATCTGGTCGTCGGTAAGGTTCATGCTCTCCTGGAAAAACTCCAGCAGGCGCGCCGGGCGGGTGCGCGCGTAGTCCACCAGCTCCTCTATCTGCGATTCAAAGCCGGAACGGCTCATGCCCCAGCGCTCGCCGTGGCGCGGCATCTCGGTCATCAATTCGTCGTAGCGGGTGTGGAACTTTTCGATCACCTTTTCCGTGGTCCACTCGGTGGCCATCATCTGCCCCATATAGGTGAGGAAGCGGTCGCGGAAGGTGGCGTTGTCCATCAGGGCGATGAACAGCGCGTTGTCGGTATACTTGTTGGTGCCCATGCCGCCGGGGGTGAGCCAGCGGCCGATGGAGTTGGTGTCCACGTCGAACGCCCAGTCGAGGTCGAACAGGCAGTAGCGCCACTTGCCGTCGGCGTTTTTGTTGCGGTAGCGCTTGACGTTGAGCGTGTCGCCGTTGCCCACAAAGATCTCCAGCGCGTGGTATTCAATGTAGTTCTGCAGGTCGATGACCTCGCCCACGCGCGCGAGCACCTCGTCGTTGGGGATGCCGTTTTCCTTGACGTAGGAAAGCATGTCGGCGTAGGTCTGGTTGGAGCCCTGCATCTCGCGGTCGTTGGCCTTGACAAGGTCGATGTCGTCCTCCTGCCCCTCCCAGCCCTCGAACTGGCAGATGGAGAACTTGTTGATGCGCTCGCGGATGTTGTAGTGCCCCCAGTACTGGCCGTTGATGTAGACGGCGCAAAGCTCCGTCTCCTGGTACATGACGCTGGTGTTCTCCGCCAGGGACTGGAGCACCGAATCGCGCATGCGCGTGCGGTCGCCGTCCTGCCCGGAGCCGCGCAGAAGGAAGGACTGGTATTCCTCATAGTCCCGGCGGGTGAAGATGCGGGCGTGGAAGCGGTTGAGGCCGGAATACTCGCGGCGGGCGATGATCTTAAAGGCCTTCTGCGCCTCGGCGCGGCTGTACTGGCCGTGCAGGCGCACGCCGCAGCCCTGGGAAAACATGGGCGCGCCGCTTTCGTCGAACATCTCCACATGCCCCTCCAGTTCGTCCGTGCGCCAGTAGTTCGCGCCGGTGTGGGGGTAGGAGGGGCTGGCGTTGAGGCCGAGGGAGTAGAGGCCGTCCACCTCGTCGAACATCTCGTAGGGGTCGGCCACCAGCGAGACCACGCGCATCTCGTGCTCGACGCCGAAGAGGTAGGTCTGCGTCTCGATAAACGAGGGCAGGCAGCCGTTTGCATAGGCGCGGGCGCGCACAACGGTGGTGGAGCTGACGGCGATGGGGCCGGTGTAGAGCGCGTCGCTCTCGTCGGGCGTGGAGCTGTCCAGCGTGTAGTAGATGCGCGCGCCGGGGGCGGCGGAGAATTCCACGGTGAGCGTCTCGCCGTTTTCATACATGCCGCCGGGCACGCTGGCCTCGGGCGCCTCGGCGCGGCCCTCGTAGCCGCCGGCCGCGTTGGCGCGGTTGGGCGTGGCCTCCGTGGCGTAGAGGAAGTTGCCGTCCGCCATGCGGGCGTAGGAAACGGCCGTGTACTGCTCGGGCACGAACACGCGGTCGAGCAGCGCGCCGGAGGCATCCGAAAGCGTCAGGCTGTAACCGCCGTCGGCGGAAAGGCGGAAGGAGGCGTTGAGCACGCCGTCCGAGTCCACGCCGTCCGTCCCGGAGAGGAAGAGCGTCAGATAACCGCCCGGCTGGACGACCGTGCCCTGCGGGAAGCGCCACTTGCGGGGGCTGGCGGCGTCGTCCGAAAGCCCCCAGCCGGAGATGTCCACCGCCTGCGCGGAGGAATTGTAGATCTCCAGCCAGTCGTGGGGGCGGTCCTTTTCCGAGGCCATGAATTCGTTGATGCAGACGCCGCTCGCGTTCCCCTGCGCCACCTGGGCGCGCAGCGCGCCGGCGCTGCCCGCGTCGTTGGCCATGCCGGGGGTGGGGGCAAGGCCAACGGTATAGTTGCCGTCCTCATCGAGGGAATAGGCCTGGTCGCCCAGGAGCGCGGGCAGTTCCACGCCGGAGACGGCGCGCCCCTCCCTGTCGGTGAGCAGCACGCTTTCGCCGTCCGAGGAGAGCTTGAAGGGCGCGTGCAATTCGCCGCCCGGGCTGTCCACGCGGCCGGAGGCGTAAATGAGCAGGTAGCCGCCCGCGGGCACGGACGTCCCCTCGGGGAACACGTATTTTTGCAGGTCGTTGGGGTCGTCCGTCAGCGCGTAGCCGGAGATGTCCACCGCCTGCGCGGACGTGTTGTGCAGCTCTATGTAGTCGTAACAGCCGCCGTCGGCGCTGCGGGCGTAGGTGCGGTTGGCGCTCGAGGCCTCGGAGATGACCAGCGGGCTGTCGGCGGCCTCCACGTCCAGGGAGAGATGGTTCTCCAGCGTATTGGCAAGGCCGGGCGTGTAATCGCCGCTTGCGCCCCACGCGCCCGTCTGCTGGTCGCGGCGGTAGACGAAGTTGCGCTCCAGGCCGGGCACATCCACCACGTCCACGCGCGCGCCCTCGGCGTCGTAAAGGCCGAGCGTCACGCCGGAGGCGCTGAGGCGGAAGGGCGCGTGCAGCGCGTAGCCGGCGGCGTTTTTCAGCGTGCCGTCGCAATAAATAAGAAGGTATTCGCCCGGGGCGAGGACAATTTCCGGGAAGGTCAGCGGCGCGAGGGCGTCGTCGGCGTTCAAAAGCGTGTAGCCCTTGAGGGAGACGTCCGTCGCGCCGGTGTTGACCAGTTCCACCCAGTCCGTATATTGGCCGTTGTCCGCCCTGAAGGCCGAGGCGTTGGAGGTCATGACCTCGCTTATGCGCACCATGGAGGTGGAAACGCGCTCCTCCACGGCGGCGCTGACCGGGGCGGGCAGGAAACTTTGCAGCAAAAAGCCCGCCGCCAGCGCCAGTACGCAGACGACGGCCAGCACGGCCAGGCCGCGGGACGCGGCGCGCGGACGCGAAGCGCGCGACGCCTGCGCGCGGCGCGCGGAGCGCGCAGCCCCCGCCGGGCGCGGACGTCCCGCGGGCGCCTTGGTATTCGACGTATGTTTGCCTTTGGGCACTGTGGGCAACGGGCACACCTCCTGCGCCGGAAAACGACATATCCCTGTTTATCATACACAAGCGCGGGGAAAATACAAGGCGTTACGGCGAAATTTCACGCATTTTTCCAAAACCGGAGCGCCCCAGCTCGTCGCCCTCGCGCGTAAACTGGCCGACGCACACCAGACTGTCCTCCGTCACGCCGTTGGCGCGGGCGATGAGGCGCGTCTCGTCGGCGAACACGGCGTTTTTGCGCTCGCCGTCCACGATGATGTCGCTGTAGGTGGTAAAGTTCTGGCCATAGACGCTGATGGTGGCCGTGCCGGGGTCGTAGGTATAGCTCTCGCAGACGATGGGCGCGGTGCCCAGCCGCAGGTCGGTGGGCTGATAGGGCGAATCGCCGGCGTAGATGTTGTGGTCGCCGTAGAGCATGTCGTATTCCAGCACGCGCAGGAAGGAAAGATAGTCCTCCTCCTCGCAGTCGGGATAGAAGTTCTGGTGGAAGCGCGTGAGTATGCCCTCGTGTATATCCAGCTGGCCGAGCACGTAGGAGGAGAGCTGGAACGCCTGCAAGTCGCCGCCCTCCAGGTCGAGGCCAAAGTTGTTCCAGAGCACGTAGGTGGTCTGGTACAGGTCGTCCGTGGCCAAATCGCCCGTCTCGAAGCCCAGGGCGGGCAGGTGGTCGCCGTAGAGCACCAGCACGGTCGGCTCGTCAAACGCCTCCAGCTCGCCGATGAGCTCGCCGATGAAGGCGTCCACCTGGGAAAGCTCGTTGACGTAATAGGCAAGGGCCGCCCCGTCCACCGCCCCCGGCGCGGAGAGCACCTTGATATCGCCTTCGACTTTCTCCGCCTCCGTGGGGTACTTGCCGTGGGACTGCACCGTGACGGTAAAGACGAAATCGCGCCCGGGCGTGGTGGTGAGCGCCTTCATCGTCTCGCCGGTGAGCACGCTGTCGCGCGCCCAGCCCAGGGGGGTGTAGGTCAGGCCGTTCATGTATTCCTGGGGCACGAAGCGGTCAAAGCCCAGCTGGGCGTAAACGGTATTGCGGCCGTAGAACGTGCCGGTATAGTTGTGTACGGCGGTGGCGGTATAGCCAAGCTCCTTCAGGTTGAAGCAGATGGTCTCGCAGGAAGTGTCCTGCAAAATGGTGTTGTAGGGGAACTCGCCGGCGGCAAAGTAGTCCAGGTTCATGCCGGAGAGCACTTCAAATTCCGTGTTGGCCGTGCCGCCGCCCACGGAGGGCACCTTGAGCTGCCCGCGGGGGCAGGTCTGCATCAGTTCGTGGAACACGGGGATGGGATCCCGGGAAAATTCCGCGCCCACGAGGTCGTGGACGTTGAAGAAGGATTCCAGCTGCACAAAGACCACGTTGGGCGTGATCGGCTCCGCTTCCTCCGGCTCCGGCGCGGCGGTCGGCTCGATGACGTCGTCGGCGATCTCCTCCACCAGCTCCTCGGAATACTCCGTGGGGCGGGAAATGCCGAAATCCGCAAACGTATAGGTGAAGCCATAGGCAAAGCCGTAGTCCTGATAGGCGTCCACCAGGCTGGTCCTTTCCCAGTCGATGTCGCCCACTTCCACGGACACCTTGCCCACCACCAGCGTCAGCGCCGTCAGCGCGCAGAACACGGCCGCGCTCGCCGGGCGGTTGATGTCGTCCCGCTTGCGGCTTTTGACGATGATGAGCGCCAGCCCCGCGATCAGGAGCGCGCCGCCGGCGAACATGGCGGCGATCTCATACCACTTGAAGTAGACGGTGATCATTTTCAGCCCGTCGGGGATGAGCAGCACGTCGCGCGTGGTGAAGGGCAGAACGCGCGTCTTTTGCACGATGGCGTTGACCGTCCCCAGCGCCACCCAGAGGATGCCCAGCACCCAGCGCACGCCGCGACGGCGGCGGAAGAGCTCGGCAAAGAGGAAGGTGTTGAAAATGATCTCCGCGTTGAACAGGAACATCCACGGATGCCCCGTCAGGAAAACAAGGAGCTTTTCCGGCGTCTGGTGGTTGAGCAGCTCGATGATGAGCGCCAAAACCAGCGAGACGGGCAGCATGTACCACGTCTCGCGGATGAAGCGTTTGAACGCCTGCGCGCGCGTTGAAGCCATGTTCTCCCCCTTTTAGGCGTTTCCTTCCACGGCCGGCCCGCCCGCGGGGGCGGAAGGCGCGGCCTGCGCGCCGGTCTCGGCGTCCACGGCGGCGCGGGGGAGCGTCTCGCGCTCCGGGTAGCCCTCGGCGCCGGGGACCACGCGCATCATCGACTCGATGGCGCACTGGATCATGCCGTCGTCCGGCTCGCGGGTGGTGATGTGCTGTATGGCCACGCCGGGCGCGGAGATGATGCGCGTGAGGCGGTTGTCGTGCCGCCCGGCATACTGGATCAGTTCATAGCCGATGGAGATGAGGATGGGGAAGGTGAGTATCTTCAGCCCCGTGCGCAAAAACGGGTTGTCCACGCGGATGAACATGGATACGATGATGCCCACCAGCAGCATCAAAACCAGGAACGACGTGCCGCAGCGGGGGTGGAAGCGCTTTTGCCGGCGCACGTTCTCCACCGTCAAAGGCAGGCCCTTTTCATAGCAGAAGATGGTCTTGTGCTCCGCGCCGTGGTACTGGTAGGTGCGGCGTATGTCCTTCATCAGCGCCGTGGCCATCACGTAGGCCAGGAAGATGACGATGCGGATCACGCCCTCGAACACGCTGCGCAGAAAGTAGTTCTGCGCGATGGAGGGGATGGCCTGGGAAAGCCACGTATACAATTGCACCGGCAGGTACATGAACAGAAGCACCGCCAGCGCCACCGCCAGCACCGTGGCGATGGGCATCATGAATTTTTCCAGCACGTCCTCGGCCTTGAGGGCGAACCTGGACTTCTTTGCCCGCCGCGCCTCCTTTTCCGCCTCCTCCTCGGCGGCCATGCCGGAGAGGTCGGCCGAGCGCATCAGGCACTTGTAGCCGATGGAAAGGGAGTCGATGAGGCCAAAAATGCCGCGGATGAAGGGCTTTTTGCAGATCGCCGGGCGCTGCGAGCGCACGGTGGGGTACATCTCGATCTCCACATCGCCGGCCATGTTGCGCACGGCCATGGCGGTGTGCACGCTGCCGCGCATCATCACGCCTTCCAAAAGCGCCTGGCCGCCGATGTTGGTATACTTGCTCTTTGCCATATATGTTCCTTTCACGCGCAGGAGCGCAGGCATTCTTCCCTTCCTACATTATACACCATTGCCGCCCCATGTCAAACGCGGGGGTGGGACATAAGTGTGTCTTTTGCGTGTCATCCGCCCCTTTGCCCGCCAAACCGTGAATAAACCGTGAACTTGCAGGTTAAAACATTGTATCTTTCGCCGCTTTATGCTATAATCGGAGCCGATGCCGCCGGCGCGTGCCGGCCCGACAACGACAAGGAGGAACATCCCATGACCCTGAAGCGTTTGCTTTGCGCCCTTTTGTGCGCGCTTTTGATCGCCTCTGTCCCGGCGATGGCCGAGGAGCCGGCCGCGGAAACCGCGCCCGTGGAGGAAACCGCGCCCGTGGAGGAGGCCGCCGAAGAAGCCGCGGCGCCGCTTTCCGAGGAGGACAAGGACGCGCGCATCGCCGAGCTCGAGGCCCAGGTGGCCGAATTGCAGGCGCAGGTGGAGGCCTACCACCTCAAGGAGATCGTCGCCTCGTTCGACGGCGGCGAAGTGCCCCTGGAGGAGGCGCAGGCGCTCTACGACACCAACGTGGCCATGTTCGCCCAGTATTACGGCATCGACGTAGCCGCCTACGGCATGGAGGACATGCTGCGCCAGGAAGTGACCGACTCGCTGGCCGAGCAGGCCGTCGTGGAATACATGGCCGGACAGCTCGGCCTGGGCCTGACCGAGGACCAGCAGGCGCAGTTCTCCCAGCAGGCGCAGGAGAGCTACGAGTCCATGGTGGACAGCTACTACCAGACCTACCTGGCCAACCAGTACGAGACCGAGGAAGAGGGCCTTGCCGCCGCCGCGCAGGCCGTGAACGAGATGGGCTACAGCTATGAATCCTACCTCAGCTCCCTCACCGGCAACCAGCTCCTGACCAATGTCTACGACTACGTGACCAGGGATGTGGCCGTCTCCGAGGAGGAGGTCGAGGCCGCTTATGACGAATACGTGGCCGCCGACGAGGCCAACTTCGCCGACCCCTACCAGTTTGAAAACGCCTTCTCCAGCGGCGACACCATCTACTACACGCCCGAAGGCTACCGCAACGTAAAGCACATACTGTTCCAGTTCACCGACGAGCAGGCCGCGACCTATGACGAAGTGAGCGCCCGCCTTGCCGACCTGGAGGCCGAGCAGGCCGCCGCCGTGGCCGCCGAGGAGGCCACCCCCGCGCCCGAGGCCACCGAAGAGGCCGAGGCTGCCGAAACGCCCGAAGCGACCCAGGCGCCCCGCGCCCTGACCGAAATCGAGGCCGACATCGCCGAGGCCGCCGCGCAGCTTGACGCCCTCTACGACGAACTGATGCCCGAGGCCGAGGCCGCCATCGAGCGCTTCAACGCCGGCGAGGACATCGACGCCCTCATCGCCGAGCTGAACGACGATACCGGCATGCCCGAGACCGGCTACGCCGTCTCCACCACCGCCGAGGCCTCCGCGCAGGCCTGGGATCCCGCCTTCACCGAGGGCGCGCTCTCCATCGAGGAAGTGGGCGGCCTTTCCGCCCCTGTGCGCGGCATGTACGGCATCCACCTCATCTACTACGCCGGCGACCTCATCCCCGGCGCCACCCCGCTGGAGGATGTGCACGACGAAGTGGAGGAGCTGACGCTGCAAAGCAAGGTCAGCCAGACCTACGCCGACCAGGTCAGCGCCTGGAAGGAAGAACTGAACCTCGTGACCTACCCGGAAAACATCGCCTGAGCGCCCGGGATACAAAAGCCGCCCCGTACCGCGGAAAACGCGGTACGGGGCGGTTTTCGCGCCGCCGGCCTGCCGCCGGGGCGGGGCGCCCGCCTTGCGGCGGTTGCAGAGTTTACACAGGCGTGGTATAATGCGGAATCACCGGCCTGTCCCGGAAAAATCTTTACGTGCGGAGGGATCGCCCATCATGGCATCGAGAAAAAAAGACCGGCAGTGGGACGCGGTCATCCGCCCGCGCAACGGCTGGTTTGACATCAACTTCCGCGAGCTGCTGCATTACCGGGACCTGATTTTCCTGCTGGTGAAGCGCAACATCACGCTCTTGTACAAGCAGACGGTACTCGGCCCGGCGTGGATCCTCATACAGGCGATGCTCAATTCGCTGGTGTTCACGGTGGTGTTCGGCGGCATTGCCTCCCTGCCCACGGACGGCATGCCCCAGTTCCTCTTTTACATGGCGGGCAACATCATCTGGGCGTACTTCTCCAACGCCCTCAAGCAGTGCTCCACCACGTTTCTGAGCAACCACCAGCTCTTTGGCAAGGTCTATTTCCCGCGCCTGGCCATGCCCATTAGCGTGGTGTTCTCCAAGCTGTTCAACTTCTTCGTGCAGTTTTTGCTGTTCGCGGCCTTCTGGGCCTACTTCGCCCTGCAGCCGGGCACGGCGGTCAAGCCCAACTGGCAGCTGATCGCCTTTGTGCCGCTGGTGCTTTTGCAGGTGGGCATGCTGGGCATGGGGCTGGGCATCATCATCTCCTCCCTGACCACGCGCTACCGCGACCTCAACCTGCTGGTGAACCTCTGCGTCACCTTGTGGATGTACGCCACGCCCATCGCCTACCCGGCCTCCATGGTGATGGAGAAATACCCCCGTCTCATCGGGCTTTACATGCTCAACCCGGTCACGCCCATCGTGGAATACTTCCGCGCCGCCTTCCTGGGCACGGAGGCGTTCAGCCTGGCCTACATGCCCCTGTCCGTGGGCATGACGGTGGTGTTTTTCATCGTGGGCATACTGCTGTTTTCGCGCATTGAAAAGACGTTTATGGACACGGTCTGAGGGGAGGGAACGCCGCCATGCCGGAACGCACGCTGGAGATCGACCATGTCTCCAAGGAATACCGCCTGGGCTCCATCGGCGCGGGCACGCTCTCGGCCGACCTGCGCGCCTGGGCCGCCCGCCTGCGCGGTAAGGAGGACCCCAACCGCAAGATCGGCGACACCACGCCCCGCGGCGGGCACGAATACTTCCTCGCCCTGGACGACGTCTGCCTGGCCGCCGACCGCGGCGACGCGCTGGCGCTGGTGGGACGCAACGGCGCGGGCAAGAGCACGCTTTTAAAGCTCATTTCCCGCATCACCGCGCCCACGAAGGGCGAGATCCGCCTGCGCGGCCGCGTGGCCACGCTTCTGGAGGTGGGCACGGGCTTCCACGCCGACCTCACCGGACGGGAGAACATCTACCTGAACGGCGCCATCCAGGGCATGCGCCGCGCCGAGATCGACCGGAAGATGAAGGAGATCATCGAGTTTTCCGAAATCGAGCCCTTCATCGACACGCCGGTGAAGCGTTACAGCTCCGGCATGTACGTCAAGCTGGCCTTTGCCGTGGCCGCCCACCTCGACCCGGATATACTCATCTGCGACGAGGTGCTGGCCGTGGGCGACGTCAACTTCCAGCAGAAATGCCTGGGCAAGATGGCCGACGTCTCCCGCGGCGGCCGCACGGTGCTCTACGTCAGCCACAACATGCGCACCGTCAAGCAGCTGTGCACGCGCGGGGTCTACCTGGAGGCGGGCCGCCTGGTTTACGACGGCACCGTTTCCCACGCCATCGACCTCTACGCCGGCAGCGGCATGCGCTCGGTCGACCGCGACCTGGACGCCCTGCGCCGCGGCCGCACGCTGGGCGCGCAGATGCGCATGCTGCGCTTGCGCGTGGAGAATTCCGAAACCATGGAATACCAGATGGACGAGGCCATGGAGTTTTCCCTCACCTTCCGCGCCGCCGTGCCGGAAAGCCGCTGCCGGCTGCGGCTGGTGCTGGTCAACAACGCCGCCGCGCCCGTGGCCATGACGCAGACGGAGGAGTTTCCCGTCTCCGCCGGCGACGAAAAGACGCTGCGCGTGCGCTTCCCGCTCGACAGCATCGCCCCCGGCGAATTCAGCATACAGCTCTCGCTGGTGGGCGGCGGCCCGCGCGGCCGCAGCCTCTATTACGACCTTCTGGAGGACGTGGGGCACTTCGTCGTCGTCGACGACCCCGCGCGCACGGCGGGCTTTTTGTGGACGGAATCGCTGTGGGGCAATATGCGCCTGCGGGAAATGGAGCTGATGGAATGATGAGGCCGGCCAAAACCGTCGCCGCCATCCACGACCTGAGCGGCGTTGGACGCTGCGCGCTGACGGTGGTGATGCCCGTTTTGAGCGTGCTGGGGGCGCAGGTCTGCCCCGTGCCCACGGCGGTGCTCTCAGCGCACACGGCCTTTTCCGGCATCGCCGTGCGCGACCTGACCGACTTTCTGCCCGCCTACCTCGGCCATTGGCGGGCGCTCGGCCTGCGCTTTGACGCCGTGTACGCCGGATATCTGGGAAGCCCCCGGCAGGTGGAGATCGTCTCTACCTTCCTCGACGGGCAGGAGGGCGCCCTCAAGGTGCTCGACCCGGTGATGGGCGACGACGGGCGGCTGTACAGCGGCATGGCCGAAGAAATGCCGGCAAATTGGCGCTCCCTCTGCGCCCATGCCGACGTCGTGACCCCCAACATGACCGAATACGCGCTCCTGGCCGGCGAAGCATACTCCCTCGCCCCGCGCACGCGCGCGCAGGCGGAAAAAATGCTGCGGAATTTGCTGGACATGGGCGCGAAGAGCGCCGTCATCACCTCCCTGCCCCTGGAGGGCGGCCTTGCCAACGCCTACATGCGCCGCGGGGACGGGAAGATGGGCGTGTGCGCCTTTGAGCGCCTCGACGCGCACTATCCCGGCACCGGCGACTTGTTTGCCAGCGTGCTCACCGGCGCGCTGTTGCGCGGCGAGGGGCTGGAAGGCGCGGTCGGCCGCGCCACGGATTTCACCCGCCAGTGCGTCAGGCGCACCATGGGGCTCCCCACGCCCGTCAACTACGGCGTGGACCTCGAACCGCTGCTGTCGCTTTTATGGGAGGGCGCGGGCAAAGGCGAACCGTAAAAGGGCCGGCCGTCCCGCCGTTTGGGCGCGGGGCGGGCTTCCCCTTTTTGTCCTTCCCCATCCAAAGCGCCCCGCCGTCCTGCGCCCACAGGCGCGGCCCTGCCTGCGCCATGCTTTGCTGCAACGCGCCCTGGCGGGGCGCTTTTTTCATCGTTCCTGCCCTGTCTCAGGGCGCGCGCGCCCGCGCCGCGCCGATGCAGACAATAGTCATGTCGTCCCGCCGCCCGCCTTCCGCTTCCTCGGCGGCGCGCAACAGCTCCTCGCTGAGTCTGTCCGGCCCGAGCGTCCAGTGCCTTTGCAGCGCGTCCTCCAGCGCGCCTTCCCCGGCTTCCATGGCGCCGTCCGAACCCATGACGATCACATCCCCTTCGCGCACATCCACCTCCTCGCATATGCCTGTCACGCCTTCGAGCACGCCCAGCGGCAGCCGGCCGCCCTCGATGGCGCGCACCTCCCCTTCGCGCACCAGCAGCGAACGGCTGGCCGCCAGCTTCCAGAAGCGCGCCCGCCCGGCGCGCGCGTCGATGATGCACAGATCCACCGTGGAAAACATGTCGCCCGCGCCGCGACGGATGAGCAGCGCGTTGGCCGCCCGCAGCGCCGCCTCCGGCTCCACACGCGCCGCCAGGAACTGCCAGATGAGGCGCGCGGCACGGCCGCTCTCCTCGCGCGCGGCCGCGCCCGTGCCCATGCCGTCGCAGATGAGCGCCATCACGCGCCCGTCCGGCAGGGGGCGCAGCAGATGCGCGTCGCCGCTGGGCACGCCCGGCTCCAGCGAACGGGCGCTCGCGCCCCAGCGCAGGCCGAGGCGGGGCGGTTCCCGGGGCCGGACGCGCGTGCGGGCGATGTCGCCGAGTATGCGCTCGGCCTGGCGGAACATCTCGCCGGCGCAATTGTCCGCGTCGCGGCGCAGGCGCGCCCTGCCCAGCTCCTGCCACGCCGCCTCGCGCAGCCGCGCTCCCCGCCGGCAGGCGCGCAAAAGCGCCGGGGGCACGTCCTCCCCATCCGCTTCCCCGCAGGCCGCGTCGCGCAGTACCTGGCAGAAGAGGCGCGCCGCGCCCGCCTCCCCGCCCGCCCAGCAGCGCGCGTAGTCTGGGCAGCCCTCGCAAGTGCGCGCGCGCATCGTCAACAGCACGGCCCGCTCGTCCGGCAGGCCGTCCACGCCCGCCGCCAGCTCGCCAAAGGCGGCGCTGAGCGCCCCCAGGGCGCGCCGCGCTTCCTCCCGCCCCGCCGGCGGGGCTCGCAGGAGCATGCCGTCCAGCGCCCCGAGCCACGCCTCCGGCGCGAGCACATAGGCAAGCGCCGCCAGCGCCGGTATGAGCGGCCCGGGGAAGCCCTCCGGCGCGTAGAGGCCGACCACCGAGGCCATGACCACGAAGGCCGGGGCGGCAAACAGCCGTCCCCGCGCGCGCAGCAGCCCCGCCGCCGCGCCGCCCAGCGCCACCGAAGCCGCCATCGGCAGCGCGCCGCCGCCGGCGAGCAGCGCGCACAGGCACAGCGCGCCCAGCGCCGCCGCCGCGCCCAGCGAGGCATGCGCCGCCAGGAGCGTAAGCGCGCAGGCGCACAGGTATGCCCCCGGCGGCCAGAGGGCGCACAGCCCCATCAGGAGCGCGAAGGCGGCAAGCGCCGCGCAGGCGCGCCCTTCCGCGTCCACCACCCTGCCCGGCCGCCAGCGCAGCAAACGGAGCATGGCCGGGGCGCCGGGCACCGCCGCGCAGGCGGACAGAAGCGCCAGGAACGACGGGTACGGCTCCAGCCGCGCCGCCGCCAGCCCCGGCAAAAGCGCCCCCACGCCGGCTAGCAGCGCGGCCAGCGCTCCCTCGTCCAGCCGCGCGCGCGTCCCGCCCCGCTCAAGCAGCAGCGCGCCCAGCAGTATGATGGCGCAGCCGGCAGGCAGGAGCAGATCCGTCCCCGCCAGCGGGAAGCGCAGCGCCCCCAGCGCGCAGCCGAGCAACAGCCCCGCCAGGTGCACGCGCGCCATCAGGCCCGCGGCGAACAGCGCCAGCGCGAACGGCGCCACCCCCGGCGTCAGGCGCGCCTGCGCCAGCAAAAACAATGCCGCTGCCACCGCCGCCCCGCGCAGGGCCCGTCCCACATCCGCGCGCTGCCGCACCTGCATATCAAGCATTGCCCATTCCCCCTCTCGACGGGGAACTATGTATGCCCCCGCGGGCGCGGACATGCCCTTTCTCATCGTTTCGTTCCCATCTTTTCACGCGCAGGTCATCTTTTCTTCGCTTCTCTTTCCTGCCGGAATGTGGTAAGATGTATAAGGAAAGTTATGCCGTGTACGCGGCAGTCTGCGAGGTGTTTCACTTTGGAAGAAACGATGCTCAGGATCATGAACGACTACGGCTACCTCGGCATTTTCTTCCTCATCTTCATCGAAAACGTGTTCCCGCCCATCCCCTCGGAGGTGGTGCTGCTCTTTGGCGGCGCGATGACCGTGCTGGCGGGGCTGAACGCCCCCACGGTGGTGATCGTGGCCACGCTCGGCTCGCTGGCCGGGGCGATCGTGCTCTACCTGCTGGGGCGCGTCCTCAAGGCCGAGCGGCTGCGCAAGTTGTTTTCCGGCCGCTTCGGGCAGATCCTGCGCCTGAAGCCCGAGGACGTGGACAAGGCCACGGCGTGGTTCGTGAAGTATGAGAAGAAGGCCGTGCTCATCTGCCGCTGCGTGCCCATCGTGCGCAGCCTGATCTCCATCCCCGCGGGCATCGCCGAGATGAACGTGCCGCTGTTTTTGCTTCTGACGGCGGTGGGCAGCGCGGTGTGGAACACGGTGCTGGTGACGGTGGGCTCCTTCCTGGGCAACCAGTGGGAAAACGCCCTGCCGTTCTTTGAAAAGTATTCGGATGTGATCCTCGTCATCGCCATCCTCCTCGTGGCGGTGTTCCTCATCTGGTGGTTCGGCTTCCGCGGCCGCGGCAAGAAGGCCAAAGCGGAGAAGGAATAACATGCTGCGCCTGCTCACGGGGCGCAACCGCGCGCTCGGCCCGGCGCTTTTGCGCGAGGTGGGCGACGCCCTTAAAATGGAGGGCGGGGCGCTCTACGTGGCCGTGCCCAAGCAGCTGACGCTGGAGACGGAGCTTTTCCTGCTGGAGGGTCTTTCCCTGCAGGGCTCGTTCCGCCTGCGCGTTTTGAGCCCGGAGCGGCTCTGCGGCCTGATCTTCGATGCCGCCGGCCGGCCCGAGGGCGCGCGCGTGGACGACCGCGGGCGGGTGATGCTCGTCTCCCGCGCCATGAAGGCGCTGGAGGGCGAACTGACGCTCTACCGCGGCGCGCAAACGCGGCGGGGCTTTGCCCTGCGCGCCGCCAAACAGGTGGAGATCTTCCGCCAGGCCGGCATGGCGCCGGAGGACGTGCGCGCCTGCGCCGCGGGGGAACAGGGCTCCCTGGCGCGCAAGCTGGAGGACGTGGCCGCCATACTCGGCGCCTATGAACAGCAGATCGCCGGCCGCTTCGAGGACGGCGAGGGCGAACTTTCGCTGGCGGCGGAGAAGGCCGGGGACGCGGCGTTTCTGCGCGGGGCGAAATTGTGGTTCTACGGCTTTGACATGATGCCGCCGACGCTGCACGGCCTCATCGCCGCCGTGGCCGAAATGGGCGATGCGACGGTGCTCCTGCCGCTGGAGATGGACGACCGGGCGCGCGACGGCGACATCTTCCGTCCCCTGCGCGCCTCGGCCATGCGCCTTGCGGAGGCGGCGCGCGTGCGCAACGTGCGCGTCGTCTTTTCCGAAGCCGGGGACGGGGGAGACCTTCCCGGCGAGTTGCGCTTCCTTTCCACGGAACTTTTCTCCACGCCGGCGCGCGGCTGGACGGAAGAACCGAAGCGCGTGCAGCTGTTCGAGGCGCGCTCCCCGCGCGAGGAGGCGCGCTTTGCCGCGGCGCTGACGCGGCGGCTCGTGCGCGCGCGCGGCTGGCGCTACCGCGACGTGCGGCTGCTCGTCCCTTCCCTGGACGCCTACCGCGAACCCCTGCGCGAGGCCTTCGCCGAATGCGGCGTCCCCCTGTTCCTGGCCGAAAGCCGCCCCTGCGCGCGCCGCCCCTTGTGCGAATGCCTGCTCACGGCCCTGCAGATGGTTTCGCGCGGGGCGCGGGACGAGGACCTGCACGCCTGCCTCGCCTCGGGCTGCCTGGATATCTCCCGGCGCGACGCGGCGCGGCTTAGCAACTACGCCGTTTCCTACGGCCTGCACGCCTCCGCCTTTTTCCGCCCCTTAAAGCGCGGGCCGGCGGAACTTGTCGAAGCGCTGGAGCCTGTGCGCGCGGCGGCCATGACGCCCATCGCCATCCTGCGCGAACGCCTGCGCGCGGCCAGGGGCCTGCGCGGGCAGCTGGAGGCCGTGTTCGGCTTTTTGACCGACATCCGCGCCTGCGAAAAGAGCCTGGCGCGGCAGGCGGAACTGTGCGCGCGGGACATGTACGAGGCCGCCGGCGAGGAAGCGCAGGTGTGGAACCGCATCATCGGCGCGCTCGACCAGATGGCGGCGCTGCTGGGCGAAAAAAAACTGCCCGCGCGTGAGATCGCCGAACGGCTTGCCGAAGCGCTGGACGCGGCGGTGGTCAAGCCCCTGCCCCAGTCCGGCGACGCGGTGCTTGCGCAGGACGCCGCCAAATTGAGCATGCGGCCGGCCAGGGCCGTGCTGCTCCTCGGGCAGGTGGAGCGCGCCGCCGGCGCGGTAGAGGCGCTTTTGACCGACCGGCAGCTGGAGGCCGTCTCGCAGAGCGCGAAGCGCTACGTGGGGCTGACGGCGGCGGAAGCGGCGCGCACGCGGCTTTTCTACGCCAAGGCCTCGCTGGAAATGGCCACGGAATACGTGTGCGTCTCCTACCCGCTGGCGGGCCTCGACGGCGCGGCGGAGCGCCCCGGGGCGCTGGTGACGCAGCTTCGGCGCGTGTTCCCCGGCCTGCGCGCGCGCGGCGGCGTGACGGGCGACGCCTCCGCCGAGGCGATGATGCTCGAAGCGCCCGGCGCGGCGCTTCCCCGTGTGGCGGCGGCGCTCTCGGGCGAAATGACGGCGGCGGAACAGCGGGCGCTTGCCTCGCTTACGCGCCTGCCGGAGGCGCGGGGGCGGCTCCTTGGCCTGCGCGACGCGCTTTTGCTGCGCGGCGCGGCCGACCGCCTGCGGCCGGAGACGGCGCGCGCCCTCTACGGGGGATTGCGCACGGCCAGCGTTTCGCGGCTGGAATCGTTCGCGGCCTGCCCGTTCGCCCACTTTTTGCGCTACGGCCTCAAGCCGGGGATCGTCGAGCCCTACGCGCTCACCCCCCGCGACGAGGGCGTGTTCTTCCACGCGGCGGTGCGCGGCTTCCTGAACGAAGCGATGGCGGACGGCGATTTCGACCCCGACCGCGCCGACGCGCGCATGGAACGCGTGGCCGAAACGCTGCTCGCCCCCCTGCGCGAAGGGCCGCTGGGGCAGAGCGGGCGCACGCGCGCCGAGGAACGGCGGCTGAAAAACGTGGCGCGCACGGCGGCGCGGCTGCTCGTCGAGCAGCTCGCCGACACGCAGTTCCGCCCCGTGGGGCTGGAGGTGCGCTTCGGCCCCGACGACGGGGACGCCTGCCTGCGCGTGGGCGCGGGGGAAACGTGCGCGCTCTACGGCTCCATCGACCGCGTGGATCTCTGGGAGGGGGAAAAGCCCTACGTGCGCGTGCTCGACTACAAGCGCGGCTCCAGGCCGTTTGACCTTGCCGAGGCCTACGCGGGGCTGCAATTGCAGCTGCTAGTCTACCTCGCGGCGGCGGCGAAACGGCGCGGGGCGCTGGCGGCGGGGGCGTTCTACTTCCGCATGGACGAGGGCTATGTGCTCACCCCGGAGACCGATCCCGCCACCGTGGCCGAACTGCGGCGCAAGGCGCTGCGCATGGACGGGCCGATGGTGGACGAGGAAGCCGCCCGGGCGGCCAATTCCGCCGAACCCGGGCGCTTTTACAAGGCAAGCGCGCCCCTTACGCGCGCGGGGCTGGCCCGCCTGCTCGGCCGCGCGGTGGAGATGGCCGGCCGTCACGTGGACGGCATCTGCGCGGGCGAGGCCGCGCCCGCCCCGGCGAAGGTGGGCAAGGCGTTGCCCTGCCGCTTCTGCGAAGGCCGCGCCGCCTGCCTGTTCGACGAGCAGGCCGACCGCGGCCGCGTGCGCCGCGTGGATTTGGACAAGGACGCGGTGCTGGCGCTGCTGGGCGGCGAAAGCGGCGAAGCCTGAGGCCGCGCGGGCGGCCGGGCGCGAACGGCAATGAACGGACAAAGGAGGATGGCCATGCGGCCCATCGACGACATGCTCCGATCGGCGCAGGGAAAGACGCGCTTTCACATGCCCGGCCACAAGGGGCGGCTGGAGGACGTGCCCGCGGCGCTGGACATGACCGAGCTGCCCTCGACGGACGACCTCTACGCCCCGCAAGCGGGCATCGCCGAGGCCGAGCGCCTGCTTTCAAGGTCGGCGGGGGCGGGCGCGTCCATCCTCGTGCCCTGCGGCTCCACGGCGGGCATACTCGCCATGGTGCTGGCCTTTGTGCGGCCGGGCGGGCGGCTTTTGATGCGCCGCGACGCCCACCACTCGGTGCAGTCCGCCTGCATACTGGCCGACGTGGAGCCCGTGCTTTTGCCCCCGGGGACGGACATGGCCGCCGCGGCAAAGGAGGTTCCCTGCGACGCCGTCTTTGTCACCCGGCCCACGTTCCACGGCCTGGTGGAGCCCCTGCCGCGCGCGGACGTGCCGGTGCTGGTGGACGCGGCGCACGGGGCGCACTTTTCCTGGTGGGACAGCCCGGAAAGCGCCCTGCGGGCGGGCGCGGACTGCGCTGTGGAGAGCGCCCACAAGACGCTGGGCGCCTATACCGGCGGCGCGTGGCTGCACCTGCGGCGCGCCGGGGACGAGCCGCGGCTGCGGCGCATGCTGCGCATGGTGTCCACCTCCAGCCCCTCGTTCCTCATCCTGCGCTCGCTGGACGAGGCGCGCGCCTTCATGGATGAACGCGGCCGGGAGGCGCTTGCGCGCCTTGTAAACTGGTGCGACGGCGCTCGCGCGAAGCTGGAGAAGATGGGCTACCCCTGCCCCAGCCTCGGCGACCCCACGCGGCTCTACATCCGCACGGACAGTATGGGGCTGCGCGGCTGGGAGGCGCTTGCCCGGCTTGCCGAACTGGGCGTGGATATGGAAATGGCCGACGAGCGCGGCGTGGTGGCCATCGGCACGGTCTACGACCGGGCGGAGGACTACGCGGCGCTGACGGACGCCTTCGCCCGCCTGCGCCCGGGGGCGGGAAAACTGCCCGCCTTCCCGGAAATGGCCTATGGCGTCCGCGCCATGCGGCCGCGGGCGGCGGCGCTGGGCAAAACGCGCCTCGTGCCGCTTGAGGACGCGGCGGGCGAGGTCGCGGCGCGCGCGGTGGGCGCCTATCCCCCCGGTTGCGCCGTCGCCGCCCCCGGCGAGCGGCTGACGAAGGCCTGCGTGGACGTGCTGCTCGCCTCCCGCGCCCTGGGCGCGACGCTTTTCGGCGCGGAGGGCGGCATGCTGGAAGTGGCCGATACGCAAAACGAAGGAGAGAACGGCGATGTTTGACTATATTTTCTTTGACCTGGACGGCACCCTGACGCGCTCGGGCGACGGCATCAAGAAAAGCTCCGCCCACGCCATCGCCCAGCTGGGCTACCCCGCGCTTTCCGAGGCGCAGCTCGACACTTTCGTGGGGCCGCCGCTGCTGGAATCGTTCATGCGCTGCTGCGGCATGGACGAACAGACGGCGCTGCGGGCGGTGGAGATCTACCGCGTGCGCTACGAGGAAGTGGGCTGGCGGGAAAACGCCGTCTACCCCGGCGTGGCGCAGCTCCTGCGCGCGCTGCGCGCGGCGGGGAAGCACGTCTCCATCGTCACGGCCAAGCCGGAATACTTCGCCGTGCGCATCGCCGACCACTTCGGCCTCGCGCCCTACATGGACAGCGTGGTGGGCATCCCCTTGAACGACCACCACGCCGACAAGGCCACGCTCATCCGGCGCGCCCTGCCCGCGGGCGTGGACAAATCGCGCGTGGTGATGGTGGGCGACCGCAAATACGACGTGCAGGCCGCCCGGGACACGGGCGTGCGCGCCATCGGCGTGGGCTACGGCTACGGCACGCGCGAGGAGCTTTCCGCCTGCGGCCCGGACTTCTTTACCGAAACCGTTTCCGGCCTTTTCGGCCTGTTGGGCGTCGAACGGCCGCGCGGGCGGTTTTTCACCTTCGAGGGTACCGACGGCTGCGGCAAATCCACGCAGATGGCGCTCGTGGCCGACTGGCTCGCCGAGCGCGGCTGGGAGATCGTGCGCACGCGCGAGCCGGGCGGCTGCCCCGTGGCCGAGCGCATCCGCGCGCTGGTGCTGGCCGACGCCGCCGACCGCGAGGCGCGCGCCATGACCGCCGAGTGCGAGGCGCTTTTGTTCGCCGCCAGCCGCGCCCAGCACGTGCACGACGTCATCCTCCCCGCGCTCGAGGCGGGCAAGGTCGTGCTCTGCGATCGGTTTTTGGACTCTTCCATCGTCTATCAGGGCTATGGCCGTGAACTTGGCGAGGATTTTATACGTCAAATAAACGTGCCCGCGCAAAAGGCGCGCCCGGACAAGACCTTCCTCTATGAAATCGACGAGGGGGCGGCGCTTTCGCGCGCCACGCAGGGCGGGCACGCCGACCGCATCGAGGCCGAGGGCACAGCCTATCAGCGCCTGGTGCGCGCCGCCTACGCATCCCTGCGCGGGCGGGAGCCGGGGCGCATCCGCGTCCTTGACGGCTCCGGCACGATCGAAGAAGTGTTCGCGCGGACGAAAGAAGCCGTCGCGGACTGCCTGAACGCGAAGGAGTGACCCCCATGGCATACGAAAACAAATGCATGTACTGCTTCGAGGACCTGAATGGGCACGACATCTGCCCCCACTGCGGCCATGATTCCCGCGCCGCCGTGCCGCAGATACAGCTTTTGCCCGGCACGCTGCTCCACAACGGCCGCTTCCTCGTCGGCCGCGCCATGGGGCAGGACGCCAGCGGCATCGTCTACATGGCCTACGACACCAGGCGCGAGAGCACGCTGCGCATCCGCGAATACCTGCCGCGCGACTGCGCCCGCCGCTTGAACGACGGCTCCGTGGCCCCCGTGGCCGGCTCGGAGGACGCCTTTGAAAAGGGCATGCAGCGCCTGCGCGCCAGCGTGGAGGCCGTGGAGGATCCGAAAAAGCGCCACTTCTACTTTGAGGAAAACGGCACCGCCTACATCGCCCAGCGCAAGTCCGCCTCCCGCGCCGCCGCTTCCCGCGCGGACGAGGAGGAGGCCGAGAGCCGTTCCCGGCGGCAGCTGGCGTTGATCGTCGGCGGCGCGGCGGTGGCCGTGCTGGTGGTGGCCTTCGTGGTCATCCGCCTGCTCTCCAGCGCCTTTGACGCCACCACCGCGCCCAGCGTCATGCCCACGCTGGCCTCGGACTCCCTGTGGACGCCCGCGCCTACGCCCTCGCCCACGCCCTATGTGCAGACCACGTTCGCGCCCATCACCGACCCGGACCTTTCCTGGATGGACTATATCTCCGGCACGAACGAGGATGAAAACTACAACAGCCAGGCCGGCAGCGTGCGCACGCCCACCCCGCGCCCGAACGCCACGCCGCGCCCGACCAGCCAGATCATCAACGGCAATTCCTCGGCCTCGGAGATCACCGACCTGCAGTGGCAGCTGATCGGCCTGGGGTGGCTGGACGCAAGCCAGCCCTCCGGCAGGTATGACAGCGCTACCCGCCAGGCCGTGCGCGATTTCCAGACCTATATGAACAACACCTACGCCATCGACCCCAAGCTCACCGTGGACGGCATCGCCGGCCCGGCCACGCTCTACTGGCTCGACCAGTACCAGATCGCCGCCAAGCCCACCCAGCGCCCGGCCACGCCGCCGCCGGTGGTCACCGAAGCGCCGGACGATTTCCTCATCAACGAGAATTCCTCGAAGAGCGACATCCGCCGCGTGCAGCAGCTGCTGATCACCCTCGGCCATCTGCCCGCCGGTTCGGACGACGGCGTTTACGGCGCAGCCACGCGCGGCGCGGTCTGGGAGTTCCAGGACGCGGTAAACCGCTACTACGGCCGCCAGGTGCTGGAAGTGACCGGCGAGGTCGATTCCGCCACCCGCGACTACCTGATCGTCTTTGCCGACTGGTGGCAGGACGCCAGGCCCACGGCCACGCCCACCGTTGCCCCGACGCCCACGCCCACCGCCGCGCCCACCACGCCCGCGCCCACGCAGGAGACGGGCATCTCGCCCAATTCCCCCGCCGAGCGCATCCGCTACTTGCAGACCATGCTGCGCGAACTGGGCTTCTTAAACGGCGTGGACGGCGTCTACGGCTCGGCCACTTCCATCGCCGTGCGCAACTTCCAGGTCTGGGTCAACAACCAGCAGGGCTACAACGCCCTCGCCGTCACCGGCAACTGCGACGAGGCCACGCTGCGCATGCTGGAATACTACGTGGACAACCCCGTGACCCAGCAGCCCACGCAGCAACCGACGCAACAGCCCACCCAACAGCCCACCCAACAGCCCACCCAGCAGCCCGGCGACGAGGACGACACCGTGCTCGTGGACGCGAATTCCGACCCGGATTCCATCCGCTACATGCAGGAGCAGCTGGTCTACCTGGGCTACCTGGGCAGCGCCGACGGCGTCTACGGCTCGGCCACCACGCAGGCCATCACCGACTTCCAGCTGCGGGTCAACGCCGACCTCGGCTACGAGGCGCTCACGCCCAACGGCGTGTTCACCGCCCGCACGCAGAACTACCTGGAAGAGTATGTCTACCGCGCGATGATGGCGACCGAAGCGCCGACCGAGACCCCGACCGAAGCGCCGACCGAGACCCCGACCGAAGCGCCCACGCCCGTGCCCATCTCCGCGCCTTCCATCAGCGCCGCGGGCAACGGCTATGACGAGGGCGGCGTGTTCGTCTTTGACGGCGACCCCTCCTTCCACTGGTCGGTCGAGGGCGAAGTCGCCTCCTTCACCGCCACGCTCTACGACAGCCAGGGCAACGTCGTCCACTCCGGCGGCGTGGGCGGCAACAGCCTCAACATCGGCGCGTCCGCCCTCGAGCCCGGCAGCGTCTACACACTTGAGGTCGTCGCCCAGCCCGCTTCCGGCGGCGAGGCCACCGTTTCCACATTCGCCTTCCGCGTCGCCGCGCCGGTCACCGAAGCGCCGACCGAGACCCCGACCGAAGCGCCCACGCCCGTGCCCATCTCCGCGCCTTCCATCAGCGCCGCGGGCAACGGCTATGACGAGGGCGGCGTGTTCGTCTTTGACGGCGACCCCTCCTTCCACTGGTCGGTCGAGGGCGAAGTCGCCTCCTTCACCGCCACGCTCTACGACAGCCAGGGCAACGTCGTCCACTCCGGCGGCGTGGGCGGCAACAGCCTCAACATCGGCGCGTCCAATCTCGAGCCCGGCAGCGTCTACACACTTGAGGTCGTCGCCCAGCCCGCTTCCGGCGGCGAGGCCACCGTTTCCACATTCGCCTTCCGCGTCGCCGCGCCGGTCACCGAAGCGCCGACCGAGACCCCGACCGAAGCGCCTACGCCCGTGCCCATCTCCGCGCCTTCCATCAGCGCCGCGGGCAACGGCTATGACGAGGGCGGCGTGTTCGTCTTTGACGGCGACCCCTCCTTCCACTGGTCGGTCGAAGGCGAAGTCGCCTCCTTCACCGCCACGCTCTACGACAGCCAGGGCAACGTCGTCCACTCCAGCAGCGTGGGCGGCAACAGCCTCAACATCGGCGCGTCCAATCTCGAGCCCGGCAGCGTCTACACACTTGAGGTCGTCGCCCAGCCCGCTTCCGGCGGCGAGGCCACCGTTTCCACATTCGCCTTCCGCGTCGCCGCGCCGGTCACCGAAGCGCCGACTGAGGCGCCCACCGAAGCGCCGTCCACATCCGGCAGCATCGACGCAAGCTCTGACCCGGCCAGCATACAGGCGCTGCAGCAGAAGCTGTTCGATCTGGGCCTGTTCACCGCGGACAACGCTCCGCAGCCCGGCGTGTTCGACCAGCGGACGCTGGAGATCGTGCTGAGTTTCCAGCAGGCCTACAACGCCCAGAACCCCGGCGCGCCGCTGCTGGAAGTCGATCCCACGAACCCGGACGCTGTGATCGACGCCACCACGGTGGCGCTCATCATGAACGCCGGCGCGCCCGATTCCGAAGTGCCGATGGGCTAAACGACATCCGCAGGAGGCGAAGGTTTTATGATCGCAGAGATACTTGCCGTGGGCACCGAACTTTTGATGGGGCAGATCGCCAACACCGACGCGCAATACATCTCGCGCCGGCTGTCCGAACTGGGCGTGACGCTCTACCGCCACACCACCGTGGGCGACAACCCCGCGCGCGTCAAGCAGGCGCTTGCCGAGGCGTTGTCGCGCTCGGATATGGTCATCACCACCGGCGGCCTCGGCCCCACGGAGGACGACCTGACCAAGGAGATGGTGGGCGAATACTTCGGCCTGCCCATGGAGCTGGACGAAGCGAGCCTCGAGGCCGTGCGCACGCGCATGTGCCGCATTGGCCGCGAGATGACCGAGAACAACAACAAGCAGGCGTATTTCCCCCGCGGCGCGATCATCATGCCCAACGCGTGCGGCACCGCGCCGGGCTGCATCGTCGAGCACGAGGGCAAGGCCGTAGCCGTGCTGCCCGGCCCGCCCCGCGAGATGAAGGACATGTTTGAGCGCCAGCTCGCGCCTTACCTGCGCAAGCGCTCGGGCGAACACATCGAATCGCGCTTTTTGCGCATCTTTGGCGTGGGCGAGTCCAAGACGGAGATGCTTTTGCTCGACCTCTTCCACGGCGACAACCCCACGCTCGCCCTTTACTGCGGCGCGGGCGAGGTGACGGCGCGCATCAGCGCCCGCGTGCCTCTGGGCGCGGACGCGGCGGCGCTCATCGACCCCATGGAGGCGGAGATCCGCCGCCGGTTGGGCGACGCCGTCTACGCCGCCTACGGCCCCGGCGAGGAAGTCAGCCTGGCCTCCACGGTCTTAAAGATGCTCATGGAGCGCGGCGAGACCGTGGCCACGGCGGAAAGCTGCACGGGCGGCATGCTCGTCTCCCATCTCATCGACTGCCCCGGCGCCAGCGCCGCCGTTCACGAGGGGCATGTGACCTATTCCAACGAGGCGAAGATGCGCGTCCTGGGCGTGCGCGCGCAGACGCTGGAAACACACGGCGCGGTCAGCGCCGAATGCGCGCTGGAGATGGCCGAGGGCGTGCGGCGGGTGAGCGGCTCGACCTGGGGCATTGCCACCACGGGCGTAGCCGGTCCCGACGGCGGCACGCCGGAAAAGCCGGTCGGCCTGGTCTACGTGGGCGTGGCCGGTCCCGACGGCGCGCGCGCCGAACGCCTGATGCTGCGCGGCGACCGCGACTGGATCCGCACGCTGACCTGCCAAAACGCCTTCAACCTCCTCCGTCTGCGGGCCGGCAGTGCCGGCAGTGCCGACGGCCGGAGCTGCCGCGGATGAGCCGGCAGTGCCGGCAGCCGGAGCTGCCGCGGATGAGCCGGCAGTGCCGGTAGCCGGAGCTGCCGCGGATGAGCGGCGAACGCCCGCCCCACGAGCAGGGGGCGGGCGTTCTGCGTTTTTGTTCCGTTTGGGGCGGAGGTGCGAACAGACGGTGGCAGGCTCACGAGCAGGAGCCTGCCGCCTGCGCCTTTCCTGAAGGGCAAACCATCCCCACAAATCCCCGCGCCCCGTGAACCCTCCAGAATCAGGCTTGTTACCCCGAAGCGCCTTTGCCCCAACGGGCAAATCAGGCCGCTTGTCAATGGTCTGCGATAAACATGGACAGGCCATGCTCGCCTGCGATCCGCTTCTTTCCAGCGTTAACGATGCTTGCTTTTGAGTGACCTTTTGGCTATTTTCCATTCGATAAATGCAATATATGGCTTGACATTTTTAAGCGTATATTATATAATTGGTATGCTGTCAAGGATAACGTTAATTGATTTATGTGGGTATTTTACGTTTTTGATTGTGGTTATATTGCAATCTTGAGCGCTGCAGATGGGTATTTCTACAGGGATGCCGCCGACATGTTTGCTTGTCGCATAATAAAAGGAGGGCTGGCTATGATCATTGATTCTCATATGCATCTTGGCGAAGATCTGATATTCCAGACAAATGACAGCGAGACCGATCTCTTGTCCTATATGGACGAAAATGGCATAGATGGCGCCCTGTTGCAGACGGGCATCCTGCCATACGATGCGCGCAAAGCGACGCTTCGTCTGTATGCGCTTACCCAGCAATATCCCGAACGGTTTTGGGGCGCGGCAGTGCTCAGCCCTTATATGTCCTTTGAGGAATATCATTCGTTTATGACCTGGGCGGTAAAGGAACTTGGTTTTAAAGCCTTGAAATTGCAGGGCTACGCCTTTTGCGCGTCTCCGGCTTCCGTGCAGGCTCGAAAGATCTTTGAGACCGCGCAGGAGTTGGACGTGCCGGTCATTATCCATACTGGAAACGGCGTGCCCGTAGCTCTGCCCTCCATGGCGATACCGATCGCGCGAGAGTTTCCGCATCTGCGGATCGTTCTGGCGCATTCGGGAGGCGGGCTGTTTGGTGGCGAGGCGCTGGTGGCGGCACAGGTTTGCGAAAACATTTTTCTGGAAACTTCCTGGTGTACTGTGCTGGACCTTAAGCAGTTTATCGAAAAACTTGGCTGCTCGCGCATCATGTTCGGAACGGATGTTCCGATAAATGCCGGAGTCGAGCTGGCCAAGTATCGCGCCTTGAAACTGACCGACGCCCAATACGAACAATGTTTTTGCACCACATGCAAAGAGGTTTTTCGTCTGTGATCTCTCGCGGGCTACCGGCATGGACAGGGCGATGATATTGGAAAAGCGCAAAGCGGCGATATTTGCCGGAAACGACTTGCGACAGAGGTGAAGCGATATGTCAACGAAGGAACTGCTGCGCATGACGGGGATTTCCAAGTCCTTTGGCGGCATACAGGCGTTGGACGGTGTTGATTTTTCGCTCAATACCGGGGAAGTCCATTCCCTGATGGGAGAAAACGGCGCGGGAAAGTCCACGTTAGCAAAGATCATTGCAGGAGTATACAGGGCGGATCGTGGCAGCATTGATTATGAAGGGAAGGGCGTTGATATCACCAGCCCGGCTGTCGCGTTGTCTTTGGGCATATCCATCGTGATGCAGGAATTCAATTCTTTGCCAGATATGCCTGTCTATGAAAATGTATACCTCGGACATCAAGACGCATACAAGCATCGGTTTATTCTTGACAAGGCCAACTGCATCCGCAGGACGCGCGAACTTTTGTCTCTTTTTGATATACAGGATCAGATCGATCCCATGCAGAGATTGCGCACGCTCAGCGTCGCGCAGCAACAGATCGTGGAGATCATAAAGGCGGTTTCGCATGATTCAAGGTTGATCATCCTTGACGAACCCACCGCGTCTCTGACGGAGCATGAAGTAGAAAAGCTCTTCGATATCATTCGCAAGCTCAAGGCAAAAGGCGTTAGCTTTTTGATCGTATCACATCGCTTTTCCGAGATCTTCTCAATTTCCGACCGAATCACCGTGCTTCGAGATGGCCGCCTGGTCCAAGGGGGCGTGCCGGTATCAGAGATGACAGAGCAACGGCTGGTCCACGCAATGGTCGGTCGTGAAGTAGAGGATTTCTATGGCGCCGGCAAGAACGAGCCCTGCGATGTAAAGAGAGCGCCCATGCTGGAAGTGAAAGGGCTCGACGACGGCTGGGGGTTTTTGCACAACATATCCTTTACCGCGTATACGGGTGAAATTCTGGGTATCTCCGGTCTGGTCGGAGCGGGGCGCACGACGCTTGTCAGGAACATTTTCGGCATTGAACGCCGAAAAGCCGGCTCCGTGCGTGTAGACGGTCGGGAGTTGCCGCCCGGCTCTCCAAGCGCGTCCATTCGCAATGGACTTGCCCTGGTAACGGAAAACCGCAAAGAAGAAGGCCTGCTGATCGAGTTGCCCATCTATATAAACAGCGCATTTGCAAAGACCGCAAATGACGGCCGCTTTCTGCTGGATAAGCGCTCTGAATTGGAAGATTGCGCTGAGATGGTGCGCCTGCTGGATATTCGTACAAAGAACGTGCGAAACGCTTCCGGGAGCCTGTCGGGAGGAAACCAGCAGAAGTTGGTGGTTGCAAAGTGGCTTCTGACCAAGCCAAAGGTCTTGATCCTTGATGAACCGACCCGTGGAATTGATGTCGTGGCAAAGTCGGAGATCTATGGTATACTGCGCAGGCTCGTCCGCCAGGGCGTATGCGTGATCATTATTTCATCGGAACTTCCAGAGATACTCGGCGTTTGCGATCGCGTACTCGTCATGCGCGACGGTGCGTTTACCGGAGACATATCCACAGCAGAGGTCAATGACGAGGATATCGTCCGTATGGCTTCGTTTGGGACACCCATCTGAGCGCGCGAGGAGGCACAGGCGATGAAACAATCCAAAATCACAAGAACGTTTTTCAACCACCAGACGGAGATCACAATGGCGATCGCTACAGTTATAATGTTTTTGTTGCTAAGCGCCATTGCGCCAAACTTTGCCAAAGTGCGAAATATGACCAACATTCTATCGCAGGTCGCCTATATCGCAATCCTGTCGATCGGGCAGACGTTTGTGATGATCACCGGCGGCATCGACCTGTCCGTCGGAAGTATCGTGGGCGTTTCGTCGATATTGCTTGCGAAAGTGCTCAGGGCAGGCGATGAAGTAACAGTGGGCGCGATCATCGCCGGCATCTTTGTTTGCCTTTTGACGGGTGTGGTCGTGGGCACCGTCAACGGAGCGCTGGTCTCGGTATTTGACATTCCGCCGTTTGTGGTAACGCTGGGCATGATGCAGATCTGTCGCGGCGCGGACTATTTGATTTGCGATGGACATTCCATCACGCGCTTGGGCGATACCTTTGAGTCTTTGGCGGGCGCCGAATTGTTCACGGGCTTCCGCGTTTACTATCTGCTGATTTTGCTGCTGTTCATTCTCGGCGGATGGGTACTGTCCAAGACGAAGCTCGGCCGCAATATATACGCCATCGGCAACAATGTGACGGCAACGCGCCTTGCCGGCGTGAACGTCGTCGCGTACCGAATGATCCCGTACATCATTTCCGGTTTTATGTGCGGCCTGTGCGGCGTTATCATGAGTTCCAGATTTGGCGCTGTGGATCCAAACTATGGCAACGGCTACGAGATGAGCACACTCGCGGCGGCGGTGATCGGCGGAATCTCCATGTCGGGTGGCAAGGGAACGATCATTGGAACTGCGATCGGTGTGATATTTATGGGGATCCTGGAGAACGGTCTGGATATCGTGGGCGTTTCGCCCTATTGGCAGACAACGGCGGTTGGTTGCGTGATCATTCTCGTTCTTCTGTTTGAACGGCTCTCGCATCGCAAGAGGGCGTAGAAAGTGTAATGCTGTGCCTGCAAAGGGCACAAACAGCATAATGAAAAAGGAGGAAACGTCTATGAAGAAACTGCTGTCTGTGTTGCTTGGAGTCCTGATGGTCCTCTCATTGGCCGCATTTGCCGAGGAAGAGGCTCCAACCGTGGCGTATCTGTCGGCCTCGACCACCACGCCATTCTGGACTTGGGTAGAAGATGGGATCACCGACGCCTGTGAAGAACGCGGATGGGAACTTCAGGTCTACAATTCGGATGAGGATGCCGCAACGCAGCTTAAAAATGCTCAGAACGCCATCATCAGCGAAGTGGACGCCATTATCGTCTCTCCTGTAGACAGCGCGTCCTGCCCCGCCGTGTTGGATGAAGCGGAGGCCGCGGGCATACCCGTGGTGATTTGCGATGTTGGAACAGAAGAAGGCACCTATCTGTCCTACATCAGCACGCCGAATTATGAAGGTTCCTATGAAGTGGGTGAATATCTCGCCAAGTATCTCACCGACAATGGTTTGAGCGGAAGCATCGCCATGATCGATGTCCCCCTGTCGCGCATCAACGGTCAGCTCCGTTACGAGGGCTTTGAAGCGGCCCTGGCCGAGTATGGCTTTAGCGTAGCGCAGGTGCTGGAGAGCGATACGTTCACGCTGGATGAGGCAGATAGCCAGGCTCGCAATCTTATCACTGCGCATGACGATCTGGTTGCCATTTACGCGGCGCATTCCCAGGCGACGCTGGGCGTAGTCGCGGCAGTTCAGGACCTTGGCCTGGGAGATCAAATCGTTGTCTGCTCTTTTGATGGCGACCCGGATACTGCCGACTATCTCCAGACGGGGAAAGTCCTTGTGTGCGGCGCGCAGCAGGCGAAGAAGATGGGCCGCGAAGCGCTCTATGCGCTGGATTCCAACCTCAATGGCGAGGTTCCTGCCGAAACGATCGAGGTGCCCGCGTTCCTCCTGACCGCCGACAACGTTGCCGATTATCAGGATGTCATCGAAAACGACATTTGCGGCTTGAACTGACGCTTTTGCTCTCCGCCTCCGGCAAGCTCGATTTTGTCGAGAAATGCCGGAGGCATTTCAGAGCGTTGACAAACCCCAGTCAACGCTCTGGGGGATGCGCCGCTTGCCCCTCCGGGGCAAGCGGCGCATCCCCAAATCCCCAAATCCCCGCCCCCGAATCCCAGGGAACAAACGCCAACGCCGGGCGCGCGGGCGACGCAACCGGGGAATATTTCCGCAGCGCGCGGATATACTACTCCCATCACGCCGGCATGCCGGCGGAAAAGGAGTGGAAAAAACATGCTGGATCGTACTTCGCTGGTCATCACCATCCTTGGCGCCATCAACTGGCTGCTGGTCGGCCTTTTCCAGTTCGACCTGGTGGCCTACATCTGCGGCGGGCAGGCCGCGGTGGTCAGCCGCGTGATCTACACGATCGTCGGCATCGCGGGGCTGTGGTGCATTTCGCTGCTCTTCCGCGAACGCCATGCCGCGCGCGAGGGCGAATGACGCCGCGCATCCCCCGGGGCACGCCCGGGGGCGCTTTTTTTCGCGCCAACGCCCCCGCGCGTGAACTTTTTGCGTCCTGGAAACGTCCAAAAAACGACGGGGAAGCGAAAATATATTTCCACGCGCCGCGCGCGTTTACAAATGCCGCGCGATGTGTTAAAATAAACCTATGGGGGTGTGACACATGGGCGAGAGAAGGTTCTTGCGGATGCTCGTCTGCCTGACGTTGGCGCTGTCCCTGCTCCTGGGCGCGTTCAGCGCGCAGGCCGCGGAGCGCTCCGTCACCATTCTGGAACTGATGAACGACTATGTCAACCTGCGCTCCGGCACCGGCGAGGGCAGCCGCGTGGTCGGCACGCTGCGCCAGGGCACGCGCATGTTTTACCTTGGCCGCAGCGGCAGCATGGCCTATGTGTGCACCACGCAGGGCGCGCAGGGCTATGTCTACGCCGGCTATCTGGAAAAGGTGGGCGAGGCGCGCATCGGCAACATCTACTATGTGCAGAGTTCGTCTTTGACCGTCTACCGCTCGCCCAGCACCAGCGCCGGGCGCACGACGACGCTTTCCAAGGGCTACCACCTGCTGCTGGTGGACGCCAACGGCCGTTGGGGCAAGATCCGCTCCCTCGGCGGCGGCGAGGGCTACGTGCTGCTCAGCGGTCTGCGGCGCGCGTCCACTTAGGTCGTATAACGCAAAAAACAGCGCTCCACGCAGTGGGGCGCTCAGAGCGCTGACAAAGCCTACAACCGCAAAAATCGCTCTGATATACAAAAAATCAGAAGCGATTTTTGCTTCCTGCGGTGGATTTGTCGAGCCCTTTGGGATCGTCAAATCCAGTCGCCCTTGGCGACAAATTTTGCCGCCGGCAAAATTTCCTCGTCAGCTGCACTTGCATCCTGCGGTCACTTACGTCTAAGTAAGCTCCCTTGGCTGCAAGTACAACTTCCTTGGCTTGCAGGCTTTCTCAACGCTCTGCCAGTCTGCCCACTTTGTCAACATCCTGAGCGCTCCACGCAGTGGGGCGCTGTTTTCGTATTTTCGCTCCTGCCCTGGACGCGCGCCGCCCGGCTCCCTACAAAAACAGCAGCAGGCTTACGGCCATTACCGCCATGCCGGAGATCAGGCCGTAGATGGACAGGTGGTGTTCGCCGTATTCGCGGGCGGCGGGCAGCAGCTCGTCGAAGGAGATAAACACCATGATGCCAGCCACGGCGGCGAAGATCACGCCGAACACCGCGTCGCTCATCAGCGGCAGCAGCAGCGCATAGCCCACCAGCGCCCCCAGCGGCTCGGCAAGGCCGGAGAGAAACGAATAGCAAAACGCCTTGCGCCGCGAGCCGGTTGCCTGATAGATGGGCACGGAAACGGCGATACCCTCCGGGATGTTGTGGATGGCGATGGCCGCGACGATGGGGATGGCCACGTTCGGTTCCTGCAGGGCGGAGACGAACGTCGCCAGCCCCTCCGGGAAATTGTGCACGGCGATGGCCAGCGCCGTGAGCACGCCCATGCGCATCAGCTTCTGCGGCCGGGGCGCGCCCTCGCGCTCGCCCTCGACCAGGCGCGCCTCGTGGGGATTCTCCTCGGCGGGGATGAGTTTGTCGATCACGGCGATGAGCAGCATGCCGCCAAAAAACGCCGCCACCGTCGCCCACGCCCCGCCGCGCGCGCCCAGCTGCGCCGCCAGCGATTCCCGCGCCGTAGCCAGTATCTCCACCATGGAGACATAGACCATCACCCCGGCGGAAAAGCCCAGGCTCACCGAGAGGAAGCGCCGGCTGGTGCGTTTGGCCAGCAGGGCGATGAGGCTGCCCACGCCGGTGCTCAGTCCGGCGATGAGCGTAAGGCCAAAGGCCCGCAATACATCGTGCATGGAAGCCCCCTTCCCGCCGCCCGCGCGGCGCGTCCATATTGGGCAGGCGCATGACGCGCCCTTATACGGATAGATACACGCCCCGGCGGGCGCTGAAACCGCGGGGCGGGCGGCTGTTTGAAAAGCGCGGGCGGCCGTCCCCGTGCGGCGGGGGCGGGAAGCCCCGCCAAGGCTCATTCCCAGAACAGTTCGTCCAGCGTTTTGCCCAGCGCGTGGCAGATCTTCAGACAGAGGTTGATGGTGGGGTTGTAGTCGCCCTTTTCGATGGCGTTGATGGTCTGGCGGGAAACGCCCACGCGCTCGGCCAATTCCTGCTGGGAAAGGTCGAGCGCGGCGCGGGCGGCCTTGAGGCGCAGGTTCTTCATTCCTCCGCCTCCTCCCGCGCGTCCCTGCGGCGCTTGAGCGCCATGGCGACGAGGGCGGCGAGATAGATGAGCGCCATCAGTATGCTCAGGCAATGGTCGGTCAGCATGCCGTCCACGACCAGACCGCCCCGCGACAACGCCCGCGCAACAACCACCACGCCAGACACCACCCACGCGACGCAGAGCCACAGAAACATCCGTCCGTCCTCCCGCAGGCCGAAAAAGGCGCCCGTATAGATGCAGCGCGCGATATACGCGCCAACGGCGGGGCAAATGGCTATGAGCACCCCTATGCCCGGCGTCGCCCACTCCCGGCCAAGCAGCACTCGCAGGCCGCAGCTGGCAAACAGCGTCATCATCAGGATGAAAAAAGCCATATTTCCCGCTTTGGCGCGGGCGATCACCTGCCGCTCGTCAAACCTGTCCGCTTTTTTCACGCTTCCGCCTCCTCCCGCGCGTCCCTGCGGCGCTTGAGCGCCATGGTGATCAGCAGCGATGCGAACATCACGGCGATCAGCAGGTTGGCGGCGGGAAAGGTGAGCAGCCCATCCTCCACCAGGTCGCCGTCGAGGATGACCATCACGCCCAGCGCGACGTTGACGACGAGCATCGCGGCAAAGATGCGCCCCCACGTTTTCGGCTTCTCCCGAAGCGCGAAGTAGGCGTCCGTCCACACGCAGCGCAATACGTAGACCGTGCCCGCGATCAGCAGCAGCACCACCGTCTCCATAAACGGCCCCGCCCAGGCAAACTGCCACGCCTCGCGCACAAAGCCGTTGACCAGCATCAGCGCCGAGAGCACTTCCAGCGCCAGCTTCGCCGCATTGGCCCGCGCCTGCGCCTGCCGCTCGTCGTAGCGCGGCGCGCTCTCCTTTCGCTTTTTCCAGACCCCGTAGATGGCCACCGCCAGTATACCGGCCAGCACGCCGCCCGCAAACCATGCGTTCATGTTTTTCCCTCCTTGTCTGCCCCCATTATATGCTTTATCCGTCCTTTTGTCAAGTATATCTGACAAAAAATCAAAAATAAATTGCGAAGGGAGCTTGTCCCTCCGCAAAAACGCTTTACAGAAGCCGCACGCCGCCCGCGGCCATCGCTTCTTCCACGCCCGCGGGCCAGACGGAAACCTGCACCTCGCCCACGTGCGCCTTGCGCAGCAGCAGCATGCACAGACGGCTCTGGCCGATGCCGCCGCCGATGGTGAGGGGCAGCTTTTCCTCCATCACCGCGCGGTGGAAGGGCAGATCGAGCCGCGCGCGCGCGTCGGCGGCGTTGAGCTGGCGGAACATGCTGGAGGCGTCCACGCGGATGCCCATGGAGGAAACTTCCAGACAGCAGTCCAGCTCCGGGTGGTAGTAGAGCAGATCGCCGTTGAGCGACCAATCGTCGTAGTCCGGGGCGCGTACGCCATGGGGGCGGCTGTCGCCCAGCGGCCAGCCGATGTGCTTGACAAACACGGCGCGGTGCTTTTTCACAAACGCCTGCTCGCGCTCCTCGGGCGCGAGGCCGGGGTACAGGTCAAACAGTTCCTCGCTGGTGACAAAGGTCAGGTTCGCCGGCAGGCGCGGGTGCAGGGCGGGGAATCGGCTGTGCAGCACGGTTTCCGCCTCGAGCACGGCGGCGTGTATGCGCGCGGCGGTGCGCTCGAGGTAGGCCTCGTTGCGCTCCGCGCGGGTGATGACCTTTTCCCAGTCCCACTGGTCGACGTAGACGGAGTGGAGGTTGTCGGTCTCCTCATCGCGGCGGATGGCGTTCATGTCCGTGTAGAGGCCGCTGCCGGGCGCGTAGCCGTACTTGCCGAGGGCAAAGCGCTTCCACTTGGCCAGGGACTGCACCACCTGGATCTCCACGCCGGGATCGTCGTGGCAGTCGAAGGCCACCTTGCGCTCCACGCCGCAGAGGTCGTCGTTGAGGCCGGTATCCCGGCGCACGAACAGCGGCGCGGACACGCGCGTCAGATTGAGTGCGGCGGAAAGCTGCTGCTGAAAGCAGTCCTTGAGTATCTTGATCGCCTGCTGCGTTTCCAGCAGCGTCAGTTCGCTTTGGTAGCCCTTGGGGCAGATGTGTTTCATCGGCGTTCGTCCTTCTTCGTGCAGTGTCCGCGGCAGGCGCGGGAATATGGACAATTATCGCACGCGCTTTGCCCCTTTGTCAAGAAAAATGCGCGCAAACGGCGGATGAGTATCCACGCCGCGGCGAAGATGACGGCAAAGGCGGCGATATAGGCGAGAACGGCCATTTTACGCCCCCAGCAGGCTGCCCACCTGGAACACCAGCAGCGCCATCACGTAGGCCACGCCCAGCTGCATCAGCACCGAGAGCAGCGTGTACTTCCACGAGCCGGTCTCGCGGCGGATGGCGGCCACGGCGGAGACGCAGGGCGTGTAGAGGAGGATAAAGACGAGGTAGGCGTAGGCCGACAGCGGGGTGAACTTCGTCACCAGCAGCGTGCCCAGCTGCGCCGTGGAACCGGCGGCGTAGAGCACCTGCATGGTGGAAACCACCGCTTCCTTGGCCACCAGGCCGGAGAGCAGCGACACGCTCTTTTGCCATTCGCCAAAGCCCAGGGGCGCGAAGATGGGGGCGATGAACGCGCCCAGACGCCCGAACATGGACTGCGCCGGGTCGGTGACCATCTGGAAAGACGGCGAGAAGGACTGCAAAAACCACACCACCACGCTCATGGCGAATATGATGGTGCCGGCGCGGACGATGAAGTCCTTGGCGCGGTCCCAGAGGCGGCGGGCGACGTTTTTCACCGACGGCACGCGGTAGGCGGGCAGCTCCATGACAAAGGGCGTCTCGCCCTCGCGGAAGGTGGTCTTGCGCAAAACCAGCCCGGCCACGACCATGAGGAGGATACCCAGCAGGTAGAGGCTCAGCACCACCAGGGCGCTGTTGCCGGGGAAGATGGCGGCGGTGATGAGGCCATAGACCGGCAGCTTCGCGCCGCAGCTCATGAACGGCGTCAGAAGAATGGTCATGCGCCGGTCGCGCTCGTTTTCCACGCCGCGGGCGGCGATGACCGCCGTGGTGGTGCAGCCAAAGCCCATCAGCATGGGGATGAAGGAGCGCCCCGAAAGCCCGAAGCGGCGCAAAAGCCGGTCGGTGATGAAGGCGGCGCGGCTCATGTAGCCGCTGTCCTCCAGAATGGACATAAAGAGGAAGATGATGAGTATCTGCGGCAGAAACACCAGCACGCCGCCCACGCCGGCGAGCACGCCGTCCACCAGCAGCGCGCGTATCCATTCCGGGGCGGAAGAAAGCGCCGCCGAAACGCCCTCGGAAAGGAGGCCGACGCCCTGCTCCACCAGGTCGGAGAGCGCCGTGCCCGGCCAGCCGAAGGTGAGGGCGAACATCAGCGCCAGCACGGCAAAGAAGATGGGGAAGGCAAACACGCGGTGGGTGAGCACGCGGTCGATCTTGTCGGAAGTGGTCGTCTCGTGTTCGCGCTGGCGGGGGAAGCCGGATTCATTGAGCGCCTTTTCGATGGCGGCATAGCGCGCGTCCACCATCAGTGTCAGCGAGTCGATGCCGGGGTGCTTTTCGCGGCCGCGCTCCACATAGGCGGCGATGGCGGCGCGTATGCGGCTTCTCTGCGCCTCGGAAAGCTGCGCCGAGGCCCTGATCTCCTCGTCGCCCTCCAGAAGCTTCACGGCCACCCAGGTGGTGGGCGGGGCGAAGTCCTCGTCGCCCTCGTCCTCATAGCCGCCGATGTGGCGGTGCTGCGCCTGCGCGGAGTGGTCGTCGTCGCGCTCCACCTCGTCGCGGTGCTCGCGGTGTTCGTCGAGGTCGAAGGCGCTGTGGCTGTCCCAGCCGCCCAGCGCGGAGACGATCTCCTCCAGCGCGCGGCGGGTGCTTTCGTCGTAGCGGCGCGCCACGTAGGCCACGGTGGGATGCCTGGCCTGCTGATAGACGGCCTCAAACAGCGCCTCGAAGCCCTGCCCCTTCTTGGCGGAGATAGGCACCACCGGCGCGCCCAGCAGGCGGGAGAGCGCCTTGCAGTCCGGCCTGATGCCGCGCCGCTCCAACTCGTCCATGAGGTTGAGGGCGATGACCACGGGGCGCTCCAGTTCCATCAGCTGCAACGTGAGGTAGAGGTTGCGCTCGATGTTGGTGGCGTCGACGATGTTCAAAACAACGTCCGGCGCGTGCTGGGCAATGAAGTGGCGGGTGATGTTTTCCTCGATGGAATAGGGGGAAAGCGAATAGACGCCGGGCAGGTCCACCAGCGTGGCCTCCTCGCCCTTTAAGTCAAAGCGCGCCTCCTTGCGCTCCACGGTGACGCCCGGCCAGTTGCCCACGTACTGGTTGGAGCCGGTGAGGGCGTTGAACAGCGTGGTCTTGCCGCTGTTGGGGTTGCCCGCCAGAGCGATGGTGATGCTCATGCCTCCACCCTCCTTACGTAGATGTTGCGCGCGTCCTCGGCGCGCAGCGTCAGCGTATAGCGGCGCAGATAGACCTCGATGGGATCGCCCAGCGGGGCGCGCTTGAGCACGCGCACCTCCGTGCCCGGTGTGATGCCCATTTCGATGAGGCGGCGCTTGGTCGGCCCGGTGAGCGTCAGGCGCTCGACCACGCCCTTTTCGCCGTCTTTCAGCGCTTTCAGGGTCAGTTCCATAGGCCTTCCCTCCCAAAGTTAGCGTAGGGAAACTTTCCGCTTTTTATTCTAGCACCGTCGAGGGGTACACACAAGCGGCGTGCCCTGTAAAATGTTCGTAACCATGTCCGGGACGGGGCGGGACGCGCTATAATGGTAGTATGGAAGTTTGTACGCTGACGCTCAACCCCTGCCTCGACCGCACGCTGTGGGTCGGGGATTTCGGCCTGCCCGTAAAGCGCGAGGAATGGCAGACGGGCGGCAAGGGCGTAAACGTCGCCCGCGTGCTTGCCGCGCTGGGCGTGCAGGCGCGCGCCGTCTGCCCCCTGGGCGGGGAGACGGGGGCGCGGTTCCTGGAACTGGCAAGCGAGGAAGGCGTCGACGTATTGCCCGTGGACGTCCCCGCGCCCACGCGCGTCATCGACACCTGGGCGCGCGAGGGGGACTTCGCCCAAAAGGTGGACTACCGCGCCGGGGAACCGCTGACGGAGAAAGATCTCGACCGTCTGGAAGATAAGCTGTTTTCCGCCCTGCCCGGCGCGCGTGTGCTGGCCGTGTGCGGCTCCGCGCCGGGTAAGGCGGCGGCAGGGCGCGTGGCGGGCATACTGCGGCGGGCGAAACAGATGGGCGTCGCCACCGTGCTGGACAGCAACGGCGCGGCGCTTTTCGAGGGCGTGGAGGGCTGCCCCGACCTTTTGAAGCCCAACGAGCGCGAACTGGAGGCGCTGACCGGCTCTGCCGACCCATCGTCCGCGTGGGAATTGATAGAGCGCGGCGTGGGGAGCGTGCTGGTTTCCCTGGGCGGGCGCGGCTGCTGTCTGGTGGGCGCGGACGCGCTCGCTCCGGCGGAGCTTTTGCCGCTCACCCTCGGGGCGCGCGCGGAGCTGTACGCCCCCGCGCCGAAGGTGAAAACCGTCAACCCCGTCGGCTCGGGCGACAGCTTTCTGGCCGCGTACCTGTTTGCCGCCCTGCGCGGCTGGCCGGACGAAGAAGCGCTTTCGCTTGCCAACGCCGCGGGCGCGGCCAACGCCCAAATGTTCCCCGCCGCGCGCGTGGGCTGGAAGGAAATACAGCCGCTCCTGCGCGGCAAAAACAGGGAAAACTGAGGAGGACGCGATTTGGAGACTTTTGACGCGGTGGTCGTCGGCGCGGGACACGCCGGCTGCGAGGCGGCGCTGGCACTGGCCCGCATGGGCCACAGGACGCTGCTTTTGACGCTCAACCTCGACGCGCTGGCGCTGATGCCCTGCAACCCTGCCATCGGCGGCACGGGCAAGGGGCACCTGGTGCGCGAAGTGGACGCGCTGGGCGGCGAGATGGGCCGGGCCATCGACGATACGTTCATCCAGTCGCGCATGCTCAACACCGGCAAGGGCCCGGCGGTGCACTCTCTGCGCGCGCAGGCGGACAAACTGCAATACCGCCTGCGCATGCGCCGCGCCGTGGACGATCAAGACCGCCTCGAAGTGCGGCAGGCGGAAGTTTCCCGCATCGAGGTGCAAAACGGCCGCGTGGTGGGCGTGACCACCACCACGGGCGAGCGCGTCGCCTGCCGCGCGGCGGTCATCTGCGCCGGGGTGTACTTAAAAAGCCGCATCATCATCGGCGAGTGCGCGTGGAACGGCGGGCCGCAGGGGCTGCTGGCCGCCAACGCCCTCACAGACTGCCTGAGCGGCCTCGGCTTTGCCATCCGCCGCTTCAAGACCGGCACGCCCGCGCGCCTCGACGGCCGCACCATCGACTTTTCCAAAATGGAGCCGCAGCCGGGCGACGAGCCGGTGACGCCGTTTTCGTTTTTGACCGACGCTATGGCGCTGAAAAACCGCGCCCTCTGCTATCTGACCTATACCACCAGGGAGACGCACGAAATTCTCCTTGCCAACCTGCACCGCGCGCCGATGTACACCGGCTCCATCCACGGCACGGGGGCGCGCTACTGCCCCTCCATTGAGGATAAAGTCGTGCGCTTCAAGGACAAGGAGCGCCACCCCGTGTTCCTCGAGCCCGAGGGGCTGTACACCACGGAATGGTACGCGCAGGGCATGTCCACCTCGATGCCGGAGGAGGTGCAGCGCGCCTTTTACCGCACCGTGCCGGGGCTGGAAAACGCGCGCCTTGTGCGATTGGCCTACGCCATCGAGTACGACTGCATCGACCCCACCGCCCTCACCGGGGCGCTCGCTTCGCGCGAGATCGCGGGGCTGTGGTTCGCCGGGCAGGTGAACGGCACCTCGGGCTATGAAGAGGCCGCCGCGCAGGGCGTCTATGCCGGCATCAACGCCGCGCTCTGGCTTTCCGGGCGCGAGCCTCTGCTTCTCTCACGCGACGACGGCTATCTGGGCGTGCTGGTGGACGACCTGGTCACCAAGGGCGTGGACGAGCCCTACCGTATGATGACCTCGCGCGCCGAATACCGGCTGGTGCTGCGGCAGGACAACGCCGATTTCCGCCTCACTGAGCGCGGCTACAACGCCGGCCTTGCCACGCGCGAGCGCTACGAGCGCATGCTGCGCCGCCGCGAGGAACTGGAACGCGCCCGCGCGCTTCTCAAGGAGCGACGGCTGGACGTGCCCCTGCGCAAGCCGGAGGCGACGTTTGCCCAAATCGCCGCGCAGGCGCCGGAAGTCTCGCCGGAGACGGGGCGGCAGCTGGAGATCGAGATCAAATACGAGGGCTACATCGACAGGCAGATGGCCGACGTGCGCCGCTTCCGGCGGCTGGAGAGCATGCCCCTGCCCGCGGATGCGGACTATCTGCACATGGACGGATTGCGGCTGGAGGCGCGGGAAAAGCTCGACCGCCAGCGCCCCGCCTCCCTCGGGCAGGCATCGCGCATCCCGGGCGTGTCGCCGGGCGATGTGACGGTGCTCACCATCTGGCTGGAAAAGCGCCGCCACGAGCGCGCGCGGAAACCGGCCGGGGAATAGGAGGGAACGCCCATGCGGGAACTGCTCAAAGCGCGGCTCAAGGCCGCGGGCGTGGCGGCGGAGGCGGAACAGGCGGAAAAGCTCGCCGCCTTTCACTCTCTGCTCATAGAGGCCAACGCGCGCATGAACCTCACGCGCGTGAGCGCCGACCCCGCCGAGGCCATCGACCGCAACTACCTCGATTCCCTCGCGCCGCTTCCCCATCTTTCCGGCGCAAAGACGTGCGTGGACGTGGGCAGCGGCGCGGGCTTCCCCGGCGTACCGCTTTCCATCTTTCTGCCCGGGACGCATTTTGTGCTGATGGACTCTCTTTTAAAGCGCGTGGAGTTTTTGCGCGGCGTTATTGAGGAACTTTCCCTCAACGCCGAGGCCGTGTGCCTGCGCGCCGAGGAGGCCGGGCGCGGCGCTTTGCGCGAGAGCTTCGACGCGGCCACGGCGCGGGCGGTCGCGCCGCTGAACGTGCTGTGCGAACTGCTGTTGCCGCTGGTGCGCGTGGGCGGGAAGGCCGTGGCGCTCAAAGGCCCGGGCGCGGCGGCGGAGGCGGAGGCGGCGCAAAACGCGCTGGAAGCGCTGGGCGGGCGGCTTTTCGCCATCGAGGAAGTCCCCATCCCCGGGCGCGACTGGGCGCACACGCTGGCCGTGCTTACAAAGACCGCGCCCACCCCGGAAAAATACCCCCGGCGCGTGGGCGTGCCGGAAAAGCGCCCGCTGTAACGGCGCGCCCTGCAACGACCGACACGGACTCAAAGGAGGAGCGACCATGTTCGACGGATTTGTGCGCCTGTGCGCGGCCACCCCGGCGCTGGAAGTGGCCAATGTGGAGAAAAACGCCGCGGAGATCGCGCGCCTGGCCCTGGAAGCGGCTTCGCAGGGCGCGAACGTCTGCGTGTTTCCCGAACTGTGCCTCACCGGCTACACCTGCGGCGACCTGTTTTTGCACGACCGCCTCGTGCGCGGGGCGCTGGAGGGGCTGAAAGCCGTGCTGGAAAAGACGCGGGAAGCGGACATGCTCATCGTCGTCGGCCTTCCCGTGGCCGACGGCAACTGCCTGTACAACTGCGCGGCGGTGCTGCAAGGCGGGCATGTGCTGGGCGTCGTGCCCAAGACGCACCTGCCCAACTACGCCGAGTTCTACGAGCTGCGCCAGTTCGCCCCCGCCTTCGAGGGGCGGCGCGCGCTTCATTGGTTCGGCGAGGAGATCCCCTTCGCCGCCGATCTGCTCTTTGCCTGCCGGGAGCTGCCGGAGTTCGTCGTGGGCGTGGAGATCTGCGAGGACCTCTGGGCGCCCCTGCCCACCGGCGTCCGCCTCGCCCTCGCCGGGGCGACGGTGCTTTTGAACCCCTCGGCCAGCGACGCCCTCGCCGGCAAGCGCGATTACCGGCGCGAACTGGTGTCCTCCCAGTCCGCGCGGCTGGCGGCGGCCTATGTCTACGCCGGGGCCGGGCCGGACGAATCCACGCAGGACGTGGTCTTTGCCGGGCATTCGCTGATCTACGAGTACGGCAGCAAGTTGGCCGAGTCCGAGCCGTTTTACGAGGGGCTGCTCTTTGCCGACGCGGACGTGGGCTTCCTCGCCCTCGAGCGCCGCGCCAACAACGACTTCCGCGAGGGCGTGGGCGGGGCCTGCGGGACGGTCTCGTTCTCCCAGCCGCTACGCGCGCTTGAGCTGCGCCGCTTCATCGACCCCGCGCCCTTTATCCCCCACGACCCGGGCCGCCTTTCCGAGCGCGCCGAGGAGCTGCTCTCCATCCAGGCGCACGGCCTGGCCCGCCGCCTGCGCCACACCCGCGCGCAGAAGCTGGTGCTGGGCGTGTCCGGCGGGCTGGATTCCACGCTGGCGCTGCTGGTGTGCGTGCGCGCTTTGAAGCTGGCGGGCATGGACGCCGGTCACCTCACCGCCGTGACCATGCCCTGCTTCGGCACCACGCAGCGCACGCGCTCCAACGCCGAGGTCATGGCCCGCGAGGTGGGCGCGGACTTCCGCGTCATCGACATACAGAAGGCGACGCTCCAGCACATGTCCGACATCGGCCTTTCCCCGGAGGACCGCTCCACCGCCTACGAAAACGCGCAGGCCCGCGAGCGCACGCAGGTGCTCATGGACATCGCCAACGCCGAAAACGGCCTGGTGGTGGGCACGGGCGACCTTTCCGAGAGCGCGCTGGGCTGGGCCACCTACAACGGCGACCACATGAGCATGTACGGCGTCAACTGCTCCATCCCCAAGACGCTCATCCGCCACCTCGTGGCCTACGAGGCCTCGCACGCCGCCACGCCAGAGCTTCAAAAGGCGCTGCTCGACGTGCTGGACACGCCCGTCAGCCCCGAGCTTTTGCCGCCCAAAGACGGCGAGATCGCCCAGAAAACCGAGGACCTGGTCGGCCCCTACCGCCTGCACGATTTCTTCCTCTACCACATGCTGCGCCGCCGCGCCGCGCCGGGGAAGATACTGCGTCTTGCCAAGATCGCCTTTGCCGGCGAGTACGACGAGGAGACCATCCGCAAGTGGCTGACGGTGTTCACGCGGCGATTCTTCCAGCAGCAGTTCAAGCGCAGCTGCATCCCGGACGGCCCCAAGGTGGGCAGCGTGTCCCTCTCGCCGCGCGGCGACTGGCGCATGCCCACGGACGCGGCCTGGCAACTGTGGCAACTTTCGGATAAATAGGTTATATTTTGTATCCACAATAAATATTTACGTATGTTTTACAACTTTGTGTCGTCAAAAACAGCGTTTCCCCGATATACTGGTTCGTGCCGAAAAAGGCGCTATCATACGGATGTTTGTTTGGAGGTACGACCATGAAAAAGGTGCTTGTTTTTGCGATGATCCTCTGCGCGCTGGCGCTGGCCCTGACCGGCTGCTCCAAGGAGGCCGAGCCCGCCGCTACCGAAGCTCCCGCCGCTACCGAAGCTCCCGCCGCCACCGAGGCTCCCGCCGCCACCGAGGCTCCCGCCGCCACCGAGGCTCCCGCCGAGGAAGAGGCTGCTGAGGAAGAGCCCGCTGAGGAAGAGGCCGCCGAGGAAGAACCCGCCTCTGCCGCCAACGCGCTCGTCGAGGGCGTCACCGGCGCCGCCGAATAACGCGGAGACACACAAGGGCCCGTTCCCATCGCGGAACGGGCCTTTTTGCGTGGCGCGGCACAAAATCTGTGGCAACTTTCGGATAAATTGGTTATATTTCGTGTTCTCCGTAAATATTTACGTATATTTTACGGTTTTGTGGCATGAAAGACAATCCTTGCGGATATACTGTTCCATGTCCTGAAGGGAATATCAAACGGACATTTGGAGGGATAAACATGAAAAAGGTCCTTGTTTTTGCCATGATCCTTTGCACGCTGGCGCTGGCGCTGACCGGCTGCTCCAAGGAAGCTGAACCGGCTGCCACCGAGGCTCCCGCCGCCACCGAGGCCGCCACCGAGGCCGCTACCGAAGCGCCCGCCGCGGCCACCGAGGCCCCCGCCGCTGAGGAAGAGCCCGCCGCCGAGGAGCCCGCTGAGGCTGCCGACGCCGAGCCCGCCGCCGACGAAGGCGCTGAGGAGCCCGCCGCCGACGAAACGGCCGCCGAATAACCGTGTACGCACGCAAACGGTCCGCCCTGGAAAAGGGGCGGGCCTTTTGTATATCGGCGCGGCCGGGCGCAGGGCGCGCGCCCCTGCCCCTGAACCCGCGCCGCTTCCCGCCCGCGGGGCGCAGGCTTCAACCCCGCGCCAGGCGCGTCCCCTGCCCGTTGGGCGTGGGCGCGTCGGCCCGCGGCTGAAGGCTTCGCCGCCCTTATGCGAAGTTTTTGTATATTTTTTCGCCGGACATTGACTTTTTGCCTTTGCGCGCTTATAATTATACAAAATACAAGTATGTTATGCGGGTGAAAGCTTTGTTCAGTGTATTCATCGACGGCAGCGCGGGCACGACGGGGCTGCGCATCCGCGAGCGGCTGGCCGCGCGCGAGGATGTGGAACTGATCGAACTGGCGGAGGCGGAGCGCAAGGACGCATCCAAACGCAAATGGGCGCTCAACGCCTGCGACGCGGCCATCCTCTGTCTGCCGGACGCGGCGGCGCGCGAGGCCGTTTCCATGGTGGAAAACGGGCGCACCGTGGTGCTGGACGCCTCCACCGCCCACCGCACCGCCCCGGGCTGGGCCTACGGCCTGCCGGAACTGGGAAAGGAGGCGCTGGACGCCATCCTCGCCTCCCGCCGCGTGGCCGTGCCCGGCTGCCACGCCAGCGGCTTTATCGCCCTGGTCGCGCCGCTCATCCGGGAAGGGCTGCTCTCCCCGGAGACGCCGCTTTCCTGCACGTCCCTCACCGGCTATTCCGGCGGCGGCAAGAAGATGATCGCCGACTACCGCGAAAAGGGCGCGGCCTATGATCCGCCCCGGCCCTACGGCCTTGCGCAGGCGCACAAGCACCTGCCGGAGATGACGAAGGTCTGCGGCCTTGCCGCGCCGCCGGTGTTTTTGCCCATCGTCGGCAATTTTTACAGCGGCATGCTCGTCAGCGTGCCCCTGCACCGCGCGCAGCTTTTGCATGGCGCGGGCATGGAAGACGTGCGCGCCGTATATAAAAACTACTATACCGGCCCGGTCGTGGCGTATCGGGAGACGCTTTCCGAGGACGGCTTTGCCTCCGCCGGGCTGCTCTCCGGCACGGACGGCATGCTGATCGCCTGCGAGGGCAACGAGGAACGCTTTACGCTGCTGGCCGCCTACGACAACCTCGGCAAGGGCGCGTCCGGCGCGGCGGTGCAGCTTCTCAACCTGAAAATGGGCGCGGACATAAGCGCGGGACTGGTGTTACAGGAGGTCTGAAAACCATGAAATTCATCGAAGGCGGCGTCTGCGCCGCGCAGGGCTTTACCGCCAGCGGCATCCACTGCGGCATCCGCAAAAACCGCGACAAGCGCGATCTGGCGCTCATCGTCTCCCAAAAGCGCGCCGCCGCCGCCGCGGTGTACACGCAAAACCTCGTCAAGGGCGCGCCGCTCTTGGTCACGAAGGCCAACATCGCCGACGGCTACGCCTCCGCCATCCTTTGCAACAGCGGCAACGCCAACACCTGCAACGCCGACGGCGAGGAAGTGGCGCAGAAGATGTGCGCCCTCGCCGCGGACGCGCTGGGTATCCCCGCCAAGGACGTGGTGGTGGCCTCCACCGGCGTCATCGGCCAAAGGCTGGACATTTCCCCCATCGCCGCGGGCATGGAGGCGCTCGTTTCCGGCCTTTCCACGGACGGTTTGCCCGCCGCCGAAGCCATACTCACCACGGACACGAAGGTCAAGTCCGCCGCCGTGGAGTTTTCCCTCGGCGGCAAAACGGCGCATCTGGGCGGCATCGCCAAGGGCTCGGGCATGATCCATCCCAACATGGCCACCATGCTGGTGTTTGTGACCACGGACGCGGCCATTTCCCCGCAGATGCTGCAAAAGGCGCTTTCGGCGGACGTGCAGACGAGTTTCAACCGCATCAGCGTCGATGGCGACACCTCCACCAACGACATGTGCTGCGTGCTGGCCAACGGCATGACCGGCAACGCCGAGATCACAGCCGAGGGCGAGGATTACGCGGCCTTCTGCGCGGCCTTGAACGCCGTCACCACCGCCCTTTGCCGCATGATCGCCCGCGACGGCGAGGGCGCGACCAAGTTGGTCGAATGTGCGCTCACGGGCGCGAAGACGCAGGCGGCGGCGGACGCCGTTTCCAAGGCGGTGATCTGCTCGTCGCTGGTCAAGGCGGCCATGTTCGGCTCGGACGCCAACTGGGGCCGCGTGCTCTGCGCCATCGGCTACGCGGGCGCGGACGTGGACGTAAACAAGGTGGACGTGTATTTCCGCTCCGCCGCCGGGCGCGTTTGCGTGTGCAAAAGCGGCGCGGGCGTGGACTTTTCCGAGGACGAGGCCAAGAAGGTGCTGCTCGAGGACGAAGTGACCATCGAAGTCGATCTCAACGACGGCGCGTTTTCCTCCGTCGCCTGGGGCTGCGACCTCACCTACGACTATGTGAAGATCAACGGCGACTACCGCACCTGACGGATATTTATGCAAGGAGGCACCCCCATGACCAGCAATGCCCAGCGCGCCGAGATCCTCGTGCAGGCGCTCCCCTACATCCAGCAGTACAACGGCCAGATCGTCGTCATCAAATACGGCGGCAACGCCATGGTCAACGAGGAACTCAAGCACGCCGTGATGCGCGACATCGTGCTTCTGTCGCTGGTGGGCGTGAAGGTGGTGCTCTTGCACGGCGGCGGCCCGGAGATCACCGAGATGCTGGGGCGCGTGGGCAAGGAATCGCGCTTTGTGGGCGGCTTGCGCGTCACCGACCGCGAGACGGCGGATATCGTGCAGATGGTGCTCTCCGGCAAGATCAACAAGGGGCTTGTCAACCTTCTGCAATCCATCGGCGGGCGCGCCGTGGGCCTGTGCGGCATGGACGGCGGCATGATCCAGGCGCGGCCTTTGCGCGAGGAACTGGGCTACGTGGGCGAGATCGTGCGCGTGGACGTGCGGCCCATCCTCGACGTGCTGGAAAAGGGCTACATCCCCGTGGTCTCCACCGTGGGCTGCGATATGGAGGGCAATACCTACAACATCAACGCCGACACCGCCGCCGCGCGCATCGCCGGCGAGCTGGGCGCGGCGTGCCTTGTGACGATGACGGACGTGGCCGGCATCCTCCGCGACCGCGAGGACCCCGACACGCTCATCCGCCACATCGACCTTGGCGACGTGCCGCGCCTCATCGAGACGGGCGTCATCGCCGGGGGCATGATCCCCAAGGCGCAGTGCTGCACCGAAGCCATCCGCCGCGGGGTGAAAAAAGTATTCATCATCGACGGCCGCGTGCCCCACGCGGTGCTGATCGAGCTTTTGACCGACGAGGGCCTTGGCACCATGTTTGAGGAGTGAACGGTATGAATATCCAGCAGACCTGTGAAACGTATGTCGCCAACACCTACAAGCGCTATCCCGTCACCTTCGTGCGCGGCGCGGGTGCGCATTTGTGGGACGAGGCGGGCAGGGAGTACATCGACCTGGGCAGCGGCATCGCCGTCAACATCTTCGGCGTCTCCGATCCCATTTGGGCCGAGGCGGTGACAAGGCAGCTTGCCGCCCTGCCCCACACCTGCAACCTCTACTACGCCGAGCCCTGCGCCCGCCTGGCGGAGATGCTCTGTGCGCGCACGGGCATGCAAAAGGTGTTCTTCTCCAACTCCGGCGCCGAGGCCAACGAGTGCATGCTCAAGGCGGCGCGCAAGTACGGCGAGGCCACGGGGCGCTCGACCATCATTACCCTCAAGGACAGCTTCCACGGCCGCACCATCGCCACGCTGGCCGCCACCGGGCAGGACGTGTTCCACCAGCACTTCGGCCCCTTCCCGGCGGGCTTTGCCTACGCGACGCCCAACGACTTAAATAGCGTGCGCGCCCTCTGCGAAGAGGAAAACGCCTGCGCCGTGATGCTGGAAGTGGTGCAGGGCGAGGGCGGCGTGCGCGCGCTGGACGGCGATTTTCTGCGCGGCGTGGAGGCCCTCTGCCGCGAGAAGGACATGCTTTTGTGCATCGACGAGGTGCAGACCGGCAACGGCCGCAGCGGTCAACTCTACGCCTACATGGTTCACGGCCTTACGCCGGACATCGTCTCCACGGCCAAGGGCCTGGGCGGCGGATTGCCCATCGGCGCGACGCTGCTGGGCGAAAAGGTCAAAAATACCCTCACCTACGGCGACCACGGCTCCACCTTCGGCGGCAACCCCGTGGCCTGCGCCGGGGCGGTGAGCATACTCTCCCGCCTGGACGAGGAATTTTTGCAGGGCGTGCGCGAGCGCGCCGACTACATCCGCGGCGAACTGGAAGGCGCGAAGGGCGTCCGGGGCGTGGACGGCCTCGGCCTCATGCTCGGCGTGGAGACGGAGAAACCCGCCGGGGAGATCGTCTCCGCCTGCCTTGCGCGCGGCGTGCTGGTTTTGACGGCGAAGAGCAAGGTGCGGCTTTTGCCGCCGCTCAACATCGGTTGGGACGACCTCAAAACCGCCGTCGCCGTGCTGAAAGAGGTGATCGCGGCGTGAAAAGGCGCTATCTCGTGCTTTCCTCCGGCGCGGTGTTCGAGGGCTATGCCCTCGGCGCGGAGGGCGAGGGGATGGGCGAACTGGTGTTCACCACCAACATGTGCGGCTACCCGGAAACGCTCACCGACCCCAGCTACGCCGGGCAGATCATACTGCAGACCTTCCCCCTCATCGGCAATTACGGCATCATCCCCGAGGATTTTGAGGGCGAGTGCCGCGCGCGCGGCTACGTGGTGCGCGAATCCTGCGAAGCGCCCTCCAACTTCCGCTGCCAGATGACGCTGGACGCTTTCCTCAAGGAGCGCGGCGTGCCCGCCATCATGGGCGTGGACACGCGCGAGATCACGCGCATCCTCCGCGAGGAGGGCGTGATGAACGCGCTCATCTGCGACGCGGTGCCCTCCGACCTTTCCGACCTGCGCGCCTACGCCATCCATGGCGCGGTGGCGGCAGCGAGCGTGCGGGAAAAGCAGGAATCCCCCTGTGAAAACGCGCGCTTCCGCGTGGCGCTTCTGGACTACGGCGCCAAGCACAATATCGTCCGCGAGCTCAACCGGCGCGGCTGCCACGTGAGCATTCTGCCGCACGACACGGCGGCGGAGGACGTGCTTTCCGGCGGCTACGACGGCGTGATGCTCTCCAACGGCCCCGGAGACCCCGCCGAGAACACCTTTGAGATCAAACAGATCCAAAAATTGATGGGCAAGCTGCCCGTGTTCGGCATCTGCCTTGGGCATCAGCTGATGGCGCTTGCCCAGGGCGGCGAGACGGTGAAACTCAAGTACGGCCACCGCGGCGCCAACCAGCCGGTGCGCGATTTGATGAGCGAGCGCACGCTCATCACCTCGCAGAACCACGGCTACGCCGTCAAAACGGACGGCGCGCCCGGCATGCTGCGCTATATCAACGCCAACGACGGAACCTGCGAGGGGCTGGACTACCCGGAGATGAACGCCTTTTCCGTGCAGTTCCACCCCGAGGCCTGCGCCGGCCCGCAGGATGCGGAAACGCTCTTCGACCGCTTTGTATCCATGATGGGAGGAAACGCGCATGCCGATGCTTGACGGAATCAAAAAGGTAATGCTCATCGGCTCCGGCCCCATCGTCATCGGCCAGGCGGCGGAGTTCGACTACGCGGGCACGCAGGCCTGCCGCGTGCTCAAGCAGGCGGGGCTGGAAGTGGTGCTGGTCAACTCCAACCCGGCGACGATCATGACCGACCGCCCCGCCGCGGACGACGCGATCTCCTTCGCCGCCGACGAGGTCTATTTAGAGCCCCTGACCGCCGAAACGATCCGCCGCATCATCGAAAAGGAGCGGCCGGACGGCCTGCTGGCGGGCTTTGGCGGGCAGACGGGATTGACCATCTCCTCGCAGCTCTACCACGAGGGCTTCCTCGACCGCATGGGCGTAAAGCTTTTGGGAACGCCCGTGGAGGCCATCGACCGCGCCGAGGACCGCGAATTGTTCAAGGAGGCCATGGAGAAGATCGGCCAGCCGCTCATCCCCTCGGCCACGGCCACGGAGGTCGGGCAGGCGCTCGCCATTGCCGAAAAGATCGGCTATCCCGTCATCGTGCGTCCGGCGTTCACGCTGGGCGGCGCGGGCGGCGGCGTGGCCTACAATGCCGAAGAATTGAAGGCGGTGGCCGCCGGCGGCCTCGAAGCCAGCCCTATCCATCAGGCGCTGATCGAAAAATACATCTACGGCTGGAAGGAGATCGAGTTCGAGGTCATCCGCGACCGCGTGGGCAACGCCATCGCCGTCTGCTCCATGGAGAACTTCGACCCCGTGGGCGTGCACACCGGCGATTCCATCGTCGTCGCCCCGGCGCTGACGCTGGCCAACCGCGAATACCAGATGTTGCGCACGGCTGCCTTAAAGATCATCACCGAGCTGGGCGTGGTCGGCGGCTGCAACTGCCAGTTCGCCCTCGACCCGGACAGCTTTGACTACGCCGTCATCGAGGTCAACCCCCGCGTCTCGCGCTCGTCGGCGCTGGCCTCCAAGGCCACGGGCTATCCCATCGCCAAGGTGGCGGCCAAATTGGCGCTGGGCTACACGCTGGACGAGATCAAAAACGACGTCACCGGCAAGACCTGCGCCTGCTTCGAGCCGGCGGTGGACTATGTGGTGGTCAAGTTCCCGCGCTGGCCGTTCGACAAGTTTTCCAGCGCCAGCCGCCGCCTGGGCACGCAGATGAAGGCCACCGGCGAGGTCATGGCCATCGCCCCCTCGTTTGAAATGGCGCTGATGAAGGCCGTGCGCGGCGCGGAGATCGGCATGGACACATTGAACCTGCCCGCCGAGGGCGACGTGCTTACGCGCCTGCGCGACATGGACGACCGGCGGCTGTTCACCGTATTCGAGGCCATCAAAAAAGGCGTCGATTTTGACACCATCTTCGAGCTCACGCGCATCGACCGCTTCTTCCTTGCCAAGCTCAAGCATCTGGCGGACTTTGAGGCTGACCCCACTTATGAAGAGGGCAAGCGCCTCGGCTACACGGACAAGGCGCTCCGCCGTATGGGCGTGGACGTGCCCGGCGCGTACAACTTTTCTTACAAGATGGTGGACACCTGCGCCGCCGAGTTCGCCGCCGAAACGCCCTATTTCTACGCCGCCACGGACGTATCCTGCGATTCCCGGCGCTTCCATCGTTCGGGCAAGCCGGTGATCATCGTGCTGGGCAGCGGGCCGATCCGCATTGGGCAGGGCATCGAGTTTGACTATTCCTCCGTCCACTGCGTGCGCACGCTCAGGCGCATGGGCTATGAGGTGGTCATCGTCAACAACAACCCGGAGACCGTCTCCACGGACTACGACACCGCCGACCGCCTCTATTTCGAGCCGCTCACGGAGGAGGACGTTTTGAGCGTCATCGCCTGCGAGCAGCCGGTGGGCGTGGTGGTGGCCTTTGGCGGGCAGACGGCGGTGAAGCTGGCCAAGTGCCTGGACAGCCATGGCGTGCGCATACTCGGCACCTCCGCCGAGGGCATCGACCTGGCCGAGGACCGCGAACGCTTTGACGGCATGCTCGGCCGTCTCGGCATCCGCCGCCCGGCGGGGCGCGGCGTTTTGAGCGAGGAGGAGGCCGTTTCCGCCGCCGCCGAGATCGGCTACCCCGTGCTGGTGCGGCCGAGCTACGTCATCGGCGGGCAGAACATGACCATCGCCTACGATGAAGGCGAGGTGCGCGCCTACATGCGCATGATATTGCGCGGCGGCGCGGACGATCCCGTGCTGGTGGACAAGTACATGCCCGGCACGGAACTGGAGGTGGACGTCATCTCCGACGGCGAGGACGTGCTCATCCCCGGCATCATGGAGCACATCGAGCGCGCGGGCGTACACTCGGGCGATTCCATCGCCGTCTATCCGCCCTACAACTTGAACGACGCCATGCGCGCCGAGCTGGTTTCCTGTTCGGAAAAGCTGGCGCTGGCGCTGGGCACGCGGGGGCTGGTCAACATACAGTACCTGATCTACGAGGGGCGGCTCTACGTCATCGAGGTCAATCCCCGCGCCTCGCGCACCATCCCCTACATCAGCAAGGTGACGGGCATCCCCATGGTGGACATCGCCTCGCGGGTGATGCTGGGCGCGAAATTGCGCGATTTGGGCTGCGGCACGGGGCTGCAGCGCACGCCGCCGTACTTTGCCGTCAAGGTGCCGGTGTTCTCCTTTGAAAAGCTCACCGACGCCAACGCCTATCTAAGCCCGGAGATGAAGTCCACCGGCGAGGTGCTGGGGCTGGGCAAGCGCATGGAGGAAGCCCTGTTCAAGGGGCTGACGGCGGCGGGTATCCGCGTGCCGCAGGCGGGGCAGCCGCTTTCCGTGCTTTTGTCCGTGGACGATCACGACCACTACGATCTGGTGACGCTGGCCAAGAAGCTTTACGACCTCAAGGCGAAGATGTACGCCACGCGCACCACGGCGCAGGCCATCCGCCAGTTGGGCATCGACGTCACCGAAATTCCCGACATCGGCGCAAGCGGCGAGGCGTTTGAACTCATTGAAAGCGGCAGGGTCAGCTATGTGGTCTACACGGGCGCTTTGCGCGACGACACCATGCGCGAGTACATCGCCCTGCACCGGCGGGCGCTGGCCAGGTCCATCGCCTGTCTGACCTCGCTGGACACGGCCAACGCGCTGGCGGACATCTTAAAGAGCCGGTACAATGAGCGCAACACAGAGCTGGTCGACCTCTGCCACATGCGCGCAAGGCGCAGCGAACTTCGCTTTGCCAAGATGCAGTGCGCCGGCACGGACTACATCGTCATCGACAACCGCGATTCTCAGGTCTCCTGCGCCGAATCGCTGTGCGTGGGCGCGTGCGACCGGCACTTTGGCGTCGGCGGCGACGGCATCGCCCTCATCGAACAAAGCGACATCGCCGACGCGAAGATGCGCATGTTCAACCGCGACGGCAGTCCCGGAGGCATGGCGGGCGGCTGTCTTCTGCTGGTGGCCAAGTACCTGCACGACCGTGGGTTGGCCGCGGGCGGGGAAGTGACCATCGAGGCCGGCGGCGGCGTCAAGCGCGTCCAGCTCTTTTTGACGGACGGCAAAGTAACCTCCGCGCGCGTGGACATGGGCGAAGTGGTCTACGAGCCCGCGCGCGTGCCCGTGGCCCTGCCCGGTTCGGAAGTGGTGGACAGGCTCATCGAGATCGGGCGGCGCGATTTCCGCGTTACCTGCCTGTCCATGGGCAATCCCCACTGCGTGACGTTCGTCGAGCGCGTGGACGCCCTGGACTTGCAGGTGATCGGGCCTTTGTTTGAAAACGCGGACATCTTCCCCGAGCGCGTCAACGCCGGGTTTGCCCGCGTGGTCAACGAGCGCATGATCAAGTTGCGCGTCTACGAGCGCGGCAACGGCGAAACGCTTGCCTGCGGCACGGGCGCGTGCGCCGCCGCAGCCGCGGCGGTGAAGCTGGGCAAGTGCCCCGAGGGCGAGGACATCACGGTAAAGCTGCCCGGCGGCGACCTGATCGTTCGCATTGAGCGCGGCCGCGCCTACCTGACCGGCGAAACGGCCCAGGCCTTCGAAGGTGTCCTCGCCTACTAGGCCGACGGAGCTACCGCGGGTGAGCGGCGAACGCCCGCCCCACGAGCAGGGGGCGGGCGCTCTGTGTTTTCGTTCCGTTTGGGGCGGAGGCGCGAACAGACGGCGGCAGGCTCACGAGCAGGGGGCGGGCGTTCTGCGTTTTCGTTTCGTTTGGGGCGGAGGCGCGAACAGACGGCGGCAGGCTCACGAGCAGGAGCCTTCCGCCTGCGGGCCGGCAACGTCGGCGGCCGGTGCTGCCGCGGGTGAGCGGCGGCGCTTTCTGGAAGGTTTGGTCGGATACGGCCTCCGGGTTCAGCGGGGATGTTGCAGACTTCGGTCTATTTTGACAGCATTCATTTTAAACAGACCGTAGTCTGATAACATGCGGCTTGTTTTCGCCTTTTTTCGCGCACAAGGACGAGTGGGGGTAAAGTTTTCCTGTCGCTCTTGCCGCGGGCGCTGTTCTGTGTTAGAATCGTCCCGGTATGGAACTTATGCTTTGGAGGGCGCGCGTATGACGTACCGGCATACATTATCCGCCTGCTATCTCGGTTATGTGACGCAGGCCATCTGCAACAACCTGCCGCCGCTTCTGTTTGTCACGTTCAACGAGCGCTTTGGCGTGTCTCTGGGGCAGCTGGGGCTGCTGGTATCCATCAACTTTGCCATCCAGATGCTGGTGGACCTGCTCTCGGCGCGCTATGTGGACCGCATCGGCCACCGCCGCGCGCTGGTGCTGGCGCAGGCGCTGGCCACGCTGGGGCTGGTGCTGCTGGGCATTTTGCCCTATGTGCTTTCCAACGGCTTTGTCGCCATACTCATCCCCATTGCCCTGGGGGCGGTTGGCGGCGGGCTGCTGGAGGTGCTGGTCAGCCCCATCGTCGAATCGCTGCCCGGCGAGCACAAGGAAAAGGCCATGAGCCTGCTGCATTCCTTCTACTGCTGGGGGCATGTGGCGGTGGTTCTCCTCTCCACGGCCTATTTCGCCCTGGCGGGCATGGACAACTGGCGCTTTTTGCCCATCGTCTGGGCGATCCTGCCTTTCCTGAACGCCTTTTTGTACGCCAAAGTGCCCATGCGGCCGCCGCTGGCCGCCCACGAGCGCACGCCGCTCAGGGCGCTGTTTTCCCGCAGGCTTTTCTGGGTGTTTTTGTTGATGATGGTCTGCGCCGGGGCGAGCGAGCAGGCCATGAGCCAGTGGTCGAGCCTCTTTGCCGAGCGCGGGCTTGCCGTGAGCAAGGCAACGGGCGACCTGCTCGGCCCCTGCGCCTTCGCGGCGCTGATGGGGCTGGCGCGACTCTTGTACGGCATACTCGGCGACCGGCTGAACATCCGCCGCGCCATGGCGCTGTCGGCGGGTCTGTGCATCGGCTGTTACCTGCTGGCGGCCAACGCCCCGCATCCTCTGCTTGGCCTGCTCGGCTGCGCAGTGACGGGCTTTTCCGTGGGACTGATGTGGCCGGGCACGTTCTCCATGGTGGCGCGCGCTTTCCCCCAGGGCGGCACGGCGATGTTCGCCATGCTGGCGCTGGCGGGCGATGTGGGTTGTTCCGCCGGGCCGGGCGTAGTCGGCTTTATCTCCGGCGGCGCGGGTCTGAACGCGGGGCTGATGGTGGCCTGCGTTTTCCCGGTGCTGATGCTATCTTCGGCGGTGAGCCTTTCGCTGCGCCGCCACGCGGGCAAATGAGCGCGCGCCGCGCAATAGCGCCCGGATGTTGCCAGGGACGGCGGGCGGCGAATGCGTATGCGGCAGACAGGGGCGGCGGCAGTGTTTGACGTCGGGGCGCTTTGCCCGCCCTAACACTTCAAAGATGGCCGCCCGGGGAAGGCTGGCCGTCGTCGGAAGCAAAAATCGCCACGGATGCGGTCCGGGCGATTTTTGCGATCCTGGGACATGTCAGCGCCCCATGCCACGGCTATGGGCGGGGCGCGCCTTGTGTCGCTACGGCTGCGTGGCCCAATCGGCGATGTTTTTCCACAGTTTGCCATAATCCGGCGAAGCGAGGAAGGAGGGCGGCGCCCAGTGCGGCGCGCAGTCCGAGGTAAACACGGCGCTGCGCCCCTTGCCGAAACGGCCCACGGCCACGAAGGGGTCGCCGTTGATGGTGGCCAGCACTTCGCCCCGTTCCGGGTCGGCAATGGTGCGGTTGTAGCCGATGAAGTAGTACGGCCAGGGGTCGGGCAGGCCCTGGAAGATGGGATGGTCCTTGCGCAGCACCACCGGCACGGAGCCCTCGGAGGTCTCCACGCGGTCGTCCGTGGGCAAAAGGCGCACGGGCAGCACGTCGGCGATGGGCGTGACGCCATAGCGCGCCTTGCCCTCGATGCCGGTAAACGACATGAAGCCGCCCACCATCACCAGCGCGCCGCCTCGCTCCACATAGGCGCGCAGCGCCTTGCAGCGATCCGGCGCGGGCAGGCTCTCGCGGAAGGACTTTTTCGTCATCATCAGCGTATTCGCGCCCACGTCCGAAAGGATGACCAGGTCGTATCGGTCGAGTTTTTCCGCCGTGTCCGGGAAGGCCTCCAGCGCCGTATGGCTGGGCATGTAGTCCACGCGGTAGCCAGCCGCCTCCAGCGCCGCGCGCAGCCAGCCGACGTTCTCAAAATAGCCGCTGGTGGCCATGGTGTCCGCGCCCTTGATGTGCACGGTGTAGCCGATATAGGATTCGCCGCAGATAAAGATGTTTTTCACGTTCGATCCTCCTTACAGGGATTTTCTAACACCATTATAGCAGCTTTGCCGGCCTGCGGGAAGAGGCAATATGGGCAAACCGCAACGCTCTGCGGCCGCCGGCACTGCCGGCTAGCCATCATTCTTCCACTGCCGCCGCGGGCATGAGGCCGGCGCTGTATACGTCTATGCCCAGCATGTTGCCAGCGTTGCCGCTGAAGGCGATGTTGTACCACCTGCCATCGTAGCGGGCGCACTGCATGCACTGGTACCATTCCTCGCCGCCGACGGAGAGGCGCGCCACCACGTCCGCCAGTTCGTCGCAGCCGTAGGCCGCGGCCTGCTGCGCCAGGTTTTTCAGGTTGTTTTGCGACAGGTAGACCTCGATAAGCTCCGCCGGGGCGACGAAGTCCACAAGCTCCAGCGTCTCCAGCAGCGGGGCAACGTCGTTTTCGGCGAGGGCGGCGCGGAATGCCTCGACCTCAGCCTCAGCCTGGAACATCACCGCCTGCGCGCCAAATTCGCCGTATTCATCCGGCCACGAGAGCGCCAGCCACTGGTAATACAGCTTGTCCGCCAGCTCCGCGTAGCGCTTCGCCGCCGCCATCTGCAACTGGTAATCGCCGCCAAGGGGCAGGGCGCTGTTGCCCGGCATAAAGGCGCGGACGCGCCAGAGCGACGCCTGCGCGTCGACGTTCTCCACATACGTCTCCATGGCGAAGCTGGCGAGCATGCCGGCCACGTCGCCGTTTTTCATGGCCTGCAGATAGGCGGCGACGGCCTCTTCCGGGCTTTCATAGCCCGCGCCCTCGAAGCGGACACCGGCAAGCGCCACTTCCGGGGCTCCCTCGACGGCCTCGTCGCGCCGGGGGCGCAGGGCGCCCGGCGCTTCCGCCAGCGCCGGGACGGCCAGCAGCAGGACAAGCAGGCAGACGAGCAATCTTTTCATTTCCTTTCCCTCCCGTTCCATCGTTGCTTTCAGTATAGCGGAAACGGCGGCGAAATGCAATAAAAAACGCCCCCGAAGGGGCGGCAGGATGATGACAAAGCGGGCAGACTGGCAGAGCGTTGAGAAAGCCTGCAAGCAAGGGAATTTTACCAGCGGCAAAATTTGTCGCCAAGGCATTTTTGCCGATCTTTGATCGTCAAAAACGGTCGCCATCGGCGACTTGCACAACCTTGCGACTGGATTTGACGATCCCGTAGAGCTCGGCAAATCCACCACAGGAAGCAAAAATTGCCACGGATTTTCATTGTATCAGGGCAGTTTTAGCGGTGTAGGCTTTGTCAGCGCTCTGACGCCCCCGAAGGGGGGCGGCAGGATGTTGACAAAACGCTGTCAACGCTCCGCATTGGCGAAGCCAGCCCGTTTTCGCGGCGGAAAAAACGCCTTGCCGGTATTCCATGGTGCCAGCGCGCCTTGTCAAACCGCGCCGACGTATTCCTCCAGCGTGATGTCCTGCTCGCGGATCGCCGTGGCCGCCTTGACGCCGACGTAGCGGTAGTGCCACGGCTCGTAGCTGATGCCGGTGATGTCCGCCTTGTTCGCCGGGTAGCGCTGTATAAAGCCGTATTCGTGGGCGTGGGCGCGCAGCCAGGCGTATTGCTCGGTGCTCTCAAAGCCGTCGCTGGTCTCGGTGGTCACGTCGAAGCAGAGGCCGGTCTGGTGCTCGCTGGCCCCCGGCGGCTGGGCGTAGCCGGGCTCGCTCTCCTCGAAGATCTCCTTCTGGCGCTGGTAGTCGCGGTAGCCGCTGGTGACGATAAAGCCGTTGACGTTGTCGTCCTCGGCGGCGGCGAACATATCCTCCATGGCCTCGTAGGTCTCGCGGGTGACGTAGATGTCGCTGCGGGCGAGGCGGAAGGAATGCCGCTCCTCATAGAGGTTGACCAGCGCCTCGGGCACGTAGTCCGCCGAGAGGGGGTTGTCCTCGTTGACCAGGAGGATGCCGCCCTTGTAGCGCGTGGAATCCACGCCGAAATGCCAGCCGAGGCCAAAGCTGCCGCCCATGAGCGCCAGCACCGCCGCGGCGGCGACGATCATCTGCCACAGGGGGCGCTTCGCCGCGCGCCGGGGCTTCTTCGCCGCCGCGCGATCCTCCTGCATGCGCCGCGCCCGGCGCGAGTTGGGGTCAAGCGCCGCGTTTGCCGTCGCCATGAGGCATCCTCCTTCGCACCCGCCCGCAAAGGGCGTTTTCTCTTGGACGTCTTTCCCGCGCGCGCGGTTCCCTATTTGTGGTACGGCTCCCCGGCCAGTATGCGCTCGGCGCGGTAGAGCTGTTCAAGCAGGATCACGCGCATCAGCCCGTGGGGAAAGGTGAGGCGGGAAAAGGAGACTTTTTCATCGGCGCGGGCGAGCACCGCGGCCGATAAGCCGTTGGAGCCGCCGACGACCAGCACCGTGCGGCTGCCCAGGGCCGCCCAGCGGCGCAGGCATTTGGCCAGTCCCGGCGAATCCGGGGCCTCGGCCTCCACGCACAGCGCCACCACGTGGTCGCCGGGGCGTATGCGCTTCAAAAGCGCCTCGCCCTCTTTTTCCAGCGCCCGCGCCCCGAGGCTGTCCGGGGCGTCGTCCACCTGTTCGACGCTATACTTGCCGTAGCGGGAAAGGCGCTTTAAATACTCCTCCACGCCGGCGCGCTGCCACGGCTCCTTGAGCCGCCCCACGCAGAGCACCACGGCGTTCACGCCGCGCCTCCCGCAAGCAGCGCCACGATGTCCAGCGCGTAGATGCCGGCCATGACGAGCGCGCCCACGCAGAGCATGCACAGCGCCGCCGTCGGCAGTTTCTCCCCGCCCGGGGGCACGGCGCGCACGCCATGCATGCGGCGGCTGTGCTCGATCACGCGCAAAAAGCCGCGCATCGCCCAGGCCAGCACCGCCACATAAAACAGCAGCCAGAAAACGCCCGGCCAGCCGCCCATGTAGGCAAACGTGCCCTGCGCGAGCAGCGCCGCTTCCTCCGCCGTCACTTCCACGGAAGCCGCGCGCAGGTTGATGAGCACAATGGCGGCGTTGTGCACCGTGTGGTAGGCGATGGCGGCATAGACGCTGTCAAAGGCAAACGCCACGTAGCCCAGCATCAGCCCGGTGATCAGTTCGGCGGGCGCGCCGGCAAGCGAGCCGTGCCAGAGCGTAAAGAGTATGGCCGTCAGCCAGATGGCCTTCTTCGTGCCCAGCCGCTCGAACGCGCCCAGCATCGCCCCGCGGAAGAGGAATTCTTCGCACACGCCGGGCAGCACGGCCACGGAGAGCACCATCCACATCGCGCCCTGCGCGCTGTCCGGCAGCGCCATTTCGCTGGAGGCGTAGGGTACGCGCAGCGCTTCCAGCAGCATCATCCACAAAACGCCCACATACTGCACCAGGAACAGCCCCGCCACCGCCAGCCCCGCCACGCCGAGCATGGAGAGCGGCCGCATGCCGCCCAGGCGCGCGGCCTCCGGGCTGCCGGAAGCGCGCGTGGCCAGCGCCGCGGGCAGGAGCACGCAGGGCAGGTAATAAACGGCCATGGCCATGAGCGAGAGCGCCTGCGCGTCCATGCCGGGGAACAGCCCCTGCAAAAACGTCCCCAGGGCGGGCGCAACGAGACTGAAGCCGATCAGCGAGACCGCCGCCCACAGGTACAGCCCCGCGCCCAGCTTCAAGGACGGGCGGCGGACGGCGGGCGTTTCCGGCGCGGGGGCGCCCTGCGGCGCGCCGTTATACATTGAAGCGGAACAGCGTCACGTCGCCGTCCTTCATCACGTAGTCCTTGCCCTCGGAGCGCACCAGGCCCTTTTCCTTGCAGGCGTTCATGCTGCCCTCGCGCACCAGGTCGTCGTAGGCGACGATCTCGGCGCGGATGAAGCCGCGCTCAAAGTCCGAATGGATCTTGCCGGCGGCCTGCGGCGCGCGCGTGCCCTCGGGGATGGTCCAGGCGCGCACTTCCTTGGGCCCGGCGGTGAGGAAGCTGATCAGCCCCAGCAGATGGTAGCCCAGCTTCACCAGCCGGTCGAGGCCGCTCTTTTCAAGGCCCATGTCCTCCAAGAACATCTGCTTGTCCTCGGGGTCGAGCTGGGCGATCTCCTCTTCCGCCTTGGCGCAGATGACCAGCACTTCCGAGCCCTCGGCCTCGGCGATCTTGCGCACCTTTTGCACCAGCGGCAATTCGCTTTCGTCCCTGCCCACGTCGCCCTCGGCGATGTTGGCGGCGTAGACCACCTTTTTCATCGTCAAAAGGAACCAGCTCTCGGCCACTTCCAGAAGCTCCTTGGAAAGCGCCGCCGTGCGCGCGGGCTTGCCTTCGTTCATATGGGCAAGAAGGATGTCGGCGCACTCCAGTTCGTCCTGAAACTTCTTTTCGCCGTTGCGCACCAGATGGGCGGCCTTTTCGCGGCGGCGGGAGACGGTCTCGATGTCGGCGAGGATCAGCTCGGTCTGGATGGTGTCTATGTCGCGCGCGGGATCGACGCTGCCGTCCACGTGGACGACGTTCTCGTCCTCAAAGCAGCGCACCACGTGGACGATGGCGTCCACTTCGCGGATGTGGGAGAGGAACTTGTTGCCCAGGCCCTCGCCGTGGCTGGCGCCCTTGACCAGGCCGGCGATATCGACAAATTCCAGCGTCGCCGGGGTGTACTTTTCCGGGTGATACATCTTGGCAAGCACGTCCAGCCGCTCGTCCGGCACGGCGACCACGCCAGTGTTCGGCTCGATGGTGCAGAAGGGGTAGTTCGCCGCCTGCGCGCCGGCGCAGGTAATGGCGTTGAACAGCGTGCTCTTGCCCACGTTCGGTAATCCGACCACGCCCAGTTTCATCGCTTATGACCTCCGTTCGCCGCCAACGACGGGCGCGACCTTTCCGCCGCGCCCGCGTAGGTGACCTGTTTTGTGTGTTTCTCAGTTGACGCCCATCTGCTCGCGCAGGCTGGCGATGTATTCGTCAAGCAGCTTGTCGGTCTCCGCGTGGCTGTCCGTGACCGCGCCGGCGTAGATCTTGATCTTCGGCTCGGTGCCGGAGGGGCGCACGCAGGCCCAGCCCTGCTCGAGCACGTAGTAGAGCACGTCGCTCTTCGGCTCGCTCATCATGTAGTCGCGCGTGCTCATCACGCGGGAGGGACCGACCTTTTCCACACCCTCGTCGCGCAGCGTCTGCATGATGGTCCGCATCTTCTCCAAGCCGTCCTTGCCCGGCAGCACGATGGAGACGGTGCGCTCGCCGAAGGTGCCGAACTCCTTGTAGAGCTCCTCGATGGCGTCCACCAGCGTCATGTCCATCTTCTTGTAGTAGCAGGCGGCCTCGGCGATGAGCATCACGGCGTTGACGCCGTCCTTGTCGCGCACGTCGGTGCCGGAAAGGAAGCCGTAGCTCTCCTCAAAGCCGAACTCGAAGGTGTGAGAGCCCGTCTCCTCGAATTGCTGGATCTTCTCGGCGATGAACTTGAAGCCTGTGAGCACGTCGAACAGCTCGGTATCGTACTTCCGGCAGATGGCGCGCGCCATTTCTGTGGAGACGATGGACTTGACCGCCGCGGCGTTTTGGGGAAGCGTGCCCAGCGCCTTTTTCTGGGAAAGTATGTAGTGCAGGAGTATGCAGCCGATCTGGTTGCCGGTGAGCAGGCGCACATCGCCCGAGGCGGTCAGGCAGGCCACGCCCACGCGGTCGCAGTCCGGGTCGGTGCCCACGCACAAATCGGCGCCGAGCTTTTTCTGCATGGCCACGGCCAGGTCGAAGGCGTCCTTTTCCTCCGGGTTGGGCACGCGCACGGTGGGGAAGTTGCCGTCGGGCAGTTCCTGCTCGGGAACGACATAGACGTTCTCCACGCCGATCTCCTTGAGCACGCGGCGCACGGGGATGTTGCCCGAGCCGTGCAGGGGCGTGTAGACGATCTTCAGCGTCCTGCCCATCTCGCGGGTCAGTTCGGGGTTGACGGCCAGCTTCTTCACGGCGGCGATGTAGGCGTCGTCCACCTCCGGGGGGATGGTGACGAGCAGGCCCTTTTCGCGGGCTTCCTTTTCGTCCATGGGTTTGGCGTCGCCGTAGCCGATGCCGGAAAGGCGGCCGGTGATGATGGCGGCGCGATCCGGGGGCAGCTGGCCGCCGTCTTCCCAGTAGACCTTGTAGCCGTTGTACTTGCTGGGGTTGTGGCTGGCGGTGATGACCACGCCGGCCAGGCAGTGGAGGTGGCGCACCGTGAAGGAGAGCACCGGCACCGGCCGCAGCGAATCAAACAGGTACGCCTTCACGCCCTGCGAGGCGAGGATGAGCGCCGTTTCGCGGGCGAACTCCTTGGAGAAATTGCGGGAATCGTAGCCGATGGCCACGCCGCGCTCGGCGCCACCCTCGTGCTCACCCACCAGCGCCGCCAAAGCCAGCGTCACGCGGCCGACGGTGTAGCGGTTCATGCGGTTGGGGCCAAGGCCGAGCACGCCGCGCATACCGGCCGTGCCGAAGGACAGTTCGCGGTAGAAGCGGTCCTCGAGTTCGGCGGGGTCGTTTTCAAGGGCGCGCAGCTCTTCCTGCTCCTGCGCGTTGCCCGCGGTCAGCGCGAGCCAGTTCTGGTATTCCTGCATGCTCGTATTCATAATTCAGCCCTCTGGCGGCACAGCCTGCGCATGTGCCCGCGCTCCTGTTCTGCGATCTCAAGAAAGACGTTGCGCGCCGCCTCGTCGTTGCTGAGGCGGGCAAGCTCGAGGTAAAAGAGTATTGAATCCTTCTCCGAGGAAATGGCGTAGTCCAGCACCGCGCGTATGTCGTCAAAGCCCTCCTCGCGCAGGGCCATCAGCCCGCCGGGAAAGACGATATCCGCCGCCACGGCGCTTAGGTAGGCGCTGGCCTCCTCGCCATAGGAGGCGTGCCCGGCGCGCCGGGAAAGCACCTCTTCGTAAAGGCGGGTGAACTCGGCGGCGTGGGCGACCTCGTCGTTTGCCAGGGAGGAGAGCATGTCCACGACCTCGCGCTTTCTGCTCACGCGCGCGGCCTTGCGGTACAGGGCCTCGCCGCGCTTCTCCATCTCAATGGCGATGCGCAGCCCCTCCAGGTCGTTAAAATCGTGCATACAGCGCCTCCGCAGAAACTACTTGTCCTTGAAGTACTCGTTGAGCGCCTTGACCAGCGCGTCGGCGTCCACGCCGTGCACCATGCTGGCCATCTCGATGGATTCGCCCACGGACATGGGGCAGGAAAGGCAATGCATGCCGTGCGCCATGAACACGGGCGCGCAGCCCCGGTCCTTGGAAAGCACCTCGCCGATGGTCATGCTCTTATCAATGGTCATGGAAGAAACCTCCTAATCTCTATTCGCGGGCAAACCCCGCCGGGCGGGGCGGCCAGGGCGGCCTTTTTTACCCATTCACTTCATTTTACAGCAAAACGCCACGGAAAGCAAGCATTTTGCCCGCGTGCGCGCAAGAAACGCGCGATCTGGCCGGCCGCGCGGTCAGTCGCCCAGCGGCTCAAAGAAGATCTCCGCCTCCGCCACCTCCACGCAGATCACCGTGTCGATCTCCCCCGCGCGTCTTTCCGGCAGGGCGATGCGCCAGGAGTGCACGTGTTCGCAGGTTTCCCGCTCCACGACGGTCAGCGGCGTGCCGTCCGCGAGCAGGTAGGCACGCAACGGCGTGTTGCCCATGTTGATGAGGTAGATTTCGGGCATGTCCTCAAACACGTGGATGTACAGTTTGCCCGGCTTGGCGGTGAAGTAGCCCCACTCGATGTCGTAGGGATAGGTGGGCACGGGGCGCGTTCCATAGATGCTCTCCCCGTTCAGGCGCATGAATTCGCCCATGGCGCGCAGCGCCTCCACGCTTTCCCGGGGGAGGTTGCCCCGCGCGTCCGGGCCGACGTTGAGCAGGTAATTGCCGCCCCGGCTGACCACGCGCACCAGATCGCGCACCATCGCCTCCGGCCGCTTCCAGCGCCTGCGCCCCGCGGCGTAGCCCCAGGTGCCGTTCATGGTGGCGGGCACCTCGAAGGGGCGGCCGTAGGCCAGCAGGGGGATGAAGTCGTCGCCGGTGGTCATGTAGTCGCCCAGCGCGTGGCCCACGCGGCCGCTGACCAGACAGTCCGGCTGCAAAGTCCGCACAAGGTCGCGCATGCGCAGGCAGTCCGCGCGCGGCATGTCCATGGGCGTGTCGTACCAGATCAGGCCCAGCGGGCCGTAGCCCTCCAGCAGTTCGCGCACCTGCGGCACGCACTTTTCTTCAAGGTAGCCCTGAAACGCCTCCGGGGGTACGGCCTTGCCCTCCTCCAGCCCGCCGGGGCAGTCCCAGTCCTGCGCCTGCGAATAGTAAAAGCACAGGCGCACGCCGTGGCGGTCGCAGGCGTGTTTGAGTTCCATGGCCACATCCCGGCCAAAGGGCGTCGCGTCCACGATATTGTAGCGGCTCGCGTGGGAATGGTACATGGCAAAGCCGTCGTGGTGCTTGGCGGTAAAGACGAGATAGCGCATGCCCGCCTCGCGGCAGAGGCGGACGATGGCGTCCGCGTCAAAGTCCACCGGGTCAAAGCGCCCGGCGAGGGTTCGGTATTCCTCCGGCGGTATGTGCAGATCGTGCATGATCCACTCGGCGTTGCCGCCGCTTTCGCGCCCGGCGTAGCTGCCCGCCGGCAGCGCGTACAATCCCCAGTGGATGAACATGCCGAATTTCGCGTCCCGCCACCACGTTCCCCGTTCTTCCATCATTGCCATCCTCCGTTCTTCACGCATTCCTTTTTATTATAGCCCCCCGGCCGGGCGCAGACAAGCGCAAATGTGTTTTGCGCGCCTTGGCAAAGCGCCCGCCTTTTGGTATAATAGACGGAAGGAAAGAAGCGGGGGATGTTCGAATGAAATTCGTCAAAATGCACGGCCTGGGCAACGATTTTGTCTTTTTCGGCGGCGATGACGCCCGGCGCGTGGAGGCAAACGGCCCCACGGCGCTGGCGCAAAAACTCTGCCAAAAGCACTTCGGCGTTTGCGCCGACGGGCTGGTGCTGATTTTGCCCTCCGAAAGCTGCGACGCGCGCATGCGCATCTTCAACCCCGACGGCAGCGAGGCGGAGATGTGCGGCAACGCCCTGCGCTGCGTGGGCAAATACCTTTACGAAACCGGCGCGGTGCAGGGCGACTGCATGAGCGTGGAGACGCTCGGCGGCATTAAGCCCTTGCGCGTCAGCGTTCAGAACGGCCGCGTGGCCTCCGTGGCGGCGGACATGGGCGAGGCAAAGCTGGGCGAAACGGTGAAGATCGACTTAGGCGGCCGCGAGACGTCCTTCCTCACCGTGGACATGGGCAACCCCCACGCCGTGACCTACGAGCTCTTCCCCGGGGACGTGGAATTTGAACACTTCGGCCCCTGCGTGGAGCGCCACCCGCACTTCCCCAAGCGCACGAACGTGGAGTTCTGCCGCGCGCTGACGCCCACGCGGGCGGAAGTGCGCGTCTGGGAGCGCGGCGCGGGGCCGACGCTGGCCTGCGGCACCGGCGCCTCGGCGGCCTTCGCGGCGGGCGTGCATCTGGGGCATCTGCGGGAAAAGGCGGAAGTGCTGCTGCCCGGCGGGCGGCTGCTGTTCAAGTTCGGCAAGAGCGGCCACGTCATCGTCAGCGGCCCGGCGGAGATCAGCTTTTTCGGGGAATTGCCGGAGGGGTGATCGTTTCGCAGGATGTTGACAAAGCGGCAGAGCGGCAAAACGCCGGGAAAGCCCGCGAGCCGGAAAAGCATGGCTGCGGGCCTTTTCAACGCCCTGCCGGTTCGTTGACACCCTCCCCACGCCCGTGTTACAATAAGGAAAAACGGGGGAGGATGCTGTATGAAGAAACTGCTCATCTGCCTGCTGGCGCTTGTGCTGGCGGCGGCTCCGGCGCTGGGCGAGGGGACGGAGGCCGGCGCTTTGGAAGGCCCCGGCTTTGGCAGCGCCGAGGAAGCGGTGACGGCCTATCTGGAAGCGATGAAGAATGGCGACGTCGAGGGCATGCTCGCCACATTCGCCATCGAGACGTATGTTGCGGAGATGGACGCGCATGCGGACCTTGCGCGGATGGGGGTCTTTCAGCCCAGTTATGGGATGCGCATGCCGCTGGGCGGGGACTATCAGCGGCAGGTGGCGGTGGCGGCGCGCTACGGGCAGCTGGCGGAGAGCCTCGCTTACCAGTGGATGCTGTTTTCCTGGCCGGAGGGATATGAGGCGTTCGATGGCGCTGCGGTCGTTTTGAGCGAAGACGGCGCTGTGGAGGCGTTCCTCGCAGGGCTGGCGGAAAACGACGCCGCCGCGCTGTGGCAGAAGATGAAGGTCGTGGAGTTTGTCGAGCCCGTGGAGCTGTCTGATATGTATCTTAACGAGAGAAACCAGGAAAATATCGCCCGGCAGGCGGCGAGCTACGGCTGCGACGAGATCGTGAGCGTGGTCGCCAAATTGGATATTGGCGGCGAGGAATGGTACCAGTGCATGGACGTCGCCCGCTATGGCGAGAAGTGGTATAATCTTTCGTTCGTCGGCTACATCGGTCATTTGATGGGGCTTTCGTCCTTTACCGGCGGCCTTGCCCCAGCTGCGGAGCTGTTTGCATAGTTTTCCAATGGCAGAGCGCCGCCCCGCAAGATCGCGGGGCGGCGCTTTTGCGCGCATCGCTAGCCAAACAGCGTCATATCCACCGTCGGGCCGGGCTGCACGCCGCGCGGGGCGGTGGTGCGCAGGGGAGCGACAGAGGTCGGCGTGGGCGTGGCGGCCTGGGTGACGGTCTGCGAAGCGAGCGTACGCGCGCCGCCGACGGCGGTCTTGCCGTCGTTGGAGCGCGGCGCGTCGTCGGCAAAGAGCGCCTTTTGCGTCTCGGGCGTGGCGTCGCCGTTGGGCTCCATGCCGATGGCCTTCTGGAAGTAGCCCACGGCCTTGTAGGTGGCGTCGCCATAGACGCCGTCGGCCTTGCTGTCCAGCCAGCCCAGCTCGATGAGGCGCTGCTGGATGAGGTAGACGTCGTAGATGTAGTTGTTCTTCTTGTTGACCAGCTTGTATTCCTCGATCACGTAGGGGTCGGGCTCGGGCATGTCGGCCTCGGTCAGCGGCGAAGTCTCGTTTTCCGGGTAGCCGAACATCTCGTTGAGCGTCACCAGCCGGTAGCCCTGCTGCGTGGCGTAGGGGATGAAGCCCAGCAGCAGCGAGCGGTCGGTGTCCGTGGTGTGGAACAGGTAGATGTTGCCCGGCGCGAGCTGGCTTTTGAGCTCGTCGACGCTGGAGGAGGAACCGCTCAGCGTCCAGTGCGCCATGCCGTAGTAGCCCATTTTTTCGATGTACTGATGCGTGCGCAGGTCGTGGCGGTTGTCGCCGCCGCGCGTGCGCATGAAGTGCATCTGATAGTTGACGCCCAACGTTTCGCTGACGATGCGGTTGTTCATGTAGATCTCCCGGGCCATGTCCTCCGTGCTCATGCGGTAGAAGGCCGGGTGGGTGTAGGTGTGGTTCTCCAGCTCCATGCCGTTTTCGTAGGCGTAGCGGATCACTTCCTTGAGGCTCTCGCGCTCGAGGTTCTGGCCGATGGGCAGGATGGTCAGCTTGCCGCCGTTGTCGATGGCGCACTGCACGATCTGGCGCAGGTTCTCCGTCTGGTTGCAGTCGTCCACGGTGATGGCGATGATCTTTTCCGTAGTGTCCGCCTTGGAAAAGACGGGCAGGTAGCCGTCCGCCTCCGCCGTGGGGCGCGGGCCGTGCACTTCGTCGGCGGCGTAGGCGTCGTCGCTGAGCGATTCGCTGGTGGGCGCGGCAAGCGTCGCCTCCACCGTGGGCGCGGGCGTGGGGGTGGCCGTGGCCGTGGGCGTGGAGGTGGGCGCGATAAGCGCCAATGTGGGCGTCGCCTCCACCGGCGACCAGGCCGGCACGCTTTCATCCCCGCCGCCCGAGGCGCAGCGGGGGATGAGGACGGCCAGCAGTATGACCAGAAGCGTGCCCGCCGCGATGAGGATCAACGGCAGGGGCGAATCTTTACGGCGGCTGTAGCGCGGCGCATGCCGGCGACGCGCGTTGCGGCCATTTCTCATATTCATGCGTATATCTTCCCTTCCCGCAAAGGCTTTTGTAGCTCCCTTTTTGGACGCGCCGCGGGCGGCGCGGGTTCCCAAAAACTGCCAAAAGGCATTCAAAAATCCCTGTATTCCATCATACCCGCGCCGGCGGAAAAATCAAGGCGGAAAAGGAAAAGCTTCCAAATATTCCGCGACCGCCCTGTTGCGGAAGGTTTGTTCCTTCGGAAAAGCGCCCCGGCGGAGGCAGGGACGCCGCCCGCGTTCAGCAGCGAGAGCGCATAGCCCTCCAGCAGCGCGGCGGGAACGGTGATCTTCACTTCGCCCGCGGGCCGGGTCAGTTCGCCGCTGTATTCAAAGCCCACGCTCAGGATCGTTTCGCCGTTTGCCAGTTCGCCCAGGCGCAGGACGATCTCGCCGCGGGGCAGTTCATCGGTCAATGCCTCGACGCGCACCATCTCCGCCAGCAGCAGCCGCGCGCCGTCGTCCACTTCGCCGCACACGGGGCAGAAGGTGAACGTATAGCCTTCCTCCGCGTCCAAGGCGGGCAGCTGCCAGATAAACCATTCGCAGGCGGCCGTGCCGGTATGCCCGCAGCCGTCCCTGCGGCAGAGGGCGCTGTGCGTGTCCTCGCCGTCCGGCGTCCAGGGGGCGAACCAGTGGCCACGCGGGGACGTCTCGTCGGCCGTATAGCTGGCCTTGCAGTTTGCGCAGGTGTAGGTGGTATAGCCGCCCTCCGTGCAGGTGGGAGCCTTGACGGCGGCCTTATAGTCGTGGCCGGTCGTGGGAACGACTTCCTGCGCGACGAGCACCGTATTACAGACGGAACAGTGCTTGCCTTCCGTGAGGCCGGTTTCCGTGCAGGTCGGGGCGACGGCTGCGTCGATGATTTCGGTGTGGCCGTTCGCGGGAACGACTTCCTGCGCGACGAGTACTGTGCCGCAGACCTCGCAATGCTTGCCCTCTGTCAGGCCGGTGGCCGTGCACGTCGGCGCGACCGCCGCGTCGGTGACTTCGGTGTGGCCTTTGGCGCTGTCCAGCACTACGCCGCAGCCCTCGCGGGCGCAGACCTGCGGCTCTGTGCAGGTCGCGGGCGCGCCGCTGTAGTCGTGGCCCTTGGCCCCGTCCAGCACAACGCCGCAGCCCTCGGTGCGCAGACCTGCGGCTCTGTGCAGGTCGCGGGCGCGCCGCTGTAGTCGTGGCCCATCGGGTCGCCAACAGAAACCGTCTCCGTCTCGCTCACCGCGTCGCAGTTGTCGCACTGCACATAGTATGTCGCGGCTGCGGTGCAGGTGGCGGGGCTGGCCTGCTTGTCAGAAGCCTTGCCTGTGAAGCTGTGCGCCGCCAGATCGCCGTATTCTCCGTTGCAGACAGAGCACACCGCCCTTTTTGTACAGGTCGCCGCGCCGCCCTGATGGGGGCCGGTTTGTGTGCCTTCATAGCCGCAGTTCGGGCAATTCACGTATCTTTCATGACCCTCTTCCCCGACGTAGTACCACTGCTGCGTGTGCAGTTCCGCCCCGCACTCCGGGCAAACGTCCTCCGCCAGCGCCGCCGCGCCCAGCAGCAGGATCAACGCGGCGGCCAATATCGCCATGATCCAAAACTTCTTTTTCATATTCCGCCTCCTTTGGTGGTTCCCTTCAGACAAACAAGCCGCCGCGCAGAGGCCCGTTGCGGCCCCTGTGCGGCGGCTCCATACTGCCGGAAACGCCAAAAAAGGACAGGCTTATCCTGCCTGCCTGAGCATAGCCGTCCCTGGCATGTTTGTCAACCCCTCCGGCAAAATTTTACGCGGCGCGTCGGAATTTGCGGGCGCGCCCTGTGTCTGCCTGTATCCATGATACCGTATCTTCCGCCAAAACACAATAGTTTTTGCGCGAGTGGACGTTTTTCTGCGCGAATGGACGTAAACGGGGCAGAAAAAACCGCCGCCCCTGCGGATGCGGGGCGGCGGCGCGTTGTTCAGGCTCACACTTTGCGGGTGGCGAGCACGGCGTTTTCGCCGTTGATGTTCCATTCCTTGACGTAGGCGTCCGAAGCGGGCGTGCCCATTTCCAGCTTCTCGGCCAGCACGGCGCGGCAGATCTCCTTTTCGCCGCGGGCGATGATGCCGGCCAGTTTTTCATCCGTGGCGCAGGTGACGGTGATGCGGTCGGTCACCTCGTAGCCCGCCTCCTTGCGCATGGTCTGGATCTTGGAAATGACCTCGCGCACGAAGCCCTCCTCGATCAGTTCCGGGGTGAGGTTGGTGTCCAGCACCACGGTCAGATCGCCCTCGCTCTCGGCCATGAAGCCGGGCTTCTGCATCGGCTCGATGAGCGTGTCCTCGCGGGAAAGCTTCACGGCGACGCCGTCCACGTCGAAGGTCAGCGCTTCGCCGCGGTCGAAGGTGTCCACCACGTCGTTGCCGTCGGCCTGGGCGAGGTAGGCGCTGATCTTGCCCAGCAGCTTTCCGTAGCGCGGGCCAAGCGTGCGCAACTGCGGCTTGATTTTGTAGCTGGTGAAGGCGCGGGCGTCGTCGACAAATTCCACGCGCTTGACGTTCAATTCGTCGGCGATGAGCGCGGCCATGGCCTCGGGCAGCTTCGCGCCCTTGACGTAGAGGGCGCGCGCGGGCTGACGCACCTTCATGTTGGCGGCACTGCGGCAGGCGCGGCCCAGCTGCACGATGGCGATGACGGCCTCCATGTCGTCCTCGAGTTCCTTGTCCACCAGCGACATGTCCGCTTTGGGGAAGTCGGTCAGGTGCACGGACTCCTTGGCGCCGGGGATGTTGTTGACCACCAGGTTCTGGTACATGTTCTCCGTCATGAAGGGGATATAGGGCGCGCAGAGGCCGCAGAGCGTGGTCAGCACGGTATACAGCGTCTCAAACGCGGCCAGCTTGTCGCCCTCGAGGCCCTTGCCCCAGAAGCGCTCGCGGCAGCGGCGCACGTACCAGTTGGACAATTCGTCCACAAAGGCGGCGATGGCGCGGGCGGTTTCGGTGATCCTGTACTCGGCGAGGCCCTCGTCGACGAACTGGATGAGCGACTGCAGTTTGGAGAGCACCCACTTGTCCATCAGCGAGAAGTCCCCGGCCTTCGCCTTCTGCTTCACCGGGTCGTAGCCGTCGATGGAGGCGTAGAGCGTGAAGAAGGCGTAGGTGTTCCACAGCGTGCCCATGAACTTGCGCTGCATCTCGCCCACCAGCGCGCCGGAGAAGCGCTTGGGCAGCCACGGCGAGGCGGCGGCGTAGAAGTACCAGCGCACCGCGTCCGCGCCCTGCTTGTCCAGCACATCCCACGGGTCTACGACGTTGCCCTTGTGCTTGGACATCTTCTGGCCGTTCTCGTCCTGCACGTGGCCGAGCACCACGCAGTTTTCAAACGGCGCGCGGCCAAACAGCAGCGTGGAGATGGCCAAAAGCGTATAGAACCAGCCGCGGGTCTGGTCGATGGCCTCGGAGATGAAGTTGGCCGGGAACGTCTCCTTGAACAGGTCCTCGTGCTCAAAGGGGTAGTGGTACTGGGCAAAGGGCATGGAGCCGGAATCGTACCAGCAGTCGATGACCTCGGGCGTTCTGTGCATCTCCTTGCCGCACTTTTCGCAGGTGATGGTCACCTGGTCGATGTAGGGGCGGTGCAGTTCGAGGTCGTGCGGCACGTCGTGGCCCAGCTCCTCCAGTTCCTTGCGCGAGCCGATGACGTGCGTGTGGCCGCACTCGCACACCCACACGGGCAGCGGCGTGCCCCAGTAGCGCTCGCGGGAGAGGCCCCAGTCGATCACGTTTTCCAGGAAGTTGCCCATGCGGCCTTCCTTGATGTTGTCCGGCATCCAGTTGACGGAGCGGTTGGAGGCGAGCAGCTGCTCCTTGACCGCCGTCATGCGGATGAACCAGGTGGCGCGGGCGTAGTAAATGAGCGGCGTGTCGCATCGCCAGCAGAAGGGGTAATCGTGGGTGAACTCCTCCGCCTTGACGAGCAATCCGCGCTCTTCGAGGTCCTTGAGGATGAGGGGGTCGGCGTCTTTTACAAACGTGCCCGCCCAGGGCGTCTCCTTGGCCATGCGGCCGCGGGTGTCCACCAGCTGGAGGAAGGGCAGGTCGTTCTCGCGGCCGACGCGGGCGTCGTCCTCGCCGAAGGCCGGGGCCTGATGGACGATGCCGGTGCCGTCGGTCATGGTGACGTAGGAATCGGCCACCACGCGCCAGGCGGGCTTGTTGACCAGCGGCTTCTGGAAGTCGAACAGGGGCTCGTATTCCATGCCCACCAGGTCGCGGCCGTTGATGAGGGAGAGGTTTGCCACGGCCACGTCCTCGCCGAGCACGGCGTGGATGAGCGCCTGCGCCATGATGATGGTGCGGCCGTCATAGTCGAAGCGGGCGTAGATCTCGTCGGGGTTGACGCAGAGGGCGACGTTGCTGGGCAGCGTCCAGGGCGTGGTCGTCCAGGCGTAGAGCCAGGTGTTTTCCTCGCCCTTGACCTTGAAGCGCACGAAGGCAGACTTCTCCGTCACCGTCTTGTAGCCCTGGGAGACTTCGTGGGAGGAAAGCGCCGTGCCGCAGCGCGGGCAGTAGGGCACCACCTTGTGGCCCTTGTAGAGCAGCCCCTTGTCGGCCACCTGCTTTAAGGACCACCAGACGGATTCGATGTAGTTGTTGTCATAGGTGATGTAGGGGTTGTCCATGTCGGCCCAGAAACCGACGCGGTCGGACATACGTTCCCACTCGCCCTTGTACTTCCAGACGGACTTTTTGCACTCCTGGATGAACGGCTCGATGCCGTAGCCCTCGATCTGCTCCTTGCCGTCCAGGCCGAGCATTTTTTCCACTTCCAGCTCCACGGGCAGGCCGTGGGTGTCCCAGCCGGCCTTGCGCAGAACGTGCTTGCCCTTCATGGTCTGGTAGCGGGGGATGAGGTCCTTGATGGCGCGGGTTTCGATATGGCCGATGTGGGGCTTGCCGTTGGCCGTGGGCGGGCCGTCGAAGAAGGAGAATTCCTCGCCGCCCTCGCGGTTTTTGATGGACTTTTCAAAGATGTCGTGCTTCTTCCAGAAATGGACGGTCTCGACTTCGCGCTTGACAAAATCGAGATCAGGGGAGACTTTTTCAAACATGCGACCACTCCTCCAAAAAATACGCCCCGTCCCGGTTTGGGACGAGGTCATCGCGGTACCACCCAAGTTGGCGCAAAGCGCCCGCTCACGGCGCGCAAAAACGCGCCTGCGCTGTAACGGGCGTACCCGGCGCGGCCTACTGGCATGGGGCGTTCGGCCTGCCGCTCCGGGGCGATCCCCTCCGCGTCCTTCCACCGGGCTCGCACCAGCCCCGGCTCGCTTGGGGAAGGGGGATGCGGAGGCAGTCCCCTTCAAGGCGTTTCTACCAATATTATAGCGGGAAGTCGGCATTTGTAAAGGGGCGCGGAGGTTAAATTCCCGGCCGTCACACCAGCGCGGCGGGGGCGACGGTCTCTATATGCAGCGCGGCGGGGGCGTCCGTGGCGGCGCAGAGCAGACAATCGCCCACCTCGCCGCGGGCGAGACAGGCCACGCGCGCGCCCAGGCGGAAGATCTCCGTCTCCCCCGCGCAGAGCGTGCGGAAGCCCCCGGCCAGCCCCGCGCCCGTGAGTTTCAGATAGCTCTCCACGCCCACCCATTCGCGCACGGGGATGGCCGAAGCGCGACACTTGCGCTCCACGTCCACGCCCACCGGCGCGCGGTGCAGGGCGCATACCGCCCAGTCCCCGGCGTGGGCGAGGCTGATGTGCCAGCCCTCCCCGTCCCGCAGCACAGGCTTGCCGCCCGGCAGGCGCATATAGTCCGCCGGGGGCGCGTAGCCCTTGAGATGCCGGGAGAGCGCCGCGTGCAGCGCCAGTTCCGCCCCCAGCGAGCGGCGGCGGTCGTCCAGGCGCTTGAGCGCCGCCATGCGCGCGCGGCGGTCGGCGCTGGCCAACGCCTCCCACACGGCGCTGTCCGCGTCCAGCGCGGATACATTGAGCGCGTAAAGATAGATCGTGTCCATGGCCGCCTCCTTGCGTCCGGCAATACCGCCCCCCCGCAAACCGTCCGGGGCGCGCCCGCACGCCCGCGCCCGACGCCCGCGGGTATGCGCGCCCATCCGGGCGAAGCGGCGCCATCCGTTGCCCGGACGGCCAAGACGCCGCCCCTGGCACACGGCCATTATACCACAGGCGCGCGTCCCTGTCGATAGCGGCAGGCGCGCCCCTTGCGGACGGGCCGCGGCTGTGATACAATGCGGATGGAGGGGGCGGCGTCCGCGCCACGGCGTGGCAGGCGCTTGTCGGCTCCAAGCCGAAGGTCCCGGCCACCGACGCTGCCGACCCGCAGGCGGCAAGCCCCTGCTCGTGGGCTTGCCGCCGTCTGTTCCCGCCTTCGCCCCATTCGGAACGAAAACGCAGAACGCCCGCCCCCTGCTCGTGGGGCGGGCGTTTGTCGCTCATCGGCGGCAGCTCCGGCCGTCGGCACTGCCGGCCTCGTGGGCGGGCGCTTGTCGGCTCCAAGACGAAGGTCCCGGCTCCCGGCACTGCCGACCCGCAGGCGGCAAGCCCCTGCTCGTGGGCTTGCCGCCGTCTGTTCCCGCCTTCGCCCCATTCGGAACAAAAACGCAGAACGCCCGCCCCCTGCTCGTGGGGCGGGCGTTTGTCGACCTCGAGCCGAAGGCTCTGGCTCCCGGCACTGCCGGGCACTGCGGTCACTCGAGGATCTTCGTCACGACGCCGGAACCGACCGTGCGGCCGCCTTCGCGGATAGCGAAACGCAGGCCTTCTTCGCACGCGATCGGCGTGATCAGCGTGATCTCCATGTCGATGTTGTCGCCAGGCATCACCATCTCAACGCCTTCCGGCAGCTTGATGTTGCCCGTCACGTCCGTCGTGCGGAAGTAGAACTGCGGACGATAGCCGTTGAAGAACGGCGTGTGACGCCCGCCTTCTTCCTTCGTCAGCACGTACACCTGACCCATGAAGTGCGTGTGCGGATGAATGCTGCCCGGCTTCGCCAGCACCTGGCCGCGCTCGATCTCCGTGCGCTGCACGCCGCGCAGCAACACGCCGATGTTGTCGCCCGCCTCGGCAAAGTCCAGCAGCTTGCGGAACATCTCGACGCCAGTCACAACCGTCGTGCGCTTCTCATCGCTCAGGCCGACGATCTCTACCTGGTCGCCAACCTTCACCATGCCGCGCTCCACACGGCCCGTCGCCACCGTGCCGCGGCCCGTGATCGAGAACACGTCCTCAACAGGCATCAGGAACGGCTTGTCCGTGTCGCGCTCCGGATCCGGAATGTAGGAGTCCACAGCGTCCATCAGCTCGAAAATGCACTTGCACTCCGGCGCTTCCGTCGCGTTCTTGCCAGCCGTCAGCGCTTCCAAAGCCAACAGGGCGGAACCCTTGATCACCGGGATGTCGTCGCCCGGGAAATCGTACTCGTTCAGAAGCTCGCGGATCTCCATCTCGACAAGCTCCAGCAGCTCCTCGTCGTCCACCTGGTCCGTCTTGTTCATAAAGACGATGATGTACGGCACGCCCACCTGACGGGCCAGCAGGATGTGCTCGCGGGTCTGCGGCATCGGGCCATCCGCAGCCGACACGACCAGAATCGCGCCGTCCATCTGCGCAGCGCCCGTGATCATGTTCTTCACGTAGTCGGCGTGGCCGGGGCAGTCCACGTGCGCATAGTGACGCTTGTCCGTCTCGTACTCCACGTGCGCCGTGTTGATCGTGATGCCGCGCGCCTTCTCTTCCGGCGCCTTGTCGATCTCGTCATAGCGCATGGCCGCCGCCTTGCCCTGCTGGGACAGCGCCATCGTGATCGCAGCCGTCAGGGTGGTCTTGCCGTGGTCCACGTGGCCGATCGTGCCGATGTTTACATGCGGCTTCGTGCGCTCAAATTTTGCCTTCGCCATGGTTCTTTCCTCCTAAGATCAATGCTTTTTACCGAGTATCTTGTCGGCAATGCTGTTGGGGACTTCTTCGTAGTGGGCAAACTGCATGGTATAGGTGCCGCGCCCCTGCGTCTTGGAGCGCAGGTCGGTGGCGTAGCCGAACATCTCCGAGAGCGGCACCAGGCCGTCGATGGAATGCAATCCGGCGTGCATGTCCATGCCGGTGACGCGGCCGCGGCGGGCGGTGATATCGCCCAGCACGTCGCCCATGTACTCGTCCGGCACGACCACTTCGATCTTCATCATCGGCTCGAGCAGCGCGCAGTCCGCCTTGGCCAGCGCGTCCTTGAAGGCCATGGAACCGGCGATCTTGAACGCCATTTCGCTGGAGTCGACCTCGTGGTAGGAGCCGTCCAGCAGCGTGGCGGAGAAGTCCACCACTTCGTGGCCGGAGAGCAGGCCGCTCTGGGCCGCCTCGCGGATGCCCTGGTCGATGGGGGCGATGAACTCCTTGGGGATGACGCCGCCGACGATCTTGTTGACGAATTCGTAGCCCGAGCCCGGCTCGCGCGGGGCGATCTCGATGACGCAGTGGGCGTACTGGCCGTGGCCGCCGGTCTGGCGCACGTAGCGCGCCTCGGCCTTGGCCGGGCGGCGGATGCACTCCTTGTAGGCCACCTGCGGCTTGCCGACCGTGGCCTCGACGCGGAACTCGCGCAGCAGGCGGTCGACGATGATCTCCAGATGCAACTCGCCCATGCCGGCGATGATGGTCTGGCCGGTGGATTCGTCGGTGTAGGTCTTGAAGGTGGGGTCCTCCTCGGCCAGACGGATGAGCGCCAGGCTCATCTTGTCCTGGCCGGCCTTGGTCTTGGGCTCGATGGCCACGCGGATGACCGGCTCGGGGAACTCCATGCTCTCGAGGATGATGGGGTTGCCCTCCGTGCAGAGCGTATCGCCGGTGGTGGTTTCCTTGAGGCCCACGGCGGCGGCGATGTCGCCGGCGTAGATCTCGTCCATCTCCTCGCGGTGGTTGGCGTGCATGCGCAGTATGCGGCCGATGCGCTCGCGCTTGCCCTTGGTGGAGTTGTAGACGTAGCTGCCCGACTTCAGCGACCCGGAATAGACGCGGAAGAACACCAGCTTGCCCACGAAGGGATCGGCCATGATCTTGAACGCCAGGGCGCTGAAGGGCTCTTTATCGTCCGCCTTGCGGGTGACGACTTCGTCGGAGTTCTTCTTCGTGCCTTCCACCGGCGGGATGTCCAGCGGCGAGGGCAGGAAATCGACGATGGCGTCCAGAAGCGGCTGCACGCCCTTGTTGCGGTAGCTGGTGCCGCAGAGGACGGGGGTCATGGTGCCGGCGATGGTGGCCTTGCGGATGCCGGCCATCAGTTCCTCGTGGGAAAGTTCCTCGCCGTTCAGGTACTTTTCCATCAGTTCGTCGTCGGTCTCGGCTACGGCCTCGACAAGCGTGGCGCGGGCTTCCTCGGCGGCGTCCTTGAGGTCGGCGGGGATCTCGGTCTCGTCGATGGTGTTGCCCAGATCGTCCGTATAGATCTCTGCCTTCATCTTCAGAAGGTCGATCTGGCCGCGGAAATCGGCCTCGGCGCCAATGGGCAGCTGGATGGGCACGGCGTTGGCCTGCAGGCGCTCTTTCATCATGGAGACCACGCGATAGAAGTCCGCGCCGACGATGTCCATCTTGTTGACATAGGCCAGACGCGGCACGCGGTACTTCGTCGCCTGCCGCCAGACGGTCTCGGACTGGGGCTCCACGCCGCCCTTGGCGCAGAACACCGCCACGGCGCCGTCCAGCACGCGCAGCGCACGCTCGACCTCCACGGTGAAATCAACGTGGCCGGGCGTGTCTATGATGTTGATCTGATGTCCGCGCCATTCGCAGGTGGTGGCGGCGGAAGTGATGGTGATGCCGCGCTCCTGCTCCTGCTCCATCCAGTCCATGGTCGCCATGCCCTCGTGCACCTCGCCGAGGCGGTGCGTCCTGCCCGTATAGAAGAGGATGCGCTCGGTGGTGGTGGTCTTGCCGGCGTCGATGTGCGCCATGATGCCTATGTTGCGGACGTGATCCAGGGTATGCGTTCTAGCCACGAAAATTTCTCGCTTTCTTTCAGAATCGTCCATGGTTTAACACGGCCTTGACGGGCGTGTACATCTCTTAACATGCCCCGTATAGCCGCTTTCAGCGCGCGACCATCAAGCCGCGCGCTGAAACAGGGAAATTGCGTGCCGTAAATTACCAGCGGTAATGCGCGAAAGCCTTGTTGGCCTCGGCCATCTTGTGCATATCCTCGCGGCGCTTGACGGCGTTGCCGGTGTTGTTGGCGGCGTCCATGATCTCGCCGGCCAGCTTGTCGGACATATTGCGCTCGCCGCGCTTGCGGGCGAACATCACCAGCCAGCGCAGGGCCAGCGTCTGCCGGCGCTCCGGGCGGATCTCGATCGGCACCTGATAGGTGGTGCCGCCGACGCGGCGGGCCTTGACCTCGAGGGAAGGCATGATGTTGGCGATGGCCTGGTTAAAGACCTCCATGGCGTCCTGGCCGGTCTTTTGGGCGACCTGTTCAAACGCCTCGTAGCACACGGCCTGCGCGCAGCCGCGCTTGCCGTCGTACATGATCTGGTTGATGAGCTTGGTCACGACCACGGTTCCGTATACAGGATCCGGAAGCACTTCGCGCTTCGGGATAAATCCACGTCTGGGCATTGTAGTCCCTCCTAAATCGTATCAAAGACGTAAGCGACAAAGAAACGCTGGGCGTACCGGCGCGGGCGGGGGATGTTGGCGCGTCCCCGCGCATCCTGCCCCTGCCGCGCTTTTTCGCGCGCGCTCCCACGTTCCAAATGGCGTGCGCGCAAATCTGCTGGGCTTGGGCTGCCGATAACTTTCAAAAACCCGATAGGGGCGTACCCCCGTTACTTCTTGGGCCGCTTGGCGCCGTAGAGGGAGCGACCCTGCATGCGCTTGGCAACGCCCGCGGCGTCGAGCGTGCCGCGGATGATGTGGTAGCGCACGCCAGGCAGATCGCGCACCTTGCCGCCGCGGATCAGCACAACCGAGTGCTCCTGCAGGTTGTGGCCGATACCGGGGATGTAGCAGGTACCTTCGATCATGTTCGTCAGACGAACACGGGCGATCTTACGCAGCGCGGAATTCGGCTTCTTGGGGGTCTGCGTCTTGACAGACAGGCAGACGCCGCGCTTCTGCGGGCAATTCTGCAGAATGGGCGAATTCGACTTGCTGGTAACTTTCTCCCTACCCTTGCGGATCAACTGATTGATCGTCGGCATGGTATAGAAGCACCTCCTGAGTGGTTTGGGTCCCTTGGGGTGGCCGCGAGGCCGTCCCTGCCTCTATATACACTTCCGCAACCCTGGAAGGCAATAGCGTTGTTACTTGCGGATACCGGCGGAGGCCGTTTTGACCTCAATGCCGCAGGCCTGGCCGAGCGCCTTCATGGAGCTTGCCTCGACAAGGCGCACGCCCGCCTGTTCGCAGGCCGAACGCACCTGCCGGGCGATGAAGAGGTCGGCGTCCATGGCCAGATACGCCTCGGACACTTCCCCGGCGGCAATGGCGCGGAGGAGGCGGCGCGTACCGACGATCTTATCGGCATTCTTCAGCTTTTCCAGCTCCAGCATGGCGCTTCCTCCCCTTTCGATTTTTCCGGCATCCAAACCATTTTATCTTACCATCGGACAGGCTTTCTGTCAAGTAAAAACAATATGACGGCGGCGGCGCCGCCGCTGAAAACGCGGCATCCCCGCCCCCCTTTGCGACGGGGCGGGGATGCGCCGGCATTGCCGGGTCATTCGGAAACGTAGGGCAGCAGCGCGATCACGCGGGCACGCTTGATGGCCGTGGACAGCTGGCGCTGGTGCTTGGCGCAGGTGCCGGTCATGCGGCGGGGCAGGATCTTGCCGCGCTCGCTGGTGTACTTCATGCGCAGGCGCACCATGTCCTTGTAGTCGATGTGCTGGACCTTATCCACGCAGAACTGGCAGACCTTGCGGCGGGGCTTGCGGCCGCGGGGGCGGCGTACCCGTTCGCCTCTATCTTCAGACATTGCTGTTTTCCTCCTTGAATGATGGTGCTGACGCCTCAGAACGGCAATTCGTCGTCCACGTCGGTAAAGGCGTCCTGGTCGGGCGTATAGCCGCTGGGCTCGCTGGGCGGCGGCGGGTTGTCCGCGCGCTGCTGGCGGTCGTCCTGCGGCGAGGAAAGGAACTCCACATTGTCGGCCACCACTTCGGTGACATAGCGCTTCGAGCCGTCCTGCGCATCATAGGAACGGACCTGAATGACGCCTTCCACCGCGACTTTGCGGCCCTTGGACAGATAGCGGGAGCACAGTTCCGCCGTCTGCCGCCAGGTGACAATGGGAATGAAATCCGCTTCACGCACGCCCTGCTGGTTCACAAAGCGGCGGTTGACCGCGATGGTGAACTGGCACATGGTAACGCCGGAGGCCGTGGTGCGCGTTTCGGGATCCCTGGTCAGGTTCCCGATCAAAATAGCTTTGTTCATGGCTTGCAACCTCCTTGACGGGGTCGGCCGCCCTGTTTATTCCGCCTCGGAAACGGGGGCTTCCTCGTCCGCGGTCTCGGCGCTCGCGGCCTCGGCCTCTACGGGCGCGGGGGCGACAACGGGCGCGACCGGCGCGACGGGCGCGGCGGCGGGAGCCTCGGCGTTCTCGCGCACGGGGCGGTTCATCTCGCGCTTGGCGGGCAGCTCGCCCTCGTAGCGGATGACGAGATAGCGCAGCACCTGGTCGGAGATCTTCAGGTTGCGCTCGAGCTCGCGGGGCAGGTCGGCGGGGGCCTTGATGTACATCAGCACATAGTAGCCCTCGGTCTTGTAGTTGATGGCGTAGGCCAGACGGCGCTTGCCCCACTCATCGACGCGCTCCACTTCGCCGCCGTTCTTGACGACGAGCTCGTTAAACCGGTTGATCAGCTCGTTGCGCGCGCTGTCCTCCAGCGCGGCATCGACCACATACATCACTTCATACTGGTTCATGGGAAACGTTCACCTCCTTATGGACTTCGGCCGTGGCCGCTCAGGGCCATGGCAAGGATGCGCCAATTCCATATTATATCAGAAAAAAAGCCGCCGCGCAAGGGGTGGAATTGTGAAAAAATCGCGCCTTTGGGCGGAAAAGGGGCGCGCGGCGCGGCAAAGGGCGGCAAGGGACGGCCGCCTTCTGCCGGGACGGCCGGTTTTTATCCCACCCCGGCAAATTTCGTGTCCAGCAGGTCCAAAAACATCTCCAGGCAGTAGACGAGCCACTTCTGGTCGCCGGTCATGTTGTCGGTGCAGTGCGGCAGAAACTCGGGGCGCACAGGGCCCTTCCAGTCGCGGAACCATTCGTTGGTGGCGCGGGGCATGGGCAGCTTTTTCGGGGCGACGAAGCCGGGGTAGAGGCGGCGGAACATCTCGCGCACCAGGTATTTGCTCTCCCCGGCGCGCACGCGCGCGTAGTCCAGCGGCGCGGCAAGGTACGTGCCCAGATAGGGCAGCGTCGCCTCCACGCCGGCGCAGCCGCAGGCGTTGAAGTAGCTGGTGATGACCTCGCGGATGAAAAACTGCGAAATAAACTCGTGGGGGTCGATGTGCCCGTCGCGCTCGTAGGCGAGCATGGGCTTGATCACCAGCCGCGCGTCGCGCAGCACCTTCCACGCGGGCACGAAGGCAAAGCGCTCGATGAAGTCCCCGGCCAGCCAGTCCCTGGAGAGCAGGCCGTCCAGCCCGCCGTAGATGACGTCGGCCGTCTCGCCGAAAATCAGGCGCTCAAAGCCGTCCTTCTTCGCCTGTAGCGCCGCCTTGTAGATCTGGATCTCGATGGAATGCACGGGCATGCCCTTGCGTTTCATCAGCCTGGGGGTCAGCGTTTCAAAGTCCTCCCAGTAGATGTCCACGATCCTGTGGTCGAGGCCGCATTCCTCGGCGTAGCGCGCCGCGCCGGGGCTTTCGTCGGTCACCTGCATGCCCGGCACCACGCAGCGGAACGTGTAGGCCGTGGAGCCTTTGGGCATGAAGCGCGCCAGGGAGGCCGAGTCGATGCCGCCGGAGAGCGCCAGCGCCGCCTTGCCGTCTTTGCAGGCTTCCTGCGTGGCGCGCCGCAATTCGTTTTCCAGCGTTTCGCTGTCGCGCACGGGCAGGCGATCTTCCAGCGGCGGCAGGGAAAAGCGCCGCGCCGGCAGCCAGTCGGCAAAGGCGTATTCGCCGTCCTGGATGGTGCGGTAGGTGAGGAAGGAATTCATGCAGTATACGCGGTCTACGGTCATTTTGCTTCCTCCGTTTCGCCGCGCACGGCGGCCAGCGCCTTGCTCACCTGCGTGGAGGATACGCCGCGCGTGTAGGGGAAGTAGACGATGCGCACGCCCGCTTTGGCGAACTCCTTTTCGTATTCGCGCCACTTGTCCGTGCCGTACCAGTCGTCGCCGACAAAGAGGATGGACGCGCCCAGCTTTTTGCACATGGTCAGTTTGTCCATGTCGTACTGGGGCACGGCGGCGTCCACGTAGCGGATGCTGCGCACGATCTCGATGCGGTCGCTGAAGGGGATGATGGCGCGCTTGCCCTTGTAGGTGACCAGCTCGTCCACCGTCACGCCGACGATGAGCTTGTCGCACAGCCCCTTGGCGTTTTTAAGCAATGTCAGATGGCCGATGTGGAACAGGTCGAACACGCCGGCGGTATAGCCAATGGTCATAAAGAGAACCTCCCTTGTGCTTCAGCGCTCGAAGGGGCACTTGTCCGGCAAGATGCGCTCGAACGCGGCGATGAGGCGCTTTTTTTCCGCCTCGAAGTCAAAGCCGGAATCCTCGTCGTTGACGCATACCATGCGGTATTTCTGCCGGGCGATGGCCCTGGCCGCCGGGCCGACGCCCTTTTCGCCGTCGGGGAAGAAGGCCACGCCCAGGGGTTTGGAGGGCTCGAAGCGCCCCAGCGCCAGCTGCACGGAGCGCGCCGCCAGCTGGCTTACGTCCGCCATGGTGCGGAAGGGGCGGCGGCAGGTGGCGTCCAGCGCCTGCGGGTCCATCTTCCACAGATCCTCGAGCGTGCGCTTTTCATAGGGCACGGCCAGGTGCGGGGAAGCAAAGCCGGTGAAAAACGGCCAGAAGCTCAGCGAGACGGAGCGCGCCACGCTGCCCACGCCGTTTTTCAGGCTGTACCACTTGGGGCCGTGCAGCCTGCGGCACATGGGGCGGTTGACGTGGCGGTTGATCACGCCCAGGTTGTTGACCAGTATGTGGGCGAACATGTCGTCCGCCGAGCGCGGGTGCACCACGCTGAAGCGGCAGGTGTCCCGCGGCAGCCCCTTGCGGAAAAAGTCCTCCGGCCGCACCGGCGCGGTGAGGAACACATCGTCGTTGAAATACACGAAGTGGTCGGCCAGGCCGTCTATGCGGTGCATGTTCAGCTCGATGGGGTGGGAGCTGAACGTGGGCAGGTATTGTTTGGGGATATAGTCCTCGTGGCGGACGATATGCAGCCGCGGCTCCCCCGTCTCCAGCCATTCCGGCAGGTGGCCCCAGGTGACAAAGTGCACGCGGCGCACCCAGGGGGCGAACCTGTCCACGGCGCGGAACCAGTATTTGAGCGTGCCCCAGTCGCGGTAGCGCACGTCGCTCGTGTCGCCGTCCGCGCCCGCGCAGCACGCGCGCGCGGCGCGCCAGGCGGGGTCGGAGCCGTCCACCCAGGGAAGCACAAAATCAATGTCCATTTCCGTCCTCCACATAGAGACGCCCGGGGTGCACGTGGCGGTCGCGCGCCTTGGGGACGACGGTATAGTCCCCGTACTTCTGGCGCAACAGCTTGTCGTAGCCGCGCGGGCAGGGGAAGGTGCGGTCGCGGAAGGGCAGCTCCACCGTCTGCAGGATCTCCTCGCTGGGCAAAAGCGCCGGCAGCCCCCAGGTGGCCATCGCCCCGGCGCGGGGCGCGCCGTCCGGCGGATAGACGGCGAACGAGCGCGTGATGCGGCGGGAGAACATCGCCGCCGGCAGCATCCAGTAGGGGAAGCGCGCCGTCACGCGGTGCAGCGTGCGCAAAAGGTTGCGCCAGAAGGACAGCGCCGGGTCTTTGGAGATGAGATGCAGCATCGCAAGCCGCGCGTGTTCGCGGCGGATGCGCATATAGGCCTCCTTCATGGAAACGTTGGCGTTGTCCAGGTCGGTGCCGTCGATGGGGAAGATGTCCACATCCGCGCCGGAGACGTAGGGGCGGCGCAAGTCCTCGTTGCGCATGGTCGCGCTGTCGATGAGCTTGAGGAAGGCAAAGTGCTTGTATTCCAGCCGCGTGCCCGGCAGGGGGGCGCGCTTGTACAGGGCGATGAAACGGTCGTAATCGGGCCGGGGCATGGCCAGGTCAACGTCGTCGTCCCAGGGGATGAAGTCCTGATGGCGCACCGCGCCCAGCAGCGTGCCGCCAAAGAGCTGATAGCGCAGGCCGTTGGCCTGGCAGAAGTCCCCAAACTGGCACATGAGCGCATACAGGCGGTCCTGCCATTCGCGCACGTCCGTTACCTGACGCATGTCGCGCCTCCTTTGCATTCGATACCATTTTCAGTATACCATCCTTTCGATTAAGAATCAAGGGACGGCGGCGGCGCGGCGCGCATAGCATGCAGGGGGGAGGGCGCGCACGCGCCAAAGACCCCCGCGAAAGGAGAAATTTTCGTGTACAGGCAACAAAACAACGCGCGCGGCTGCTACGGCCTTTTGCGCGCCGTGCCCGGCGTCTGCGGCGGCAGCGTATTTTACCAGGGGCCCTGCCCTGCCCGGACGGCGGCGCGCGGCGGCGTCTGCGTGTGCGGCTGCGGCTGCGAAACGCCCCTTGACCCCGAACCCCGCTACGCCGCCGTGTGCTGCGACGCGGACTGTCTGGCGGAAGTGACGGCCTCCGCCGAGGACGACTGCGCGTGCGGATGCGATTGCGGTTGCGGATGCAATTGCGGGTGCGGGTGCGGATGCGGCGGCCAGACGCCCGCGCCGGGCGGGTACGCCGTGCTCGCCGCCTATGGCCCGGCCACATTGCAGGACGGCGGTACGCTGCCGTTTGCCATCGTGCAGGGCGGGGCGGGCTTCTCCCCCTGCCTGGGCGGCGTGCAGGTAAACCAGGACGGTACCTACTTTGTCAGCTACTCGCTCAACGCGCCGCCGCTTTCGCAGGCGGACGCGGTGATCGGCCTGCGCCTGAACGGCGCGCGGCTCGGCGAAAGCGAGGTGGCCGTGCAGCTGGACGGCGCGGGCGGCGCGGCCTGTTTCAGCGGCCAGACGATCGTCGCCGCCGCCGCGGGCAGCTGCATCAGCCTGGTGAGCAACGGCGCGGCCACGTTCCCGCAGGGGGCGCAGGGCGTGCCGCTGGCCAGCATGGCCATTTCCAGCGTCCAATAGCGGCCAACGCCTTCGGCCCGGAGGCGGCGCATCCCTGCCCCATCCGCGACGGGGCGGGGATGTTGCGTTCCGTTCCGAATGGCGTCCAATAAAGACAGACGGCGGCAGGCCCCGGGGCCTGCCGCCCGCGCGTTTGGAGGCGCGATGCTTTCAGCGGCCGGAAAGCGGCGCAGGGTAAAGGAACTGTATGGTTTGGCCGCGATCCCTTGCCATGCGGCCGCGCCTTTGGTATACTCTTGCCGCAAGGAGGAAAGACGTATGCTGAATATTGAAAACGTCTCCAAGCGCTACGGCAAAACGCTGGCCAACGACGGCGTTTCCTTCGCCGTTGCGGGCGGGGAGCTGGCAGTGCTGCTGGGGCCGAACGGCGCGGGCAAATCGACGCTCATCAAGTGCGTCGCCGGGCTGTTGCGCTTTGAGGGGGAGATTCGGATCTGCGGCCACGGCAACAAGACGCTGGAGGCCAAGCGCGCGCTGGGCTACATCCCGGAAATGCCGGCGGTGTACGACCTTTTGACCGTTTCGGAACACCTGGAGTTCATGCGCCGCGCCTGGCGCATGGAGGACGACGGCTGCGGCGAGGCGCTGCTTCGCCGCTTCGAGATGTGGGACAAGCGCGACAAACTGGGCAAGGAGCTCTCCAAGGGCATGCAGCAGAAGCTGTCCATCTGCTGCCAGCTGGTACACCACCCGCGCGTCGTCATCTTCGACGAGCCGATGGTCGGCCTCGACCCCCACGCCATCAAGGAATTGAAGGAGATCTTCCGGGAACTGCGCGAGGACGGCGTGGCGCTGCTCATCAGCACCCATATGATCGACAGCGTGGAGGACTACTGGGACGCGGCCTACATCATGATGCACGGCCGCCTGGCCGCGACAAAGCGGCAGGGCGACGGCGGCGAGCGCTCGCTGGAGGAAATGTTCTTTTCCATCACCGAGGGCGGGGAGGCGTCCAAATGAAGAGCGCGCTCGTCTATCTGCTCATGACGCGCCTGAAGGCGCAGCTGAAGGAACTGGTGCGCAAGCCGGCGCGGATCGTCTATCTTGTGCTGGTGGTCGCGCTGTTCGCCGTCGCGCTGCTGGGCGGCGGCGGGGACGGGGGCGCGGCGCGCGACGCGCGGGAGCTTCCGGCGCTGGCCGGGGCGTTCTACGGGATGATGTTCGTCATCCTCGTGGGCGCGGGATTCAAAAACGGGGCGAGCATGTTCACGCTTGCCGACGTCAACCTCATCTTCCCCGCGCCCATCCGAGCGCGCGCGGCGCTCTACTACGGGCTGTTCCGGCAGTTTGGCGCTTCGCTGCTGCTGGGGCTGTTTTTGCTGTTTCAGTACGGCTGGCTGCACTCGCTTTACGGCGTGGGGGTGGGCGTCCTTATCCTCATCGTCACGCTCTACGGCGTGAGCGTGTTCCTGGCGCAGGTGGTGGCCATGGCCGCCTATTCGCTGACGAGCATGTCGCCGCGCCGCCGGACGCTGGCCAAGGGGCTGGTCTACGGCGTGCTGGGCGCCTTTGCCGCGGCGGTGGTGGCGCGCGCGGCGCTCGCCCCGGGCGGGCTGACGCTTGCTTCGCTGGTGGACGCGGCCGATTCGCCCCTGTTCCATCTCATGCCTGTGGCGGGGTGGACGGCGGCCATCCTCAGCGGCGCGATGACGGGCGACCTTGCCATGCTCGGCGCTTACGCGGCGCTGACGGCGGCCTTCCTCGCCGCCGTGGTGGTGCTCATCGCCCGCTACGACCACGACTATTACGAGGACGTGCTGCGCACGGCGGAGATCTCGCATTCGGCCATCACCGCGCAGAAGGAGGGCCGCGTGGCCGACAGCGCCCCCGCCAACGTCAAAGTGGGCAAGGTGGGGCTGGGCGGCGGCTGGGGCGCGAGCGCGGTCTATTTCAAGCACCGCCTGGAGGACCGCCGCGCGCGGCGCTATCTGCTTTCGCCCACATCGCTGGTGTTCGCCGCCATCGTCATCGGTTTTGCCTTTTTCATGCGCGAAAACGGCGCGCTGCCGGTGTTTCTCATGGCCGTGTACATGCAGATGTTTGCCGAGGCGCTCTCGCGCTTTGGCCGCGAACTGACCAAGCCGTACATCTACCTGATCCCGGAAAGCCCGTTTGCCAAGCTGCTCGCGGCGCTTCGGCAGAGCGTGGCGGGCGGCCTGGCGGAGTCCGTCGTGGTATTCGTCCCGGCGGGGCTGATCCTGGGCCTGGACGCCTGGACGATCGCCGCGCTGGCGTTTGCCCGCTGGTCGTTCACGCTGGTCTACAACGCCGACACCGTGGCGGAAATGCGGCTCTTTGGCGGCGTGTCCTCGAAATTCCTCACCATGGTTTTCTACCTGCTTTTGATGCTGCTCATCGCCCTGCCGGGCATGGCGGCGGCCATCGCGCTGGGCGCGCTGGGCTATCCCGAGGCGCTGTGCTACGCGGCGCTGGGCGCGCTCAACATACCCATGGCGCTGCTGGCGCTGTTTTTCTGCCGCGACATGCTCCAGTGCGCCGAACTGAACTAGGGCGGGACAAACAGCGGCATCCCCGCCCCGTTGCGAAGGGGGCGGGGATGCCAGGAGCGCCGCCAGGCCCACAAACGAAAAAATTGCCCTGATCCATGAAAATCAGCGGCAATTTTCGCTTCCCTGGGTGGATTTGCCGAGCCCTGCGGGATCGTCAAGCCCCGTCGCAAGGTCACAAGCCCAAAGGCTGGCAAAATTTCCCTGCTTGCGGGCTTTTGCAACGCCCTGCCCGCTTTGTCAACATGCTGTCCGGGGCAAAGGCCCGGCGCCGCGCCTTAGCGGCGGGCGCTTTCGCGGATGCCGCGGGCGACGCGCTCCATGCGCGCGTATTTGCGGTTTTCCGGCTGCTGGTGCGCGGCCACGGAAAGATAGACCAGGGCTTTTTCGTATTCGTGCCGGTGCAGGAGCATCAGCCCGAAGAGGTAGTTCCATTCGGCGCGGCGGGTGGAGACCTGCATCAGCACCGCGCGGGCGTCGCTGTATTGCCCGTCGTCGATGAGGCGGCGGGCGGCCTCGAGACGCTCGGCCTCATCCTCCACGCACACACGCGCGCGGCGGCAGCCTTTCAGGCAGGCGCGATAGGCGCGGTTGATCTCCGCCATGCGCACGCCCGCCCACTCGCGCTCCGGGCCTTCCATGAAGCGGTCCGGGTGCCAGCGGCGCGCCAGGGCGCGATAGGCCGCGCGCAGTTCTTCCCTGCTCGCGCAGGGCGACACGCCCAGTATCTCGTAATCGCTCGCCATGCCGCGCCTCCTTCCTAAAAAGGGACTGCCCCATGATCTTTATAGAAGTATAGCACTTTTGCGCGCCGCCTGTCAAGCGTCGCCGCCCATTGCCGCGGGAAAAATCGCCGCCCACCGCATGTTGTGTATCGACGCGCGCCCGCCTGCAAGCGGTTGTATATTACAAAACTATGTCAGTTGTTATCGCCGTAGTACAATTCCTTGAACTCCTCCCCGTTCCCCTTTACGGTTCCGCGGCGATGGCTTACAATACTCTCTGGAAATATGTCGAATTTTGGGGAATCGAGGAACCGTGCAATGCGAAAAGCGCCCCGGCGGCGGAAGCGCGCCACGTGGAAAACGCTGTTTTTCTTGGTGGTGTGTTTTCCCTACGGCCTTTTTTTGATGTGGCGGACGCAGCGGTGGCACCCGGCCGTGAAGGGGCTGGTGACCGCCTGCTTCGCAGCGCTTACGGCGGCGGTGCTTTTGCCGATGACCATGCCGCCCAGCCGCGGCAACGGCGGCGTGCGCATGGTGGGCGCGGAAAAGGACGTGGCCATATACGGCCCGGAGCTGCCCGCGGTACTGGAAACGGTCGCCCCGGACAGCGCGCTGCTCGCCGGCGTGGCCGCGCCGGTGCTGGTGGCCGCGCCGGAGGCGGAAGTCACATACGTCTACGCCAACGACAACGGCGACTATTATCACCTCGCGGACTGCAAATACGTGGCCTATTACAGCCGCAAATACATGCTGCCCGTGGCCTACTACAGCGGATACCTGCCCTGCCCCGAGTGCGGGGCGCCCACCTACGTGCCGGGCGCGGCGCAGTAAGAGGGGAAACAGGCCGCCCGCCGGAGCGATACTGCCCGGCGGGCGGCCTGTTTTTGGTTTTTGGCGCCCGCAAAGGCGGGAAAGCGGGCGGGGCCGCCCCGCTTCAGGGCGCGCTATCCGCGCCTCAAAGCGCGGCGGGCGGCGGGAACACCTGGCCCTCGGCCATGCGGTAGCCCACGCCGATCTCGGTGAGTATATATTCGGGCATGGCGGGGTCTTTTTCGATCTTGCGGCGGATATTGGCCATGTTGACGCGCAAAAGCTGCGTATCGCAGTTGGAAAACGGCCCCCAGACCTCGCGGATGAGGCTGTCGTGGGTCAGCACCTTGCCGGCGTTGCGGCACAGCAGCGTGACGATCTTGTATTCGATCTGCGTCAGGTGCACTTCCCGGCCGTCCACGCGCACGATGCGCTTCTCGGTATCCACCTGCAGGCCGCCGATGTTGTAGACGCTCTTTTCGCCCTCGGCCATGCGCTGGCCGTGGCGCAGGGCGGCGCGGATGCGGGCGAGCAGCTCCTCGGCGCCGAAGGGCTTGGTCACATAATCGTCGGCGCCGCTGTCCAGTGCGCGCACCTTGTCCTTCTCCTGCCCGCGGGCGGAGACCACCACCACCGGCACGCTCGACCAGGTGCGGATCTCGGTAAGGAGCTCCTGGCCGTCGCGGTCGGGCAGCCCCAGGTCGAGCAGCATCAGATCCGGGCTGTGCGAGGCCAGCATGGAGACGGCCGTGGCCGCCTTGCCGGTCTCCAGCGTGGCGTAGCCCGCGCCGGCGAGCACAGATCGCATCAGGCCGCGGATGCGCTCGTCATCCTCGACGATCAAGATGGTGGGCGCGTTGTTACGCATGCGTTTCTTCCTCCTTCATGGGTAACGTAAAGCGGAAACAGGCGCCGCCGCCTTCGCGGTTCCCGGCCGAGAGCGCGCCGCCGTGCGCCATGACGATGGTGCGGCACACGCTCAGGCCAATGCCCATGTTGTTGCGCGAATGGGCGGCGTTGTCGCTGGGGCTGGCGGCGGAGGGGTCAAAGAGCGTCCTGAGCTTGGCCTCGGGGATGCCCGCGCCGTCGTCCGCGACCTCGAACACCGCCGTATCCCCCTCCACGCGCAGCGTAACGCGCACGTTCTTCGCCCCCTGGGCGTGGAAGGCGGCGTTCTCCAGAAGGTTGGAGAGCACCTGGCGGATGAGTATGGCGTCCATGGGCACCATCACCAGTTCCTCGGGCAGCGACACGGAGGCCGCGGGGCTTTCAAAGCGCGCGCGGTATTTGCGCACGGCTTCGGAGATGACCTCCTCGGCGGCCTCGGGCGTCTTGCGCACATCCGCGGCCTCGCCCACGCGGGTGATGGACAAAAGGTTTTCCACCATGCGGATGAGCCACTGGGCGTCGTCCGAAATTTCCGCGAGCATGGCGCGCCGCCGCTGCGGAGGGATATCCCCCTTGTCGTTGGACAACAGCGAGGCCGCCGCCGAAATGGAAGTCAGCGGCGTGCGCAGGTCGTGGGACACGGCGCGCAGAAGGTTGGCGCGCATCTCCTCCAGCCGGGCGCGGTAGGTGCGCGCCTCCTGCCGCTTGAGCTGCGTGGTCATGGCGCTGATGAGCAACGCCGTGGCCAGCAGCACCAGGAACGTCAGGGGATACCCGGCCAGCGTGAAGTTGAAGGACATCAGCGGCACCGTGAAGGCGAAATTGATGGCGAACACGCTCAGCACCGCCGCGGCCACGCCGTAAAAATACCCGTGCGTCAGGCGGCTGACGAGCGCCACGGCAAAGAGAAAGACCATGGGCGCGTAGCTGTCGCCCTCGGGGTCGAAGTGTGTGCACAGTGCACTCAAAAACGCCGCCCCAGCCAGCGCCAGGAGCATCAAGAGCGTGTCCCGCCAGGAAAACTGTATGATCCCCTCGCCCAGGGGCTTCTTTCCCCGCCGCAAGCGCGTCGCCTCCCCGTGTTTCGCCACTATTATAGCACAACCATCGCGCGAATGTGTGAAGAATAGATGAAGCGCGGGAAAGGCGCAAAAACCCCCGCCTCTTGCGAAGCGGGGGCTGTGTTTGCCGTTGACCTTACGCGGCGGCCTGCGGCTGGTCGGCGACTTCCAGGCGGGTGAAGATCCAATCTTCGCCCTCCAGGCGGAAGCCGTAGCGCTCGATGCGCACGGTATCCCCCACGCGCACTTCCAGCTCAAACACGAAGAACGTGTATTCCACGCCGTCCAGCTCGATCACTTCCTGCGGGAAGGCGGAAAGCAGCGTTTCCTCAAAGGCGGCGCGCTCTTCCTCCGTCATCGCCGCCACGCGCCCCTGGATCTGCTCCTTCAGCGCCTGCGCCGGCTCCGAGAGCGTCTCGCCGCCGGTCGAAAGCGCCTCGTCCACCTGTTCCTCGAAGCCGATGACGGAGAGGAAGGTGAAGATCTGTTCCTTCACCGGCAGCGCGTCCAGCGCTTCCTTTTCCTCGGCGGTGACCACGCGCTCAACGTTGGCGATCTGCACGGTGGCCGTCTCCTCCTCGGCGGCGATGGCGTCCACCACCGTTGCCAGGGCCTCGACCATGGGCACGTTGTCCTCCGCCTTCACGCCGTGTACTTCTTCGCTGGCGGGCATCTCGGTAAACACCGGCGCGGGCGTCGGGGCGGGCGTGGCCGTCGGCGCGACGGATTCGGCGGTCGGCGCGGGCTCGGCCGTCGGCACGGGCGTGGCCGTGGGCGCGACGGGTTCGGCCGTGGGCGCGGGCGTGGCCGTGGGCGCAGCGGGTTCATCGCTGGGGACGGGCGTCGGTATAGCCGTCGGAACGGGCGTCGGCGTGGCCGTCGCTACGGGCGTCGGCGTGGCCGTCGCTACAGGCGTCGGCGTGGCCGTCGGGGTGGGCGTGGGGGTCGGGGTGGGAGGTGCGGGCTGTTCATAGCCGCAAACGGCGCATACGCCATCTTCAAACGCATGCGGCTCGGCGCTCGCGCCTTCGAGGGGCGTGTATTTCACGTCCTCGCTGACCACCTGCTGGCAGACGTAGTTCGTGCATATGTCCTGCACGGCGGTGTAGGAAGCGGCGATGTGCGTCTGCGCGTCGAGGCTCATATAGCCATCCTCGCCGGAGACGGTGCGGCGCGTGGTGTTCTCGTGTTCGCAGGCAAAGACGGGCAGTTCGTCGCCCGCAGCGTTGCAGATGCACTTGCACAGCATGCACCACAGGCCGCCGGGGTAATACTCGCCGTGCGGCATGACCTCGGAGATCTCCTCGTAGCGCGGCTCATCGAAGAGGACCTCGCCGCAGTCCAGGCACTGGGGGTAGTATACCCACGTGCCGGTAAAGAGGTGGGTATAGGCGTCCACCATGGTGCACTCGAACGGGTGGTCGTAGGAGAGCTCCCCATACTCGCCCAGGTGCTCGTGGGGGCAGCCGGGGTCGTCCATACCGCAGGCGCACTTGCCGTCGTTATAGTCCTCAAAATGGTGATGATCGATCACGGATTCCGTGCGCGTGGTGGACGTATCTTGCCATTCCTGCCCGCAGCGCAGGCAGATATAGAGGGGATGCGCCACGCTGTCGCGGCGGTGTGTGTAATCGTCGATCTGCGTGTATGTTTCCTCGATGACATAGCGGTAGGACACCGTCACCATATCGTGCGGGCAGGCGCTTTGCGCGCCGCAGCCCTCGCAGACGTCGTTCACGAACCCGTGCGGCTGCTGCTCGGTGAACTCGACCGCATATTCCTCGTTGAAGGGCATGCCGCAGTCTGCGCATACGTCGCGCGTCATTCTGTAGGCGGTGTAGGTGTGCGTCCATTCGTCGACGTACACGTACTCCTGCTTCGCGGTCCATATCTCTTCTTCGCGCATGTTTTCGTGCGCGCAGACGTAGCCGCAGGTGGGGCAGACGCCGTTTTCAAAGTCGTGGCTCGAATCGGTGCTGCTGTAGGCGTCCTCCCACGCTTCGGTGGTCAGGCCGCAGAGCAGGCACACGTTGCAAAAGAGCGCGTATTCCGTGCGCGTGTGCCAGTCCGCGTCCTTGGGTGCGTATTCCACGCGGTCGGTCATTTCAAGGAACGTGCGGGAAAACTCGTGTTCGCAGTCCGTCACCGGCTCGTCCGGCAGGCTGGGCGATTCCAGGAGCCCCTCGGCGGCCGCAAGGCCGGAAAGCGCGATGAGCAGCGCCAGCAGAAGCGCCGCGAGGCGCAGGCTTTTTTCATCCTTCCTCCACTCCTTCGCCGCGGGGCGGCGCGTTTTTTACCATTATATCCCGGAAAAAAGCCGCGCATCAAGCCGTTTCTTTTCAATTTCTTCATTTTTTCATATATCGTTCTTTTTGGGAAAAACAGCGCTTGTCTCCGACGGCAAAACGCGCTATACTATAAATGGAAATCAATTTCCGAAAGGAGCGTATTTCTTCCCATGAAAAAAAGTGAAATGCAGGCCCTGCGCCAGTATGTGGGCGACCTCGATTCCATCTTCGGCATCCGGGACTATGTGTTCAACGACGGCCCCGCGCGCGGCATGCGCGCCCTGGACGTGAAAAACGGCAAGGGGCTGGAGATGACGCTGGTGGCCGACCGCGGGCTGGACATACCCGCCCTGCGCTACAAGGGCGTGAACATCTCCTTTGCCGGCAAGCCGGGGCTGCGCTCGGCCGCCCTGTATACGGAGGACGCGGGGCGCGGTTTCCTCAAGCAGTTCTATGCCGGCATGCTCACCACCTGCGGCATCACCTACGCCGGCGCGGCCTGCGAGGACGGCGGCCGCAAGCTCGGCCTGCACGGCAATTACAGCAATACCCCCGCCGGCAAGGTGGCCTATGAGACCGTGTTCGACGGCGACGAGGCCGTTTTGCGCCTGCGCGGCGAGACGCGCGAGGCCTGCGTGTTCGAGGAGAACATGCTGCTTTCCCGCGAGGTACGCGTGCGCACGGAGAAGAACGTCTATCAGGTGATCGACCGTGTGGAGAACCAGGGCTTCGAGGCCACGCCGATGATGCTCATCTATCACGTCAATTTCGGCTATCCGATGCTGGATGAGGGCGCGCGCATCTATGTCAATTCCGGCCATGTCGAGCCGCGCACGGACTTTGCCCGCGAGGGGCTTTCCATCCACGACCGCATGGAGGCGCCGGAAATCGGCCGCGAGGAGCAGTGCTATTTCCACACCGGCTTCCCGGCGCAGGGCTTTGCCATGCTGCACAACGAAAAGCTGGGCATGGCCGCCATCATCCGCTTCGACGCCAAGGCCACGCCGCTCCTGTGCGAGTGGAAGTGCATGCGCGCCGGCGAGTATGTGCTCGGCCTGGAGCCGACCACGTCGGGCGTACTCTCCCGCCCCGAGGCGCGCGAGAACGGCATGCTGGTCACGCTCCAGCCCGGCCAGGTCTACGAGTCCGGCTTTGAAATGGAACTGACCGACGACGCGGCCACCATCGAAGCCTACAAAAACATGGCCAACTAGCCGGCGGTGCCGGCGGCCGGAGCTACCGCGTGCCGGCGGTGCCGGCGGCCGGAGCTGCCGCGTGCCGGCGGTGCCGGCGGCCGAAGCTGCCGCGTGCCGGCGGTGCCGGCGGCCGAAGCTGCCGCGTGCCGGCGGTGCCGGCGGCCGAAGCTGCCGCGTGCCGGCGGTGCCGGCGGCCGGAGCTGCCGCGGATGGGTGGCGAACGCCCGCCCCATGAGCAGGGGGCGGGCGTTCTGCGTTTTCGTTCCGTTTGGGGCGAAGGTGGGAGTAGGCGGCGGCAAGCCCACGAGCAGGGGCTTGCCGCCTGCGAGCCGGTAGTGCCGACGGCCGGAGCTGCCGCGTGCCGGCGGTGCCGGCGGCCGGAGCTACCGCGGATGGGTGGCGAACGCCCGCCCCACGAGCAGGGGGCGGGCGTTCTGTGTTTTCGTTCCGTTTGGGGCGAAGGTGGGAGTAGGCGGCGGCAAGCCCACGAGCAGGGGCTTGCCGCCTATGGTGTTTTTGGGGTGTGTGAAGTTTCTGGCGGGATGGGTGCGCGCTTCCCCTTCGCAGGCCGTTTTTGTGCGCGCGAGCGCAGCCGCCGACGGGGATATGGCTCTGCGCGACGGGGGCGGCGGTTTGGGTCCGATGTTTGGGGGCTCGAGGCGGGGAGTGGGTTGTTTTGGGGATTTGGGGATTTGGGGATTTGGGGATTTGGGGATTTGGGGATTTGGGGATTTGGGGATTTGGGGATTTGGGGATTTGGGGATTTGGGGATTTGGGGATTTGGGGATTTGGGGATTTGGGGATTTGGGGATTTGGGGATTTGGGGATTTGGGGATTTGGGGATTTGGGGATTTGGGGATTTGGGGATTTGGGGATTTGGGGATTTGGGGATTTGGGGATTTGGGGATTTGGGGATTTGGGGATTTGGGGATTTGGGGATTTGGGGATGCGCCGCTTGCCCTGCGGGGCAAGCAGCGCATCCCCGGGCGCGGAAGGTATCGGCAAGGCCGGAAGCCCGTGTTTTCGCGGGGCGCCTGGGCTTATGGCGGAGAAACCGGCGGGAAAATTGGTCGCTGCCTTGCCCTGCGGGCAAGGGGCGCTTTGGGTGTGCGGGAGCGCCGCAACGGGCGAAAAAGCTCGTTGCTCCTGGACGGCATACTGCCTCCCAAACACTTCCCAAGTGGGAATGTTGCCAAAGCGACGCCGCGACGTTCCTTTATGCGCGCAAAACGCGCCGGGAGATATTCCCGGCGCGTTCAGGATGTTGACAAAGTCAACAGACTGGCAGAGCGTTGAGAAAGCCTGCAAGCCAAGGAAGCTGTACTTGCAGCCAAGGGAGCTTACTTAGACGTAAGTGACCGCAGGATGCAAGTGCAGCTGACGAGGAAATTTTGCCGGCGGCAAAATTTGTCGCCAAGGGCGACTGGATTTGACGATCCCAAAGGGCTCGACAAATCCACCGCCGGAAGCAAAAATCGCTTCTGATTTTTTGTATATCAGAGCGATTTTTGCGGTTGTAGGCTTTGTCAGCGCTCTGAACGCGCCGGGAGATATTCCCGGCGCGTTGCCATTGGTATGGTTTACACCAGCTCGAGGATGACCATCTCGGCGCCATCGCCGCGACGGGGGCCCTTCTTGACGATGCGGGTGTAGCCGCCGCCCTGGCCCTTTTCCTCGGCGCGCTTCTTGTACTTGGGCGCGATCTCGCGGAAGAGCTTCTCCACGACGGGGTGCTTGACGTTCTTGACGCGCTCCTTGAAGTCCTCCTTATCCTCGTCCTTGCCCTGCACGGCGGGGATCTCGTAGAGGTAGCGCATCACATAACGGCGGGCAGCCAGGCGGGCGGGCGCGTCGTTGACGACGTCGAGCACGACGATCTGCTGCTTGTCGTTCTTGGTCTCTTTCTTAAGCTCAATGGTATTGTCGCACTGGCGCAGGGCGACGGTGATGAGGCGCTCCGCCAGCGAACGCACTTCCTTGGCGCGCGTCAGCGTGGTCTCGATGCGGCCATACCAGATCAGGTTGGTCACCTGGTTGCGCAGAAGCGCCATGCGCTGATCGGTCGGCCGGCCCAGCTTGCGATTGGCCATAACGGGTTCCTCCCTTGAAAATGTGTTATTCGTCCGAGGACTTGAGGGCCAGCCCCAGTCCGATGAGCTTCTGCTCGACTTCCTCGAGGGACTTTTTGCCCAGGTTGCGCACCTTCATCATGTCCTCCTGGTTGCGCTGGACGAGCTCGGCGACGGTGTTGATGCCCGCGCGCTTCAGGCAGTTGAACGCGCGCACGGAGAGGTCGAGTTCCTCGATGGTCATCTCCAGCACCTTTTCCTTGCTGTTGTCCTCCGGCTCATTGTAGTCCACGCGCACCACGTTCACCGTCAGGTCGATGAACAGGCGCATGTTGTTGGTGATGATCTGCGCGGCGCTGGCCAGCGCCTCCTTGGGCAGTATGCTGCCGTTGGTCCACACCTCGATGGTGAGCTTGTCATAGTCCGTGACCTGGCCCACGCGGGTGTCCTCCACGGCATAGCTGACCTTGCGGATCGGGGTGAAGATGGAGTCGACCGGGATCACGCCGATGGGCATGCCGCCGACCTTGTTGCGCTCCATGGCCAGCTGCTTGTTGCGCTCGGCGGAGACGTAGCCGCGGCCCTTTTCCAGCGTGATCTGCATCTGCAAATGCGCGCCTTCAGAGAGCGTGGCGATGTGCAGGTCGGGGTTGATGATCTCCACCTCGTCGTCGATGCGGATATCGCCTGCCTTGACCTCGCAGGGGCCGACCGCGTCGATGGTGATGATCTTGGGCAGGTCTGTAAACAGCTTGGCGGAGAGCAGCTTGACGTTGAGGATCAGTTCCGCCACGTCCTCCTTGACGCCGGGGACGGTCGAAAACTCATGCTGCACGCCCTCTATGCGCACGCTGGTGGCGGCCACGCCCGGCAGGGAATTGAGAAGCACCCTGCGCAGGGAGTTGCCCAGCGTCTGGCCAAAGCCACGTTCCAGGGGATTGACGACGAATTTGCCATAGCGGTTGTTGTCGCCGATCTCCACCCGTTCGATTTTCGGCTTTTCGATTTGATCTATCATTCAGCGTTTCCTCCTCTCCTATCGCGGCGCAAACGTGCGCTGCAACCGCGGAGTCTGCCCCGCGCAAATGCGCGGAGCGATCCATGCGCTGATTTTTCAGCAATTAGCGGGAGTAAAGCTCGACGATCAAGTTCTCGGAAACCTCGTAGTCGATATCCTCACGGGCGGGCAAGGCGACGATCTTCGCCTCGAAGGACTCGGGCTCGCGCTCGATCCACTGGGGCGTCGCCTTCTTGCCGTATTCCTCGATCAGGGCCTTGAACTTGGCGGAAGCGCGGCTCTTTTCGCACACGGAGACAACGTCGCCCACCTTCACCTGCGCGGAGGGGATGTTGCAACGCTTGCCGTTGATGGCGAAGTGGCCGTGGTTGACCAGCTGGCGCGCCTCGCGGCGGGTCGCGGCCAGGCCCATGCGGAACACCACGTTGTCAAGGCGGCGCTCCAGCTCCTGGAGCATGATCTCGCCGGTGATGCCCTTTTTGCGCTCGGCCTTCTCATAGTAGCTGTGGAACTGCTTTTCCAGCACGCCGTAGATGAACTTGACCTTCTGCTTCTCGTTCAGCTGGCGGCCGTACTCAGACTGCTTGCGGCGCACATGCGCCTTGGGATTGCGCTTGGTCTCCTTGGAGTAGCCAAGCACCGCGGGAGACAAGCCCAGGGTCTTGCACCTTTTGAGGACGGGCTGTGTATTCTTGGCCATGTTTGGTTTCCTCCCTAATTACACTCTTCTGCGCTTGGGCGGACGGCATCCGTTGTGGGGGATGGGCGTGACGTCCTTGATCATGGTGACCTCGAGGCCGGCGGCCTGCAAGGAGCGGATGGCCGCCTCGCGCCCGGAGCCGGGGCCCTTGACGTAGACGTCCACGGTCTTGAGGCCGTACTCCTTGGCATGGGTAGCGGCGGTCTCGGCGGCCGACTGGGCGGCGAACGGCGTGGACTTCTTGCTGCCGCGGAAGCCAAGCCCGCCGGCGGAAGCCCAGGACAGCGCGTTGCCGTTTGTGTCGGTGATGGTCACAATGGTATTGTTGAAAGAAGAGCGGATATGGGCCGCGCCGCGCTCGACGAGCTTTCTTTCACGACGCTTGCGGGTGACCCTTTTCAGCTTCGGCTTTGCCATAGCGATTTTTCCTCCCTAAAATTCTCGCGTCTAAGATTACTTGGCCTTCTTCTTGCCGGCGGCCTGCTTCTTGGGGCCCTTGCGGGTACGGGCGTTCTGCTTGGTGTTCTGCCCGCGCACGGGAAGGCCGCGGCGATGGCGCAGGCCGCGGTAGCAGCCGATCTCCATCAGGCGCTTGATGTTCATGGAGACCTCGCGGCGCAGGTCGCCCTCCACCTTGAGGTGGTGGTCGATGTAATCGCGCAGGGCGCTGATCTCGTTTTCGGAAAGGTCCTTGACGCGCGTATCGGGGTTGATGCCGGTCGAGGCGATGATCTCGTCCGCGGTCGTGCGGCCGATGCCGTAGATATAGGTCAGGGCGATCTCAATGCGTTTTTCCCTGGGAAGGTCTACGCCTGCGATTCGTGCCATAGGTTCATTGCACCTCCAAATTGGTTGGCTCTTTGTCCGCCGGGAGCCCCGGCGCTGGCCGCGCGTCTGGCGACACGCGCGGCTAGGGAATATCGAAAGGCCGCCGGAACCCGCAAAGCGGGCAGCCGCTCCGGCAACCGATCTGTCCATCGTACGTCCGGGGTCCGCCCCGGACATGGCGAGCCCTCCCCGCCCGGAAAAGCGGGGAGGCGCGCCCGGTTAGCCCTGCTTCTGCTTGTGCTTGGGGTTGTCGCAGATGATCATCACGCGGCCCTTGCGCTTGATGACCTTGCATTTTTCGCAGATGGGCTTCACAGAAGGCCTTACTTTCATGGTCGTTTCCTCCTTCAAGTCGGGCTTGGAAGCCCTTAGTTCTTGCTGCGCCAGGTGATCCGGCCGCGGGTGAGGTCATAGGGCGAAAGCTCTATCGTCACCTTGTCGCCGGGGTAGATGCGGATGTAGTTCATGCGCATCTTGCCGGAGACGTGGGCCAGTATCTTGTGGCCGTTGGGCAGCTCTACTTCAAACATGGCGTTGGGGAAGGATTCCGTGACAACGCCCTCGACTTCGATTACATCAGACTTGGACAAGTTTTTCCTCCTCCTCGCATATCCACTTGCGCAGCGTGTGATCCTCAACCGGCCTGCCCGCGGCGACGTCCTCGTTGCGGGCGCCCAGGGGCTGCAGGTGCTTCTTGCGCTTCTTCTTGGGGCGCTCGAGCGTGCGCAGGCGTCCGTCCCGGGTGAGGACAAAGTCCTCGTCCAGCACTTCCGTCACCACGCAGAGCCTGCCTTTGTCCCGTCCGGCTTTTGAGCGGGCCAGGCGGCCCCTCTCCACGGCGGGGGCGCTCATCGCGCCATCTCCCGGACGGACGCGCCGGGCAGGGAAAGCACTTCCGGCTCGCCGTCGGTCACCAGCACGGTGTGCTCATAGTGCGAACAGAGACTTCCGTCGCGCGTGGCCACCGTCCAGTCGTTGTCGTAGAGGTACACGTGCCAGTCGCCCATGGCGATCATCGGCTCAATGGCCAGCGTCATGCCCGGCTGCAGCCGCACGCCGCGCCCAGGGCGGCCGAAGTTGGGGATGGACGGGTCCTCGTGCATCTCTTCGCCGATACCGTGGCCGCACAGATCGCGGATAACGCCATAGCCCTGCGCCTCGGCGTAAGCCTGCACGGCGTGGGATATGTCGCCCAGGCGGTTGCCCGCCCTGGCCTGGTCGGCGCCCAGCCAGAAGCACTTTTCCGTATCGCGGATGAGCTTTTCGGCCTTGGGGCCGGTCTTGCCCACCGGGGCGGTAAAGGCGCTGTCAGACTGCCAGCCGTCCAGGATCACGCCGCAGTCCACGGAGAGGATCTGCCCCTCCCTGAGGCGGTCTTTCGTGGCAAAGCCGTGCACGACCTGGTCGTCCACGGATGCGCAGATGGAGAAGGGAAAGCCCTCAAAGCCTTTGAACGAGGGGATGGCGCCGGCGTCGCGGATCAGCTTTTCGGCCAGACGGTCGAGCTCCAGGGTGGTGATCCCGGGCTGGATGGCCGCGCGGAGCGCGTCAAGCACATCGTGCAACAGCGCTCCCGCGGCGCGCATCTTCTCGATCTGAGGTGCGGATTTGATGGTGATCATCGCGCTACTCCAAGGCGGTGAGGATGCTTTCAAGCACTTCCTCGGGGGCACAGTCGCCATTGACGGTCTTGAGCTTGCCCTTGCCCTCGTAGTAGCCGATGAGCGGGGCGGTCTGCTCGTGGTAGACCTTCAGGCGTTGGCGGATGGTAACGGGCTGGTCGTCATCGCGGTGGGTGAGCGTCCAGCCGCACACGGGGCACACGCGCGCATCTGCCAGTTTGGAGATGTGGAACGTGCCGCTGCACTTGCCGCACACGCGGCGGCCGGTCAGACGGTCGAGCAGCTGCTCGTCCGGCACGGCGATGTTGATGACGCAATCGGGGGATGAGATCCCCTCGAGCGCCTCCGCCTGTTCCACCGTGCGGGGGAAGCCGTCGAGCAGGTAGCCCCTCTGGCAGTCGGACATCGTAAGGCGCTCGCGCACCATTTCGATGAGCACCGCGTCGGGGACGAGCTGTCCCGCGTCCATGAACTTCTTGGCCGCAAGACCCATGGGGGTCTCGTTGCGCACGGCGGCGCGCAGCATGTTGCCGGTCGAGATATGCGGAACGTTCAGGCGCGAGGAGACGCCCAGCGCCTGCGTGCCCTTGCCCGCGCCCGGCGGGCCGAGAAAGATCAGCTTCATATCCTTACCTCCCGGTCAGTTCAGGAAGCCCTTGTAGTGCCGCATGGTCATCTGGCTCTCGAGCTGACGCATGGTCTCCATGGCCACGGACACGGCGATCAGGAGCGAGGATGCCGCGAACGGCAGGCTGATGCCGGCAATGGCGTAGATGATCGTGGGCAGCACGGCGAGCACCGCCAGGAACAGCGCGCCAAACAGCGTGATGCGGCGGGAGATCTTCAAAATGAAGTCCGAGGTCGGCTTGCCCTGACGGATGCCGGGGATCATGCCGCCATTCTGCTGCATGTTCTTGGCGATCTCAACAGGGTTGAAGGAGATCGAGGAGTAGAAGAAGGTAAAGGCGACGATCAGCACCGCGAAGATGACCTGGTAGCCCCAGCTCATGGCGTGCACGTTGGCGTTCCACCACTGGTAGATCGACGAGTTCGGGAAGAACGCGAAGATCGTGGCCGGGAACTGCATGATCGCGGAGGCGAAGATCAGCGGAAGCACGCCGCTGGCGTTGATCTTCAGGGGGATGTGGGTGGACTGGCCGCCGTACATCTTGCGGCCGACCACGCGCTTGGCGTACTGCACCGGCACGCGGCGCTCGCCAAGGTCGATGAAGGTGACGCCGACGATCAGCACCAGGAACACGATGATCATGCCCAGGAAGTTGCCCAGCGGGAACTGGGAGATGTCGACAAACAGCGTGTAGATGTAGCTGCCGATGGTGCCGGCGAAGTTGGAGATGATGCCGGCGAAGATCAGGAGGCTGATGCCGTTGCCGACGCCGTTCTCCGTGATGCGCTCGCCGATCCACATGGCCAGGGCCGTGCCGGCGGCAAGGCAGAAGCCGATGGTGATCAGGCCGAGCGCGCCCTGCGTGGAAGCGCCAAGGCCCGCGGTGAGCGCCACGGCCTGGATAAAGCCGAGGCCGACGGTGACATAGCGGGTGATCTGCGCGATCTTCTTGCGGCCTTCCTCGCCCTGCTTGTTGAGCTCCTCCAATTTGGGGATGGCCACGCAGAGCAGCTGCATGATGATCGAGGCGTTGATGTAGGGCGTGATGCCCATGGCCATGATCGAGTAGTTGGCAAGATCCGCGCCGGTCATCTGGTTGATGAAGCCCAGCAGCGAGAAGCGCTCCAGGGCGCTGGCGATCGCGGAGGTGTCAACGCCCGGGGTGGGGATGAAGCACAACACGCGGTAGATCAGCAGCATGAACAGCGTGTAGAGTATCTTCTTGCGCAGCTCCGTGATCTTCCAGGCATTTTTCAGCGTCTGAAACATATCAGATCACCTCGGCCTTCCCGCCTGCCGCCTCGATCTTTTCCTTCGCGGTGGCGGTGAACTTGGTTGCCAACACCGTGAGCTTCTTGGTCAGTTCGCCGTCGCCCATGATTTTGACGCCGTCGCCGATCTTCTTGATGATGCCCATCTCGATCAGCTCGACCGGGGTGACGGTGGCGCCATCGTCGAACACCTCAAGGCGGGAGACGTTGATGGCGACGTATTCCTTGCGGAAGTTGTTGGTAAAGCCGCGCTTGGGCAGGCGCATGGTCAGGGGCATCTGGCCGCCTTCAAATCCGGGCCGCTTGCCGCCGCCGGAACGCGCCTTGGCGCCCTTGTGGCCCTTGCCGGAAGTCTTGCCAAGGCCCGAGCCGATGCCTCGGCCCAGACGCTTGCGGGCGCTGGTCGCGCCTTCCGCGGGTTTGAGTTCGTGAAGTTTCATCTCGGGCCCTCCTTAGTCTTCGATCTCCTCGACCTTGACCATGTGCTTGACCTTGAAGATCATGCCGCGAATGGCAGGGTCGTCGTTCTTGATGACCGTGTGGCCGATCCTGTGCAGGCCCAGGGCCTTGATCGTGGCGATCTGGTCCTTGAGGCAGGCGATGGTGGAGCGGGTCTGGGTGATTTTCAGCTTCATGGTTCGCTTACCTCCTTAACCCAGGATCTCTTCCACGGTCTTGCCGCGCAGGCGGGCGACTTCCTCGGCGCTGCGAAGCTGCTTGAGGCCCTCGAGCGTAGCCTTGACCATGTTGATCTTGTTGTTGGAGCCGATGGACTTGGTGACGATGTCCTTGATGCCCGCGGCTTCGAGGACGGCGCGCACCGGGCCGCCGGCGATAACGCCGGTACCTTCGGGGGCCGGCAGGAGCTTGACCTTGCCGGTGCCGAACACGCCGGTCACCTCGTGGGGAATGGTGGTGCCGCTGATGGGGATGGTGCGCATCTCCTTCTTGGCGGCGTCGAGGCCCTTGCGGATGGCCTCGGGGATCTCAGCGGCCTTGCCCATGCCGCAGCCGACGCGGCCCTTTTCATCGCCCACGACCATCAGGGCGCTGAAGCGCATGTTGCGGCCGCCCTTGACGGTCTTGGAAACGCGGTTGACCGCGACCAGTTTTTCTTTGAACTCGCTGATCTGCTCGTTATTGCGCTGCATTGAGCGTTTCCCTCCTTATTTAGAAGTCCAGTCCGCCCTCACGAGCGCCGGCTGCCAGCTGGGCCACGCGGCCGGTATAGATGTAGCCGCCGCGGTCAAAGACGACCTCTTTGATGCCCTTGGCCAGGGCGCGCTCAGCCACGGTCTTGCCCACGAGCTTGCTGGCGCCCTTCTTGTCCATTTCGCCGATCTGCGCAGCGATCTCCTTTTCCACGGTGGAGGCGGCGGCCAGCGTATTGCCGGATTCGTCGTCGATCACCTGGGCGTAGATGTGCGCGTTGCTGCGATAGACGCACAAACGGGGGCAGGTGGGCGTCCCGCTGATCTTTTTGCGCACGCGCTCGTGGCGGATCCGCCGCACTTCGTTGCGGTCACGCTTGTTAAACATTTGCGGTTACCTCCCTTTCTTACTTACCGGTCTTGCCTTCCTTGCGGCGGATGTGCTCGTCCTCATAGCGGATGCCCTTGCCCAGGTACGGCTCCGGCTTGCGCACGGCGCGGATGTCAGCGGCAATGGCGCCGACCTGCTGGCGGTCGATGCCCTTGACGATGATGCGGGTGGGGGCGGGCGCCTCGAAGGAGATGGTGTCCGGCGCGTCGAAGGTGACGGGGTGGGAGTAGCCCACGTTGAGGGTCAGCTGCTTGCCCGCGACCTGCGCGCGGTAGCCGACGCCTTCCATGACCAGCACTTTTTCAAAGCCCTTGGTCACGCCGACCACCATGTTGTTGATCAGCGCGCGGTAGAGGCCGTGCATGGACTTGTGGGGCTTGGAATCGGTGGGGCGGGTGACGAGTATCTCGCCGTTTTCCTGCGACACCTTGATATCCTTGTTGACTTTCTGGGAGAGGGTGCCCTTGGGGCCTTTCACGGTAACGAGGTTGTCCTCATCGACCGTCACAGTGACGCCGGCCGGGACCGGGATCGGAAGTTTGCCGATACGAGACATTTTCTTACACCTCCATTACCACACGTAGGCCAGCACTTCGCCGCCGATGCCGGCAGCGCGGGCGCTTTTATCGCTCATCACGCCCTTGGACGTGGAAACGATGGCAATACCCAGGCCGCCGAGCACGCGGGGGATCTCGTCGTTCTTGGCGTACACGCGCAGGCCGGGCTTGGAGATGCGCTTGAGGCCCTTGATGACGGATTCCTTGCCCTGTGCGTACTTCAGGACGATCTTGATCTGGCCCTGCAGGCCGTCGTCGATATAGTCAACGCTCTTGATATAGCCCTCGTCAAGCAGTATGGCGGCGATGGCCTTCTTCATGTTCGAGGCGGGCATCGTCACGGTATCGTGCCTGGCAATCAGGGCATTGCGGATCCTGGTGAGCATATCCGCGATGGGATCGTTTACAAGCATTTGAAAACCTCCTTGCTGTTCGCCCGGTCTTACCAGCTGGCCTTGCGCACGCCGGGGATCTGGCCCTTGTAGGCGAGCTCCCTGAAGCAGATGCGGCAAACGCCGTACTTGCGCAGCACCGAGTGGGGCCGGCCGCAGATGCGGCAACGGGTATAGGCGCGGGTGGAGAACTTCGGCGCCCTCTGCTGCTTGATCTTCATACTGGTCTTAGCCACGCTTATGTCCTCCTTCCTTATGCCTGGAACGGCATGCCCAGAAGCCGCAGAAGCTCGCGGGCTTCCTCGTCGGTCTTGGCGGTGGTGACGAACACCATCTCCATGCCGCGGATCTTCTCGACCTTGTCATACTCGATCTCGGGGAAGATCAGCTGCTCGCGGACGCCCAGCGAGTAGTTTCCACGGCCGTCGAAGGCCTTGTTGGAAACGCCGCGGAAGTCGCGCACGCGGGGGAGGACGATGGACACCAGCTTGTCGGCGAACTCATACATGCGGTCGCCGCGCAGGGTCACCTTGGCGCCGACGTTCATGCCGGCACGGACTTTGAAGTTGGCGATGGACTTCTTGGCCTTGGTCACCAGCGGCTTCTGGCCGGAGATGGTGGCAAGCTCGGTCACGGCGAGCTCCAGGGCCTTGGAGTTGTCCTTGCAGTCGCCCAGGCCCATGTTGATGACGATCTTCTCGAGCTTGGGGATCTCCATGACGTTCTTGTAGCCAAAGTGCTCCTTGAGCGCCGGGATGACTTCAGAACGGTATTTATCCTTTAATCTGGCCACAGCGTTTATCCTCCTTCATCAATTGTCAAGGACGGCGCTGCACTTTTTGCAGACGCGCACCTTGCGGCGGGAGAGCTTGCCGTCGCCTTCGTTGAACTTGTGTCCGACGCGGGTGGGCTTGCCGCACTTGGGGCAGACGATCATCACCTTGCTGGCGGAGATCGCCGCTTCGCGCTCGACGATGCCGCCGGGCATGCCCTGTCCGCGGGGCTTCTGATGCTTTTTGACGATATTGACGCCTTCGACGATGACGCGGCCCGTTTCCGGGAAGGCCTTCTGCACCTTGCCCTTCTTGCCGGCATCGGCGCCGGAGATGACCATGACGGTATCGCCGGACTTTACATGCATGTTGCTCATTTGTCGCGTCCTCCCTTACAGCACTTCGGGCGCCAGCGAGACGATCTTCATATAATCCTTCTCGCGGAGCTCACGCGCCACGGGCCCAAAGATGCGGGTGCCGCGGGGCTGCTTCTGGTCGTTGATGATGACGGCCGCGTTGTCGTCGAAGCGGATATAGGTGCCGTCCACGCGGCGGTACTGCTTCTTCGTGCGCACGATGACGGCCTTGACGACGTCGCCCTTCTTGACCGCGCCGCCGGGGGTCGCGCTCTTGACGGAGGCGACGACCACATCGCCCACGCTCGCGGAGCGGCGGAAGGAGCCGCCCAGCACGCGGAAGCACATGATCTCCTTGGCGCCGGAGTTGTCGGCGACCTTTAATCTGGTTTGAGGCTGAATCATTGCTGCTTTCCTCCTTGCTCGCGGTTACTTCGCCTTTTCGATGATCTGGGTGAGGCGCCAGCGCTTGTCCTTGGACAGCGGGCGGGTCTCCATGACCATCACGCGATCGCCGACGCCGCAGGCGTTTTCTTCGTCGTGCGCCTTTAAGCGGGTGGTGCGGTTCATGATCTTGCCATAGAGCGGATGCTTGACGCGGGTGCGGATCTCGACCACAATGGTCTTGTCCATCTTGTCGGAGACCACAACGCCGGTACGGGTCTTACGGTTGCCTCTTTCGGCCATTTTTTATGTGCCTCCTTTATTACGCCTTGCCGCTCATTTCGAGCTGACGGATGACGGTCTTGACGCGGGCGATATCCTTCTTGCACTGCTTGAGCGCCGCGGTGTTCTGAAGCTGCCCGGTCGCCAGCTGGAAGCGCAGGTTGAAAAGCTCGCTCTTCTTGTCCTTCAGATCGGTGTCGAGCTCGGCCAGGGTCTTCTGGCTGAGCGCCTTCATCTGTTCCTTGGTCTTCACTGCTCGTCACCACCTATCGTTTCAGTCTCAGGGGCGGCCTTGGCGGCCTCTTCCTTCTTGATGAACTTGGTGCGGATGGGGAGCTTGTGGGCGGCAAGGCGCAGCGCCTCGCGGCCGAGCTCCTCGGACACGCCGCCGATCTCAAACAGCACGCGGCCGGGCTTGACCACCGCGACCCAGTACTCGGGCGCGCCCTTGCCGGAACCCATGCGGGTCTCGGCCGGCTTGGCGGTCACGGGCTTGTCGGGGAAGATCTTGATCCAGACCTGGCCGCCGCGCTTGGTGCGACGGGTCATGGCCTGACGGGCGGCCTCGATCTGGTTGGAAGTGATCCAACCGGGCTGGGTGGCGACGATACCGTACTCACCGTAGGCCAGGAAATTGCCGCGCTGGGCCTTGCCCTTCATGCGGCCGCGCTGGACCTTGCGGTGCTTAACTCTCTTGGGCATCAGCATGACTTATTTCCCTCCTTCAGACCTTCTGGGAGCGGCGGCCTGCGGGGCCCTCTTGGCCTTGGGCAGCACCTGTCCCTTGTAGATCCACACCTTGACGCCGATGCGGCCGTAGGTGGTCTTGGCCTCGGCGAAGCCGTAGTCGATGTTGGCGCGCAGCGTCTGCAGCGGGATGGAACCCTCGTGGTAGCCCTCGCTGCGGGCGATGTCCGCGCCGCCCAGGCGGCCGGAGACCGAGGTCTTGATGCCCTTGGCGCCCGCCTTCATCGCGCGGCCGATGGTCTGCTTCATGGCGCGGCGGAAGGAGATGCGCTTTTCGAGCTGCTGGGCGATGTTCTCGGCCACCAGCTGGGCGTTGGTGTCGGGATGCTTGATCTCCATGATGTCGAGCTGGATGGTGTTGACCGGCTTGCCCGTCATCCTGGCGATGTCGTTTTTCACGGCTTCCGCGCCCGCGCCGCCGCGGCCGATGACGATGCCCGGCTTGGCGGTGAAGATGGTCACATGCAGGCGGGTGTTGGTGCGGGAGATGTCGATGTGGGAGATGCCGGCCTGATAGAGCTTCTCCTTGAGCATCTGCCTGAGTTTGTAATCCTCGATGAGGTTATTGGAAAAATCCTTTTTTCCAGCGTACCACTTGGTGCTCCAGTCCAGAATGACACCGACGCGAGCGCCGTGGGGATTGACTTTCTGACCCATTTTCTTTCCTCCCTCTAGTTCTTCTGGTCAAGCACGATGGTGATGTGGCTGGTGTGCTTTTTGATCAGGTCCGCGCGGCCGTGCGAACGCGCCCAGTAACGCTTGAGCGTGGGGCCCTGGTTGGCGTACACTTCGGCGACGTAGAGGTTTTCGCGGCTCATTTCCAGATTGTTCTCCGCGTTGGCGATGGCGGAATTGAGGAGCTTCTCGACCACCGGGCGGCGGACTTGGGGGTGTACATGAGGATGGCCAGGGCGTCGTCCACCTGCTTGCCACGGATCAGGTCGATGACGATCTGAACCTTGCGGGGCGAAACGCGCACATACTTGGCCACGGCGCGCGGCCGCTTGTCGGCATTCGCCTTGCGGGCGGCGGCCTTCTGCTTTACACGAGTTGCCATTTTCTTACTCTCCTTCCGTCACTTGCGGGCCGATGCTTTTTCTCCGGCGTGTCCCCGGAAGGTGCGGGTGGGGGCGAACTCGCCGAACTTGTGGCCGACCATGTCCTCGGTCACATAGACCGGAACGTGCTTGCGCCCGTCATGGACGGCAACCGTATGGCCAATGAAAATCCGGGAAGATGGTGCTCGACCGCGACCAGGTCTTTAAAACCTTCTTGTCGCCGGTCTTGTTCATCTCCTGCACGCGCTTAAGCAGCGCTTCCTGAATGAAAGGACCTTTTTTGACTGATCTGCTCATGGATGGTTTGCCTCCTTTCGGGCTTAGTTATTTCTTGGACGGACGGATACGATCATCTTGTCGGAGTACTTGCGATGCTTGCGGGTCTTGACGCCCTGCGTCTTTTTGCCCCACGGGGACATCGGGGCGGGCATGCCGACCGGGGAGCGGCCTTCGCCGCCGCCGTGCGGATGGTCCACCGGGTTCATGACCACGCCGCGCACGGTGGGACGGATGCCCATGTGGCGCTTGCGGCCGGCCTTGCCGATGCGCACGTTGGAGTGGTCGGTGTTGCCGACCTGGCCGACGGTGGCGCGGGCCGTCATCGGCACCTTGCGCACTTCGCCGGAGGGCAGGCGCACCTGCGCGAACGCGCCTTCCTTGGCCATGACCTGCGCGGCCACGCCCGCGGAGCGCACCATCTGTCCGCCCTTGCCGGGCTTGATCTCCACATTGTGGATCAGCGTGCCCAGCGGGATGTTGGCGATCGGCAGGCAGTTGCCGGCTTGATGTCGGCGGTGGGGCCGCTCATCACCGTGTCGCCCACCTTGAGGCCCAGGGGCGCGAGGATGTAGCGCTTCTCGCCGTCGGCGTAGAACAGAAGGGCGATGAAGCAGGTGCGGTTGGGATCGTATTCGATCGCCTTCACGGTGGCAGGGATGCCGTCCTTCTGGCGACGGAAGTCGATGATGCGGTACTTGCGCCGCGCGCCGCCGCCCTGGTGGCGGACGGTGATCTTGCCCTGGTTGTTGCGGCCGGCGCGGTGGCGCAGGTCGGTGGTCAGGGACTTTTCAGGAGTCTTTTTCGTGATCTCCTCGACGTCAGCACCGACATGAAGCGCCGCGCGGGCGAAGTCGGCTTGTACACTCGAATGGCCATAACTTGGGTTCTCCTTTCTGAGCTTATTGGCTGCTTATCGGCCAGCCGGACCATGGTCTGCGCACGTAGGCGCTGGGGGGAGAGGCTCTGCCTCGCGGGCTTAACACGCGATCTAGTGTCTCGGCCATGCCCTCGAAGAACTCGATGCCCTTGGAATCCTTCTTCAGGGTGACGATGGCCTTCTTGCGCTCGGGGCGGCGGCCCTGGGTGCGACCCTGGCGCTTGACCTTGCCCTTGACGTGCATGGTGTTGACGCTTTCGACCTTCACGCCCTCGAACGCCTGTTCGACGGCCATTTTGATCTCGGTCTTGCCGGCGTCCACGGCCACTTCGAAGGTGTACTTCTTCTCGGCCATAGCGTCGTAGGACTTTTCGGTGAGCACCGGGCGGAGGATGATGTCATAGGGGCTCTTCATTTATTCCGCCTCCTCTTGCATGCTGTAAATGGACTCGACCTTCTTCACGGCGTCCTGGGAGATGATGAACTTATCGCAATTGAGGATGTCCACCACGTTCAGGCAGCCGACGTGGGCGACCTTGACGCCGGGGATGTTGCCGGCGGCGCGCACCACGGCCTGGTCGGCGTTCTCGGTGACGATCAGGGCCTTCTTCTCGGAGCCGAGGGCCTTGAGCATCTGGGCGACCAGTTTGGTCTTGGGCTGGGCAAGCTCGATCTTGTCAAGCACGATCATCTCATCGTCGGTGACCTTGCAGGAGAGCGCGCTCTTCATCGCCAGGCGGCGGATGGCCTTGGGCACATTGATGCGGTAGGAACGGGGCTTGGGGGCAAAGACCACGCCGCCGTGGGTGAACTGGGGGGCGCGGCGGCCATGATGACGCGCGTTGCCGGTGCCCTTCTGGCGGTAGATCTTGCGGCCGCCGCCGCGCACTTCCGTGCGGGTGCGGGCGGACTGGGTGCCCTGGCGCTGCGCGTTCAAAATGGCGCGCACCACGGTGTGCATGGCGCTCAACATGCGCCTCGACGCCGAATACGTCGTCCGCGAGGGCGATCTCGCCGACGGCGGCGCCCTGCATATTCAAAACTTTCACGTTAGGCATTGTAGCGTCCTCCTTAACCCTTGACCGCGTTGCGGATCGTAACCAGGCTCTCGTTGGCGCCGGGGATCGCGCCCCTTGATCATGAGCAGGTTGCGCTCGGCGTCCACCTTGACGATCTCCAGGTTCTGCACGGTCACGCGCTCGCAGCCGTACTGGCCGGGCATGTGCTTGTTCTTGAACACGCGGGACGGATCGGAGTTTGCGCCCATGGAGCCGACGCCGCGGTGATACTTGGAGCCGTGGGCCATCGGGCCGGTGTGCTGGTTCCCAGCGCTGGATGACGCCGGTGTAGCCGTGGCCCTTGGAGATGCCGATGGCGTCCACCTTGTCGCCTTCGGCAAAGACGTCGCACTTAATGGACGTCGCCCACTTTATAGGAAGAAATGTCCTCAAAGCGGAACTCGCGCAGATAGCGGGTGGGGGCGACCTCCGCCTTCTTGAAATGACCGAGCTCGGGCTTGTTGAGCAGCTTCTTCGCCCTCTGCTCCGAGAGCTCGCCGAAGCCGACCTGGATCGCTTCATAGCCGTCGGTCTTGGCGGTCTTGACCTGCGTGACGACGCAGGGGCCCGCTTCGACGACCGTGACCGGCACCAGACGTCCGTCCGCGAGGAAGATCTGGGTCATGCCGATCTTTTTGCCGAGAATTGCCTTCTTCATTGTTGCACCTCTTTCTTGCTTGGGAAAAGCCAGCGGCTTAGAGCTTGATCTCGATCTCGACGCCGGCCGGCAGGTCGAGCTTGGTCAGGGCGTCGACGGTGCGCGGCGTGGGCTGCAGTATGTCGATGAGGCGCTTGTGCGTCCTCATTTCGAACTGCTCGCGCGAGTCCTTGTGCTTGTGCGGCGAACGCAGGATCGTCACGATCTCCTTCTCCGTGGGGAGGGGGATGGGGCCGGACACGCGGCTGCCGTTGCGCTTGGCGGTTTCCACGATGCGCGCGGCAGACTGGTCGATGATGGAGTGCTCATAGGCCTTGAGCTTGATGCGGATCTTCTGGCTTGCCATAGTTGACCTCCTGTCGAACTCGTGCACACGCATCCGGGCGTGTGCGTTTCTTTTTTTCCGCCGGCCCCCGCCATGGAGCCGGCGCGCCCGACGGACGAACTTCGCCCGATCTTCGGACTGGTCTGCGGAAATTCCCGGCAGCGACTGGCGACCGCCGCCGCAACCTCCCGCTTCATCCCTTGCCTGACGGGGGCATCGCACGCGCTTTTGCGCATACTTCGCCCACACGCAAGCCTATTTATTATACACCAGGAGCGCCCGCTTTGCAACGGAAAAGCCGCTTCTCAGGTGATTTTTCTGTTAAAAGTTGTATTTTGCGCGCAGGAGGGGCGAAAGCGCGCAAAAAAGCGCCCCCTCGTCGGAAGGCGCGCGCCGAAGCCATCCCATTCCCCCACCCATCCTGCGCGGGTGATACACTTTCAGCGCATATTCATTATACACTTCTGCTTCCTTTTTTGCAAGCGGTTTCCTCCGTATGATACATACAGGAAGAAAGCAGGTGGTGTATATGACGTATTCCTACGACCGGGCGCGCACGGGGCGGCGCATACAGGCGCGGCGCATGGCGCTGGGGCTGACGCAGGAAAGGCTGGCCGAGCGCATGGACTGTTCGCTGCGGTTCGTAGCCGACGTGGAGCGCGGGGCGGTGGGCATGTCCATCGACTCCATGGTGCGCGCCTGCGCGGCGCTCAGGATCTCGCCGGACGCGCTTTTGTGCGACGGCGACGAGGGCGGCGGCGAGGACGCGCAGCTCCTCTCCGCGCTTGCCAACCTGCCCCGTCCCAAGCGCGACACGGCGCTGGACATACTCCGCGCCTACCTGCGGGGCGAATAGAGCGCCGGCCCAAAGCGGGCGCAAACGCAAAAATTGCCGCTGTCCACGCTTGCGTCAGGGCAATTTTTGTGGCTTTCCGCCTTCTGTGGCGCGCCGCGCTATTTTTCCGTCGCCTGCGCGACCAGCGCGGCCATGCCTTCCGCCGTTTCGCCCTCGCGCAGGGCGCGCAGCATGACGACGAGGCGGCCGTTGTCGTTGCCGTAGCTGCACGTCACCAGCGAGAGCAGTCGGTCGCCGCGCTCGACGTCCACGGGGATATCGAATATGGAGCGCGACTTGGCCTCAAAGGCGAAGTTGAGAAAGTCCTCATCCGTCTCAAAATTGAATACGCGCATGTCCACGTAGTCCTGGTCGCCGGGGGTAGCGGAGATGTCAAAGACGGCGAAGGGCGCGTAGAGGCCGTTTTCATAAAGCGTGTTGAAGGTGGCGACGGCGTTCTCCCGCAGGTACCCCAGCTCGCGGAAGCGGTCGAGGTCGCCGAACACGGAGCCGTCGCGCATGTTGTGGCCGTGGATGAGCACGTGCTCGTCCAGGGGGTAGATGCTGTTGCCCTCGTCGAGGAAGGCGGTGCCTTCCGGGGTATCCTCGCCGAAAAAGTTGTGGGTGAGGTAGTATTCGTTGTCGCGCTGGACGACGGCGAACTCTATGCCCTCGCCGGCGTCGAGGTAGGCGACCGTCTCCGGGTTGGCCGCGAGCAGCTGCGAAAAGGCCGCCTGCGGCTCAGGCAGGGCCTCTTCCGCGCCAGCGGCGGGGTCGTAGAGCCGGCGCATGGCCTCGTTCGCCGCCTCGCCCTGTTTGCGCACGCCGTACTGCCAGCACAGCAGCGTCACGCAGGCGAAGGCGATGAGCAGGCACAGCACCCGCAGGATGAAGTTCACCGCTCCCTTTCGCTGGATCATGTCGTTTCCTCCGTTGCCGCCCTCGCGGCTATGTTCGCGGCCGCCCCGCATCGGGGCGGGGCGGCCCAGTGTGTCTCAATGCTTATCCGCGCTCTGACTTGCGCTTGAGGGCGATGTAGCCGCCCAGGGACAGCGCCAGCGCCAGGACGAGCCATGCGGTGGGCACGGTGAACACGCCGGTCTTGGGCATGTCGCCCTGGTAATCGACTTCACGGGTCTGCGTGGCGCCGCAGGTTTTGCAGGTGCGTTCCTGCTCGCCGGGCGCGTCCTCGGTGGCCTGGCGGAGCGTCTGCCACTCGCCCCAGTCGTGTCCGGCGGCGGGGATGGCCTCCTCGCGCTTCATGCCGCAGACGGTGCAGGTGTAGAGGCGGACGCCGTCCCTGGTGCAGGTCGGCTCTTTGGTCACCTTGCCCCCGTCCGGGGTGTGGCCGGCGGCGGGGATGGCCTCGGTCCTGGTCGCGCCGCACTCCGCGCAGGTGTAGGTCTTTTCGCCCTCCGTCTCGCAGGTCGCCTCTTTGGTCACCTTGCCCTCGTCCCAGGCGTGGCCCGGGGCGGGAATGGCCACTTCCTGCGTCTCGCCGCAGAGCTGGCAGGTGTAGACGACCTTGCCGTCCGCCTCGCAGGTGGCGGCCGTCTCCACGCCCTCGTCAAAGGCGTGGGCGACGGGGTCGATGGGGATGGCCTGTTCCACGGTCTCGCCGCAGACGTCGCAGACGCCCGTTTCCTTGCCCTCGCTGGAGCAGGTGGCCTTCTCAACCAGCTCCCACGTGGTCACGGTGTGGCCCGTGGCGGGGATGGTCTCGCCGCCCTGCTGCTCGGTGCAGCGGGAGCACTGCATCACGGCGGTGGTTCCGTCCGTCGTGCAGGTGGCGGGCACTTCCGCCGTCACTTCCACGCTGAAATCGTGGTTCAGCGCGGGGATCTCCTCGGTCCTGGTATCGCCGCAGACAGTGCATGTAAAGGTTCTGACGCCCGCGGCCGTGCAGGTGGGCGCGGTGGTCTCCTTGCCATCGTCCCAGGCGTGCTCGCCGGTGGCGGGGATGGCCTCGGTCCTGGTCGCGTTGTTGCACATGATGCAGTTGTAGGTCTTGACGCCTTCATCCACGCAGGTGGGCGCGGTGGTCTCCTTGCCATCGTCCCAGAGGTGCTCGCCGGTGGCGGGGATGGCCTCGTTGTAGACCAGGCCGCAGGCTTCGCAAAGGCCCTTGCGCAGGCCGGACATGCAGCTGGGCTCCACGGAGACGACCCAGGCGTCGTCGGCGATCTGATGTTCGCCGCCGGTCGCGCCGCAGATGGCCTCCGACGTCTCGTCCATCGGGTCGCCGGGAAGCGTCCCCTCCGCCAGCGCCGGCAGCACCATGAGTATGGCCAGCACAAGCGCCAGCGCGCCTGTCCAGCGTAAATATTTCATGTTTGTTACCTCCTTCACATTCCCGTCACGTTTTCCCATATTCGCGGGCCGTGCCCAACCCCGGGCGCATCCCTCGCGCAAGCATAGTATAGCATCAAAACGCCCTTGCGTCAACACATTTCCAGGTATTTCCATGAAAAGGCCTCCCATTTGGACGGACTTTGAAATATGACAAAAGTTTGCGTTCATGACAGAAGCATTGCGAAAACGCGCGCCCGCAGGGGAAGAAAAAAAGACGCGCAACGGGGAAAATCCCGTTGCGCGCGCGTTTCAATCCGCCCTGCGCCGCCGCCATGCCGACCACAGCGCGTACGCGAGGAAATAGCCGAAAAAGAGCATCCACAGGCGCAGGGGGTCGAGTTCAAAATACCACATAGGCAGCGCCGGGAAAAGCCAGACCGCGCCAAGGCCGTTCGCGCTCAGCGCCAGCGCGCCGCAGAGCGCGCAGGGCAATATCTGCGGCCAGAGCCTGCCCCCGCCGCGCCCGGAAAGCGCGGCGTGCAGCACCATGCAGCAGCCGCAGAGCAGCATCGCCGCCAGGCGAGTCACCTCGTAGCCCACGAAGCTGGACGTGCGGTAATACACCGCCCAGTCCGCCTGCAGGCGCTGCAAAAGCAGCCCGCACAGGGGCGGGAAAACGAGGGCGAACACATAGCAGGCCGTGAGGCCGAGCTTCCTTTTCACGCCGTCTCACCCCCCGCCCTGCGCCGCCGCCATGCCGACCACAGCGCGTACGCCAGCGAAAAGCCGAACAGCAGCTTCCAGACGTGGAAATTGTCCATGCGGTAGAGCGCCATCAGTTCCGGCCCCTGCGCGGCGATCTGCACGGTCAGGGCGTTGGAAAGGAGCGTCAGCACGCCGCTCAAAAGGGCGAGAAGCGCCGTCGGCCAGAGCGCGCGCCGCGCGGCGAGGATCGCATAGAGGGCGATGTACGCGCCCAGCGGTATGTAAATGAGCAGATGCGCGCCACTGGAGAGCCACACCCCCGCCGTCAGACCCTGCGCGGCCAGATGGGCCGCGCGCTGTCCCAGCCAGGTGGCCGCGGGCGCGAGCAAAAGCCCCGCAAGGCCGTAGAGCAAAAGACCGGCATCCTTTTTCATCCCGTTCCCCTCCCGTTTTTCGGCGGACGCGCCGCCTCTTTTGAAAACAGGATAACACGTGCCCCCGCCTGTCAGGACGCCCCCTCCGGGCGCAGGCGTTTGGGCAGCTTGGCCACGGTCAGCGCGTGAGCCTGACGGCACATGTCGCGCAAAAGCGCCTCGGGCAGCTCGCCCTCCGCGTCCGATTTGGCGTCGCGGATGCGGGCGGCGACTTCCGCCCAGTCCGCGCCGGGGTCGCACAGGTAGACGCTGTTCCAGCAGTGCTTCGTGCAATAGTAGCCGGGGAACACGCGCCAGAAGGACGCCCGTTGAAGCTGCGCCTCTACGGGATCGGCTTTGAGGTTGAGCAGGAAATCCTCGCCGCGCTCATTTTGGCAGACGGCGGCGAACATGCGTTCCCCGACCTTGTAACGCGTCCAGCCCCATTCGGCCTTGAAGTCGCTCTCCACGCCGGGCAGGGCAGCGAGAAAGCCATGCAGCCACGAAAAGCGGTTGGTCACTTGCGGTATTCCTCCAAAATGAACTTGGGGCGGCGCTTGGTTTCCATATAGATCTTGCCCACGTATTCGCCGATGAGGCCGAGGGCGATGAGCTGTATGCCGCCCAAGAGCCAGATGGACATGATGGTGGACGCCCAGCCGGCGACGCTGTGGCCGGCAAAGAGCGTAACAAGGACGTAGACCGCCATGGCCACGCCCAGCACGGCGAAGAGGAAACCCAGAAGCGTCACGAAGCGGATGGGCTTGTTGGAAAACGAGGTGATGCCCTCGATGGCGAAGGCCACCATCTTTTTCAGCGGATACTTGGATTCGCCCGCCACGCGCTCGCCGCGCTCGTAGTAGACCTCGGCGGTCTTGAAGCCCAGGAGCGGCACCATGCCGCGCAAAAACATGTTCACCTCGCCAAACTGCAAAAGCGCCTCCACCGCGCGGCGGGAGAGCAGGCGGTAATCGGCGGCGTTGTAGACCATCTCCACGCCCAGGCGCTTCATGAGTTTGTAAAAGCCCTGCGCTGTGGAGCGCTTGAAGGCCGTATCGGTGCTTCTGTCCCTGCGCACGCCGTAGACCACGTCGCAGCCCTCGCGGTACTTCTCCAGAAAGCCGTAGATGGCGTTGACATCGTCCTGCAAATCGGCGTCGATGGTCACCAGCGCGTCGCAGGCGTCGCAGACCATGCGCATACCGGCCCAGAGGGCGTTCATGTGGCCGGCGTTGTGCGCCAGCTTCACGCCCTCGAAGCGCTTGTCCTCTTCGTTGAGGGCGCAGATGACCTCCCACGTCCTGTCGCGGCTGCCGTCGTCCACCAGCGTCACACGGCTGCGTGCGTCGATGAGCTGTTTTTGCGTCAGATCGTCCAGCAGCCCGGCCATGCGCTTTGCCGTGATGGGCAGGGCCTCCTCCTCGTTGTAACAGGGGATAACGATGTACAGTATCGGGGTTTTCACGATCCTCACCTCCGCGGGCGCTTACTTGTATATGACGTTTTTCTCCCCCAAAAGGTTCGCCAGCTGGAAATAGTCGTAGCCCTCGTCCACCCAGTACTTCCGCGGCGCGCGCTGGGCGCGGCCGGTTTCGGCGCTGACGAGGATCACGGGGATGTTCCCCGGCGTTTGCCGCAGGATGGCGAGCACTTCCTCGCGCCGCGCGTCCGGGCACTTGATGTAGAGCTTGTGCGCGGCCTCCTCCGCGCGCGGCGGCGGGTCGGACGCGGCCTCGCCGCCGCCCAGCGGCCGCACGGAATCCAGCAGCAATTTGGGCGATTCCTCCTCGCGCACGGAGAGGCGGCCGGTCAGAAGCACCGCCGCGTCCTGCGAAAGCAAATGCCCCACGCGGTCGTACACCCTGGGGAACACCAGCACTTCGGTCATGCCGTACATGTCCTCCAGTTGCACAAAGGCCATCATCGTGCCGGACTTGGTGGCCTTCAATTTGCGCTCGGCGACGATGCCGCCCATGGAGACCAGTTTCTGGTCCCATCCCATGCCGCCGTCCGCTTCCTCGGACAGGCTTTGCAGCACCTGCGAATTGACCTCCAGTTTGGAAAGCTCGGCCTCGTATTCGTCCAGCGGGTGGCCGGTGATGTAGACGCCCGTCACCTCGCGCTCCATGCGCAACTGATCCTGCCGGGAAAACTCGGGCAGGTCCGGCAGCGGCGGTGGGGCGATCTCCACCTCCTCCGCCATGTCAAACAGCGAAAGCTGCCCCTGCACGGCGGTCTTTTGCCGGCGGCCGGCGGCGTCGATGGCGCGCTCGAATACGCCCAGCTTCTGGGCGCGATTGCCGGGGAGCGCGTCCATCGCCCCGGCGCGGATGAGGCTTTCGACGCACTTCTTGTTCACCGCCGCGCAGGCCACGCGCTCGCAGAAATCAAACACGTCGCGGAACGCCCCGCCCGCCCCGCGCTCGGAAACAATGGCCTGTATGGCCCCGTGGCCGAGATTTTTCACGCCCGCGAAGCCAAAGCGTATGGCCCCGTCCTCCACGGAGAACTTCTCCTGCGAATGGTTCACGTCCGGCGGCAGCACGCGGATGCCGCGCTTTCTGCAAGTCTGGATGTAGTAGCCCACCTTGTCGGAATTGCCGGCCACGCTGTTCATCAGCGCCGCCATGAACTGCACGGGATAGTGCAGTTTCAGCCACGCCGTCTGCACGGCGACGAGGGCGTAGGCGGCGGCGTGGGATTTGTTGAAGGCGTAGCTGGCAAAGGCGGTCATCTCGTCGAATATGTGCTTAGCCACATCCTCCGGCACGCCGTTGCGCACCGCGCCGGGAACGACCACCTGGCCGTTTTCCTCCTGGCCATGGATGAAAATTTCCTTTTCCTTGGCCATGACGTCGTGCTTTTTCTTGGCCATGGCGCGGCGCACCAGATCGCTGCGGCCATAGGAATAGCCTGCCAGGTCGCGCACGATCTGCATCACCTGTTCCTGATAGACCATGCAGCCGTAGGTGACGTCGAGTATGGGCTTCAAAAGCGGCGTCTCGTAGCGCACGCTGGAGGGGTCGTGCTTTCCCTGTATGTAGCGGGGGATGGACTCCATCGGCCCCGGCCGGTAGAGGGAAATGGCGGCGATGACGTCCTCGAAGTTCTCCGGGCGCATGTTGGTCAAAAACTGCTTCATGCCCGCGGATTCGAGCTGGAACACGCCGTCCGTATCGCCGTCGGAGATCAGTTTGTAGACGCCGGGGTCGTCCAAGGGGATGTCCTCGCTTTTGAACGGCTCCGCGCCCGCCTCGACGGCCAGAGCGATAGAGTCCATGATGACGTTGAGCGTGCGCAGGCCGAGAAAGTCCATCTTCAGAAGCCCGAGCGCCTCCAGCGTGCCCATGGGGAACTGGGTGGTGACCACGTCGTCGTTGGTCTGCAAAGGCACGTAGTTGACCACCGGCTCGCTGGTGATGAGCACGCCGGCGGCGTGCGTGGAGGCGTTGCGCGGCATGCCCTCGAGCTTTTTCGCCGTGTCGATGACCTCGCGCACGCGGTCGTCGCCCTCGTAGAGGCGGCGCAGCTCCGTGGAGAGGGAAAGGGCGCGCTCCAACGTCATGCCCAACTCAAAGGGCACCAGTTTGGCGATGCGGTCCGTCTCCTGATAGGACATGTCCATCACCCGCCCCACGTCGCGGATGACGGCGCGGGCGGCCATGGTGCCGAAGGTGATGATCTGCGCCACGTGGTCCGGCCCGTAGCGGCGGCGCACATAGTCGATCACCTGGCCGCGGCGCTCGTAGTCGAAGTCCACGTCGATATCCGGCATGGAAACGCGCTCGGGATTGAGGAAGCGCTCAAAGAGCAGGTTGTACTGGATGGGATCGATGGAGGTGATGCCCAGGCAGTAGGCGACGATGGAGCCCGCGCCGCTGCCGCGCCCCGGCCCCACGCCCACGCCGTGTGTGCGCGCGTAGTGGATAAAATCCCAGACGATGAGGAAATAATCCACATAGCCCATGCCGGAGATGACGCCCAGTTCGTATTCCATGCGCTTTCGCGCGTCCTCGCGCCCCGCGCCGTAGCGCTCTTTGAAGCCCTTTTCGCACAGGCCGCGCAGGTAGGCAAGCGCGTCCGTCTCGCCCTCGGGCAGGGGGAATCTGGGCAGGTGCGTGGTGGAAAAGTCGAATTTCACATGGCAACGCGCGGCGATCCTGGCCGTGTTTTCGATGGCGTCCGGGAAGTTGGGGAAGAGGGCGCGCATCTCCTCCTCGCTCTTGACGTACAGTTCGCGCGTGGTCATCTTCATGCGGTTGGGGTCGGAGAGCGTCTTGCCCGTCTGTATGCACATAAGCACTTCCTGCGCGTCGGCGTCGTCCGCGGTCAGGTAGTGGCAGTCGTTGGTAATGACCAGCGGGATGTCCATCTCCCGCGCCAGTTTGACAAGGCGCGGCAGCACCTGCTTTTCCTCGGGGATGCCGTGGTCCTGCAATTCCACGAAGAAATTGCCGCGGCCGAAGATGTCCAGATATTTCTGCGCCACCTGCCGGGCCTCGCCGTCGCGCCCGTCGAGCAAAAGTTTGGGCAGGTCGCCGGAAAGGCAGGCAGAGAGGGCGATGAGGCCGCCGGAGTACTTTTCAAGCAGCTTGTAGTCCACGCGCGGGCGGTAGTAAAAGCCGCGCGTGAAGCCCTCGGAGACGAGGCGGGAGAGGTTTTTGTAGCCCTCGTCGTTCTCGCAGAGCAAAACGAGGTGGGAATACTCGCGGAACGCGGACTGCTTTTCGTCCATGTCCGGGCAGACGTACACCTCGCAACCGATGACGGGGTGGATGCCCTCATCCTTGCAGGCGCGGTAAAAGTCCACCACACCGTACATCACGCCGTGGTCGGTGACGGCGCAGGCGTCCATGCCCAGTTCCTTCAAGCGCGCCACGAGGGGCTTGATGGAGCAGGCGCCGTCCAAGAGGCTGTATTCCGTGTGCAGGTGCAGGTGTGTAAACATTTGTCCTCCCGGTATGTAGGCGGGGGAGAAGCCTCCCCCGAAAGCGGCGGCCGTAACCCCGTCGCTGCCGGCTCAGCGCAGCGTCGTGGGGTTGCGGACGATGCGGTTGATCTCGTCGGCCATGTCGTCGGCGTTTTCGCCGGCGCGGATGCGGTCGGAGAGGGCGTAGACCGCCGTCACGTCATCTTCCTCGCTGGTCACGGCCACGGTCTGTATGGTGGGGTCGGCCTCGCGCACCACGCCGGCCACCATCTCGCGGATGCGCTCGGTCGTCTCGCCCTGATAGGCGTCTGTGTAGCGCACGGCCACCAGCGCCGTGGTGCCGGCCACGACCACGCGGCTGTCGGCGATCTCGGAGATCTGGTTGATGGCCGTCTCTACCTGGGCGGCGTTGTTTTTCCAGTCAAAGGGCGTGGCCGCGCCCGTGCCCGCGCCGTTTGCCAGGCCGGATTGGCTCGTGCCCTCGGAATCGCCCACCGCGCCGGTGCCGGCGGTCGCGCCCGCCGAGGGCGAGGGCGCGGCGGTGCCCGCGCGGTTGCCGGCGTTCATGCAGCCGGCCAGGGACAGCGCGGCCGCCACCAGCAGCGCGCAAAACAGCGTCCATTTGGAAAGTTTCATGTTTGCATTCCTCCTTGCGCCCCTAGCTTGCGCAATCGGAAGGCAAATAAACCGCACGCGGGCGGCGCGGGGGATGGAAAAACCTGCGAATCAGTCCCTTTCGCGGTAGAAGCAACAGCCGCCGATGAACTCGCGGAGGATGGAATTGATGGGCACTTCGTCCTCCGCGTCGGAGATGCGGATGTAGTTCAAAAACTTCACCAGCCGCCGCGCCATGGTGTAGCACGGGCTCTGCGGCTCGATGCGGCAGAGCATGGGGTAGACGGATTTTTTCAGGACCGGCAACTCATACGGCAGCGCCGAGTTGAACATGGCGTCCGCCTGCTCCTGATAGGGGAAGATATACCTCTCCTCGCCGCGCCGCACGCTCGGCCACATGGCGATGGTGCCCTCCGGCTCGGTGCCGCGGAACTGGTAGTCGCGCACGATGCGCCGAAGAAGCCGCGCGTCGGTGGTGTGGATGCGGTTGTGGTCGTCGAGGTTGAGCATGGTCAGGGCGCTTACATAGACCTTGAACTTGAGCTCCCGCGGCACGGACTCGGTCAATTCGTCGTTCAGCCCGTGGATGCCCTCGATGACGATGGGCTGATCGGCCGCCACCTTCAGCGTGTGCGTCCTCTCCGCGCGCACGCCGCGCACAAAGTCGAACTCCGGCGCTTCCACGGCCTCGCCCTGCAAAAGCCGCACCAGGTGCTCGTCCAAAAGCGGCACGTCCAGCGTGTCCAGCCGCTCGAGGTCCGGCCGGCCGTCCTCTTCCAGCGGAAGGTCGGCGCGGTCGCGGTAATAGTCGTCCAAAGACAGCTTCATCGGCCTTAGCCCCAGCGCCCGCAGCGCGATGGTCAGCCGGTGGGCAAACGTGGTCTTGCCCGAGGACGACGGCCCGGCGATGAGCACCACCCGCGCGCCGGAGCGCACGATCTGGTCGGCAATGGACTCTATGTTGCGCTCGTGGATGGCCTCGCAGACGCGGATGAAATCGCGGAAGGCGTGGCCCTCGATCATCTCGTTCAGGTCGGCGGCGTTTTCGCAGCCGAGGACGCCGTTCATGCGCCCCGTCTCGCCGAACGTTTTCATCAGCTTGGGCATGTCCTTGAACGGCGCCATGCGCAGCCCTTCCGTCTCCGCCCCCGGCCAGCGCAGCAAAAGCCCCGGCAGGTAGAGCCTGAGCTGGAACACGCCGGCGCAGCCCGTGGAAGGCGCCATCTCGCCGTAAAAGTACTCCTTCACGCCCTCCAGCTCGTAGAAGTGGAACGTGTTGAGCCTGCGATACTGGAACAGGCGCAATTTGTCCGTCTGCCCGGTGGCGGCAAAGTAGGCGTTGGCCTCCTCCTTGGTGCACTGCGTGTAGGCGATGGGGATGTCCTTTTCCACCAGGTCGCGCATTTCGCGCTCTATGCGCCCCGCCAGCGCGCGCGTCACCGTGGTCTTGGGCAGGCGCACGAAAATACCGTCTCCGAACGAATGTTCGAAACGCACGCGGCGGCCGGGGATGACCTTCTGCGCCGCGGCGAGGAACAAAAGCTCCAGCGTGCGCTCGTAGATGCGCCGGCCTTCCTCGTCGGCATAGGTGAGCGCGTGCGCCTGCGCGCCGTCCAGCGCCGGGGCGTTCAAAGAAAGCGTGTTGCCCCCCACGCTCACGCCCAGCGCGCCCGGCTGTTTTACCAGCGCCTTCCAGGGCGTCCCCCGGTCAAATTCCACAACTCTTCCGTCAATACTGGCGCGCACGCGGCGGCACCTCCCTTGCGTTTTTCCCGGTCTTACTATTATAGCACCGGCGGGGCGTCAAAACAATCGCCGCCCCGCTTTTGGCGAAAAATAAACTTATGTTCGATGGATTTTCCCCGCCCGCCGTGCTATAATGATGCAAAAAACGGGGCGTTTTTCGCCCCTTTGCGGAGGATAGACCATGGCGGACAAAAAGAGCGTCAAGGGCACGGTAGGCCGCCTTTCCGGCGACGAGCGCAAGCGCGCCCTGGAAGTGGCGCTGGGCAAGATTGAAAAGGACTTTGGCAAGGGCTCGGTGATGCGGCTGGGCGACCAGGCCGACCGCATGCAGGTGGAGGTCATCCCCACGGGCTGCCTCAACCTGGACTTCGCGCTGGGCGTGGGCGGCCTGCCCAAGGGGCGCATCGTGGAGATCTACGGCCCGGAATCCTCGGGCAAGACCACGCTGGCCCTGCACGCCGTCGCCCAGGCGCAGAAGGCCGGCGGCACGGCGGCGTTTATCGACGCGGAACACGCGCTTGACCCCGTCTATGCCCAGAAACTGGGCGTGGACATCGACGAGCTCTACGTCTCCCAGCCGGACAACGGCGAACAGGCGCTGGACATCTGCGAGGCGCTGGTGCGCTCCGGCGCCATCGACATCGTGGTCATCGACTCGGTGGCGGCGCTGGTGCCCAAGGCCGAGATCGAGGGCGACATGGGCGACAGCCACGTGGGTCTGCAGGCGCGGCTGATGTCCCAGGCGCTGCGCAAACTGGCGGGCGTCATCAGCAAGACCAACGCCATCGCCATCTTCATCAACCAGCTGCGCGAGAAGGTGGGCGTGGTCTACGGCAACCCCGAAGTGACCACCGGCGGCAAGGCGCTGAAGTTCTACGCCTCCGTGCGCATCGACATCCGCAAGAGCGAGGCTATCAAGGACGGCACGGAGATCATCGGCAACCGCGTGAAGATCAAGATCGTCAAAAACAAGGTCGCCCCGCCCTTCAAGAGCTGCCAGGTGGACATGCTCTACGGCGAGGGCATCTCCCGCGAGGGCGAGGTGCTCGACCTGGCCGTGGAGCGCGAGCTGATCAAAAAGAGCGGCTCGTTCTACTCCTACAACGGCGAGCGCATCGCCCAGGGCCGCGACGCGGCGCGCAAGTACTTAAAGGAGCACCCCGATGTATTCGACGCGCTGGAAGCGAAGATTCGCGCCGCCTTTTTGAGCGGCAGCGCCGCCGGCAGCATCGCCGACGAACCGGCCGAGCCGGAAGAAGCCGAGGAAAACGAGGACGACCTCGACCTGGACGAGATTTAAAAAACGACCGCCCCGCCGCGCAGGCCTTTCCCTGCGGGCGGGGCGTTTTTTCTTTGTCTCTATGCAAACAGTTTGTATAATTATTCAGTGCCGCGCCCCGCGCGCCATCTTTTCCAGCATCAGAAGCTCATAGTCCTCCGGCGCTTCCATGATCTTCGCCATGCCCGCGCCGGCGCAGGCAAGCGGCGCGTCGGCCACGCGCACGGGAATGCCCAGGTGGTCGCCCAGGCGCTTGTCCAGCCCCGGCAGCAGCGCCCCGCCGCCGGCCAGCACGCATACGGCGTCGTTGAGGTCCGCGGCCAGCTCTTCCGGGGCGTTGTCCACCACGGAAGCCACCATGCCCAGGAGCTCCGTCAAAACGCCCTCGCCGGCGCGCGCGGCCATTTCCGGCTCCACGTCGAAGAGCATGGGCAGGCGCGTTTGCAGGTTCAGCCCCGCCGCGCGCATGGGCACGGGCGCGGCGTTGCGCGCCGAGGCAAGGCCGATTTTCACATCCTCCGCGGTCTTGGGGCCGACCAGGAAGCCCCGCTCGGTGCGCAACAGGCGCGCGAGGCGCTCGTCGATGCGCGAAACGCCGTAGGGCAGGTAGGCAAAGGCCGCCACCATGCCGCGGGTAAAGAGCGTGGCGGTGATCTTGCCCGCGCCCACGTCCACCAGCAGCGACGCCGCCGGTTCCAGAATGGCCAGCCCCGCGCCCACGGCGGTGGCCGCGTCCGAGCGGATCAGCCCCGCCTCCACACAGCCGGCGTCCAGCGCCGCCTGCAAAAGCGCGTCCTGCTGCACAGGGCGGGCAAAGGGCGCGCAGGTAACGAGGGCGCGCAGGCGCTTTGCCCGCCCCGCGCCGCCGGCCATGTTGAAAAGCCAGCCAAACAGCGCGCGGGCGTGGTCGCCGTTGCGCAACGTGCCGTCGCTGATGGGGAAACAGACCTCCACGCCGGCGCTCTCGCGGCCGTAGAGCGCCATGGCCGCGTCGCCGAAGCACAGGGGCGCGTCCGCCCCCTCGCGCACGGCCAGCGCCGCCGCCTGCGAAAGCGCCCCGCCCGCGCCCGCCGCCATGCGCACATTGCGCGTGCCCAGGTCTATGCCGATGTCCCAGCGCATAAAAACCCCTCCTCGCTCTCCCGCTATTATAGCATACCCGCCGGCGGTTTTGGGGCGCTGCAAAAATATTTCCGCAAAATTGCCAAATTCGTATATTGCCGTCACCGCTTGCGCATACTCTGTATAGCAGACGAAATCAGCATGCTTCTGGAGGGGAATGTATGGAACAGGCGATCATGCACGGGCGGCGCACGGGATGGAGCGACGAGGAGAGCAGGCTTCTTTGGGAAACGGCGGACGAGGCGCAGCAACAGGGCCTGCCGCTCAAGGCGGTGTTTGAAAGCATCGCCGAAAAGACCGGCCGCCGCCCCAACAGCATCCGCAACTACTATTACGCGCAGGTGCAAAAGCGCGAGGGCGGCGCGGGCAGGCCGGCGCGCTTCGTGCCTTTTACACAGCAGGAAGTGGACTGGCTGATGGAACAGGTGCTCACCGCCCGCGCCCAGGGGCAGAGCGTGCGCTCCTGCCTGCAGGCGCTCTCCGGCGGCGACCACAGCCTGATGCTGCGCTACCAGAACAAGTACCGCGCCGTCATCAAGGGCAGGCCGGAATACGTGCGCAAGATGGTGGAGTCTCTCAACGCGCGCGGCGTGCCCTGCGAGACGCCGCAGGTCAACCACCGCGCGCGGCCGGACGTGGGCGCGGCCTGCCGGACGATGACGGGCGAGGCGCGCGCCCGGGGCGACGCGGAGCTGGCGCGCGCCTTTGAAACGCTGGCAAAGCGCCTGTTTTCCGGCCAACCCGCGAACGGCGACGCCCTTTGCGAGGCGGCGCAGGGGCTGGTGGACGAGGTCAAGGCCTTCCTCGCCGCGCCGGAGGCGGAACGCGAGGGCGCGCTGCCGGAGTTCTGCGAGCGGCTGTCCGGCCGCGTCGGCGCGCTGGAGGCGCTGCTGCCGGTGGAGTAAAAAGGAATATTTATGCACCAAAGCGCATACGCGGCGGCCGCGCTGCCCACGACAGGGCGGGCGGCCGCTTTCGCGCGCGGCGTGTGTTTCACGTGAAACAACGCCGGCATGGGCAAGGAGCGCCCCCGCAAGGGCGGCGGCGGGCGCCTCGCATGATGACAGGCAGGCATGCGAAAGCCTGCAAGCCGGGGGAACCGGCGCGGCGGGAGGCTTGCGCGGCCGCAGGATGCAAAGATCGCCCCGATCCCTTTCTGGTCTGAACTTGTCAACAAAAAGTAGACACACAAAAAGGTCGTGTCTACTTTTATTTTACTGGTTCAGTTCCCTCTTCGGTCGGGGCGATCTTTGCGGCGGCGGGCTTTGTCAGCGCCCCGCTCGCGCGGCGCGGCGGCGGCCGGCGCGGCGGGCGAGCAGCATTGTCCGCGCGTCGGGGATGAGCGTCAGCAGCGACAGGGCGGCCAGGAGCGGCGCGGCGAAGGGCGCGACGGCCGGCAAAAGCCACGGCATGAGGCAGGCGGCGGCCAGCAAAAGCCCCGTCAGCAGCGGGCGCGGCGAGGGCGCGGCGTACAGCGCCAGGCCGGCCAGCGCGGCAAAGGCCGTCAGCGCGGCGGCGCAGGCGATTTGCGCCGACAGGGGCGAAAGCGCGCAGAGGGCGGCGGCGGGGAGGGCGAGCAGCATATGCAACGGCGCGCTCTCGCTTCGGTCGCGGCGGAAGGGCGTGGCGGCGCAATCCAGCAGCGCCGCGCCCAGCAGATAGCCCGCCGTCGCCCCCTGCGCGCCGTGGCGCCAGAGGCCGGCGAGCAGGAGAAGCGCGGGGACCGTATAACAGAGCGCCCGCAGCGCCGCGCCGGGCAGACAGGGGAGGGCGGCGGCGTTGGGAATGGCGAAGGGGGTTCCGCCCGCGCCGCAGGCCAGCGCCAGCGCCACCAGCGCCGCGAGCCCCGCCGCGCCGGCCATCCAGTCGGGGCCGCAGAAGGCGCTCGCCGCCAGCAGCGCGCCGCGCAAAAGGGCGCTCAGCGCCGCCGTCTCCCCCTGCCCGGCGGCGCGCAGGTGCTCGTCGGCGAGCCGGGCGAGGGACAGCGCCGCCCCCACGCGCCAAAGCGGCAGCCACACCGCCGGCGCGCCCGGGGAGGCCTTCAGCCACGCCCAGACGGCGGGGACGTAGAAATACGCGGCGGCGGCCAGCAGCGCCGTCGCTAGCAGCGCCCCCGTCCACGCGCCGCGCACACGGCGGGGCGACACCTCCCGCGCGGCGGCGGCGCGGAACGCCTCTGCCGCACACAGCGTGCACAGCCGCCCCAGCGCCCAGGCCGCGGCAAGCGCCGCCGCCGCGCGCGTCCGCCCCGCCAGCGCGGGGATAAGCAGCGCCAGGGGCACGAGCAGCCCCGCGCGCCGCGAAAGTCTCATCCGCGTCATACTATCCATCCTTTCCCGGCTCTGCCGGCTGTTCGCGCGCCCCGGCCGCGCCCTCCCCGTTCCGTCCGTGCCCGCGCGCAAGAAAACCGCCCGTTTGGGCGCGCAGCGCGTCGGGAAAGCCGCGGCCAGGGAAGCGGATCTGCATCCAGGGGCGCCCTGGAACGCAGGCGGTGCGGGAACCGAACACCGCCGCCGAAATTCATTGGATCGCGTCTTTCTTCGCGTCCTTGGGCTTCGGCAGCGCCCTGCCTCGCCCGTTTGGGCGGGGTTTCTACCTATAATATAGCATATGTGGGGCGGCCGCGCGCATTGTCCCCTGTTTCACGTGAAACAGCGTCCTAAAATCCCGCGCGCACGGCGAACATGCCGGTGAGGCCGTCGCGCTCGGCCACGCAGAGGGAGGCGTCCCTGCCCAGGCGCACGCCGTCGCCCTCCAGCGCCAGCGCGCAGCACTTTTCCGCCAGCGCCGGGAAGTTGTTCTCCTTGCTCAGGTGGCCAAGCACGATCTGCCGCGCCCCGCGGCGGACAAGCTCCACGGCGGCGCGCCCGGCGTCGTCGTTGGCCAGGTGGCCGCGCCTGCCGAGTATGCGCTGCTTGAGGGCGTAGGGGTAGCGGCCGGCGCGCAGCATGTCCGGGTCGTAGTTCGATTCCAGCACCACCGCGTCCGAGCCCTCGGCCACGCCCAGCCAGCTCTCGCGCACACAGCCTATGTCCGTGGCCACGCAGAGGCGCGCGCCGCCCAGCGTGATGGTATACCCCACGGGCTGCGCGGCGTCGTGCGGCGTCTCGAAGGCCATGACGTTCATGCCGCCGAGGTAGAAGTCCTGCATCGGCTCCAGCACGCGCACGTTCTTCAGCGCCACGCCGCCCAGCTTGTCCTCCATGGCCGCCCAGGTACCCTCCGTGGCGAACACGGGCAGGTCGTATTTGCGGGAAAGCACGCCCACGCCGCGTATGTGGTCGATGTGCTCATGCGTGACCAGCACGCCGCAGAGCTGCGAGGGCTCCACGCCCGAGCGGCGCAGCTCCGCCACCACGCGCGCACAGGAAACGCCCGCGTCGATGAGCAGGTGGCCGCCGTCGCAGCCCACGTAAAGGCTGTTGCCGCTGGAGCCGCTGAACAGCGGCGCAAAGCGAAGTTCCAAAGGGCATTCCTCCCGGCGGCGTGCGCCGCCCTTGCGTTTTTCTATCGGCCGCGCCCTGTTTCACGTGAAACAAATTCCGCGGGCACGCCGGTGAGGTCGAAGGCGGGGATGTACTTCTCCTCCGCCGAGGAAAGCTCCTGCACAAAGCCGTCCTCCAGGCCGAGGTCGAAGAGGTGATCGACCACTTCGTCGTATTCCTCCTGCGTCAGCCGCCGCTCAAGCTGGTCCACGCCGGCCACGTTGCCCATGGGCACATACTGCGCCATCAGGCTCACCCACGCGCCGGGCAGCTCGGCGGCGATCCAGTCCAGCACCGCCTTGCTCTCCTCCACGCGGCCGGGGAGGATGAGGTGGCGGACGATGACGCCGGAGACGATCATGCCCTCGTCGTCCAGCCGCACCGGCCCGGTCTGCCGCAGCATCTCGCGCAGGGCGGCGGAGGCGTGGAGAAAGTAGTCCTTCGCCCCGGAATAACGCCCCGCCGCGTCCTCGAAGCGGTATTTGAGGTCGGGCAGGTACACGCGCACCAGCCCGTCCAGGCGGCGGATGCTCTCCGCGCGCTCATAGCCGCCCGTGTTCCACACCACGGGCACGGGCAGGCCGCCCTCCAGAGAGGCGAGTATGGGCTCGAGAAAATGCGTGGGGTTGACCAGGTTGATGTTGTGCACGCCCTGGGCGATGAGGTCTGCATAAATATGCTTAATCCCCTCGACGCTGACGCGGCGGCCAAAGCCCCCGTGGGAGATGCCGTAATTCTGGCAAAAGCGGCAGCGAAGCGCGCACCCGGAGAAGAAAACCGCCCCGGAGCCGCGCGTCCCGCTGATGACCGGCTCCTCGTCAAAATGCGGCGCGGCGCGGGCAACCACGGCGTCCGCGCCCATGCGGCAGACGCCGTTGCCCGTTTCCGCGCGCATGATATTGCACATTCTCGGGCAATTATTGCATAAATATTCCATCGCTTCCTCCTTCCGCAGTGGCGCTCGCGCGGCGCAGCGTGATCAGGTGCGCCTCGGCGGCGGTGCCCAGCCGCAGCGGCCAGCCCTCGCAGCCCACCCCCTGCGAGGTGAGCAAGAACACGCCGTTTTCCTTGCGCCAGCCGGAAAGGTAGCGCCTCTCCGGTTCCGAGAGCGTCAAAAGCGTGCGCCCGGCCAGACGCGCCTGCCCGCCGTGGGTGCCCCCGGCGAGAATCATGTCCACCCACGCGCCGCCGCCGCCGGCCTCGGCGGTGAGGGCGGCGGGGAAGCGCGAAGGCGAGTGGGTAAAGGCGATCACGCAGTCCTCCGCGCGCACGGAAGCGGCCAGGGGGTTGACGTCCCCCTCGGGGGCGAGGCCGACGATGGTCAATTTCTCCCCGTCCCGCGTCAAGGTGACGCCGGCGGCGTCCAGGAGGCGCACGCCGCCCACCTCCATGGCCTGGGCAAGCTGCCCCGGCAAGGGGTCGTCCGCGGCGGAGACGGCAAACTTGCCAAGCGGCGCGGAAAAATCCGCCAGCGCGGAGAAAAACAGATAGCGGTCGGAAGCCGCCCCGGCGGCCACAGCGGCGTCCTGCGCGCCCATGCCGTTGAGCGTTTCCCAGAGGCCGGGCGTGGTGTAGTCCCCGCCCAGCAGCACAATATCCGGCTCCAGGGCGGAGAGCGCGTCCATCATCCGCGCGGCGGCGCGGGCGTCGGCGGCAGAGCGCGCGTCTATGTCGGAGACAAAGAGTATGGTCGCGCCTTCCCAGGCTGCCGGCAGGTCGCGCAAAAACACGGTCGCGTAGCGCACATGCACCACGCGCGAAGCGGCGTAAAGGCCGCAGGCGCCAAGGGCGAGCAGCACAAGCAGCGCCAGGGCGATCTTCCAGCCCCAGCGACGCCCTTTCCTGCCCGCGCGCTTTTTCGCCGCCATCCCTGTCCCCGCTTTCGCCGTCCGTATTTGGAGAAGCCGCCTGCACCCGTTCGGCGGGGCTGTGAAGCCTTTGCGACATTTCTCCGGGAAATATCGTTCTTTTGCCCGATTTCCAACACGGGAAACGTTGAAACGCGGGCCGCTATCTATTATAATAGGAATAGTTTCAACCTTCAAGGGCTTTTGTGAAAAGCCGGGGCGGCTTTCCCCCCGGCGCGGCCCTTTCCGATCCGACGGCAGGGGGTTTTCATGGAATCAAGGCGGACGGGCAGGCTCCCGTGGGCCGCCGCGGCGCTCATCGCCGCGGCCATCTGCGCGCTCTCGGTGCTGGGAGCGTTCCTGGCAAAGCAGGCGTTCGGCCCCAAGGGCTATGGCGAATACACGGCGGTGGCGCTCACGGGCAACCAGGGCGTACAGGTCGCCGGGAACGGTTTTATCTACTATAACGGCAGCACGCTGGCCAGCGTCTCCTCCGGGGGCGAACTGGAGTGGAGCTATTCGGTGGGGGCGAACGCCTCCTTCGCTGCGGGCAAGAGCGGCATCGCCGTGTGGTCGGGGCGCACGCTGAGCGTCATCGGCAGGGAAAAGGGCGACACGCTGCACACAGGGCCGATGGACGCGGACATACTCTCGGCCAAGGCCGGGGCGGTCTACACCGCCGTATTGCTCGCGCCGGAGCACGACAGCACCGTTGTGCTGCTGGAAAACGGCGGCCGCGAGGTGGACAGGCTGACGTTTGCCGACCAGACGGTGCTGGACTACGGCTTTTTCTCCGGCGACACGCTGTTTTGGGTGATGACGCTCGACACCAGCGGCACGGTGCCGACCACGGCCATTTCCATCTACCGCCCGGGGCGGATGATCGTCGGCTCCATCACCGACCAGCAGCAGCTGATGTACCAGGTGATGTTCCAATCCTCGCAGATGGCCTGCGCCGGCACCACGCACCTGAAGTTTTACGACTACACGGGGCGCGAGGACGAGGCCAGGCGCACGCTCATCTACGGCTGGTACCTGGCGGCGGTGGACGCGGGCGTGGACGACCCGATGATAGCCTTCGTGCCCGACGCCCAGTACGGCGCGGAGGGCGGCATGCAGGACGTGCGCATGCTGCGCTCGAACGTGGACGAGATCGTGCGCATGCCCTTCGCCTGCTCCACATTGGTGGCCAAGGGCGACCGCGTATACGGCTTCTCCGCGGACGGGCACATGATGGTGGCGCGCGCGGGCGTGCAGAAAGTGGACGCCTACCAGCTGAGCACGCCGCCCGCCGACGTCTGCGGCGTCACCGACGACCGCGTGGCCGTGCTGGCCGCGGGCAACACCGCCTATCTTGTGACGCTGCCCTGACGCAACCAACGCGGGCAAACGGTCGTCCAAGATCGGGGCTGGGTATATTTTCCGAAAAAACGGGCACGCTGTGCAGGGAAAGAGATTCGGAGGTACTTCGACGTGAATATCATCGACATACTGGTCTTGCTGGTGCTGGCGTTCAGCCTCTTTGCCGGCATGTACAAGGGGTTTCTCGCCTCGGGGCTGTCGCTGTTGGGGCTGGTGGGCTCGTGGTTCGGCGCGCTGCGCCTCTACCCCGCCGTGGCGCGGCTGGCGCTGGAAAACAACACGCTGATGGGCGTTTTGAGCAACTATCTGGAGCCGGCCACATTCTTTGAGGACATGGCCGTCTCCGGCGTCAGCGCCCAGACCAGCGTTTCCGAGCTGGTGGCGCGCGGCGGCGACGCGGTGAACGCCGTGGCCGACTACATCGGCGGCAAGATACCGTTCCTGCGCGACGCCTTTGCCTCGAACATGAGTTCGGAAGCCTTTTCCGCGCTCAACATACACACCATCGCCGAATACTTTGACCAGACGCTGTGGCAGGCCGTGTTCGGCGTGCTGGCCTTCGTGCTCTGCTTCATCGCCCTGTACTTCCTGGCCACGCTGGTGGTGAACCTGTTCAACCACGTATTGCGCTTCCCGGTGCTGCGCAGGATCGACTGGCTGCTGGGCGGCATCTTCGGGCTGGCGCGCGGGCTGGTGGTGGCGGCGCTGATCCTCAGCGTGGTCGAGCCGGTACTGACGGCCTTCTCCGTGGACCTGATGAACTCTGTCAAACAGGGCTCCGTCACCTACGGCATGCTGATGGGGCAAAACGCCATGGACTTTTTGGGCGTGCGCGGCACGATCAACGACATCGTCCGCTCGGCCAGCCAGCTTTTGACGTAAGGGCGAGGTCAAAAAGCGTCCCCCTCGGCGGGGGCGCTTTTTCGCGCCGGAAAATGGCCGGAGCGCCCCGCGTGCGGTCTTTTGCTTCCCCAAAAACCGCCGGGCGCGCAAGTTTGCCCCTTTTTCGCCGCGGCCGGGCATGCTTTTGACATCGACCCGGCGCGATGGTATAATGTAGCCATCATCTTACCGGGAGGGATACCATGCGCTACAGGATGCTGGGAAAGACGGGCCTCTCCGTCAGCGAGATCGGCCTGGGCGGCGAATGGCTGGAGCGCCACAGCGCCGAAGAGGTCAAGGCCGTCATCGACCGCTGCGAGGAACATGGCATCAACATACTCGACTGCTGGATGCCCGAACCGAACGTGCGGACCAACATCGGCGCGGCCATCGCCGGCAAGCGGGGGCGCTGGATCATCCAGGGGCACCTGGGCTCCACCTGGCAAAACGGGCAGTACGTGCGCACGCGCGACATGGACCCGGTCAAAAAGACGTTTGACGACCTGCTTACGCGCTTTCGCACCGACTACATAGACCTGGGCATGATCCACTTCGTGGACGAGGTCCGGGAATACCGCGAGATCATGGAGGGCGGGTTTTTGCAGTACGCCCTCGACCTCAAGGCCGCGGGCGTCATCCGCCACATCGGCATGAGCACGCACAACCCCGCCGTGGGCATATTGGCGGCGCAGAGCGGCGTGATTGAAATGATCCTCTTCAGCGTCAACCCGGCCTTCGACCTCCTGCCGGCCAACGAGGTGCTGGACGATTACTTCACGCAGGAAAAGTATGAGGGCGCCATGCACGGCATCGACCCGGTGCGCGCGGAACTGTACAGCCTCTGCGAACAGAACGGCGTGGGCATCACCGTGATGAAAGGTTACGCCGGGGGCCGGCTGTTCTCGGAAAAGACCTCGCCCTTCGGCGCGGCGCTGACGCCTGTCCAGTGCATCCACTACGCGCTGACGCGGCCGGCCGTGGCCAGCATACTGGTCGGCTACGACACCGTCGCCCACGTGGACGAGGCCGTTTCCTACGAGACGGCCACGGAGGAAGAAAAGGACTACGCCAGCGTCCTCGCCAGCGCCCCGGCGCATGCCTGGTCCGGCCAGTGCACCTACTGCGGCCACTGCGCGCCCTGCCCCGCCGGCATCGACATCGCCATGGTCAACAAGCTCTACGACCTGGCCACGATGCAGCCGGAAGTGCCCGCCACGCTGCGCGCGCACTACCGGCAGCTCTCCGCCAACGCGGGCGACTGCATAGGCTGCAAGGCCTGCGAGGGGCGCTGCCCCTTCGGCGTGCCGGTGGCCGGCCGCATGGAGAAGGCGGCGAAGCTGCTTGGGTAGAAAGAGCCGCCCTGCGCGGGCGGCATTGACATGCTTCATCGCCCATGCTATAATAAAAGGCAGGAAGGGATGACGCCTTTGTGTCGGCTTCTCCCCTCTGTTTGAGAAGTGAGCCGCCGTCCGCTAGCGCTGGATGGCGGCTCGGGCTTTATCCTTTGGGATTTCCGTTGTGAATGGAAGCGGGGCGCGGCCTTGACATGTCTCGCCGACCATGCTATAATAACGGCAGGAAGGGATGACGCCTCTGTGTCGGCTTCTCCCCTCTGTTCGTGAGTTGAGCCGCCTATCAGTTCGCGCTGATGGCGGCTCTGACTATCGGCCGTTCTTGTCGATCAATGATACGACAATCGCGATGATCATCAGGACGAGAGCTAACAGTTCGTAGTCTGTCACGATAATCACCCCCTTTTGTACAAAGAGGGTCTAAGCCAAGCGCCATCTAGTTCCTTCCTGCCGGGGGGCTTGCCCCCGCGTACAGCTTATCATATATATCTACTGTTTGTCAACATTTCTGTATGGATAGAAGCAGCCGCGCGGAACGCTGCCCTGCGCGGCCTTGACATGCTTCATCGCTCATGCTATAATAAAAGGCAGGAAGGGATGATGCCTCTGACCGGCTTCTCCCCTCTGTTGATGAGTTGAGCCGCCTACCAGTTCGCGCTGATGGCGGCTCGGGCTTTATCCTTTGGGATTCCCGTTATGAATGGAAAACGCCAAAGTGACGATCATAATGACCAGAACGATGAGTTCGTAATCGGTCATACGACCACCCCCTTTTGTACAAAGAGGGTCTAAGCCAAGCGCCATCTGCTTCCTTCCTGCCGGGGGCTTGCCCCCGCGTACAGCTTATCATATATATCTACTGTTTGTCAACATTTCTGCATGCATGGAAGCAAAACGGGCCGCCCACACTGGGAGCGGCCCTTGTTCGTATGCCCTTATTCCTCGTTTTCCGGCTCCTGCGCGGTATCTTCGCCGGCTTCTTCCGGCTCTTCCGGCGCTTCTTCCTCGGCCTCGGCGCGGGCGACGCAGACCACGCGGCTGTTTTCCTGCACGCGCATCAATCGCACGCCCTGCGTGTTGCGGCCCTGCACGGAAATGGAGCTCACCGGCGTGCGGATGACGGTGCCATCGTCGGTGATGATGAGTATGTCCTCCTCCTCGTTGACCAGCAGCTGCCCGGCGAGCGCGCCGGTCTTGTCCGTGAGGTTCATGGCCTTGATGCCCTTGCCGCCGCGGCCCTGCAGGCGGTATTCGTCGATCTCGGTGCGCTTGCCGTAGCCATTTTCGGTGATGGAGAGCACCTGCGCGCCTTCCTCGACCACGCTCATGTCCACCACTTCGTCTCCCTCGTCCAGTTCCATGGACTTGACGCCCATGGCGGCGCGGCCGATGGGGCGCATTTCGTCTTCGGAGAAGCGGATGGCCATGCCCTGCTTGCTGCCCAGCAGCACATCGCGGCTGCCGTCGGTCAGCGCCACGCCGATGAGGTCGTCGTCCTCGCGCAGCACGATGGCGATCAGGCCCGTGGAGCGCAGGTTGGCAAACTCCGTGGTCTCCGTGCGCTTGATGAGGCCCCTGCGCGTGGCCATGACCAGATAGTGGCCCTCCTCCAGTTCGCGCGGCATGGGCAGCATGGCGCGCACCTTCTCGCCGCCGTCGAGTTTGAGCAGATTGACGATGGCCGTGCCCCGCGCCGTGCGCCCGGCCTCGGGAATTTCGTAGCAGTTGAGGCGGTAGACGCGGCCGCGGTCGGTGAAGAACAGGAGCGGATCGTGCGTGGAGGTGACGTACATCTGCTCCACGAAGTCCTCCTCGCGGGTGGTCGCGCCAACCACGCCCTTGCCGCCGCGCTTCTGGGCGCGGTAGGTGTCCTTGGGCAGGCGCTTGACGTAGCCGTAGTGCGTCAGCGTCACCACCATGTCCTCCTCCTGAATGAGGTCGAGCATATCGATCTCGCCATCGAGGGAGGAAATTTCCGTGCGGCGCTCGTCGGCAAAGCGCGCCTTGACCTCGAGCAGTTCATCCCGGATGACGCCCAGGAGGATGCCCTCGTCGGACAGCACCTGTTTGTACCAGGCGATCTGCTTTTGCAGTTCGGCGTGCTCCTGCTCGGTCTTTTCGCGCTCTAAGCCGGTGAGTTTGGCAAGGCGCATGTCGAGAATGGCCTGCGCCTGCCGCTCGGAGAGGCCGAAGCGCTCCATGAGGCCGTTTTTGGCCTCCTGCTGCGTGCGCGAGGCGCGCAGAAGGGCGACGATCTCGTCGATGTGGTCCAGGGCGATGAGCAATCCCTCGAGTATGTGGCAGCGGGCCTCGGCCTTGTCGAGGTCGTACTGCGTGCGCCGCGTCACCACGTCGCGCTGATGGTCGAGGTAGTGGCGGATGATCTGGTGCAGAGAGAGCGTGCGCGGCTCGCCGTCCACCAGCGCGATCATGATGGCGCCGAAGGTGTCCTGCAACTGCGTGTGCTTGTAGAGGTAGTTGAGCACCACATTGGCGTTGACATCGCGCTTTAATTCGATGACGATGCGCATGCCCTCGCGGTCGGACTCGTCGCGCACGTCGGAGATGCCGTCCACGCGCTTTTCGTGCACCAGTTCGGCGATCTTCTCGATGAGCTTGGCCTTGTTGACCATGTAGGGAATTTCCGTGACCACGATGCGCTGGCGGTTGCCGCCCATCTCCTCGATCTCGCTCTTGGCGCGCACGACGATGCGGCCGCGGCCCTCGTGGTAGGCGTCGTAGATGCCGCGGCGGCCCAAAATGACGCCGCCGGTGGGGAAGTCCGGCCCCTTGATGACGGTCATCAGATCGTCCGTGGTGCAGTTCGGGTTGTCGATCATCATCACCACGCCGTCGATGGCCTCGCCGAGGTTGTGCGGCGGTATGTTCGTGGCCATGCCCACGGCGATGCCCTGCGAGCCGTTGACCAGCAGGTTCGGGAAGCGCGCGGGCAGCACGGCGGGCTGCATCAGCGTCTCGTCGAAGTTGGGGTAGAAATCCACCGTTTCCTTGTCGAGATCGCGCACCATCTCCATGGAAAGCCTGGAAAGGCGCGCCTCGGTGTAACGCATGGCCGCCGCGCCGTCGCCGTCCACGGAGCCGAAGTTGCCCTGGCCTTCCACCAGCGTGCAGCGGGTGGAGAAATCCTGCGCCAGGCGCACCATGGCGTCGTAGACGGAGCTGTCGCCATGGGGGTGGTATTTACCCATGCAGTCGCCGACGATGCGGGCGCTCTTGCGGTAGGGCTTGTCCGGGGTCACGCCCAGTTCCATCATCGAATAGAGGATGCGCCGGTGCACGGGCTTTAAGCCGTCGCGCACATCCGGCAGGGCGCGGCTGACGATGACCGCCATGGCGTAGGCCATAAACGATTTTTTCAAATCCTCTTCTATGTCTATCGGCGTAAGCGCGCCGATGTTCATTTGATCTTCCGACACAGCCTGCGCTCCTTTCTAAATGTCCAGGTCGGCCACCAGCTTGCAGTTTTCCTCGATGAACTCGCGCCGGGGCTCCACCTGATCGCCCATGAGCAGCGTGAACATCTCGTCGGCGGCGATGGCGTCCTTCAGCGTCACGCGGAACATGCTGCGCGTCTCGGGGTTCATGGTCGTCTCCCACAGCTGTTCCGGGTTCATCTCGCCCAGGCCCTTGTAGCGCTGTATGTTGGGCTTGACGTCGCGGCCCAGTTCGTTAAGCAGCGCCTGCAATTGGTCGTCGGTGTAGACGTACTTCTCCATCTTGCCGCGCGTGACCTTGTAAAGCGGCGGGCGGGCGGCGTAGACGTAGCCGTCCTCGATGAGCTTGGGCATGAAGCGGTAGAAGAACGTCAGAAGCAGTATGCGGATGTGGCTGCCGTCCACGTCGGCGTCCGTCATGCAGACGATGCGGTGGTAGCGCAGCTTGGCGGGGTCGAAGCTCTTGCCAAAACCGGCGCCAAAGGCGGTGATCATCGCCTTGATCTCGGCGTTGGAGAGCACCTTGTCCTCGCGCGTCTTTTCCACGTTCAGTATCTTGCCGCGCAGGGGCAGAATGGCCTGGAAGTGCCGGTCGCGGCCGCTCTTGGCCGAGCCGCCGGCGGAATCGCCCTCGACGAGGAAAATTTCGCACTTGGCCGGGTCGCGCTCGGAGCAGTCCGCCAGCTTGCCGGGCAGAGAGGCCGATTCCAGCGCCGTCTTGCGGCGGGTGAGGTCGCGGGCCTTGCGGGCGGCCTCGCGGGCGCGGGCGGCCTGCAGGCACTTGTCCAGCACGATGCGCGCGTCGGCGGGGTGTTCCTCAAAGTAGGTAGTGAGCTTTTCCGTCACCAGAGAATCCACCAGCGGGCGAATTTCACTGTTGCCCAGCTTGGTCTTGGTCTGGCCCTCGAACTGCGGCTCGACCAATTTTACCGACACCACGGCGGTCAGGCCCTCGCGCACGTCCTCGCCGCTCAGATTGGCGTCGCTGGCCTTCAAGATGTTGTTCTTGCGGCCATAATCGTTGATGACGCGGGTCAGCGCCGTGCGCAGGCCGACCAGGTGCGTGCCGCCCTCCGGGGTGTGGATGTTGTTGGCGAAGGTAAAGACGCTTTCGTTGTAGCCGTCGTTCCACTGCAGGGCCACTTCCACGGTGGAGCCGTTCTTTTCGCCCTCGATGTACACCGGCGGGGCAAACAGAGGCGTCTTGTGGCGGTTCAGATGCTCGACAAAGGAGCGGATGCCGCCCTCGTAGTGGTAGGCGCGCTCGTTGGCCGGCTCCACGCGCTCGTCGCGCAGGGAGATGCGGATGCCCTTGTTCAAAAAGGCCATCTCGCGCAGGCGCACCTTGAGGGTGTCAAAGTCGAAATCGCCGGTTTCAAAGATGCCGGGTTCCGGGGTCTCGCCGGTCTTGACGTCCGGCCAGAAGCGCACGGTGGTGCCGGTGCGCTCGGTCTGACCGATGACCTTGAGGTCGTAAAGCACCTTGCCGCGCTCGTATTCCTGCTGGTAGATCTTGCCGTCCTGATAGACGTTGACCTGCAAATGCTTCGACAGGGCGTTGACCACGGACGCGCCCACGCCGTGCAGGCCGCCGGAGACCTTGTAGCCCCCGCCGCCGAACTTGCCGCCAGCGTGCAGCACGGTCAGGCAGACCTCCACCGCCGGGCGGCCCATCTTCGGGTGGATGCCTACGGGGAAGCCGCGGCCGTTGTCGCGCACCTCGACGGAGCCGTCCTTGAAAATGGTCACCTGTATATCGTCGCAGAAACCGGCCAGCGCCTCGTCGATGGCGTTATCGACGATCTCGTACACCAAGTGGTGCAGCCCGCGCTCGTCGGTAGAGCCGATGTACATGCCCGGGCGGCGGCGCACGGCCTCCAGCCCTTCCAGCACCTGTATCTGGCTCTCGTCATAGTGGTTCTCAGCGTGCATAAAACCGTGTCCCTTTCCCTGTGAAAACAGTGTGTCGAAAAATTTTCCTACTATATTATTATAGCACGTTTTTGCGCGTTTTTCCACACCCGGAAAGGGCTGCATGAAACTTTAACGGGGCGCATAAAAATAACAAAAAACTGCGTGTTCTTTTCCGAAAAAACATGGTATAATAAACTATCCAAAAACAAAAACGCGCCGCTTTCGGGCGCGGAGAAGGGAAGGATGCGGACATGAAACGCCTGTTGTGCGCGCTGTTGGCGCTGTTGCTGCTGGCCGCGCCGGCTCTGGCGCAGGGCTACAAGCTGGATTTCATCGACGAACAGGGCGTCTATCTGGAAGCGCTGACCACGCAGTGGAAGGAAGACAAGCTGCGCTTTGACGTGGTGGTGGAAAACGACACCGGCCGCGCCATCGACCTGCGCATTGAGGACGCCTACGCCGACGGCACGGAGATCGACGGCGTGGGCATCTACGACGTGGAAGACGGCGAGCGCGACGACGACGAGTTTTTCTTTCTCCAGCCCCTGGACGGGGACAGCATGGCCGTGCTGGAAAACGCCGACGTCCTCTCCTTCACCATCGAGGTGCAGGACGAGGAGAGCCACGATACGCTCTTTGCCGTGCCCGTGACGCTGAACGTCGTAAACTTCCCCGCCGCCACGCCCGGCTTCCCCACGGACGCGGAGCCCACCTACGCGCCGGAGATGTTGCTCATACTGCCCGAGGGCGGCTACGGCGAGTGGCAGTTCGCGGACGGCGACATGCTGCGCATGCGCGTGACGGTGGAAAACACCTCCCCGGCGCGGGCGGTGGAGGCCTTTGAAATTTACATGTACGCCGTGGACGCCTGGGGCGACCCCCTCTACGGCGAGGACTATGTGTACTACGAAACCACGGAAAAACTGGTGGAGCCCTTTGAGACGGCGATGAGCGAATACGTGACCATGCCGCGCGCCAGCGACATTGCCCGCGTCTACGCCGGCATCCACCGCGTCAAATACGACAACGGCGAAGTCGTGGAGGCCGACCCAGTCCATTACGCCTGGTGGGATATCGAATAGGAACACTGTGTGAAAGATCGCATTTTGGGGTAAAAAGGCGCGCCTGTGCATATACTCAGTGTAAATATGTGCAGATAGGGCGCCTTTTTCTGCATATAAAAGGGGAAAATATATGCAGAAAAAGCAGTCGATCGCCCAAAAACGCGCGTTCCCCGGGACAGCTTGCCCCGGGGAACGACGTATTCACGCCTCCCGCATGGGGGTGACGACGGGCTTTCCCTCCGCGTCGAGAAGCACGGTCATGCCGCTGCCGCAGGCGGCGTTGAAGGCGATCAGGTAGTTGACCCCCGTGTGCGTATCGACGATGATTTTGTAGATGCTGGTCATGCCCTGCGAATAGACTTCCACAAAGCGCTTTTCCGCCATGTCCGTCTTTCCTCTTGTCACTGTGCGTTTCCCGGGGATATTCCAACCATTCCACCCATTCTTGTCAAGCGTGGTGAGAATCTGGGCGGCAAATGGGGAGAAAACTACCCCCTATACCTCTGTGATATACTCCCGAAACACGTCGGCGATGAAGTCCGCCTCCCGGGGCGCGTAGCGCGGGGAGATGGCGAGGCTGGCAAGGTCGCAGGGGGCGGCGGCGCGGAAAGAACGAAAGTCGTCGTAGGCCGTATAGGGGATGGTCGGCTCGGCAAAGTCGTACTGCGGCAGCAGGCGGGCAAGCGTGGAGGACAGGCGGATGGCGTTGGGCGGCTGACTGCCGTTCGCGGAGAGGCGGGCGGGGAAATCCGCGCGCGAATGGGGGTTGCGCACGTTTTCCAGCGAGGAAACATAGCGCAGGGCGAGGGCGAAGAGCAGGTAGTTGGCCTCATCCAGCTTTTCTTCGCGCACGTAGCGGGAAAGGTCGCCGCGCGCCTGCGGGGGCAGGGCCAGCACCGTTTCCAGCACGTAGGCGGGGCCGGGCTTGCCAATGCCGAGGTCGGAATGCGCGTCCACGTGGGTGACGTGGAACGGCGTTTGCAACTTGCCCGCCTCCAGCCATTCCTTCCAGAAAAACAGCGCCCCGTCGTGCGTCTCAAAGACACGGCCGGGGATGGGCCTTTGCCGCGAAAGGCCGCAGTTTTCTTCCAGAAAGGCGCGCACGTCCGCCTCCGCCCACGGCCGCGCCTCGCGCAGGGATGGGCGCTCGCCCTTTTTTGCCAGTTCGCAGACGCCGGTGAGGAAAAAGTCCATGTCCAGATCGAGCACGCGCATACGCTCCACCTCAAAAACGCCCCGGCGGACTGCCGGGGCATGTTCTCACTTGTCTTTCAGACAATCGCGGTTGCGGGCGATGTAGTCCACGCAGCTGACGAGGGAGAAGAACGTGGATATGTACATCACCACGTCGGCAAACACCTTGCCGCCCTCGCCCAGCGGCGCTTCGCCCGTCACCGGGGAGAGCAGCAGCAAAAGCAGCACCGCCGCCATCTGCGTCACGGTCTTGATCTTGCCCAGCGGCCCGGCGGCGATGACGCGCCCCGCGTCCGCGGCCACGAGGCGGAAGCCGGAGATGACGAACTCGCGCCCCAGCACGATGATGCACGCCCACGAGGGCATGCGCCCCTGCCCCACCAGCACCACGAACGCGGACATCACCAGCAATTTGTCGGCGATGGGGTCCATGAACTTGCCGAAGTTGGTGACGAGGTTGTGTTTGCGGGCGATGTGGCCGTCCAGATAGTCGGTAAAGCTCGCCAGCGCGAAGACGATGGCGGCGGCGATCTGCGCCCAGAAGGGTGTTTGCAGCGCAAGCACCACGAACACGGGAATCATACAGGCGCGCAAAATGGTCAGCTTGTTGGGCAGATTCATTGGTATTCCTCCCCGAAAAGGTCGTAGGCGTCGGCTTTCGTGATCTTGACGTTCAAATATTCCCCGGGAGCGACTTCGCGCGCGGCGGTAAAGCGGATGACGCCGTCGCTCTCCGGCGCTTCGCGGATGGAACGGCCCACGAACATACCCTCCTCCGCGCCCTCGCAGAGCACTTCGCAGATCTCGCCCACGCGCGCGGTGTTTTCCTCCAGAGAGATGCCCTGTTGCAGCGTCATCAGTTCATCCAGCCGGCGCTGCTTGACCTCTTCAGCGATCTGGTCAGGCATGGCCGCGCCGGGCGTGCCCTCCTCGGGCGAGTAGGTGAAGGCCCCGAGGCGGTCAAAGCGCGCTTCTTTCACGAACTGCAAAAGTTCATGGAAAGCCTCTTCCGTCTCGCCGGGGAAACCGACGATCATCGTCGTGCGCGTGGTAAGACCGCGTTCCTTGCAGGCGGATATGCGGCTCTTGATCCACTCCGGCGAGCCGCGGCGATTCATGCGCTTGAGCAGCGGCCCGTTGATGTGCTGCAGCGGCAGATCGACATAGGGCGCGACCTTGGGAAGATTGGCGATGGCGTCCAGGAGACGATCATCGGTGGTGTCCGGGTAGCAGTAGAGCACGCGCACCCAGTGCACGCCCTCGATGGCGCTGACGGCCTTGAGAAGTTCGGGCAACAGCAGCTTGCCCTCGGGGAAATCGTTGCCGTAGCGGGAGGTGTCCTGCGCGATCAGCGTAATCTCCGTCACACCGCGCGCGGCCAGTTCGCGGCATTCCTCGACGATGCTGTCAAAGGGGCGCGAGTGGTACGGCCCGCGGATGAGGGGGATGGTGCAGTAGCTGCAACGGTTGTCGCAGCCGTCGGAAATCTTCACGTAGGCGGAGTAGGCGGGCGTGGTCAAAACGCGCTCGGCGTGGAAAAAGCGTTCGCCGTCGCAGACGTAGCGGGGGCGCCCTCCCGCCTCGGCCTCCCGCATCATTTCCAGCAGGCGCGTGTAGTCCGCCACGCCCATGAAGCCGTCCACCTCGGGCATTTCCCGGTAGAGGTCGTCGATGTAGCGCTGGGCGAGGCAGCCGGTGACGAACAGCTTTTTGAGCCTGCCCGTCTCCTTGTACTTCGCCATCTCGAAAATGGCCTCGATGGATTCCTCCTTGGCCGGCTCGATGAAGCCGCAGGTGTTGACGAATATGATCTCCGCCTCGGCGGGGTCGGAGACGATCTCGTAGCCCGCCTCTTTGAGCGTCCCGAGGATCACTTCGCTGTCCACGCGGTTCTTGGCGCAGCCGAGCGAGACCATGCCCACTTTCTTCACGCTTCTTCCCCCTCCTCAAACATCTGCTGGTATTGTTCGCGGGTGATGAGCACCGTGCGCGGCTTGGCGCCGTCGGCCTCGGAGACGATGCCGCGCTGGGCCATATCGTCGATGAGCCGCCCGGCGCGCGCGTAGCCCACGCGCATGCGCCTTTGCAGCATGGAGATGCTCGCCTGCCCCGCCTCGATGACGATCTCCACCGCCTCGGGCAGGCGCGGGTCGTATTCCTCGGCGGCCTCCTCCTTCTCGGCGTCGCTCATCACGGACTGGTTGATCTTCTCCACCACGTCCTCGTCGTAGGTGCTCTCGTGGCGCTGCTTGATGTATTCGGTGATGGCGTGCACTTCCTGGTCGCTCACCCACGCGCCCTGCACGCGCATGGGCTTGTTGATGCCCGAGGGCACGAAGAGCATGTCGCCGTTGCCGAGCAGCTTTTCCGCGCCGCCGTGGTCGATCATCGTGCGGCTGTCCACCTGCGAGGAGACGGAGAAGGCGATGCGCGTGGGGATGTTGGCCTTGATGATGCCGGTGATGACGTTCACCGAAGGCCGCTGCGTGGCGATGACCAGGTGCATGCCCGCCGCGCGCGCCAGCTGCGCCAGGCGGCAGATGCTGTCCTCGACCTCGCCGGGGGCGACCATCATCAAATCGGCCAACTCGTCGATGATGATGACGATCTGCGGCATCGGCTTTTCGCCGTCCTCCAGCGCCTTGTTGTAGCCCTTGATGTCGCGCACGCCGCGCTCGGCGAACCTCTTGTAGCGCTGCGTCATCTCCGCCACCGCCCAGTCCAGGGCGCTGGCCGCCTTCTTGGGGTCGGTGACCACCGGGGCGATCAGATGGGGGATGCCGTTGTAGACGGACAGTTCCACCACCTTGGGGTCAATGAGGATCAGCTTTACCTCGTCCGGCGTCGCCCGGTAGAGGATGGAGACGATGATGGCGTTGATGCAGACGCTCTTGCCCGAGCCGGTCTGGCCGGCGATGAGCACGTGCGGCATCTTGGCGATGTCGGCGACGATGTAGCGGCCGGAATTGTCCTTACCCAGCCCCACGGCCAGCCGCGAGGGATGGCGGCGCGCTTCGGAGCTTTCCAGCACGTCGCGCAGGGCCACGGTTTCCACCTTGTCGTTGGGCACTTCCACGCCCACGGCGGCCTTGCCGGGGATGGGCGCCTCGATGCGCACGCGCTCAGCGGCGAGGTTGAGGGCGATGTCGTCGGAAAGCGAGGTGATGCGGCTCACCTTCACGCCCGGCGCGGGCTGCAGTTCAAAGCGCGTCACCGCCGGGCCGTGGGCAATGCCGGTCAGGCGCGTCTCGATGCCGAAGGAGCGCAGCGTGTCGCCCAAAAGCTGCGCCTTTTCCATGTCGCTCTGATCGCTTTCATGGCGGTCGGGAGCGCTGCCGTGGGAAAGCAGGTCGATGGGCGGATAGGCGTAGGCCTCCTCGTCGTCCTCTTCCGGCGTGCTCGCGCCCTTTTTGAATTTGGGCAGCGGCTTTTTGCCCGCTGGCGGCACGTCGAAGGGCGCTTCCTCATCCGGCAGTTCGTATTCGTCCGGCTCGATGGTCAGATCGTCCGCAAAGCTCTGCTGTTTTGGGGCTTCTTCCGCCTGCGGCTGCTCCCAGGGGGCTTCCTCCGCCTTGGGCGCGGCCTTCTTTGCCGCCCTTTCCGCCTTCTGGCCGTGCGCCGCCGGCACCGCGCCGCCTACGCGCACCACGGGGCCGAAGGCGTCCGCGCCCTCGGCGGCTTCGCCGTCCTCCACCGTCTCGTTGTAGATGCGCGGCGCGGCCTTGGCGCGCTTCCTTGCCTGCGGCGCGGGCGCTTCCTCCGCCGCCTTTTCCGGGGCCGCCTTGCGGCGCGGGCGCGGCGCGTCCATGGGCGAGGCCGGCTCGTCCATGCGGCGGCGCGGCGCTTCCTCCGCCGCCCTTTCCGGGGTCGCCTTGCGGCGGCGCGGCGCGTCCATGGGCGAGGCCGGCTCGTCCGTACGGCGGCGCGCTTCCACCGGCGCCTCCGGGGCGTGCGGGCGGACGCGGCGCGGCGTTTCGCGGATCATGTCCTCGGCGCGCAGCATGGTGCGGCGGTCGATCTCAAAGTTCTGGTCGGCCTCCTCCTCGCGGCGGCGGCGCTCCTCCTCCAGCCGGGCAACGCGGCCATCCTCCAGCCGGGCGCGGACAAAGCGCACCCATTTGCCCAGATAGCCGTTCAGGGCAAGACAGCCGAGCAAAACAAGCAGCAGGGCGAAAAAGCCCGGCCATTTGCCGATGCGCAGGTAGGCAAAGCCGCCCAGCAGCGCGCCCAGCGCCCCGCCGCCCACGCCGAAATCACAGGATTTTTTGAGAAAATCGCCATAGCCGAGGGCGGCGCTGACGTGGTAGCCGTTTTCGTTGATATAGTCCGCCCAGAACATGTGCAGCGCCGCGTAAAACAGCAGCACGGCCAGCACATCCGCCAGCGCGCGCAGTATTCCCAGGCGCCTGCCGCGCGCCGCGCCGGCAAAGAGCACGCCGAACCAGACCAACACGGCCGGCAGCGCAAAGCGCAAGTCCCCGCCCAGGCCGCGCAGCGCCTTTTCCACGCCGGCGAGGCCGGGCATGCTCCCGGCGGCCACGAATACGAACAACGCCAGCAGCGCCAGCGCGAAACATACGCCGGCGGCCACGGCCAGATACAGGCCATTCGACCTTTTTTCGACAACTGCAGGCTTCTTTTTTGCCATGATTTCCCTCCAAAGCCGCCGCCCGCCCCGGCATGGCCGGGAAATGGGCATTGCGGCGCATCCTATATTATACAGGCCGCGTGTAAGCATTGCAACCAAATCCGGGGGCGTCGGAAAAGCGTTGAATTCCCGTCAAAATCTCAACACATTTTCCACCGGCTTTCCACCGCTTGTCAACAAGAAAATTTCTGACGTGTATTGAATGTCAGTCCAGGGGTGTGCTATAATATAGACAGTTGATTATCTTCATTGTTTCCACAGTTGTGCAAAGATTGTGGAAAAATTTTTTACTGCTTACGGAGGCGTAGCCGATGCACTATACTGAGGAGCAGCTCGCGGCGTTTGAAAAAGCCATCGCCATGTTTGAAAGCGACGTGAACAGGGCGATCTTCACCACATTTTTCTCGCCCCTGAAGCTGTATGCCGTCACGGAGGAAGCCATCATCCTCGAGGCGCCGAACGCCATGGTGGTGGAGCAGCTGCGCGCGCGCTATTTCCAGACGCTTTCCAACGTATTTGGGGCGACGTTTGGCCGCGCCTACGACATACGCATACTCACCCCGGAGGAGATCAAGAACCAGTTCCGGGAAATGGAAAACACGATGCTCAACCCGAAGTATACGTTTGAAAACTTCGTGGTGGGCAACTCGAATTCCTTTGCCCACGCGGCGGCGCTGGCGGTAGCGGACGACCCCAGCGGCGCTTACAATCCACTGTTCATTTACGGCGGCGTGGGGCTGGGCAAGACGCACCTGATGAACGCCATCGGCAACTACGTGCAGAAAAACGACCCTCGCAAGAACGTCCTGTTCATCACTTCGGAGACGTTCACCAACGAATTGATCGACGCCATCGTAAAAAAGAAGGGCACGGCGCAATTGCGCGCCAAGATGCGCAATGTGGATGTGCTCCTGGTGGACGATATACAGTTCCTTTCCAAGACCGTGGCCACGCAGGAGGAGTTTTTCCACACCTTCAACCACCTGCACACGAGCGGCAAGCAGATCATCCTTTCCTCGGACCGGCCGCCCAAGGACATACCCACCATTGAGGAAAGGCTGCGCTCGCGCTTTGAGTGGGGGCTGACGGTGGATATACAGAAGCCGGACTTTGAGACGCGCGTGGCCATACTGCAAAAAAAGTGCGTGGAAGAGGAGATCGACCCGCCCGCGGAGGTGCTGGAATACATTGCCGAGCGCGTGGAATCCAACATCCGCGAACTGGAGGGCATGCTGGTGCGCGTCAACGCCCAGGCGCAGCTGATGGGCAAGCCCATCACGCTGGAAATGGCGCAGGAGACGCTCGCGGCGCTTTTGTCCAGCCGCGAGCCGCGCAAGATCACGCCGGACAGCATCATCCAGACCGTTTCCAACCATTATTCCGTCAGCAATGAGGAAGTGACCGGCAAGCGCCGCAGCCGCGACATCGCCCTGCCCCGGCAGGTGAGCATGTACCTGATCCGGGAACTTACGCCGCTTTCCACCACGGCCATCGGCCGTGTATTCTCCGGGCGCGACCATTCCACGGTGATGCATTCCTGCGAGAAGGTGGCGGAGATGATGCGCAAGGACATCGCCTTCCGCAAGACGGTGGACGAGTTAAAGCAATTCGTCGTCAACCGCTGATGTGGAAAACCCCCGCGTTCCCCACAGCCGTTCCACAGGGGGCTGTGGAGGGCAAAACCGCCGCGGCGCGGGGCTTTTCGACCGGTTTCCACAATTTCCCCAGCCCTACGACTGCTACGGTTTTCTATAAATAGGATCATCAATACAGGAGGAACACGCCATGCGCCTTGTCTGCAATTCCGCCGCCCTGAACGAAGGCCTTCAGATCGCCGCCCGCGCCATGTCCACGCGCACCGCCAACCCCATCCTGGAAGGCGTGCTGCTGGAGGCGCGCATGGGGCAATTGCGCATCACCGCCTCGGACGAGCGGCTGACCATACTCACCCGCGTGGACTGCGAAGTGTCCGAAGCGGGGCGCGGGGTCATCCCCGGCAAGCTGTTTATAGACATCGTCCGCCGCCTGCAGGACAACCCCACCATTGAAATCGGCATGAACGAGCGCTTTATTTTCAATATCGTCTCCGGCGCGTCGGTGATGAACGTGGCCGGGCAGGACGGCGACCTCTACCCCGCCCTGCCGGCGCTGCGGGACGTGAGCGAATTCACGCTGCCGCAGGACAGCCTGCGCGGCATGATCGAAAAGACGCAGTTCGCCATTGCCGTGGACGACGCCCGCGAGGTGCTCACCGGCGCGCTTCTGGAGATCTCCGGCGGCGACGCCACCATGGTCGCCCTGGACGGCTTCCGCATGGCCTACAAGCGTGAAAAGGTGTCCGATGTAATGGACGTCATCCGCGCCATCATCCCCGGCCGGGCGGTGGGCGACCTGGCCAAGCTGCTTTCCGGCGGCGAGGACGCCTTCGCCACGCTCGCCTTCGGCGGCAACGACCGCTTACAGGTGCGCCTGGAAAAGACGGACATCTACGTGACGCTCATCTCCGGCGAATACATCAATTACCGCCGTTTGTTGCCCACGTCGTTCAAGATGCGCGCCGTGGCCGCGCTGGAGCCGTTGCGCCAGTGCATCGACCGCGCCGCCCTGATGGCGCGCGAGAGCAGCAGCAACCTTTTGCGCTTCCGCCTGCACGATTCGCTGATGGAGATCGAGTCCAATTCCCAGATCGGCGACGCGCACGAAGAAATGCCGCTGGAGGAGCTGGAAGGCGGCGAATTGACCATCGCCTTTAACGTGCGCTATATGCAGGACGTGGTGCGCACGGTGGATTCGGAAAAGATCATCCTCAATTTCAACGACAGCCTCAGCCCCTGCGTCATCACCCCGGAAAACGATTTGGATTATGTGCACCTGGTGTTGCCGGTGCGCACGGGGTATTCGTCGTGAGCGGCGAGAGGGACACCATTGCCGCCATTTCCACGGCGCCGGGCGAGGGCGGCATCGCCATTGTGCGCCTGAGCGGGCCGCGCGCGGAGCAGATACTGCGCGCGGCCTTCCGTCCGGCCAACGCCAGTGCGGACCTGTCCGGGCGGCGGCTGACCTATGGCGCGGCGGTGGGCGAGGGCGGCGAAGCGCTGGACGAGGCCATGGCCGTGCTCTTGCGCGCGCCGCGCACCTACACGCGCGAGGACATGGCGGAGCTCCACTGCCACGGCGGTTCGGCCTGCGCCGCGGCGGTGTTGCGCCGCGTGCTTTCCCTGGGCGCGCGCGCGGCGGAGCCGGGGGAGTTCACGCGCCGAGCGTATGAAAACGGGCGCATTGACCTAAGCCGCGCCGAGGCGGTGATGCAGCTGGTCGGCGCGCAGGGCGAGGCGGCGCGCAGGGCGGCGCTTCGGCAGATGCGCGGCGGCGTGGCGGGCTTTGTCGAGGGCGCGGTCGCGCGGCTGACGGACATGCTCAGCCGCATACAGGCGGCGGTGGATTTTCCCGAGGAAGTGGACGAGGCCGCCGTGGGCGCGCAGGTGCGCGTGGAATTGGAAGATGTGGCCGCGCAGATTAAGAGGCGCGCCGATCCCAGGCGGGCGCGCATGCTGCGCGAGGGCGCGTCCGTGGTGCTGTGCGGGCGGCCGAACGTGGGAAAGTCGTCCCTGATGAACGCGCTTTTGAGCGCCGAGCGCGCCATTGTCACAGACATCCCCGGCACCACGCGCGATGTGCTCAGCGAGCGGTTCACGCTGGGCGGTAAGGTGGTGCGCTTAAGCGATACCGCCGGCATCCGTGAAAGCGAGGACGCCATCGAGCGCATGGGCGTGGAGAGGGCGCAGGGCGAGGTGGAGGCCGCGGACGTGGTGCTGCTGGTGCTGGACGCGAGCCAGCCGCTGACCGGGGAGGACCGTCTGCTTTTGAAAAATGTGGACGGGCGCTATATACTCTGTCTGAACAAGCGCGATCTGGACGGGCGGCTGGAGGAAAGCGAGTTGCCCGACGCGCCTGTGGCGCGGCTGTGCGCGCGCACGGGCGAGGGCGTGGAAGGCCTGCTTTCGCGCCTGCGGGAGCGTCTGGACGCGGGCAGCGGCGAGGACGAGTGTTTCACCGTCGAGCGGCAGCTGCGTCTGGCGCGGGAAGCGGCGGATCTATTGAGCGCTTGCGCGGGCGCGCTGCGGGAGGGGTTCAGCCCGGATGTGGTCGCCCCGGACATACTCAAGGCCTGCGGGCTATTGGACAATGTGACCGGCCGCGACGCCTCTGAAGAAGTCATCTCCGCCATTTTCGCCAACTTCTGCGTCGGCAAGTGACCGCGTGCCGGCGGTGCCGGCGGCCGGAGCTGCCGCGGATGGGCGACGAACGTCCGCCCCACGAGCAGGGGGCGGGCGTTCTGCGTTTTCGTTTCGCTTGGGGCGGAGGTGGGAGTAGGCGGCGGCAGGCTCAGGAGCAGGAGCCTGCCGCCTGCATGCCGGCGGTGCCTGCAGCCGGAGCTACCGCGTGCCGGCGGTGCCGGCTGACGGAGCTGCTGCGGATGGGCGACGAACGTCCGCCCCACGAGCAGGGGGCGGGCATTCTGCGTTTTCGTTTCGCTTGGGGCGGAGGTGGGAGTAGGTGGCGGCAGGCTCAGGAGCAGGAGCCTGCCGCCTGCGGGCAGGCAGTGCCTGCAGCCGGAGCTACCGCGTGCCGGCGGTGCCGGCTGACGGAGCTGCCGCGGGAAGGGGGCGATCCACTTCCCTGTCCCCCGGCGCGCCTGCCGGACATCTCTTAAGAGCAAACCGTCCCGCGGGCAGCTTTGTCCCGCAGGATCGCCGATCAGGCGCGCCACGCAGCGGCGGCTTTGCCTAGGCGGGGCAGACAGCGCCCATGGCCGGAAAAGCCTTTTTCTGGGAAAAAGAAGCGCATATGTAGCGCGTGTGAAGGCGCAAAATTTCATTTGGAAGCCCGGGGCGCGTCCCGCGCCGAGCATCAGTCTGTGGATGCGCGCCAGCTGTCCGGGCGGCGGTTTTTTCGCGCGGGGGCTTCCTATTCGTCGCCGGCTGTGTTATAATTATGCTATCAACGCGCATGGAGGGCTGTTTATGGAGCGCAAACACAAGATTTGGCTGGCGGTGTTGCTTGTATTGCTCATCGCGGCCATTGCCGGCGTGGTCTACCTCAACAGCGAGCGGACACAGAGCGACGCGCAGCTGGCCAGCGCCAGCGCCCTGCTCGAGGAAGAGCGCGACAAATACCTGACGCTGGAGGAGGCGCTGGCAGAGGCCACCGGCCAGTCCGAACAGCTCGCCACGGAAAAAGAAGCGCTGGAGGCCGAATTGGAAACGGTCAACGCCTCCCTGACCGAGGCGCAATCGCAGCTGACCGAAGCGCAGGCGCAGCTCACCGGCCGGGAGGAAGAACTCGAGGGCGCGCAGGGCGAACTGGAAACGCTCAAGGCGCAGGTGTTCGATCTGGAGGCCGCCCAGGCCGCGGCCGAGGAAGCGCTGGCGGGCGTACAGGCGCAGCTTGACGAGGCCAACGCCCAGGTCGCAACGCTGACCGCCGAGGCCGACAGCCTGCGCGAGGACCTGGCGCTTTTGCAGGCGGAAACGCCGGATATGGGAGCGCTGCGCGAGCAGATCCTCTCCCTGGAGGAGAAAGTCGCCGCGCGCGACGGGCGCATTGCCGAGCTGGAAGGTGAAGCGGCGCAGGAAGGCGCGCTTGCCGACGACGCCGCCCTTGCCGACGACGCGGCCGATGGGGCGGACGCCGACGCGGATGTTGACGCAAACATCCCCGCAGTCGCGGATATTGATGCGGATGTCCCCGCAAATGAGGGCGACGCGCTGACGGAAAACGGGGCGCGCACGGCGGAAGAGCTTGCCGCCTACGCCGCCGAACTGGAAGCGCAGCTTGCGGCCCGGGACGAGCAGATCGCCGGCCTGGAAGCGCAGCTGGGCGAAGCGGACGCGCTGGCGGAGGTGCAGGCTGAGCTCACCGAGGCCAACGAGCAGTTGGAGAGCGCCAACGCCGAGCTGGAGAGCCGCGAGGCTGCCATGCTGGAGACCGAGGCGCAGCTGGCCGAGGCCAACCAGAGCGTCGCCGACCTGCAGGCGCAGATCGAGAGCAGCGACGCGGCCATTGCCGAACTGGAAGGCGAGATCGCCGCGGCTGAGGCTGCCCTGACCGCCGCCAACGACGAAAGCGCCGAGCAGAAGGCCGCGCTGGAAGCGCAGGTCAGCGCCCTGAACGACGAGCTTGCCGCTGAGCAGGCCGCGCTTGGCGAAGCGGAGGCCGCGCACGCGGCGGCGCAGGCCGAGTTTGAGCAGAGCCTGAACGAGCTGCGCGCCTATCACATCGAGCGCGAAGTGAGCGTGGGCGAGAGCCACCTGGCCACGCTCACCGGCGACATGCTGGTGTTCGACGAGACGGGCCTGGCCGTGGACGCCACGCTGGCCAACAGCGAAAGCAGCGCCAACAACGTGGTGTTCACGCTGGAAGTGGATGGCGAGACTATTTACACCTCGGAGCCCATCGCCCCCGGCGAGAGCGTTTCCTCCATCCAGCTGGAAACGCCCCTGGCCCCGGGCAACTACGAGGCCATGGCCGTGCAGACCACCTATGCCGCGGACGGTTCCTACCTGACCTCCATCCGCATCCCCATCACCCTCCTTGCCGGCGGTGCCGGCAATGCCGGCTGACGGAGCTGCCGCGTGCCGGCGGTGCCGGCGGCCGAAGCTACCGCGGATGAGCGACGAACGTCCGCCCCACGAGGAGGGGGCGGGCGTTCTGCGTTTTCGTTCCGTTTGGGGCGAATGTGCGGGTAGACGGCGGTGCTTTAGCCGACTACGCTGATGCGCTGGCGCGGATGGTGGCCGTTTTCCGCTTCGTCCACCATGGCGATGGCATAGTCGGCGTAGCTGATGACGCTCTCGCCGCGCGCGTTCAGCGTCAGCTCCTCGCCGGAAAGGACATACTTGCCCGTGCGCTCGCCGTCGGCGCGGAAGTCGGCGGCAGGGCTGATGTAGGTCCAGTCCACGTCGTCGCGTCCGCGCAGCTGCGCAAGCGCCGCGCCCATGTTGGCTGCCAGCGGCTTGAAGGCGTCGGGGAAGTCGGGGCCGTCCATCACCTGCTGCGTGTGCGCGGCGTCCACATAGAGGCTGCCCGCGCCGCCGACCACCAGCAGGCGCACGTCTGTGCCGCTCAGCGCGTCGCACAGGTGCTTAAGAGACGTGGCGTGTTGCGGCAGCGTCTCCGCCGTCCAGGCGCCAAAGGCGTCGATGACCACGTCGTAGGGGAGAAGATCCTCCCGCGTCAGGTCAAAAAGATCCTTAATGACGGCCTTCTTCGCCGCCGTGCGGTTCTCGCCGCGCACGATGGCGGTCACATCCAGCCCGCGATCCACCGCTTCCTTGACGATCCGCTTGCCCGCCTTGCCGTTCGCGCATACCACTGCAATCTTCATATTCGTTTCCTCCCGGATGTTTGTTTGTCAGAATTTGCCGTTTTCGTTCTGCCAGGTCGAGCTGTCGGCGATGGTTTCCATCACGTCCCAGTGCTCGGCGATCTTGCCGTTTTCCACGCGCCAGAGGTCGTAATAGCTGGTCGGCGCGCCGCCGTATGTGCCCTCGGACACGGCCAGCACGAAATTGCCCTGCGCCAGGATCATGTGCGTCTCGTCGTAGATCATCTCGATGCCGGCCTCGCTCAACGCCGCCAGCGCCGCGTTCAGGCCGGAAACGCCGTCGGCAATGGCCGTGTTGTGCTGTATGTAGGCGTCCCCGTCAAAGTATTCGGGCGTCTTTGCCAGGTCGTTGCCCTGCATGACATCGTAGAGGAAGTTTTCCACCAGGAAGCGGTTGTCCTCGGTTTTGTCCAGGTCGGCCGCTTCCGTGGGGCCGTCGGTCTGCGTGTGCCCCGAGGGGTTGGCCGCGGCGAGGGGCGCGAGGTTGTCCCAGTGCTCGGCGATCAGACCGTCCTCAAAGCGGAAGATGTCGAAGGCCACCTGTTCGCCCGCGCCGGCGAAGTTGTAAATGGTGTGCAGAAATACAAAGTCGCCGTCCTCAAAGGCGCGGATGTTCTCCACCGTGGTCGGCGTTTCCGCCGCGGCGAGCGCCTCCACAGAGGCGACAAAGGCGTCCCGGCCGGTGCCGTAGGCGAGGTTATGCTGTATGTAGTCCTCCTTGAGCAGCGAGGCGGCCAGTTCCGCGTCGCCCGAGGCAAAGGCGCCGATCAGGGCGAGCGCCTTTTCCGTCTGCGTGGCGGGCGCTTCGGCCTGCGCAAGGGCGCAGCAGAGCATTAGGGCAATGGTGAGCATCCATGCGGTGAATCGTTTCATTTTGGTTTCCTCCTTGGGTATTTCCGGGCGCTTTTCCCACCCGCAGATAAAGCATAGCACTGCCCGCCGCGCTGGACAAGTACGCACTTTTGCGTGCCATGGGCACCGCCGGGAAACATTTGCACGGTCACCCGCGGGAAACATTTTTGCCCCGCGGGGCGTTTCGGGCGTCTGCGGGAAAATATTAAGTTTTGATGTTGTGTTGACGCGCGTGCGGCAAGCGCCGTATACTTTCCCTGGAGGCGTTTATGAAGCTTGCTTACCAAAAGATACTGTGGAGGGAAACATGGCCGGAAATGAGCTGCCCATCTGCCCGGTGGAGACGACGCTGGGGCTGATCTCGAACCGCTGGAAGGTGTTGATCCTGCGCGATTTGTTCACAGGCACCAAGCGCTTCGGGGAATTGAAGAAGTCCTTGAACGGCATTTCGCAGAAAGTGCTGACCGCGAACTTAAGGGACATGGAAAAAGACGGCCTTTTGACCCGCAAGGCCTACGCGGAAGTGCCGCCGCGCGTGGAATATACGCTCACCGACATGGGCGAAAGCTTGCGCCCCATCCTCGCGGCGATGTTTGACTGGGGCATGGCCTATAAAACGCAAAACGGTTCCCCGGCCAATGAACGGGTGGAAAAACTGGGGAAAACGCTCCGTAGCGTCGCCGACGCCCGGTAGCCTTCGGGGCGGCGGCCTGCCGGCTGCCGCTTTCGACCCGGAAGCGCAGCTTCCCTGCTTGAGCCGGAGATCGACGGCGGCAAATTCGAGGGCGTGAGCCTGCCGCCGTCCGCCCAAATATACCTGAACACCCGCCCCCATCTCATGGGGCTTGTGCGCGTCAACTCGGAGCCAAAGGCGCTGGCCGCCGGCACCGCCCCCCAAAAAAAACCGCCGCAGGCGGAAAGCCCCTGCTCGTGGGCTTGCCGCCGTCTATTCGCACATTCGCCTCAAGCGGAATAAAAACACAGAACGCCCGCCCCCTGCTCGTGGGGCGGGCGTTCGTCGCTCATCCGCGGTAGCTCCGGCCGCCGGCACTGCCCCCCAAAAAAACCGCCGCAGGCGGAAAGCCCCTGCTCGTGGGCTTGCCGCCGTCTATTCGCACATTCGCCTCAAGCGGAATAAAAACACAGAACGCCCGCCCCCTGCTCGTGGGGCGGGCGTTCGTCGCTCATCCGCGGTAACTCCGGCCGCCGGCACTGCCCCCCAAAAAAACCGCCGCAGGCGGAAAGCCCCTGCTCGTGGGCTTGCCGCCGTCTATTCGCGCCTTTGCCTCAAGCAGAATAAAAACGCAGAACGCCCGCCCCCTGCTCGTGGGGCGGGCGTTCGTCGCTCATCCGCGGTAGCTCCGGCCGCCGGCACCGCCGCCCAAAAAAACCGCCGTAGGCGGAAAGCCCCTGCTCGTGGGCTTGCCGCCGTCTATTCGCACATTCGCCTCAAGCGGAATAAAAACGCAGAACGCCCGCCCCTTGCTCGTGGGGCGGACGTTCGTCGCTCATCCGCGGTAGCTCCGGCCGCCGGCACTGCCGGCAGTGTCGACCGTCCCCCCGCCGAGACAGAGTTCGCCCTGATAGAGCACGGTCGCCTGGCCGGGGGTAATGGCGCGTTGGGGCGTATCGAACGTGATGCGCGCCCTGTCCCCATGGATGACCGCGCGCGCGGCCTGCAACGGCTGCCGGTGCCGCAGACGCGCCATGCAGGCAAATTCCTCGCCGTCCGCTGCGGGCGCGTGGCCCGCCAACCAGCGCAGGTCCTCGATCTCGCAGGCGGCGGAATACAAAAGCGGCGAATCCTCGCCCTGCTGCACGATAAGCCGGTTGTTTGCAATGTCCTTGCCTACCACGAACCAGCGCCGCCCGTCGCCCGAGCCGCCGATGCCCAGGCCGCGCCGCTGGCCGAGCGTGTAGTACATCAGCCCGTCGTGCCGTCCGACCACCTTGCCTTCGGGCGTGACCATGTCGCCCGGCTGCGCGGGCAGGTAGCCGGAAAGGAACTTCTTGAAATTGCGCTCGCCGATAAAGCATACGCCCGTGGAATCCTTCTTGTCGGACACGGGCAGCCCCGCCTCGCGGGCAATGGCGCGTATCTCCGGCTTGGTCAGCCCGCCCACGGGGAACATGGCCATGGAGAGCGCCTCCTGGCCGATCTGATAGAGAAAATAGGTCTGATCCTTGTTTTCGTCCGCGGCGCGCAACAGCGCGTATTCGCCATTCGCCTCGCCGATGCGGGCGAAGTGGCCAGTGGCCAGCTTGTCCGCGCCCAGCTCCTCGGCAAAGCGCAGAAAGGCGGAAAACTTGATCTCGCGGTTGCAGAGCACGTCCGGGTTGGGCGTGCGGCCGCGGCGGTATTCGTCGAGGAAGTGGGTGAATACGCGCTCGTAGTACTCCTTGGCGAAGTTAACCGAATAGTAGGGGATGCCGATGCGGGCGCAGACGGCGCGCACGTCCGCCCAGTCGCGCTCGGAGGTGCAGACGCCGTTTTCGTCCTCTTCCTCCCAGTTGTTCATGAATACGCCGATGACCTCGTGGCCGGCACGCTTGAGCAAAAGCGCCGCTACCGAGGAATCGACGCCGCCGGACATGCCAACAACGATGCGCATAGCGTTTCCTCCTTTCACCTGCGGCGGGGAACGGCGGGCTCTGCCCGCACCCGCTCAAGGGTCCAGACCCTTGAGAATCCCTTGGGCTGCCGCGCAAAAGCCGCCCCCCTCCATCATTTGCCAAACGACCCCAAAACCGCCGCAGGCGGCAAGCCCCTGCGCGTGGGCTTGCCGCCGTCTCCGCGCACGGCCGCCCCAAGCGGAACGAAACGCAGCATATCTGCCCCCTGCTCGTGGGGAAGATATGCGTCAATACAGAGCCGAAGGCGCTGGCCGCCGGCACTGCCGGCCTGCCCCCTGCTCGTGGGGCGGATGCGCGTCTACACGGCGCCGAAGGCTCTGGCTGCCGACACTGTCGGCTCCGGCGTGGGCGTCGGCGTGGCCTCGATGATGACGGCCTCCTCCTGCATGCCCACGATCTTCCACTTGCCGTCGCTCTTCATCAGCGTGATATTGTACCTTCGTCCCTGCCACGTCGGCACCGTGGGGCTGACCTCGTTGCGCATGCTGGAGATGACCGTGCCGGTGATGGACGGCACGCGCTCCACCACCGTGCAGGTGGCATAGCTGTCCCACGGCCAGGCCCAGAGGCTCTCGATGGTCAGTTCATGTTCAAACCCCGTGATGTTGTAGTTCACATAGGGCGAGCTGCCGTCGAACGCCGCCGTCAGCGCGGGATCGGCGCTGAGAAAGTCGCCGTGGAAGTAGTTGTTCAGTTCCGGCGCGTCCTCGCGCGTGAGGATGACCTCCACGCGCTTTTCCAGGCCGTCGCTTAAGACGATGTACACATTGGCCGTGTTCATGCACATGTAAAAGGCGCACAAAAGCGCCGACACGCAAATCGTGAAGATCAGCAGCCGCGAGGCGATGAACCAGACCAGCCGGCGAATGTATTTCAAAGGCGTTCCCTCCATGCAGCGCCGGACGCGGGCGCGCGGCCCGCATCCGGCAGCGCTTCCCTTATGGGACGAAGATCAGTCGGATTTGGTTCAAAACCCTTGCCATGCCGGCGCGGGCGTGCCCTGCGGCGTGGGGGTGGCCGTAGGCGTGGCGACGGTTGGCTGCGCCGCCGTGCCGCCCTCGAGGATGGTTTGCAATTGCGCCACCATCTGCTCGTCCGTGAGGCGGAACTTGAACACCACGCGGCGCGAGGCGGACTGGTTTTCCTCGCCGTTGGCGTCATAGATGAGGTCGCTCTCCGAACGGCCGTTGGCGGTGGTCACTTCGCGCAGATGCTCAAGCGTTTCTTCGGAGATGTAGGGGTAGCCGTCGGCGAGCACATAGCTGGCCACGTTGTAGGCGCGCTGCTGCGACAAAAGCAGGTTGCTGATGTAGCTGCCCACGGAGTCGGTGTGCCCTTCGATGATGATCTCGCTGATATAGCCGCGGTACTCGTCGGAGAAGAGCACGTCCAGGTACACGGGCAGGAAGGCGTCGATGCGGCTGCGGCCCTCGTCCGTGAGCTGGGATTCGCCGGTGGCGAAGAGCACGTCGCTGGCCAGGGCGATGGCGCCGCTGGCGGGATCGACCGTGGCGGAAATATTGGCCTCGCGCAGGGCGCTGGAAAGGTCGGCGATGATCTGCGTGCGCACGCCCACCAGATCCTCGATCTGCCGCTGCTGCTGCGAAAGCTGGCTCTGCTGCTCGGCGATCTGGCTTTCCTGGGCGGCCAGCTGCGCCTGTTGCGCCTCCATCTGGCTTTGCTGCGTGGCCATCTGGCTCTGCTGCGCCTCCAGCTGCGCCTGCTGCTCGTCCAGCTGGGTGAGCGTCACCTGCAGCTGCGCCTCCTGCGCGTCGAGCTCTTCCTGCGTCTTTTGCGCGGCCGCCTGCGCCGCTTCCAGCAGCATCTGCTGCACGGCCAGGTCTTCCTGCGCGGCGGTCAATTCGCCCTGGGCGGCGGTAAGCTCGTCCTGCGCGCTGTTGAGGGCGGCGGTCTTTTCGTCCAGCTCGGTCTGGGCGGCGGTGAGGTCAGTCTGGGCGGCGGTGAGGGCGGCCTGCTGGGCGGCGATGTCCGCCTCGCTCTGTTCGAGCGACGCCTGCAGGACCACCATCTGGTCGCGGCGCGCCTCGTAGTCGTCGTACATGAGGAAGTACTGGTAGAGTATGTAGAACAAAACGAGTATGATGACCAGCACCAGCGCGCTCATCAGGTCGGAAAAGCTCAGCCAGAAGCTGTTCTTTTCGCCGCTCTGGCGCGCGCGGCCGCGGCGGGAATACCGGCTCATGCGCATGACCAGCCCCCCTTACTGCCGCTCCTGGGGCTGCGGGGGATAGAGGCGGTCCACGGCGTCGTTGATGGCGGCGTTGGCCTCTTCCAGCGTGGCGCCGAGGCGGTCGACCTGGTCGAGGAAGGCGTCGGCGGTCTCGCCCACGGCCTGCGGCAGCTGCGAAAGGCTGTCGGCGATGTTCTTGGAAAGGTAGTCCACGCGCTTGGTGAACTCGGCCATGTAATCGCGGAAGGCGTCGAGCGTGTCGGTCAGGTCCACGCGCAGCTGTTCGCCGATGCGCTGGCGGTTGCTTTCCAGCATGGAGCCGGTGGCGCGGATCTCGCCGGCGGCCTTGAGCAGCCCCGCGGTGCTCTCGCTGCTGACCTCGCTGAAGCGCTGCATCATGTTCTTTTGCGCCTGTTGCAGATCCCGCATGGCGCGGCCAAGTTCCGCGTGCATGGCGGAGACGCTCTTTAGGTAGGAATTCTGCTGGGCAGCGACCAGCTCCATCTTCTCCACATTGGAGGCGATGCGCAGGTAATTGTCGTCCGCGCCTTCGCGGGCGGCGTTGAACTTTTTGAGCGCGTCGTCGAGCTGGGCGACCATCGTTTCCAGCCCGTTTTGCAGCTGCGCGGCGTTTTTGAGCACGCGGCCGGCCTCGGCCATGCTCTGGCCGACCATGTCCGTGGCCTTTTTCTGGCTGGCGCAGGTATCGTCAATGACGCGGGAGAGGTTTTTGAACTGGCCGTCGAGCATGCTGTCCATGCGCTCGACGAAGCGGCCGGCCACTTTGTCGATGAGGCGCAGCTGCTGCTGCGTGTTGACCTCCACAAACTCCTGCAGGCTCTTCTGGATGGGCGCGGCGGCGGAGGTGATGATCCCCTCCATGCGGTCGGTGAAGCTGCCGTTCAGATCCTGCGCCATGGTCTGGATCAGCGCGGTCTGCTCCTGCTGGTAGATGGCGATCTGCGTCATCGGGTCGACCGAGAGCACGCCGGCGTAGCGGCTCATGGCGCCGTAGAAGTCCTGCAATGTGTGCTCTGCGGAGCCGCAGACAAAGCGCGTGATGAGCGTGAAGGCGATGGAGCCGACCACGCCGACGATGGAGGTCATAAAGGCATAGCGCATGCCGGGGATGAGCGTGACGATGGATTGCTGCACGGATTCGGCGTCGGCCATGTCAAACCCGGAAAGGCCGGTGGTCAGGCCGATGAGCGTGCCAAGGAAGCCGAGGGAGACCATCAGCCCCGGGATGGCCTCGGCAAAGGAAATGCGGCCGGGGCCGTAGATGGCGGTGTCCTCGTTGATGTAGTCCTCGACGTTGGAGGCGTTGTGATACACGCCGTCGGCAAAGAAGAGGTTGTTTAAGTATTCGCTCCAGTGGGGATAGAGGCAGCCTTTGCCGAGGAACTTGTCCTCCTGCCAGGAGCGCTTGCCGGTCGCGCCCTGCTTGATGGAGCGGATGGCGCGGCGGATGGTGGCGCGCGTGTGCGTGATGGGCGCGATGCAGCGGATGACGCCGACGATGAACAGAAGGACGATGACCGCGTAGACCGCTATGTTGATAACGGCGTCCAGCCCGCCCGAGGTGCCGAGGAACATTTCCAGTACGTTCATAGTCCCCTCCCATACCACAGTGATAGATACTACCAGTATACCACGTTCATATGGGCAGGAAAAGGCAAATGCCGTGACGAAAAAATGACAAATGCCGGGCCGGCAGTGCCGGCAGCCGGTGCCTTCGGCTCTGTATCGACGCATATCTGCCCCATGAGCAGGGGGCAGATATGCTGCGTTTATCTCCGCTTGGGGCAGCCGTGCGCGGAGACGGCGGCAAGCCCACGCGCAGGGGCTTGCCGCCTGATGGGGTTTTGGGGATCGGATTGGCTCGAGCGCGCCGGCGGTTTCGGGGCATGATGGCGGCGACGGGAGAACGGAGGCGTCTGGCATGCGGGACATTCATCCCGCGACCGACACGCGCGAGGAGGGGCGGGCGCCGCGGCTCAAGGATGTATGCGCGCTCCGCGTCGGTATTACTGTCCCGCCCGCCCATTGCCTTTGACGGCGCGCAAAAGGGGAGGAAGCCCGAACGGGCTTCCTCCCCCAGAGCGCTGACAAAGCCTACAACCGCAAAAATCGCTCTGATATACAAAAAATCAGAAGCGATTTTTGCTTCCGGCGGTGGATTTGTCGAGCCCTTTGGGATCGTCAAATCCAGTCGCCATTGGCGACAAATTTTGCCGCCGGCAAAATTTCCTCGTCAGCTGCACTTGCATCCTGCGGTCACTTACGTCTAAGTAAGCTCCCTTGGCTGCAAGTACAGCTTCCTTGGCTTGCAGGCTTTCTCAACGCTCTGCCAGTCTGCCCACTTTGTCAACATCCTGGGGGGAGGAAGCCCGAATGGGCTTCCTCCCCCATGTTTCTCAGTACGCCTCGTGGATGTCGATATCCCGATAGCGCTTCATGCCGGTGCCGGCGGGGATCTGCTTGCCGATGATGACGTTTTCCTTCAGGCCCAGCAGAGGGTCCACCTTGCCCTTGATGGCGGCTTCGGTGAGCACGCGCGTGGTTTCCTGGAAGGAGGCCGCCGAGAGGAAGCTCTCCGTGGCCAGCGCCGCCTTGGTGATGCCAAGCAGCGTGCGCTTGGCCGAAGCGGGACGGCCGCCGGCTTCAAGCGTCTTGCGGTTGGCGCGGTCGAAGCGGAAGATGTCCACCAAAGAGCCGGGGAGAAGGTCGGTATCGTTGGCGTCCTCGACTTTGACCTTGCGCAGCATCTGGCGCACGATGACCTCGATGTGCTTGTCGGCGATCTCCACGCCCTGACGGCGGTAGACGGACTGCACTTCCTTGACCAGGTAATCCTGCACCGCCTTGACGCCGAGTATGCGCAACAGATCGTGCGGGTTGATGGAGCCTTCGATCAGTTCGTCGCCGGCCTCCACCACGTCGCCGTCCTCCACCTTGAGCTTGGCGCCGTAGTTGATCGGGTATTCCTTGGTCTCGGCCTCGCCCTCGTTGGAGACGATGGTCAATTTGCGGCGCTTCTTGACATCCTGCGAGATGTGCACGGTGCCGCTGATCTCGGCCAGCGTGGCCTCGCGCTTGGGCTTGCGCGCCTCGAACAGCTCCTCGACGCGGGGAAGGCCCTGGGTGATATCGTCGCCGGTGGCCACGCCGCCGGTGTGGAAGGTACGCATGGTCAGCTGCGTGCCGGGCTCGCCGATGGACTGCGCGGCGATGATGCCCACGGCCTCGCCGACGTCGACCAGTTTGCCGTTGGTCATGTTGGCGCCGTAGCAGCGCGCGCACACGCCGGAGGGCGACTGGCAGGTCAGCACACTGCGCACGGTGACTTCCTGGATGCCGGCCGCGCAGATGCGGTTGGCGATGTCGTGGTCGATCATCTCGTTGACGTGGACGATGACTTCGCCGGTATTGGGGTCGATGACGTCCTCGGCAGCCACGCGGCCGCGGATGCGGTCGTTGAGGGACTCAATGATGTCGTCGCCATCGCGGATGTCGCTGACCTTGAGGCCGCGCACCTTCTCGCCATGGGCGGCGAAGCAGTCCACTTCGCGGACGATGTTTTCCTGCGACACGTCCACCAGGCGGCGGGTCATGTAGCCCGAGTCGGCGGTACGCAGGGCGGTATCGGCCAGCGACTTGCGGGAGCCGTGCGAGGAGAGGAAGAACTCAAGCACGGACAGGCCCTCGCGGAAGTTGGCGCGGATGGGCAATTCGATGATCTTGCCCGAAGGCGAGGCCATCAGGCCGCGCATGCCGGCCAGCTGGCGGATCTGGTTGATGGAACCGCGAGCGCCGGAGGTGGCCATCATGTTGATGGGGTTGAACTCGTCCAGCGCGTCCATGACCTTCTTGGTGACGTCGTTGGTGGCCTGCTCCCAGATGCGGATGACCGAGGAATAGCGCTCGTTTTCCGACATGCGGCCGCGGCGGAAGGCGCGCTCGATGTTGTGCACCTCGTTCTCCGCGTCGCTGAGGATGGTGGCCTTCTCCGGCGGCACGATGATGTCGGCCACGGAGACGGTCAGCGCGCCGCGCGTGGAGTACTTGAAGCCCAGCGCCTTGACGTCGTCGAGCATCTGCGCGGTGACGGTGACGCCGTGGGTGCGGTAGCAGTCGTCGACGATGCGGCCGAGCTGCTTTTTGCCGACGACCTCGTCGATCTCAAGCTGGAACATGTCCTCCAGCGTCTTACGCGGCTTGGTGCCCAGATCCTGCGGGATGGCCTGGTTGAAGATCACGCGGCCGATGGTGGTTTCCACCACCTTCTGGTGTTCCTCGCCCTGCCAGGTGCGCGTAAGGCGGATGCGGCACTTGGCCTGCAGGGAGAGCTCGCCCGTGGCGTAGGCCATCAGCGCCTCGTCCACGTCGGCAAAGCACTTGCCCTCGCCCTTGGCGCCGGGGCGGATGATGGTCAGGTAGTAGCAGCCCAGCACCATGTCCTGCGTCGGGGAGACGACGGGCTTGCCGTCCTGGGGCTTTAGGATGTTGTTGGCCGAGAGCATCAGGAAGCGGGCCTCGGCCTGCGCCTCCATGGACAGCGGCACGTGCACGGCCATCTGGTCGCCGTCGAAGTCGGCGTTGAAGGCGGTGCAGCACAGGGGGTGCAGTTTCAGCGCCTTGCCCTCCACCAGCACCGGCTCAAAGGCCTGTATGCCGAGGCGGTGCAGCGTCGGGGCGCGGTTGAGCATCACGGGATGGTCCTTGATGACGCCTTCCAGCACGTCCCAGACCTCGGGGCGCACGCGCTCCACGGCGCGCTTGGCGGTCTTGACGTTGACGGCCATGCCCTGGTTGACCAGCCGCTCGATGACGAAGGGCTTGAACAGCTCCAGCGCCATCTCCTTGGGCAGGCCGCACTGATAGAGCTTGAGCGGCGGGCCGACGACGATGACCGAACGGCCGGAGTAGTCCACGCGCTTGCCCAGGAGGTTCTGGCGGAAGCGGCCCTGCTTGCCGCGCAACAGGTCGGACAGGCTCTTTAATTGCCGTCCGCCCGCGCCGGTGACGGGGCGGCCGCGGCGGCCGTTGTCGATGAGGGCGTCCACGGCCTCCTGCAGCATGCGCTTTTCGTTGCGGACGATGATGTCCGGCGCGCCCATCTCCAGCATTCTCTTTAAGCGGTTGTTGCGGTTGATGACGCGGCGGTAGAGGTCGTTTAGGTCCGCGGTGGCGAAGCGGCCGCCGTCCAATTGCACCATGGGGCGCAATTCCGGCGGGATGACCGGCACCACGTCGAGGATCATCCACTCGGGCTTGTTGCCGCTCGAGCGGAAGGCCTCCACGACCTCCAGGCGCTTGATGATGCGCTGGCGCTTCTGTCCTTCGCTGTCGCGGCGGGTCTCGCGCTCGGAGAGGTCCCTAAGCTCCTTGCGCAATTCCTCGGCCAGCGCGTCCAGGTCGATGTCGCAGAGCATTTCGCGCACGGCCTCGGCGCCGATGCCGACGCGGAACTCCCAGCCGTTTTCCTGCGCCTGCTGCTTTTTCATCTGGTGCTCGGCCTCGGTGAGCAGCTTGTACTTTTCCAGGCCGGGGAAGGTGCCCGGGTCGAGGACGATATAGCTGGCGAAGTACAAAACCTGCTCCAGCGCCCGGGGGCTGATGTTTAAAAGCGTGCCCATGCGGCTGGGGATGCCCTTGAAGTACCAAATGTGGCTCACGGGCGCGGCCAGTTCGATGTGGCCCATGCGCTCGCGGCGCACCTTGGCGCGTGTGACTTCCACGCCGCACTTGTCGCACACCACGCCCTTGAAGCGGGTGCGCTTGTATTTTCCGCAGTTGCACTCCCAGTCCTTGGTGGGGCCGAAGATGCGCTCGCAGAACAGGCCGTCGCGCTCGGGCTTGAGCGTGCGGTAGTTGATGGTCTCTGCCTTGGTGACCTCGCCGTGCGACCACTGGCGGATCTTCTCCGGGGAGGCCAGTCCGATCTGAATGGAGTCAAGATTCGTAAGTTCAAACAAGCAGCCTCGCTCCCTTCGAAATTAGAAATCGTCGTCCAGGTTGAGATCTTCGTCGCCCAGGTTGAGGTCGTCGAAGTCGAAGTCCTCGGCCTCGGCGCCATCTTCTTCCGCGAACGCCTCGGGCGTGAGCGTGGGCACGAGCTCGTCCTTGTACTCGCTCTCGTGCTCGAAGGGATCCTCTTCGAGGTCCTTGAGCTCGATCTCCTGTCCCTCGCTGTCGAGGACCTTGATGTCCAGCGCCAGCGACTGCAGCTCCTTGACCAGCACGCGGAAGGACTCCGGGATGCCCGGCTCGGGGATGTTCTCGCCCTTGACGATGGCCTCGTAGGTCTTGACGCGGCCCACGGTGTCGTCGGACTTGACGGTGAGGATCTCCTGCAATACGTGGCTGGCGCCGTAGGCTTCCAGCGCCCAGACCTCCATCTCGCCGAAGCGCTGGCCGCCGAACTGGGCCTTGCCGCCCAGGGGCTGCTGCGTGACCAGGGAGTAGGGGCCGGTCGAGCGGGCGTGGATCTTGTCGTCCACCAGGTGGTGCAGCTTGAGCATGTACATGTAGCCCACCGTCACCCGGTTGTCGAACGGGTCGCCCGTGCGTCCGTCGTAGAGCTGCAGTTTGCCCTCTATATTGATGCCGCACTTGGAGAACTGGATCGCCGGGCGGCCGTTCTCGTCAAAGAGGGGCTCCTCGGGCAGGTGCGAGGCCTTTTCCAGCTGCTCCTGTATGTCGGCTTCGTTGGCGCCGTCAAACACCGGGGTGGCCACATGCCAGCCCAGCGCCTTGGCGGCGAGGCCGAGGTGCACTTCCAGCACCTGGCCGATGTTCATGCGGCTGGGGACGCCCAGCGGGTTAAGGACGATGTCCAGCGGCGTGCCGTCCGGCAGGAAGGGCATGTCCTCCTCGGGCAGTATGCGGCTGACCACGCCCTTGTTGCCGTGGCGGCCGGCCATCTTGTCGCCCACGGAGATCTTGCGCTTCTGGGCGATGTAGACGCGCACCATCTGGTTGACGCCGGGGGACAGCTCGTCGCGGTTTTCGCGGGTGAAGATCTTCACGTCTACCACGATGCCGAACTCGCCGTGCGGCACGCGCAGGGAGGTGTCGCGCACCTCGCGCGCCTTGTCGCCGAAGATGGCGCGCAGAAGGCGCTCCTCGGCGGTCAGCTCGGTTTCGCCCTTGGGGGTCACCTTGCCCACGAGTATGTCGTTGGCGCGCACTTCCGCGCCGATGCGGATGATGCCGCGCTCGTCAAGGTCGCGCAGCGCGTCCTCGCCCACGCCGGGGATGTCGCGGGTGATCTCCTCCGGGCCGAGCTTGGTGTCGCGCGCCTCGGATTCGTATTCCTCGATGTGGATGGAGGTGTATACGTCGTCCTTCACCAGCCGCTCGCTGATGAGCACGGCGTCCTCGTAGTTGTAGCCCTCCCAGGTCATAAAGCCGATGAGCACGTTGCGGCCCAGGGAGATCTCGCCCTCGTCCGTGGAGGGGCCGTCGGCGATGACCTGGCCGCGTTTAACGATCTCGCCTTCCTTGACGATGGGGTGCTGGTTGATGCAGGTGCCCTGGTTGGAGCGGGCGAACTTGGTCAGGTGGTAGCGCATCTCCTCGCCGCCCTCGCCGCGGATGACGATCTCGTCGGCGGTGACGCGGGTGACCACGCCGTTTTCGCGCGAGAGCAGCACCACGCCCGAATCGCAGGCGGCCTTGTACTCGATGCCCGTGCCCACATAGGGCGCTTCGGGTTTGAGAAGCGGCACGGCCTGGCGCTGCATGTTGGAGCCCATCAGGGCGCGGTTGGCGTCGTCGTTCTCCAGGAAGGGGATCATGCCCGTGGCCACGGAGATCAGCTGCCGGGGGCTTACGTCGATGTAGTCCACCTGCGCGCGGTCGACCTCGACGATCTCGTCGCGGCGGCGCACGGTGATGCGCTCGTTTTTGAGCGTGCCGTCCTCGGCGATGGGCTCGTTGGCCTGGGCGATGACGTAGTGGTCCTCTTCGTCGGCGGTCATGTATTCGATGATGTCCGTGACCACGCCGGTGGCCTTGTCGATCTTGCGGTAGGGCGCCTCGATAAAGCCGTATTCGTTGATGCGCGCATAGGTGGCCAGAGAGCCGATCAGGCCGATGTTCGGGCCTTCAGGCGTCTCGATGGGGCAGATGCGGCCGTAGTGCGAATAGTGCACGTCGCGCACGGCGAAGGAAGCACGGTCGCGGTTGAGGCCGCCGGGGCCGAGGGCGGACAGGCGGCGCTTGTGCGTCAGTTCCGCCAGCGGGTTGGGCTGGTCCATGAACTGCGAAAGCTGGCTGCTGCCGAAGAACTCCTTGATCGCCGCGGAGACCGGGCGGATGTTGATCAGGTCCTGCGGGCGCACCTTGTCAAGGTCCTGGATGGCCATGCGCTCCTTGACCACGCGCTCCAGGCGGGACAGGCCCACGCGGATCTGGTTTTGCAAAAGCTCGCCCACGGACCGCAGGCGGCGGTTGCCCAGATGGTCGATGTCGTCCACGCCGCCGATGCCGTGGAAGAGGCCGAACTGGTAGCTGACGGAGGAGACGATGTCGTCCACCAGCACGTGCTTGGGCACCAGCTGGTTGGCCGCCTCCTTGAGCGCCTGCGTCAGCGGCAGGCCGTCCTCGCGCACGCGGCTGAGAAGCTCGATGAGCGTGGGCACGTGCACGCGCTCGGTAAAGCGCGCGGCGCTCTCGTCATACTGGGCGTAGAGGTCGGGGTCGTAGTCGGCCAGGAAGGGCTTGAGGTAGGCGAAGTTGTTGCCGATGACGCGCACTTCGCGGCCCTCCACGGAAACGACGATCTCGTTGACGCCGGCGTTCTGGGCGCGCTCGGCGGCGTCGCGGGAGATGACCTCGCCGGCGGAAGCGAGTATTTCGCCGGTGTAGGGGTTTTTCACATCCTCCGCCACGGTCATGCCGGCCACGCGGTCGGCGATGGCCAGCTTCTTATTATACTTGTAGCGCCCCACATGCGCCAGGTCGTAGCGCTTGGGGTCGAACAAAAGGGCGTTTAAAAGGCTGGTGGCCGACTCCACCGACGGCGGCTCGCCCGGGCGCAGCTTGTTGTAGATCTCGATCAGCGCCTGGTCCTTGCGGCTCTTGTAGCGCAATTCGCCCTTGTCGTTGACGGCGGGGGCGTCGCGGGTGATGGTGGCCGAAACGCGCTCGTCGTCGCCGAACAGGCGGGTGATCTCCTCGTCGGACTCGATGCCCAGGGCGCGCAGAAGCACCGTCACCGGCAGTTTGCGGGCGCGGTCGATGCGGGCGTAGACGATGCCGTTGGCGTCCGTCTCATACTCGATCCAGGCGCCGCGGTTGGGGATCATCTGGGCGGAATAGAGGAAAGCGCCCGTCTTGTCGATGGTGCGGGCGAAGTACACGCCGGGCGAGCGCACCAGCTGCGAGACGATGACGCGCTCGGCGCCGTTGATGATGAACGTGCCGTGCTCGGTCATCAGGGGGAAGTCGCCCATAAAGACTTCGCTTTCCTTGATCTCATGGGTGTCCCGGTTGGTCAGGCGCACAGTGACTTTCAGGGGCGCGGCATAGGTGGCGTCGCGCTCCTTGCACTTTTCCACGGTGTACTTGGGCTTGTCGTCGAGCGAATAGTCGGTAAATTCGAGGATCAGGCTCTCAGAGTAGTCCGTGATGGGGGAAACGTCGGCCAGGACTTCCCGCAGCCCGTCCTTGAGGAAGCTGCGGTAGGAGTTCTTCTGCACCTCGATCAGGTCGGGTACGGCCAGCGCCTCCTCAATGCGGGCAAAGCTCATGCGCGTGCGCTTGCCCATCTGCACCGGATGAACCATCCAAAAATCACCCCACACTTTCTAATATGGTCGGCAGACAGTCGTGTAAAATCTTTGAGAATTTTTCACGAGTCGGTGGCGATGTTTTGCGGCAAGCTGACCAATCCCACGGTTTCCATGCCCGTTTTTGCGCCGTATAGCCCAAAAAGGGGATTAAAATCCACATTACCGCAATGATATATAATATCAAAGGTTTTTTTCGCTGTCAAGGGCAAATTTCGCGGTTTTTGCCCCTGTATCGGCCAAAACATCAAAATTTAACATGGCAGCCACGCTTTCGTACATCGGGATGTGCAGCGCAAAACCTGCACGTTTGTTTTAAAAATGCAGTTTTTCCTGCAAAAATACGCCCTTTTCGCCGGCGGGGAAATGTGGTATAATAGGCTTGCAAAAAAACCGCGAGGAAAGGATGCGTATAAATATGAAGATCGCCATCGGCAGCGACCATGCCGGCTATGACTACCGCCAAATGCTCATGGAGCACCTGCGCGCGCAGGGGCATGAAGTAGTCGACTGCGGCTGCCCGGACAAACAGAGCTGCGATTACCCCGTTTACGGCCGCAAGACGGCGCTGGTGGTCAAGCGCGGCGAATGCGATTTCGGCGTGGTCATCTGCGGCACGGGCTTTGGCATCTCGCTGGCGGCCAACCGCTTGAGCGGCATCCGCTGCGTCAACTGCACGGACGTATTGACCGCGAAGATGAGCCGCATGCACAACAACGCCAACATGATCGCCGTGGGCGCGCGCGTCGTCGGCGAGGACACGGCCAAGCTGCTGGTGGACACCTTCCTGTCCACGGCGCACGAGGGCGGGCGCCACGCGCGGCGCGTGGAGCTGATCGACTCCCTGCCGATGGAATGATGGGCGCGTACCCCATCGTCAAGCGGGGGGCGGACGTGGCGCTCTCGCTGCTGGCGCTTATCTGCCTGTCGCCCGTTTTGCTGGCGGCGGCGGCGGCGGTGCGGCTGACCTCGCCGGGGCCGGCGCTGTTTCGGCAAAGGCGCGTGGGCAAGGATGGGCGGCTTTTCACCATCTACAAGTTCCGCACCATGCGCCAGGACACGCCGCGCGACACCGCCACCCACCTTTTGCAGGACCCTTCCCGCTACATAACGCGCGTGGGCGCGTTTTTGCGCCGTTCGAGCCTGGACGAGCTGCCGCAGTTTTTCAACGTTTTAAAAGGGGACATGTCCATCGTCGGCCCTAGGCCGGCGCTGTACAACCAGGACGACCTCATCGCCGCGCGCGAGGCGGCGGGCGTGAACGCCGTGCGCCCGGGCATCACCGGCTGGGCGCAGATCAACGGCCGCGACGAATTGCCCATCCCCGTCAAGGTCAAGTACGACCGGGAATATGTGGAGAACCTCTCCCTGAAAATGGACGCGCGCTGCTTTTTCGGCACCATCCTCTCGGTGCTGCGCGCCGAGGGCGTGCGCGAGGGAGGAACGGGAGGCGGGAAACGTGCGTAAGGTGCTCATCGCCGGGCAGCACAGCTTCATCGGCACGGCCGTGGAGCGGCGGCTGGCGGCGTTTTCCGGCGAATACGCCGTGGAGACGCTGGACATGCACGGCGAAGGCTGGAAGGCATTCGACTTTTCGCCCTTTGACAGCGTGGTACACGTGGCCGGCATCGCCCACGTGTCGCCCAAGCCGGAGATGCGCCCCCTCTACGAGGCCGTGAACCGCGATCTGGCCGTGGCCTGCGCGCGGCGGGCGCTGGAAACGGGCGTTTCCCAGTTCATCTACCTCTCCAGCGCCATCGTCTTTGGCGACGCCGCGCCGGCGGGGGGAAAACGGCGAGATCACGCCGGGGATGTCGCCCTCGCCCTCGGGCGCCTATGGCCGCAGCAAGCTGGAGGCCGAGCACGCCCTGCGCGCGCTGGAAAACGGGCGCTTCCGCGTCGCCATCCTGCGGCCGATGATGGTCTTTGGCCGGGGCTGCAAGGGCAATTACAACGCCCTTTCCGCCCTCGCGCGGCGCGCGCCGCTGTTCCCGGACTTTCCCAACCGGCGCGGCGTGGTCTACATAGACGATCTGGCCGAGCTCATCCGCCGCCTGATCGACGAAGGCGCGGGCGGCGTGTTCCACCCGCAGACGTTCATCGCCTCCACGGCGGACATCGCCCGCGCCGTGGCCGGGGCGCACGGGCGGCATGTGGCCTTTACCCGCCTGCTGGACCCACTGATGCGGCGCATGGGCAGATCGGGCACGGCGCGGCGCGCCTTCGGCAGCTTTTACTACCGCGAGGACATGGCCGACCACGGCTTCGCCCCGGGGGCGCTCTCGCTGGAGGAATGCGTGCGCAGAACGGAGGAAGGACATGGCTGACCTCACCGCCATTGTGCTGACCAAGGATGAGGAAAAGAACCTGCCGGGGTGCCTGGATTCCCTGCGCGGCTTTGCCGCGCGCGTGGTGGTGGTGGACTCGGGCAGCGCCGACCGCACCGTGGAGATCGCCCGCGAATACGGCGCGGACGTGTATACCCATCCCTTCCGCGGCTACGCCCACCAGTTCAACTGGGGGCTGGACAATGCCGGCATCAGCACCGAGTGGGTATTGCGCATCGACGCGGACGAGCGCATGACCGAGGCGGTGAAGGCCGAATGCGCGCCCATCCTTGAAACGGGGCGGGAGAGCGGCGTGGGCGGCATTACCATGGAGGCCAACTTCTACATGCTCGGCCGGCGGCTGCGCTTCGGCGGGGCGAAAAAGCGCAAACTGATGATCTTCCGCCGCGGCTGGGGGCGCGTCGAGGAGCGCTATATGGACGAGCACACGCTGCTCAGCGAGGGCAGCGACGTGCGCATACGCGCGCGTTTTGACCACTACGACTTCAAGAGCGTCGGCCATTTCGCCAGCAAGCTGGTGTGGTATTCCGGCCGCGAGGTGATGGACGTGCTGGGCGCGTCCGGCGGCGACGCGGGGCTGCAAAACGCCGGCATCCGCCGCACGCGCAAGCTGAAGTCCGGCCTGTACTACCGCCTGCCGCGCTTTTTCCGCTGCCTGTGCATCTTCCTGTTCCGCTACATCGTCCAGCTCGGCTTCCTCGACGGCGTGCCGGGGCTGATCTACCATTTTATGTACAGCTTCATGTACCGCTTCCTCGTGGACGCCAAGCTCTATGAGGCGCAAAAGACCGGCCGGTACGACACGACCATTACGGCGCTGGAGGCGAGGGACTGATGCGCGTATTGCATGTATTCACCGTGGCGGTGACGCGCAACGGCATCACCATGTTTGCGGTGCAGAGGCTCGCCGGGCTGCGCAAGGCCGGCGTGACGGCGGATTTCGTCTCCCCCGCGGCGGTGGAGCCCACGCTGCGCGCCGAGATCGAAAAGGCCGGCGCGCACGTGTACGTGCTCAGGCAGGAGCGCTTCAGCCTCGCCTACGTGCGGGCGCTGGCGGCGCTGGTGCGGCGGGGCAGGTACGACATCGTCCACGCCCACGGCAATTCCTCCTCGCTGTTTTTCGAGATGCTGGGCGCTTTCCTGGGCGGCTGCCGCGTGCGCGTGGCGCACAGCCACAACACCACCTGCAGCGACCTTAGGCGCGACAAATACCTGCGCCCCCTGTTTTACCACAGCTACACCGCCGCCGCCGCCTGCGGGCGCGACGCGGGCAAGTGGCTGTTCGGGGGGCGGCGCTTTACCGTGCTCCCCAACGCCGTGGACATCGCCCGCTTCCGCTTCGACCCCGGCGCGCGCGCGGCCATGCGCCGCCGGCTGGGCATCGACGAAGGCGCGCTGGTGGTCGGCCACGTGGGGCGCTTCAACCGCCAGAAGAACCACCGCTTTTTGCTGGAGACGTTCCGCGCGCTGCTGAAAACGCGGCCCGACGCGCGCCTTTTGCTGGTGGGCGACGGCTATCTGGAGGGGGCGGCGCGGGAAATGGCCGCGCCGATGGGCGGGCGCGTGATCTTTGCCGGCAGCGTGCCGGACCCGGAAAAATACCTCTGCGCCATGGACGTAATGGCGCTGCCCTCGCGCTTCGAGGGCTTCCCCACGGTGCTGCTGGAATGGCAGTGCGCGGGCCTGCCGGTGCTGGCGAGCGCGCGCGTCACCGACGAGGCGGCGCTCACGCCGCTGGTGCGCTTCATGCCGCTGGAAGCGGGTTCGGCGGCGTGGGCGGAGGCGCTGTGCAAACTGCCGCGCCCGGAGCGCGCGGAGGCGTCCGATGCGGCGGCCACCGTGCTCAGGGCCGGCGGCTACGCGCTGGAGGACGCGGCCATGGCGCTGGCGCGCTTTTACCAGGCCATTGCCCGCGTGCCGGAACGCTGACGGCTTGACTTGCGCGGCACTTTCCCGTATACTGTTTTTATGCATCCTCATTGGAGGGAGGTCTTTTCCATGAACGAACTGGAGATGCGCATACTCGAGGTGCTGACCGACGACGCCCGCACACCCGTAAAACAGATCGCGGTGATGCTGGGGCGCGGCGAGGAAGAGGTGGCGGCGGCCATCCGCGGCCTGGAAGAAAAGCGCGTTATCCTCAAATACCCGGCGCTCATCAACTGGGACAAAGTGGAGTCCGGCGAGGTGGAGGCGCTGATCGAAGTGCGCGTCACCCCGCAGCGCGACCACGGCTTCGACGCCATCGCCGAGCAGATCTACCGCTTTGAGGAAGTGCGCAACGTCTACCTCATGTCCGGCGGCTACGACCTCTTGGTGATGCTCAAGGCGCCAAGCCTGAAAAAGCTGGCGCTGTTCGTGGCCGAAAAGCTCTCGACCATTGAAGGCGTGCTCTCCACCGCCACGCACTTTGTGCTCAAGCGCTACAAGAACGAAGGCGTCATCACCGATGAAAAGCGCACAGACAGGAGGCTGAAGGTCACGCCGTGAATTACGAGAGCATCCTCTGCCGCCGCGTGGCCGACGTGCCGCCCTCCGGCATCCGCAAGTTTTTCGACGTCGTCAGCGAGATGGACGGCGTCATCTCCCTGGGCGTGGGCGAGCCGGACTTCAACACGCCCTGGACGTACACGGACGCGGCCATCTATTCCCTGCGCCGCGGCCATACGCACTACACGAGCAACTGGGGCCTGATCGAGCTTCGGCGCGCCATCAACCGCTATCTCATCGGCCGCTTTGAGACGGAATACGACCCCAAGGACGAAATTCTCGTCACCGTCGGCGCCAGCGAGGGCATCGACCTGGCGCTGCGCGCGCTGGTGGAGCCGGGCGACGAGGTGATCGTGCCCGACCCCAGCTACGTCAGCTATATGCCGAACATACGCTTTGCCGGCGGCGTGTGCGTGGCTGTGCCCACCGTGGCCGAAGAGGGCTTCCGCCTGACCCCGGAGCGCCTGCGCGCGGCCATCACGCCCAGGACCAAGGCGCTCATCCTGCCCTATCCCAACAACCCCACCGGCGCGGTGATGCGGCGGGAGGATCTGGAAAAGGTCGCCGGGGTGCTGCGCGGCACGGACATCATGGTCATCTCCGACGAAATTTACGCAGAACTGACCTACGAGGGAAAACACGTCAGCTTCGCGTCCATCCCCGGCATGTGGGAGCGGACGATCACATTGAACGGCTTTTCCAAGGCCTTCGCCATGACCGGCTGGCGCATGGGCTTTGCCTGCGGCCCGCGCGAGGTAATGGCCGTGATGTGCAAAATACACCAGTACACCATGCTCTGCGCGCCCACGCCCGGCCAGTACGCGGCCCTGGAGGCGCTCACTTCCGGCGAACAGAACGGCTACGCCGACGTGCGCCGCATGGTGGAGAGCTACGACCGGCGGCGGCGGCTGATCGTGCACGGCCTGCGCGAGGCCGGGCTTGCCTGCCACGAGCCGCTCGGCGCGTTCTACGCCTTCCCCGCCGTGCCCGCGGGCATGGATTCGCAATCGTTCTGCGAAAAGCTGCTCTGGGAGCAGAAAGTGGCCGCCGTGCCGGGCGACGCCTTTGGTGCGCTGGGCAACGGTTTCTTCCGCTGTTCCTACGCGGCTTCCGTCGAAAACATACAGACCGCCCTCGCCCGCATAGCCGACAGTGTCGGCGGTGCCGGCGGCCGGAGCTGCCGCGTGCCGGCGGTGCCGGCGGCCGGAGCTGCCGCGGATAAGTGACGAACGCCCGCCCCACGAGCAGGGGGCGGGCGTTCTGCGTTTTCGTTCCGAATGGGGTGGAGGTGGGAACAGACGGCGGCAAGCCCACGAGCAGGGGCTTGCCGCCTACGTGCCGGCGGTGCCGGCGGCCGGAGCTGCCGCGGATAAGTGACGAACGCCCGCCCCACGAGCAGGGGGCGGGCGTTCTGTGTTTTCGTTCCGAATGGGGTGGAGGTGGGAACAGACGGCGGCAAGCCCACGAGCAGGGGCTTGCCGCCTACGTGCCGGCACTGCCGGCACTGCCGGTGCGTTGGGAGCGGCTGCGCGCGCATATGCTTTCCCGAGGGGGGTGTGCCCATGCCTGAAGAAACGCGCGTGCGCGTGCGGCGCGAACATCCCAGCGCGCTTGCCTGGGCGCTGGCGCTGATGCTGACCATGCTCTGCGTCTACCTTCTGACGCTCGGCCTCGCCCTCGCGCCGGAAGCGGCCATCGACGCGGGCGACGGCGCGCCGCGCGTCACCGAAGAAGTGTCCTTTGGCTCGGCGGAGGCGTATTTCGTGTCCCTCGGGCGCTTTGACACGGCCACGGAGGCGCGCATCGAGGCGGCGCGCTACACGCCGCGGGGCGCGGCGGGCTACGCGCTTGAAACGGCGGACGGCTTCCTCGTGCTGGGCGCCGTCTACGAAAACCGGGCCGAGGCGGAAAGCGTCGCCCGCGCGCTTTCGCAGAGCGAGGGCCTCGATTGCGGGGTCTACGAAGAACGCGCGGACGGCGCGCGTCTGCGCGTCACCGCCGCGCAGGAGGACATCGCCCTTGTGACCGGGGCCGAGGCGCTTTTGCGCGATCTCGCCGGGGAGACGCGCGACCTCGCCTTGCAGCTCGACCGCGGCGAGATGGACGCCGGCGCGGCGCGCACGCTTCTGAACGTGGCCGCCGGCCGCCTGGAGGAGGCGCTCACCCGCCTGCGAAACGTGCCCGGCGCGCAGGACAACCCCGTCACTGCCCGGCTGCTGGCGATGACGGAACAATTCCGCGCCGCCCTTTTTGTGCTTTCGGGCGAAAATACACAAAACACCCTTTCCCTTTCCGCGAAAATCAAGTATAATAGCATTAACATCACCCTGGAGCACATGCGCTACCTGCGCGAACTCAACGCCCTGTAAGACAAAGGAGCTGGTTCTTTGAAAGCCACGCAGATCCAAGAGTTGCTCAAAGCCACCGTGCTCGTCGGCCCGCTGCCGGAGGACGAGATCCTCACCGCCTGCGGTTCGGACATGATGAGCGACGTGCTGGCCTTCCCCAAGGACAGGATGGTGCTGCTCACGGGCCTGACCAACCCGCACACCGTGCGCACGGCGGAACTTCTGGATGTGATGATGATCATCTTCGTGCGCGGCAAGCTGCCCAACGAAGAAGTGCTGAATATGGCGGAGGACGCCGGCATTGCGGTCGTGATGACCGAATACACGCTTTACGATGCCTGCGGGCGGCTGTATGCCGCCGGTCTCCCGGGCGGAACGGGGCGGCGCAAGCAATGAACGAATTGATCCACGAAGTCTACCCCGTCGAAAAAGGCGCTTTCGAGACGGCCGGGGAGGTTTCGGGCACCATCAAGCGCATGCTGCGCAAGCTGGGCGTGCCCAGCCAGGTGATCCGCCGCGTGTCCGTGGCCTCGTATGAAGTGGAGCTCAACCTGGTCATCCACTCGCTGGGCGGGCAGATGGAGATCACTATCGAGCCGGACAGCGTCACGCTGGACGTGTCCGACCGCGGCCCCGGCATCCCCGACCTCGACCTTGCCATGCAGGAAGGCTGGTCCACCGCCTCGGACGAGGTGCGCACGCTCGGCTTCGGCGCCGGCATGGGCCTTCCCAACATGAAGCGCAACGCCGATGAATTCGACATACAGTCCAAGGTCGGCGTCGGCACCAATATACACATGAAATTCCTCTGCGTCTGAAGGGACGAGATGCAATGAACAAATTCCATTCCGTGACGCTGGACGTGGCCAAGTGCGTGGGCTGCACGGCGTGCCTGAAGCGCTGCCCAACGGAGGCCATCCGCATCCGCGAGCGGCGCGCGCGCATCATCGACGAGCGCTGCATAGACTGCGGCGAGTGCATCCGCATCTGCGAACACCACGCCAAGGTCGCCACCACCAACCCCCTCTCGGCCATCAACCGCTATCCGTACAAGATCGCCCTGCCCGCGCCCGCGCTCTACGGCCAGTTCAAGAACCTGCAGGCCGCGGCGGCCATCCCCGCGGCGCTGAAGATGATGGGGTTTGACTATGTGTGCGAAGTCGCGCACGGGGCGGACATCGTCAGCCGCGCGATCATGGAAAAAATGAAGGAGCCGGATGTCCCGCGCCCGCTGATCTCCTCCAGCTGCCCGGCGGTGGTGCGGCTGATCCAGACGCGCTTTCCCGAGCTCATCGACAACATTGTGGACGTCAAAAGCCCCATGGAAGTGGCCGCCATCGAGGCGCGCCGCCGCTTCTGCGCCGAGCGCGGCGTGGCCGACAAGGACGTGGGCTGCTTTTTCATCACCCCCTGCGCGGCGAAGATGACCGCCATCCGCAACCCGCTGGGGCACAAGGCCAGCGCGGTCAGCGGCGCCATTTCCTTCCTGGAGGTCTACGGCGTGCTCTCCGACCTTCTGCGCAAGGGCAATCTGAAGCCCGACCTCGCCCACTTCTCCGCCACCTCCTTCGGCGTCAACTGGGCGCGCACGGGCGGCGAGGCGCTGGCCATCGGCGAAAACGAGGCCCTGGCCGTGGACGGCATCGACAACGTCATCCGCGTGCTGGAAGAGATCGAAAACGGCCGCCTGCCCGAGGTGCGCTACTTCGAGGGCCTGGCCTGCCTGGGCGGCTGCGTGGGCGGCCCGCTGACGTTTGAAAACATGTTCATCGCCCGCAACCGCATCCGCCTGCTCGCGCAGATGCTGCCCAAGACGCGGCCGGAACAGAAGATCCCCGACAAGGAGCTGGACGATCTGCGCGACGCCATTTACTTTGAAGAGCCCCTCGCGCCCTTTGAAAACACCCGCCTGGACGACGATTTCAAGGTAGCGATGGAAAAAATGGCCCGCATCCGCCAGCTGCGCAAGCAGCTCCCCGGCCTGGACTGCGGCAGCTGCGGCTCGCCCACCTGCCAGGCGCTGGCCGAGGACATCGTGCAGGGCTTCGCCACGGAGCTCAACTGCATCCACCTGCTCAAAGAACGCCTCAGCTTCATGGCCTCCCAAATGGTGGAGATGGCCGAAGCCACCCGAGAATAAACGACGGAGGATATGTATATGACCATTCAGGAAGTCGCCGCGCTCATCGACGGCACGCTGCAGACCAAAACCGTGGATACATCGCGCGAAGTCACCTGCGGCTATACCTGCGACCTTTTGAGCTGGGTGATGGCCAAGGGCAGGGAGGGCATGGCCTGGGCCACGGTGCAATCGCACATGAACGTGGTGGCCGTGGCGGCGCTGGCCGACATGAGCTGCGTGATCGCCGCCGAAGGCGTGCAGTTCGCCGCCGACATCATCGAAAAGGCCGAGGAGGAGGGCATCGCCCTCATCACCACCGACCTGAGCGCCTACCATGTGGCCGGGCGCATGCACGAAAAGGGCATCGCCTGAGCGCCCGCACGGCCATGGACGCGCGCATAAAGTGCCTGGCGCTGGATCATGACGATACGGTGGTCATGTCCTCGCCGGACATCCATTACCCCTCCTTTGTGGAGGCCATGCGCCTGCTGCGCCCCGAGCGCGCCGGCATGCGCTTTGACGAGTTCATCGCCTACAGCTGCGCGCCGGGCATACAGGCGCTCCTGACCGACGTGCTTTGCCTGGACGCGGAGGAAATGCGCGTCCAGCAGGCCATCTGGCGCAAATACACGCGTACGCGCACGCCGGCGGCCTATCCGGGCTTCGCGGCGCTGTTTGCGTCCTTCCGCGCGCGGGGCGGGCGCGTGTCCGTCATCTCCCATTCCGAGCGGGAGGTCATTTTGCGCCACTACCGGGAGCTGTTCGGCTTTGAGCCCGACCTCGTTTTCGGCTGGGAACAGCCCGAAGCGCGGCGCAAGCCGCATCCCTGGCCCCTGGAAGAGACGCTGCGCGCCTTTGGCCTGCGGCCGGAGGAAGCGCTGCTGGTGGACGACCTCTCCCCCGGCTTTGCCATGGCCGCCGCCTGCGGCGTGCCCTCGGCCTACGCCGGCTGGTCGCACACCGCCCCCGCGGTGGGAAAGGCCGTGCGTCCGCTCGCCGGCCGCGCCTTCGACAGCGTGGCGGAGCTGGCGGCGTTTTTGGAGGAAAACTGACGGCAGGGGGACAAAAAGAGGATAAAACGTTCGACGCGGAGAAGATAAACAGGGGAGACCCATGAAAGGAGGCGGCGAAAAATGGCAGATGTTCAGGACGTGGCCCGCTTCTTCATCGACCTTGCCAAGCGGCAAAACGACTTGGACCGCGGCGACCTGATGACGAATCTGCGCCTGCAAAAGCTCCTGTATTTTGCGCAGGGGTGGCATCTGGCGCGCTTTGGACGCCCCCTGTTCGACGCTTCCATCGAAGCGTGGCCCTACGGCCCGGTCGTGCCGGAGGTCTATCGGGCCTACAAGGAATACGGGCGGGAGGGCATCTCTTCGGCCGAGTCGCCCGCCGCCGGCGCTTTTACGCCCGAGGAATACGACCTGCTGCTGGACGTGTCCCGGGAATACGGCATGTATTCCACAAGCGCGCTCGTCGAGCTCTCCCACGCCCCCAACGCGCCGTGGAGCCGGGCGGGAAAGTCCGCGGAGATACCACGTAACGAGATACAGGCCTACTTTGCCGGCAAGGAACCCCTGCCCTCCTTTGACGATATACTGGACGGCTATCCGGTGGAAGCCCTATGAACCGCTGGGATGTGTATTGGGCATACAGGCGTGCATGCAGCGCTTTCAGCAGGAGCGGAAGAAGCGCTTTGGATGACGCTCTCTATCGAACGCGAACGACGTCTTCACGAAAGGCCGTGAAGACGTCGTCGCTTTCTGCCCCCCTCACGGGTGCAGCCGCGCCCGCAGCCCCTTGGGCACGTGGTTTTTCAGCAGGCCCCCGGCCTGCTTGCCCCAGCCGAGAGGCAGGCCCGCGTGCGTGACCAGCGTCCAGCCCGCCTCGCCCTCGCGGGGCAGGGCTTCGCCGGCGATGAAGGCGAGGGCTTCTTTTTCCGTCAGCGCCGCCGCGCGCCGCGCCATGTCCGGCAAAAGCGCCATGGCCAGGGCGTGCTCCGGCTCCACGCGGCCTTTTTCGACCCGCAGGAGGGCAAGGCCGGGGGAGAGGGCGCGCAGGCCGTCCAGTTCCGGCGCGTCCAGGGGCACGGCAAAGAGACGGCGGCCTTCGAGGCGCAGCCGCGCGCCCCGCGGCGATACCGGCAGCGCGGAGACGGCGTATTCGCCCAGCTCCCGCACGAGCGCGGCCACGTCCGGGGCGGGCGCGGTTTTGCCCGCGCGGCGGGCGGGGCGCGTTTCCGCCAGCGCGTCGAGCCACATGCCGATGGCGGCGGCGGGATGGGCGGAGGGCGGCTCCCCGGAGCCGTCCCCAACGCCGGCCTGCGCCCGTCCCGCTTCATTTCCGCGCGCAAAAGGCCGCCCGGCGCCCCCGTCCGCGCCGTACACGCTCGCGGGGATCCCCCCGGCGGCGTCCGCACCGGCCTGCGCCTCCGGCCCATTTCCGGCATTCCCCGCGCGGCGCAGCAGGGCGGCAAACTGGCCGTCGCCGCGCGCGCGCTGCGGCCAGATGCGCAGCATGCCGCCCTGGGACGCGCCCAGCCCCGGCAGGGCGAACTCCTCCGGGGCAAAGTCCGCGTGATCTTGCAGGAAATTCGCCACGCTGCCCTCGTTTTCCACATCGTTGAACGTGCAGGTGGAATACAAAAGCCGCCCGCCGGGGCGAACCAGCGTTGCCGCGGCTTCCAGTATCTCCGCCTGGCGCTTCGCGCAGCCGCGCGGGGCGGCGTCCGTCCATGCCTCGCGGCTTTGCGCCTCGCGGCGGAACATGCCCTCGCCGGAACAGGGCGCGTCCACGAGCACGGCGTCGAAATACCCCGGCCAGCGCGCGGCGAGGCGCGCGGGCGTTTCGTTCAGCACCACGGCGTTGGTCACGCCCAGACGCTCCAGGTTGGCGGCCAGCACGCGGGCGCGGGCGGCGTCCACCTCGTTGGCGATCAGCGCCCCTTCGCCGCCCATGGCCAGGGCGATCTGCGAGGACTTGCCCCCCGGCGCGGCGCAGAGGTCGAGCACGCGCTCGCCCGGCCTTGCCTTGAGCGCTGCGGCCGGCAGCATGGCGCTGGCCTCCTGCAAATAGAACGCCCCCGCCCAGTGGGCGACGGACGCCCCGGGCCGCGCGCCCGGCCGCAGGTAGAAGCCGCCTTCCGCCCACGGCACGGCGGCCTCGATAAACGGCTCCGCGGCCCCCATCCCCCGGTGCGGCCGCAGCGCCAGCGACGGCGCCTGTTCCAGCGCGCGGAAAAACGCGCCCGCCTCCTCTCCCAGTAGGGCGCGCATGTTGGCGATGAAACCCGCTTTCAGTTCCGCCATGCCCTCCTCCTGTCCGCGCCCGTCACGCCTTCTCCGCCAGCGCCTGCGCGAAGGCCTCCAGTTCGGCAAAGTTTGTCACCACGGGGCCGTCCCAGCGCTCCACATCCTCCGCGCGCGCCATCTGCACCGCGCGCATGCCCGCCTTTTCCGCGCCGCGCAGGTTGCGGGGCAGGTCGTCCACGAACAGACAGTCCTCCGCCCGCGCGCCCAGCAGGGCGAGGATGCGCGCGTACATGGCCGGGTCGGGCTTGAGCGCGCCCACGTCCGTGGAAAAGACGTGCGCGTCGAAGTACCGCCAGATGCCGGCGCTTTCAAACACGCGCTTCAAAGAGGGCGATGTGTCGCTCAAAAGCCCCAGCCCGAAGCGCTCCTGAAAGCGGGGCAGATAGGCGTGTACGTCCTCGTAGACGCCCATGCGCGCGGTGTTTTCCACAAAGTCCCGCGCCAGTTCCTCCACTTGCGGGCGCGCAAGGCCCCAGGGCACCATCCCGTTCATGGCCTCGAAGTAACGAAGGCGCATCGCGTATTCCTCGGCCTCGGTGTCGATGCGCACATCCTCGCGCATAAAGTGCTTGCAGGCCTCGTGCGCGCGCAGGTAGGCGTCGCTCTTCAGCGTATCTAGCACCGGCGCTCGCAGCATCGCCGCACCGTAGCGCCAGCGGCCAAGGGCGGGATAGACGATCACGCCGCCCGCGTCGAGGATCAGTTTCATAAAAGCCCTCCCGGCGTTTTTCCCCATTATACCATCGGCGCGCGCCGCGCGGGCGATCTCTGCGTAAATTCCCCGCGCGGCGCTTGAAAAAATTGCGGCGGCGTGGTAAAATCCAAGAGAGGAAACAGGCGTGCAGTCCATGGAAAAAGGAGAGTTGCGCAATGTCTGTGAAAAAGATCGTTTCTGTGTTGCTGGCGCTCGCGCTGCTGTGCGGCATGGCGCTGGCCGACACTGTGGTCGGGACCAGCGGCAGCAGCTGGGTGCGTTCCGGCCCCGGCCGCGGCTATGAAAAGCTGGCCGTGCTCAGCGAGGGCGAGACGGGCGAATACCTCGGCTCCACCAGCAGCGACGAGCGAGGCGTGGACTGGTACCGCGTGCGCGTGAACGGCGTGGAGGGCTGGGTCTCCTCGCGCTACACTTCGCTCAACGGCGGCGGCTGGACGTGGGACGAGGGCGACGTCCGCTATGTGCGCGCCACGGCGCGCGTCAACGTGCGCTCCGGCCCCGGCGCCAATTACGAGGACCTGGGCACGCTGGCGCGCGGCGAATGCCTGACCTACCTGGGCGAGACGCGCTATGACGCCGGCGGCCAGGCCTGGTACAAGGCGCAATACTATTCCTATGGCGAGGTGTGGGTCTCCGCCACGTACAGCGAGCTGACCTGGACGTACACCGACGCCGCCTCGGATGACGACGCCGGCGTCTCCGGCAACTACATCGAGGCCACCGGCAGCCTCAACGTGCGCTCCGGCCCCGGCCTGGGCTACTCGGACAAGGGCACGCTGCAAAAGGGCGCCACCGCCGCCTACCTGGACGAATACTCGGTGGACGAGCGCGGCGTGACCTGGTACAAGGTCTCCTTCAACGGCGGCAGCGGCTGGGTGTCCTCCCGCTACTGCGAGCTCTACTGACCGGCAAAAACAGCGCCCGGGGCGAAAACCCCGGGCGCTCAGAGCGCTGACAAAGCCTACAACCGCAAAAATCGCTCTGATATACAAAAAATCAGAAGCGATTTTTGCTTCCGGCGGTGGATTTGTCGAGCCCTTTGGGATCGTCAAATCCAGTCGCCCTTGGCGACAAATTTTGCCGCCGGCAAAATTTCCTCGTCAGCTGCACTTGCATCCTGCGGTCACTTACGTCTAAGTAAGCTCCCTTGGCTGCAAGTACAGCTTCCTTGGCTTGCAGGCTTTCTCAACGCTCTGCCAGTCTGCCCACTTTGTCAACATCCTGAGCGCCCGGGGCGAAAACCCCGGGCGCTGTTTTGTCCCCCGTTTACCGCCCCGTCAGGCAGCCGGAGAGGATCGAATCCAGCCCTTCGAGGATGAAGCACACGCCCAGCGTCACGCCCAGCGCCTGCACGCCCAGCCACGGGTCCATCAGGCCGACGAAACCCGCGATCAGCAAAACGACGCCCAGGAACGTGATCCAGCCCCAGTTGCGCATGCCCATGGCGCGCAGCTCCACCGAGCCGACGATGCGCATGACGCCCGTGAACAGCAGCCACACGGCGAACAGCACCGGCAAGGACAGCAGCGTGAACGCCCGGTTGAACAGCAGAAACAGGGACAAAAGCACCGTGAGTATGCCATCGAGCAAAAGCCCGGCGGAGCCGAAGAAAAAGTCCCGCCAGCGGACGAAGAGGACGATCTCCACGATGCCGGAAACGAGCATGAACGCGCCCAGCATGATGCCGGCGGAGAGCACCGCCGTCTCCTGGTTGCACAAACAGATGATGCCCGCGATGATGAGCAGCACGCCCGCGACGATGCCGAGCGCGCGCAACGTTCCCCTGCGCATAAAAAAACACTCCTTTGCATTTGACGTTCCCCATCCCGTCGCCCCTCCGGCGATAGAGTATCCTTCGCCGGGAAGGGCGGGGAATCCTGCCAAATTTCATATAATTTAAGAAATATTTTTCTTTCATAATGGAATGGCGGGGGGGAAGGGCGGGCAAAAAGCGCGCCCCGGCCACGTCCGGCGGGGTCACGCTTTTTCTGCCGCCCTTGCGGGAAGATGCGGTCGGTCGGGCGGCAGGGTTGGACGCGGCCCACCCAGCGCCTGTTCCCGCGCCCTTACGGGAAGATGCCCCGCAGCTTTTTCGCCCCCACCACGCGCTTGAGGGCGGACATGTACGCGCCCATGCGCAGGGAGGCGCGCTTTTCCTCCGCCAGCGCCCAGACCTCGTCGAAGGCGTGGCGCATGGTGCGCTCGAGCATGTCGTTGACATAGTCCTCCTCCCAGCGGAAGGACTGCAGGTTCTGCACCCACTCGAAGTAGCTGACCACCACGCCGCCGGCGTTGGCCAGTATGTCCGGCACCACGGTGACGCCGCGCGCCTCGAGGATCTCGTCCGCCGCCGGGGTAATGGGGCCGTTCGCGCCCTCGACGATGAATTTGGCGCGCACGCTGCCGGCGTTGGATCTGGAGATGGTATTCTCCAGCGCCGCCGGCACGAGGACCTCCGCCTCGCAGGCGAGCAGCCCGTCGTTGCCGATGCGCTCAAAATCGCCGTCGGGAAGCTCCGCCAGCGTCCTGCGCGCGGCGAAGTGGGGGCGCAGCTCTTCCATGGGCAGGCCGTTTTTGCAGTAAATGCCGCCGGAGACGTCCGAGACGGCGACCACCTTCGCGCCCTCCCGGTGCAAAAGGTACGCCGCCACGCTGCCGACATTGCCCATGCCCTGCACGGCCACGGTAGCGCCCTCCAGCGGGCGGCCGAGCTTCTCCATCAGCATGCGCGTGCAGAGCATCACGCCGCGGCCGGTGGCCTCGTTTCGCCCCAGGGAGCCGCCCACCTCGATGGGCTTGCCCGTGACCACGCCCGGCACGGCATAGCCCTTCTGCATGGAATAGGTGTCCATGATCCAGCCCATGATCTCCGGCGTGGTGTTCACGTCCGGGGCGGGGATGTCGCGCTCCGGGCCGATGATGGGCATGATCATGGAAATGAAGCGACGCGTGAGGCGCTCCAGTTCGCCCTTGCTCAACTGGCGCGGGTCCACCTGTATGCCGCCCTTGGCCCCGCCGTAGGGTATGTTGACCACGGCGCACTTCATCGTCATCCACGCCGCCAGCGCCTTGACCTCGTCCTCGTCCACGTCCTGATGGTAGCGTATGCCGCCCTTGCACGGCCCGCGCGAGGACGAATGCTGCACGCGGAAGCCCTCGAACACGCGCACGTCGCCGTTGTCCATGCGGATGGGCAGCGAGACACGCAAAGAGCGCTCGGGATATTTCAGGATGATATAGTCGTTCTGCGTCAGTCCCAACAGTTCGGCCGCCTTGTCCAGCACCGCCTTGAAGTTGTCAAAGGGGTTGTGTTTCCTGGGCATGAAGCATCCTCCTTGCCTGCTCGTGACCGGTGGAATTTGCGCGATCTGCCGGTTTTGTGAAGGTTTTTCATCCTTCCGGCGCTTGCAGTATAGCATACTTTCCGCCATGTGGCAATATGTTTTGAAGGGAAAAATGCAAAAATGCCCGGAAAATTTCCATTTTGGGGCCAAATAGGCCATTTTTCCCCTCCGCGCCTCTTGCGAAGTTCGCCGGGTTTTACTATAATAGAGGGCGGAACGCTTGCAAATTTGGGGGATTTTTTATGGCAGAGTTTATCACGGGTATGAATTCACTGCTGGCGCTGTTTCTGATCGCCGCGCTGGGCTATCTCATCGGCGCGATCAAGGTAAAGGGCATCGAACTGGGCACGGCGGGCGTGCTGCTGGTGGCGCTGGTGTTCGGCCACTTCGGCTGCGAAATGCCCGCGCTGATCCGCAACGTGGGCCTGGCGCTGTTTGTCACTTCCGTGGGCTTCATCGCCGGCCCCAAGTTTTTCCGCAACTTCAGGCAGAACGCGAAAAGCTATATATTATTGGGCTTTATCATCATCCTCACCGGCGCTTTGACCTGCGCGCTGCTCATCGCCGTCTCCGGCGTGCGGCCGGAGCTGATGGTGGGCCTGATGACCGGCGCCTTGACCAGCACGCCCGGCCTGGCGGCGGCGCAGGGCGCGGCGGGCGAACTGAGCGCGCAGGCGGCCATCGGCTACGCCATCGCCTATCCCTTCGGCGTGGTGGGCGTGGTGCTGTTCGTGCAGCTGATGCCCAAGCTTTTGAAGGCGGACATGAAAAAGGAAGTCGCGGCCATGGAAGCGGCGGCGGGCGTGAACGCGCGCGCCTATGGGGGCAGGACGTTCAAACTGGACGCGGCGGGCTTTTTCTCCTTCTCCGTGGTCATCGTGCTGGGCTATCTGCTGGGCAGCATCGAGATCCCCCTGGGCAGCGGCGAAAAGGCGCCGGTGTTCGCGCTGGGCACCACGGGCGGGCCCTTGCTGGTGGGCCTGCTCTTTGGCCACCTCGGCCACATCGGCCCCATCGACCTGACGCTGAAAAAGTCGGCGCTGGAGACGTTCCGCGAACTGGGGCTTATGCTCTTCCTCATCGGCGCGGGCACGGAGGGCGGCGCGGGCTTTGTGGAAACGCTGCGGCAGGAGGGCGCGATGCTCTTTGTCTACGGCGCGATCATGACGCTTTTGCCGATGGTCGTCGGCTACTTTGTGGCCGCGAAGATGCTGAAGCTGGCGCTTTTAAACAACCTCGGCTCCATCACCGGCGGCATGACCTCCACGCCGGCGCTGGGCACGCTCATCGCCGTGGCCGGCACGGACGACGTGGCCAGCGCCTACGCCGCCACCTACCCCATCGCGCTGGTGTCCGTGGTGTTGGCGTCGCAATTGCTGACGGTGCTGTTCGCCTGAGTCGCGGGAATATTGTGTTTTTGTAAAAAACGCTTGCCTTCCGCCGCGCGCCATGGTACAATGATGGGGGAATTTACTGGAAGGGGGAAGTATATCCATGAAACGAATGATTTGCCTGCTTTTGTGCCTGTTTTGCCTTCTGACCGCCGCCCTCGCCGAAACCTCCGTCGAGATCACCGCCGAAGCGACTGTCTACGACCTGGGCGATTTCACCATCGGGGTGCCCGCCGGGGCCGTGGTGCAGCAGGGCGAAAAGGCCGCCGGCTCGCCCTTCTTCACCGTCTACCCGGACTACGACCCCAACGCCGCGTTTGCCGACAACTACAACATCGCCTGGTCGCAGGAGGACTTTTCCGCCCTCTTCGCGCAGGGGAGCGCGGAGGCGCTGGCGCAGCAGCTGTTTGATACGACCGTTTCCACCTACGCGCTGATGGGCGTTCCGGTGACGGACGCGCAGGTGCTCGCCGCCGCCTACGACGAAAGCGGCGAGACTTTCACCTACTATTCCACGATGACCATGGACCTTTCCGGCCTGGGTCTGGGCGCGGACGCGGTGATGACGCTGCACCAGGTGCAGATGCTCGTGGACATGGGCGAGGGAAACGGCTATATCTTTTCCTTCACCGCCGGCAATTACGACGATATGAACGCCCTCATTGCCAGCGCGGACATGCAGCTGGCCGCCTGAGGCGCTCAGAGCGCTGACAAAGCCCACAAACGCGAAAATTGCCCTGATAAAATGAAAATCAGTGGCAATTTTTGCTTCCTGCGGTCACTTACGTCCATGTAAGCTCCCTTGCTTGCGGGCTTTCTCAACGCTCTGCCAGTCTGCCCACTTTGTCAACATCCTGAGCGCCCGGCTTAGCGCCCGGCTTCCGCCGGGCGCTTTTTTGCTGCCTGCGCGCTGAAACGCCCTTGCAATTCGCCCGCAAAACTGTTAAAATAGAGTTACAGAAAAACGCAACGCAGGAGGGATGACCATGCGCACACGCTTCATGGCTATGTCGCTTCTGGCGGCGCTCCTGGCGCTCGCGCTGCTGTTGCCCGGCTGCGCCCCGCAAAGCGCTCCCCCGGAGACGGAGGAGGCGACGGAGGAGGACGCGGTGCTGCTGGGCTTTTCCCAGCTCGGCTGGGAAAGCGCCTGGCGCATCGGCAATTCGCTGGACATACAGGCGGCCGCTGAGCGCGCCGGCGTGCAGCTGATGTTCGACAACGCCCAGCAAAAGCAGGAAAACCAGATCAAGGCCATCCGCTCCTTCATCGCCTACCAGGTGGACGTGATCGCCTTCGCCCCCATCGTCGAGCAGGGGTGGGACACGGTCTTGCAGGAGGCGCGGGACGCGGGCATCCCCGTGCTTTTGACCGACCGCTTTATCGTCACCGACGACCCCTCGCTCTACGTGGGCTACGTGGGGGCGGACTTCCTCGCCGAGGGCCGGCGCGCGGGCGAGTTCCTGCTTGAAAAGGCCGACCGCGAGGGGCTGACGGACCTCAAGATCGTCGAACTGTCCGGCACGCCCTCCTCCTCGCCGATGCAGCAGCGCGGCGAGGCCTTCCGCGAATGCATCGAGGGCGACCCTCGCTTTGAGATCGTCGAAACCATGTCCGGCGACTTCCTCCGCTCCAAGGGCAAGGAGTGCATGCAGGAGATGCTTGGGCGCCACGAGAGGATCGACGTGCTCTTTTCCCACAACGACGCCATGACGCTGGGCGCCATCGAGGCCATCGAGGAAGCGGGGCTTGCGCCGGGGAAGGACGTCATCATCATCACCGTGGACGGCGAGCAGGCCGCCATCGACCTTCTGCAGGAAGGGAAGATTAACTGCGTGGTGGAATGCACGCCCATGCTGGGCGACATTATCATGGACCTGGCCAAGAAGCTGGCCGCGGGCGAGGAGATCCCCAGCGTCACCAACCCGGAGGAGCGCGCCTTTACCGAATTTGACGACGACCTGATGGATATACCGCCCCGGGGGTACTGACCTATGCAACGCCTGTTTCGCCGCCTGGGCTCGGTGGAGAGCATCAGCCGCCGCCTGCGGCTGTCTTTTCGCATGCTCGTGATCCTGCTGGTGGTGCCGGCGGTGATCTCCATCGCCGCCATGCTTTCCAACAACATACGCTACAACGACATCATCGCCCACATGGGGCGCGTGGGCGACTTGAAGCCCAAGGTGGCCGTGGACATACCCGACGAGGCCTGGAGCGCCGTGGCCGGCTATGAGGAATTCGGCGATGTGCGCCTTTTTGAAATGATCCACGAGGTCAACGTGGAGCTGGACGAGCTGATGGGCTCCATAGCCGGCCCCAACCAGGTAGAGCTGACCGCCGCGCGCCGCGCCATGGACACGCTGCGCGAAAAGGTGGTGGAGCTGGGGCGGCAGATCGAAAACGACGCGCCCGTGGTGGACAACGAGGCCAAGCTGGAGGAGATCCGCGACGTGGCGGCGCTGGTGGCGGAGATGCTGGAAAACTACATCGCCGTGGAGATCGACGACGCCATTGAGGAAAGCGCCTCGCTCAACCGCATGATGGTCGTATCGCTCCTGCTGGAATTTGCCCTGCTTTTGCTGGCGCTGGCGCTGTCCGTGTACGCCCAGCGGGGGCTTTCGCGCGCTATCCGCGCGCCCATCGGGCAGCTGGAGCACTTCGCCGGCTTGCTGGCGGCGGGCGATCTGCGCGCCCGCGCCCCGGCAACGCGCGTGGCCGAGCTTGCCAACCTCACCGAGAGCTTCAACGTCATGGCCGGCCGCCTGGAAGAACTGATGGAGCAGAGCCGCCGCGAGCAGGAAAACCTCAAAAAGAGCGAATTGCGCGCCCTGCAGGCGCAGATCAACCCCCACTTCCTTTACAATACGCTGGACGCCATCGTCTGGCTGGCGGAATCCGGCAGCACGGACGAGGTGGTGCACATCACTCGCGCCCTGTCGGACTTTTTCCGCATCTCGCTTTCGCAGGGGCGGGACTGGATCGAGGTGGGCGAGGAATTGAAGCACCTGCGCGGCTATCTCACCATCCAGAAGGTGCGCTACCGCGATATACTCGATTACGAGATCGACGTGCCCGAGGAGGCGCAGGAAGGTCTGATCCTCAAACTGCTTTTGCAGCCGCTGGTGGAAAACGCCATTTACCACGGCATCAAGTTCCGCCGCCGCGGCGGCAAGGTGCGCGTGGTGGGGCGGCGCGAGGGCGATATGCTGCACTTCGCCGTGCTCGACAACGGCCCCGGCATGACCGAGGAACGGCTGGTAGAGGTGATCGCCAGCCTTGGCGAGGAGGACGCCAGCGCCGGCTACGGCCTTTCCAATGTGGACAGGCGCATCCGCCTCTATTACGGCATCAAGCAGGGGCTGCGCATACACAGCGACGGCGAGGGCACGCGCGTGGAATTCACCGTGCCGGTAAGGAGACAGGCAAACGATGTATAAGGTCTTTCTGGTGGACGATGAGATCGTCATCCGCGAAAACATACGCAACAGCTTCCCCTGGGAGGGCAACGGCGGTAGCGAGTTTTCCCTCGCCGGCGAGGCCCCGGACGGGGAGATCGCCCTGCAGATGATGCAGGACGTCAAGCCCGATATACTCATCACTGACATCCGCATGCCCTTTATGGACGGCATGCAGTTGTGCGAGGCCGTTTCCCACACCATGCCGTGGGTGCAGATCGTCATACTCTCCGGCTACGACGACTTTGCCTATGCCCAGCAGGCCATCTCCCTGGGGGTGAAGGAATACCTGCTCAAGCCGGTGAGCGCGCAGGAGCTTCTGGAAGTGTTGGAGCGCATCGCCGGCCGCATCCGCGAGGAGCGCCGGGCGCAGGCCGACCTGTTGCGCATCAAGCGGCAATTGGCCACTTCCTCGGCCTTTTTGCGCGAAAAGCTGCTTTCCGAGGCGCTGGGCGGCGTGCGCGGCGAGGAAAACGTGCAAAACCTGCTCGAACGGGCGCGGGCGCTGAACCTCTCTCTGCTGGCCAAGCGCTATCTGGTGATCCTCGCCTGCCCGCGCGGCGGCGAGGAGGGGCGCACCCTGGCGCAGAGCGCCCTCTACCGCCTGGCCGACGGCTTCGGCGACGCGGTGCATGCCTGCGAGGCGCAGGGGGCGTTCGCCCTCATCGTGCTCGGCGACAGCGACGAGGACCTGGAGGAGCGCGCCTACGGCTTTGCCCAGGCGGCGCTCTACGAGGTGGAGCGCGCCACCGGCAAGAGCGCCCACATGTGCATCGGCGAGGCCGTGGACAGCCTTTCGGACCTGCCGCGCTCCTGCCAGTCCGCCCAGCGCGTGCGCCGCGCCATGGAATTGTCCGGCGACGCGGGGAAGCGCCGCATCATGGGCGTGCGCGACATGGACGCCCTGCCCCCCGCGGGGGCGGCCATCAACCTGGACGTCTCCCCCCTCTCCGAGCGCCTGCAATACGCCAACCGCGAGGATGTGGAGGGTATTTTGCAGGATTACATCGCCTCCATAGGCTCGGCGGCCATCCATTCGGTGATGATGGTCAACTTCCTCTACGTGGAGATCCTCATGGTGGCCAGCCGCATCATCAAGGAAAGCGGCGGCGAGCCGCGCGAGGTGCTGGACGCCAAATTGTGGGAGGAGAACCTCTTTTCCACCGCCTCCGAGCCGGAGGAGGTCATCCCCCTGGCGCGCGAGGTGCTGGAAAAGGCCATCGCCTTCCGCGAGGAACGGTCCGCCACGCGCTACAACGCCGTCATCAACAAGGCCCGCGCCTACCTGGCGCGCGAATACCAGAACAGCGGCGTGACGCTCAACGACGTGTCCAGCCATGTGTGCATGTCCAACAGCCACTTCTGCACCATCTTTTCCCAGGAGATGGGCGTGACGTTTACCGAATACCTCACCCAGCTGCGCATGGACAAGGCCAAGGAGCTTTTGCGCACCACGCAGATGCGCTCCAGCGACATCGCCTATGCCGTGGGCTACAACGACCCCCACTATTTCAGCTACCTGTTCAAAAAGCACACCGGCATGACCCCGCGCGACTTCCGCAGGGAGGCGCAGGGGGCGTAGGCGGGGCAGGCAAAAGCAACCGGCAAGGGCCGGCCGCTTTTTTTTGGCCGCCATCAGGCCGCCTATCCCTCGGGCAATTCCACTTCGCGCACGACGAGCAGGTCGGCAAAGTCGCGCAGCGTCGGGCCGCTTTTGTCGAACCAGCCGGCGGTCTCCAGCGCCGCCGCCGCTGGCGGTTCGCCGCAGGCCGCCAGATAGACCGCCTCCCCGCAGGGGACGAGCGCCGCCATCCGCACGCCGTACAGTTCGGGGAAGGCCACGCGCCATTCGGCCACGACCTCGCCCTGCGCGTCCACCCGCCGCAGCAGGCATTCGCCCGCGAGGGGATAGCCGAAGCGCAGGGCGATGAGCGCGCCGCCCCCGTATGGCAGGATGTCCAGCGCCCCCTGCGTGACCGCGCCCTCTGCCCGCGCCGAGGGATAGTCCTGCTGCCAGACGACCGCGCCCGCGCGCAGGCGCGTCAGGCGCGTGGGCCAGCCGTCCCCGCCGCGGACGTCGATGAGCAGCAGCGCATCCCCGCCGTCCACGCAGGCGGCCACGACCTCGCCCCTCTTCTGCCCCTCGCAGCGCCACACTTCCGCGCCCTGCGCGTCCACGCAGACGGCGAAAGGATAATTTTCCTCCGCTTCGACGCGGCAGCCGTAGGCCAGATAGCCCTCCGCGCAGGTGAGTATGCCCGCAAAGCGCAGGCTCTCCTCCCAGCGCGCCTCCCAGGCCGTCCCGCCGTCCATGTCCAGCGCCGTCAGCGTCGAGACCCCGACCGCGGGCGCGCCGTCCACGAGTATGCGTTCGCCATCGCAAAAGAGGTTGAACGCGCCGCGCTCGTCGATCTCCCGGCTCCAGACGGTCTCGCGGTCGCGGAGGAAGTCCAGGCAATAGCCCTCGTCTCCATAGCGCAGGACCGCGCAGCCCCCGCCGTTCAGCAGCGCCGCGTCCGTGTAGCCGCCGTCGTGGGCGCGGTCGCCGCGGGAATACAGCCGCCGCCCGGCAAAGTCGAGAAACTTGACCGACGGCCGGCCCGCCTCGCCGTCCGCGTAACTGCCCGACAAAAGCAGACCGCACTCGGCGGCGTCCATGGAGGCGATGTGATCCACCTCGCGCACAAGAACCGCCTCGCTCCGGGCCATCCCCGGCAGCAGCGCCAGAACAAGCGCCAGCAGCGCGCCCAACCCCTTGCGCATCGCCTTCCCCTCCTTTGGCTTCTTTGTTTTATAGACGCCGAAAGCCCGCCGGTGGTTGATGAAAAAATACCCGCGTGTTTTTGGAAGCATCTCCCAAATCTCCAGTTTTATGGAAAGTACGCTTGACATTTCCTTCGCGTCGTGCTATACTGCATCCATGGAAAGCGAACTTTCCACGAAAGGAGGCGGCGAGGTGAAAAACCGCCTGGAAGCGCTGCGCAAGGAGCGGGGCATCCGTCAGGAGGAGCTGGCGAAGGCGCTGTCCGTCTCGCGGCAGACGATCGGCTCGCTGGAAAACGGGCGTTACAACCCGTCCATCCTGCTGGCCTTCCGCATCGCCCGCTATTTCGATCTGCCCATTGAAGAAATCTTTCTCTACGACGAACAGGAGGACACGCTATGAAATCAAGATCTCTCGGCTATCTGGCGGCGGCGCTGGGCATCGTGCTGACGGCCGTGGGCCTGTGGCTCGCAAGGACGTTCCCGGAGGCGGCTGGTTTGATGGCGGCGCTTCCCTATGTGCTCATCGGCCTGGGCTGCGGCGCGTTCGGCCAGGGCGTGGGGGCGCTTACCAACGCCGCCATCTTCCGCAAATACCCGGACGTCGCGCGCGACAAGGCCATCGAGGAAAAGGACGAGCGCAACGTGGCCATCCTCAACCGCGCCAAGGCCAAAGCGCTGGATATAATGTTCTACGTATTCGGCGCGCTGATGGTCTCCCTGGCGCTGATGGGCGCGGACATAGGCGTCGTGCTGTTGCTGGTGGCCGCCTACCTGTTCGTGGCCGGGTGCATGGTGTACTATATGTGCAAGTATCAGAAGGAGATGTGAGCCTTTCAAACAGCGTTTTCCCGACGAAAAACATCCCGCGGCGCCTGCCACAGGATGTTTTTTTACGGTTCAGGGCGATACAGCTTACAGCACTCGTCGATGATGCTCTCCACGATGCGCACCTGCGCGGGCGTCAACCTTCGCAGTTTATCCGCCAGCAGCAGGAGGTCTTTGTCGATGATGTCGCCGGTCAGCAGATAATCGGCGCTCACCCCGAGCGCGGCGGCGATCTTCAAAAGATTCTCCGGGCGCATCGCCCGTTTGCCCGCTTCGGCGTAGGAGACGAACTGCGCCGTCACATCGCCCTTTTCGGCAAGCGCTTCTTGCGTCAGACCGAGTTTCCTGCGGCGCTCCATGATCCGCCGCCCAATGTCCTGCAAGCACAGTTGCGCGTCCATTCCTCTCACCTCTGCTTCCCTTGTTAAATTATATCCACGATGGGCGATAAAATTAATGGCGTATTGTTGACTTGATTCAACAATACGCCATATCGTAGGGAGCAAAGGGGCGTTGGGAAACATACGCTCATCTTCTTGACGATTCCCTTATTTCATGCTATTATTTAAGGGAATTTTGAGGAGGGTATGGGAATGCGGGACTTCAACTACTCCATCATCCGGGCGCAGAAATGGGATTCTGACCTTCTTGGCCTGATCGCCGCCATCTACCGGGAGGCGGGGAAGCAGGAAACGGTCTTGCAGCGGCAGCCGGAAGCCCTCGAAAAACTGGTGGAGATTGCCATGGTGCAGAGCACCGAGGCTTCCAACGCCATCGAGGGCATCGTCACCACCAATGCGCGGCTGCGCCAGCTCGTGGCGGAGAAGACCACGCCGAAGGATCGCGACGAACAGGAGATCGCCGGCTACCGGGACGCGCTGAACATCATTCACGAAAACCACGACGCCATCCCCATCACGCAAAACTACATCCTGCAGCTGCACAAGCTGCTGTACAGCCACATGGACAACCCCCTTGCCGGGCGCACGAAGAATGTGCAGAACTACATCAGCGTCGCCTATGCCGATGGGCACGTGGAGACGCTCTTCACGCCGCTCGCGCCCTACGAGACGCCGGAGGCGCTGGAGAGAATTTGCGAAGAATACAACCGGGTCATCGGCAACATGGAGTTGGAGCCGTTGATCGCCATCCCCGTCTTCATCCACGACTTTCTCTGCATCCACCCCTTCAACGACGGCAACGGCAGGATGAGCCGCCTTTTGACGACGCTGCTTTTGTACAAAAGCGGTTTCACCGTGGGCAGATACATCTCCCTCGAGGCGAAGATCGCCAAAGACAAGGGCCTGTACTACGACGCGCTCGCCCGCTCGCAGGACGGGTGGCATGAGGGCCGGGAAAACGCCGTCCCCTTCATCAAATACCTCCTCGGCACCATCCTCGCCGCTTACAGGGACCTCGACGAGCGCCTGTGTCTGGTGGAGGCGAAGCTGTCCGCCCTGGAAATGGTGCGGCGCGCGAGCCTGCTCAAACTCGGCAGATTCACCAAACAGGACATCCGCGAACTCTGCCCTTCCCTCAGCGACAGTTCCATTGAGGGCGCTTTCCGCCATTTGGTGGCGTCCGGCGAACTTCAGCGCGAGGGCCGGGGGAAAAGCACGCGCTATTTTCGCACGAATTAGCCCTTGCATTTTCCCCCCGCATCGTGTATAATATCCCCGTCCCCATGGGGGCCGACAGTTCGTTTGCGCCATCCTGTCGTAAAACAAAACCAGGGCTGCTGTTTTGTGCCTGAAAACAGTGGTCTGCCTATGGCGCGGCCACTTTTTTCTTTGGAGGAAAACGCATGGAACATTTGGTCGCCCGCAAAAACAGGCCCTTTTCCCTTTCGGCGTGGTTGCGGCGGGAGCGGGAGGAAACGGCGGTGCTTTTGCGCTGCATCCCCGCCACGGCGGTGACGCTGTTCGTGGTCAGCGTCGTGTGCATGAACCTTCTGGCCAACAAGACGCTGGTACAGACGCAGTGGCTCGCCCTCGACGGCGGCATACTCGTCTCCTGGCTGTCCTTTTTGTGCATGGACGTGATCACCAAGCACTTCGGCCCCCGCGCCTCCAACCGCGTGGCGGTGCTGGCGGCGGGGGTGAACCTGCTCACCTGCCTGATTTTTTATATCGCCAGCATCATCCCCTCGAACGCCGCGGACTACACGGCGCTCAACGGCATACTCGGCGGCACGTGGTTCATCCTTCTGGGCAGCACGGTGGCCTTCCTTGCCTCGGCGGCGCTCAACAACTTCCTCAACTGGCTGATCGGCTCGGCCTTCCGCAAAAACCCCGACGGCAGGGCCGCCTTCGCCGCGCGCACGTATATCTCCACGTTCATCGGCCAGTTCGCGGACAACTTCCTCTTTTCCATCATCGTCTTTATGCTCTTCGCGCCCATCTTCTGGGACGGCTTCCATTGGACGCTTTTGCAGTGCGCCATGTGCGCGCTGACCGGCGCGGTGGCCGAGGTATTGATGGAGATCGTCTTTTCGCCCTTTGGCTACCGGGCGGTGCAAAAGTGGAAAGCCCTCGGCGTGGGCCGGGAATACATCGAATACATCCGGGAGGGATAACCATGAACGTAGTGGTCACCGGCGCGTCCGGGGGCATCGGCAGCGCCATCGCGCGGCGCTTTCTGGACGGGGGGCACAGCGTGGCCGGCATCGACCGGCAGGCGGCGACGGCCGGGCACGCGCGCTATACGCATTTTCAGGCGGACATACGCGACGAGGCGGCGCTGCCGGCGCTTGAAAACGTCGATATACTCATCAACTGCGCCGGCACGCAGAACGAGGACGACATCGACACAAACCTCAAGGCTCTCATCCGCGTCACGGAGAAGTACGGCGTGCGCAAGGGCATCCGCTCCATTCTCCACATCGGCTCGGCCAGCGGCCACACAGGCTCCGAGTTTCCCGAATACAGCGCCAGCAAGGGCGGCGTGGTGGCCTATACCAAGAACGTGGCCCTGCGCGTGGCCAAATGGGGCGCCACCTGCAACAGCCTCGACCCCGGCGGGGTGCTGACGCCGCTCAACCGCCCCGTGATCGAGGACGAAGCGCTCTGGGCGCAGATCATGGAGGAAACGCCCCTCAAGCGCTGGGCGACGCCGGAGGAGATCGCCGACTGGGCGTATTTCCTCACCGTGGAAAGCCGCTTCTGCACCGGGCAGAGCATCGTGGTGGACGGCGGGGAATCCATCCTCCGCCGCTTCATCTGGAAGGACTGAACGCCCCCCCGCGGCCGGATGGCTGCGGGGATGTTTTTTGCCCCGCAGGGGCGTTTTCCCTTGCCCTTGCCGCCGCCAGCATGTATAATAGAAGCAACATGGAGGAGGCGGGGGCATGGACGGGTACGGGCGCAAATCCGAGCGCATCGCCGGCGAAGTGCGCGCGGCGATCCTCGCCGGCAGGCACCGGCCGGGGGAGCGCATCGAGTCGGAAAACGAACTGGCCGCGCGCTATCATGTGAGCCGGCAGACGGTGCGCAAGGCGCTTTCCGCGCTCATCGGGCAGGGCTACCTGCGCGCCGAGCACGGCCGGGGCACGTTCGTTGCGGAGCGCAGCACGCCCGGCAGCAGGACCATCGCCGTGGTCACCACCTATCTTGCCGACTACATCTTCCCCCGCGTCATCCAGGGCATCGACCAGGAGCTGGCCGAGCATGGGTACAGCATCCTCCTGAAGAGCACGCGCAACGCCCGCCACCTGGAGGCGCGCTATCTGGAGGAGTTGGCGGACAAGGCCATCGACGGCCTCATCATCGAGCCGAGCAAGAGCCAGATCTTCTGCCGCCACGCCGCGCTCTACGAGCGCTTTGACGCGCGCGGTATCCCCTATGTGTTCATCCAGGGCTGTTTTGAGAGCATGCGCGACCGGCCGCACGTGTTGCTGGACGACGCCGGCGGCGCGTATCTCATCACGAAGCACCTGCTTTCCCTCGGCCACCGCCGCATCGCCGGCATCTTCAAGGCGGACGACACGCAGGGGATGGAGCGCCACCGCGGCTATGTGCGCGCCCTGCAGGAAGCGGGCGTGCTCTACGACCCGGACGTCGTGCTCTGGTACCACACGGAGGACCGCGCCGTAGCCCCGGCGGCGGGCGCGGCGGTGCTCTCCCGGCGCGGCAAAATGGACGCCGTGGCCTGTTACAACGACGAGATCGCCGTCAGCGTCATCCGCGCCCTGGAGGCCGAGGGGCTGCGCGTGCCGGAGGATATATCCGTCACCGGCTACGACAATTCCCTCCTGGCGGAGAATTTCCAGATGGGGCTGACCACCGTCTCCCACCCCCACGAGGAACTGGGGCGCGCGGCGGCGCGGCTGTTGCTCGCCCTCATCGCCGGCGAGCGCGTGGAGACGCACGTCATCCTCCGGCCGGAAGTGGTCGTGCGCGGTTCCACCGCCCCGCGCAAGGGAGGGTGACATCCCCGGGGGCGCAGGGGCAAAAAAACAACTTGTCAGGCAGGGTGTACAAGTTGTATGCTTATAGAAGAGCAATGCTAACGAATTTTTCACCGCCGGGAAACAGGAACGTCGCGCGGGGCATACAAGTCGCGCGCGGGGCAAAACGTCTTTTCGCGCGCGAGGCGCGCTTGCCCAGAAGATCAATACGGGAGGAGACCGCATTATGAAGAAGTTTTTGGGACTGGAGTTTGGCTCGACGCGCATCAAGGCCGTGCTCATCGACGAGACGCACGCCACCGTGTCCTCCGGGGACTATACCTGGAAGAGCAGCTTTGAAAACGGCGTGTGGACGTACCCGCTGGAAGAGGCCTGGAAGGGCCTGAACGCGGCGCTCTCCGGCGTGGAGGGGCTTGCCGACGTGGCCGCCGCCGGCGTTTCCGGCATGATGCACGGCTATCTGGCCTTCGACAAGGACTGGAATTTGCTCACCCCCTTCCGCACCTGGCAGAACACCATGACCGCGCAGGCCGCGGAGGAACTGACGGGGCTGTTCGGCTTCAACATCCCCCAGCGCTGGAGCATCGCCCACCTGTACCAGGCGGTGCTGAACGGCGAGGAGCATATCTCCCGCATCGCCCACATCACCACGCTGGCCGGCTACATACACTTCAAGCTCACCGGCGTCAACGCCATTGGCGTGGGCGAGGCTTCGGGCATGTTCCCCATCGACGACAGGACCTGCGCCTACGACGAGGCCATGCTGGACAAGTTCGACGCGCTGATCGCAAAGCGCGGCCTGCCCTGGAAGATCCGCGACCTGCTGCCCAGGCCGCTGATGGCGGGCGAGAACGCCGGCAGCCTCACCAAGGAGGGCGCGGCGCTTCTGGGCGGCCAGCTCAGGGAGGGCGTGCCCTTCGCGCCCGCCGAAGGCGACGCCGGCACCGGCATGACCGCCACCAACGCCGTTTCCCCGCGCACGGGCAATGTCTCCGCCGGCACGTCCATCTTCGCCATGGTGGTGCTGGAGCATCCCCTGAAGAACATCTATCCCGAGATCGACGTGGTGGCCACGCCCGCGGGCGCGCCCACGGCCATGGTGCACTGCAACAACTGCACCAACGATATAAACGCCTGGGTGGGCATGCTGCGCGAGACGCTGGAACTGTTCGGGGCCAAGGTCTCCGCCGGCGACCTCTACACCGCCCTGTACAAAAAGAGCCTGGAGGGCGCGGGCGACTGCGACGGCGTGCTGGTCTACAACTACATGGCCGGCGAGGGCGTCACGCACCTGGACTCCGGCCGTCCCCTGGTCATGCGCCGCCCGGACAGCGCCTTTACGCTGGCCAACTTCATGCGCTCGCAGATCTACGGCGCCATGGCCACCATGTGCGCCGGCATGGAGATACTGCACAAGGAAAATGTGGCCATCGACTCCCTGACCGGCCATGGCGGCCTGTTCAAGACCCCCGGCGTGGCGCAGCGCTACATGGCCGCGGCCTGCAAGGCGCCCGTCACCTGCATGGAGACCGCCGGCGAGGGCGGCCCCTACGGCATGGCGCTCCTGGCCTCGTACATGGTCTGCCGCGAAGAGGGCGAGAGCCTGGGCGATTATCTGAACAACAAGGTGTTCGCCGGCGCCAAGGGCACGACGCTCGCGCCCGACGCCGCGGATGTGAAGGGCTTTGAGGCCTACCTGAAGAACTACATCTCCGGCCTGGCCGCCGAAGAAGCCGCCGTCAAGGCCTTCTAACCGGCAGTGCCGGCGGCCGGAGCTGCCGCGAGCCGGCGGTGCCGGTCGCCAGAGCTGCCGCGGATGAGCGGCGAACGCCCGCCCCACGAGCAGGGGGCGGGCGTTCTGTGTTTTCGTTCCGCTTGGGGCGGAGGAGGGAACAGACGGCGGCAGGCCCACGAGCAGGGGCTTGCCGCCTAAGGTGTTTGGGGGGTGTGAAGTTTCTGGCGGGATGGGTATATGCTTCCCCTTCACAGGCCGTTTTTGTACGCGCAGGCGCAGCCGCCGACGGCGACGGGGGCGCGGACTGTGTTTGGGCGCGGACGTCGCGTTTTTCGGCGTTGGCGTCTGTTCCTTGATGTTCGGGGGCATGGGGGCGGGAATGCAGGGGGAATGGGATATTGTGGGATTTGGGGATTTGGGGATTTGGGGATTTGGGGATTTGGGGATTTGGGGATTTGGGGATTTGGGGATTTGGGGATTTGGGGATTTGGGGATGCGCCGCTTGCCCCTCCGGGGCAAGCGGCGCATCCCCGGGTACGGAAGGTGTCCGGCAAGGCCGGGAGCCCGTGTTCTCGCGGGGCGCTTGGGCTTGCGGCGGAGAAACGGACAGGGAAGTATGACACTGCCTTGCCCTGCGGGCAAGGGGGCGCTTTCGGTGTGCGGGAGCGACGCTGTTTGCCCCGTTGGGGCAAAGGCGCTTCGGGGTAACACGCCTGATCCTGGAGGGCTCACGGGGCGCGGGGATTTGTGGGGGACGATTTGCCCTTCAGGAACGGCCGCAGGCGCGCCGGGATACGGCCGCCCATTCCATTGCCCGCGCTTTTGTGGCCATCGTCCCGCCCACGGGAAGGCCGTGCGCGCCTGCCGTTCATGCGACGTCCATCCATCACCGTCGTTCCCGCCCGCGGGAACGCGGGAAATCGCCCTCAAGTGGAGTGGTGTTATGGAAAGAAGGTAAACCTTAGTCGCTCCCGCCCGCGGGAATACGGGAGATCGCCCCGCTGTATCTCCAAAACAACACCCCTGCCCGCAGGGAGGCGGCATTGCGCCCGCACTTCCCACGACGAAAGACGTCGGCCGTCTCTCCCGCATCGTTTCCCCGTCATTTCCAACGCCCGCATCAGCGACGCCCCATGCGGCAGGCGCAACTTCCCGTTCCTCCCGCAGCCCCTGTTTCCCCGCGGCCATCCCGTGGGGGGACGGGGGACTCTGCCCGCACACGCTCAAGGGACTCATCCCTTGAGAATCCCATTTTGGGGAACCGACAGCCATCCCCCCCGTTTTCCCATCCCCCCAAAACACCGCAGGCGGCAGGCTCCTGCTCGTGAGCCTGCCGCCGTCTACACTAACACATTCGCCCCAAACGGAACGAAAACGCAGAGCGCCCGCTCCCTGCTCATGGGGCGGGCGCTCGTCACTTATCTGCGGCAGCTCCGGCCCCGGCACTGCCGGCTCGCAGGCGGCAGGCTCCTGCTCGTGAGCCTGCCGCCGTCTGTTCGCGCCTCCGCCCCAAACGGAACGAAAACGCAGAACGCCCGCCCCCTGCTCGTGGGGCGGGCGCTCGCCGCTCATCCGCGGCAGCTCCGGCCGCCGGCACCGCCGGCCCGCGGCAGCTCCGGCCGCCGGCACTGCCGAATTACAGAGCTTTGATTTCACACGGAAATGCCGCTTTTAGGAGAGAAAAGTCATTTTCCAGCGCGCCGGAATCGACATAACTCTCATAGAGGTACCCGATGGAATCCTGATTGAAGTAAATATCCCCATCCACATCCGCATCGCCGCCAAGCCGATAGCTGAAGGAAATGCTGGCGCTGTTGGCAATATCTTCAAGCAGGCCGATGCTTTCGTCCGTCAGGGCGATGACAAATGCCTCCGCTATGTTGCCACCATCAAGTACTTCGCGCTCGCAGTCCACCGCAAACGTGTAGCGGTTCGAGCCGGCGATGATGATAAATTCGTCGATGAACGCCCAATTTTCGGCTATATAGAGGATCGAAAGCCTGACCACCGGCGGGGCGTTTTCGGTGATCCTGATGTCCGCGACGCCTGCGACCAAGCCGTCATCCTCATCATCGGTGGCGCCCAGGAAGGTGTTTGTAAGCTCGGAATCCTCCGCAAATCGTATCGTTCCCGTATCGTCCATCTCGTCAAACTCGACTTCGTAATTCGGGTCGTCCTCAAATACAGAAATGTCAAATTCGCTCTCCGCCAGAGCGATCCCGCTCCAGAACAATGCGCAAGCCAGAACCATTGCAAACAAACGCTTCAACATGCAACCTTCCTCCCTATTTTTGTCGTCCTGAAAGCTTTTGTTGCTTCTGTCGCCAAAAAACATTACCCCCCCCCGGTACATTGACCGAGGGGGTACATGGCACTGGCGCCGGCCTTACTTATACTTCGGCCTCGCGGTGTAGTGCGTGTGGAGAAGCTCATGCGCCTTGTGGGAGTTGGGCTTCTCGAAGTACTCGTCGTACAATTTCATGATCGACGGGTTCTCATGCGACTTGCGCACGCTCTTGGCCGCGTCCTCGGCGTAGATCGCCTGGGCGCGCAGCACGCGCGGGTCGTGCTTCTCGCGCTCCGTGGGGGAGACGATCGGCTGGCCGCCGCCGTTCACGCAGCCGCCCGGGCAACCCATGATCTCGATGAAGGTGTAGCTCTTCTCGCCGGAGCGCACCGCGTCCAGCAGCTTGGCCGCCGCGCCGGTGGAATGCGCCACGGCCACCTTGAGGTCGAGGCCATTGAGGTTGTAGCTGGCTTCCTTCACGCCCTCCAGGCCGCGCACGTCCATGAACTCGAGCTTCTCGAGCTTCTTACCAGTGATGGCCTCGTAGGCGGTGCGCAGCGCCGCTTCCATGACGCCGCCGGTGACGCCGAAGATGACCGCCGCGCCGGTGGAATCGCCGAGCATCTCGTCAAAGTCCTCTTCCGGCAGGTTGGCAAAGTCGATGCCGGACTTCTTGATCATCCTCGCCAGCTCGCGCGTGGTGATGACGATGTCCACATCCGCCATGCCGTCGTGGCCCAGCTCGGGACGGGCGGCCTCGAACTTCTTCGCCGTGCAGGGCATGACCGAAACGACGACGATGTCCTTGGGGTCGATGCCGGCCTTTTCGGCGTAGTAGCTCTTGATGACCGCGCCCTCCATCTCATGCGGGGACTTGCAGGAGGAGAGGTTGGGCAGGAAATCCGGGTACTGGTGCTCGCAGAACTTGATCCAGCCGGGGGAGCAGGAGGTGATCATCGGCAGGACGCCGCCGTTCTTCACGCGGTCGATCAGCTCGTTGGCTTCCTCCATGATGGTAAGGTCGGCGGCAAAGTCGGTATCAAACACCTTGTCAAAGCCGAGGCGGCGCAGCGCGCAGGCCATCTTGCCGGTGACGGAGGTGCCCATGGGGATGCCGAACTCCTCGCCCAGCGCGGCGCGCACGGCCGGGGCCGGCTGCACGACCACGTGCTTGGTGGGGTCGGCGATGGCGGCGTAGACCTTGTCGGTATCGTCGCGCTCGGTCAGCGCGCCGGTGGGGCACACGGCGATGCACTGGCCGCAGTTGATGCAGGCGGTGTCCGCCAACGGGTCGCCCCAGGCGCAGGCGATCTGCGTGTTGAAACCGCGCTTGATCGGGCCGATGACGCCCACGTGCTGCACCTTGTTGCACACGGCCACGCAGCGGCGGCAGAGCACGCACTTGGCGTTGTTGCGCACGATGGGGGACTTGTCGTCGATCTGCGTTTCGGTGAGGCTGCCCGCGTAGCGGTTCTCATCCTCCACGCCGTACTCGTTGCACAATTTCTGCAATTCGCAGTTGGTGGAGCGCACGCAGGAGAGGCACTTCTTGTCGTGGTTGGAGAGCAAAAGCTCCAGGTTCATCTTGCGGGCGTTGCGCACGGCGGGGGTATTGGTCTTGACGTTCATCCCCTCGGAGGCGGGCAGCACGCAGGCGGCCTGCAGGGCGCGCGCGCCGGTGTCTACCACGCAGAGGCGGCAGGCGCCGATCTCGTTGAGGCCCTTCATATAGCACAGCGTGGGGATATGGATGCCCGCGGCTTTCGCGGCTTCCAGAACGGTCGAGCCGGCGGGAACGCTGACCGACACGCCGTCGATGGTCAGGGTGATCATACTCATCTATGGCAACCTCCTTGCTCACTTCTTGGAGATGGCGCCAAACTTGCACTTCTCCATACAGGCGCCGCACTTGATGCACTTCTTGGGATCGATCGAATGCGGCTCCTTGACCTTGCCGGAGATGGAGCCCGTGGGGCAGACGCGCGCGCAGAGCGTGCAGCCGCGGCACTTTTCGGGGTCGATCACGTAGTTGAGCAGCTTCTTGCACACGCCGGCGGGGCAATGCTTGTCGTAGATGTGCGCCTCGTACTCATGGCGGAACTGCTTGATGGTGGAGAGCACCGGGTTGGGCGCGGTCTGGCCCAGGCCGCACAGGGCCGTGGCCTTGATGTTCTGCGCCAGGTTCTCCAGCCGCTCGATATCGCCATCCTCGCCCTTGCCGTCGCAGATGCGGTTGAGGATCTCCAGCATGCGGCGGGTGCCGATGCGGCAGGGGGTGCACTTGCCGCAGCTCTCGTCCACGGTGAAGTCGAGGAAGAAGCGGGCGATGTCCACCATACAGTTGTCCTCGTCCATGACGATCATGCCGCCGGAGCCCATCATCGAGCCGGCCGCGATGAGGTTGTCATAGTCCACGGGGGTATCGAGCATGTGCGCCGGCAGGCAGCCGCCGGAGGGGCCGCCGGTCTGCACGGCCTTGAACGCCTTGCCGCCGGGGATGCCGCCGCCGATCTCGTAGATGATCTCGCGCAGCGTGGTGCCCATCGGCACTTCCACCAGGCCCGTGTTGTTGATCTTGCCGCCCAGGGCAAACACCTTGGTGCCCTTGGAGCGCTCGGTGCCCATGGAGGCGAACCATTCCGGGCCATTGAGGATGATCTGGCAGACGTTGGCGTAGGTCTCGACGTTGTTCAAAATGGTGGGCTTGCCGAACAGGCCGCGCACGGCCGGGAACGGCGGGCGGGGCCACGGCTCGCCGCGGTTGCCCTGGATGGAGTTCATCAGCGCCGTTTCCTCGCCGCAGACGAACGCGCCCGCGCCCAGGCGGATGCTGATGTTGAAGTTAAAGCCCGTGCCGAAGATGTCCTCGCCCAGGAGGCCGTAATCGCGGGCCTGCTGGATGGCGATCTCCAGGCGCTTGACGGCGATGGGGTACTCGGCGCGCACGTAGATATAGCCCTGGTCCGAGCCGATGGCGTAGCCGGCAATGGCCATGGCCTCCAGCACGGCGTGCGGGTCGCCCTCGAGCACGGAGCGGTCCATGAAGGCGCCGGGGTCGCCCTCGTCGGCGTTACAGCAGACGTACTTCTTGTATTCCGGGCCGCGGGGCTGCGCCGCCGCGAACGCCCACTTCTTGCCGGTGGGGAACCCTCCGCCGCCGCGCCCGCGCAGGCCGGACTTGCTGATGGTGTCGATGACCTCATCCGGGGTCATCTCGGTGAGCGCCTTCTGCAGGGCCTTGTAGCCGTCAAAGGCGATATACTCGTCGATGTTCTCCGGGTCGATGACGCCGCAGTTTCTAAGCGCCACGCGCTTTTGCTTGCGGTAGAAGTCCACGTCGTCCAGGGCCTTGACGGTGTTGTCCTCGGCCACGGAGCCGTGGTAGAGCAGCCGCTGGACGATGCGGCCCTTGACGAGGTGTTCGGAAACGATCTCGTCCACATCCTCGACCTTGACGCGGCTGTAAAACGCGCCCTCGGGGTAGACGATGACCACCGGGCCGGCCTCGCACAGGCCGAAGCAGCCGGTGTGCACCAGCTTGATCTCCTTGGTAAGACCGTTTTGCTCCAGCAGCTCTTCAAAGCGCTCGACGAGCTTGGCCGAGCCGGACGACGTGCAGCCCGTGCCGCCGCAGATCAGTATTTGCGAACGGAAAAGCTCCATATTGCCTTGCCTCCTTCAATCTCTGCCCTTATCGCGGCTCAGGGGCGGCCGCGATAAGGGGCGGTTACTTGTCCTGCGCGCCGATGGTATACTCGGTGACGGGGTTGCCGTTGACCACATGCTCGGCGACGATGCGCGGCACCATGTCGGGGTTGACCTTGACGTAGGTGACCTTTTCCTTGCCAGGCACGGAGATCTCCACGATGGGCTCCAGGCGGCACATGCCGATGCAGCCGGTCTGCGCGACGGTCACATCCAGAAGGCCGCGCTTGTTGATCTCATCCATGAAAGCGAGCAGCACGGGGCGGGCGCCGGCGGCGATGCCGCAGGTGGCCATGCCAACGCTGATGCGCGTGCCCTCGTGCTCGCGGCGCAGGTTGACCTTGTCCAGCGTTTTCTGGCGAATGGCTTCCAGATCCGCCAAAGATTTCATTTTCATGAAAAAGCACCTCCAAATTATTGTGTCTTGCGCGCGGGCGCGCGGTGTTTCATTTGCCGCCCCGGCTCTGCTCCACCTCGCCGATGCCCTCGGCGATATACTGGCCGATCCAGGCGATGATCTCCGGCTCATTGAGGGGCAGCCCCCCCACCGCCTCGCGGATCTCGGCGGTGTCAAAGACGAATTCCTCTTCGTCCACGCGGTAGACCATGCAGAAATCCGGCCGCTCCGGGTTGGCGATGATCAGCGTTTCCAACGTGCCCTTCAAATCGCCCATGGGCGGCAGGTCCATGTGCGAGGCGGCGAACGTCGCCTGCGTTTTCGTTCCCTTGCCCACGGTGGATTCGATCGTCAGTTTGCCCGAACACATCTCCGCCAGCTGCTTGAACAGCGGGATGCCCAACCCGACCTTGCGCGTGGTGCGCGTGGTGGTAAAGGGGCTGGTAACGCGCGAGAGCAGCTCCGGGGACATGCCCTTGCCGTCGTCCTCAATGGAGATGAGCAACGTGTCGCCGGCGGTGTCGTAGCAGATGGTGATCACTACCCGCGTCGCCCCGGCGGAAACGCTGTTTTGAACCAGGTCCAGTATGTGAAGCGCCAGTTCCGGCATATCGGCTTACATGGCCCGGTATTTCTCGATGATCGCCGGGATGTCGTCCGGCACGAGGCGGCCGTAGACGTCGTCGTTGATCATGATGACCGGGGCCAGGCCGCAGGCGCCCAGGCAGCGCGTGTCGCGCAGCGTGAAGCGGCCGTCCTTGGTGGTGGAGCCCACCTTGACGTCCAGTTCCTTGGCCAGGCGTTCGAGTATGTTCTTGGAGCCCTTGACATAGCAGGCCGTGCCCAGGCAGACGCCGATGACGTACTTGCCGCGCGGCTCAAGCGAGAACTGCGAGTAGAACGTCGCCACGCCGTAGACCTCGGAAAGCGGCACGCCCAGCCCCTCGGCGATGCGCACCTGCACATCCCTGGGTACGTGTTCAAAGATGTTCTGCGCCGCCTGCAGCGTCATCATAACGGCGCCCTGCTTCCCCTTGTTTTGCTGGATGACCTCGTCGAGCTGAAGATACTTGTCCCGATTCTCAGCCATATGCTTCATGACCTCCCTGTGATGAAATATACAGAACCCCGCAAGGGACAGAAGTTCTGATTTTCGACCATCTATTATTGTAACATATCATAACGGAAAATGCACATATATTGTATAAAATTAACATTGCATTCGATGACATTTTCGCGTCAACGCCGGTGTTTTTAGCAAAATGGGGGCAATATGCCGCCCGCGCGGGGGAAAGCCGCGCCGCCCGGGCGTTTTGCGGCGCCTCAGGCGTCCGCCCCGCCGTTTTCCTCATACCGTTCCAGCGTCACGCCGCCCTCCAGAAGCATCTGGCGGGCGAAGTCGTCCGGGTAGCCCTCGCGGTAGACCACGCGGGAAATGCCGGAATTGACGATCATCTTCGCGCAGATGACGCAGGGCTGGTGGGTGCAGTAGAGCGTGGCGTCCTGGATGGACACGCCCAGCTTCGCCGCCTGGATGATGGCGTTCTGCTCGGCGTGGATGGCGTAGCAAAGTTCATGCCGCGTGCCCGAGGCGATGCCCTGCTTTTTGCGCATGCATTCGCCGCGCTCCACGCATGTGCGTATGCCCGCGGGCGCGCCGTTGTAGCCGGTGGTGAGTATGCGCTTGTTTTTGACGATCACCGCGCCGATCTTGCGGTCGGCCTGGTAGCAGCTGGCCCAGGTGGCGATGAGGCTGGCAACCTCCATAAAGCGCTTGTCCCATTTATCCATCCCGCATGCCCCCGTTTTTGCTTTCATTATAACATCCCGGCAGGGAAAAGGAAAGATTTAACCAAAATTAAACGCTTGGGGTATTGCCAAATCGGGGAAAAATGAGTACACTATGAATCGTGGTCGTTAGCACTCGATTGAATTGAGTGCTAACAACGAAGAAAAGAGCATCCCATTAAAGGAGGTACCCCGTATGAGCATCAAGCCTCTGGGCGATCGCGTCGTGATCAAGAATATGGAAGCGGAAGAGACCACCAAGGGCGGCATCCTGCTGACCTCGGCGGCCAAGGAAAAGCCGCAGATGGCCGAAGTCCTGGCCGTTGGCCCGGGCGGCAATGTGGACGGCAAGGAAGTCACCATGTACGTCTCCGCCGGCCAGAAAGTCATTTATTCCAAGTATGCCGGCACCGAGGTCAAGCTGGACGGCGAGACCTACATCATCGTCCGTCAGTCCGACATCCTCGCGGTCGTCGAATAACAGGAGGGAAATATCATGGCTAAGCAGATCAAATATGGCGAGGATGCTCGCCGCGCACTGGAAGCTGGCGTAAACGCGCTGGCGAACACCGTTAAGATCACCCTGGGCCCGAAGGGCCGCAACGTGGTGCTGGACAAGAAGTTCGGCGCGCCGCTGATCACCAACGACGGCGTGACCATCGCCAAGGAGATCGAGCTGGAAGACCCCTTTGAGAACATGGGCGCGCAGCTTGTCAAGGAAGTCGCCACCAAGACCAACGACGTCGTCGGCGACGGCACCACCACCGCCACGCTGCTTGCGCAGGCGATGATCCGCGAAGGCCTCAAGAACGTGGCTGCGGGCGCGAACCCGATGGTCGTGAAAAAGGGCATTGAGATGGCCACCGAAGAGGCCGTCAAGACCCTGGGCGAAATTTCCAAGCCCGTGGAGACCAAACAGGCCATCGCGCAGGTCGCGTCCATCTCCTCCGGCGACGAAGTGATCGGCAACCTGATCGCCGAGGCTATGGAGAAGGTCGGCAAGGACGGCGTCATCACCGTCGAAGAGTCCAAGACGATGAAAACCGAGATGACCATCGTCGAAGGCATGCAGTTCGACCGCGGCTACGCCTCCAGCTACATGTGCACCGATATGGAGAAGATGGAAGCGGTCCTCACCGACCCGCTCATCCTCATCACCGACAAGAAGATCTCTAACATCCAGGAGATCATCGGCCTGCTTGAGAACGTCGTCAAGATGGGCAAGCAGCTTTTGATCATCGCTGAGGACGTCGAGGGCGAAGCCCTTGCCACGCTGGTCCTCAACAAGCTGCGCGGCACGTTCACCTGCGTGGCCGTCAAGGCGCCGGGCTTCGGCGACCGCCGCAAGGCCATGCTGCAGGATATCGCTATCCTCACCGGCGGCCAGGTCATCAGCAGCGAGCTGGGCATGGAGCTGAAGGACGCCACCATCGACATGCTGGGCAAGGCCCGTCAGGTCAAGGTGGACAAGGAGAACACCACCATCGTCGAGGGCGCGGGCGACCCGTCCGAGATCAAGGCCCGCGTTGCCTCCATCCGCGCGCAGATCGAGGAGACCACCTCGGACTACGACCGCGAGAAGCTGCAGGAGCGCCTGGCCAAGCTGGCCGGCGGCGTGGCCGTCATCAACGTCGGCGCCGCGACCGAGGTCGAGATGAAGGAGCGCAAGCTGCGCATTGAGGACGCCCTCAACGCCACCCGCGCGGCTGTCGAGGAAGGCATCGTGCCCGGCGGCGGCAGCGCCCTGATCGTGGCCAGCAAGTCCGTTGCCAAGCTGATGCGCGAGGCGAGCGGCGATGTTAAGACCGGCGTGAGCATCGTGCTGCGCGCGCTGGAAGAGCCCGCCCGTCAGATCGCCGTCAACGCCGGCGTGGAAGGCTCTATCGTCGTTGAGAAGCTCAAGAGCAAGCAGGCGGTCGGCTACGGCTACGACGCCGCCAAGGACGAGTACACCGACATGATCGAGCGCGGCGTCACCGACCCGACGAAGGTCACCCGTTCCGCGCTGCAGAACGCGGCTTCCATCGCGGCCATGGTCTTGACCACCGAATCGTTGGTCACGGACATCCCCGCGCCGGAACCGGCTGCCAACCCCGCCGCTGGCGGCATGGGCGGCGGCATGTACTAAAGCCGGCAGTGCCGGCGGCCGGAGCTGCCGCGGATGAGCGACGAACGCCCGCCCCACGAGCAGGGGGCGGGCGTTCTGTGTTTTCGTTCCGTTTGGGGCGAAGGTGGGAGTAGGCGGCGACAAGCCCACGAGCAGGGGCTTGTCGCCTGCCGGCAGTGCCGGCAGCCAGAGCTACCGCGTGCCGGCGGTGCCGGCGGCCGGAGCTACTGCGGATGAGCGGCGAACGCCCGCCCCACGAGCAGGGGGCGGGCGTTCTGTGTTTTCGTTCCGTTTGGGGCGAAGGAGAGAATAGACGGCGGCAGGCCCACGAGCAGGGGCTTGCCGCCTAAGGTGTTTGGGGGGTGTGAAGTTTCTGGCGGGATGGGTATATGCTTCCCCTTCGCAGGCCGTTTTTGTACGCGCAGGCGCAGCCGCCGACGGCGACGGGGGCGCGGACTGTGTTTGGGCGCGGACGTCGCGTTTTTCGGCGTTGGCGTCTGTTCCTTGATGTTCGGGGGCATGGGGGCGGGAATGCAGGGGGAATGGGATATTGTGGGAATTGGGGAATTGGGGAATTGGGGAATTGGGGAATTGGGGAATTGGGGATTTGGGGATTTGGGGATTTGGGGATTTGGGGATTTGGGGATTTGGGGATTTGGGGATTTGGGGATTTGGGGATTTGGGGATTTGGGGATTTGGGGATTTGGGGATTTGGGGATTTGGGGATTTGGGGATTTGGGGATTTGGGGATTTGGGGATGCGCCGCTTGCCCCGGAGGGGCAAGCGGCGCATCCCCGGGTACGGAAGGTGTCCGGCAAGGCCGGGAGTCCGTGTTCTCGCGGGGCGCTTGGGCTTGCGGCGGAGAAACGGACGGGGAAGTATGACGCTGCCTTGCCCTGCGGGCAAGGGGGCGCTTTCGGTGTGCGGGAGCGACGCTGTTTGCCCCGTTGGGGCAAAGGCGCTTCGGGGTAACACGCCTGATCCTGGAGGGCTCACGGGGCGCGGGGATTTGTGGGGGACGATTTGCCCTTCAGGAACGGCCGCAGGCGCGCCGGGATACGGCCGCCCATTCCATTGCCCGCGCTTTTGTGGCCATCGTCCCGCCCACGGGAAGGCCGTGCGCGCCTGCCGTTCATGCGACGTCCATCCATCACCGTCGTTCCCGCCCGCGGGAACGCGGGAAATCGCCCCGCTGTATCTCCAAAACAACGTCCCTGCCCGCGGGGAGGCGGCATTGCGTCCGCACTTTCCAAGACGAAAGACGTCGGCCGTCTCTCCCGCATCGTTTCCCGCCATTCCCGACGCCCGCATCAGCGACGCCCCATGCGGCAGGCGCAACTTCCCATTCTTCCCGCAGTCCCCGTTTCCCCGCGGCCATCCCGCGGGGGAGCGGGGGCCTCTGCCCGCGCCCGCTCAAGGGTCCAGCGTAGGTTATCATTCCAAGTGCAACAGAAATTGCGTCCGCACTTTCCGCGGCAAAAAGCGTCGACCGTCTCTCCCGCACCGTTTCCCCGCCATTCCCGACGCCCGCATCAGCAACGCCCCATGCGGCAGGCGCAACTTCCCATTCTTCCCGCAGTCCCCGTTTCCCCGCGGCCATCGCGCGGGGGAACGGGGGCTCTGCCCGCGCCCGCTCAAGGGACTCATCCCTTGAAAATCCCATTTGGGGAACCGATAGCCATCTCCCCCGTTTTCCCATCACCCCAAAAACGCCGCAGGCGGCAGGCTCCTGCTCGTGAGCCTGCCACCGTCTGTTCGCACCTCCGCCCCAAACGGAACAAAAACGCAGAACGCCCGCCCCCTGCTCGTGGGGCGGGCGTTCGCCGCTCATCCGCGGCAGCTCCGGCCACCGGCACTGCCGGCTCATCCGCGGCAGCTCCGGCCACCGGCACTGCCGGCTCATCCGCGGCAGCTCCGGCTGCCGGCACTGCCGGCTCATCCGCGGCAGCTCCGGCTGCCGGCACTGCCGGCTCATCCGCGGTAGCTCCGGCCGTCGGCACTGCCGGCACTGCCGGCCAGAGCTTCCAGCGCCGCCCTGAGCTGCGCGTCGGTTTGCGCGTCCGGGGCGTGGTAGACCACGCTGGCGTCGGCGGCGAGGGATACTTCAATGTCCGGCGTCACGCCCTGGCCGTGGATGGAACGGCCGGAGGGGGCGTAGTAGACGGCGGTGGTCAATTGTACGCCGTCGCCCTCGGGGAAGGAGTAGAGCGTCTGCACCACGCCCTTGCCAAACGTCGTTTCGCCCACCACGACGCCGCGGCCCGTGTCCTGCACGGCGGCGGCGAAGATCTCCGAGGCGCTGGCCGAATCGCCGTTGACCAGCACCGCCATGGGCACATCCCAGTATTCGCCGTCGGCGTAGAAGTCTTCGCGTGCGCCGCTGCGATCCTCTGTGTAGACGATCAGCCCCTCGGGCAAGAGCATGTCGCAGATCTTCACCACGTCTGTCAGCAGCCCGCCGGGGTTGGAGCGCACGTCCACCACCAGCGCGGTCACGCCCGCCTGGCGGAAGGCGCTCAGCGCTTCTTCCACGCCGGAAACGTCGTCGCCGGTGAACTGGTAAATGGACAGGTAGCCCACCTCGCCGTCGAGGACGCTGTATTCCACATAATTGATGCTGACATCGCCGCGCGTGAGCGTGAAGGTGAGCGTCTCGCCGTCGCGCCTAAACGCCACCGTCACCGGCGTCTCGCCGTCGCCCTTGAGCAGCGCCGTGGCCTCCGTCAGCCCCAGCGCCGTGCCCGCGCCGACGGGCGTGGCGTCTATGGCGGTCAGCTCGTCGCCCGCCTTTACGCCGGCTACCTCCGCGGGCGAATCGCGGAACACGCGCAATACGGTCAGCGCGCCATCCTCGCCCTCGCCCACCAGCAGGCCCACGCCCACGTAGCGGCCGGTGGTCTCCTCGTTCATCGCGGCATAGGCCTCGTCCGTGTAATAGAAGGTGTAGGGGTCGCCCAGTGCGGCGAGCATGCCGTCAATGGCGGCCGTCTCCAGCGCTTCCCCGTCCACTTCCTGATAATACTGTTCTTCCACAATGGCCAGTATCTCCTCCGCGCGGTCGAGCCGCCCTTCCCCGGCCTCGGGCGCGGCAGGGCGCGCGCCGGCCAGGAGCAGCGTCAGCGTCGAGGCCGACATGGCCACGATCAGCAGGACGCAGACGAACGTCAGGAGCGAAACGGAGCGTTTGGGCATAAGAACCTCCTTGGGGCGATGGCCGGCCCCGCGTCTCAAAGGCGTGGCGCGGCCTTGCCGTTTTGCCACCCCACCGACAAATCGCCGGCGACCGCGTCTGCCAGTCGCCGGCGATCATCCCTGCGAGCGTATGCGGCCGCGCGCGGGGCTATGTCAGATCCTGTTCTTGCGCGGCTGGGTGTTCTTGCCCAGCAGCATCATCATTTTAAACGTCACCGCGTCGTCGAACGAGCGCAGATCCAGCCCGATGGCGCGCTGCACCTTCTCCAGGCGGTAGACCAGCGTGTTGCGGTGGATGTAGAGCTTGCGCGCCGTCTCCGAGAGGTTGAGGCTGTTTTCAAAGAACGTCTCGATGGTATGCAGCATCTCGTCGTTGAACAGCTTGGCCGTCTGGCGGTTGAAGATCTGGCTGCTGTAACGGGCGCTGGCGTCGACGGGCAGGTCGTACAAAAAGCGCTCCAGCAGCAGGCGGTTGTAGAAGAATATGGTGCTGGTGGAATTGTAGACGCGGCCGATGTTGATGGCGCTGCGCGCCTCCTCAAAGGCCTCGGCGATGAGCGCCAGGTCCTCCCGCAGTTCGGACACGCCGATATACACCGGCTGGCCGGTCTCCATGAGGAAGGAATTCTCCACCGCCTCGGTCATCTGCAAAAGCGTGTCGAAATCCGTCTCCTCGCCCAGCGCCTTCATCAGCGCCAGCGAGTGGCGGCCGACCTCGGTGAGCACGTCGGTTTCCGGGTCGATCACGCCTTCGAGTATGGCGGAAGCGTCCTCCGTGGAGGCCTGGGCAAAGTAAAAATACATCACGCAGCGGTTCCTGTCCAGCGGTATATTGTGTTCCGCCGCCAGCGATTCCAGCTCCGCGCCCTCCACCTCGCCGCGCAGCATCAGGCGCACGGCCTGCTCGCGCGTGGCGTGGCCGAGGTCGACGTGCACCAGCATGCTGATCAGCTCCGCGCACAGTATGGCGCAGTTTTTGACCTCCTGCGAATCGCCGTGCAGGCAGATGAACAGCGGCTGCCGGTCGTCCGTGCCGATGAGCGTCACGCCGCCGTAGACCATGGGCGTGGTGGGGTCGCGGCGCAGCTGGTCGGGCAGCGTCAGCTGGCGGTTGTCGCCCTCGGGGAGCACGACGGTGCCGTTGCTGTCCATCAAAAGGGCGCTCATGTCGATCTGCTCGAGAATGCGGGTGATCTTCGCCGTCACACGGTGATCCAGGTACATGGGAAAAGCCTCCTTGGGCCATATTTGCATACTTACCAAGTATTATACCCTTGCGCAGGGCAGATGGTCAAGCAAATCTTGGAAAAGCAACCGCAAATTTATCAAACCGACGGTTTTTTGTCGATTCCGGGGATGCCGGGACACGCGGGAGGCATACGCCCCGGCGCGGGAAGGGTTTCCGCGAAGGTTGCGCACGCCCTCTGCCCCGACGGCATAGGCTGCCGGAGAGGCGCGCACCTCGCGCGCCTGACAAGGAGGCGTTTTTATGTACGCGAATTGCGGATGTTCCAACGGCTGCGGCTGCCGCCGCCCCATTCCTTATTGCGGCTGCTGCTGTTCCGGCTCCGGCGGCGGCGCGACGGGGCCCACCGGCCCGACTGGCCCCACGGGTCCCGCCGGCCCCGGCGGCGGCGTCCCCGGCCCCACCGGCCCCACGGGCGCGACGGGTCCCGCCGGCGCGGCGGGCGCTGCCGGAGCGACCGGTCCCACCGGCCCCGCCGGCGCTTCCGCCGCCAACGCCGTGCCCGAACTGATCAGCGTGTCCAATCCCGCGGCGCAGACCTCCGCCGCCGGCATACCGCTTGATTTCAACACCGACGTGGCCGGTTTCGGCACCGACCTTACCCACGCCCCCGGCAGCGGCGCGGTGAACGTCGCCCAGCCGGGCGTGTATCTGGTGGAGTTCCACGCCGATGCGCAGGCGCCCACTGGCACGGCGGTGCCCGTCACCGCCTCGGTAACCCTCAACGTCAACGGCGCGCCCGTCACCGGCGCGGAGGCCAGCCACCGCTTTACCGCCAACGACACTCCGGCCAGCCTCGCCACATTCGCCGTGGTCAGCGTGCCCTCCGGCACGGCCACCATCACTGCTGTCCCCGCTGACACGGACATCGAGTACTCCAACGCCTCGATGACCGTCTGGCGCATCGGCGCGACCATGTAGGCAAAAGCGCGGCGGACGGCAGGGAGAACACCCGCCGTCCGCCGCCGTGTGGAGGCTCACGCCTTCGCATCGTCGATCTCGCGCTCAAAGATCGAATACTTCCAATCGTCCGTCCCGGAGATCAGCCGCCAGCCCTGTTTGCCGTAGGCGTTCAGATTTCTCCAGTTTGACATGGACGTTGAAGGAGGGCTCCGCGCTCAGGTCGACGGCCATGTATTCGTATGTTTTCATGGGGCGTATTCTTTTCTCAAAGATGGAAAAGGGCCGCCGGAGACCCTCCCGGCAGCCCTTCGACATTTCCCTTTACTCCGCCGGGATGACGCGCAATTCGTGCGGCAGCTTGTTGAGCACCTCCGCGCCGTCCTCCGTGACCAGCACCAGATCCTCCTCGCGCACGCCGAAGCGCCCGGGCAGGTAGATGCCCGGCTCCACGGAAAAGACCATGCCAACCTGCGCCAAGCGCGTATCCGTCCGGCTGACGTCCGGCGGCTCGTGGCCCTCCAGGCCGATGCCGTGGCCGGTGCGGTGGATGAAGTACTTTCCGTAGCCCGCGTCCTCGATGACCTTGCGCGCCGCGCCGTCGATGTCCTTGAGCGGCACGCCCGGGCGCACGGCGGCGATGCCGGCGGCGTTGGCCTTGCAGACGATGTCGAACACGCGCTTCTGCTCGTCCGTGGGCGAGCCGTAGAACACGGTGCGGGTCATGTCGCTGCAATAGCGCTGCCAGCACAGGCCCACGTCGAGTATGACGGAATCGCCGCTGCTTAAAAGCGTGTCGTCCGTGGAATGGTGCGGCTCGGCGCAGTTGGCGCCAAAGCAGATCAGCGAGGGGAAGCTGTTGCCTGTCGCCCCCAGCGCGGCTGCGGCACGGTCGTAGGCCGCGCCCACGTCGCTCTCCTTCGCCCCGGCGCGGATATGGCCCATGGCGGTGACGATGGCCTGATCGTTCTTCAGGGAGCTTTCCCGCATCAGGGCGGCCTCTTCCTCGTCCTTGCACATGCGCGCGTCGTCCACCGGCGCGGAGCCCACCACGCAGCGCACATCTTTTCGCGCCTCCATCAGCCGCAGCGTGAAGTGGCTCGGCCAGGATTTGTCGATGCCCAGCGTTCCCGGGCGCACGCTCTGGCTGAGAACGGCGATGGGGTCCTCTGTGTCGTCAAACTCGCTCAGCGGCGCGTCCACGCTGCCGGAGAGGGCGAACAGGCGGTTGGCAAACAGCCGCGCCTCGCCGCTTTTGTGCACGTACAGCGCCAGCATGCGCTCGCCCGGGCGCACCCACGTGCCCGTGAGGTAGAACACCGAGGCCGGCGCGGAGACGATGATCTGCTCCAGCCCCATGGCCTCCATGCCGCGAATGACCCGTTCCAGACGGTTCTGTTTCATGTTGACCTCCTGCATAATATATGTAGATTTTCGAGCCTGCGCCCGAGGGGTTCGCTCTGTTCAGCCGTCCCGGGCGGCGAGCACGCGGTAGCCGCCGGAGACGTCCAGTGTCTCTACATTTTCGTAAATGCCGCGCAGGTAGCGCTCGGCGGACTTGGCCCCCTGCTGCGTGCGGATGACCAGCGCCAGCGTGCCGCCGGGGGCGAGGAAATTCTTCGCTTCGGCAAACAGGCCGTAGATGACGGCCTTGCCGGCGCGGATGGGCGGGTTGGTCAGTATCCAGTCAAACGTCCCCGCCACGGCGGAAAAGCCGTCGCCGCAGACGACCTCAAAGTTGGCAAGGCCGTTCATGCGCAAATTGCGCCCCGCCAGCGCCGCCGCGCGTTCGTTGACGTCCGTGAGCACGAAGCGCGCCCCGGGGTACTTTTTCGCCAGCACGCCGCCCAGCGCGCCCCAGCCGCAGCCCAGGTCGAGCACGCGCCCGGAAAGCGGCGGCAGCGCTTCGAGCAATACGCGGGTGCCCGCGTCCAGCCCGTCGCGGGAAAACACGCCCGCGTCGGTGACAAAATCCATCTCCACGCCCAGCGCCCGCACCGTGCGGCGGCGCTCGTCGTGCGCGGAGGCGGGGGCGGCGGTGTAGTAATGTTCCGGCATATTCATTTCCTCATGCATGGTCTTTTTGTTCCGCGTCCAGATGCGCGGCGCGGAAGAGGCGGGCGATTTCATCGCCGGTCAGAGGCCGCCCGTCGCCCGCTTTGAGCGCCCCGTCCAGAAACACGCCGCCCATGGCTTCGCGCGCGAGCGCCAGCACCGGGTGGCCCACGGCGGCGAGCAGGCGCTTGACCTCGTGGTAGCGCCCCTCGGTGACGGTCAGGCGCACCAGCCCTTCTTCCAGCACGTCCAGCCGCGCGGGGCGGGCGGTGAAGTCGGAAAAGGCGATGCCCGCGGCCAGTTTCTCCGCGTCCAGAGCGTCCGGCGTGCCCTCCACGCGGGCGATGTAGACCTTCTCCACGGCGTATCTGGGCGATATGAGGCGGTGCAGAAGTTCCCCGTGGGTGGTGAAGAGCAGAAGGCCGGTCACGTCCCTGTCCAGGCGTCCGATCGGGGAAGGCTCGCGGCGGCGCACGTCCTCCGGCAAGAGCGCAAAGGCCGTCCTCTCCCGCGCGTCGCGCACGGCGGTCAGCACCCCGGCGGGCTTGTGAAGCATCCAGTAGACATCGCCCGGCTCAGTCACCGGCTTTCCGTCTAGCAGCACCTCCGCGCCGTCCACGCGCATCCCCGCGTCGCGCACTGCCTCGCCGTTGACGCGCGCCCGCCCCTCGGCCACGGCGCGTTTGGCCTGCGCGCGGGTCAGCCCGGCGGCGGTGAGCAGCTTGTCCAGGCGCACGCGCGTTCCCTCCCGTCGTGTTTTTTCCATTATAACACGCGGGGCGCGGGGCGCGCAAGGCCATGTTCGCCCCGCGCGGCGCATACCATGGCCGGGGGGTGGTCGCGTGCGCAGACTGTGGGACTATGCAAAGCTCCTGGGCGCGCTGGGGCTGGTGTTTCTGTTGCTCCTCTGGCCGACGGAGGCGCTTTCCGCCGCGCAGGGGGCGATGCGGACGTGGGCGGGCTCGGTGGGGCCGTCGCTGTTTCCCTTTCTGGCGCTGTTGCCGGCGCTGACCTGTCCGGCGGCGCGGCGCGCCTATGCGCGGGCGCTGGGATGGCTGATGCGGCCCCTCTTTCGCCTGCCCGGAAGCGCCGCTCCGGCGCTGCTGATCGGCCTTCTGGCCGGTTCGCCCGCGGGGGCGCTGGCCGTGGAGCGCGTTTCAGAGGGCCTGCCGCGCGGCGAGGCGCGCCGGCTGGGACTGATGTGCGCCGGCGTCTCGCCGGTCTACCTCGTCGGCGGCGTGGGCGCGGCGCTGTTCGGCGCGGCGGAAATGGGGCTGTGGCTGGCGCTTGCGCAGGCGGTGGGACAGCTGTTGCTCGGCCTGCTGTTGCGCGGGCGCTTTGCGGAGGACGCGGAGCTCCTCCCTGCCCTCCCTGAGCGCGAGCGCGAAGCCCCCGTGCGCGCGGCGGTGGCCTCCGTATTGCAGGTGTGCGGCTACATGGCGCTGTTCTCCGTGGCGGCGGCGATGGCGGCGAAGCTGCTGGGCGGCGCGGCAGGCGATCTACTACTATATATCGCCGACATGCCCTCCGGCCTTGCCCGCGCGGCGCAAACGGGCGCGCCCTGGGCGCTGGCGGGCGCGGTGGCGGGCTTTGGCGGCCTCTGCATCGCCGCGCAGAACATGGCCGTGCTCCGTCCCCTGGGCGTGCGCTGGCGGGACTACCTGGCCGCGCGCGGCTTCGTCGCCACGGTCTGCACGCTGGCGCTGCATCTGCGCTTTTCCGCTCGTGTCGCCGCCGCCCCCGCCATGGCGCGGCTGGAGACGGGCGCTCTGGAGGCCTCCACGCTGGCGGCGATGCTGCTCTTGCTGCCCGCGCTGCTGGCCGTGGCCTGTGATGGCCGCGGGAAACCGCGAGAAAAACCAAACTCTTAACAAAGCAAAATTCCATGCAAAATGGGGTCAAAAAGAGCTCAAAACCGCGATATGCTGGGGGTTTTGTGGATATAGGGCGGAAGATATAGTGGTTTGGGGGTTTGAAAAAAGGGGGTTGACAAAGGGGGTGAAAGCTGATATAATAGCATACGCCGCTTGAAACGAGCGCCCTGCGGGAAGCCGCGGAGGAGGGCTAGGGAGGGCGGCGAGCGAACCTTGAAAACGATACAGAGAAGGAAGAAGAGCGAGTGTTTTCATCGGAAGATGGAGGCGCTTGCGACAAGAACAGTCAGATTCTGAGAGAGTAGACAGCGAGTGCGCGGAGGCTGCGGAAGGCTTTGGCGAGCCGGATGCAGAGGAAGCGGACTTGTGAGAGATCAAACATAAGAGTTTGATCCTGGCTCAGGACGAACGCTGGCGGCGTGCTTAACACATGCAAGTCGAGCGGGGATATCTGGAGTGCTTGCACACTGGATATTCTAGCGGCGGACGGGTGAGTAACGCGTGAACAATCTGTCCCATACAGGGGGATAACAGATGGAAACATCTGCTAATACCGCATAAGACCACGATGCCACATGGCGACGGGGTAAAAGGATATATTCGGTATGGGGTGAGTTCGCGTCCGATTAGCTAGTTGGCGAGGTAACGGCCCACCAAGGCGACGATCGGTAGCCGACCTGAGAGGGTGATCGGCCACACTGGAACTGAGAGACGGTCCAGACTCCTACGGGAGGCAGCAGTGGGGAATATTGGGCAATGGGCGAAAGCCTGACCCAGCAACGCCGCGTGAGGGAAGAAGGTTTTCGGATTGTAAACCTCTGTCCTCAGGGACGAAGGACGTGACGGTACCTGAGGAGGAAGCCCCGGCTAACTACGTGCCAGCAGCCGCGGTAATACGTAGGGGGCGAGCGTTGTCCGGAATGACTGGGCGTAAAGGGCGTGTAGGCGGCTTTTTAAGTCTGGAGTGAAAGCCCCTTTTTCAAGGAGGGGAGTGCTTTGGAGACTGGAGAGCTTGAGTGCGGAAGAGGTAAGTGGAATTCCCAGTGTAGCGGTGAAATGCGTAGAGATTGGGAGGAACACCAGTGGCGAAGGCGACTTACTGGGCCGTAACTGACGCTGAGGCGCGAAAGCGTGGGGAGCGAACAGGATTAGATACCCTGGTAGTCCACGCTGTAAACGATGAATGCTAGGTGTAGCGGGTATCGACCCCTGCTGTGCCGGAGTAAACACAATAAGCATTCCGCCTGGGGAGTACGGCCGCAAGGTTGAAACTCAAAGGAATTGACGGGGGCCCGCACAAGCAGCGGAGCATGTTGTTTAATTCGATGCAACGCGAAGAACCTTACCAGGTCTTGACATCGAGGTAAAGCTACAGAGATGTAGTGTGGATTCGTCCAACCGAAGACAGGTGGTGCATGGTTGTCGTCAGCTCGTGTCGTGAGATGTTGGGTTAAGTCCCGCAACGAGCGCAACCCTTATGATCAGTTACTAACAGGTAGTGCTGAGGACTCTGATGAGACTGCCGGGGACAACTCGGAGGAAGGTGGGGACGACGTCAAATCATCATGCCCCTTATGACCTGGGCTACAAACGTGCTACAATGGCGGCCACAAAGAGGGGCGAGACTGTGAAGTTAAGCGGATCTCAAAAAAGCCGTCCCAGTTCGGATTGTGGGCTGCAACCCGCCCACATGAAGTTGGAGTTGCTAGTAATCGCGGATCAGCATGCCGCGGTGAATACGTTCCCGGGCCTTGTACACACCGCCCGTCACACCATGGGAGTTGGGAGCACCCGAAGTCAGTGAGGTAACCGCAAGGGGCCAGCTGCCGAAGGTGAGACCGATGACTGGGGTGAAGTCGTAACAAGGTAGCCGTATCGGAAGGTGCGGCTGGATCACCTCCTTTCTAGGGAGAGATGCGAAGGCTGGGAGGCCGGAGCATGACCCGAGGTCGAAATGAGCGAAAGCAGAGCGGAAGCGGCGCGAGAGCGAAGCGGAGGCGAAGAAGCGGAACTCATATGAGGAAAACGCCGGGAGGCAGACCGGCGGGGCGAAGAGCCGAAGAAAAAGATGCCGGCGACGAGTCAAACCGTTCTTGGAGTATTCCTTCACTGTATCGCTTTGAAGGTTTGCCAGGCAAAGGCAAAGCTTCAAGCCATCCGTCCTGAAAAGGGACGGGGGCGCCCGCACCTTGAAAACTGCACAGGGAAAGAGAGCAAGCAAACACTCAAGAGGAGCCGAAGAACCGCCTAAGGAGTCTTAGGAGGGCGGGGGCGCGGCAGACAGATCAAGCGAACAAGAGCGCAGGGTGGATGCCAGGGCACTGATTGCCGAAGAAGGACGCGATAAGCTGCGAAAAGCCATGGGGAGCCGCAAGTAGGCATTGATCCATGGATATCCGAATGGGGGAACCCGGCGGAGGTAATGCTCCGTCACCGTCAAATGAATCCATAGTTTGACGGGGGGCACCCGGGGAAGTGAAACATCTAAGTACCCGGAGGAGAAGAAAGAAAACTCGATTCCCTTAGTAGTGGCGAGCGAAGAGGGAAGAGGCCAAACCAGGGGTCTACGGACGCCTGGGGTTGCGGGCCATCGGGAAGTGACGATAGTTGAGCCGAAGACCGTTGGAAAGCGGGGCCAGAGGGCGTGACAGCCGCGTAGGCGAAGGCGACAATAGCGAGATGGTACCAGAGTACCGCGGGACACGAGAAATCCTGTGGGAAGCAGGGGGGACCACCCCCCAAGCCTAAAGACGGTCAGTGACCGATAGCGCATAGTACCGTGAGGGAAAGGTGAAAAGAACCCCGGGAGGGGAGTGAAAGAGAACCTGAAACCCTGTGTTTACAAGCAGAGGGAGCGCAAGCAAGGCGCGACTTTGTACTTTTTGTAGAACGGACCGGCGAGTTGCGTTATGTTGCGAGGTTAAGGTCTTGAGGACTGGAGCCGAAGCGAGAGCGAGTCTGAAGAGGGCGGAAGTAACATGACGCAGACCCGAAACCGGGCGACCTATCCATGGGCAGGTTGAAGTGAAGGTAAAGCTTCATGGAGGACCGAACCAGACGTCCGTTGAAAAGGGCGGGGATGACCTGTGGATAGCGGAGAAATTCCAATCGAGCCCGGATATAGCTGGTTCTCCTCGAAATAGCTTTAGGGCTAGCCTCGTGTTAGTCTTATGGGGGTAGAGCACTGAATGGGCTAGGGGGTCACAAAGCTTACCGAACCCTATCAAACTGCGAATACCATAGAGATGATGCACGGGAGTCAGACTGCGAGTTATAAGATCCGTAGTCAAAAGGGAAACAGCCCAGACCGACAGCTAAGGTCCCGAAGTGCGTGTTAAGTGGAAAAGGATGTGTGATTGCACAGACAACCAGGATGTTGGCTTAGAAGCAGCCACTCATTTAAAGAGTGCGTAATAGCTCACTGGTCGAGTGATGATGCGCCGAAGATGTCCGGGGCTAAAACACGCCACCGAAGCTACGGGTTCGCTGTAAAGCGAGCGGTAGAGGAGCATAGTGTGCTGGCAGAAGCGGTATCGTAAGACGCCGTGGACGGCACAGTAGAGAGAATGCCGGTATGAGTAACGAGATGCAGGCGAGAAACCTGCAGGTCGAAAGCCCAAGGTTTCCTGGGGAAGGTTCATCCGCCCAGGGTAAGTCGGGGCCTAAGCCGAGGACGATAGTCGTAGGCGATGGACAACTGGTGGAGATTCCAGTACCACCTTCAAGAGCGAAGCGTTGACACAGAAGGATAGCATGAGCCGGTTGATGGTAGAGCCGGTCCAAGCGGTTAGGCTGGTATGTAGTGAAGTACGCAGACCATAAGGCGGAGCCGTGATGGGGAGCGAAACAGGAGTAGCGAAGCATGTGAATCCAGGCTGGCAAGAAAAGGCGCTAGTAATGTTGAGGGTGCCCGTACCGCAAACCGACGCAGGTGGGCGAGGAGAGAATCCTAAGACGAACGAGAGAACCCTTGTTAAGGAACTCGGCAAAATGACCCCGTAACTTCGGGAGAAGGGGTGCCACTCAGGTGGCCGCAGAGAATAGGCCCAAGCGACTGTTTAGCAAAAACACAGGTTTGTGCGAAAGCGAGAGCTGACGTATACGAGCTGACGCCTGCCCGGTGCTGGAAGGTTAAGAGGAGTTGTCAGAGCAATCGAAGCAGCGAATTGAAGCCCCAGTAAACGGCGGCCGTAACTATAACGGTCCTAAGGTAGCGAAATTCCTTGTCGGGTAAGTTCCGACCCGCACGAATGGCGTAACGACTTGGGCGCTGTCTCAACAAGGGACTCGGTGAAATTGAAGTATGGGTGAAGATGCCCATTACCCGCGACTGGACGGAAAGACCCCGTAGAGCTTTACTGTAGCTTATCATTGGAATTTGGTAACGGATGTACAGGATAGGTGGGACGCAGAGAAGGCAGGACGTCAGTTCTGCTGGAGCGGCCGTTGGGATACCACTCTTCTGTTACTGAATTTCTAACAACGTGCAATGAGCTTGGCGATGGACAGTGATAGGTGGGCAGTTTGACTGGGGCGGTCGCCTCCCAAAGAGTAACGGAGGCGCCCAAAGGTTCCCTCAGAATGGATGGAAACCATTCGGAGAGTGCAAAGGCAGAAGGGAGCCTGACTGCGAGACGTACAGGTCGAGCAGAGAGGAAACTCGGGCTTAGTGATCAGGCGGTATCGAGTGGAAGAGCCGTCGCTCAACGGATAAAAGCTACCTCGGGGATAACAGGCTGATCTCCCCCAAGAGTCCACATCGACGGGGAGGTTTGGCACCTCGATGTCGGCTCGTCGCATCCTGGGGCTGAAGCAGGTCCCAAGGGTTTGGCTGTTCGCCAATTAAAGCGGCACGCGAGCTGGGTTCAGAACGTCGTGAGACAGTTCGGTCCCTATCCATCGTGGGCGCAGGAGTCATGACGGGAGCTGTCCCTAGTACGAGAGGACCGGGATGGACGCACCTCTGGTGCAACAGTTGTCTTGCCAAAGGCACAGCTGGGAAGCGAAGTGCGGACGGGATAAACGCTGAAGGCATCTAAGCGTGAAGCCCCCCTGAAGAAGAAGACTGCCACTGTTTAAAACAGGTAAGACCCCTCAGAGACGATGAGGTAGATAGGTCGCCGGTGGAAGCGCGGTAACGTGTGGAGCTTGGCGATACTAATCGGTCGAGGGCTTGATCTGGAAGCGAGAGGAAGCGCGGAAGCGGAGAGTGGAAGCGCTGAGAGGAGCGGAAAAGGACCTCAAGGGTGTGAAGTTTGCTGGTCAACTCTGACCTGTGCAGTTTTGAAGGTGCGGGAGCGAGGAAGTTTCCGGTGACGATAGCTGGAGGGAACCACCTGTACCCATACCGAACACAGAAGTTAAGCCTCCAAACGCTGATGGTACTGGGCTGGGAACGGCCTGGGAGAGTAGGAAGTTGCCGGGATCCAAGGGGAGCGGGAGGAACGGAAGTTTTTCCCGCTCCCAAGCATAAGGAAGAACGGGGCGGCGAGCGGAAGCCGGGTGATCGGGCAGCGAAAGCGAAGCAGAGGCAGGAGCCAAAGCGAGGCAGAAGCGATGTACGAAGCCGGGGCGTGAGCCAAAGCCAAGCGTAGAAGTGGCGGAAGCTGACAAACAGACCGCCAGGCAGAGGCAAACAAGCCGCGCCAAAGCCCCCGAATGATCCTCAGTAGCTCAATGGCAGAGCATTCGGCTGTTAACCGAAGGGTTGTAAGTTCGAGTCTTACCTGAGGAGCCAGACGGCAGGCTGCGCAATGCGCCGCCTGCTTTTTGCTGCCCAGAAGCGAGGCGGACAGTCCGCGGCCGGGGGAAGCGCGGCCGTGGAAGGGGGAAGCCCCCTGCCCGCAAGGGGAAGGCGTGCTGCGGGGGCGTCCATACCACGATAATGCGGAGCACGAATAATACGGAGTACGAATAATGCGGAGCCCGATAATACGGAACGCTATAATGCGGAAGATGCAATATATTTGCCGCGACGAAACCGGGGTGGATACCATTCTGATATTAATGCGCAAGATGCATTAAAACGGTTGCCGATTGTCAGGCTTGCGGGATGTGGCTCGTGGACTGCAGGGGACTGGAACCCGGGAATGTTTATTGCGGGAAATGCATTATATCCCCCACCACCCGGGGGCAATAAGACCTGGGCAATGCGAATGCCATTCGCTTTGGAGCATCCGCAGCTCATTATTTGCTGTTGTAGCGGTAAGAGCTGAAAGGATACTGTTTTAATGCATGACACGCATTAAATACAGGCGACTGCCCGGTTTGCCGGCTCAAAAAAGCGTTTTGGACAAGCCGGCGGATGGGGGAGTATCTCCTCCGCAGTACGCGAGGCGATTTTGCCAATTTTCCCAATCGTCAAAACCGGCCGGTTTGCCCCTGGGGGTTTCAACCTGCCGCCAGGAACGATGAAAGCGCGAAAGGGCTTCGACCCTCTCGCGCTCTCCTTGGTTTTTTGAAAGCCTGAAGCGTCAGCGTGCAGCGCTACATCGGCAGCCATGCATAGCCAACCAACCCGACCGCGCCGGCGCCGAGCATGACCCACATGGGATCCGTCTTTGGGCGCACAAGCAACAGCGCCAGTCCCGCCGCAAAGATCCCCAGCCCGAGCGCGTCCAGCCCGCCGGAAACCGTCAAGGTCAGCGCTCCCTGCAGGATCGTTATCCCCGCCGAAGCGATAAGCGCCACCACCGCGGGCCGCAAGCCGGAAAGCGCCCCGTGGATGAGGTCGAGATTGCGATATTTCAGGTACAGCCTGGCCAGCAGAATGGCCACGCAGCTGGAGGGCAGCACGCAGCCGATCGTGGCGACGAGCGCTCCCGGAATCCCCGCGATCCGCATGCCGACGAACGTTGCCGAATTGATTGCGATTGGGCCCGGCGTCATTTGCGAAATGGTTATCACGTCCGTAAACTCGCTCAGGGACAGCCAACCGAATTTATCCACCACCTGGGCCTGGATCAGCGGCATCGCCGCATAGCCGCCGCCAAAGCTGAAAAGCCCGACTTGAAAAAAACTCCAGAACAGTTCAAGGAAGGCCGTCATTCGCGCTTCTCCCCCTTTCTGCGCACGATCACCGTGCCAACGATCCCCGCCGCGCCGCAGAGCAGCAGTATCCATATCACGTTCAGGGAAAAACAGAGCGATAAGCACAGCGCTGCCGCCATCAGCGCCACGGACGCCCAGCGCCTGTCCCTGAAAAAGGCGAAGCCCATGCGCAGCACCACACTGAAGATGACCGCCGCCACGCCTGCCTGCATTCCTTTGAGCGCCCGGCTGACGTACAGATTATCTCGAAACGCCTCGTAGCCCACGGAAATGACGGCAATGATGATCAGCGGCGGCAGCACGGTGCCAAAGGCCGCAATCAGGGCGCCCAGGCCGCCGGCCACTCTGTACCCAAGCAGTATGGAGGCATTGACCGCCACCGGGCCCGGCGAGGATTGCGCCATGGCCGTCATATCCAGCAGTTCCTCCTCGTCGATCCAGTGGTACTGATCGACGAATTTGCGGCGCATCATCGGTATGATGACGTATCCGCCGCCAAAGGTGAAGGCGCTGAGTTTGAATGTCGATAGAAACAGCTTTGCCAGAAACGCCTTGTCTCTTTTCACGCAAATGATACCGCCCTTCCCGCAGGGATCGCACGCCGCATGGCGCGCCCGCCCTTCCATTATACCACTTGCATGCTGATAAGAAAAATAATATAATATAATTGCATCAATAAGCAATATTGCATAAGAGGGCGCTATGACGATCAGACATCTGCGAATCTTTCTGGCTGTGTGTCAAAACCGCTGCAACACGACGCAGGCCGCCCGGGAAATGCACATGACGCAACCCGCCGTCAGCCTGGCGATCCGGGAATTGGAGCGGTATTATGGCGTGCGCCTCTTCGACCGCATCGGCAGGCGGTTGCAGATCACCGCTGCGGGGGAAAGGCTGCGCAGTTTTGCCGAGCGGATCAATTCCACGTTCAACGACATGGAATATCAAATGCGCAACTGGGATGAGGTCGGCATGCTCCGCGTCGGCGCCAGTTACACAATCGGCTCGCAGTTTCTTCCCGGCTATATTCGCGCTTTTCGCCAGCGCTTTTCGGAGGCGGAAGTCAAAGTGCAGGTGGGCCCTTCCCAGCAGCTGGAGCGCGGCATCATGACAAACGAGCTGGACGTCGCCCTGATCGAAGGCGTTCCGCTCGAACCGCTGCTTGTCTCGCGGCCGTATGCGGAGGATCATTTGGCCGTCGTCGGCGCCGTCGGCAGCCCCTTCGCAGACAAAAGAACGCTGTCGCTCGAACAGTTCAAGCGGCAGCGCTTCCTGCTGCGCGAAAAAGGCAGCGGCACAAGAGAAACGTTCGATCACGCCGTCGAAGCCGCGGGTCTGTCCATCGAGCCCATTTGGGAAGCGACAAGCACCACCGCGCTCCTCAACGCGGCGATCGCCGGGATCGGCCTTGCCGTCCTGCCAAAGCGGATGGTAGAACCCTCTCTGCGCCGCGGCGAAGTGATCGAGCTCAAAGTGGAGGGCCTGGAATTCCGGCGCTTCTTTTACATCGTCTACCACAAAGACAAGTACCTCTCCCCGGCGATGCGGGTATTCCTGAGCCTCTGCCGGGAATAGGGGTGCTTAAAGATACGTGACCATATTGTACGCGCAGATGAGTATGATCGCAACCACCGTCAAACGATAAAAGCTCCTGACCCGCCTTGCTTCCAGTTTGCGATTGATGATTCGGCCCCAAATGCCGCCTCCGATGCCGCCGATGATGAGCAGGATCAGCAGGGGCGTCGAAAATGCTGGAACGCTGTCGGTCAGGATCGTCGTAAACAGGCTGGCGATCTGTGAGAGCATGATCACCATCAGGGAATTCTGCGCCGCTTCCTTGATGCCCATGGAGAAAAAATAGCTGAGCACCATCAGGTTTACGGGTCCGCCGCCTATGCCGAGAAATGACGATACCACGCCCAACAGCGTGCCGATGAGTACGACGGCCGCTTTGTTGCGCACGCGGTATGTTTTCACCGTTTCCCCAGCCCACGTATAGAGCAGCGCCAACGCTGTAACGGCGATCAGACAGCCCGACTGGATCGCGCTGACGAGATCCGCATTGCTTGACGCATCCAGAAGCAGCTCAAACAGCCGCTTCCCGCCGACGCCCCCGAGCGAAGCCCCGATCCCCAACGGCAATACGGTGGCCAATCGCAGCTGCCCGCCGCCGGAACAGAGGCTGCGCACAACGTTGTAGCCGGACATGGACAGCACCGTCAGGCCTGAGAGAAAACTGATCGTATTTACATTGAGCACATGGAACGCGTCCATCGCCGGCTTTATGATGACGCCGCCGCCGATTCCGGCAATGGCGCCGATCGTCGAGGCAAGAAAACTCACCATGAAAAAAGCAAATGTCTGCCAGCCTGAAAGCACGCACTCTCCCTCCTCTATCGCTTCCCTCGCAACGCCTGTAAAAGCGCAGCCCCTAAAGACAAAGCGTTTTCAGGGGCTGCCGCGCGCGAAAGAGAGGGCTTTGTCGCCCCGCTGTTCAATTTCAGAGCTTGCGGCGTGTCTTTGGGAAGCGTGCAACGCTCAGAAAACGGTGCCCGGCGCCATGTGCGGACGGGGGAGACTTGCATTATGCGCGCGCGTACAGGCCGGGCCTTCCTCACCGGGGAGGGATGGCTTTTTTCCGGCGGCCTCCCGCATCATACCAGGGCGGCCGCAACGCTGGTTTCTTGCCACAGAAGCGGCAAGCAGGACGCCGGGGGCTGCGGCAAATAGCCCCATGAGAGCGAGGGGCATCCGCGCTTCATACATTCTGCAAGAGCCCCGCTTTTCCGCAACGGACTGCGCGGAAGCGGGCATGTCCATGCGCTCACGCATCAGGAAGCGGCCCATGCGGCGCAGATCGCGGCCACGGGCTTCCTGAACGGCGGCGTCTGTCAGAAAGCCCGTGACCACGGCTATGGCGAGGGAGCCTGTCTCACCCCAGTTTCCACCCGGCGCTCTGCCGCTGCAATTCCACCATGCGGCGGAACAGGCCGCGCTTTGCCATCAGTTCGGAGGGGGAACCCTGCTCCGCAACCCTGCCATCGTCCAGGACGACGATCTTGTCCGCCGCCTCCACGGTGCGCATGCGGTGGGCGATGACCAGCACCGTCTTGCCCGCGAGCAGGCGGGAGAGCGCCTCCTGCACCTTCGTTTCATTCTCCACGTCCAGGGAGGCGGTGGCCTCGTCCAGCAGCACGATGGGCGCGTCCTTCAAAAGCGCGCGGGCGATGGAAATGCGCTGGCGCTCGCCGCCGGAGAGGCGCGCGCCGTTTTCGCCGATGGGCGTGTCGTAGCCCCTGGGCAGCCTGCGCACGAATTCCTCGCAGTTGGCGGCCTGGGCGGCGGCGCGCACTTCCTCGTCGCTCGCCCCGCGCCTGCCGAGGCGGATGTTCTCCATCACCGTGTCGTCAAAGAGCACCACGTCCTGAAAGACCATCGAATAGTCGCGCAGCAAGACCTCCGGGTCGATGGCGGATATGTCCACGCCGCCGACCCTGATCGCGCCTTTGCTTACGTCCCACAGCCGGGCGGCGAGGCGCGCGCAGGTGCTCTTGCCGGAGCCGGAGGGGCCGACCAGCGCCGTTACCTCGCCCTCCCTGGCGGTGAAGCTCACGTCGCGCAGCACGTCCTTCTGGTCGTAGGCGAAGCTGACGTGGTCAAAGACGATGTCGTGCCCCTTGGGCGCGAAGGTCTCCGCACCCTCCGCGGTGGGCGTTTCGTAGATCTCGTTCATGCGGTCGGCGGAGACCTGGGAGACGAACATCTCCGCGATGAGGGCGAGGCTCTGGTCGAAGGGCGCGTAGACGCGGGTGATGACCAGCAGGAAGAGGAACAGCAGCATGAAGTCGATGCGCCCGGCGAGTATGGACTGCGCGCCCACGAGGATGGTGGTTGCCACGCCCAGCCGCATGATGACGCTGGCGGCGTTGACGAACACGCCCGTGCCCAGCTCGCCGCGGATCATGACCTTCTCATGCTCGTCGATCTTCTGATTCAGCCCGGCAAGGTACCGCTGTTCCTGATTGGTGGCGCGGATTTCGCGCACGTTCTCCAGCGCCTCCTGTATGCCGTCGGAGACGCGGATGCCGGCCGCCTTGGTGCGTTCGGCGGCGCGGCTGGCGAATCTGCGGCTGCCAAAGAGCAGGCCGAAGGCCACCGGCACGCCCCACAGGCAGGCGATGGCCAGCCGCCAGTCGTAGACAAGCAGACAGATGGCGATGATGCCCGTGGAGATATACGCGCCGTAGAGATAGCCCAGCACATGGCTCCAGACGTGCTCCATGCGGTTGACGTCGCCCATGAGCGTCTCGGTGAGGTCGGCGAGGTCGCGCTTGCCGAAGTAACCCAGCGGCAGTTTGCGCAGCCGCTCCGCCAGCCGCAGGCGCGTAGCCTTGACCTCCCCGTACACAAGGCCGTAGGTGGCCCGGTACTGCTGCAAATGCGTGACAAAGGATAAAACGGCGAACAGCACCGTAAGGGCGATGGGCAGCCACACGCCGGGCAGGGGACTGCCGTCTGTCAGCGTATCCATAAAGCCGGACATCATCAGGTACAGCACGCTGACGCCGCCCATGACCACCAGGTTGACGATCACCGTCCAGAAAGCGCCTTTTTTGGTATTTTGCACGCCCTGATCGGTCAGGGCATACTTGCGCTGAAACTTCTTGCCGAACATTTACTCCGCCTCCTTCTCGCTGCTGATCTTCCACTGCACCGCCCGGTTGTAATCGGCCCACATGCGGGCATAGAGGCCGTTTGCCGCCGCGAGTTGTTCGTGCGTGCCCTGCTCGACGGCGCGCCCCTCTTCCAGGACGATGATTTTGTCCGCGCCCACCACGGTGGAGAGCCTGTGGGCGATCATGACGACCGTGCGCCCCTTCGTCAGCACGGCGAAGGCCTTCTGGATCAGCGCCTCGTTCTCGGGATCGGCGAACGCGGTCGCCTCGTCCAGCACCACGATGGGCGCGTCCTTGAGGATAGCCCGCGCCAGCGCGATGCGCTGCTGTTCGCCGCCGGAAAGATAGGTGCCCTCCGTGCCGAGCTGCGTATCGACGCCCCGCGGCAACTTGTCCAGTATGTCCTGACACTGGGCGGCTTTCAGCGCCGCCAACACCTGCTCGCGCGTGGCGCCCGGGCGCGCGGCGCGGACGTTCTCCAGAATGGACGCTTTGAACAGGCGGCTGTTCTGGAACACGAATGCCACCTGTTCCATCAGCACATGGGGGTCGATCTGTTTGACGTTCACGCCGCCGACCTCCACCGTGCCGGAAGAAGCGTCCCAGAAGCGGGGGATGAGGCTGGCGGCCGTGGTTTTGCCACCGCCGGAGGGGCCTACCAGCGCCACCGTCTGTCCCGACTCGGCGGTGAAGGAGACATGGGAGAGGGCGGGCACCTCCGCGCCGTCATAGGAGAAACTCACGTCCTTGAACGCCACCCTGTTGCCATGAGGCCGCTGAGGATGGGCGGGCGCCTTCAGCGCCGGGGCGTCCATCACCTGATCGATGCGGCCCAGCGCCGTGTGCGCCAGCATCATGCCGGACGTTGCGAACATGATACGCGCCAGCGCCGTGGAGATGATGGCGGAGAACACCGCGTAAAAGGCGAAGTTGGTCACGAACCCTGCAAAGCCGCCGCCGGCAAGCGCCCCGGGCGCGAGGAACAGCGCCGCGGGGACAAGGAAGATGAATGCGCCCTCGGTAAACGTCAGGTTGACGGACTGCGGCACGCGGCAGACGTCCGATTGCCAGTATTCCGCCTTGGCGCTGTATTCCTCGATGGCTTCCTTGAACGCCTTGAAGGAATACACCGTCTGCTGGAAGATCTTCACCACGGGAATGCCGCGCACGTACTCGGTGCCCGCCTTGCTGATGCGGTCCAGCGCCGCCTGATACTCGGCCATGATCTTCGCGTTCTTGCCGCCCATCATGGAGAACATGGCGATCACCGAGATCACCGCCGCCAGCACGCAGGCCGCGCCCATCCGCCAGTCAAACACGAACATCAGCACCAGCATGGCGATGAAAAGCACGATGGTGCCCACGATGTCGGCCAGGTTGTGTGCCAGCAGCGTTTCGGTGTCCGCCGCCGCCGCGTCCAGCCGCCCGCGGATGAGGCCGGAGGCGTTTGCGTCGAAATACCCCAGCGGCGCTTGCATCATGTGCGCCACGCCCCGCTTGCGGATGTTGGCCGCCGTGCGGAACGCCGCAAGGTGTGTGCACATCAGCCCCGCAAAATAGACGGCGATGCCGCCCATGGCAAAGGCAAAGGCCAGCCAGCCGTAGCGCGCCACGCTGTGCGCCGCCGTCCAGTTTGGCGCCACGGCGATGAGGTCGCGCGCCGCCAGCCAGATGCAGATGTACGGCGCGAGGCTCATCAGCATGGAGACGGCCGACAGCCCAAGCCCCAGAAAGGTCAGGCGCTTGCGGCTCCCCGCGTAATCCAGCAAAACCGCTACGTCGCTTTTTTTTCGCTTTTTCATGCAAATAACCTCCTTGATAGTTAGATTTGACTAACTTATATGCAAAAAAGACGGGACTATTGTCCCATCAATTTCAGCCAACCGGCCGTATAGAACGCGCGGAACTGCGACATATACTGATGCGCCTGCTCGCGGGGCATGTCGTGGACGACGATCTCAAACAGCCCGTTGAACATGCCGCTGGCGATGATGTGGCAGAGCGAGGGGGCGAGGTCGGGGATGTCCTTCCCCAGGCGGCGCAGCACGTCCATGTACTTGAGGGTATACTCCACCTCGACCTCCACCATGTTGTGGACAAAGTGCTGGTAGGACGTGCCCTCCGCCCGGCAGAGCAGCAGCTTTACCGGCTCGCGGTGCTGGCAGATGTAGTCCACCATCCAATCCACATAATCGCCGGAGGCTTCGCCCATGTGTTTCGGCTGTTCTTCCTCCGGCAGTTCGGCAAAGCCTGTCTGCGCCTCCATGAAGCGGCCCATCAGTTTGGCGGCGTGCGGCTCCACCAGCGAGGCGAACAGCGCCTCCTTGCTGGAAAAATAGCCGTAAAAGGCCCCCGTGGTCACGCCCGCGTTTTTGACGATCTGCCGCAGGGACGCGCCGAGAAAGCCCTTCTCGGAAAACTCCTCCATGGCGGCCTGCTGTATCCTCTCCATCGTCGCCGGCGATCTCTCTTCCATGGCGCCCTCCTGATAACGCTGTTATGTAGCAGTGTTATTATACCCCCGGGACGCCCGCCTGTCAAGGGGGGACGCGGGAAAAAAACGCTTCGCCCGCCGGCCGGCGCGTTTTGCCGGGCCGCGGCGCTTTGGGGGCAGGGGCGCGTATTTTTTTCCGGACAATTTCGCCATACTTTTATCACAATGTTCCTTGTTCCCCGCCGGGAAGCGGTGTATACTGTTCACATACCAATATTTACGAGGTGATCCCCTTGGACTTCTGGCAAAATATCGGACCCTTCGTTCTGGCGGTCGTTGCCGTTATCATCAACGGCGTGCCGCAGCTGCTTTACGCGCAGGCGCGCGGCTTTGCGCTCAAGCCCGCCGGCCTGGCGTACCTGGTCGGCGCGTTCGGCAATTTGTTTACCGGCTCGGTCACGCCCATTTCCAGCCAGGCGGAGACCATCACCGTGGCCAGCGTCAAAAAGGACCTGCGCAACAACGTCAGCTCCATACTGCTCGCCGCAGTGCTGATGATCATCCTCGGCCTGTGCGGCGGCGTCACGAAGATCTCGGATTTCGCCGGCCCCGCCGTGGTCGCCGGCATGATGAGCGGCGTGGGACTCATACTCGCGGGCGTGTCCTGGGACATGTTCGGGCAGGAGAAGCGCACCACGCTGGTCTCCATCGTCTCCGCGATCCTGGCCTACGCCATCTTCCTCAACGACGCGAACAAAGTGGTGTGGACCATCTTCATCTCCGTCGTGGTCTCCACCGCGGACTTCCTGCTTTTGCAGAAGCGCCGCGTGGACCTTTCCACGCTCGTGGAGCCCGGCCGGGAGACGGTCGAGATGAGCGCGGAATGGCGCTTCTGGAAAAAGGCCTACTGGAGCGACTTCAACCTCATCAAGCCCACGATCAACGTTTCCGTCATCCTGGGCGCGCTCAGCCTGATGATGCTCAACATCGGCGCCAACATCTCCTTTGGCGGCATCACGGCGGGCATGGCCGGCACGGCGCAGAACTTTGACCATCTCTCCATCATCAACTCCCTGGCGGACATCCCCAGCGCCCTGTTTGGCGGCCCGCCGATCGAGGCGATCATCTCCGGCACGGCCGGCGCGCCCTGGCCGGTGATGTGCGGCATCGTGTTCATGCTGGCGATGGGCATACTGGTTTTGCTTGGCCTCATCGGCCGCCTGGGCAAATACCTGCCGGCGCAGAGCATTTCCGGCTTCCTGCTGGTGATCGGCATCGCCATGACGTTCGCGCCCAACCTCGTTACGGTCACCACCAGCGAAAACGCCATGAGCGGCTACATCGCGCTGGGCGTGACGGCGTGGAGCAAGAACCCCTTCCTGGGTATGGTCGTAGGCGTGCTGGTGCGCTATCTGGGCGCATACGTCGGCCTGGTTTAAGGAGGCGCGCTATGCAGAACTGGCCTCAGACGCACACCGTGCACCTCGCGCCGGACTATCCCGTGGAGCTGCCGCTGCTGGACATCGGCGACGGGTTCCGCATCTACTCCTTCGACATGACCGGCGAAGCCGAATGGAACCGCGTGGCGGCGCGGGAGCTGCTGAAAAAGCTGGAGCCCTACGCCTTCGACGGCATCGTGACGGTGCAGACAAAGTCCTGCGGGCTGGCGCAGGCCATCAGCGCGAATTTCCCGCGCTACCTGGAGCTGCGCAAGAGCCGCAAGAGCTTTATGATCGACCCCAAGGGCGTGAAGGTGCAGTCCATCACCACCCACGGGCAGCAGGAATTGTGGATCGGCCGGGAGAAGTACGGCCATTTCCAGGGAAAGAAGCTGTGCTTCCTGGACGATGTGGTTTCCACCGGCGGCACCATCGAGGCGGTTTTCGCCCTCGCCAGGGAGATCGGCGTGGAGATCGCGGTCATCGCCTGCGCGCTCACGGAGGGACAGGAGCGCACGGAATACAAGGGCATCCCGCTGGTCTGCCTCGACCACATCCCCCTGCCGGGCAAGGGATAGACCCCACGCCCGCGCGACGCTGCCGGACAGCCGCCGGCTGTCCGGCGCTCTGCAAGCCTGCCCACTTTGTCAACATCCTGAGCCGCCCCGGCGCAAGCGGGGCGGCTTTCCCATGCCCCGCGCCCCCGTTCGCGCCCGGCCCGCCCCATGCTCCGTCCGCCAGAGAAGCGCCGCCAACGGCCAGGCGGCCCCTGGGCGGGGAAGGGGGCGTTGAACATGCGTATATAATATAGGAAGAAAAACCGACGGGGAGGGACGCGCGGCCGCGCCCCCCGCAGGCGGGAAGAAGCGGCGGCGGGCTCGCGTCGCGGCCATGGCCGCGCGAAAAAGCCGCGGATCGGGGAACATGTCCCCTGTCCGCGGCTTTTTCAGGGCGCGCCTCAGCCCAACACCATGCGGTCGTTTACCACGCCGCCGCTGGCCTGCGAGAACAGGCCCAGCAGGTGCTCGACGGTGAGGTTCTTCTTTTCTTCCCCGGAAACGTCGATGAGTATGTCCCCTTCGTGCATCATAATGAGGCGGTTGCCGTGGGCGATGGCGTCGCGCATGTTGTGGGTGATCATCAGCGTCGTCAGGTGGTCCCTTTCGACGATCTGGTCGGTCAGCGCGAGCACTTTCGCCGCCGTCTTGGGGTCGAGCGCCGCCGTGTGCTCGTCGAGGAGCAGCAGCTTGGGGCGGTTCATCGTCGCCATCAGCAGCGTGATGGCCTGCCGCTGGCCGCCGGAGAGCAGCCCCACCTTGGTGGACAGGCGGTTTTCCAGGCCGAGTTCCAGCGAGGAGAGCAGCTTGCGGTACGCTTCGCGGTCCGAGCGCTTCACGCCGCGCACGAAGCGGCGCTTTTCGCCGCGCTTGGAGGCAATGGCCAGGTTCTCGGCGATCTCCATATCGGGCGACGTGCCCTTCATGGGGTCCTGGAACACGCGGCCGAGGAATTTGGCGCGCTTGTATTCCGGCATGCGCGTCACGTCCACGCCGTCGATCTCGATGGTGCCGAAATCCGGCTTCCACACGCCGGCAATGGCGTTGAGCAGCGTGGACTTGCCCGCGCCGTTGCCGCCGATGACGGTGACGAATTCGCCGTCCCGGATCTCCAGGTTGAGGCCGCTGAGCGCCGTCTTGGCGTTGACGGTGCCGGGGTTGAACGTCTTTTGCAGGTTGGTGATCTTAAGCATCTTCGCCACCCCCGTTCGCGTTTTTCTGCGCCTGCAGGGGCCTGCGCCTGGTGAAATACTCGCCCTTGATGTACGGCACGGCGAGGAAGATGGTCACGATGATGGCGGAGAGCATCTTCAGGTAGTCCGTCTTGAGGCCCATGAGGATGACCAGGTTGTAGACGATGTAGTAGATGATGCCGCCGCCCAGCACGCCGATGAGGCTGACCACAAAGTTGGGCTTGATCTTCAAGGACACGGACAGGCCGATGAAGATGGCGGCCAGGCCGATAACGATGGCGCCGCGCCCGTCGTTGATGTTGGCGGAGCCCTTGTACTGCGCCAGCATCGCCCCGGCGAGGGCGACGATGCCGTTGGCAAGGGCGAGGCCGGCCACCTGGTTGAGCTTCACATTGACGCCCTGCGCCCTGCTCATGTCGGGGTTGTCGCCCGTGGACTTGAGCGTGAGGCCGATCTGCGTGTAAAAGAACTGCCACAGGCAGAGGATGACCACCGTGACAAGAATGAGCATCGCCAGTATGGAGGAGGGGTTGTCGCTCATGTGCACCCACAGGGCGTTCGCCCGCGGGTCGACCGCCACCAGGGACTTGCCGCCGAGGATGAACAGGTTCACCGAGTAGAGCATCAGCTGCGTGAGTATGCCGGAGAGGATCGAGGGGATGCCCAACGCGGTGTGCAAAAGGCCGGTGACCACGCCGGCCAGCGCGCCCGCGGCAAACGCCGCGAGCACGCTGACCCATACGGGCACGCCGCTTCCCAGCAATACCGCGCAGACGCAGGCGCCCGTGCAGATCGAGCCGTCTACCGTCAGATCCGCGATGTCCAGTATCTTATAGGAAATGTAGACGCCAATGCCCATCAGGCCCCAGATCAGCCCTTCCGCGATGGCGCCAGGCAGTGCGTAGAGGAAAGCCATATCGTATCTCTTCCGATCTCAGATTTGTCCCGCGGCTCAGTTGGCGGGCACTTCGATGCCCAGCTGCGCGCAGAGCTCCTCGTTGTAGGTGACCGCGGGGGTCAGCGTCATGATCTCGATGTCTGCGGGGGAGGTCCCGTTGAGGAGTATGTCCGCCGCCATCAGGCCGGTCTCGTAGCCCAGCTGGTAGTAGTCGATGGCCAGGCTGGCGTAGCAGATCGCCCCGCCGTAGCTGGTGTAGATGGGCACGTTCTTTTCGTTGCAGATCGTGCCGACGATGGCATCGTTGGCGGCGACGGTGTTATCAGAGGGGATGTACACGGCCTTGCACTCGCTGGCCATGGAGGTGGCGACGGCCTGCAATTCGGTGGTCTCGGAGAAGGTGTAGGCATTGACGACGATGCCCTTTTCCTCGAACAGCGCCTTGACGGCCTCGTACTGGATCAGGGAGTTGGATTCGTTGGTGCAGTAGAGCACGCCCACCTGGTCGCCCTCGACGAGGCCCAGCGTGTCGATCATCATCTGCGCCTGCTCCGCGAAGGGCACCGCGTCCGAGGTGCCGCTCACGTTGGCGGGAATGTTGCCGGCGAAGGTGTCGTCATAGTCGGTCACAGACGTGCCCAGCACCGGGATCTCGGTGGTCATATTGGCGGCGGCCAGCAGCGCGGGCGTGCCGTTGGCCATGATCAGGTCCACGCGCTTGGCGTTGAAGGCGTTGACCACGGTGGTGCACAGGCCGGCTTCGCCCGCCACCTGGGTGTCGATGTCCACGGTATGGCCGGCTTCTTCCATGGCCTGCGTCAGTGCGTCTTGAAAGCCCTGGGTGGCCTGGTCCAGCGATTCGTGCACCATCAGCTGGCAAACGCCGACGGAATAGCTCTCGGCAAAGGCGCCGCAGCACAGCGTGAGCGCCAGCGCAAGGGTCATCAGCAAAACGAACGTCTTTTTCATAGTCCTGACCTCCAACAAAGTATCTATCTCTCCACCCGTCCGGGATGGGGAAGGCAAGAAAATGCCCTGTATGCAAATACAGGGACGAATTGATCGTGTTACCACACTGTTTCGCATCTGCCTTGCGGCACATGCCTCATCGGGCTTCGCGCCCGCCGCGCCATCCGGCGCTTTCGCGGGCTGAAAAGTCCTGGCGATGTAACGGTCGCACCCGTTGTGCCTACTGCTGTTTCAACACACCGCTCGCGGAATGAACTTCCCTGGGGCCTGCCGACGCCTCGCACCGCCCGGCGCCTCCCTGAAGGCCGTCTCCCCAGCTACTCTTTCCGCTCAAACGCATTTCTGCCTGTGCTTTTGTTGCTGGCCTTGTCAAAGGCAAGGTTATTATACATCTTTCCGAAAAGGATTGCAAATTCAACATTCGCATACTATAATAAGCTAAACTTATTAAGCGGACGGAGGATGAAGGGCTGTGAACCTGAACCAGCTGCGCTATTTCGTTTCCGTGGCGGAAAACGGCAGTTTTACCAAGGCGGCCATGCACCAGTATATATCGCAAACGGCGATCACCCAGCAGATCCGCGCGCTGGAAGAACACGTGGGGGCGAAGCTGTTTGACCGCAACAGCCGCCCCGTCGCCCTGACGCCCGCGGGGAAGGTGTTCCTCAAGGAGGCGCGGGAGATCCTCGGGCGCATGGACGTGGCCCTGTCGCGCATCCGCGAGGCGTCCACCGGCCTGGAGGGCGAATTGCGCCTCGGCTACACCAAGGGCTATGAGCACAGCGACTTGCCCAAATACCTGCGCATCTTCCACCAGGAATATCCCAACGTCCTGCTGCTGTGCTACCGCTGCGACACGGATATGCTGGCCTCCGGGCTGCTCAACGGGGAATACGACGTCATCTTCACCTGGGACAGCACCAACATCCGCCAGGAGGAGGCGCTCAGGCTGCGCGTCATCGAGCGCGTGCCCCTGCGCGTGGCGCTGTATGCCGACCACCCGCTCGCCCGGCGCAGACAGCTCTCCCGCAAGGACCTCAAGCAGGAGAACATACTCTTCATGTCGCCCTCGGGCACCGGCAATTCCTTCGGTGACGCCTTCTATATAAGCCTCTACCAGCAGGCGGGCTACCAGCCCAACATATTGCTGCGCTCAAACGACATGGAGAGCATACTGATGATGGTGGCGGCGGAGGAGGGCATCTCCATCGTGCCGGAATACACGCACCCCTGGGATATCGGCACGGAAAACGTCGTGTTCGTGCCCCTCTCCGGCGAGGACGAGACCGAGGAGATACTCATCGCCTGGCGCGGGGACAACGAAAGCCCCGCCTTGCGGCACTTCCTCGAAAAGCTTCCGAAAGCCTGAGGCCGCCGTCGGCGGGGAACCCCATCGCCGCCGGACAGGCGCCCAACCTCCGGGCGTGACGCCTGCCCCACGGGAACGCGCCCGCGCCCCTGCCCGCCCATCGCGGGGAAGGGGCGTTTTTTGCGCCATGGTAGCGGGTGCGCGGCGTTTGTGGTATCCTTTTCTGGGGGAAAGCATATGCTTCTACAGGAAAAGCGCGGCCATATGGCCGCGCCCAGAGCGCTGACAAAGCCTACAAACGCAAAAATCGCTCTGATATACAAAAAATCAGAAGCGATTTTTGCTTCCGGCGGTGGATTTGTCGAGCCCTTTGGGATCGTCAAATCCAGTCGCAAGGTTGCAAGCCCAAAGGCTTGCAAGTCGCCTATGGCGACCGTTTTTGACGATCAAAGATCGGCAAAAACGCCTCGGCGACAAATTTTGCCGCCGGCAAAATTTCCTCGTCAGCTGCACTTGCATCCTGCGGTCACTTACGTCTATGTAAGCTCCCTTGGATGCAAGCACAGCTTCCTTGTCTTGCGGGCTTTCTCAACGCTCTGCCAGTCTGCCCACTTTGTCAACATCCTGAGCGCGGCCATATGGCCGCGCCCGCCGCGTCGCAAAATTATCCTTTTTGCGACGCGCCTGTACCGCCCGCGCCGCCGCTGCCCTGCGCGCTCGTGACGGCGCATGACGGCTCAACGCCCCGAAGCCAGCAGACCTACGGCGAGCCGCTGTTGTTCGAGCAGGCTGTGGGCGTAAAATTCCAGCGTCGTGCGCACGGAGCGGTGGCCGAGCAGCGCGCTCACGGTTTTGATGTCCACGCCCAGTTCCAGCAGCCGCGTGGCGAAGCTGTGGCGAAGCGTGTGGAAGTGCGCGCCCTCGATGCCCAGCGCGGCGGCGAGGCGCTGGAAGCGCCGCTGCATGGTGCGCGGTTCCGCCGCCCGGGACGCGTCGCTGAATATGTATCCCGCCGCCTGCCCCATCCCCCGGCGCGCGCGCAGCATGGACATCAGAAACGGCGGCAGGGGCACCACGCGCTGCGCCTGCGCCGATTTGGGGGTGCCGACCATCAGAAGCGTGCGCCCGCCCGCCTGCACCACGCGCTGCGCCGCCCGACGGCGCTTTTGACGGCTTGACCACATCCCCGCCCGCAGTCAGGAAACCCTTTTTTCGACACAGAAAAATTGTGTTTGTCGTGGAAAATTGGGTTAAAACCAAAACGACCCTTGATATTTTACCTTAATACATATATAATGAGGTATGTAATGGGTTGTCGGGATCTGGATGGGTGAAGCGCGTCGCAAAAAGGATAATTTTGCGACCGCAGGGCAGCGGCGGTATTATACTCCTTTGTCTTGTTTTTCGTAAGGCTTTTCTGGGGCAAACAAGGAGACGCCGGAACCAAGCCCCCGGCCTCGGATTTTTTCGGGGGGGGGGTTGCTTTTTTCAGGATGGGCCCGCCGAAAGAAGGCATGGAAGCGCCGGTTACTGTGCAAGGCGTAGCGGCGTAGGATATGCCGGACATACGAAGGAAGCAAGGCCGCGCGCGAGGGCGGAGGGCGAAGCTGTGCCCCGCGGCGGCGTTACCTGGAGGTGGAGGGCATGTGCGGATACACCTTTGCCCGCTGCCTCTTCTGCACGACGGGCAAGGAAGAGCTCGTGGCCAGGGCCATCGAGGAAAGCGGCCATGGCCGGGCGCTGTTTCCCCAGCGGATGAAGAGATTCCGCAGGGGCGACGCCTGGACCGAACGGCTCACGGCGCTTTTGCCGGGCTATGTGTTCGTCTATTCGGACGAGGAACAGGCGGTGTTTTCCGATTTCCCCGGCGCGCAGTACATCATCCGCGTTTTGACTTACGGCGACGGCGGCGACGCGCTCATCGGGCGCGACCGCGAGTTTGCCGACTGGCTCTGGCGGCTGCATGGCCGCGTGGGCGTGATGCAGGCGTTGCAGGTGGGCGAGCGCGTGGAGATCATCGACGGCGTGTTCAAGCAGCTGCGCGGCACCATCACCCGCATGGACAAGCGCCGCAAGACCGTGCGCGTCCAGCTGGACACGCAGGGCGCCATCAGCCATATCTGGCTGTCTTATGAGATCATCGACCGCGTACAGGCAGAGCGCCTGCCGGGCGCGGGCGCGTCGGAGGCGTGAGGTTGAAGAAAAAGAGACGGCAGCGGGGCAACCCGAAACTGCGCATTGCCTTGGCCGCGGCGGGCATCGTCGTGGCGCTGGCGCTGCTCTATCAGGGCGGGCGCTGGCTGGAAGCGCGCAGCGCCAGGCCCGAGGAGCGCGGCGACCCCACGCAGCGCCTCGCCGCCCAGACCATCGACGTGGACGGCACGCCCTACCGCCGCCGCGACGAATTGACCACCATACTGCTCATGGGCATCGACCACGCCAGCGGCTCGGCGAGCAGCGGCTACCGCAACGGCGGGCAGGCCGACTTTTTGCGCGTGCTCTCCATCGACCCGGTGGCCGACCGCGTCACCCAGCTGAGCATCGACCGCGATACCATGACGCCCATCACCATACTGGGCGTGCTGGGCGACCGCTCCGGCGTGCGCACGGCGCAGGTCAGCCTCGCCCACGGCTTCGGCGACGGCGGCGCGCAGAGCTGCGAGCTCACGGTGGACGCGGTCTCCAACCTGCTCCTGGGCACGAAAATAGACTTTTACATCGCCCTGGATCTGGATGGCATCTCCGTGCTCAACGACATGGTCGGCGGCGTGGAAGTGACCCTGGAGGACGACTTCACCGCCCTGGATCCGGCCATGGCCAAGGGCGCGACGCTGACGCTCACCGGCGAACAGGCCGAATACTATGTGCGCAGCCGCATGGGCATCGGCGTGGGCACCAACGAATCGCGCATGGCGCGGCAGGAGGAATACATCTCCGCCATCAGCGCCAGGCTGGACGCGCGGATGCGCGAGGACGAGGACTTCATCGGCGACCTCTATGACGCCCTGGAGCCGTACCTGACCACGAACATGACCCGCGGGCGGCTCATCAACGTGGCCTGGGGCGCGCGCGAGTACGCGCGGGAACCCGTCTCCACGCTGGCGGGCACGCATCAGGTCGGCGGCGACGGCTTTATGCAGTTCTACGCCGACGAAGCTGCGCTGGAACAGGCCGTGCTGGCGCAGTTCTATGAAAAAATGTAAAGCCCGAGAGGCTTTGCGGTTTCCGGCGGTTTCCCCCGCCGGCAAGAGGAAGGAGCAATTACCATGAAGAAGTTTGCCTGCATCATCCTTGCGCTCGCGCTGTGCCTGGGCATGGCCGCCATGGCCGAGTCGGTGCCCAGCCGCACCACCACGGATATGGTCCAGTTCGAGGCTACCGCCGAGAACATGCCCGCGGACGCCGCCGTTATCTTCACCTCGGTCGCGACGATCCCTGCGGAGGAGATGACCCCCGAGCAGCAGGAGAAGGTCGCTGTCTGCGACGCCGAGCTCCAGAAGCTGGCCGCCAGCGAGAGCGTGGAAGCCTACTTCGGCGAAGTGACGGACGCGCAGGGCAACCCCGTGCAGCTGACGGAGGCGCTGGGCACGGACCAGCTCAACGTCTTTGAGTTCTTCCCGCTGAACGTGGAAGGCTACGAGGAAGAGTACGGCGCCGTGACCACCACCATGCTGCTCTCCACCCCCTATGCGGAGGGCGACACGGTGGCCGTGCTCATCGGTGTCGTCACCGTCAACGAGGATGGCGCCCAGAGCGTGGCCTGGCAGATGTTTGAAGGCGTCGGCCTCGCGCCCGTGGAGGGCCAGGAAGAGACCACCGGCCGCATCCAGGTGACGCTGCCGCAGGAGATCATAACGCAGATCCACAATGGCACTGCCCTGATGGCGGTCATCAGCCGCTAAACAAGGCAAGCGGAAAAGGCAGCGAAGCAGCCAAAGACTGCTCCGCCGTCTTTTCGCGCGCTTTTTGCGCGCCCGGCAGCCCCATTTTACAAAAAGTATGAAGAATATGGTCCATGAAGAAATGAGCGGATCGGAGGATCGCAATGTCTGAGCAGCAAAATCGCCCGGCGGAAGCGCCCAGGCAGGCGCCTGTGGCGCCGCAGACAGCCAACACCACGACCATCGACCTGGTCGATCTGGCCTATCGCCTGCTGGCGAACTGGAAGCTGATCGTCGCGCTGGCGGTGCTCCTGGCGGTGGTGATGGGCGTATACACGTTCGCTTTCATTACGCCGATGTATGAGGCTACGTCGGTCATCTACGTGCTCAGCCCCAGCGATTCGGCCATCGACATGTCCGACCTGCAGATCGGCACGGCCCTGACCAGCGATTATGTGAAGGTCTTTGACATGTGGGAGGTCCACGAAGGCGTGATCTCCAACCTCGGCCTGCCATACAGCTACAGCCAGATCCGCAACATGCTCTCGGTGAAAAACGACGCCGATACGCGCATGCTGGACATCACCATTACATCGTCCTCGCCCACGGAGGCGGCGGCGATCGCCAACGAATACGCCGAGGTCGTCAGCGACTACATCGCCCAGACGATGTCCACGGACAGGCCGAACATGGTTTCCAGCGCGCTGGTACCCGCCAACCCCGTCAGCCCCAACAAGACCCGCAACATCATGCTGGGCTTTATACTGGGCGCCCTGATCGGGGCGGGCATCGTCACCGTGCGCATGCTGCTGGACGACAAGTACAAGACCGCCGAGGATATCCGCAAATACGCCGGGCTGTACACGCTGGCCGTGATCCCGCTGGAGGACGCGGACGGCGGCAAGGATCGGCGCGGCGGCAGGAGGGACGCATGAACAACAGACTGACGATCAACAAGTTCCCCGCCCTGAGCTATGCCGGCAGCGAGGCGGTCAACACGCTGTGCACCAACCTCTCCTTTGCCGGGGAGAACGTGCGCAAAGTGATGGTCACCAGCTGCCACGCCGCGGAAGGCAAGTCCTTCGTCACGATGAACATCATGCGCACGATGGCCCGCCTGGGCAAAAAGGTCGTGCTGGTAGACGCCGACCTGCGCCGCTCCGTGCTGGGGCAGAAATACGGCATGCAGTTTACCGGCAGCGGCCGCCCGCTGGGGCTTTCGCACCTGCTGGCCGGCAAGGCCAACGTAGAGGATGTGCTCTATGAGACGAACATCCCCGGCGCGTATTTCGTGCCCATCGGCCGCGAGATCTCCAACTCGCTGGCATTGCTCGTGTCCCCGCGCTTTGGCAGGCTGCTGGATCGGCTGACGCAGATCGCCGACTATGTGCTGGTGGACGCGCCGCCCGTGGGCGAGGTCATCGACGCGGCGGAGATCGCCAAGAGCTGCGACGGCACGCTGGTGGTGGTCAACTACAACGCCGTGCGCCGCCGCGATCTGATCGAGGTGCGCGAACAGTTGGAGCAGACCGGCCGCCCCATCCTCGGCACGGTGCTCAACCGCGTGGAACTGGACAGCTATGTGAACCGCAAGTACTACTATAAGTCCTACTACAATTCCTACTATACCCACGATGACGCCCCCACCACCCGCCGTCCCCAGCAAAAGGACGGGCGGAAGCGGAAATAGGGGTTCGGGAACGATCGCCAACGGGGATGTGAACAGCATGCAGCCGGGAAACAAAAGCACAGAAGGCGGCGCGGACAAAAAGCGCATGCGCAGCCGCATATCCGGCAACCTGTACCACGATTGGGGCATTTGGCTGGCCAAGTTTATCAACCTTTTGTTGATCACGGCGCCCTTCGTGGTGTGCTGGTATGCCTGGTATCGGAATACCGTCGTGTTGTTCCCATCGCCGTTGCGCAGCGGCGTGGTGATCGCCATTTTCATGGCGTTGTACTTCCTCTTTGGCCGGACGTACGACGCCTTTTTGTTGTCCCTCAAGCGCATTTCCGAGATGGCGTACAGCCAGGTGCTGAGCATCGTCATGGCGGACGGCTTCATGTTCATCATCCTCTGGCTGATGAGCGGCAGCTTCCCCAACCTGCTGCCGGCCCTGGCGGCGCTGGCGGGGCAGCTCGCGCTCAGCGTGCTCTGGTGCCGCCTGGCGCATGCGTGGTATTTCGCCCATTATGGCGGCCAGCGCACGGGCATCGTCTACGACATCCGCCGCGGCATGGAAACGCTCATCGGCGAATACGGCCTGGGCAAGAAGTTTGATATACGCTTTACCTGCACTGTCGAGGAGTGCCTGAAGGATATGTCCATGCTCGACGGCATGGAGACGGTGTTCCTCTGCGGCGTGCACAGCCATGAGCGCAATATCATCCTCAAATACTGCGTGGCCAACAATATCAGCGTCTATATGGTGCCGCGCGTGGGCGACGTCATCATGAGCGGCGCGATGCGCATGCACATGTTCCACCTGCCCATGCTGCGCGTGGGGCGCTATAACCCCAGGCCCGAATACCGCTTCTTCAAGCGCGCCTTTGATATTTGCAGCAGCCTGATGGCCATCATCGTCGCCAGCCCCGTCATGTTGGCGATCGCCGCCGCCATCAAGCTCTGCGACGGCGGCCCCGTGTTCTACCGCCAGACGCGCCTGACCAGGAACGGCAGGCTGTTCAGGGTCATCAATCTTCGGTGGATGCAGGTTGTCCACGAGCTGCACAAAATACAGGCTCGAATCAGATGGATTATTGGTGCAAAATACACAACATTTTGGCTGCCCAACGGCTTCAGACATTCAACCGCCGGTTTCGCGGGCGTCTTTGCCGCTTAGTTCTATGCGCGGAGGTTTTCTAACAATATCCGCTTTCATACATCGAATCGCTTGATTGAAAAGTTCATTTGGGTATTTGTGCGGTTCGATGTATGGAAACGGATGAGGGATTCGGGGAATAGGCCAAGGAAAGCTGAGGCTCAAGAGATACGACAGAGGGGTTGGAAAGCGTGAAGGCGATGAAAAAGTCGCTGATGATGCGGGGCATGGTGCTGATGCACTATGGAATTACCGTGCTGCTTTTCGTCAGTTGCTGGTGGCTGTTCTACAGGCATATCGCAGCTGGAGCAGTATTTGGAGCGGTGAATATTTCGGTATACGCGTTCTATGCGGTATCGCTGCTGATGCTTAGTCGTATCTACAGCGCTTACCGGGTGGGACTGCTGCATGTGGGCGATCTGTTCTACGGCAGGTGCTGTCCAATCTGATCAGTTTGGGCCTTACATATCTGCTGGCCTGTGCGCTGGCGCGGAGGCTGATCAATCCACTGGCGGGGTTTGGCTGCGCGGCGGTGCAGGCGCTGTTCAGCGCGGGCTGGACGATCTCAGCCAACCGGCTGTACTTTTCCCTGCACAAGCCCAAGCGCACGGTGGTGATCTACCGGGATGAGAGCGACCTGCGCAAGCTGGAGGAGATACGCTTTTTTGCCGAGCGCTGGAGCGTGGAGCGCACCGTGCAGTGGGACGAGGAAAACGTTCACGACCTCCCCTACAAGAAGGAAACGCCGGGCGGCCGGAGTTTTAAGGACATTCAGAAGCTGATGCGGATCATGGAGGACTACGATGCGGTATTTGTCAGCGGCGTGAGCGCCACGCTGCGCAACGGCATCGTGAAGTACTGCGTGGAGAAAAACAAGGCGTGTTACTTCGTGCCGCACACGGGCGATGTCATCATCTCCGGAGCGGAGCACATCCGTTCGTTCTCGGTGCCCATCTGCCGGGCAAGGCGCAGCAAGCCCGCACCGGAGTACCTGCTGGTCAAGCGGGCGATGGACATCGTGCTATCGCTGTTGGCAATTATCGTGACCAGTCCATTCATGGCAATCGCGGCGCTGGCGATTTGGAGCTACGACCACGGGCCGGTGCTGTACAAGCAGGTGCGGTTGACGAAAGATGGCCGGTTGTTCGAGATACTAAAATTGCGCAGCATGATCGTAGACGCGGAGAAGGGCGGCGCCCGTCTGGCCGGCGAGCACGACGACAGGATCACGCCGGTCGGTCGAATCATCCGCGCGATCCGCTTCGATGAGCTGCCGCAGCTGTTCAACATCCTCAAGGGGGACATGAGCATTGTGGGGCCTCGCCCGGAACGGCCGGAAATCGCGGAACAGTATCGAAAGGAACTGCCTGCGTTTGACCTGCGGCTGCAGGTCAAAGCGGGTTTGACGGGATATGCACAGATCTATGGCCGCTACAACACCGAGCCGCAGGACAAGCTCAAGATGGATTTGATGTATATCAACCATGCCAGCCTCGCAGAGGATATCAAGCTGATTTTTGCGACGGTGAGGGTTTTGTTCCTCCGAGACAGCACAAGTGGGGTTGCGGATGGACAGACCACGGCAAGCGCGGTGGAGAAGGAGAAGAGTGCGTGAGGCGTGATATGAGGCGTGATATGAGGTGTATAAGGCAGTGAAGAAGGTGCTTTTTGTAGCAACCGTTGTTAAAACACATATTATGGAGTTCCATATTCCTTACTTGAAAATGTTCAAGGAAAAAGGGTGGGAAACTGCAGTTGCTGCAAGAAATGATTATGAGAATCCGGACGACTGCGCGATTCCGTACTGCGATACCTACTATGATATCCCCTTTGCACGTTCACCGATCAAGCCGAGCAATATTGTCTCGTATAAACAGCTTAAAAAGATCATTGACGAGGGCAAGTATGATATTGTCCATTGTCATACGCCTGTAGGGGCAATGGTGGCACGTCTTGCTGCAATAAAGGCACGCAAGCACGGCACCCGTGTGATTTATACCGCACATGGCTTCCACTTTTTCAAGGGTGCTCCGCTGCTGAATTGGCTGATTTATTTTCCTGTGGAGTGGGTTTGTTCTTTTATGACGGACACGTTGATAACGATAAACCAGGAAGACTATGCTTTTGCCAAAAAGCATATGCATGCCAAGCAGATCGAATATGTGCCGGGTGTTGGCATAGATCTGAATAAGTTTAATACAGAACCGTGTGATTGTTCTGATCTGCAAGAAAAGGTGGGGTGTGGAAAGGGCGAGCTCCTTCTGCTTTCTGTAGGCGAACTTACCCCCAACAAGAATCATGAGACGGTCATACGCGCGCTATCTGCAATGAAGCGAAAGGACATCCACTATGTAATTGCAGGACAAGGCGAGCGAATGGAGCAGTATAAACAGTTAATTGAGAACCTAAGAATGCAGGATAATGTTCATTTGCTTGGCTACTGTAATGAGTGTGATCGATGGTACAAAGCTGCCGACGCCTTTATCTTCCCTTCTTTTCGAGAAGGATTGTCTGTGTCTCTTATGGAGGCAATGGCAAGCGGACTACCTTGCATTGTCAGCAGGATTAGAGGCAACACGGATTTAATTGATGAAAATGGTGGTATATATATTGAACCGGCATCTATGAACTCTATCATATATGCATTAAATAAGATTTTGACGCGAGATTTGAAGCAAATGGGTGCTTATAACTGTAGAAAGATCGTGAAGTTTGGCATTAACAAGGTATCGATGCTCATGGAAAAGATATACTTTGGCAAATAGGAGAGTAATTTGTGGGATGGAGAAAATCGATAATTCGTTTTGCGGAAAAATTGAATGCATTTCTATTTTACGCATTATCGGGGCGTTAGGCGTTGCACTATATCATATGGGGTTTCTAAATGGATATGTAAAATCACTACAGGGGGGGTAAGTCTATTCTTTACGATTAGCGGTTTCTTGGCTATGTATACTACTCAGAAGGAACAGAAGCATTTTCTTGTGAAAAGGCTTATTAGGATTGTGCCATTGTACTGGATTATGACGATTGCAACTTTTGTTGCGATGTTAATAATGCCGGGGATAGCGCTTGGAGAAGCGAATTTTGAGGAATTTTTGAAGTCTCTGTTCTTTATCCCTTATCAGAGGACGGCGATGAAATCTGCAGATGTTGTACGCCCGATGGTTGGACCAGGTTGGACGTTGTATTATGACATCTATTTTGCGATTATTTTTGCAGTAAGCATGAGAATATCTCACAAATACCGTGGAGTGATTAGCGGCTTAATGTGCGCTGGACTGTTGATTTTGGACGGAAAATTTGACCAAAATACACCATTCTTATATATTTTGGCTGAACCATGGTGGATTTCATTTATATGCGGGATTATCTCATTTTATGTGCTAAAGTACTTGATCATGAATGCAAGTCGGAAATCTAGATTGTTGCAATTTGGTTTGCTAAGTATAGCAGCAATATGTTTGATTTTACTCTATACGACCAGACTAAACCTTTACAAGGATGCACTTCTCTCATTCATAACTTTTATTTGCTTAGTATTTGCAATAGACAAAAACAAATTGCCAAAGTGGGTTTCCATATTAGGCGATAGCAGCTATTCGTTTTATCTTATTCACTACTATATAATTTTGATTATAGGAAGGGTTGTAGATATGACACAGATTAGTCTTACAGCAGTCATCGGTGCTTGCATGGTGATATCAATCAGCGAGATTTGCGCCTATATTAGCTATCAATTAATTGAAAAGAAATTTGGGAATAAAATTAAGACGCTGATAAAAATATAATGTATTTTTAAACTGTGGTAGCTGACATATTACAATCAGTATTTTGCCGGAGGATATACTGTGATGCGAATTTCATTTTTCATAGGTAGTATGATTCGAGGAGGCGCAGAAAGAGTTATTTCACTCCTTGCGAATCATTATTGCCGAAGTGGGTGGAATGTAGATATTGTACTATTGCTTGCAAATAAAGTCGAATATGATTTAGATGAAAAGATTCACATTGTCGATTTAACTGCATCAGGAAATTCATATGCACAAAAGGCGCTCAGTTGGCTGCCAAAAATAAGAGCATACTTAAAAGAAAAGAAGCCAGAAAGAGTAGTGTCTTTTGTTGCAAGAATCAATGCTTTGGTACTGACTGCATCTGTGGGCTTGAAAACAAAGATCATTGTGTCCGAGCGTAATGATCCAAAGCACGACGGCCGGAGCACTGCAATGCAGGTATATTGCGACCTGCTTTATCGGAGATCAGCAGGGGTTGTTTTTCAGACTGAGTACGAACAGAGTTGCTTTTCTGATAAAGTGCAAAAAATGGGAGTTGTCATTCCAAATCCTGTGTCCGTTGGCATTAAGGCAAAACAGGGAGGGGATGTTTTGAGAATCGTTACGGCTGGTCGCCTTGCAGAACAAAAGAATCAGAAAATGCTGATTGAAGCCGTGCACAAAATAAGCGCAGAATTTCCAAACCTTGAGTGCTACATATATGGAGAAGGACCACTTGAGCAGTTCCTGAAAGGTGAAATTGACAAAAAAGGCCTTAATGAGGTTGTCTTTTTGCCTGGCAACGTAAAGAATATCCATGAAAAAGTGAGCGAAGCTTCTGTGTTTGTGATGACTTCGGATTATGAGGGCCTGTCGAATGCCTTGATCGAAGCGATGATGATTGGTGTTCCATGTATCACAACAGATTACCCTGGCGCACGTGAACTGATCGTTGACAAACAAAATGGAAAAGTGGTTCCATGTAATGATGTGGATGCATTGGCAAAAGCATTGGTCGAAATACTTTCAAATGCAGCTCTAGCTAAAAGGTATGCAGAGGCTGCGGAGATAAGCGCGAGGACGTACAGTGCAGAGGTTGTTTTGAACAAATGGAATAGCTTCATTGAGATGGTTTGATGAAGTAAGAGAGGAAATACAGATGAATATTCTTGTTATCACGGACAAACCATTTCCGTATGGGAGTGCGTACTCGTCGAGAGTTAGACATTTTATTTTGGCCTTTTTAGAGATGGATGCGAAGGTTACTGTTTTGTCAGCCAATTTAGATGTAGAAGAATCGGAGAAACTAGAACTGCAGAATATAGAATACATTTCTATGAATTATCCGCAAAACAGAATCACGCAATTAGGGATTGGTGTGGCGAAACGATATGGTGATTATGTAAAAAAACTCATGGGAGAACAACAATTTGATGTAGTTTTTGTGAACTCTATAACTTATGCTCTGCCTCGGATTTGTAGGCTTTCGCATGAAAATAAAATCCCTGTGTATGTCGAAAAATGTGAGTGGTACGATAAATCTACCTTTATGTTCGGAAAATTTAACCCCTATTATCGAGAATACATAAAAGAAATAGATTCTGTAAAACCGGATGGATACATTGCAATTAGTCCGCTTTTTGATGATTATTACAAATCGAAAGGGTTTCGATCAATCTGCATTCCAACAATTATTGATACAAGTAATATAGAGTATTCAGAGCATGATATGTCATCAAAGGTGAAGATTATATTTTCGGGAAGTTTGGGAAATGGAAAAGAGTTGATTGGGCCGATAGCTGAGTCGATCACACAACTTGGTGATGAGGCGAAGCGTTTCTCTTTTATATTTTATGGCCCAACAGAGGAACAAATCAGAAGTAATATTTCAGATGATGTGTTGTTTGAGCGTGTGAAAGAAAATATGACTATATGCGGTCAAATTCCGCAGACCGAGGTATATGGAAAACTACGGGAAGCGGACTTTTCTATCTTTCTTCGAAAAAATCGCAGATCATCCAATGCAGGATTTCCAACAAAATTAGCGGAAAGCATGGCAGTTGGAACTCCTGTGATAACTAATACAACTGGAAGTATTGCAAAGTATCTTACAAATGGAAAAAATGGATTTTTAATTGAAACCGCAGCAGCAGATGAGTTGTCAGAAGTTTTTCATAGTATTCTTGTATTGAATAAGACTAACTATAGAAAAATGAGACTTGAGAGCAGAAAAGTGGCAGAAAAGAACTTTGATTACAGAAAATATATTGAGCAGCTATCAAAATTCTTTTCAGGGAGAGAATGATGAATAGTAAAGAAAGGCTGTTATCAAGAAAAGATACATGGATTAGTTTAGTCTTATTTGCATTAATGTTTTTTTCGATGTATTTTCCATACAATCATGCTTTGGCGATTGGGTATCAGGTGTTGGCCTTAGTGATTGGTTTGGTACTATGTCGGGATAATTCATGGGGAATTGCCATTATAGTCATCTTAAATGCGACAAGAGAGTATATTGCGGTTTCGACAACGGATAAATTTACAATGTACTATTCATTAAATGGAATAATCTTGTTGATTTTTATCATAATCTTGGCGGCTATTAAGATTTACGAGAAAAATTGGCTCGTAGAGTTTCAACCAGCAAGTGTGATTTTACTGTTGTTTGGATTACAACTGTTACTTTCGCAGGTATGGGCATCTAATAAGGAAGAGTATACCTCCTACTTTCCAGTCATCTGTGCCTTATATATTATCGGTTGCTTAGCGCTCGAGAATAGGTCTGCAAAAAAAACAGGTCTACTCACTTTCATTTTTGCTGGATTTTTTATGGGGGTTGGTATTATTCCTTTCTATTTGCGTAGCGGTTCGCTGACAGAGCTGACCATCTTGATTAATGGGAATGGACTACTTGTTGACCGAAATTATCAGTCCCTTTTCCTTGTGATCTGCATTTTGAGTGCAGTCATCTTCCTTATGGAGTATGGAAAGGTGTGCGGTATTTGGCTTTGGATATTTTCGATAGGCGTCATGATTGCGGATCTTTTCATAATCGTAGTAGGAGCATCCAGATCTGCATTGCTAACATTGGTGGTGGCAGTTCTTGTTTGCATTATAACTAATGTGAAAGCTATTGGAAGGAATGTAAGAATTATATTGCTATTGACAATCGTTGTCATGGTGGCATATAATATGGGTTTTTTGGACTCGATTCTTGCGCGTTTTACAGAGGGGGATGTTACGTCTGGAAATGGACGTTTTGATTTGTGGGCAATGTATATCAATGAGTATGAAAAGGGAAGCCTGATTCAGAAACTTTTTGGACGAGGTCTGATTGGAGAAAGCATTATTAGTCAGCCGGCGCATAATTTGTTTGTAAGCGTGCTCTTTTCTTTTGGTATTGTAGGTTTGGTTACATTTATATGCTACTGCGTGGCGGTCGTTCTACAGTGCTTGAGAAGTAACAAAAACATACTAATTGTTTTTGTGCCGTTGATGTTTATATGCTGTACATTGGAGCCATATTATAGAATCGAATTTGCAACGTTTATTTCGATATTACCGGTGATTCTGAAGAACGCTGAGAGAGGAGAGAGCAATGAATAATTTTGAAATACCAGTCGTACTTTTTCTGTTCAAAAGAAAGGATACGATTATTAGAATTATTGATCGGCTCAGACAGGTAAACGTAAAGAAATTGTATTTGATGTCAGATGAGGGACGGACAGAGGAAGAAAAGACTAAAGTCAGAGAAACGCGGAGCATTGCCGAAGGCGCCATTAACTGGAATTGTACTGTGATTAAGAATTACGCGAAAAGTAATAGAGGCGTGTATGGTAATATTGCGCTTGGTGCAAAATGGGTATTTGAAAGGGAAAAGTGTGCAATTTTTCTAGAAGACGACAACCTTCCCGAACTGACTTTTTTTCCATATTGCGAAGAATTATTGACCAGATATCAGGATGATAACCGGGTGCTGTGGATATGCGGAACGAATTATCTTGGAAGATATGAATCCGAGAGCGGAGCGAGTTATATGTTTACAAAGCATATGTTGCCCTGTGGCTGGGCATCGTGGGCGGATAAGTTTTTGAAGTATTACGATGGTGAAGTTAAGGCTTTCGAAGATCCTTATGTGCGTCAGAGATTCCTGGATGATTTTCCCAGTAAAGCGATGCGGGATGTCTATTTAACACCACTCCTACGCTACGAACGTGAGATGAAGGAAGGTAAGCAACCTTATTCATGGGATTACCAGATGTGCTTTAGCATTAGAACGAACAGTATGTATGGTATTTCGCCTGCATGCAATCAGATTCAAAATATTGGAGTGGATGCAGAGTCAGAACATGGCGGAAATTCGATGACTAAGATTATGACGAAAAGATTTTGCGGAATGCGGTCGTACCCGCTTCAATTGCCACTCGTACATCCTACTTGCATGATGACCGATTTGGCATACGAAAAGAAGATTGATGCTGTCGTGACACCTCCCATTTCCATGCGGGCAAGGCATTTTGTGGCAAAAAATGTGAAGAAACTTATGGGATTACGCCCGGATGAGCCGCTTACGGGGAGAAAAAAATGAAAAAAGTACTATTTGTTCTCCAGGGAATCGGCTTTGGTGGATCAATGACATCACTATTGAACCTTCTCTTCTTTATGGGTAAAGATAAATTGGATATCGATGTTCTGTTTATGGATCGTTATGGAGAATTACTTGAACAAGCACAGGACATAACAAATGTGTTGGTAGAAGATAAGTTTCTGCAAGCGGTTTCAGCGCCACGCCACAAATTAAAAAATCTGGGTCGATATGACCTGATTACGCTGAGAGGTCTTTTGGCAGCTGTTGGGAAAATTAGTCATAAAGTAACAAGCGATATTGCTTATGCGTATGCTGTGAAAAAGTATGATAATAAATATGATTGCGTAGTTGCGTATCAGGAAAGCATTGCAACTTCTTTTGTTGCGAAAATCAAATGCAAACGAAAAATTGCTTGGGTACACAATGATTATGATAATGTGAAAAGGATTTGTGGCGGTGCGGAGAATCTTCGCTGGTTGTATAGTGATTTCGATAAAATTGTCTGTGTTTCTAAAGCGGGAAAAAAGAACTTTCAGGAAAAATCTGGGCTTTCGTCTGAAAAAATTGAATATGTCTATAACACGTTGAGAAGCGATTCCATACGAAGCAAAGCACAGATACCCATTGAACTCGTATTGGAAGATGGAAAGAATAAAACTCATGTTCTGGAGGTTTTAGAAAAACATGCAATTAAATTCGTATCTTCCGGAAGATTTGCGGAACAGAAGCGATTTGATCGTGTAATCCAAACAGCAAAAAGACTAAAGACAGAAAATGTCGATTTTTGCTGGGTTATTGTGGGTAATGGTGAGCAATTTGGGCAAATTGAAAAAGCAATTAGAGAAGAAAAACTATCTGATGTGGTTGTGTTGACTGGAGGATTGAACAATCCATTCCCGGTGGTTCGTGTATGTGATGTATTTGTACTAACATCACAATTTGAGGCGCATCCAATGGTTGCAAATGAGGCATTGTTGCTGGGAAAACCCGTTATCACAACGAACTATGAGTCGGCATCAGAAGTGGTTGAAAATGGAGTTAACGGACTTATTTGTGAAATGTCGGTCAACGGTATTTTTAACGCGTGTAAGGAATTAGCCACAAACCAATCCCTGTTGGATAGACTCTCGAAATCAGCTCGAAAGTTTGAATATCAGAATGATTGCATTATAGATAAAATTTTAAGAATCATAGGAGAGTAAATGAGAGCAGCTTCAAAGAATATGACAATGTCAATTGTCTGCAGGGTAGTCTCATTAATATCGGGGCTTATTGTTCAAAGATATATATTACTTGCGTTTGGTTCGACGCTTAATGGATTGACCACTTCGATCAATCAAGCAATGGCGTATTTGGTGCTACTTGAAGCTGGTTTGGGCACCGCATCAATTCAGGCACTGTATGATCCATTAACAACGGGTGATTGGAAGACAGTTAGTGGAATTTTCACGGCAACTGGAAGGGAATATAAAAAAATATCGGCAATTTTTGTAATTGCGCTGATTAGTATCTCGATTCTTATTCCTCTAGCGGTTAGCAGGGAAGTGGAGTTCTTTACTGCTGGTTTATTGACATTTATTACAGGTGCAAGTTATATCGTCTCCTATATTATGGGAGGAAAGTATAAAGCGCTCTTAGATGCAGATAGAAAAATCTATGTTCTTTATATTTTAGATAGTTTCAGTACTGCGCTTTCATGCGTACTACGAGTCACTGCACTTAATAGTGGGCTTGGCATAGTACCTGTACAACTAATAAATCTGGCCTGTATTGCAATTAAAAACGCTGGATATGTGATCTATGTCAGGCACAAATATTGTAAATTAGATTACTATGAACGGCCTAACATTAAAGCTATAAGCAAAAGATGGAATGTGCTGATTCATAGTATTGCGGGAATTGTTGTGAACAATACGGATGTAGTTATACTGACTATTTTTGGAAGTCTGAAAACAGTGAGTGTCTATGGCATTTATAATATGGTCTTTAGTCAGATGAATTCAATTATTCAAACAACATTTATGCAGGCAACGCAGTCATCGTTTGGAAGAATATATCACAGTGACAGAAAACGATATGAAGAATTATATGAGTTATATGAATTTGTAATTTCATTTGTGCTATTCTTGGTATGCTCGATTGCTATAGTTATGATTCTTCCTTTTGTAGAAGTATATACAACTGGAATTAATGATGTGGAATATGTTGATCGTTTCCTTCCCATTTTGTTTGCTTTAATACTCTTGATGAATCAAATCCGTATTCCAGCACTTATTACAATAAATGTAGCTGGTCACTTTAAGGAAACACAAAATGCTGCAATATTAGAAGCAATTATCAATATTGTGGTGTCGCTGATACTTTTTTTCTTTACCGATCTGGGTTTATATGGATTGCTTATTGGTACTGTTTGCTCTTATCTGTACAGAACGACTGATGTCATATTTTACCTCCACAAGCATTTAATAGGAAAGACGATGAGAAGTACTTTGAAGACCTATGTTGCCGATTTAATAGCAGCAATCATGGTAGTGGGATTATTTTATATAGCAAGCCCTATTCATGCAGTCTCGGTCATTGGTTGGGTGATGAAAGCTTGTTGCGTGTCGGTGGTAGCATTCTTGTTATTTTTGCTGATTAATTGGGTTTTTGACAAAAAGAAAATTGTAACGATAATTTCTTTTTTGCGCAATAGATTTTCAAAAAGTAAGGAGAAATAGATTATGTCTACATTTGATAACACAACACTTATGATTACAGGCGGCACTGGTTCTTTCGGTTCCACGGTCCTCAAACATTTCCTTGACTCTGACCTCAAGGAGATCCGCATTTTTTCCCGCGATGAGAAAAAGCAGGACGATATGCGCCACGAGCTGCAGGCGAAGCACCCAGAGCACGCGAAGAAGGTTAAATTCTACATCGGCGATGTGCGCAATCCTCAGTCCGTCCGGGATGCCATGCCGGGGGTAGACTATATCTTTCACGCTGCAGCGCTCAAACAGGTGCCCTCCTGCGAATTCTTTCCCATGGAAGCCGTGCGCACCAACGTCATCGGCACGGACAACGTTCTCCATGCAGCCATCGACGCGGGGGTAAAGCGCGTGGTTTGCCTGTCCACGGACAAGGCAGCCTATCCCATCAACGCCATGGGCATCAGCAAAGCCATGATGGAGCGCGTGATCTACGCCAACGCCCGTGTGGCTGCGGAGCGTGGCGGTACGGTCATCGCCTGTACGCGCTATGGCAACGTCATGTGCTCCCGCGGCTCGGTGATCCCGCTGTTCATCGACCAGATCAGGTCGGGCAATCCCATTACCATCACCGACCCCAACATGACCCGCTTCCTCATGAACCTCGACGAGGCGGTGGATCTGGTGATGTTCGCCTTCCAGCACGCCAATCCAGGCGACCTGTTCATCCAGAAGGCGGATGCCTCTACCATTGGCGATCTGGCCAAGGCGGTGCAGAAGCTGTTCGGCGATACGGGCACGCACATCATCGGCACACGCCACGGGGAGAAGCTATACGAAACCCTCATGACCCGCGAGGAGCGGCTGCGCAGCGAAGACATGGGCAACTATTACCGCGTGGCGGCGGATAACCGCGACCTGAACTACGATAAGTATGTAGTCAAGGGACAGGTGCATACCATGGCGGACGAGAGCTACACCAGCCACAATACCAACCGCCTGGATGTGGAGGGCACGGTGAAGAAGATCCTCACCACGGACTATGTCAAGGAAGCGCTGGCAAACTGGGAGGCGGGGAAAGCATGAACATCCTCATTACCGGCGCGAAAGGCATGGTCGGCACGGCCCTTGTGAACAACCTGAAGAACATTCGCGACGGCAAAAACCGCACGCGCCCGAATATCCACATCGACAACATCTACTGCTACGACCTCGACAGCACCCCGGAGCAGCTGGACGCCTGGTGCACGGACTGCGGCTTCGTGTTCAACCTCGCGGGTGTGAACCGCCCGCAGAACAACGAGGAGTTCATGCAGGGCAACTTCGGCTTTGCCTCCACGCTGCTGGACACGCTGAAGAAGCATGGCAATCAGTCGCCCATCATGCTCTCGTCTTCGATTCAGGCGACGCTCATCGGGCGGTATGGCCAGAGCGACTACGGCAAGAGCAAGCTGGCGGGCGAGGAGCTGTTCTTCCGTTATGGGCAAGAGAACGGCGTGAAGGTAGCGGTCTACCGCTTCCCAAACCTCATGGGGCACAGCCGCCCGAAGTACAATTCTGCCGTATCGACCTTCTGCTGGGCAGTGGCGAACGACGAGCCCTTCACGGTCAACGATCGCTCTACGGAACTGGAGCTGCTCTACATCGACGACCTCATCGAGGGCATGTTCGATTTACTGGAGGACAAGGAAGCGCACTGCGAGTACGACGGCCTCAATCCCGTCCCCACAGAAAACGGACGCTACTGCTATGTGCCCACCACTCACAAGGTGACGCTGGGAGAGATCGTCGATCTGCTGGAGCAGTTCAAATCCCAGCCCGCGACGCTCTTGATGCCGAAGATGCCGGAAGGTTCTTTCGCCAAGAAGCTGTTCTCGCTGTACCTGACCTATCTCCCGGCGGACAAGTTCAAGTACGAGCTGAAGATGAACGTGGACGACCGCGGCAGCTTTACAGAGCTTATGCACACGCAGGATTGCGGGCAGGTGTCCATCAATATCTCAAAGCCGGGCGTCACCAAGGGCCAGCATTGGCACAACAGCAAGTGGGAGCAGTTCATCGTGGTGCACGGTCACGGCCTCATCCAGGAGCGCAACATCAACACCGGCGAGACGGTGGAGTTCGAAGTATCGGGGGAGAAGATCGAAGCGGTCTACATGATTCCCGGCTGGACGCACAACATCATCAACTTGAGCGATACCGAAAATCTGGTGACGGTCATGACCTGTAACGAGATCTTCGATCCGAACAGGCCGGATACGTTCTTTGAGAAGGTGTAGGCATGGCAAAGCAGGTCTGCAAGGTTGCGCGGTTTGAGCTGAAATGCTTAATGGATGCGGGAAACCATATGCGCTAT